>CBDCBA010000001.1:0-63754 GCA_965214125.1 Tepidisphaeraceae bacterium
CCCACCGCGCCGCGGGCGAACTCGAACGCCGGCTCGTACTTGCGCACCTGGTACCAGCCGACGTAGACCGCGACGTTTTCCGCCGCATAGCGATCGCCGACGCGCTTGAGGATGGCCGCCTCGTCGTCGTGCAGGACCGGCAGGCTGGCGTTGGTCTTGAGGTAGCTCGCGAGCTCGCGCAGGCGCTGGTCGAAGGGGGAGTAGCCGTCGGGCTTTTGCGGCGGCCTGGGCACCTGAAGGCCGCGCGAGTCGACGACGATCGTGCCGGTCAGCCCCTCGTTTTCGACGAGCAGGCTGGTAGCGATCAGGTCGCGCACCTGTTGCGGGTCGACGCCGTCGAGCCGGCAGGTCATCAGCGGGCGCTCGGGGCGGCGGTCGAACTGGAGGTTGCCCACGAGCGGGTTGGTCATCCACCGCGCCCGCGTGCCGCCCCGTTGCCAGAGGGTGGCCAGCTCGCTGTCGAGGGCGGCGCTGCTGTTGTCGGTGTCGAGGTGATTTTGCTGCTGCGCGAGCGTGCGTGCGTAGTCGATGATCCCCGCCCGCCTGGCGAGCTCGCGGGCGCGGCGGCGACCGTCCGGCGAATCAAGCGTCTCGCCCGCCTCGCGAAGCTCGGCCTTCTCCGCTTCGGTCAGCGGCTGCGCGTCGGGATCGACGGGAGCGACCAGCGCCGCGCGAACTTGGCGGAACTGCTGGACGAGTGTCGCCTGCTCACTCTCGCTGAGCTGCCGAGCACCGGCGGTGATCTGCCGCTCGGCAAGCTCCAACCGCGTGACGGCCTTCTGCATCGGCGTGCCGAACGGAAGATCACTCGGGATGCGCGCCCCAGCGCGTCGGCCATGCCGGCGACACGGTCGAGCTGCGGGCCCAGCACCTTCAGGAGTGCTTCCCCCTCGACGGCGATTGTGTCCCACTCCTGGTTCTCCGCCCGCGTGCGGCCGCGCGAGCTGACGCGCAGGGGCACGCCGTTAGAACGTCACGATGCACGTGACCTGCTCCTCGAGCCCCTGGGCCTCCAGGTGTTGGCGGATCGCCTCGGCGACATTGCGGTCGTAGGCGTCGGCCTTCATGTCGTCGCCGTCGGGCAGGTCGAGCGCGAGGATCCGGCCGTCGGGCACCTTGCGGGCGTCGGCGTAGTACTCGGCCAACTCCACGCCGGCGGGCACGTTCTTGTTGACCACGAGCAGGAGGTTGTCGGCCGTCAGCTCCGCCCCGGCAGGCGCCGCGAAAGCGAACAGGCAGGCGATCAGTAACCAGAGGCGGGGCGGCGTCATGCGGCGATCGTGTGTCGCCGGGCCCCGCCGGTCAATCCGGCCCGCCGATCGGTCGGCCGCTGTACAATGGGCCGCTCCCGTCCGCATCGGAGACACCCATGAAAAAGTCCCTCAAAATCGGCCTCGGCGTCGTCGCTGCCCTTGTCGTGTTGCTCGTGGTCGGCGTCGTGATCGTTGCCGTTCGGATCGACTCCATTGTCGAGTCGACCGTCGAGAAGGAGGGGACCAACCAGCTTCAGCTCGCCACCCTGCTCGACGGGCCGACGTCTCGCTGCTGGGCGGATCGCTCACGCTCGACAAGCTCACGATTGTCAACCCCAAGGGGTACACCGCGCCCAACCTGTTCGAGATGGGGCAGGTGAATGTGAAAGTCGGCTACAGCGGGCTCACGAGCGAGCCGGTGCGCATCGACCAGATCAATATCAACTCGCCCGCGCTCGTGATCGAGCGAAACCCCGGCGACGGGGGCATTGCCGAGCAGCTTCGCGTGAACCTTCAGGCGTTGCTTGAGAACCTCGACCTCGAGAGCGAGACGGAGCCGACGAAAATGCTCATCGACCAGCTCACCGTCACCGGCACGCGCGTGGCGGTTCGGCCGAACATCGAGGGGCTCGACGAGGAGTACGCGCTGGTGCTGCCAGACATCACGATGCGGAACATCGGCAGCGGCGAGGGGGCGCAGAACGGCGCCGAGATCGGCCGGGTGACGGCGGACGTGGCGATGACGCTGGCCCGCAAGGCCGCCGAAAGTCAGGATTTGCCGCCGGAGGTCCGGGCCGTGCTCGCGGGCGATTTGTCGGCGGTCCTGGCAGAGTACGGGGACAAGCTCGGAGAGGAAGTGAAGGATCGGCTCGTGAAGGAGCTCGGCACGCAGCTTGGCGGCGAACTCGGCGATACGGCCGGCCGGGCGATTGACAAGGCGCTCGAAGGAGACCTTCAGGGCGCCGCCGGCGACGCGGCGAACGACGTGGTCGACCAGGGGAAGAAGCGCCTCGAAGACGAGGCCCGCGAGGGCTTCGGCCGGCTGCTCGGCGGGGGCGACAAGAAGGACAAGCAGAAGGACGATTCGAAGGACGAGTGACGTTTGCCGCCCCGCGCGCCCGCCGGTAGGGTCGCCGGCCACTGCTCCCCCACCACCCCACCACCCCAGAAGACTTCACCCCATGCCCGTCAAACTTGGCATCGTCGGCGCCGGAAAGATCGCGCGCTACGCCCCCCAAAGCATCGCCAGCCACGACGACGCCGAGCTCGTCGCCGCCTACGACCCGCACGCGGAGCGGCTGGCGGAGTACAAGGAGGAGGCGAAGATCCCGCGCACGCACGACTCGCTCGAAGCGCTGCTCGGCGACGACGAGATCGATGCGGTATACGTGGCGGTGCCGAACAAGTTCCACGCGCCCATCGCGCTGGACGTGCTCAAGAGCGGCCGGCACCTTCTGCTCGAAAAGCCCTTCGCCCTGAACTACGGCGAGGCCAGGTCGGTCGTCGATGCGGCCGAGGCGAGCGGAAACGTCTTTTGCCTGGGCATGAACCAGCGGTTCCCCGCCGGCCGGCAGCGGGTGCGCAGGCTCGTGCGGGACGGCGTGCTGGGCGAGGTGTATCACGGCAAGGCCTGCTGGTTCCGCCGGGCCGGCATCCCGCGGCTGCAAACTTGGTTCGGCCACAAGGAGCTCAGCGGCGGCGGCTGCCTGCTGGACATTGGCGTGCACATGCTCGACGCCGTGATGTACATGGCCGACAACTTCAAGCCCACCAGCGTGCTGGGCCAGACCTACAGCAAGTTCGGCCACCGCGGCCAGGGTGAGGGCGGGTGGGGCCTCTCCGACCGCGATCCTTCGCTCGACTTCGACGTCGACGACTTCGCCAGCGCCCTCATCACCTTTGAGAACGGCCTGACGATCGGCCTCGACGTCTCGTGGGCCGCCTACCAGGAGCACGGCAGCGTCGACGGCGGCAAACTCTTCGGCACCGAGGGCGGCGCCAGCGTCGACCCGGCCAAAATCTTCACCCGCCCCGACCCCGAGGGCGACTTCGTCGTGAGGGAACTCGGCGACGACAGCGACGTGCCGATGGAGTACCCGCACTGCGACCGCTTTCACAACTTCATCAACGCCATCCTCGGCCGCGAGAAAGTCGCCACGCCGCCGAGCGAGTCGCTCGTGGTGCAGAAGGTGCTTGACGCAATCTACGAAAGCTCCAGGACCGGCAAGCAGGTCGCGATTCAACCGGAGACGAACTAATGGCAGCCCATTCCCCCGCCCGTGACTTTGGCGTGCAGTCGTACTGCTTTCGCACCACGAAAGAGAATCCCGCCGTCGCGCAGCAGGTGCGCGAGATCGGCCTCGACAAGATCGAGGTCTGCGGTGTCCACGCCGACTTCGATAAGCCGGGCGAGTTCGAGAAGATCGTCGCGACGTACCGGGATCACGGCGTAGAGGTGGTGAGCATCGGCGTCGAGACGTTCAAGGGCGATGCCGACCACGCCCGCCGGCGCTTCGAGTGTGTCGCGGCCGCCGGCGCGAAACACCTTTCTTGCCACTTCACCGTCGGCGAGTTCCGGCAGGCCGTCCCGCAGGTGGCCAAGCTTGGCGAGGAGTTCGGCGTGCGCGTGGCGATCCACTGCCACGGCGGCTACATGTTCGGCGGACAACCGGACGTACTGAAGCACCTGCTCGAACTGGGCGGCCCGCAGATCGGCGTCTGTATCGACACCGCCTGGTGCATGCAGATCGGCCCCGGCCGCGGCGACCCCGTCAAGTGGGCCCGCGACCTCTTCAATGGCCGCGTCTACGGCGTCCATTACAAGGACTTTCGCTTCGATCCCAACGCCCAGTGGCACGACGTGGTCGTCGGCACGGGCACCCTCGATTTGCCGAAGTTCGTCGACGCCCTCGAAGACACGAACTTCGACGGCTACGCCGTGCTCGAGTACGAGGCCGACCCCGACAACCCGGTCCCGGCGCTGAAACAGTGCGTCGAGTCAATGAAGAACGCGTAATCCTGCACCATGCCCGACGTCTTCGACCAGCGCGACGCCAGGCACGGCGTCGACCCGCTCTTCGTCCGCCGCCACAGCCCGCGGGCGTTCACGGGCGAATCGCTGAGCGATGGCGACGTGCTCACGCTCTTCGAGGCGGCGCGGTGGGCGCCGTCGACCTACAACGAGCAGGAGTGGCGTTTCTGCTACGCCCGCCGCGACGACTCGCATTGGCCACTGTTCCTCGGCCTGCTCGTCGAGGCGAACCGCGCGTGGGCGAAGGAGACGGGCCTGCTTCTCTTTGTCTTCAGCCGCACCACGTTCGTCAGGAACGGCAAGCCGAACCTCGTCCACGCCTTCGACGCCGGCGCGGCCGTGCAGAACCTCGCGCTCCAGGCGACAAAGCTCGGGCTGCTCGCCCACGCGATGGGCGGCATCGACCGCCACGGCGTACTCGATCAACTCCACGTGCCCGACGGCTTCGACGTCCATTGCGCCGTCGCGGTCGGACACCCCGATCCATCGGACGAAATCGAGCCGTCGGGCCGAAAGCCACTCGATGCAGTCGCGCGCGAGGGCGTGTTCACGTTCGACGAGTAGCCGTCAGAGCACGTACCGCAGGCGGCTAACAAACCACTGCACGAGGCGGTCGCGGTAGGGGCGCTGTCGCCAAGAATCGGGGTCGATGTGGCGGGCGAACTGCACGTCGTGGTCGAACATTGCGTCGAGTTGCCGCGCGAACTCCCGGCTGCGGATGACGGCCCGAGAGCTCAAGGTTGAACTCGATGCTGCGGTAGTCGAGGTTGGTGCTGCCGAGCACGCTCAGTTCGCCGTCGGCGACGATGGTCTTCTGGTGCAGCATCGCGCCCTGCCGCTCGTAAACCTGCGCGCCGGCGTCCATCAGGCGGCGGTAGAAGGCGCGGGCGGCGACGATGAGAATCCTCGCGTCGCTGCGGCCGGCCATCATCAGGCGAACCTTCACGCCCCGGCGGGCGGCGGCGCACAGGCCCTCGATCAGCTCGTCGTCGGGCGCGAAGTAGGCCATCGTCAGCGACAGGCTTTTGCGCGCGTCGCGCACCAGCCGGTACAAAAACGGCCGCAGCGGCGAGTTGAACGCCGGCGCCGAACCGACGCACCCGACGTCGACCTCCGGCTCCAGCAGGTCCGTCGGCGTGCGGCCGTCGAGCGGGCGAAACCCGTTGTACGCCAGTTGCACCTTGCCGATGCGCGACACCGCACGCTCGGGCAACGCCAGGCCCGTGAAGACGCTGGTCCGCCCGATCGGCCCGCGGCGCAGGCAGTAGTGCCACGTCTTGGCGAACGCCCGCGCGTACCGGTCGGCGGCGCCCTTGCAACGGATGCCCACGCCCGCGTCGCGCCACATCTTCTCGGGCTTGACGTGCGCCTCGCTCGCCACCCAGTTGCCGGCGTAGCGGTTGCCGACGTTGAGCCCGCCCACGCCCACCGTGTTATCGTCGACCACCAGCAGCTTGCGATGGTCGCGGTTGAAGAGCCGCCAGCCCCAGCGGCTGCGTTGCGGCAGGGCGGGGTGGAACTCCACCACTTGGCAGCCGGCGCGGCGCATCTCCGCGAACATCGTCTTATCCGCCAGCAGCGAGCCGAAGCCGTCGTAGATGATGAACACCGCCACGCCGGCTCTGGCCTTTTCGATGAGAAGTTCGGCGAACTTGCGGCCCGTTTCGTCGCTGGGCCAAATGTAAATCTCCAGCAGCACGCGCCGCTTGGCCCGCATGATGGCCCGGTACGCCGCCAGGGCCGCCTCGCCATCCTTGTACAGTTGAAGCTCGGCGCCGTCGTCGAGGGTCACGCGCGGGGGCTGCTCCCAGCCGTCGTCGTCGGGGCCGGGCCGAACGTTGATGCCCAGGCTGTCGCGGATGTGCCCGATGTGCTCGCTGACGTGCGGCGAGTCGGTCGCCTCGCGGCCGTGCAGGAAGCTGACGCGGTCGACGGCCTCGTCGACAAGCTTGTTCACGAACTTTGGCGGCGATTTGGTCGACATGGGGCGCGTCCGGCAAATCTAGGATGACCGGCCCGCCTCCGATCCGTCTACCTGCCGACTTTTAAAGGTCCACTCCCGATGCCCTTCACGCAAGCCGACGCCCTGGCCGCTCTTAAAACTGTTGAAGACCCGGAACTCTTCAAGGACATCGTCAGCCTGAACATGGTCAAGCGGCTCGACGTCGACGCCGACGGCCGCGTGAGCGTGAACGTCGAACTCACCACGCCGGCCTGCCCGATGAAGGATGAAATTGAACGACGTGTTCGCACGGCGCTGCTGTCGGCGGGCGCGAGCGAGGTAGAGGTCGAGCTTTCGGCCGACACGCGCGGCGGGCGCACGAAGTCGTCGCAAGCCGAGGGATTTGCCGAGCCCCCCTTGCCGCAGGTGAAGAACATCATCGCCGTCGGAGCCGGCAAGGGCGGCGTGGGCAAGAGCACGATCGCGATCAACCTTGCCGTCGGTCTCCAACGCGCCGGCGCGACCGTCGGCCTG
Organism: Tepidisphaeraceae bacterium; assembly: GCA_965214125.1. Classification (GTDB taxonomy): domain Bacteria; phylum Planctomycetota; class Phycisphaerae; order Tepidisphaerales; family Tepidisphaeraceae; genus CBDCBA01. The sequence goes on from CBDCBA010000001.1 coordinate 6,761, forward strand.
ATGGATGGCGACATCTACGGCCCGAGCATGCCGACCATGCTCGGCGTGCGCGGCGTGGTGCCGAAGGTTGACGCGAGCAAGAAACGCATCCTCCCACACCACGTCCACGGCATCCACGGCGTGACGATCGGCAGTCTTGTCGAGGAGGACAAGCCCCTGATGTGGCGCGGCCCGATGGCGCACGGGGCGTTCAAGCAGCTCATCCTCGACAACACGCTTTGGCCCGAGCTGGATTACCTGATCGTCGACTTGCCGCCGGGCACGGGCGACGTGCCGCTCACGCTCTGCCAGATTCTGCCGCTGACGGGCGCCCTCGTCGTCGCCACGCCGCAGCAGGTGGCGATCGATGACGCGACGCGGGCGGTGAAGATGTTCCAGCAGCTCGGCTGCCCGGTGCTGGGACTCGTCGAGAACATGAGCTACTTCATCGACGAGGCCGGCGGCGAGCACGACGTCTTCGGGCGCGGCGGCGTGCGGAAGATGGCCCAGGCGCTGGAGTTGCCGGTGCTGGCGGAGATCCCGATGCTGCCGGCGCTGCGCATCCACGGCGACACCGGTCGGCCGCACGCGAACTTCGAGGCCGGCGGCATTTTGCGCGAGTCGCTCGAAACGCTCGCCGGCCGCGTCGCGGGCGAGGTCGCCAAGCGCGTGGCCGACCCGGCGCAGGCCGCGCCGGTGTTGGAGGTGTCTTGAGCTACTCCCGCACTTTGTAGATGTGCCACCGCCCGTCGCTCACGAGCAATTCCAGCAAAGCGTTCCGCTCGGCGGTCGCGACGCGGTCGGCGCCGTTGAAGACGAACAGGTAGTCGTTGGCCGGCAGCGACGACAGCTCGTCCGGCCGGATCTTTCGCGTGTAGGCGCGTGTCCAGAAGCGGATCGCGCACAGCTTCTGGTGGTCGGACGACGTTTCGCTTCCCAGCAGGTACGCGCGCGGCGACGCGGCGGGCCAGCCGGTATCGTCGGCCACGGCGACCTCGCCGCGCATGCGATCGGCGACGGCGCGGATGGCGCCGTCCTGGGAGTCGGCGAGATCGACCCCGCCCAGCGACAGGCCGCCGACGACCAGCAACGTCGCGACGCCGGCGAACGGCGCGATCTTGCGGAAGAAACTGCGCGAGCCCGCGAAGCCCGTTGCGCCGATCGCCGCCAGCACGCAGAGCCACGGCGCGAACGGCAGCGTGTACCGCCCGCCGCGCACGGGCGTCAGCTGGATCAACACGAGCGTGAAGGCGATCCACACAATCGACAGTCGCGCGATCGGCGACAGGCCGTCGCGCCGCAAGACGAAGACGGCCGCGATCGCACCGACGAGCGCGAAGGCGTACGCCTCGGGGATCCGCTTGAGGTAGTACGGGTTGAGGAAGTCCCAGATCGACCGCGACCGCCGCAGGTGCTTGCCGCCCGCATCGAGGGCCAGGGCATTGGCGAACTCGTCGCCGTAGAGCGCGTACTGCACCGCCCACCACCAGCCGCCCGCGACGATCAGCGCCGCGAACATCGCGAGCAGGCCGCGCCAGTCGCGGAGGAGGCGCGGCGCCTGCCACAGCAAAAACAGCAGGACGACTCCGAGCCCGGCGAGCGAGTACGGCCCGCGATAGGTCACGCCGAAGCCGATCGCGCCGCCGAGCAGCAGCCACCAGCCAAGCCTTGGCCCGTCCTCGACCAGCCGCAGCGCGGCGAGCGACGCGAGCAGGAACGCCAGCAGCATCCCGCCGTCGAGCCGGCCCTCGAGCACGTTGTTGAAGACCTCCCGCTGCACCGGCAGGAGCGCGGCCGCCAGCGTCGCGGCGAGGGTGCCCAGGCGCGGGCGGACGAGGAGGAAGAGCGTCGCGACGCACGCCAGCCACGTCAGCGCCGCCACCAGGCGAGCGGTCGCGACGCCCGCGCCGAACAGGGCGTAGACGCCGCTGGTCAGCCAGAACTGAAGGGGCGGCTTGTTGAAGTAGGGCAGGTCGCCGGCCCAGTCGCGGTACAGGCGGACGTACTCGCCGCTGGCGAGCGACCGCAGCGGGACGAAGGCATACATCGGCCCGTCCTTCGTCAGATCGCCGTGGTCGAGCGGGACCAGCAGCAGCGCGCCCGCGACCATCAGCGCCGAGGCGAGGCCGATCGACGGGCGCAGGTCGTCGCTCGCGTCGGCCGGCGGCATTGTTCAAGGCTAGCGGACGCGCCACCATCCGGCACGGCCTAAGGCGGCTTTGGGCCGGCCGGTGCGTCGGCCCCGCTTTTTCTCTTGCGATTTCCGCCGGCTTCGGTAGAGTTCGCGTCCCGCTCCGCAAGGGTCTTGCCATGAACTGCCAACCGCTTCAACTCGCATTGCGACTCCGCCGGCCAGGTGCCGGCGGGAGGATGCTGTGCGACAGCGGCTTTGGCTTCATGCGTTTGACATCCTGACGGGCACCCTCTTTCGCGGACCACCTCGGCCGCCTGCGACCCGTCGGACCTTCCCTTCCCGACCCGTCGCAGGCGGCCTTGCTTTCGTCCCGGAGGACGACCCCGTGAACAACAAAGATCTCAGGAAGCTCGGCGTGCCCGAGCACTTGTTCCCGCCGATCCGCAAGCTCGCCGGCCGGCTGGCGCGTGAGAAGATCATCGACGGGCGCGACTTCAAGAAGCACTTCCTGGCCGTCTACGACGACCCGGAGGCGTTCGTCGACCACGAGCACTTTGGCGAGGTCGCCCCGGCGCTGATTCAGGCCAAGGCGGCGCGTGACGCGGAGCACCCGTTCACGCCGCGCGAGCAGCCGGCCGAGTTCGGCGTATGGGGCGACGGTCTTGAGCCGCAGGCGGTCGCGCAGATGGACAACGCCGCCACGCTGCCGGTCGCGGTGCGCGGGGCTCTGATGCCCGACGCCCACCTCGGCTACGGCCTGCCCATCGGCGGGGTCCTCGCGACGAAGAACGCGATCATCCCCTACGCCGTCGGCGTCGACATCGCCTGCCGCATGCGCCTGAGCATCTACGATCTGCCCGGCGAGCGGCTCGAAGGGCTGCGCGAGAAGCTCAAGACCGTGCTCGAGAGCGAGACGCGCTTCGGCATGGGCAGCGAGTTCAAGGAGCCCAACGACCACGACGTCCTCGACGCCGACTGGTCGGTGAGCCCGATCACGAAACGCTTCCACGCCAAGGCGCGCAAGCAGCTTGGCACGAGTGGCAGCGGCAACCACTTCGTGGAGTTCGGGACGGTCACGCTGCCGGCCGACGATTTGGGCCTGCCGGCGGGAACGTACCTCGCGCTGCTGAGCCACAGCGGCAGCCGCGGGACGGGCGCGAGCGTTTGCGACCACTACAGCCGTCTCGCGATGGCCGCCCACCCGGAGTTGCCGCGCCAGCTCAAGCACCTCGCCTGGCTCGACCTCGACGCCGAGGCGGGGGCCGAGTACTTCGCGGCGATGAATTTGATGGGCGACTACGCGGCCGCCAACCACGAGACGATCCACAAGCGCGTCGCCAAGGCGGCGGGCCTGAAGATCGCGCAAACGGTCGAGAACCACCACAACTTCGCCTGGATCGAGGAGCACGACGGCGAGAACGTGGTCGTTCACCGCAAGGGGGCCACCCCGGCCGGCGAGGGCGTGCTCGGCGTCATCCCCGGCAGCATGGCCACGCCCGGCTATGTCGTGCGCGGCCGCGGGAACAAGGCGTCGCTCAATTCCGCCAGCCACGGCGCCGGCCGCGTGATGAGCCGCCGGCAGGCGACGCACACCTTCCGCTGGAACGACGTCCGCCCGCTCTTGGAGCAGGCGAAGGTCGAGCTCCTCTCGGCCGGGCTCGACGAAGTGCCCGGCGTCTACAAGGACATCAACACGGTGATGAACGCCCAGACCGACCTGGTCGACGTCGTCGCGCGGTTCAACCCGCGGATCGTGAAGATGGCCCCGCCCGGGGAGAAGGCCGAGGACTAGAGAGGGCCTGTTGTGCAGCCGATGAACCCTGAGCCCGGCCGCCCGCGCGGCCGGGCTCGTCGTGCGTCTACTGTCCCCCGCCGTGATCCCGGAGCAGCCCGAAGCCGCCGATTCGCCCGAGGACGCCGCGCCCCCGCGTGGCGGGTTCTTCCGCGCGGTTGGGCGGCTGATTTCCTTCCTGATCGCAATCCCGCTTTGGCTTGTCGTGATCGGCGTGGGTGTCGCGCTGCTCGCGAGTTGGCTGTGGCCGTACGACCTGCGAGCGACGAGCGGATTCGCGCAACTGATCCAGATGGTCGGCGTGGGCGTGCGGGTGTTCCAGTTCCACCTCGGACTTGGCCTGCTCGCGATTGCCCTGGCCGCGCTGCTGATTCGTCGCCGCCGACTCGTGGTGATCGCCGCCGTGTTGGCCGCGACGGTGCTCGGCGCCGAGGCGTGGCGGGCGCTGCCGAACGTCGCGCGGCCCGCCGGCACCGGCAAGACGCTGCGCGTCGCGACGATGAACGTCTACGCCCGCAACCGCGACGTCGAGACGATCGAGGCGGAGATCCGCCGGATCAACGCGAATGTGCTCGTGATCGAGGAGTACGAGGAGGTCTACCACGGCGCGATGGTCGAGCGCCTGCTCAATCGCTACCCGTACCAGTACACCTCGCAGCAGGAGGGTGTGTACGGCCGGGCCTTCCTGAGCGATTGCCGGATCGAGTCCGAGCCCGTGGCGGAGGGCGAGGACGTCTACGAGCGGGCCCGCATCGTCGTCGAGTTCGACGGCGCGCCGCTGACGATTCACGGCGTTCACCACCGCTCGCCCGCCGGCAAGGACACGGTGGCCCGCAACTTCCGCCAAACGGCCTCGCTGATCGACGGCCTGATCCACGATCCGGGCGCGGCGATCTACCTAGGCGACTTCAACGCCAGCACGTGGACGCCGCAACTCTCCGTGTTGCGGTCCGCCGGCTTGCGCGAGGCGTTCGACGACGCCGGGTGGGGCCGCGGCAGTACGTGGCCGGGGGCCGTCACGCGCTACCGCGAGTGGTTCGCCTACATCATCCCGGCCGGGCTTGGCGTGCGAATCGACCACGTGATGCTCCACGGCGACCTGGTCGCCGTCCACGCCGGCGTGGGCGGCGACGTCGGCGGCGACCACCGCCCGGTCTGGGCCGACCTACGTCGCGTCAATGGGGCGCGGGCGGACGACGATGCGCAGTAGCACGCTCGACGCCCAAACCGATGCGCCGAGGCAGGCGGCCCCCATCGCGATGCGGATCAGGCCGGTCGCCGCCGGCTCGCCGTTGAAGAATCCGAGCGCGGCGATTCCGCGCCGGTTGGCGAACCCGTCCGCCAGGATCAGAACGCCCTGCGCGGCGACCACCGCGCCCACGAGCGCCGGCAGCAGCCGAGGCCGCGCACCTCGCCGCGCGGGCCGTGCCGTCTCGGCCAGGTACGTCAGGAACAGCACGGTCACGGGCAGGTCCACCAGGAGCACGAGCCAACCACGGACGGCCGGCAGGTCGTCGCTGGAATAGGCCATGAACCCGAACGGCATCAGGCCGATCATCCCGCCAACAAGCAGCGCGGAAGCCAGACGGCTCGACCATCGCCATGTGGTGTTCCACCGCGTCTCGCCGGGTTCGCCGATCGTGGCGAGCCAGATGCCAAGCGTCGACAGGAACGGCCCCGAGAGGATGAGCGGAAGCTGGCTTCCGACTTCGTAGACCAGGCGCGAGCTCTTTTCGATCCCGAGCAGAAGCACGCTGACCCGCGGGCCGACCACGCCGAGGGTCATCCCGGTGAGTGCGCTCCGCCGCTCCGACGGCACGCCCTCGCCCAGCATCGCGACGCTGACGATGTAGGAGACGACGCCGCCGATCAGGAACAGCGCGATGCCCATGCGCAGCCCTAGCCGCGCAAGGGCCGCTTCGTCACCCTGGCGTCGCCTCGACGCGGCGATGGCCAGCCCGCACTCGGGGCAGTCGCCGTCGGGTGGCAGGCCGATCAGGGCGTAGCCGCAGCGGTCGCACGTTTGATCCGTGTCGGCAGGCATCGCCCACAGGATACCGTTCGGTTATGCCCAACCGCCTCGCGAACGAGTCGTCGCCGTACCTGCTCCAACACAAGGACAACCCGGTCGACTGGTGGCCCTGGGGCGAGGCGGCCTTTGACGAGGCGAGGCGGCGCGATGTGCCGGTCTTCCTCAGCGTCGGCTACTCCACGTGCTACTGGTGCCACGTGATGGAGCGCGAGGTCTTCGAGAACGCGGCGCTCGCGCGACAGATGAACGAGGGTTTTGTCTGCGTGAAGGTCGACCGCGAGCAGCGGCCCGACGTGGACGAGCACTACATGACGGCCACCCAGGTGCTGGCCGGGCAGGGCGGCTGGCCGATGAGCGTCTTCCTCACGCCCGGCGGCGAGCCGTTCTTCGCCGGCACCTACTTCCCGCCGACCGACATGCCCGGCAGGCCGGGCTTCGGCCGGCTGATGGAGTCGATCAGCGAGGCGTGGCGCGAGCGGCGATCGGAACTCACCTCCACGATTGAAGACCTCGATCGCGTGCTGGGGCAGCTCAGCCGCCCGAAGCCGTCGCGCGAGGATGTCACCTTCGACGACGACCTGCTCGTGCAACTCGTGAACGAAGCCGCCCGCGACTTCGACGCCGCCCACGGCGGGTTCGGCGGATCGCCGAAGTTCCCGCAGCAAACGCTGTTGCAACTGCTCTTGCTCGCCCAGCACACGTACGCGAAGGACAACGAGGGGTGGGAACACCAAATCCGCACCACGCTCGACGCGATGGCCAACGGCGGCATTCGCGATCACCTCGGCGGCGGGTTCCACCGCTACAGCACCGACGCCGAATGGCTTGTGCCGCACTTCGAGATCATGCTCTACGACCAGGCGTTGCTCGCGTGGGTCTACGTGGAGGCGTACCGGCAGTTCGAGGATCGGCGGTACGCGGCGGTCGCGCGGCGGTGCCTGGACTTCGTGCTGCGCGAGATGACGCATGGCGACGGCGCCTTCTTCACCGCGCTCGACGCCGAGGCCGAGGCGAAGGAGGGCGGGCCGTACGTGTGGACGCCGGAGCAGGTCGTCGAGGTGCTCGGCGAAACGGACGGGCGGCGGTTCAACGCGGCGTACGGATTGAGCGAGGGCTTCAACTTCGCCGACCCGCACGGGCCAACGCCGCACAGACAGGACGCGAACGTGCTCTTCCTCGCGCGGCCCGAAGCGGAGGAGGAACCAGAACTTGAGGAGATGCGCCAAAAGCTCCTACTGGCCCGCAAACGACGGCCGCAGCCGTTGCTCGACACGAAGGTCATCACGAGTTGGAACGGCCTGATGATCCAGGCCCTGGCGCACGCGGCCGACGTGTTGCAGGAGCGCGGTTATCGCGAGGCCGCGGCGCGGGCGGCATCCTGGCTGTTGCGCCATCACAAGCAGGGCGACCGCCTGCTCCGCTCGAGCCGCGACGGGAAGACCGACCCGAGCGAGGGGACGCTGGAGGACTACGCCCACCTCGCCCGCGGCTGCCTCGCGCTGTGGGAGGCCGGCGGCGACGAGGCGTGGCAGGATCACGCCGCGGCCCTGGCGGTGCAGTTGGAGGTCCGCTTCGAGGACGACGCGCTGGGCGGCTACTACAACACCGCCGAAGCCGACGCATCGCCGGCCTCCCTCGGCGGTCGGCGGCGCTGCTCGGCCGGTGACAACCCGCTGCCCAGCGGCAACGGGTCGGCAGCGTTGCTCATGTTGGAGCTCGACCGCGCGGACCAGGCGCGGCAGGTGATCGAACCGTTCGCCGGGCAACTGCGCGATTATCCGCAGTCGTCGGCCACGCTCCTGATGGCGGCCATCCGGTTCCGGGAGCGCGAGGGCGACTTTGTGGTGCGGGGCCAGCGTGACGCCGCGCCGCAGTCGGTCGCGGAGGAGGCCGACGCGGCGGTCGAGGTCGGCGCCGCCTGGGCCGGGCCGCGCGACATCGTCCTGAAGCTGGCCGTGGCCGACGGGTTTCACCTGTACGCGCCGAACCACGCGGGCCCGGAGTCGGCCGTCGAAGTGGCCGGGCCGGAGGTCGCGTCGGTCGACTTTCCCGCGCCGGGCGACGGCCGGCTGACGGGCGGGGTGGAGCTGCCGATCACGCTGTCGTCGGATGCCACCGAGCAGGGCGTGGAACTCTCGCTCGCGTACCAGGCTTGTGATGCGACGCGCTGCCTGACGCCGGTCCGCAAGACCTTCCGCGTTCGCCCGCCCCTCGCGGCGGAGTAGGCGGCCCGTGAAAAATCGGCCATTTGTTGCTTCGCGTCCGCCCCGCTAGGTTCGGGCGATGATTGCAACAAGCGCCGACGTGCAGGTGTCGACCGGGTCGAAACTTCCAAAGAACGTGGCCGTCGCTGTGGCGGTGGCGCGGGCGAACGAGCAGGCGTCGCTGCTGGGCGAGACGACGATGTTGCCCGAAGCGCTCGCCGACGCCGCGCAGCGATTGGTGGACGACGCGAGCTCCACCGGCAAGGCGGGCGAGGTCGCGACGAACGTGGTCGAGGGCCACCGGCTGTTGCTGGTCGGCGTCGGCGACGCGAGCAAGTCGCCTGGCGACGCCGCCCGTCGCTTTGGCGCGGCGACGGCGAAGCAGGCGAAAAAGTACGGGCTGGCGAAGGTCGCGCTGCTCCCGCCGAACGATGGCGACGAGGCGGCGACGACGGGCTTCCTGCTGGGCGCCTTCAGCTACCGCGAGTATCGCGGCAAGGCGGCCGGGCAACGCGACGGCCAGGCGCCCGGCAAGTTCAAGCTGACAATGCTCGGCGGCGACAAGCAGGCCGTCCAGCGCGGCGAGGCGATCGGCGTCGGCCAGAACTACGCCCGCACGGTCGCCAGCCGCCCCGGCAACGACATCAACCCGCCCACGCTCGCCAAGGAGGCGCAGCGCCTGGCCAAGCAGTACCCGACGCTGTCTTGCCGAGTGATGGACGAGAAGGAACTCAAGGAGCGCGGCATGGGCGGCATCCTGGCGGTGGGCGCCGGCAGCGGTTCGCCGCCGCGGATGATCGTGCTCGAGCACAAGCCCAAGGGAACCAAGAAGGGCAGCCGCCCGCTGCTGGTCGTCGGCAAGGCGATCACCTTCGACACCGGCGGCCTCAGCCTGAAGCCGCCGGCGAGCATGCCGAGCATGATCTTCGACAAGTGCGGCGGCATGGCGGCCCTGGGGTGTATGGCGGCGCTGGCGCACCTCGGGGCCAGCCGCCATGTCGTGGGCATTCTCGCCGCGGCCGAGAACACGCCGGGGCCGACGGCGTACCGGCCGGGCGACATCCTGACGATGTACAACGGCGTGACAGTCGACGTCACCAACACCGACGCCGAGGGCCGACTCGTGCTAGCCGACGCGCTGAGCTGGGGCATCGAGCACTTCAAGCCAACCGCCTGCGTCGACCTGGCCACGCTGACGGGCGCCTGCGTCGTCGCCCTCGGCAACGATCGCGCGGGCGCGTTCTCCAACGACGATGCGCTCGTCGCGGATCTGAAGCAGGCGGGGCAGTCGGTCGGCGAAAAGCTTTGGCAACTGCCGATCGGGGACGAGTACCGCGACATGCTGCGGGCGCCCAGCGCCGACATTTTCAACGCCCCCGGCCGCGCCGGCGGCTCGTGCACGGCGGCGGAGTTTTTGCACCACTTTATCCCCGGCAATCTCGACGGCGGCGACGAGTGCCCGTGGGTCCACCTCGACATCGCCGGCCCCGCGACGACGGACAAGGAGACGCCGCTCTACGAAAAGGGGCCGACCGGCTTTGGCGTCCGGACGCTCGTCGCGTGGGCGACGGGCGGGTAGGTCGCCCGGGGCGGTTGCGTCCGGTAGAGTGATTGGCGATGCCGGAGTTCGCCTGCACCACCTGTGATGCCAAGCTGCGGGCCCCCGACCAGCAGGCCGGGCGGCTGGTGCGGTGCCCCAAGTGCAAGAGCACGATGCCGGTCCCCGCGCCCGACGTGTACGAGGCCGAGATGGCCGAGTTGCAGGCGTCGGGTGAGGAAGACAATCCCCAGGCCAAACCGGTTGGGCCGCTCGGCTCGTCGCCGGCCCAGGTGCCGGCGCTGCCGGACGTGCAGCGCGCCGCGGCGGGGCGGCGGTACGGCTTCAACTGCCAGTATTGCTCCAGCCGGCTGGAAGCGACGACGCAGATGGCTGGCCAGGAGGGGCATTGCCCCACGTGCGGCAACACGATCATCATCCCGATCCTCGACCGCTACGGTCGGCTGATCGACCCGATGACGGGCAAGGTCATCAAGCAGGACCCGCACCCCGTTCACGCCTACGCCGCCGCCGGCGAGCGGGCGCCGCTGATCGAGCGCGGCGCCGACGGCCACCAGTACATCCGCTGCCCACGCTGCAAGAGCACCAACCCGATCGGCGGCAACAACTGCAAGAACTGCGGCATGCCCTTCACGATGGAGGGCACCACGCTCGAGGCCGCCGGCGGCAGCAACGGCTTCGCGACGGCCAGTTTGGTCCTGGGGATCATCGGCCTCGTCACGTTCTGCACCGTGGTCGTGCCGGTGCTGGCGGTGATCTTCGGGCTGATCGCCTTGCGGCAGACCAGCGGCGACAACGCCTCCACCGGCGGGCGCGGCCTCGCGATCGCGGGCCTGGTTTGTGGAGCGGTCGGCTCGCTCCTGGCGGCGTGGGTCTGGCTGACGCAGATTTTGTAACGTGCGTGCGCGTCAGCCGGCGAGGCTGAGGCGTTCGACGCGCTGCGCCGCCGGCGACGGTTCCGGCAGGGCACGCTCGGCCCCCTCCGTTTTCGCGACGGCCGTCTGCTGGATGAGCAGCACCCACGTCTCGCGCTGGTACCGAAGCACCGACAGCCCCTCGTCCAGCGGCGCGACGTCCTGCTGGATGTTGGCGTCGACAAAGCGCATGTAGATGAAGTTGTAAAGCTGGCTCATCCGCTCGCACAGCGCCGCGTCGACGCTGGGCTTGAGCGAGTGCTGCAACTCCATGATAATCGCCTGCGCGCGGGTCAGGCGGTCGTAGCTTTGGTCGAACTGCCTCGCCTCCAGCGCGACGCGGGCCTGCTCGGCGAAGCGGATGGCGCCGTCGTAGAGCAGTAGTTGCAGTTGCTCCGGCGAGGCCGTCAGCACGCTGGCTTGCAGGTAGGCATTGGCCTTGGGCGCGGTGGTGGGCGCGGTGGAGGGCGCGGTGGTGGGCGCGGCCGGCGTCGGGGTCGGTGTGGGGCGTGCGGGTGCGTACATCGTGCGAAGTCGGTTGCTCTCGAACTGGGGGCGAACGCTCGCGCGCGTGCGATGCGTCCTCTCCCGCTATCGGTTCTGAACGCCTCGAACCGCAGCGCGGCGCGGCGTCTCATAAGCCCACGCCAGCGCTACCCGCCGCTCGCCGCTGCGGGCTGGACGTTGAACGACGGGATCGCCGAAAGCTGCTGCTGCTGGAAGTTCAGTTTCGACAGCGCCAGCTCCATGTCCAGGAACTGCTTGGCAAGGCGCTGCTCCTTGGCGGTCACGCGCACCTCGATCGTGGCGATCTGGTCTTCCATGTCGCTCGTGCGCTCCTTGAGCGTGTCGTCGACGCGCTTGAGCCGGCCATCGGCGGGATCGGTGGCGCTCTCGATCATCTCCTGCAACCGCTGACCGAAGCCGCCGTCGACCGTGGAGAAGAGCCGCTTAACGGCCTCGGCGTCGTCGGCCAGGGCGGCGCGGAAGGCCTCGGGGTCGAACTCCAGCTTCGCCCCTTCCGCCACGCCAATGCCGACGTCGGCGAGGATGCGGTGTTTCGGGTTGCCGCTGTCGATCACGCTGTTGATCGCGCGGTACAAATCGGCCTCGATCCGCGTCACCACCGGCTCGCCCAACAGCAGGCCGCGGCGGCTGGTTTCGGGGTCGAAATCGGTCGCCTCATCGATGCTGTCGCGCAGGGCGTTGAACGACTCGACCATCGTGCCGACCTCGTCGATCAGCCCGCTCTCGTCGCTCGCCACCGTCACCCGAGTCGGCCCGCCCGTTTGCGTGAGTTCCAGCGACAGGCCGGGCACGACGTTGCTGACGGAGTTCGATCCGCTCGTAATCATCAGCGGCCGTGCCGAGGTTTCGCCGCCGAGGAAGAGGACGGCATCGCGGGCGCGGCTCAGGGCGTCGGTCGTCATGGCCGCGCCGTCGTCGCCGAGCCGGGCGTCGAACGTGAACCCCGCGGCCGCCCCCGACTCGCGGCCGAGCACGCTCAGCCGGTACGGGGTCGCGCCGCTGCCGGTGCTGATGATGTCGCTGCGCACCGGCAGGCCCAGCGCGTTGAGCTTCGTGCTGACGTCCTCCAGCGTGTCGGTCGCGTCGACCTCGACGTCCACCTCGAAGCTGCCGTCGGCCACGCCGCTGTCGTGGGTGCCGGCGATGCGCAGGTCGGTCGCGAAGGCGCCGCTCTTGTCCGTGATAACGAGCGTGCCGCCGTTGTCATCCTCGATGACTAGGCCGTCGCCGGTGTCGTTGATGCGGGCGGTGATGGCAACGCCGCTGGCGCCGTTGTTGAGTTCTGCCAGCACGTCGGCCACGGTGTCGAAGCCGCCGCCGGAAAAGTCGAAGTCGGCGATGTTGCCGTTGGAGTCCCCAATGCTGACAACGCCGCTACGCACGCCGCGGCCGATGTTGAGGTCCGCCAGCTTCGTGTCGCTTTGGAACCAGGCGCGCTGGAGGTTCTCGCCGCGCGCCGCGCCGTCGGCGAAGGTACCTGTCAGGCCGAGCTGGGCCGCCCCGGTGCCGCTGATGTCCGCCACGGTGAGCGAGCCGCCCTCGGTTTCGATCAGGTCGATCCCGTTGCCGGCGTCGTTGAGCTGCGCACGCACGTCGAGCCCGCTGTTGTTGAAGGCGTTGAGCACGTCCCGCACATCGGCGGCGCCCGACAGGTCAACGTTGGCCGAGCTTCCTGACGAGTCGGTGACGCGCACGGTGCCGAGGGTGATGCCCACGCCGCCGTTGAGCGTGGAGAGGAGGTAGGAGTCGACGCCCGCGACGAGTGGCTGGCCCCGCAGGACGCCGCTGGCCGAACTGCCATCCAGGCCAAGCTGCTCGGCCGCCGCCGACGTGCCGCCGCGGCCGGTGACAACGAGATCGGTCGCCGGGAAGGGAAAGGCGGGCGAATTGGTGTTGTCCGTGATCCGCACGCTGCGGCCGGTGATGGCCATCGTGGCCGCGCCGCCGCTGGCGTCGTTGAAGCGGTCGATCAGGTCGCCGAGCGAGTCGGCGTCCTCGAAGTCGACGTCGAAGCTCGTGCCGTTGCGCGTGGTCACGGTCAGGCCGTCGCCGGAACCGTTGGCAATGCCCTGGCCGTCGCGCAGCAGCGACAGCGGCGTATTGCGGCCGAAGTCGGTGAGGTCGTCGCCCGTGACGGTGCTGGCGGCGATGTCGGCGACGATGCCGAAGTCTTGCGCACTCGTGCCAACGACATCGCGCACGAGCAGGCGGCCTGTGCCCCCCGAGCGGTCGGCGAGCACGAGTTGGTTGTCTTCGACTGCCGCGCTGAACCGCGCCCCGCTGGCGGCGTTGATCCGGCTCACCACGTCGTCGAGCGTGATGGCGTCGCCGAGGTCGATGCGCGTGGTTCCGCCGGCGCGGTCCGTGAGCTCGATGATGCCGCGGTCGACGCCCTCGCCGCCGCGCAGCTCGTCGAGCTGCGGGCTGCGGTCAAGGCGGCTGTCGCCGAGCTCGACGGAGATCGTGCCGGCGCCCACGCGGGTCTCGTCGGCGTCGGCGAACCCGCTGCTGACGAGCTGCTGCGCCGAGACGAGCCGGGCGACGCTGAAGTCGTACGTGCCCGCGGCCGTGCCGACGGCGGCGGTGGCGGTGAGCGTGTCGGCGCCGCTGGTGTTGACGGAGTTCTGCTCGAAGGTCGTCGGCTTGCGCAGCGACGCGGCGGAGGATTTGAGCGTGTTGAGCCGCGTGCCGAGCTCGGTAAAGGCAAGCTGCACCTGGGCCGTCTGCGCGATGCGCGACTCGAGCGTGCGGATGGGCCGGCGCTCGAGTTGGACGAGCTGCTCGATCAGGCTGCCCGAGTCGATGCCGCTGACGAGGCCGATGCTGCTGGAGATTCCTGCCATAATGTGTTCGCGACCGCGCAAAGGCGGGCGCTCCACAAGGTTCATCGGCGCGCGTCGTGGGCGGCTTGAGGATTATCGGGAGGCAATGGGCACGTGCTACCCTCGTGGCGTGCGCCTGCCCGTGTTGCCCCGCGATCCCGACGTCGAGCGCCGCCGCGACGCCGCCGAGCGCCGGGTGCGCGAATTGCAAGTCGACGTCTCGTGCGAGCCGGGCTGCGCCGCCTGCTGTCGGCACCTCGTTCCGCTGGCGCCGCCCGAGGCGGATCGCCTTGTGGCGCTGCTGGACAGGCTTCAACCCGGCGACGCGGCTCTGGTTCAGGAACGTTGGGAGCAGGCTTGGCGAACCCTCGAGGCTGAAGGTTTGGCGGAACTGCTGCTTGACCTCGCGGCTGACCCGGCGAGTGTTCCCCCGGATGGCCGCGCGTGGCTGGCGCAGGCGTATCGACAGGCCGACGTCGACTGCCCGTTCCTGATCAACGAGCGTTGCGGGATCTACGCCGAACGCCCGCTCGCCTGCCGGCTGCACCTGTCGACGCAATCGCCCGCCGCCTGCCGCGCGGGTGGCGGCGGGGGAGACGTGCGGCTTTCGGGTCCGCCCCCGGTGGCGGCCTGGTCGCGCGAGGCGGGCGGCGACTGGATCCCGCTCGTCGCGCTCCGCCGCCCGTTCAGCGGGTATGGTGCGGCGTGAGCACTGCCGACTCGACCTCGCCTTCGCGGCATTGGTGGCTGTGGCTGATCTGCGGGGCGATCGCGCTGCTGGGCGTGTGGCTGGCGTACCGGTGGGTCGAGCCGGCGCCGCCCGATCAAGTGACCCTCGCCGCCGGGCCCGACGGCGGCGCGTACGCGGCGGCGGCGGAGGCCTACCGCGACACCTTCGAACGCAACGGCGTGAAGCTGGAGATTCTCCACACCAGCGGCAGCGTCGAGAACTACGCGTTGCTCCTCGCCGGCGACGCCGACTTGGCCATCGTGCAGGGCGGAACGCTTCCCGAAGATGCGGGCGATCGAGACCGCGCGCACGCGGAGTTGCAGTCGATCGCGAGCCTCTACCTCGAGCCGCTGCTCGTGTTTCACCGCGCGGCGCTGGGCGAAGTGGACGACCTTCAGGCGTTCAGCGGCAAGCGGGTGGCGATCGGCCCGCCCGGCAGCGGCACGCGCCGGCTGGCGACGGCCGTGCTGGGAGAGTTCGAGCTTGACGTGAAAGCGGTCGAGGTTCCTCTCCACGAGGCCGCCGCGTCGCTGGCGGCGGGGGAACTCGACGCCATGTTCGCTGTCGTCGCGCCCGACGCGGCGTTGCTTCAACCGCTGCACGAGTCGGCCGACATCCGCCTGTTGCCGTTGCGTCGGGCGCCGGCGCTAGCGCGGCGGATGCCGTTCCTGGAGGCGGTGCTGTTGCCCGAGGGGACGATCAGCCTGGCCGCGAACCGCCCGCCGAGCGACGTGCCGCTGGTCGCCCCGGCGGCTGTCCTGGCGACACGCGGCGATACGCACAGCGCCGGCGTACTGCTCGCGGCGATGGCCGTGCAGCGCGAACACCGCGCCGGGACGCTCCTGAGCCCGCCGGGCGACTTCCCAAGCGAGCGCTTCACCGAACTGCCCCTGAGCGAGACGGCCGACCACTACTTCAAGAACGGCCCGAGCTTCCTGCGCAGGGCCCTGCCGTTCTGGGCGGCGAGCTTTGCGGAGCGCGGCATCATCGTGCTCGTGCCGTTGTTGACGTTGCTCATCCCGCTGGTGCGGCTCGCCCCGCCGATCTACGTCTGGCGGGTGCGGTCGCGGATTTATAAATGGTACCCGCGAACTGCGAAGCGTGGACGAAGTGCTTGCGGGCGATCCGCCCCCCCGAGGTGGCGCGGGCGCAAGTGGAGCGCCTCGCGTCGCTCGAACGCGAGGCGCGGGACGTGAGCGTGCCGCTGAGCTACATGGAGGAGTTCTACAACCTTCGCCTCCACGTGCAGTTTCTGCGCAAGCGGGCGGACGGGCTCGCTGCGCCGCCGCACGATCAGGCGAACATGCCCGATCAGGCCAGTTTGTAGACGCCGCGGCTGTGCTGCTCGAAGCGTTCGTCCTTGATCAGCGCTTGGTTGACGATGCCGCGGAAGTTGGCGCTGCTGCTCTGGTAGCCGGAAGACTCGACGGCTTCGACGATCTCGCCGACCTTCATCGGCTTGCCGCTTTTCTTCATCGCGGTGTGGACCGCGTCGGGCAGCGACTGCTCGTTCCGCGGACGACCCCCGCGCGTGAAGCTGGTTCCGTTCCCGCCTTCGGCCCCTTCGAGGCCGGCGATTTGGCGGTCGATCTGCTCGAGCTTTTTCTGAAGCGTCGCCCGGTCCCGAAGGAGCTTCGACTTGCGCGACCGCTGATCCTTGAGCATGGACTGCAGTTGGGCGATGCTCGGTTGACGACTTGAAGTTCCGCGTGCCATAGTAAAATCGGTGAGAGAACTGATTGGAAGATGGGCCGGGTACGCGATGCTAGTTGTAACGCGGCCCCCGCACTTGTTCCACCACTCGTGCCCACAATAGGCGTCGCCATCGCGACCGCAAACTAAAGTCCCTTTTTCGAACAGGCTCGACGCTCCGCGGAACCAATGCAAGAGTGTTGGGTGCTCTCCCGCCTCGCCCCGTCGCCTACTGGTGCATTGCACCTAGGGAACGCGCGGACGTTCCTGGTCGCGCACGCGATGGTCGCCGCGCGAGGGGGCCGTATGTTGCTTCGCATCGACGACCTCGAGACGCCCCGAACGAAACCGGGGGCCGACGTTGCGGCCGTGGAAGACCTACGTTGGCTCGGGCTCTTCTGGAACGGTGATCCGATTCGACAGTCCAAGCGGCAGGCCGACTACGCGAACGCGCTGGCCGATCTGACGACGGCGGGCCTGCTTTACGGGTGCGCCTGCACGCGGTCGGAATTGGAGCGGGACGCAACAACGCGGGCGGACGACGGTGCCGTGATCTATGGCGGGCGTTGCCGCGACCAGGTCGAAAATGGTGATGTCGCTACGCGGCGGCTACGCATCGACGGCGTGGCCGCGTGGAACGACGGGTTCTTCGGCTCGGTGCAGTTCGTCGCGGCCGATATCGGCGACATTGTCGTGCGTCGCCACAACTGTGCGGCGGCGTATCAGCTGGCGTCGGTCGTGGACGACCTGGCGCTGGGCGTCACGCACGTGATTCGCGGCGCTGATCTTCTTGCGAGCACCGCCCGCCAGATTTTTATCGCCCGCGCGCTCGGCCGGGAGGACGAGTTGCCGGCGTTCATCCACCTTCCTCTGGTCCGCGGCCCTGACGGCCGCAAGCTGGCCAAGCGGCACGGCGACACGCGCCTGTCGCAGCTCCGCGACGAGGGTGTGACGGCCGGGCAGGTTCGCGCGCTACTTGCCCGCTTGTCCGGGATCGAGACGACCGACGCCGAAATGAGCATTGCCGAGTGGGTTCGGCGCTTCCGCCTCAATGCGTTGCCGCGAGCGGATGTGCAGTACGATGACGCGGTCGACCGGCCGCTGCCGCTCTCGCGTTCGAGCTCGGCAGGTTCCGCATGACGTTGGCGCACGATTGGTATCTCCAGGTCATTCGCGGCCGGCCCGGCCTGATCGCGGGCGGCACGCGGATCGCGCTCGCCGGGCTCAGCCCCGCCTACTCGGGCGCGATGCGCCTGCGGAACAGGCTCTTCGAGCTCGATTGGAAACGTCGCGTCACGCTGCCGCGGCCGGTGGTGAGCATCGGAAACATCACGACCGGCGGGACGGGGAAGACGCCGACGGTGGCGTGGCTGGCGGAGGAGCTTTCGCGTCGCGGACATCGGCCGGCGATCCTCATGCGCGGGTACAAGGGCGGGCCAACCGGTGGCGACGAAGAGCGCTTGCTGCGTGCGCGTCTGGGCGGGGGCGTGCCCGTCGAGGCCGATCCCGATCGCGCCGCCGCCGCCTCGTGCGTACTTCAGGCCAACCCTGACGTGTCGGTCTTCCTGCTGGACGATGGCTTCCAGCACCGCCGGGTCCGCCGCCAGTTCGATCTGGTGCTGATCGACGCGACCGATCCCTTCGGCGGCGGATTCGTGCTGCCGCGTGGCCTGCTGCGCGAGCCGCTGAGCGGGTTGTCGCGCGCGTCGGCCATCCTGCTGACGCGGTGTCAACTGGCGCCCGATGTCGAAGGCGTGGAGACGACACTTCACGCCGCAACTCCCGCCGCCGTCTACCGGTCACGCTTTGCGTTGAACTACCGATCGCACGATGGAACCGTCGCCGACGTCCGGGGCCGGCGGCTGCTCGTCGCGAGCGGGATCGGCAACCCGGATGCCTTGGTCGAGGACGTTCGACGCGACGGCGGCCAGATCGTGAGTCGCCGCGACTTCCCGGACCATTACGCCTTCTCCCCGGCCGATGTTGCCCCGCTCGCGACCGAGGCCGACGCGGGCGGCGCCACGTTGATCGTCACCGGCAAGGACTGGACGAAGCTGGAGTCGCTGTGGCCGACAAGTCGGCCGGCGATCGTCGCGGAGCCGACACTCGTGGCCGAGCGGTCGGCGGCGTTGCTTGATTCGATCGTGGCGGCGATCACGCCACGCGACGGGTAGCCGCGACGGCCTGCGGCGAACCGAGCAGCAGGTCGGCCAGCCGTGTCGGATCACGCCCCAGCCGGACGCGATGCACCGTGGTTGCCTTGGCCAGTTCTGCCGGAAGCGTCGTTGTCGTCGCGCTGGGGCCGATCGGGGAGATTGGCCACGCCTCGCGCAAGGCCCGGTGCGCCTCGGCGGGGCTCAGCGGCGTATTGGTCGTCTCGCCCCGGCGGACGGGGTCGATCACGAGGATGAGCCGGCACGTGGCCGACTGCTCGACCGGCGGGGCGAGATCAGTCCAGGCGCCAGTCTGCCCGGCGAGTTGCAAGGGGCGCACGGCCGTTGCCTCGGGCGTCAGGCCGGGCAGCGGCAGGAGTTCAGGTCGGCCGTCGGTGGACTTTCGAATCGCCGTCCAGCGCTGGCCGATCGCGGCGATGCCGCGGCCGGTCATGTGGCGCAGCTCGCTTGACAGCTCAAACGGCGCCAGCATCAGCACGCCGTTGCCCGATCGCCCAACGCTGACCGCCGGTACCAGGTGCACCAGCGACGATCGCAACAACTGCGCGATCGGCCACCACACGCATTGTTCGAACAGCCGCACCGGGTCGATGGCCGGCTCGGGAAGAACAAAGCCGCGCCAAATCCGGCGGACCAGATCGACTTCGCACAGGCCCCAACGTTCGTCCACAATCCACCAGCGGCTGCCGTCGGGCGTGCGAAACAGCTCGAGCAGCGGGTGGTACGCCGGGTCCTGTTCGTTGACGGCCACCGCGTCGCGGGAGACGCAACGGAGCACGTCGGGTTCGCGGAACTCCCGAATCACGCCATCAAGCGGCGGGGCGTCCGAAAGCGGCGCGGCCGAGCGATCAACGGTCAGCGACGGCAGCAGCCGATCGGCGACGCGGCGCAGCTCGCCGGGCTCGATCATCAGGCTCACGCGGTGGCCGTGAACGTCCAGCGAGACGGCCCGCGTTACGGCGAGGCTGGCGAGGTTCCGCGGCGCGGGCGTCATCACCGGCCTCATCGGCACAATCGACCCTGCCGCGCCAGCGCAGCCTCGGCTACTTGCGAAGGTCCGACTCGCCCAGCAGGCGGAAGTTCTTCCGCATCAGGATGCGCTGAGCAAAGTGCAGGTCGTCCACGTAAATCGCAATCGCCGGGTCCGAGTGGGCCCGCAGCAGCGGGTAGGCGTAGTGGATGTTCACCTCGGCCGCGAGCAGCGCCTGGGCGACGTGGATCATCGGCACGCGCGTCCGCTGCGGGATCTCGACCGCGAGCACGCTGGTCTCGCTGAAGCTGAAGTGGTTGGCGCGCAGGCAATCGCGGGCGGCCTCGGGATCGCACGCGATGATGCGCATGAGCGAAATGTCGGTCGACTCCTCAACGCTGAAGGCGTTGACGCGCAGGCCAGCCTCCTCGAGGTGGTTAAGCAGCAGCGCCATCTTGCCCACGCGGTTCTCGAGGAACACCGTGAACTGGCGCACCGACGATGCCTCATAACCCGCCCCCGACTGTGTCTTGGGCGGCAACACGCCTTGCATGGCCGTCAGCTTAACCGAAGCGCCCTCGCCCGCCACCGCAAATTGCCGTCGCGACAGATCGGCCGCGTCACGCCTCGCTCTGGCAGAACCACAGCCCGGCGTAGACCTTGAAGTCGACCCGCCGGCCGGCCCGCTGCTTACGCTTCAGGAACGCCGCCGCATCCGCCATTGGCACGACATGAACCTCGATCTCCTCGCCCGCCACGCCGCCCCCTTCGGCGACCCGGCGAACGTTTTTGGCCCGCACGAGGTCAACGGTCTCGCTCGTCAGCCCCGCGCTTACAACGCCATCCTTGACCAGCGTCGAGCAGCGCCCCGCGCGGTAGCCGGCCTCCTCTTCAAGCTCGCGCTTGCCCGCCTTGGCGGAGCTTTCGGCCGCGTCGCCATCGTCGCCGACCAAGCCGGCGGGGAGTTCGATCACGCGCCCGCCGACGGGCTCGCGATGCTGCTCGACGAGGATCAGCCCGTTCTCCTTCGTCGTCGCGACGATCCCGACGACGCCGCCGGCGTTGGTGCGCTCCACGAACTCCCACCCGCCGCGCGCGACAAGGCGGATGAACTTGCCGGTCTTGAGCACGCGCATGCGCAGCAGCGTACCGGCTGGCGTCAGAACCGGCGTCAGAAGTCGAACCCGTCGTCGGCCTTCTGCATGTAGGTGAAGAAGCACATGCGCTCCTCCTGGCCTACCTTGCCGCGGAGGGCGAAGAGCTTGAAGTACCAAGCCCGCTCGCTGTCGCTGGGCTCCTCCTCCGGCGGCGCGGAGGCGGCCCCGACGAGCTCGGCCGGCGAAATGCCCATCAGCGTCTCGCACAGGAACAGCACGTCCATCTCGTCCACCGCCAGCGTCGACAGCAGGAACAGCCCGTGGTCGCGGATGGCCGACCGCAGGTACCACGGCTCGACGTTGGCGGCGTTCTCATCAAGGTGCTCGAGCGCGTGAAGGTAAGCCTGCGCCTCAGGATCGCCCCGCCAGCCGTGGTTGGCCTGCTCCTCTTCGCGGTGGGCGGCGAGCGCCGCGTCGAGGTGGGCCTGCATGCGCTCATAAAAGGAATCCACCTCCTCGCCGACAATCCAGCGGCCGATCGTCGTCTCGCCGGGGCGAGCGGCCACGTGATAATCGTTGGTCGTCAGCATTCCCGCATCCGGCATCGCCAGCACCGCCTCGGCGGCCTTCCACTGCCCCGGCGGCAGGACCGGGACCGCCTCCAGCTTCGACTTCTCGAGCTTGCCAATCGCCAACTGCACCTCGCGCGCCGCCTCCCCGAACGGGCGAAGCTCGGCGTCGAACTTGCGCGGCCCCTCGAACACGGCCGCGAGCTGCGCGTGCGTGCGAAACTCGTCGACCTTCTCGAGCGCGCGTCGCTTCGGATCGCTCGCGAGCTCGGGCCGGGGCTGGAAGGAATCGTCCGGCTCGTCGGGGTCTTCGTACACGGCCGCCCACTTTACCCCGCGACGGCGGGCGCGTGCGGAGCGGTTTCAAGTCTCACTCGACGCATCCGCCGCGACCGGCGAAGATGCCGCCGAATGACAGCAACAGCAAACCAGCGGCGACGTATCTGCTTCACGCTCCAAATCCGGCCCGACCGACTCGACGCTTACCGCGCCGCCCACGCGACGGTGTGGCCCGAGATGCTCGAGGCCTTATCCCGGCACGGCTGGCACAATTACTCGCTGTTCCTGCGCGATGATGGGCTGCTGATCGGCTACCTCGAAACGCCCGACTTCGCCGCCGCCGTCGCCGGGATGCAGGACGAGGCGATCAACGCCCGCTGGCAGGCGGCCATGGCGGACTATTTCGAAGATCTCCCCACCAACGCCGCCGATAAAGCCATGACGCCGCTGACCGAGGTCTTTCACCTCGACTAATGGTCCCGCTGATCCAAGCCTCAGCCGATTGGCTGGACGCGGCGGAGCAGGTCATCTTCGATGTAGTTGATGCCGCCCAGACCGAGTACGCCAAAGTTTGCTCGCAATGTCGCCGCGTCAGGTCGGCCGGCGCCGTCGTTGCGAAGCGTGCCGTCGGCGCTGACGTCAGGATGCTTTGAGTCGCGAAGAACACGAGTGAAGTGTTGCCGCAACATCGCCGTCGTGGCGGGGTCGAGCAGGTCGCGCTCGTTACCGTCGTCGAATGCCAGCTCTCGCCCGTCATCTGTGAAGTAGAGGTACTTGTGTTCGCCCGTGTGCAGCATGTGGCATCGCCCGAGCTGGCCGTGCAGGAACTCCCGGTGCGTCGCGGATTCACCCGTGATGACCGGCCGCAGTGATCGACCGCTCACGTCGTCCGGCACCCTCGCGCCGGCGGCCTCGCAGAATGTTGGCAGCAAATCGACCCACTCGACGAGCGCGTCCGTCACGAGGCCCGGCGTTGCCTTCCACGACTCTGGCGGGCGCACGATCAGTGGCACGTTCACGCTTTGGCTTAGGAACTGCCGTTTGTGGACCAGGCCAAAGTCGCCCAGAAACTCGCCGTGGTCGCTCGTGTAGACGATCAGCGTGTTCTCAAAGTCGCCGCTGTGCATTAATGAGGCGATCACGCGGCCGAGCTGGTGGTCGAGGTTCGTAATCATTCCCGCGTAGACCTCGCGCGCGTGCCGCATCTCCGCATCCGACAACACGCCCGGCGGGTTGCACGACAGGCGTTGCTCGTAGATGGCGTTGGGCTCGCGATCGCTGCCGATCCACGACGGCGGGTCGCTCGCGAAGGCATCGAGGCCGCGGTACATGGAGTAGAACGGCTCGTGGATCGTCAGCGGCGGGTGCGGGTCCTGGAAGCTCAGCCAGAGCGCGAACGGCTGAGCCCGCTCGCGGGTGGCGAGGAAGTCGAGCCCCTCGTTGACGGTCCAGTTCGCCTGCTGCAAGTGCGGCGGCAACGGGCACAGGCCGGGCGAAATCTCGTTGTAGCCGAGGCCGGTGGTCTTGCCGCCGCGACCTTCAAACAGCATCTGCTCGCGCCGCAGCGTTGCCAGCCACGTGACGTGCTCGAATCCGCCGCGGCAGTCGGGCTCTGTGTTCCAGTGCGTCTTGCCGACGAGTTCGGTCTGGTAGCCCGCTTCGGTCAGGAGCCCGCCAAGCATGTTGCGGGTGGGGCGGTCGACGCGAAAGGTGTCGGAATACTCCGCCTTGCCGTTTTCCCACGCCCGCCGCCCGGTGATGAGGGCGGTTCGTGCCGGGATGCAAACCGGGCAGTCGACGTGTGCCCGTGTGAATCGCGTTCCCGCGAGCGCCAGCCGATCCAGGTGGGGCGTGCGGACGTAGGGGTGGCCGGCGCAGCCGAGGAAGTCGGCGCGGTGCTGGTCGCTGGTGATGAAGAGAATGTTCGGCCGATCGTCCGCCATAACGGCCAACGTAGCACGCGGGCGTCCGCGCTACGATCGGCCATGACGCTGACCATTGGCGACATCACCCTGAACGACCTCTCCCACCGCCTCTTCGCCGGCACCGGCAAGTACGCGGACTATGGCGTGATGGCCGAGGCGCTCGACGCCTCCGGCTGCCGCGTCGTCACCGTCGCCGTCCGTCGCGAGCGGCTGATCGATAAGGATGGGCGGTCGCTGCTCGATTACCTCGACCTCGACCGCTACACGATCCTGCCCAACACCGCCGGCTGCTTCAGTGCGGATGACGCGATCCGCGTCGCCATGCTCGGCCGCGACTTGTTGGAGAAGCAGGGGAATCCGGGGGCTGGCTGGGTGAAATTGGAAGTCCTCGGCGACAAGAAGACTCTATTGCCCGACCCGATCGGCACGATCGAGGCGACGCGCGAACTGGTAAAGGAGGGCTTCACCGTCCTCGCCTACTGCAGCGACGACCCCCGCGCCGCCGTGCGAACTAAAGAAGCCGGCGCCGCCTCGGTCATGCCCGCCGGCAGCCCGATCGGCAGCGGGCAGGGCATCCTCAATCCGCTCAACATCAGTTTGTGTCTCGAACTGTTGAAGGAGGGCGACGCCGACTACCCCGTCATCGTCGACGCCGGCGTCGGCACGCCCAGCGACGTCGCCATCGCCATGGAACTCGGCGCCGACGGCGTCCTGCTCAACACCGGCATCGCCCACGCCAAGGATCCCGTCCAGATGGCCACCGCGATGAAGCACGCCCTCCTCGCCGGCTATCATGGCGCCCGCGCCGGTCGCATTCCGAAGAAGCGCTACGCCACCGCCAGCAGCCCGATGCAGGGGACGATCGGGTACATTCCGGGGGAGTGACGCGGTAAGATGTGCCTATGCAAGCCACCATACGTTTCCGCGATCTCCTGAGGGCAGAGCCGTTCCGCGAGTTCGATGTCAAGACGGCCGACGGCGACACGCTGCGCGTCATCCACCCCGACTTCGCCATCATCTCGCCCGACGAGACCGAAGTCATCATCTACGACAAGGACAGCCATTTCCGCATCGTGGCGATGGACCTGATCGTCCAACTCGAACCGGTCCGCCCGCCGGCGAAGAAGCGGGCGAAGCGGTAACACGCCCGCGCCGGCCGCATCCCGAAAAGCGCTACGCCACGGCCAGCAGCCCGATGCAGGGGACGATCGGGTACATTCCGGGGGAGTGAATACAGTAAACACTTTCGTCGAAGTCCATCACTCCAGATGAATTATCCGCGTAGGCACATGAACTGACCCCAAATACATGCGCGATCCTGCACCACCGGATGTAGTCCACGTTTACACCACTCTCATGGAGCGGGCAATTATCGAGCTGCGATATCGTATTCGGTATGGAGACATCATTTCGACAGAGGAGCTTCACGACTACCTCGATGCCTTGCACAACGTGCCAACGATGCTTCGAGACTATGGCAACTGGATGGTCGAGGAGAATATCGACGCAGCGCTTGCTCGCTATGACGCTCGCTGGGTAGGAAAGCCGGATTCTGAACTGCGGAGATCACTTATTGAACTGCTGCGACAGTGCAAGCTTGGCGAGTTCGATCACCCATCTAAGGCGGGCGGAAGCGGAGGCGAACAACGAGATCCGTAACCTCTGCCGAGTGCCGGGTGCCACTACACAGAATGTCGTGGTGAGGGCTCGACGGGTTGAACCGCGACATCGTGTCGTGGCGCCGGGCAGGGTCGGTGATGTAAGCTCAGGCCATGCCTACGACCACCACGCCCGAGCATGACAAGCGGGTCGCCGAGATGAAGTTCGCCGGCGTGTATCCGCATTACGTGACCAAGGTCGAGAGCAAGGGCCGGTCGGTGGAGGAGCTGCACGAGGCCATCGGCTGGCTCACCGGCTACACCGACAAGGACCTCAAGGCCCTCGCCAAAAGCGACTTTACCTTCAAGCAGTTCTTCCAGGCGGCCAAGCTCCACCCGAAGGCCAAGCAAATCACCGGCGTCATCTGCGGGTACCGCAGTGAGGACATCACCACGCCGCTGACGCGGAAGTGCCGGTATCTCGACAAGGTCGTCGACGAGCTGGCGAAGGGGCGGGCGATGAAGAAGATCAAGCGGTCGGCGAAGTAAGGTGGGGCGGTGCTACATTCGGTGATGCCCGATCCATCTCTACATCAATCGGCGCGGCTTGGTCGTTATCTCGACTTGCTGTTGGCTGCCAACAAGCGGATGAATCTCACGCGCATTCGTGACCGCCAGGAGGCGGAGACGTTCCATGTGGGGGACGCGCTGGCACTGTTGCCGCATTTGCCGGAACACGGTTTCGATCTGGCAGATGTTGGCAGTGGCGGGGGTGTGCCGGGGGTTCCGCTGGCGATTGCGCGGCCCAAGGTTCAGGTGACGCTGATCGAAAGTGTGGGCAAGAAGGCGGCGTTTCTACAGTCGGTTGTGGAGGCGTTGCAACTGGAGAACGTGACGGTGATCAACGGGCGGGCGGAGGCATTGCCGCCGAAGTCGTTTGATGTCGTGACGTGCCGGGCCGTGGCGCCGTTGCAGAAGTTGCTCGTTTGGTGTCGCTCCATGATTCGGCCGGGTGGCGTGTTGCTCGCGATGAAAGGGCCGAAGTTGGCCGAGGAGTTGGTCGAGGCGAAGAAGGCACTCCTGAACCAGCGGGCGACCGTGACCACACACCCGTACGAGCTTGGTGGTCAGACGGGGCGGGTGATTGCGAAGGTGACGTACGCGTAGGGTGGGATTTATCCCACCATCCGACACTTAACGGCAGATGGTGGGATAAATCCCACCCTATGGTGAGCTATGGACCCGTTTCTGAAGGTGGCGATTGAGGAGGCGCGGCAAAGCTTGTCCGAGGGCGGCCTGCCGATTGGCAGTGTGCTGGTCCGTGGCGACGTCATTATCGGCCGCGGGCACAACCGGCGGGTGCAGGGGGGCGCCGGAGGTGGGCCGATGATGCACGCGGAGATCGACTGCCTCAACAATGCGGGCCGGCAGCGGACGTACGCCGACACCGTGCTCTACTCGACGCTGATGCCGTGCTTCCTGTGCAGCGGGGCGGCCGTGCAGTTTGGCGTGCCAAAGGTCGTTGTCGGCGAGAGCCAGACCTTTCCCGGCGGCGAGGGCAAGGGCGGGCGGTCGCCGGACTTCATGCGGTCGCACGGGATCGAGGTGGTCGACCTGAACAACGCCGAGTGCGTCACACTGATGCGCAACTTTATTGCTGAGCACCCGGCTCTGTGGAACGAAGACATCGGCGTCTGACTCCTGTAGCCGCAACTCAACGAGTCGGCCTCTGCTGTAGGGTGGGCACGGCCCACCGTCCGGATCCGGAGGTGGGCCGTGCCCACCCTACCGGAGACGCCACGATTGAGGTTCGACCGCGCTAGCGGTTTCGCGCGGCGCCGTTGCGGGCGTTGCGACGGGCGTGCTCGATGCTGTCGCGAACCCACGGCTGCGCCTCGAGGCGCGTTTTGGAAATCATCTGGCCGGTGCCCTCGCAGATGCCGTAGGTCTTGTTGTCAATCTTCGCCAGGGCGTGGTCGATTTCCTCGATGATCTTGCGATCACGGTGAATGAGGTTGAGGGTGAACTCCTGCTCGTAGTTGTCGGTGCCCTGGTCGGCCATGTGCAGGGGCAGGTGCGAGAGGTTAGATCCCTCGCCTTGAAGGGCCTCCTTTTCCATGCCCTCCATGTCGCCGAGGAGTTGGCGGCGCTTTTGCAGGAGCAGGTCGCGGAACTTGGCGAGGTCGCGGGCGTTGAGCTTCGACTTGGCGAGGCGCGGCCGCTCGGCTATCACGTCATCGTTCGCACCGGAGCTGCCCGGTTTCCCGGCGAGGAAGCTCAGGCCTGGGCCGGCGCTGACGCTCTTGGCCTTGACGTCACGGGCCACGGCGCCCTCGGTGGGCATCTTGACGTCGAGATCGGGCTTGGCCGGGCGACGCTTTGAAGGGGTCGCCTTCTTGCTCGATTTCGTACGGCTCGTCGACTTTGTCGTTGCCTTGGCCGACTTTGCGGCGGTTCGGGCGTTGGCCTTAGCCGGCTTGCGGGCGGAGGTTGCCTTGGCCTTGGCGGCGGTCGACTTGGACGTCTTCTTGGCTGCGGGCTTCGACGCCTTCCTGGCGGCCCGCTTCTTCGACGTGGCCTTGGGCCTGGCCTTGGCGGTCGCCTTCTTTGCCTTCGCCGCGGGCTTGGGCGGGGTTGGCGACGACTTCTTTACGGGCTTTTTCGCCGCCTTCGGCTTGGCCGACTTGCCAGACTTGGAAGTCGCGGCGGGTTTGCGGGCGGACGTGCGGGAGGTCTTGGTCTGCTTGGCCACGGAAGCCCTCCAGTAGGGGAATCACGACGATAATTCGGCTCAGTGCCGGGCTCGCCGCTGGCTGCGGCTGGACGGCTGCGGATCGGCCACGAGGCGGCCGAGGAGGCACCTCGACCGGACATCGTCCGACGGGGAGCCGGCGGCGTCGCGATCTCCCACCCGTGAACGTCAGCAAAGTTGCGACCGCCGACCGAACGGGGGCCGAACCATACGATTTCGACGGCCAAAGTCAAGCAAGACGGCGTGTCGGACCCAGCTAAGATAACAACCTCGCACGGCTGATCAGCCATTGCTCATCAACAATTTACGTTCAGCGAGACGGCCGCTTTCGACGTCGGCCTGACACGCTGGGGTCGCAGTTATTGGTCAGGATCGGAACTCTGTTGAGACAGTCGCTCAAGTAACTCCGCGACATAGGCCCGCACGCCATCCCGGTCGCGGCGGAGGCCGTCGCGAAGCTGGTGACGGTCGAAGAAGACGACTGCGGCCTCGGTCGAGTAGTGGTTCTTTGGCCCGTCCCCGCGGTGGTCGACCACCGTCGCACCGCTGCCCGACAGTTCGGCGGCCATCTGGGCGGGCTCGCACCAGTAAAGGTACTGCTCAATCAGGTTGTAGATCCGGCCGGCGACCTGATCGTCGCCCACGGCGGCGGCGAGGGCGTCGGCAACGTCCTGCACGTGCGTGATCTTGCCGCCACGTTCGGTGTCGACCGTCTCGCCGCGCCGGGCCCGATCGATCAGCTTGAACCACTGGCTGCGCTCGAGGTTGGGGTCGACCCCGTAGACCGCCGCGGGCCGCCACGCGCTCGTGTTCATGCCGTAGGCGTGGTGGTACGCCTTCAGGTGGGGCTCGAGCGCGGCTTTGTAGGCGCCGTAGAGGTTGCCCGGCCAGGTCGGGTGCGTCTCGTCGATCGTTGGCGTCGTCACGATCTCGTGGTTCGCCGCCGCCGAGGAGACGAAGAGGAACTGGCCCACCTTCTGCTGCCGGGCCGTCTCGAGCAGGTCGAGCGAGCCGAGCACATTTTGCCGGAAGTGGTCAAAGGCCCCGCCCTCGCGGACAGCCGACCAGTCGACACCGTTGTGGATAACGGCGTCGACGCCGTCGCAGAGCGTGTTCATCGCCTCGCGATCCGAGAGGTCGCCCTCGACGAACTTGGCCACGTACGGCTCAATGTGATCGCGTCGACTCGACTCGCGTACGAGCGCCCGCACGGCGTGGCCACGCTCGTGGAGCGCCTTAGCCGTGTAGAAGCCGATGAACCCGCTTGCGCCGGTAAGTGCGACCTGCATGAGAATACTCCGACTCAGAACCGACTGCGACTCGAGGAGTCGCAGCTACCTACACCTTTATTGGGATCGTTTAGCGTTGGTATGGCGCGCTGACCATTTCGTAGAGAGCGTTGACGCTCGTCCAGTCGATGACGTCGACGAACGCCTTTACGTAGTCGCCGCGGCGATTCTGGTAGGTGAGGTAGTAGGCGTGCTCCCAAACGTCTAGCGGCAGCAGGGGCATGACGCCGGGCATGAGGAAGCGGTCGTGGTCGCCGACTGAGGCGATGTGCAGGCGGACGGCGATCGGGTCGAAGACCAGCGCCACCCACCCGCTGCCCTTGACCGTGCCGGCGACGGACGTCCACTGCTTCTTAAACCCGTCGAAGCCGTCAAAATCCTTTTGGATGGCGTCGGCAATCTTGCCGCGTGGGTCGCCGCCCATGCGGCCCTGCTCGTCGGGGCCCATCGTCGCCCAGAAGAGCGAGTGGAGTGCGTGCCCGCCGTAGTTGAAGCTCAAATCGCGCTCGAGCCCGCCGAGCGTGGCCCC
Source organism: Tepidisphaeraceae bacterium (assembly GCA_965214125.1). Lineage (GTDB taxonomy): Bacteria > Planctomycetota > Phycisphaerae > Tepidisphaerales > Tepidisphaeraceae > CBDCBA01. The sequence continues at coordinate 36,328 of CBDCBA010000001.1, forward strand.
CTCGGCTCCCTTGGCGATGGCCTCGACCGTTTTGTTCAACCCGTCGACGTAGCCCTGGTGGTGCTTGTCGTGGTGAAGCTCCATCGTCCGCTGGTCGATCGTCGGCTGGAGCGCGTCGTAGGCGTAGGGAAGGGGCGGCAGGGCGTACTTGCCGTCCTTCGCGGTGGCGTTGAGCGTTTTGGCGAGCTTCTCGGGCAACTGCGGGCCGCCGTGCCCCATCGGCTGGCCGGCTGCGGAGGCGGAGCGGGTCATCGCCAGGAGCCCGCCCAGCCCGCCGGCAAGGGCGGCCGTCGCGGGAAGCTTTGAGACGATGTCGCGGCGTGACGGGTTGTGGGTCATGCGGCGCAACGTACCGGCGTCGCCGCGTTGGCGTCATCGGCGAATTCGCGCGGCCCCGCGGTCTACACTTTGCCGGCCCCCGCATGACTACGACCTTCCCGCCCCGGACCCGCCTGCCGTTGACCATCGCGATCGCCCTCGCGTTGGTCATCGCCGCGCTGGTGGCGGACCTCTGGGTAAAAAACGCCGCCTGGGATCACTTTGTCGAGGCGAGCGTCCGCAACGAGGTTGGCCGCGTCCTGCTCCAGCGCACGAGCGAGCCGGACGCCGTCGTGATCCCGCACGGCCTCGAACTGACGGCCGTCGCCAACCAGGGGGCGGCGATGGGGATGGGCCAGGGACGGCAGACGCTGTTCCTGATTGTCAGTTGCGTGGCGGTCGTGGCGTTGGTCGCGTTTTTCGTTCACAGCCTGCGTCGGCCGATCGGCGGGCCGAAGCGGCAGGCGATCTACCGCACGGTGCTGGCCCTGCTGATGGCCGGCGTGCTGGGCAATTTTTACGACCGGGTGCAGTTCGGCTACGTGCGCGACATGTTCCACATGCTGCCGCGCGTGCCGTGGCCGAACTGGGTGCCGCTGGTCGGGGGCGACGCGATCTTCCCGTGGGTTTTCAACCTGGCGGACGTTTACCTGTGCGCGGGCGTCGCGGTCATCCTGGTGCTGGGCCTGTTCCCGCCACCGGAGGAGCAGCCCGAAGTGCAAGAGGCCGGCGAATGAGCGACGGCGACGCCGGCTGGATGCGCCTCGCAATCGACCGCGCCGTCGGCGCCCGAGGCCGCGTCGAGCCCAACCCGCTCGTCGGGTGCGCGATCGTGAAGGACAACGCGCTGGTGGGCGTCGGCCGGCACGAGCGATATGGCCAGGCGCACGCGGAGCCCAACGCGCTCGCTGTTGCGGGCGAGCGCGCGACCGGTGCGACGGCGTACGTCACGCTCGAGCCGTGCTGTCATCGCGGCGGCGAGAAGCAGACGCCGCCGTGCGCGCCGCGGCTGATCGACGCCGGCGTGGCCCGTGTCGTGATCGGCTGCCTCGATCCGAATCCGCGCGTCAGCGGCGGCGGGGTCCAGATGCTGAACGAAGCCGGCGTCGAGGTGGAGGTCGGCCTGCTCGGCGAGGCGTGCCGGCAACTCATCGCGCCGTTCCACGCGCGGCAACGGCTCGGCCGGCCGTACGTGACGTTGAAGTGGGCGATCAGTGCCGACGGCCGCGTGGCCGGGCGCGGCGGGCGGCCGGTGCGGATCACAAATGAGCGGTCCGATCGGCTAGTGCAGCAAGTGCGCGGCCGGTGCGACGCGATTGCCGTCGGCACGAACACGTTGCTGAACGACGATCCGAAGCTCACCGCGCGCGGCCCCAATCCGCCGCGGTCGCCGGTGCGCGTGGTGTTCAGCAATTCGCTGAAACTCTCCCACGACCGGCAACTCTGGCGCGATGGCCCGCAGGCGATCGTCTACACGCACGACGCTCACGATGACTACGGCGAACACGTCGTGACGTCGCTTCCGCGGCACGTGCTCGTCGTCCGCCTGCCCGCTCACGCCAACGGCCGCGGCGGGCATCGCTTCCGCATGACCGACGCCTATGCCGATCTTCACAAGCGTGGCGTCACGCACCTGCTCGTCGAGCCGGGGCCGAAGCTGGCGAGCGACTTGATTGCAAAGGGCTTGTGCGACCGCGTCTGGGTCTTTCGTGGTCAGCACGCGATTGGCGACGACGGCCTCGCCGCTACGGAGCTGCCAAGTGACTGGTCGCCCGTCGCCACCCTCGGCCTCGCCGGCGACACGCTCGCGGAGTACATGCCCGACGGCCCCGCGTGCTTCGGCCGCTTCCCCTCGCCCGATCTGGCAATCGCCGGCGCCGGGTCGCTGTCGGCGGCGGTCGCGGCAGCAACGGGCTGATCCGAACCCGGCGGCTACGCTCGGCCACCATGTTGCTCGCGATCGACATCGGTTCGTCCTCGGTCAAGGCGGCCCTGTTGGACGGTGAAACGATTGCCGGCGAGGTTGCGTCGGCGGCGTTCGCGACGCGGTACGAAGGCGACCGCGTGGAGGTCGACGCCGCGGCCGTGGATGCAGCAATCGGCACCGCCGTCGAAACCCTCGACCTTGCAACGGTCACGCGCGTCGGCCTGACCGGCATGGGCCCGGCGTGGCTGGCGCTGGACGCGGCCGGCGACGCGATTACGCCGATCGTCACGCACCAGGACCGCCGCAGTCTCGCGCAGGCGCGGGCGATCGAGGCGGCCATCGGGCACGAGCGGCACCTCGCCCTCGCCGGCAACCGGCCCGCGCCGGGCGGCATCAGCAGCACCGTTGCCCGCTGGTTCGCCGAGGAGACCGACGCGATCCAGCGGGCCGCGACGCTGGGACATCTGCCGACGTACGTGACCGCCCGCATGACCGGCGAGCGCGCGATCGACCCGAGCAACGCCGCGTTCACGGGGCTGATGGACGTGGCGACGGTGCGGTGGTCGCCCGAACTGTGCGACGCGGCGAAGGTGCCGCTGGCCACGCTGCCGTTCATCCGCGATGCGGCGACGCCGATCGGCCTGACCCGCGGCGACGCCTACGGCCTGCCGAACAGGTTGCCGGTCTTCGGCGGGTTCGTCGACGGCAGCGGCATGCTGTTGGCCGCCGGCGCGACCGCGGGAACGCTGGGCCACTCGGCGGGCAGCACGGACGTGCTGGCGCTCTGCCTGGACCGGCCGATGCCGCGGGAAGGCCTGCTCTGCCGGCCGCTGGGGACCGGCGGACTGTGGGTCAGCGCCGCCACGCAGGCCGCCGGCGGGGCGGCGGTCGCGTGGGCGCGGCGGCTGATGTTCAGCGAGATGAGCGACGCCGCCTTCGCCGCTGTCTTTCGCCGGGCGGCCGAACAACGCGACGACCTGCCCGCGTTCGACCCGCACCTGGCGGGGGACCGCCAACAGGTCGACCAGCCGACGGCGTCGCTCGCGCAGCTCACGCTCGCCCACGACCGCGAGGCCGTTCTTGCCGCGATCGTGCGCGGCTTGGTCGAGAACCATTTGATGCGCCTGCATCGCCTGTTGACGCTGGCCGAGGAGGCGGGTGTGACGATTACGCCGAATGTCGTAACCACCGGCGGCGGCGGCCCGCTCGCCGCCCTCTGCCACGCGCGCTGGCCGACGCGCGGGTGGCGTTTCGACACGGTCGCCCAAGCAACCCTCCGCGGCCTGGCGGCGCTGCGATGACGCCGGGACCGATTAGCGTTGCAATTTAGCTATTCGGCCCAAACCGCGTTGCAACGCAACGCTGGTCCGGCCTCGGGACCGCCTGCAAGCTCGCTCAGACCGGCGTTGCGTTGCAACGCGTTTCGGGCGCGAGCGAGGACCGTCCAAGCCGCTCTGAATCGAATCCGTTCGCATCCTCCGGGTAGCCGCGGAGCTTGCTCCGCGCTTCGGGCGCTACGCGGTGTGCCCAGCGCGGAGCAAGCTCCGCGGCTACCCCAGGAACGCTACAGAGAATGGAGATGTGCTCTAAGCTCTCGCATCGTGTCGCGGGTTCCAAACGACTCACAGTTTCCTCACGCCGCCTGGCAGCGCCTGGTGCGCGAGGGCGGCACGCGGTGGGCGGTTCCGCGTGAGTTTGGGGGCGACGCGCTGGATCCGCTGGTGCTGCACCGCCACTACGAACGCCTCGCTCGCGAGTCGCTTGCGGTGGCGTTTGTCCTCACGCAGCACGACAGTTGCGCCGGCTTTCTCGCGGCGGGCGACTCGCCGCTGGCGGGCGGGCGGCTGCGGTCGTTCGCGGCGGGGGAGCGGCTGGGGAGTGTGGCGATCAGCCACCTGACCACGAGCCGCGCCGGCGGCGTGACGGCGAGGCTCGACGGCGAATCAATCCTGCTCAATGGCCTCGCCCCTTGGTGCACGGCCGCGGACGTGGCCGACGATCTCGCCGTGGCCGCGAAGACGGAAGAGGGCCGGCAGGTGCTCGTGCTCGTCTGCCCGAAGGAGGACGCGGGCGTGACCGTCGGGCCGCCGCCGCCGATCGTGGCGTTGGCCGAGACGCGGACCGGGCCGATCGGGTTCGACGGCGTACGCCTGCCGCGCGAGCGGCTCATCGCCGGGCCGGGCGAGGGCGTGCTCCGGCGACGGACCAACAAGCTGCCGATCGGCCAGGCGTTCCTCGCGCTCGGCCACACTGCGGCGGCCGTTGATCTGATTCGGCCGGAAGATGCCGACGTCGCCGACCGGCTCGAAACCGAGCTGTCGGGCGAACAGCAGGCGGTGTATCGACACGCCGCCGATCCCACCGACGCCGCGGAGGGCGATCGCATTCGCGGCCGCACGATCGCCTTGGCGCAGCGGGCGTGCCTGGCGGCGGTGGCGGTTCACAAGGGGGCGGCCCTAGTCAACGGTCACCCGGCGCAGCGGCTGGCACGCGAGGCACTCTTCCTGCTCGTCTGGAGCTGCCCCGGCGGCGTGCGCGACTGCACGCTCGCGGAGTTGACGCTGTGATGCCCGACCCGCAGCACGATTACGTCTCGCGCGGCGGGCTGAAGCTCGCCCACGGCCTCGACGCGTTTGGCATCGATGCGAGCAATCGCGTTTGCTGCGATCTGGGGTGCAGCACGGGCGGCTTCACAGACGTGCTGCTCCGTCGCGGCGCGGCCCGCATCTTCGCCGTCGATACCGGCTACGGTGTGCTCGACTGGCGGCTGCGCAACGACAACCGCGTTGTCGTCATGGAACGTCAGAACGCGATGCACGTCGAGCTGCCCGAGCCGGTGGCGCTGGCCGTCATCGATGCCGGGTGGACGCGGCAGGCGAAGATTTTGCCGCACGTCCGCACCCTGCTGGCGGCCGGCGGGGAGGTCGTGACACTCGTGAAGCCGCACTACGAATCGGACGCGGCCGAGCTCCGCAAGTCGGGCGGCGTTCTGCTCGAAGAACGGTTGTCCGCCGTGCTCGACGCCGTGCGGAACGACGCCGCGGCGTGCGGGTTTTGGTGGGTCGCGGAGACGGCGAGCCCGATCACGGGCAGTCGCGGCAAGAACGCGCGGGGGAACGTCGAGATCCTCGCGCACCTGCGGCCGACGACCGCGTAGGGTCATCTTCGGAGATGTCGATCAGCGCCACCCCCTTCACGCCCTTGAAGCACGTCCTGCTCGACGCCGACCCGTTCGACCGGCCCGGCGAAGGCTGGCGCACCGGCGGGCTTTGGCCGGCACAGTGGGTGACGCACCCCGACGCCAGCGCCGCCAGCGGGCCGCGAATGCTCTTTTTCGAGCTCGACGTGCCGCCGGGCCAGCGCCGCATCCATGTCTCGGCCGACCAGCGCTACGAGCTGTTCCTGGGCGACCTCACGCCCGACGCCCGCGCGGGCGTCGGCCCGCAGCGCGGCCACGAACGCCGGTGGCGCTTCGAGTCGTACGACCTTGATCTCGCCGAGGCCACCGTCCTGCGCATCCGCGTCGAGTGGCTTGGGTCCAACGCTCCGATTGCCCAGCACACGGTCCGGCCCGCGTTTCTGCTGGCGGACGACCCGAGCGTCACGCTCGACCCGATCCACACCGGCGTTGCGCCGTGGCGCGTGCGGATGACGGAGCTCCCCATTCGCCTCGACCGCGTCGCCTTCGGCGCGCCCGCCTATCTCGACGGTGCGACGGCGGGGACGCTCTGGGGCACCGGCGACTGGACGCAGGCCGTGCCCGTGACTGACATTCCCGGCCAGCACGAGCGCGACCGCGGCCAGGCCGTCAGCCTCGGCGACGACCGCAACACCGCCTCGCCGTGGCGGCTGTTTCCCGCCGAACTGCCCCAACAACACGTTGCCGACTACACGAAGGCGAGCGTCGTCCACGTCGACGCTGACGCCACGTTGCCGGTGCTTCGGGAGAACTACGACCTTCACCGCGCCGCGGCGTGGCAGAACCTGATCTCGCACGGCAAGCCGCTCACGCTCGAGACGCCCGAGCGCGTGCTGCTCGACTTGCGCGACTACGCCTGCGTTCGCCACCGGCTGACGCTGTCGGGCGCGGGCACGGTCGACATCCGCGCGAGCGAGTCGCTGTACCACTCCGCCAAGGCCGACGTCGCGTGGTGGCCGAACCTCGAGAAACGCGACCGCGAGCTGCTGGAAGGCAAACGGTTCTTTGGCGTCGGCGACTCGTACGAGGCCGACGCGTCAGGGCTGGATGTCGAGTCGCCCACGTGGCGTGCCGGCCGGTACGTGCAGCTCGTCGCGACGCCGGCGCCGGGCGGGTCGCTCACGCTTGAGCGGTGGTCGCTGCGCGAGGAGCACTACCCGCACGCCTTCTGGTCGCGCTTCGCCATCGCCGACGAGCCCGGCCCGCTGCTCGAATCGCTGCGGCCGCTGTGCGAGCGATGCCTTCGCATGAACAGCCACGAGACGTACGTCGACACGCCCTACTACGAGCTGTTGCAATACATCGGCGACACACGGCTTCAGGCGCTGCTGACGTACGCGACCACGACCGACGACCGCCTGCCGCGCCAGGCGATCCGCGCCTTCAACGACAGCCGCCTAGCCAGCGGGCTCACGCGGTCGCGCTACCCGTCGAGCGAGGACCAGACCATCTCCGGCTTCAGCCTGTGGTGGGTCGCGATGGTCCACGACTTCGCGATGTGGCGCGACGACCCGACCTTCGTGAAGGAACAGCTCATCGGCGTGCGCGGCGTGCTCGACGCCTGGCTCAGCGGGCCGCCGCGCGGGTGGATGTTCCTCGACTGGGTTGACACCTGGGAGGCGGGCGTGCCGCCGGGCGGGGCGGAGGGCCAGGACTACCTCGCGCGGGCGCAGTTGGCGCACGTGCTTGAACTCGCGGCGGAATTGGAGGAGGCGTACGGCGAGCCCGAGTACGCCGCCCGCTGGCGCCGCGGGGCGACGGCGGAGGCCGAGCGCGTCGCGCAGGCATGGGACGCCGAGCGCGGCGTGCTCCAACGCGACGGCCATCTCGCGGAGCACGGCCAGATCCTCGCGCTGCTGACGCCGGCCATTCTCAAGGCGCTCCCGCACGACGCCGCCGACCGCATGTGGGCCGCCTTGTGCGACGGCGACTTCGCGTGGAATGCCACCGCAAGCGTCTATTTCAGCCACTACCTCTTCGACGCCTGCGCCGCCCGCGGCGATTTGGCCCCATTGCTCCGCCGACTCGGCCTGTGGCAGTTTATGATCGACTTCGGCTGTAAAACAACGCTTGAGTCGCCCGAGCCTTCACGCAGCGACTGCCACGCCTGGGCCGCCCACCCGTTGCTCCACGCCTTCACCACCTGCCTTGGCGTTCGGCCGGCGTCGTTCGAGTTCAAGAGCGTGAGCGTCAAGCCGCTCGTGCGCGGACTGGGCGCAATGGTCCACCCGCGCGGCATCATTCACGTCGACGCGAGCGATCCCGCCGCGCCCGCCGTCGAGTTGCCCGAGGGCGTCACGCGGGCGGAGTGAGGACCGATTGCTGCTCGGGCGACGTCGGCTGCCACAGCGGCTGGTACGCCTCGCCAAGCTGCTGGCGCGTCAGGCAGACGATTTCCTGAGCGTGTCCCTCGAAGTGCGCGACCGCGTGCAGCGTGGCACCGAGGCGCGTGGTGTCGAAGCCTTGCACGATGAGCGGCTCGAGCAGGCGCGGCGGGTCGAATTTGGCAAGGACGGCGACGCCCTTCTGAACGACGCCCGTCAGGCGCGCCTCGACCTCGGCCCGCGGCCGATCGATTGCCGCGAATTCGGCGGGTCGGTCGCGATCGAACGGTTGCTCGCCGACGCCGCCGACGATCCACTGGCCGACGTTGCCGGCAAGGTGGAGCATCAGGTTCGCGATCGAGTTCATCCCCTCGCGCGGCCGCCACCAGAGGGCAGAGTCGGCAAGCTGGCCGGCGCAGTGGGTGATCCGCAGGTGCTGGCCCAGGAGCATTTTGCGGCACTGGTCCAGCACGCCGACGCCGGCATCGTCGTAGCGGCCAGTGTGGTCGTACAGGAGCGGGGCGGGCATGTTCGACCTTAAGGCAAGCGGCGGTGGTTCTGTTAGATTCGGTGGCCGATGTCGTCGTCGCCCACCGCCACCGTTGCCACGCCGTCGGACGGACTCGCGCCCGAGCGTGCCGCCCACACCGGCGCGTTTGGCTCGCGGCGCGGCGGCAAGCTCGACGTGGCGCTGCGGGTGGGCATCATGCTCTGCGTATTCATTGCCCAGCAGCGCGCCTTCAAGAGCGCGTTCAGCTTGGAGGACGAGGCCTACGGCGGGCCGAGCATCGCGCTGGGCCTGCTGGTGAACATCGAGGCGATGGCGTTGCTGTTGGTGCCGGTGCTCGTCCTGCTGCTGGGCCCGCTCGCGGCCGGGCGGCGCGTGGCGCGGGCGCCGGCGTTGACGTGGCGGTTTGAGGGCAAGCCCCTGATGCGTTGGTTCGTGACGCTGATGGCCGCCGCGTTGGCGTGGTACTTCGCGACCTACCCGTACAACCATTACCTCGACCAGTGGCACGCCGCCGACCGCGTGCTGCTGGTGGTGCTGGCCGCGGCGGTCGCGTGGAAGCCGATCTTCGTCCTCCCGCTGCTGGCTCTGGCGACGACGTCGGCCAACCAGTTTCAAGTGCCGCTGCCGATGTTCGCGCTCACGCACAAGGAGCCGCTGCTCGATGCGCTCAACCTCTTCACCTGCTGGCTCTACATCAAGACCTTCGAGCCGCGCCAACGCCCGTGGCTGCTCTGGATGATGCTGCTCTCGATGATGGCCAGCCACTACTTTCTGCCCGGTTATCGCAAGGTCACGCTCAACTGGGCCTTCGAAGAGGACATGCGCAACCTGCTGCTCTCGGCCCGCGACAACGGGTGGCTGGCGGCGCTGCCCGACGCGACCTTCGGCACCATCCTGACCCTCTTGAGTCAGCTCAACGTTGCCTTCATCGTCGGCACGCTGCTGATCGAACTGGGCGTCATCGTCATGCTGTGGCGGCGCGGGTTGGCGGTGCCGCTGTTGCTCGGGTCGGCGGGGCTGCACCTGGGGATCTTCGCGACGAGCGGCATCTTCTTCTGGGAGTGGGTCCTGCTCGACGTCGTCCTCGCGATCTGCGTCTTCCTGATGAGCCGCGGGACCGTTCGCCGCGTCTTCAACGGCTGGACGCTCTTCCTCAGCGCGCTGCTGATCGCCGGCGGCGACTGGACCTTCGACTCCACCGCGCTCGGCTGGTACGACGCGCCGCTGAGCACCACGTATCGCGTGGAGGTTGTCGGCGAAAGCGGCGCGGTCTACGAGGTGCCGCCGGCGTCGCTGGCGCCGTTCGACTTCCCGATGTCGCAGGGCCGCTTCGGCTTCGCATCGACCAAGCCGACGGTGGTCAACACGTACGGCTCGACGCGCGACCTGGCCACCCTCCGCCGGCTGCGCGACGCGACGACGCCCGACGAGGTCCGCGCCGCCATCGACGCCGGCGGGTTCCGCTACGCCGACGAGCGCAAGCGCGCCCGCCGCACCGACCTGCTGCGCGACCTGCTCGTCACGTACTTTCGGCACGCCAACGACCGCGTCGGCACCGGCGAGCCGTTGCGCTGGATCAAGGCCCCGTCGCACGTCTGGACCTACGGCGTCGATCCCGATTTGCCCGACTACGCCCGGCAGGAGCGCGTGGTCCGCCTTCGCGTGCGCCGGGAGGATCGCTGGCTGACGCCCGACCCGTCGGAAGTCGTTCGAAGCGAAGAGATCATCGATTTGCCGATCGACTAGTCGCCCTACGGCGTGGCGACAGCCGCCTGCGAGGAACCGCCGTCGACGGCGGAGCGGTTGGCGCGGGCGGCGTCGAGGGCCGTCGTGGCCAGCCACTGGTGGGCCTTCTCGCAGGCGGAGTCGACCTCAATCGTGCGCCGGAAGCCGGCGATGCGATCGGGGGCGCTTTGCATCGCGTTCGCCGCGTCGAGGTGCGGCTGGGCGAGACGTTCCCACAGGCCCATCGTCGCCGCGAAGGTCTCGGCGTCGCCTTGTTTCTTGCCGTGCGGAAGCTGGTCCTGGCCGAACATCAGGCAACGGTCCGGCAGTGCCGAGACGAGCGGGCGGTCGTCTGTCCACGCCGTGTCCGCTGGCGGAAGCGGTTGGTCGGCGAAGGGGCAGATCGCGACGAGCCGCTTGCCGTTCGGGCCGGGGTAGACCGCGCCGAGGAACGTCTCAAGGTAGAGCCCACGCTCCCGCGCCAGTCGCCGTACTTCGACGGCCGGCGACAGGTCGGCCCAGCCGGCGACGAGGAGCTGGCCCTGCGGGTACTTCTTGACGATCGCCTCGGGATCGAGGTGATCGCCTGGATCGTCGGCCCAAACGTCGAGGCGAACGATCCCCTCGCCGCAAAGCTGGCGGTGTTGCCGGCGGGCCTCCTGGAGCGGGTAGTAGAGCCGGCCGAGCGTGTCGAGGTCGTCGCGGGCCAGGGCGAGTTCCTCGGCGTCGACCAGCGCCCGCTCGGCGGCGAGGTAGTCCATCGCCATCAGTCGTTGCTGGCCGACGTCGCACAATTCTTGCAGGGCGTCGTGATAGTCGGGGCGGTTCATGGGGACGTTTTATCGCAAAGCGGGTCCTGGGCGCACTTTTCGATCGACATGGGGCGGCAGGCTCGCTACGAAAGGGCCGCCTTATGGCACAAACGCCCCCGCCCGCCATCGCAGGCCAGCCCGCACGCGCCGGCCTGCTCGCCAAGCTCCCGCCGAACCTGAGCCGGTTCCTGCGCTACGTCCTGCGCTACAAGGCGCTGCTCGCGGTCGCCATGGCGTTCGGCCTCGTCAAGTTCGGCCTCGCCTTCGCCTTTCCGGCGATCACGAAGTTCGTCATCGACTACGTCGTCACCGGCCAGGGTGCGTCGGCGGGCGAAACGGATATTGCAATTGTGCTGCTGACGCGCGACGAGCGGATGGAGTGGCTGCTGTGGCTCAGTGTGATCGGCGGCGTTGTGCTGCTGGCCTACCTGGCGGCAACGTTCTTTCGCGACTACCTCACCGGCACGCTCGGCTTCCGTGTGATCCGCGACTTGCGGCAGGACCTGTTCGACCACCTGCACCGCCTGAGCCTGCACTTTTACTCGAAGGAGCGCACCGGAAGCATCGTCAGCCGTGTGATCAGCGACATCAGCCAGGCCAGCAACCTCGTCAACGGCGGCGTGGTGGCGGTGGCGATGGACGTGTTCGCGATGATCTTTGGCATCGCGCTGCTCTTCTGGGTCAGCGTGCCCCTGGCGCTGGTGGCCCTGATCGTCCTGCCGGCGAACGCGCTGGCGATGAAATATCTGCGGCCGCACGTGAAGCAGGCGGGCAAGCTCGTGCAGCGCTCGATCGGGCGCATCAGCGGCAACGTGCAGGAACAGCTCGCCGGCATCAGCCTCGTGCAAAGCAGCGCCGCCGAGCGACGCGAAAGCGACCGCTTCCGCGCCGATACCGAGGAGCACTACGACCGCGTGGTCCACCAGAAGGCCCTGAGCGCCATCGTCGCGACGATCGGCGAGGGGCTGACCAAAACCGGCACGCTGGCCGTCGCGCTCGTCGGCGGCTACCTCGCGATCGGCGGCGGGCTCAGCGCGGGCGACGTGGCCATGTTCCTCGGGTTCCTGGGCGTGATGTACTTCCCCGTGCAACGCTTCGCGGAGGTGAACGTCGTCTACCAGACGTGCATGGCGAGCCTGGAGCGGATCTTCCGCGTCTTTGACATCACGCCCAAAATCAGCGAACGCCCCGACGCTTGGCCGCACCCGCCCGAGCGCGGCGACGTGACGTTCGAGGAGGTGCGCTTCAGCTACTCCGACGACTCCGACGAGTCGCGCACGCGCCTGCACGCCGAGGACGACAAGGGGGGCATCGACCCCGAGACGGGCAAGGAGATCGAGCTGGCGCGGCGGGTCAATCCGACCACGCTCACGCCCGCCGAGCGCCGACGCGAGGTGCGTCGCGAGCTGCGCCGGCAGATGCGGCTCGAGCGCAAGCGCCGGGAGATGGAGAAGGCCGGCACGCTCCCGCCGCCTCCGCCGGTCGAGCGCCGCTGGGTGCTGGACGGCCTCTCCTTCGACGTGACGGCCGGCCAACGCGTGGCGTTGGTTGGGCCTAGTGGCAGCGGCAAGACGACGCTCGTCTCGCTGCTGCCCCGCCTCTACGACGTGAGCGAGGGGGCCATCCGCATCGACGGGCGCGATTTGCGCGATTACAAGAAGGAAGTGCTGCGCGAGGCGATCGGCATCGTGCAGCAGGATTCGTTCCTCTTCAGCGGCAGCGTGGCCGACAACCTGCTCTACGGCCGGCCGGACGCGAGCTTCGAGGAGGTCGTCGACGCCGCCAAGGCGGCCAACGCCGACGGCTTTATCCGCGAATTGCCCGAGGGATACCAGACCGCCCTCGGCGAGCGCGGCGTGAACCTATCGGGCGGCCAACGCCAACGGCTGAGCATCGCCCGCGCCATCCTGAAGGACCCGAAGATCCTGATTCTCGATGAAGCGACGAGCGCGCTCGACGTCGAGAGCGAGCGACTCGTGCAGGAGGCGCTCGAACGCCTGATGAAGAACCGGACGTGCTTCATCATCGCACACCGCCTCAGCACGATCAAAGACGCCGACCGCATCCTCGTGGTCGACCGCGGCCGCGTGGTGGAGGATGGCACGCACCAGTCGCTTATCAACGACGGCCGCCTCTACGCGCGGCTCGCCCGGCAGGCCTTTGGCGACGGGCACATTGCCACCCAGCAGGCGGCGTGACGCTGCGTGACGCTGCGTGGCGGCGCAGAGACAAGGCGAGCCCGCCAAAGCGGGCTCGCCTTCACATGCGATCGGCGGGGCGGCTACGACTTCAAGTCGTGCTTTTCCTTGGCCTTGTCGACCTGCTTGGACGACTCGTCCTTGGCGGTGTCGACGGCCTTCTCCGCGACGCTCTTGGCGGCGTCGGCGATGCCGCTGGGCGTCAGGGACTTGTCCTTGGCATCCTCCTTCACGCCCTGGGCCTCGCGCTTGGCCTCGTCGGCGACGTTGCCCGCCTCGGCGGTGGCCTCATCGACGACCCTCTCCACGCTTTCGACGGCCGAGTCGACCAGCCGGCCGGCGGCCTGCTTGGCCTTGTCGGTCAGGTCGCTCGCCTGGCGCTTGAGGCTGTCGGGGGTCAGGCCCTGCGATTGCGCCTCGTCCTTCGTTTCGTCGTAGACGCGGCCGGCGACGGTCTGCCCGCGCTCGTACATCTCGTGGGCGAGGTCGCCCGCCTGGTCCTTGAGCTCGCGGCTTTGGCCGCCCATCAGGCGGTCCTCCGGCCGGGTGCGCGGGACGACGAGCCCCGCAAGGACGCCCGCGGCCAAGGCGCCGGCAGCCATCGCGAGCGGGTGGTTCTCGACCCCCGACTCGTAGCCGCGCCGGCTCAGGTCGAGACCGCGCTGCCCGTACTCGCGGCCGGCGTCGTACCCCTGCCGGCCGTACGCGGCCGACGATTCCTGGGCGCGGCGGGTTGCCGAGATGCTCAAATCGCGGGCGCGGCGGGCGCGTTCGGCGGTGTCACTGCCGGCCTTGGCGACCACGTTGCCGGTGGCGTCCACGAGGTCGCCGGCCTTGTCGAAGGCGACGGTCGCGCCCTCCCAAACGAACTCGCCCGTGCTGCTGACGGCATCGACGATGGCGTGGCCGGTTGTCGACGCGAGGTCGGCAGACTTGCCGGCGACCCAACTCGCCGCGCTGGCCATGCCGCTAGCGGCGCTGCTGGCCGCGCTGGCCACGCCGCTGGCGGCCTTGCTGGCCAACCCCGGCCCTTGGTCCTGCCCGCCGCGACCGGATCGGTCGCCGCGGTGCTGGCCGCCGCCCTGGTACTCGTCGCCGTAGTGCTCTACGTCGTACGGCTGGCCGGTGCGGGCGTCAACGTAGCTGCCGGCGTACATCTCCGGCTCGCGGCTGCCGCGGGTCATCATGCGAAGGCGCTCGCGCTCCGCCTGTTCGCCCGAGAGGCGGTCGCGGCCGGCGTAGAAGGCATCGCGGGCAACGTCGCGGTCGTCATCGCGCGGCTTGAGAAAGAGCCACGCGAGGCTCGCGGCGATGCCGGTGGCGGCGATCGGGTTCTCCTTGACCTTGTCCCACGCGAAGCCGGCGGCATTCTTGCCGGCGCGGGTCAGCGCCTCGTCGCGCGACTTGCCCGCGAGGGGGCGGCCCGGCTGGTACGTTTCCTGGCCGCTCGGCTGCATGACCTTGTTCGACATGTAGCCGATGGCGGTGTCGATCAGGCTGCTGGGGCGCAGGCGGTCCTTCAGGACGTCGAGCGTGCGGTCCATTTCGGAGCGCGTGTGGTCGATGTCGTTCTGGATCCGAGCCGAGTCACCGTCGTCGCGGCGGTTGTGGATCTCCGGGTGCTCCGGGTGGGCGACAGTGCGCCCCGCTCCGGTGGCTGGCTCGTACGCGCCGGCGGACCCGGCGGCGGCGGGCGAACCCGGCTGGGTGGAGGGGTTGGACGTGCTCACGCGCGCACCCCCGTCCCCGGCTGGCTGGCCTGCGTTTGGTCCGAGGTCTGGTTGGTGAGCCATTGCTTGTCGTCCTTCAAAGATTGGATGGTGCGTTCGGGGGTGACCGGCTCCCGCTTCAAGTCGGCGCTGGCCTTCTTGTAGAGGAGGTAGCCGAGGAGGGTGATCAGGCTGCCGACGGTCAGGAAGCCCAGCGCGGCGGCGAAGACCTCCTCGATGCCTGGGAGGATCAACTGAAACAGCGAGGCCACGAGGTAGCTCAAGGCCAGCAACAACAACAGCCCGCCCAGCGCCAGGATGGCCCCGCCGGCCGCCAACTTGCCGCCCTGCTTTGCGAAGAAGCTCGCCTTCTCCGTCGCC
The DNA here is from genome assembly GCA_965214125.1 of Tepidisphaeraceae bacterium. Lineage (GTDB taxonomy): Bacteria > Planctomycetota > Phycisphaerae > Tepidisphaerales > Tepidisphaeraceae > CBDCBA01. The sequence goes on from CBDCBA010000001.1 coordinate 51,432, forward strand.
TCGGTCTTGGCGAGGTTGACCTCCTGACGAATCAGGTGCAGCGACTCGTCGCGCAGGTTCTTGATCAGGTCGGTGATGCCCAGCCCGTCGGTGGGGTCCGCCGGCGCATAGGCGGCGGCGGCCGGCGGGCGATCGCCCGCCGGCTGGTTGTGAGGGTCAAGCCCCACATCCGCGGATTTGGGCGGATGATGAATGGTGTCGGTGCTCATGAAGACTGGTCGAGAGTGATTGGTGGGTTGACTAGTTCTTGGCCGCGGTCGTGCCGTCGACGACCGTGTCGACCTCGTTGGCGTCGGCGTCCGCGTTGTCGGCATCCGTGTTCAGGCTGCTGCCGGCGCCCGCCTCGATTGCGTCGGGCTGCGACTCGCCGGTCGAGCCGGACGCGGTGCTGGCGCCGGTGGGGCCGAGGGTCTCGCCCGGCATCGGCGGGATGGCCGCGGTGGAGCGCGGCGCGGTCGCCGACGTACCGGCCGAGCCGCTCCGACCGCCCGCGGCGTAGTCGCCGCCCGAGCGAGCCCGATCGTTGCCGTAGTCGTTGCCGTAGTTGCCGCCGTACGCCTGGGCGTGGTGGCCTTCGTGCTGTTGGTCGACAACGTCCTGGTAGAGCGAGTCATCGGCGTCGCGGGGCAACCCGCGGGAGTGGGGCTGGTCGGCCTTGAGGAAGCGGGCGACGCCCAGCCCGGCGAGGAAGGCCCCGCCGAGGATCCAGCCGGAGTGGCGGCGGGTGAAGTTGCCGGCGTCGTCGGCCATGTCCCGCAGGTCGGCCGACTCGACGTAGCCGCGCAGGCTCTCGAGGCCCTCAGCCGCGGAGGTGGCGTAGCCGGCGATGGTCGGGTCGTCGCGGTCGCGAAGCTGGTCGGCCGCGGCGCGGGCGGCGGCGGCGAGGTCATCGACCGTCGATGCCAGCCGCGACCGCTGCTCGTCCACGACCGAATTGGCGCGGTCCTTTAGCTTGCCGCTGCGCTCCTGCCACTGGCGCTTCACGTCCCGCCGCGCCTCGTCCAGGCGGCGGCGCCCCTCCTCCCATTGCTCGTTCGCCCGCTGCTTGGCGGTGTCGGTGAACTCGCGCACCTGGTCGAGCGCCTCGCGGCCGGTTTCCTTGGCCTGCTCTCCAAGGTCGCTGCGCTTGCCGCCGTCGCCGCTGCCGGAGCGGTACGACGACCCGGTGCTCACGGGCGCGGGTCGATCACCCACGGCCACGGGAGCCTCGGGATGTGCCTGCGCCTGCGGGACCTTCGTGCCGGTCGCGTCGTCGGTGCTGGTGGTGCCGGGAGAGGGGGTGGTCCTCGTGTAGTCGGTCGATGTGGGGTCGCTCATGGTGGTCCTCGTCGTGGCAAGTCGTGCCACGAAACGAGATACGCAAGAGCGATACCGCCGCGTAATTTTGCAACGAACCACGGTGTCAGCCCCCACAACCGCGACAGGACGTGCGGCGTACGCCGATGTGTCGTGCCGATGCCGCGGAGGTGGGGGCGGGGCGGCGGCGCTCGGCAGAGGTCAGCGTCGGATCACTTCGCGCCGACCACGGGCGCGGGGGTGGCGCTGCCGAGCGCGTCGGCGATCAGTTCCTCCTCCTCGACCTCGTGCATCTTCTTACTGCCCGCCGCCGGGCTCGCCGAAGCGTCGCGGCCGACGTAACCGACGAGACGATCGGCGAAGAGCTCGCGCAACCTCGGCTGGACGAACGACCACGCGCCGCGATTCTGCGGCTCCTCCTGCACCCACACGACCTCGCCCGCCTTGCCGTACCGCTCGACGGCGTCCTTGAGCTCGTGCTCGGGGAACGGGTAGAGCTGCTCGACGCGCACGATCGCCACGTCGTCGCGCTCCTGCTCCTTGCGGGCGGCGTCGAGGGTGTAGAAGACCTTGCCGGCGCACAGCATCACCCGGCGTACGCGGTCCGCCTTGGGCCGGGCGGGGTCCTCGATGACGAGCTGGAGCGACCCGTTGGTCAGGTCGCTCAGCTCGCTCGCGGCCTCGGCCTTGCGGAGCAGGCTCTTGGGCGTGAACTGGATGAGCGGCTTGCGGAAGTCGCGCAGCATTTGGCGGCGCAGCAGGTGGAACATCTGCGCGGGCGTGCTCGGGATTGCCACCTGCATGTTGTGCTCGGCGCACAGGCTCAGGAAGCGCTCCATGTAGCCGCTGGAGTGCTCGGGGCCCTGCCCCTCGTAGCCGTGCGGGAGGTTGAGGACCAGGCCGTTCATGTACCGCCACTTGCTTTCGGCGGCGGCGAGGATCTGGTCGATGATCGCCTGGGCGCCGTTCACAAAGTCGCCGAATTGCGCCTCCCACACCACGAGGTTGTACGGGTCGGCGGAGCTGAAGCCCCACTCGAAGCCGAGCACCGCCTCCTCGCTGAGCATTGTGTTGATGATCTCGAAGCGGCCCTGCTTGATGTTGCGCTTGGCGTCGGGGTCGCCGGTGCCGACGTGCTGGAGCGGAACGTAGAGCGCGCCGTTCTTGAAGTCGTGCAGCACGGCGTGGCGGTGACTGAAGGTGCCGCGCTCGACGTCCTGGCCGGTCATGCGTACGTCGGTGCCGTCGAGCAGCAGGCTGCCGTAAGCCAGCATCTCGGCGGTGCCGAAGTCGATCGGCGCGTCGCCGCGGCTGGCGGCAACGCGCTCGGCGAGCACCTTCTTCAGCTTCGAGTTCAGCGTGAAGTCGCTTGGCAGCGACTCGAGCGGGCGGACCACTTGCCGCAGAATCTCGGGCTCGACCGGCCCGGCGGGCTGCCACTGGCGGTAATCGCTCGGGGCGCGGGTAATGCCCTCCCACGCGCCGCTGAAGCTGGGCACCTTGCCGCGCTGCTTCTCGACCTTCGCCGCCTCGCGGGCGGCCTTGAGCCGATCCACCACGTGCGCCTTGAGCTCCCCGAGCCCGGCGGCGTCGATCGCGCCCGCGGCTTCGAGCTGCTCGGCGTACTGCTGGCGGACGCTCTTTTGCGCCTTGATCGCCTTGTACATCCGCGGCTGGGTGAACGTCGGCTCGTCCTGCTCGTTGTGGCCGTACTTGCGGTAGCACCACAGGTCGATGACCACGTCCTGCTTGAACGTCTGCCGGAACGCGATGGCCATGCGGGCCACGTGCCAGACGGCCTCGGGGTCGTCGCCGTTGACGTGGAAGATCGGCGCTTGAATGCTTTTGGCGGCGTCGGTCGGGTAGGTGGTGAAGCGGCCCTGCTCCGGCGGGGTGGTGAAGCCGATCTGGTTGTTGACGATCACGTGGATCGTCCCGCCCGTGCGGTAGCCGCGCAGCTCACTGAGATTAAGCGTCTCGAAGACAATGCCCTGGCCCATGAAGGCCGCATCGCCGTGCAAACAGACCGGCACGACGCGGCGGCGATCGCCGTCGAGCATCCACTCCTGCTTGCAGCGGATGATGCCCTGCTGGATCGGGTTGATCAGCTCCAGGTGGCTGGGGTTGGGCAAAAGACTGACCTTCACCTGTCGCTCGGCGGCGTTCTGATCGCTCTTGACGTGGCGGGTGTTGGCGTAGCCGAGGTGGTACTTCACGTCGCCGTCGCCGTAGACTTCCTCGTCGCTCGGGATGGTGCCGGCAAACTCGGCGATCAGCGTTTCGTAGGGCTTTTCCAGCACGTGCGCCAGCACGTTGAGCCGCCCGCGGTGGGCCATGGCGCAGATGACCTGCTCGCCGCCGAGGTCGGCGGCGCTCTCGATGATCGTGTTCAGCAGCGGCACGAGCGACTCGCCCCCCTCGAGGCTGAAGCGCTTGGAGCCGACGAAGACGCGGCCGAGGTACTGCTCGAACTCTTCGGCGGCGACGAGCTGGCGGAGGATGTGTCGCTTCTGCTCGTCGCTGAGCCGGGGCCGGTTGAGGATCGGCTCCATCTGCTCCTGGAGCCAGCGGCGTTGCTCCTTGTCGGCGATGCCGGTGAACTCAATGCCGATGCTGCCGCAGTAGGTGGTGCGAAGCTTCTCGACAAGGTCGCCCAGCGTGCCGTCGACCTCGCCGCGGAACCCGCCGTCGCCGACGCGCAGGTCGGCGTCCTGGTCGCCGAGACCGAAGTTGTCCAGCGAGAGCATCGGGTGGCGTGCCGGCGTCGTGCCGAGCGCGGGCGCGAGCGGGTTGAGCGTCGCCTCGAAGTGCCCGAACTCGCGGAAGGTGTGCACGAGGTCGAAGACGCCGACCGTTTCGAGCACGGTGCGGCCGTGGATCTCGTCGCCCATGAGGGCATCGCCGCGGAGGTGGCCCGGCAGGGTCGTGGGCACGCCGCCGCCGAGGTCGTCCGTGTCCTGCGAGGCGACCGTGGGCGCGTCGGTCGCGTTGATCCCGCCGCCCCCGCTGGCGAGGGCGAAGCCGGCGAAGAACGCCTGCCAGCTCGCGTCGACGCTTCGGGGGTCGCCCAGGTACTGGTCGTAGAGGCCCGCGAGGTACTCGGCGTTGGCGCCGTTGGCCACGTCGACGAGCGTCGGCGGCCGCGGAGACTCGGGCTCGGGATCGGCGTCCGACACAACGGGCGAATGATGCTGCATGGTGCGCGCGGGTGGCGAAGCCGGGGGCGTCGGGCGGGTCTGGTTCGCGCGACGGCTTGGCGTTCTAGAAGGTGCGGCGCGCGAGGCGAACCTCGGGCCGGGTGGATGATAAGCCGCGTGTTCGGCGGCGTCAGCGGCGCGACCAAGAGGTCGCCGCAACGGGCTACGACCGCGAGAGCTTGCGGAGGATCATCGTCACCGTCTGCCAGATGATGCCGATGTCGCCGAAGAACGAGCGCGTCTCCACGTACTCGGAGTCGTAGCGAATCCACTCCTGAAAGTCCGTTCCCTCGGCGCGGGTCCGGCGGATTTGCCACAGGCCGGTGATGCCGGGGCGGACGCTCAATCGCAGCTCACGCCACGCGGGGTTGTACTGGTTCTCCTTGTCCGGGCTCGGGCGGGGCCCGACCACGCTCATGTCCCCCACGAGCACGTTCCAAAACTGCGGCAGCTCATCGAGGTTGGTCTTGCGCAGCAGTTGACCGATACGCGTGATGCGCGGGTCGTCCTCCATGAAGAACTGCCCGCCGTCGGCCTCGTTCTTGCCCTCGGCGATGAGACGCAGCTTCATTTCCTCGGCATCGTTGCGCATCGAGCGGAACTTCCAGCACTTGAACGGCCGCCCGCCCTTGCTTTGCCGGGTGTGACCGAACAGGAACGGCCGGCCATCCTCGTACCAAATCGCGAAGAGGATGAACGGCACGATTGGCAGCACAAGCACGCCGGCGGTCAGCGCGAAGGCGATGTCGAACGTCCGCTTGGCAACGGCGTCGAGCCGGTCGCGCAGGCGAACCCGCGCCTTCTTGCGTCGATCCTCCTGGACTTCGTCGGGGCGGCCCTCGAACTCGTGCTCCTCCGAGCGAAGCCCCGGCCAGATGATCTCCCCCACGTCCTTCGCTGCCGGTCGCAGGGCGGGATCGTCCCACAGCACCGCCGGGCCCACGACCGTGCCGCCCTCGGGCAGCGTGCGGCCGGCACCGACCCAGACGCGCCCGACAAATCGAGCGTCGCCCGCGTCGGCGGCAGGGTCGACCCACGCCTCGCCGTGCGCCTGGACGCGGTTGCTGTCGGCGGGTACCGCGCGGGCGATCGTCGCGTGCGGGCGGCGCCAAGTTTCGACGAGGCGCTCGACCATCCGGGCGACGTCGTCATCGCTAGTACGCTCGAAGACTTGGGCGTCGACGCTGCGGACGGCACGCTCCTGGCGCGGCACGAACTTGCGCAGCCGCTTCCACCCGTGGATCGGGTCGTTGGCCTGCTGCCAGAGCTCGGCCATCTCGCGGTCGGGGGTGAGCGCGGCGCGGCCCAGGCGTTCGTCGGCGGCGTCGTAGACGCGGTGGTAGCGGACAAAGCGATCGTCGCCCGCGTGGGCGTCGGCGGTGATCGCCCGCTCGCGGTAGCCGCGCTCGCGCGTGTCGCGCAGGCGCAGGGTCAGGACCGTGGGCGCGACCCAGTTCAGCGCTTCGTTCAGGTCGCCCAGGCGGAACATCGGCAGGCTGCGCGGGTCGAGCAGCAGGTAGAGCTCGGCGTGGTGGACAACCTCGCTCGGCTCGCCGACGCGCACGACCTGCACGCCCAGGCTCGCCCAGTAGCGGGCGTGCAGTTGGATCGGGTCGAGCCCGAACACCGTGTGCAGCAGCGGCTCGGCGCTGCGCGTGACGGCTTGGGCGAACTCGGGGGAGGCGACGACCATGGGGATGCAGGCGTGGCGGGACTCGTTCGTGCGCGCGCGGCCTTCAGGCGGCCAGGCGGTAGCGTTCGACGCGCAGGTCGAACCACTTGAGGAGCTGCAGGACGCCCAGCAGCAGGACGAAGGCGACCGGCAGCATCAGCCACCCGCCGTAGGCCATCATGAACTCCGCGAGCCGCCGCGCCCAGTCGCCCTCGCCCGGCCCGGCCGCGCCGTAGCCCCAGACGATCGGCAGCGACCGCGCGACGTTGTACAGCAGCGTCACGATCGGGCTCAGCAGCAGGATCAGCGCCCGATACCGGTTGCGTATCGGGTAGGCAAAGACAAAGCCGTACGTGACGAGGAACAGCCCCAGCGCCATCGGCGTGCCGTTGCAGGTCCACTCCGTCGGCACCGCCTGCCACGACCGCCCGAACGGGCCGGCGGCATCGGACGCCTCGCGCTCGACGTGGATGCGATCGTCCTCCGGGCCCGGCCCGTACCGCTCGACCTCGGCCGTCCCGCCCAGCAGGTTGATCGAGCCGGCGACGAGCGTCTGCGTCGCCTCCCGCAGCGGCGGCTCGATCCAGTTGCGCACGCGGCCCGGCACGGGGATCAGGAACAGCAACGCCAACGCCGCCGGCAGGAAGCGCAGCAGCACGCCGCGCCCGCAGATCGCGGCAAAGGCGCCGATCGAAACGAGCAGCGCCCCCAGGTGGAACAGGCTTTCGAAGTAAACGAACTCGCCGTACCGCAGGAAGAGCGTGCCAATCGCCATAATGCCCAGCCCGAGCCACTGGCCCGAGACGCGCAGGAACGGCATCCGCGCCCGGCGGACCCACACGAGCGTCGCGACCACGAACGGCGCGAGCATCACGTGGCCGTTGGGACCGCCCAAGTAAACCAGTGCCCAGGCGTCCGCCCAGGCGTACCAGCACAGCACGCCCGCGAGCGACGCGGCGCCCACGGCGATGATCGCGCGGGTCGGCCGAAGCCGCGGCGCCCGGCGATCCCACGCAGCCGGCGGCGGGGCGGCGAACTGGCGGGGAACGTGCCCCTCGGGCCAAACCCGCCTCGCCTCGCCGGCGCCACGCTCGCCGTCCACCGTCGGGGCGGCGTCGGGCGGGGCGGTGGCGGGAGCTTGAGTCACGACGGGCGGCAATGCAGTGTGCGTTGGTGGGACCGGGTCCGCGGGAGGAATGGAGTCCGCGGAAGGGGCCGGGTGCGTGGCCGAAGGAGTCACCCCGCCAAAGTGGACCCCACCACCGTATCGACGGCCCGCCCGCCGCGCTTGACCGTGCCGCCGGGAACGACCACCGACCGGACCGTCGCCGACTCCGCCTCGACGCGCCCGCCGGCGAGGACGACCGCGTCGTGCAGGAAGGCCGACTCGTCCACGCTTGCGCCGCGCTCGACCAGCACGAAGCGGTCATCGATTCCCTCGCCGAACGCGCCCGCGGGCGGCGCGGCGGCACCGCGACGATCGCGACTGTCCTTGCGCACGCGGTGCAGCGCCGCCAACGCGGCGACGTACTGGGCCGCGTTCCGGACGGGTAGGCCGGTGGGCCGGCGCGTGCGGACCACGCGCACGTCGTGCTGCTTGGCGATGGCGGGCAGCGCCTGCTCCTTCATGTCGATGTAGCCCACGCCGTTGATGCCGCGCAGCGCCCGGCACCGCACGAGCATCAGGCCGGCGGGCGTGCCGTCGTCGTGCGAGACAATGGCCACGTCGGCCCCGCGGGCGAACCGTCGCGCCAGGGCGGCGGCGAGAACGTCCAGTGGCTCGAGCAGCACCTGGTGCGCGCTGGCGACGAGCAGCAGGTCATCGTCGTCGTAGTCGGCGGCGAGGTCGTGCAGCAGGCCGCCGGTGCCGCGGTGATCGCTGCGGTCGCGCCCGACGGTGAAGGCGCCTTCGGGCCGGCGAACCACGCCTTCGGGCGCGATCGGGGCTGGGGCGTCGCTTTCGTCGTTGACGATCACACGCGTCGGCAGCCACTCGAGCCCGCCCGTGTCGGCCGCGGCCTGGCCCCAGCGGAGCCACAGGTCGATCAGGCGCTCCACCGGCCCGCCCGTACGCGCCTCGGGACGATCGCCGCCATCACGCAGGACGGGCAACTCGAGCAACGGCCGGTCGATTGCCGTGCGAAACGGGCTCGACCGCGTCCGCCCGCCCAGCAGCACCAGGCCGCGCAGGCCCGCGAGCACGTCGCGGAGCTGGGCCGCATCGACGGTCGGCTCGCTCGACTCCGCCTGGGCGTCCTCCGCCTCGTCCCGCCGCCGAACGGGTCCCTTGGCCGGCGAGTGCCGCGCCGCCGGGGCCGGGCGCGTCGAAGCCTCGTTGCTGCCGGCCCGCTCGACGGCCTCCTGGTTCACCCCGCCCGCCAGCCGCGCCGCAACGTCGAGCGGGCGGTCGGCCCACTGCGTTCCGTTGGCCCAGCGACCCTGCGGCAGATCGGTGAAGACCGGCGAGCCACGCACCAAATGCTGTACCCCGCGCACCGCCGAACCGGCCCAAAGCCACCCGGCGAACGGCAGGCCGACCGTCACGTAGCGGCGGAACAACCCGCGCGGGTCGCCCGCAAGCCGCCACAGCCAGCCCATGCCAATCGCGCCGGCCAAGCGCGGCGCCACGGGCACGTCGCCGATGAACTCGGCCAGCCCGTCGCCCACGCCGATCCACCAGGCGAAGGGTAGGTCGCTGCGCAATTGCTTGATGAGCCGTTCCTGCTCCGGGCTCGGGGCGGCGATCAGGACCACGTCGGGCTTGCCCTCGCGCAGCGCGTCGACCGCGCGGGCTAGGCGTGAGGGATCATCGGTGGCGTGCGTGCCGAGTTCGTGGGTGCCGGCGATGCGTAGGTAGGGCCACTCGTTCAGCAGCTTTTCGGCCGTCAGCCGCGCGGCGCCGCGCGTGCCGCCGAGCAGAAAGACGCTGCGGCCATGCTGGACGGCTTCGCGGGCGATGGCGTGGGTCAGCCCACCACCCGCCGCAGCCGCCGGCAGCGTCAGGCCGCGCAGGCGGCTGGCCCACAGCAGGGGGCGGCCCGATGGCAGGACCAAATCCGCCTCGTCCACGTTGGCGTGGTGGACCACGTCGGTTCGCGCCAGGTGGAGCTGGTCGAGGTTGACCGTCAACAGCACGCCGCCGCGCAGCCGGGCAAGGCTGGCCATCACGAGCTCGGCCGCGCGGTCGGGCGTGAGCGCGTGGAGCGTCACGCCCGCCATCCGGACGCCGGGAACCGCCGGGATCACCGGCGCCGGCGCAGCCGTGCGGGCGGCAGTCAGCCGGCGGATGCCAACGGGCTCGGCGGCGAGCGCTGGCGCGGAATGGGAACTAAGCGAGGACATCGACACGGCGGGAGTTTCTGGGCCCAACACGGACGCGCTGGCGGGGGGGGCGGGGGGTGTCGCAGTAGAGTCTAAGGGGTCGCGGCCGCGGGCCCTAGACCTGATTCTGCCCGCGCCCCATCGCCTGTTCGGGCACGCGATACTGACGCCTAAACGCGGGCTATGCGGGGGCGCTCCCGTCATTGCTGAGTCGCCGCGCCAGGTACGTGCGGACCAGCGGCGAGCGCACCAACGCCGCCCGACGCCGCGCGTGCGCCGCCGCGACCAGCCAGCCGATGCAGATCAACGCCAGTGCCGTCGCTGCCGAAAACGCCGCGCCGCTCCGGGCAACAGCGGCCACCCACAGCATCGCCACGAGGGCGAGCGCGGCCGACGAGCACGTCCACCCGCGCCGTACCGCCGCGCCGACCGCGAACAGGGTGGCCATCGCGATGAAGGCCGCCGCGCCGCGGGCGGGGAGGGTCGCGCCGTGGTACTGCTCGAGCAGCACGCTCGGCAGCGTTGCCAGCAGTTGCGCGTCGGCCGTGACGCCAGCGCGAAGGTGAGCGAGCGAGGAGCGAAGTTCGGGGAGCGGCCAAGCGACGTGCATCTGCGGGAGCGCGTGAACGCCGTACGCCGCCGCCGATCCGCCCGCGAGCAGCAGGGCCGCCACAGCCCGCGCCAGCACGGGGGCCCGCCCGCTCAGCAGCACCGCGAGCGACAACGGGATCGCCGCAACGGCCGTGAGCGGGATCAGGAGGATCAGGATCGTGGCCGCCACGCACGCCAGCACCGCCAGCAGCAGCGCGTGAACGGCGCGGTCGCAGCGTTGCAGGGCCGTGAGCGTGGCGACGAGCGAGAGCGTCGCCAGCGCGGCGACGCTCGACTGCTCCAAGGCCGGCGCGACGACCAGACCCGGCCAGTACGCAACAAATCCCGCCGCCGCCACGCCCGCGGCGTGGGAGACGACGTCGCCCGCGGCCTCGGTCGCCCAACGCGACAGCAGGTAGGAGGCCGGAACCAGCGCCGTCGACGCTAGCAACTCGGCAAGGAACGGCGCCGTCAGGGCGTGTTCAAACGCTCGATTCGATGGCCAGAGCAGCAGGATGGCCCCCAGCCGCGCCGCGAGGCCGCAGCAGCTCAGGGCCAAGACGATCGTCGGCAGGCCCAGGATTTGGCGGCGGTCGATCCCGCTCAGCTCCAGCTCTGATTCGTCGAAGCCCAGCGAGCGATTGTGGTCTGGATCGGTGCTCATGTGGGCGCCGAGGGATCGGCGCCCTCTGCGTCCACATCGGCACGGGCGGGGCTCGGCTTGACCGCCGCCTCGACCGACGCTTGCTCCCGTCCTTCGACGCGGGCGATCAGGTAGGTCGGCCTGCCCTTGACCTCCAAGAAGATGCGGCTGAGGTACTCGCCGATGATCCCCAGGCTCACCAGTTGCACGCTGCCCAGCAGCGTGACCAGCGCCGCCAGGCTCGGCCAGCCTCGGTTGAAGCTCGTGATGCGGAAGAGCCCGTCGACAAGCACCCACAGCAGGAACAGCACCGACAGCGCCGCGCAGCAGAGTCCCAGCCGCGTGACCAGGCGCAGCGGCGCCCCGCTGAAGCTGATGAGCCCGTCCGCCGCCAGCGCGAGGAGCTTGCCGAAGGTGTACTGCGGCTCGCCGGCCGCCCGGGCATCGCGTTCGTAGGGCACGCCGACCTGCTTGAGCCCCACCCACGTGCGCAGGCCGCGCACAAAGCGCTGGCGTTCCGGCAGGCGGTTGAGCAAATCGACGGCGTGGCGGTCCATCAGGCAGAAGTCGCCGGCGTCGAGCGGGATCGACACGTCGCTCGTCGCCGCGAGCAGCCGGTAAAACGCCCAGTAGGCCGCCCGCTTGAGCGGCCCCTCCTTGCGCTTCTGACGCACGGCGTACACCACCTGGTTCCCCTCGCGCCATCGCTCCAGAAAGCGTGGCAGCACCTCGGGCGGGTCCTGCAAATCGGCGTCCATGACGGCCACGACGTGGCCCGTGGCGAGTTCCAGGCCGGCGGTGATGGCGGCCTGGTGGCCGAAGTTGCGGGTCAGGTGGACCGCAATCGTGCGCGGGTCGCGGGCGGCAAGGTCGTCGAGCAGGGCCGCCGTGCCGTCGCGGCTGCCGTCGTCGACGAAGAGGAACGTCGCCTCAACGCCGTCCACCGCCCAGGCATCGGCGCAGGCGGTGAGGCGTGCGTGTGTCTGCGGCAGCACCTCCTGCTCGTTGTGAGCCGGCAGGACGATCGACAGGCGAACGGGCGGCTTCGGGTCCAAAGGTGGCACGGGCGGCGGACGGTAAACGAACGGGGGCCGCGGGACGAACCCGCGGCCCCCGCAACACGCCGATTCCCATGCGTGAACCGGGCTGCGCCAAGCGACAATGCCATCGATATCGGCCCAAGGCGAGCGAAACGGCCCATTGGGGCAGCGTCCCATAACGCGCCGCGGCCGGCGGGCCCTTACCATCGCCGCATGGCCCACGTCACCACGACCGCCGTCTACGAGGGCGACCTGAAGGTCGTTGCCACCCACCCCGACAGCGGCGTCTCCCTGCGAACCGCCGCCCCGGTCGACAACAACGGCGACGGATCGAGCTTCAGCCCAACCGACCTGGTCGGCGTCGCCGTGGCGACGTGCATGCTCACGATCATGGGCATCGTCGCCAATCGCGACGGGCTGAGCCTTGAGGGGACGCGCGTCGAGACGGACAAGCACATGGTCGCCGACCCCAAGCGCCGCATCGGCCGCCTCGACCTGCGCTTCGCGCTGCCCGCGCACGTCGATGACGCCGCGCTGGAGAAGCTCCAGCGGGCGGCGGAGGC
>CBDCBA010000002.1:0-53993 GCA_965214125.1 Tepidisphaeraceae bacterium
GTTGCCGAACACCGTGGCGGTGAAGCTCGCCACGTCGTGGAGCACGTCGCGCCAGTTGCCCGCCAGCCACGCCAGCACGCTTGGGATGGTCTCGGTGAAGACGTGCTCCACCTGGTTCCCGGCCTTCACGACGCTGTGGGCGATGGCGGTGCCGGCGAGGTCGAACACCGCCGCGGCGTTGTCGACGCCGAAGGCGACCGCCCGCATGGCGAGCGTGACCTTGTCGAGCAGCCACCCGGCGGCGTCGGCGATCCACGCGAAGGCGTCGCCGATTTTGTTGGAGCCGCCCTGGGTGCTGGCCGTCAGCTCGGCGACGCTGCCGAGCCACACGCCCAGCGTGGCATCCCACAGGCCCGTGACGATGCCGAGCACGGCCTGCATCACGCTGCGGATGATCTCGTAGGTCGCGAAGAGGCGGGCCGTCACGCCACGCACCACGGCGGCGAGTCGCGTGGTGACGAACGTCCACACCCGCTGCAGGACGGGCGTCACGAACGCGGCGATGGCCCCCACCACGCCCGTCACGCGGTCAAACAGCGCCGACGCGATCGCGACGATGCGGGGCACGATGACGCGGGCGGCGGCGACCACGCGGGCGCCGAACCGCGTGGCCATGTCGGCGGCGGCCTGCAGCGCCGGGGCGACGGCCACGGTGATCTGGCGGACCACGCCGGTCACGGTCGCCTTCATGCGGGCGAAGGCGTCGTTGGCGGCCTCCACCTTCGCGGCGTCGGCGCGGCCGAAGGCGAGGCCCAGCTTGTCGGCCTCGGCGACGGCGGCCTCGATGCCCGCGGCCCCGCCCATGAACAGGTTGCCGAGCTGCTGGCCGCTGCGGCCGAAGAGCTGCGTCGTGAGGTACGCGCGGCGAGCCGGGTCCTCAATCGCGCCGATGGCCCCGCCGATCGTCTTGAACTGCTCCTCGACGCTCATGCGGCTCACGGCGTCGAGGCTCAGCCCCAGCTCCGCGATGGCGTCGGCGGCGGGCCCGCCCTTGGTGGCGGCCTGGCCAACGCTCTGCAACATCTTCTCGATGCCCTTGGCGAGCGTCTCGCCCGACGCCCCGGCGAGCCCGGCGGCGTGCTTCAGGCCCTCCAGCGCCCCGGCGGTGAGGCCCAGCCGGTCGGCGAGCTTGGCGCTGGCGTCGATCGCGTCGAGCTGCTGGCTCACGAGCACGCCCAGCCCGGCGCCGGCGGCCGCGCCCACGAGGGCGGTGCCGATGCCGGCGATCTTCAGGCCCAGCTTGGCGAACCGCGTTCCCCAGCCGGCGGTTTTGCTCGCGAAGGTGCCGAGCTTGCCCTGCAGGCGGTCGATCTGGCCCATGAGGCCGCCCATCGACCCGCCGAAGCGGACCTGAGGATTAGCGATCGTCTTGGGCATGGCGGCGTGCGGTGGTGGCGGGGTCGGGCTACTGCATCAACTTCTCGGCGAGCTTCGGGTCGACCGTCGCGCCCTGGCTCGTGGCCCACGCGAGCAGGTGCATCCCGCCGCTGCGGCCGCGGCGCGTCCGGCCCCACCGGGGCATCAGGTCGCGGGGTTTGGTCTTCCTGCCCTTTTTCTGGTGGGGCCACAGGTTGCTGGCGGCGACGGTGGCCAGCATCACGTCAAGGCGGGTGCCGACGTCGGGCTCGATGGCGAGGTAGGCGGCCCACCGCTCCACCACGCGGGCGGGAACGCTGGCGGCGAAGGCGTCCGGGTCGGCCTCGCCGAAGTGCCACGCGAGCCGAAGGATCAGCCGGTCTTGCGGCGAGAGGTTCTGGTCCGCTTGGGCTTCGGCGTTGCCGCCTGGTTGGACTTTCCCGCGGTCGTCATGCCGCAGACCTCCGACGCGGCGTCGACGAGCTGCTCGAGCGCGGTGATGCCCAGCTCGGCCGTGGCCTCGGGCGAGGCGAAGGCCCGCTCGCCATTGGTGGTGTAGATGCACTCGTAAAGCAGCGGGCCGACGATGGCGTCGCCCCCCTTGGCCTGGGCGGCCTTGATCTTGAGCATGCCGGCGTAGGTCGCCTCGCGGGCGACGGCCTTCTCGCCGTTGACGGTGATGGTCTTCTCGTTGCGCTTGAACATGTGCGGTGCGGTCAAGAATCGGGGTGAAGAGGATGCGGGTTGGGGGGGCAATCGCGATCAGACGAGGTAGCCGCGGGGCAGCGCCCACCCCTCAGCTAGACCGCCGCCCTCGGCTACAAAGGGGCTGCGATGCTCACGTCGCCGCTGACCTTCACGGTCACGTCGATCACGCTCTGCTCCTCCATCGCGTCGGGCTGTTCGTAGCTCTTGATGTAGCCGTCGAAGCTGATCACGGCCACGCCGCTGTAGTTGATCTCCCACGCCCCGGCCTTGCCGACGTTGGCGCTGACGTTGGTGATGTCGGCGAGGGCGCTGGGCTGGGACTGGAAGCTGAACTCGCCGTTGTCGCGGATGCCCGGCTTGAACGTGCGGGCCTTCTGCGCGCTTGCTCCCAGGTCGCTGCGGGTGGTGCCGTCGAGGTCGTCGACCTCCGGGCCGGGAAGGTCGATGTCCTTCAGGCCGGCGAACGTGACGGCAGCGCCGCCGCCCTCGGGGGTGAACGTGATGGTGCTGGCTGCGGGGTCGAAGATCATGGCTGTGCCTCGGTGGTGGTGGGGGTGGTGGGGGTGGAGAACTTGATGGTGAGGTCGAGCTGGCGGCCGACCGGGTAGGCCGTGCCCTTCTCGCTGGCGAGGTAGTCGCGCTCGCCGTCGCGTTGGATCAGGTGGAACGCCACGCCGCTGACCGTGCCGGCGGTCCAGAGGGGCAGGGCGGCCTTGACGGCCTCGGCGAGCTGCACGGCCTGGTACGGGTGCGTGCCGATGCAGTTGATCGTGACGCCACGCTCGAAGAGGCCGCTGTACCCGTCGCGGGTGAAGTTGTCGTCGGCCGACCGCACCTCGTACAGGATGCAGGGCGGGCGGATGCCCTCGCCCACGAGCGGCAGGATCGTGGGGGTGATGGCGGTCACGGCCTCGCTGCTCAGCAGCAGTTGCCGCAGGGCTGCCTCGAACAGGACAAGCGACGCGCTCATCGCTTCCTCCCGCTCTTGCCCTTCGCGAGCTCCTTCACGACGCGACGGCCGACGTCCTCGACGAACACCTCGGCGACCTTGGGCGCTTCTCGCTCGCGCGTCTTCTCGATCATCCTCGCGCCTGGGATGGCCCGGCCGGTGTCGGCATCGAGGTGGCCGTACTCCACGAGGTGGATGTAGTTCGCCGGCACGCGGCGGCGGCCGTCGGGCCCCTCGCCGACCTTGCTGGCGTCAGCACCGACGGTGGCGGTCATGCCCATGCCGCGGCTCTTGACGCGCTTGGTCATCGCCTTCTTGAGCAGGCCCGTCTCCGTCGGCGTCTCACGCCGGGCGGCCTGGACGAGCGCCTGCGCGGCCTTGCCCATGCCGCCGCGCATGAGCCGCTTGGCCGTGCTCTTGCTCTTGAACTGCGCGAGCTGGCCGATCAGGCCCGGCAGGCCGTCGATGTCGAGGCTGAGGCGGTTGCGTCTAGCCACGGGCCGCAATCACCACCTTCGTCATCCCCTGGCGGGGGAGCTGCTGCACGGACACCACGCTCGCGTCGAACGATTCCTCGCCGAAGTGCAGTCGGCCGCGGGCATGGCCATCGACCTCGTGCGTCCGGGCCGTGAGCTCGAAGACGCGCTGGCTGACGAAGCGGCCGTCGAGATTGCCCTCCACCGTATTGAGCTCCTTCACGTCGCACGCGAAGCTGGCGCTCGTTTGGTCGTGCGACTCCGGGGGCACCTCGTCGCCCATCGGCGTGACCTGGCCGGTGGGCGCGTAGACGTCGAACCTGTACCGCATGCGCCCGGCTCGCATCACTCGCCCTCCAGCCGGACAAACCGGTTCAGGTCGAGCAGGCGGCGGACGCCCATCGGGACCTCGTGCAGCTGCGTCGGCGACACGATTTCCCGCTCCTCGTAGAGGTGGCTGGCGAGGATGCGGACCGCGGCGAGCAGCGTGGCGGGCGCTTGGCCGACGTCTGCGTGGCCGACGGTGTAGGCGATGCGGACGCTGCCTGGCGTGTCGGCGAGCTGCGGGCGGTCCACGCCGGGCTTCAGGCGGATGACGCCCGGCCGGCGGTGGCGAAGCACCTGGAACGACGACGCGGGAAGCGTCTGCTCCACGCCGTCGGCATCGTCGTACGCCACGTCCTCGACGCTGGCGAGCGGCACGGGCCAGAGCTTCAGGTCGCCGGCGGGCCACGCGTCGAGCGTCAGCGTCCGGCGCGACAGCGGCACGGCCTGATTCGTCTCGCGCTCCACCCACTCGCACGCGATCGCGAGGTTTTGAGCGGCCTCGTCG
The DNA here is from genome assembly GCA_965214125.1 of Tepidisphaeraceae bacterium. Lineage (GTDB taxonomy): Bacteria > Planctomycetota > Phycisphaerae > Tepidisphaerales > Tepidisphaeraceae > CBDCBA01. The sequence continues at coordinate 4,322 of CBDCBA010000002.1, forward strand.
CTGTCGATGTCCCGCTGGAACTCGGCCTGCCGTCGCGGTTCGAGGATCTGCGCGAGGTTCGCGTAGTTGAGCACCGGCTGCGCGAGGCGGCGCGTCTCCCGCTCGGTGTCACCGTCGTGCGTCCACTCGATGACGGCGGTGTACGACAGGCCGGGGGCGGGCTCGGCGAACGTGTGCGTGTAGCGCCCGGCAACGCTGCTGGTGCGCGTCATCTCGGTGTTCGCGGCGACGACGACCTCGCCCGTGTCCTCGCGTCGGACCCCGAACGCGCCCTCGGCGTCGCGCAACACCACGTTGTCGGCGTCGACGAGGACGCCGTTCACGCGGTGCTCAAAGGTGATGGTCTGGCTGGCCATGGGCTACGCCTGCGGGTCGTCGGTGGTCTCGGGGGCGATGGCGTTCGGGTCGATCGCCTGCTCCTTCGGCGGCGTCGGGTCGCCTTGCACGGCGGCGGCGCCGGCGAGCTGGGCCTGCTTGGCGCGGTACGCCCTCAGCGTGCCGGGCCCGATGCCCCGGATGTCCGTCAGCTCCGAATCGGTCGGGTCGCGGCCACCGATCCGCTCGAGCAGATCCGCGTACGCCGCGGCCTCCCCGTCGCTGACGTTGGCGAGGCCGTTCACCTGCTCGACCGTGAGCGGATGGCGGCCGGTCGGCGCGGCTGGCGGCGGCGGTGGCGGGCTCACGGGTTCGGGCTCGGTGGGCTCGGCGAAGCGGGAGGCGATGAGGCGCTCGGCCTCGGCGTCGGGGAGGTCGACCACGTCGCCGCGATTGCGGACGAAGCGGCGGCCGACCATGCAGGTCAAGATTCGAACCTTCACGGCGTCTCCAGTCTTTTGAATTAAAGTGGGGCGGTGCCGTCGGCGGCAGGAACCACAACCGCTATCCGACCCCGCCCCGCCCTTCGCCGGCGTGGGCACCACGACCGCGCCGGCACCCGTGGGAACCGGTGATTACGCCGCGGCGGTCTTGAGAACCTTCACTGCGCTGCTGCTGGTGAGGTCGCCGTCGTGGCGGCTGTAGCCGTAGAAGCCGACCTGGCGGAACTCGGCGTAGCGCTCCTCGAGGCGCAGCACCTCGATCTGGCCCACGTCGCGCAGCCAGTAATAGGACCAGTCACCGAAGGCGGCGACGATCGAACCCGCACCATCGCCGGCGTCGGCCATGGCGTCGTTCACCGTGTAGGGATAGCCGAGCACCTGGTCGGGCTCACCGGCGCGGCCGGGCGCCCACAGGTAGGCCCCGTCGCCGCCCTTGAGCTTGCGGATCCCGGCGAGCGTCACGTCGCTGAACTGGAAGCCGATCTTGGAGCGGTTCTGCCGGTAGGGCGCGGGGACGCTGTGCACGAGGTCGAGCAGATTCTCGTACGAGATGGCGTTCGTCGCGGCCGCGGTCGCACCGACGCCGCCGGCGACCGCGAACCCGCGGGGCTCGTCGTTACCGGTGCCCGTGGTCGTATCCTTGTTGAGCTTGACGCCGATCTGCTCGGCGATCTTCTTCCGCAGGTAGCCCTCGATGTCGAACCCGGCGTCCTGAAGCAGCTCGCGGGGGACAAGGATGATGTTCGTGCTGTACGTGTACGCGCCCAGCTTCACGTTCCCCAGCGTCGGCGGAACCTTGCGGGTCTCCTCCTCGTTCTCGTCGCGGATCACGGCCTCCTGGCCCGTGTCGTCGCCGGTGGGGATCACCACCTCGCGGCCGTCGTCGCTCTCGAGGATGAACGCCCCGGCCTGGCGGACGCCGGTCCAGTTGCGCATCTCGTCGATGATCTGGTCGTGGAAGTGGTTCGGGCCAACCACGCCCATGCTCGCGCTGCTGAGGGCGGCGCGGCTTTCGCCGTTGCCACCCGTGCCGGGCACGAGCAGGTCGCGTTGTTCGGCCGTCACGCTGCCGCGCAGGTAGGAGGTGAACGCGGCGTTGGACCGCTTTTCGTCGTCCTGCTCCCCGTTCAGGGTGCCGTCGGCGGGCTTGACGTTTCCGCGCCCAGGCGTCGCCGCGCGCTTCTCGCCCTCGGGGCTGCCCCCGTCGGACTCCAGCGCGTACAGCTTCTCCTCACGGTCGATTTTGGTTTTCAGCTCCTCGGCGCGGGTGTTCATCTCGTTGAACTTCCCGTCCTCGTCGGCCGTGAGGTCGCGCGTCTCGTCCTCGGCCTTCTTCAGGAGGCCCCGCATCTCCGTGACGATCTCGCCGCGGTCTTCCTTCAGCTTCTTGATGGTCTGCCAGCTCATGTCGTGTCTTCCAGTCTGTTGAGGGTTGCGCAGCTGCAGCTTGGCGCGTCGCTTTTCGCGACCGCTGCGCGGGGATTGGGTTGCTGTCGATGCGTTCTCGCGGCGTCAGGCGACGGCGGCGATCTGCAGAAGCCGCTCGGCCCGCTCGCGGCGGGGCACGCGGCGGTGGTCGGCGATGTGGCGCTCGGCCGTCGCTCGCACCTCGTCAGGCACGAGGATCTCGTGACGCGCGGCGGCGGTCGTGTCGCCGTATGCGGGGATGCTGGTGAAAGTCACCTCGAGCAGGCTCACCTTGATGAGCGTGCGGATCAGCACGTCGTCGCCGTCGTAGGCCCACTCGTCCTCGAGCACGCGGAAGCCGAAGCTCTGGCCGCGGATGTCTTTGCGGCGGACGCTGGCGAGCAGATCGCGGGCGTAGGTCGTGTCGGGAACGTCCACCTCGTCGGCGAGTCCGACGCCGTCCTCGCGCAGGCGCAGGGTTCCGGCGCTGGTGCGGCCCAGAATCTTCGCCGGGTCGTGATCGACGAGCGCCCGCACGTCGCGGCCGTCGCTCAGGCTGTCGGCGAATGCGCCGGACTTGATGATCTCGCGGAACCCGCCCAGGTCGGCGGACATCCGGTTGAAGATCGCGGCGTAGCCGCTGAGCACGTGGCCGGCCTCGTCGGCGCGGACCTCGGGCGCGTCGGCCGCGTAGATGCTCAAATCGCGACGCTCAGGCATCGGGCTCGTCGGGCGCGTCATCACCGGGCTCGTCGGCAGGGTCTGGCTGCTCGGCGCTGTCGCGGCGCTCGGGCTCTTCGGGCTGCTCGTTTCGCTCATTCGTATCTCCAGCCGGATCGGCGGCGGGCTCGGGATCGGGGTCAGGTTTTTGGGAATCGGCGGACGGCTGGCCGTCGCTCGGCATCGTGTTGGCCGGACGAAGGAGCACATCGCCGCCAGGCAGCGGTGGAAGGTTTTCAGCACGTCGGGCCTCGTTCTGGGTCAGGATGCCGCTCTCGATGCCGGTCCGGTGCGCGGCGTAGCGGGTGGCCGTGTCGGCCCTTAGAAGCGCGTCGAGGTTAAACTTCACTTCCAGCCGGCGGCGCTCGCGTTCGAGCAGCAGCTTTCGATCGGCCTCCTGCTCCCACCGCACGGCCCACGGGAGCAGCGTGTCCTGCACCCACTGAATAGCCGCGTGCTCGATGTTGCTCCATGTCGCCCGCCCCAACTCGTGAACCTTGTGGGGCGGGACGCGGAAGATGCGGCAAACCTCGATCACCTGCGAGGCCCGCACGTCCGTGAGCTGGCCCTTCTCCGGGTCGCTGCCGATCGCCTCGTAGCTCATGCCGGCCGGGAGCGCGGCGAGCTTGAAGCTGTTGGCCACGCCCGTGTACTTGGCCCGCCAACTGGCGAGGAACTCCTTCGCGGCATCGGCGGGCATGCTCCCGGTGTTGATGATGCCCCCAAGGTGGCCGCCGTTGCTGAAGAACTTCGCCGCGTAGCGGGTGAGCGCGATACTGAGGCCGATCGTGTGGCGGGCGTTCTGAATCGGCCCCAGCGGGTTCACGCCGTCGCCGCTCATCCACAGGAGATCGAACACTTCGTCGGGCCGCAGCTGCGTCCACTTCACCGCGTTCTGGCGGACGTGGTAGGCAAGCAGGCCGCCCTTGCGCTCGGCCCGCACGTCGCAGGACGGCACTGGGTAGAGGCCAACCGGGCGGCCGGCGGCGTCGCGGTCGATGTAGGCGATCGCGCGGCCCCACAGCAGCGCGTTCGTCATCATCGCGGTGCGGAACACGGCCGGCGACATGAAGTCGTTCGGCTGCTCGTGTAGCAGCCGGTGAACGGTGTGGTCGCCCGCCTTGGTGCCGTCCTTCTGCTTCTTCACGTGGACCGGCAGCGTTGCGAACGCCTCGCTGATGGCGGTCACGCACGCCCAGACCGCCGAATGCGTCAACGCCACGTCCGGCGTGACGTGAACGCCCGCGTCCGTGCTGTTGCTGTCGAGGAATAGGCCGCTCGGCTTCACCATCGCCGACCGCTGCTCGGCGGGGGCGACGACGTCGGCAATGGCGCGGAAGATGGTCGAGACGGCGTGACGCATGGCTTACCAGTCGAGCGTGATCAGCTCGGGCTTCTCCATCGTCGCGTAGTAGTTCGCGGCGTCCGGGTCGGGCGTGCCCTCGGCGGCGAGCCAGCAGTAGACGGCGCAGACGAGGGCCGCCACGCCGTCGACCTTCGCCCGGCTGAGCCGCTTGCTCAGGCTCAGGTTCCCGTTCTCGCCGTTGGCTTTCACAACCGCGTTCTGAAAGTTCCACCGCATCACGGGGTGTTGGCCGAAGCTGAGCCGACGCGATCGCACGAGTCGGGTGATCGCCGTCAGCGGCTGATCCTGCGAAACCCAGCCTTGGCCAACGGGCACGACGTCGAGGCCGTCCTCAATCAAATTGTTCTCGAGACCTTGACCTTGAAACTTGCGATCGATCCCCACTTGGCGGATAGGGACGCTCGCGGCGAGCGTGTTTACCCACTCGCGCAATTCGTCGTAGTCGACGACGTTGCCACTCGTCGTGCGGAAGTGGCCCGCGTTCATCCACTCGCGGTAGGGCACCCGGTGTGTCCGGCCCAGCCGGTCGATGTTGTCCGCCGGAAGGAAGAACTCCGGCACCACGATGGCGAGATCCTGGGCATCGCGGGGCGGGTAGAACCGCACGGCGGCCGTCAAGTCGTCCGTACTGCTCAGGTCCATGCCGAGGTAGCACTCTCGGCCGACGAGGTCCGCGTCGTCGAACTCCGGCAGCGCGTCGAGCACGGCGGGCTCGAACCATGCGTCGGCCTGGCCGACCCACTGGCTGAGGTAGAGCCGGCGGAAGCGGTTCTCGATGACCGGGCTGTCCTTCGCCTTCACGCACTCGCCGCGCACGAGGTCGATGGCGACCGTCGTTCCGAGCGATGGATTCGCCTTTTGCCACGTCGCTTCAGCCGTCCAGTCGTCGTCCTCTGACGCCGACCACACGATGCCGAAGAACGTCTCGTCGGCCGACTCGCCCCGCATGAACCGTTCGGCGGCCTCGTGAAGCTCGAAGCAGATGCTCTCGCGGTCCCAGCCGGCGTTGGTGATCGCCAGCATGAGGAAGTTGTCTCGCTTGATGCTCGCGGATTCAAGCGAATCCCATAATTCTCTACCATTCCACTCGTGCAGTTCATCCGCCAATACTAGCGTCGGGCGGATGCCGTGCTTTCCGCTGTCCTGGCCGCTAAGCACCTCGAACTTGCTGGTGCTCTTGACGTGTGCAATGCCGTACTTGTGCACGGTGAGCGCTCGGCTCAGCTTCGGGCTGTTCGTCGCCATCTGCTTTGCTGCGTCAAATACTATAGAAGCTTGTTTGGTATGGGTAGCGACTGCATATACTTCGGCTCCCGGCTCGCGGTCGCCGCACAGGCCGTAGAGCCCCAGTGCCGCGGCAAGGGGGCTTTTGCCGGCACCCTTGCCAATCTCGATGTACGCCGTGCGGTAGCGGCGCAGGCCGGTGGTGACGCTGTACGTGCCGAACAGGTGGCGGATGACGTTCTTCTGCCACGGCAGCAGTGTGAACGGCCGGCCGTTGAACTTGCCCTGGTAGTGGCGGCAAAAGCCTTCGATGAACTGGATCGGGCGTTCGCCCTGCTCAGCGTCGTAGCGGTAGCGGCCGCCAAGCGGGTCGAGCCCCGGCGGCGGTCGGCTCGGCCCGTTGTCGGTGTTGAGGATGCTCGGGTCGCGCAGCTTCACAAATCGAACTTGTCGGATTGATCCTCGTCCTGCGAAGGTGGCAGGGCGATGCGACTTCGGCTGCTCGGCGTCATGCCAAACTCTCCGAGCAGCTTGCGAACCTTCTCGGCCTCGCGGTCGGCGCGGGAGAGGTATGGGTTCGGAACCGCCTGACCGCCGATGTTCACGATCGGGCCGTCGGCGCGGGCTCGCTTCAGCAGATCTAGATACGCGGCGTAGCTCTCGCACAACACTGCGAAGGCAGCCTCGTCCAGCTCGGCAATCAGGCCGGACTTGAGCAGCTTGTCCCCGAGCCGCTTCCACGTCGTCTTTGCGTTCGGCGAAAGCTGCACCGGGCATCGTGGCAGCTGTGCCTTTGGCTTCGGCTCGGACGCGTTGAGCTTGCGCTTGCCGGCGTTGCCCTCGAGCTTCTTGAGCGCGGTGGGCTTCGGCGGGGGTCCAGGCTTCACGACGCGGCGGATTCGATGTAGTCGCGGTGCCAGGCGTACAGCGCGGCGTCATCGGCGAGCGTGGCCTGCTCGGCGCAGTGGCATCGCCGCATATTCTGGCTGCCCTCCATCACGAGCCGGCGGCCGTCGGTGGTGGCGGCGAGCAGCAGCTTGCAGTGGTTCCGGGCGACCACGAGCTTCCCGCCGCGGGTGGCCAGCTCGGCGGCCAAGTGGTCGTTCACCCAGACTTCCTTGCCGGCGAACATCGACGAGCTGAGAAACACCACGCGGCCGATGCGGCCGGCGTCAATCTCAGCCAAGAGGCGGTCGGCCACGCGCTTGTTGAATGACAGCGTCGCGACGTGGAGCTCGGCGATGGTCGCGGGGGCGATCATGTCAAGAATCGCGGGAACGAAGTCGTAGCCGTCAAAGCTGCCGTCCATTCTCAGGTGGATCACCTCGCTCGAACCCGGCAGCGTCCCGATCCGGTCGGCGGCGGCCTGACCCTTCTGCAATTCGATCAGGCGGCGGCGTTCTGCCCGCGTTCTCAGGCGAGGCGAGGCGGAATCCGTGGGAATCGGGTCGTCTGGCTGAGGGTTCTGGCCCCACGCCACGGCGCTGGCGAGCGCTCCGGCGTCGAACACCTTCAGCTGGCCCAGCATGTCCGCGTCCGTCTTCATGCGCAGATTTGGCCCCCCTCGTTCTAACCTGCGGCGAAAAACGGAAGACGGAAGGTTCGGTCTCGGCGCGAGGGCCTAAAAGTTGCGACCGGGTATCCCCCGTCTCCAGCCCTTTCCGCCAGCTCTCGGGGTGTAGCTGAAGCCGGTGACCGCCCGGTGCGTCCGGCCGGCGGCGATGTTGGTGACCTGGTGGACGGGGAGCTGCTCGCGTGTCGCGATCGACTGCGGCGACTCGCCTGCACGGACCGCCTCTGCGATCCGCTTCACCCGGTCGCGGGGGACCATGGCGTAACGCCTTCGCTCGCGACCCTCAGGAACGGGCGGCGGAACGTCTCCGGCCCTTGCGACGGTGTAGACGTGCTGGAGGCTGATCCCGAACGCCTCGGCGATCCGACCGGCGGGCACGCCAGTGCCAAACTGCTGGCGGATTTCTTGACGCTGCGTCGCAGTGAGCTTCTTCGCACTCTGCACCCGCCCGCGTCGTCGTGTGATGCGGTTCCAGTTCGTGCCCACGTTGATGGCGGCGATGTTTGTTTGGGTTGTCTCATACCGCTTTGCGAGCTTGACGCCGTCGACGCCCTTGTCGAGCTGCTCGCAGATCTCGAGGACTTGGCGGGCCGTGAGCTTCGCGCGTGGGTTCTTCGCCTGGCGTCGGTCCGCCTCCTCGATATCACGATCGGAAGGGCGGTACGTCTGCATCACTTTGGCGTCGGTAGCTCGTTCACGCCGGTCGCACGCAGGCAGCCCGTGACGGCAGCGTGACAGTCACGGCAAAGGCCGCGAAGGTTCTTGTCGTCGAGGCGGGCGCCGCCCTGGGCGATCGGCTTCACGTGGTCCACAACGCTCGCGAGCTTGTTGCAGAACACACACAGCGGGTGCCTGGCGAGGAAGCTGTCGCGGACCTTTCGCCAAGTGGCGTCGTAGCCGCGGGCGGCGGCGGACGGCCGACGGTCGGGCTCGCGGCGGGGCGGACGGCGCTGGGCGAGGGTGAGGGCCTTGTATGCCATCGGTTCGTCACGCACCACTGCGACGCGTTTCCTCACCTAAGTCTGGCAAGCGTTCAGTTTCTCGCATGATTGGTGCCCGCGGGCGATTCACGAACACGTTCATCTAAGTCTGGCCGGCGTTGGGTTCTGGCGTTTTGGTGCGTCAGCGGGGCGTTCTACACGAGCAGGCGGGCGCCAGCGGTCGCCGTCTGGGGTCGACGAACAGGCGTCGTCCAGGCGCACGAGCTGGGCTCGCCTCGTGGTCATGCAGCGGCATGTGCTCGATCCGTTCGGCCGCTGGTCGCCTCACGGTCCTCTCGCAACAGGTCGGCGGCGATCGCGATCATCGGCCTTGAGCGGCGAATCGGCTTGCTGGCGTGCATTGGCAGCCGGGCGTCGCCCATGCGTTCGAGGATCCGCGGGCGCAGGGCCTCAAGCTCGGCGTCGCTGAGCCTGTCGAGCACGGCATCATTGGCGGCGTGCTCGCACTCGATCGCTGCCGCTTGCTGCCTTTGCCGATCGCGTTCCAACTGGGTGCGTTGCTCGGCAGTCGTGGCGTCGGCATGCTCGGCGTTTGGCTCTAGGCGTCGGCAATGGGCGATGATCGTCGCATGGTGGAGCAGCTCATCATCGTGTTTCCCGTAGGCCACGACTACAGCGGCTTCCACGGTGCTGAAGTTGAACGGTCGCAGGGCCTCGGCCGTTACTCGGCACCGCACGGGCGTGGCCGTCGGCCAACACTCTGCAATGAACCGCTCCGCCTCGTCGACGGCTGCATCGTCAAGCGGCATGATCACCGCCTCGCCTGCGTTCGCCTTCGCGCAGCGCGTCTCGCAGTGTTCGAGGACGCGCCTTGTGCGACTGCTGATGTGGATGTTCCTCCCGCAGACGATCGCGGATCTTGCTCTGCGGCTTGTCGGACGCGATGAGCGGATCCGGCCGCTGTGAGGCCTCGCTTCCCTCGCGTGCTGCTGGCATCGTTGTTAGTTCGTCACTGGGCTTCCTGGATTTGAAAGCAAAGCCCATGTACCGCCCTGCCTCTCGTCTCAGGCTCGCGACGACGATGCCTGGCCGATTGCGTTTTTCCCCGCGGCCGATTTTCACGCTGCCCACGGCAACGGCGGCGGCGGCATCCAGTTGATCCCAGGCAGCGGCGGCGTCGAGCTCATGGCCTGCGGCTGCGAGCGTCGCGAGCAGCTCGGCATGGCTCGGTGGGTCGACGCCACGGGCGACGAGCGCGGCGGTCGCGCGTGGCATCCGCTTGAGCATCTCTTCTCCCTCCCCGCATGCATGCATGAGAGAGGCTGAATTGGCTGAATGCTCCTTATTTATGAGAGCGCTCAACCCATTGGGCGCTTGCGCCCAATCTGCTGGGCGCAAGCGCGATGAGCGCCCAACCTGCTGGGCGCTTGCGCCCAATGGGTTGAGCGCTACAGGCGTCTCGCGCCCAATGGGTTGGGCGCTGGCAAGTTTTGCCTGTGGATCGGAACTTTTGACGACGAGTCGGTATTGGATCGCTCGGCTTCCGCTGCCCTCCTCGGCAACCTCTAGCACCCCAGCGTCTTTCAGCTCGCGATGGGCATGAACGTCTGAACTTCGGGACGTAATTCCCGCCAACCTGACGAGGGTCTTGCGGTCGACAACTTTGCCATGCTGGTCTAGCGGGATTCCCGTCACCGAGCTGCACTTATGGAGGTACGCCAACAGGAGCGAGAGCGCCTTTCCGCCTAGTTTCGCGGCAAGTCCGCTCTCGACGACACGATCGATCACCTGCCCTGGGCCAACGCTTCTCATTGCTTGAGCCGCCTCTCCTGCAATTCGACTCGCAGCAATTCCCGTCGCGCTGCACGCGCGACACGCGCCAGCCGCAGATCCACGAGCAGAAGGGCGGCGTCGGCGTCGGCCGCGTCGACCTCGAAGGCGTGGTCGGGCGACTTCAGCAGGCGCACGAGCAGGCGCCCCGCCTGGCGGCGGACATCGGGCGGCACGTTTGACGACGCGTCGCGACGGCGAAGCTCTGCGAGCTTCACGTCGAGTTCATCGGGCGGCGGTGGCGGATTTTCTGCGGTCGACGTCTGGCGGCGTCGGGTGCGAGGCCTTAACATCGGCCCCTCCGTTCTCAGCGGAAAGTCACGACGTGGCCGGGGGGCAGACCCGGCCGCACAAACAACACGCCCGCCACGGCTTCGGCCGCGGCGGGCGGTGTCGTTTCAATCGACGGTGTTGGCGTTGTTCGGGCCCGATCGCTGCCTCGTCGATGCGCGGACCCATTCTCTGATATCGCCCAATCGGTAGCGGACGATCCGGCCCAGCTTCACGTGCTTCGGCCCGACGCCGCCGCAGCGCCACTTGCGCAGCGTCTGCATCGGGAAGCCGGTCATGCCTGAGGCGTCGCGCTCGCTGAGGAGGTGGTCGTCGGTCAGCTCGGTGGTCGACGCCGCTCGATCGAGCATCGCGTCGGCGGCCTTCTTGGTCTTGGTCTTGGTCTGCATCGGGTGCCCTTCTGGTGGCGGGCCCGCTTGGCGTCGCGGTGATGATCTGGACGGCGAATGCCGATAGGATCAACGGTCGACGACTCTCTGATGCGGGGCCTTTGGTCTCGGTCGCGGCCGGACACGAGATTGCAGCTCGTGCCGGCCGTTTTCGTGCGCGACCGCCGACGGTGGCGACCGCTGCACGAACACTTCATCGGCGCGAAGCGCCGCGGGTGTTTACTGTCCCGTACCTGGGTGTGACCCGAACTTCCCTGTTCGGTGGATGATCGCTCCATCGCAGCCGCCGCAAGTCCCTCGGGCAGCCGTATGGACAAGCATACCGGGAGTGTGCGTTTGTCGGCAACTTCCCCGAACAATCGCCCATTCCGTTAACGTGGCGACGTGCTTGCGGTCAACGGGTCGGCGTCTCGAAAACGTGGCGGGCGCTATCTGCGCTCGCGTTTTCGCGGGCCGGGTTAACCGGCGAAGTTAACCCACGATCGGCCGAAGATTTTTCACAACAACCTCCGCTGCGTGCGGCGCGACTCTGCATCGAAGCGCTCCCGCGCCTGTTCTGGGGCAGCGGCCGATGTAGCTAAAGCGCCCACATGGATAGCGGTAGTACCGCCCTCGGCTTGGTAGCTTCTCACGATGCACCGCCTTCTGCCTCAGCGTGGCGGCGACGCCACCATTCGGCCAGTGCCGGAGTCGCGGCCCGGTCGGGCTCGAAGCGCTCGGCGTTCAGGTAGCCGTTCGCCCAAAGGTCGTCGCTCAGTGCCTGCATGGCGTCCCACCCGTCGCTTCCGCGCAGGTGCTCGAGCAGGTCGGGCGCCTCGTGCTCGGCGGCGGCGCGGATCGCGTCGCACGCGGCGTCGATGTCGCGGGCCATCGTCAGCAGCACGCGGGCGAGGGTGGGCACGTCGTTGACGGGCTCTCGCGCCTGCGCCACCGTCAGGGGGACGCCCGGCGGCGGGGGGGCCTGGTCACCGGATGACGTCGATGACGTTGATCCGCCTGCCCGTGAGTCGGCTGTCGGCGGGCTTGCTTCTGTCGGCCCGGCATCGGCGTTGGCGGCGACTCTCTCGCCACCGCTGTGCCTCGCGGGGGTCGAACTCGTAGCGAGGGACGGTCGAGCCGGGGGAGCGCACGTCTTCGTAGGCGACCTCTCCGGCTGCGATGAGCTGGCGGACGAACGTGCTGCTCTTGCCGAGCAGCTTTGCGAATCCGGCGACGTTGACTCGGGCAGAAGGGTGTGGCATTGAACGGTATCTCGGGCGGCGGCGGGATTGGGCTGACTGGGCAATTTCTCAGGCACGCGGCACCACCTCTCCGGCAAGGGCGAGGCGCAGCGCGTCGTTCATCCTGCCGCGGTCGTTCATCGCCAGCAGGAACAGCGCCCGGTCCTCGGCCGGCGGCGTCGCGGCGTCGCGGCGGCCGTCGAGCTCGAGCGGATCATCATCCTCGGCCGGGTCGTCGCTGGCGTCGGCGTGGCAGCCAAGCGCGTGGGCGAGCTGCTCGACATCGGCCACGTGCTGGGCGTCGAAGGCGATGCCGCAGCGTCGCAGCTGGCGGTGAAGGGCGAGGTAGGCGGCAAAGTCCTCGACCTGGGCGTCGTGACCGTCGGCGGCGAGCTGCTCGAGCGCGTCGAGCAGCTCGTGCCACAGGTCGAGGTGGCGGGCGATTGCCTGGCGGCTGGCGGCGGGGATGCCGCTCGGCGTGGCGGGCGGGCGGCGGAAGATGCGGGCAAACTGAACGCGCTTGACGTTCGCGGGGCGAGCGTGCATGATGTGTTCTCCGGACGGGGCCGCCTCTCGTCGCCAAACTCGCGGCAGCCCCTATGTTGAATTCACGCCCCGCACTCTGCGGGGCGTTCTTCTTACCGTAACCATTCATGTGCCACGGCGTCAACTCGCGGGTGCCACGAATGGGCAAGATTGCGGTCTTGGTCCGAAACAACTAGCCCGTGCCTCTCAACTGCGACAAGATCACGGAACTACGCGAAGCTCGTGGTTTGACGATGGAGCAGGCCGCTGTTCGGGCGGGTTTTACTCATCGGCAGCGCTGGTATCGCGTTGAGAGTGGGAAGCAGGCTGACGTGAAGCTTTCGACGCTCGACCGGATTGCTCGTTCGCTCGGCTGCCAGCCTCGCGAGCTCGTGGCTGACCTTCCGGTCGACGGCGGCGAGGCCTCCGGCGACTCGATCTGGTCGGATGCGGAACGTGCAGCGTTCCGTGGCGATCTGCCTGAGGATCTCCGCGGCGAGGCCGAATGAACAACGCCCCGGCCTGTCTGGCCGGGGCGTTTCTGTTCATGGCGAGCCGACCGCGCAGCAGGAATGCGTAGTGGGCGTATCCTGCTCGCGAACCCGTTGGTGTCGCGGTACTTGCCCATTTGCACCAAACCGCCCGTCCCGGCGTCCGACGTCGGGGCTCTTGCCCGGCCCGCCGCGTCCCGCAACTGGCCCTGCGGGACCGGCGGGCCTTCGCGCAGACGGTCGGCCACTCTCCATCGGGGGCGGGCGGAACGCGTAGCATGTTGGTGAACTTCCCGGCTGGGCGGCCGGTTTTGTTTTGGCCGCGTTGGCAAGGCGCGGCGAGGTCTTCGCGGCGGCTGGCCACCGTCGGGAAGGGCGGCCCCATTGTCGCATCGAATCGCTCCCGTCGCCGCGCGTTCGCGGCCTCTACGTGCTCATGCCCCCGCTGGCGCGTCCGTCTACTGCGACGGCACGCTCTACTTCGGGCCCGACATCATCGGTCCGAACTCTGTCCCCGTGCGCCCGGCTCAGGCCCGCCGCAAGAAGAAGGAGCGTGACGTCGACCCGCCGCGTGCGCTGCGCTCACGCACAGCGATCGATGCGCACTGGCCAGACGGCCCGCCGTCGGCGGGGTACGGCCGACGTCGATGTCTGAGCTCGCGGCGCGGGCGGGACGCGCAGTGCGGCCGCGCCTACCCGGGAATCTACTTCCGCGGGCGTGACGACGGGAGCGGCTGCATCTGCGAAGACTGCGTGAACGAGCTGCTGATCGGCTCGGACCGGTTTTGGCGATTTGGCACCGCTCGCGTCCGGACGTACGACCTGGCGACGCGCGAGCAGGACCTGCGCGACCGCAACGAGCGGTTCTGCCGCCGCCTCGTCCGAGCGATCGACCGGGCTTTGGCGCACGCCGACGATGGGCCTGATGACGAGGAAGATTTCTCAGTCGATCCGTACAACGTGCACCCGCTTGCTGGCAGCGACGCGCGCTTGAGCGTTCAGGAAGCACTCGAACTTCGGACCGTGGCTCCTCCGGCTTGGGGCCCGAATCTCCTCGAGTAGCGCTTCAACCCTCAGAGCGTGGCCTCCTGGGCGGGCGTTGCGGAGGCTGCGTCGTCAGGTGCCAGTACGTCGCGGCGGAAGATCGCCCGCAGGATAGACCACGCGATGCCGATGACGAACAGCACGATGCCCGCGGCCACCCACCCGGCCGGCGGGACGTGCCACTCCGCCCCGTCGAGCGTTGCTCCAACGCTGATGATCACGCCACCCGCGGCAGTCAAGCCGCCGGCGGCCAGGTTCTGGGCGCGGTCGCGCCAGTTCTCATCAGCGATCGACCGGCGGAGCGCCGCCAGGCGAGCATTGAGCACGGCGTGCTTTGGTCGCAGGCCGTCGAGCTCGTCTTGCAGCTCCTGGCAGCGCGTCGCTGCCTCCTGGTTCTGGCGCTCGAGCTGCTGGACGAGCATCACGTGCTCCCGGTCCCGCTTCTGGGTGGGAGTCGCGTCGAAGAAGGCCTTCTCGTCGGTGACGTGCGAGTCGGCGGCGCCCCGCGTTTCCGGAACGCGTGGGATGGCACCGGTGGGGCGCGGCTTGGCCCGCTCGCCGGCGGGCTTCTGTTGAGGGTTGGGCTCGTCGCTCACGCTGGCATCTACGCGGTCGCGGCGACTGGCGGGCCCGCGTCGGCACGGAGTTCCTCGAACGCCTGGCGGATCAGCTCGTCGGGGATGTCGGTGCCGCGGCGGGGCTCGCCCCGGAAGTGGCGGTAGACGGTGTCCCACGGCGTTCCCGGCTCGTGCGTCATGCGCGAGAGCTGGCCGGCCGTGAGGTGGCCATAACGGTCCCACACCGTATCGAGCAGTTCCTGCGTCCAGCCGGATGGATCCTCGACGGCCCGCTCGACCTCGACCAGCTCGCCATCGACGATGTCGAGCTCGCGGCCGGGCTCAAGGATCGGTTCGCCGCCGTAGTCGCGGAAGGTCTCATACACGCTGCGGATCACCGGGCCGAACTCCCAGGCCTCGATCGGCTCGGGGAAGAGGGCCTCGCCGTCGGTCAGCGCGAGGTGCCAGCCGTGGGCGAAGTAGAGCAGTTTCTGCACCTTCATCGGCGTCACGTCGTGCGGCCGACCGCCAGCAGCGGCCGCGTTGGCGCGGCCGATGAAGTAGTTGGCGACGGCTTCGGCGGAACGCTGCTCCATGACGCGCGGCCCCAGGCCTGGGGCAATCCCATTCTAGCATGCGCGGTTAGCGCATGTGATGCGCAAGCATGCGCATTTGTGCATCGGCTATGTCACTGCCGTTGCCTGGGCGTTCGCTTGCTGTCGCGCCAGCTCCTCCGGCGACGGCACGTGACGCCATGGGTCCGGGTACAGCTCGCCCAGCATCGCCCGGTGCGTCGCGTCGAGGTGCGGGGCGAGCTGGGCGGGCGACAGCCGAACGTAGTGGCGCTGGGTCACGTCGCCGCTCTTGCGGGCTCTGTGGTTCACGAGCGCCTTCAGCACCGGGCCCGGCATGATCGGCGCTGCGTTGCTGATGAACGTGCGGCGCAGGTCGTGGACGCTGTGAGCGATTTCGGCCTCCTTCTCGATCGCTTCGAGCGTGCCCGTCACGCTCTCGACGTGCCCAGACGCGCTGGCACGCTGGTGGCGGCTGGGGAACACCCACGGCGACCGGCGGCGCTCCCGCCGCCGCCTGGCCAGCACGGCGGCGACGGCCGGCGTCACGGGCAGCTTCAGCGTGGCCCGGTTCTTCGTCTCGGCGACCGTAATCGTCGGCGGCGGGGTGACCGCGGCGGGATCCTCGACGAGATGCTCGAACAGCTCGGCCGCCGGCGTGGTGCCGTCGCTGGAGTCCACGTCGGCCCACCGCAGCCGCGCCGCCTCGTTGCGCCGCACGCCCGTCAGCAGGACGAACAGCATGTAGTCGCCGGCGACCCGGCGGCTTTCAACGATGCCCCGGCTCATGGCCGCGACGGCGAGCATCCAGCCTCGCATCTTCTCGGCCGGGATGATCGTGTCGCGCTCCCCGCTCTCGTACCAGCGGCCGCGAAGGGCCTCGCACGGGTTGCGCTCGAGGCGGTCCAGGCTGACGGCCAGGTTGAAGACGGCCCGGGCGACCCGCATGGTCGCGTTGGCCACGCTCTCGGACCGCCTGCGGGCGATCGCGCCGTAGGCGTCGCGGACGGCGGCCTTGTCCAGCTCGCCAATCGGCCGCCCCTTCCAGTCGTTGAGGTTCTGGTCGACGAGCCGCTCGTACTCGTCGTTCGTCCGCTGCTTGCGCCTGCCGTCGGTCAGGTAGGCGGCGAGCGCGTCGGCGAACGTGTGGCCGGCGGCCCGGTCGGCGCGGCGGCGCTCGCGGGCGTCGGCGACCGGATCGGCACCGCCTGCGACGTCAGCGGCCCGCTGCTGGGCGAGGCGACGGGCGGCTTCGACAGTCAGCCCCGGCCACGCCCCCAGGCGGATCCGCTGCGGGCGGCCGTGCACGCGCATCACGAGGTAGAACGTGCGGGCGTCCTTGCTCGTCACTTCCACCTTCAGCGGCCCAGCCGTGTCGTGGTACAACACGCGGCCGGTGGCCGGGATCGGCAGCTCGCGCACGCGGCGCTCGGTGAAGTTCACCCGTCGATCGTCGGCGGTCTTTTTCATCGGCCCGAATCGTACCGGCGCAACGCGGGCGCAACGGCGGGCGTCAACAACGGGCACATAAGCACGCCTCGGCGGACACGCAGGAAGCTACCGGAAAGTCGCAAAACTCTTTGAGAACCGACCAAAAGGCACGCCGGCGACATACCGGGCTACAAGGCCTGTCGCGGACTGTAAATCAGATGGCTACGCCTTCGGGGGTTCGAATCCCTCCGCTCCCATAAGAATCGAGCCCGTAAGGGTTTAGACGACGAGGCCCCGCACCACAGCGGGGCGTCGTCGTTGCCCCTTATGGGCATCGTGAGACGCTGGTGAGACGGGAGGAACGTTTGGGCAAGCAAAGACTCCCCCGGCATCGCTGCCGGGGCTGCGTCGAACGCGGGGCTGCGGTGGAATCTTCATTGGCTCAGTCGCGGCGGTAGCCACCCCAGGCGACCACTTCGAGAACGAACCGCTCTGGGTCGCCGGCTAGACGATTTATCTCGTCGCTAGATGTCGTGAACGTTGGCGCCGGGCGCTTGTCCCGCCGATCGAAGAACGGATCGTCCGCCGGCGCGAGCGCCTGCCGCATCGCCTCGACCGCGCCGCCGCCGTTGAACGCGACCCGTGGGACGGTCGGCATTGCCACGGGCGACGCGACGACGCGGACGGCGTCGACCAGGCCGCCGGTGTTGAAGTTGGCCAGCAGTTCCCGCAGTCGCTCGGCGGCGGCCGGGCCGGCGCGGTTGAGCTTGTCGAGCAGCCCCACGCCCAAGGCGTCCACCGCCCGGCGCCGCACGACGTACTCGACCCTCGGCGGGATCGCCGGCACCGTGTCCACGTCCGGGCCGCGACCGAGGATCAGGCCGCCGGTGTCGAAGGCAGCAAGGCAGGGCGTGGGCGATGCCACGGGCATGATGCTGACCTGGATCGAACGCCCCACAACATGCTCTCGCCCGTGGGCCACATGCACAGCCCGTCGCCCGGACTCCCGATAAGCCGAGGACGCCGCCCGCTCGCACCCTCGCCGCGGGCACAAGCGATGCACCGCTAGACAAGGTTGCCTCCGAACTGCCCGCCCGTGCCGCCGCCGACCGTCAGGCCGATCGTCCCGGAGTTGTTGGAGAGGTTCAGGCCGGCGAAATCGGCCGGCCCCCGCGTCAGGTCGTACAGGAGCCAGACCGCATCTTCCGTTTCGTCGATCGGCGCGACGGGATCGCTCGGCTGATTCGTTCCGCCCGTTGGGCCGACCTGGTACCTGGCGTTGAGGGGGCGGCCGAAGCCGTCGAGCAGCACCGGCTCCGTCGCCTGCTCGCCTTGGTTCGGGCCTGTTGCGTAGTAGATCGGCGCCGCGTCGTCGCCGCTGACAAGGCCCACGATGCCCTTGTCGAGCACCCGCTGGTGGAACCCGTGATACGTGCCGCTGCTCGCCTCGATGTACGGCCGGACGACGAAGTCGTAGGTGACGCGCACCGATGGGTCGCTCAGGCGGTAGTCGGTCGAGGGCTTGACGCTGCGGATCAGCACGGTGCCGGCGGGCATGTAGCCCCAGGGCATCCGCGTTGCCGCGGAGTTCCACTTGTTGAAGTAGTTCAGGAAGAAGAACGCATCGAACTCGCTTTCGGATCGCGCGCACCGGAACGACAGCGAGTGCTCGGGCATCGTCAGGGGCGGGTCGAACGGCGCCTGGGCACTGTTGACGATGGGCTTGCCGGTGCCGTCTTGCTCGACGTCCTCTGATGAGAGTTCGTACTCCGGCAGGAGTTCCCATTCGTTCGCTTCTTCAATGCTGGCGTCGCCGCCCGGCCGCGTGTAGTTGACGACCACCTCGCGCAACGACAGCGGCCCGCCCACGCTGTAGGGGCCGGCCCGGTCGATCTTCAGCTTCCGGTCCTGCCGAAAGGCGTCGCCGGGCTTCACGTCCGGCACCAATCGCCGCAGCGCATTGATTGCCGCAGCGTCGCCGCTGGCTGGGTCAGCGCCGGCGGGGACCCCGCTCACCTGAAAGGTGCGAGTCGCCGAATTGCCGTAGGTCCACCGGCGGGCGGACCACTTCTCCGTGACCTTGTAGACTTCATCCTGCCACATACTGGTTCAATTCCTAAAATGCAGGAACGGCGGCGACTTTGAGCTGCATGCCCGGCAGCAAGTCGTTGAGGTTTTGGAGCAGCCCGCGCATTTCCTTGAGCGTGTCGGCCGTCCGCTTGGTGTTGTCAGCCGTCTGCCGCTCCGGCCGCTCGCGGCCCTGAAGCTCGCGGTATGACTCAATGAGCCCGCTGCGGCGGGAGGACACAACCGGCGCCGCCAACGGGTCGGACTCGCGGGCGGTGGCGGCAAGGCCGCCGCTGCCGTCGCCGGGCGTGTTGAAGTCGGTCGCCCACGGCCGAAATCCAAGCTGATCCTGCGGGGCGTTCTTGCCTAGGGAGCGCGGACATTCAGGTCAGGTGGTGATGCCCGCGGCGAGCCAGACGAAGGCGAGGTAGTTGGCCGCTTTCTTCTCGTACCGCGTGGCGACGCGTCGGCAGGCCTTGATGCGGCCGAAGAACCGCTCGATCATGTTCCGCCGCCTGTACCGCACCGGGTCGTGGGTCCGGCCGGTGTTGCGGCCGCGGTGAGGCTTGATGCAGCCCCGGCCGCCGGCCTGCTCGATCAACCCGTGGTTCTCGAGGCTGTCGTAGGCGGCGTCGGCGACGACGTGGCGTGGCCGCAGGCCGTCGATCAACGCCGGGAGCATCGGGCAGTCGCCGTCGTTGCCGGGCGTGAGGATCAGTCGCCGCGGGCGGCCCCGGCCGTCGGTGGCGGCGTGGAGCTTGCTGCTGAGCCCGCCGCGGCTGCGCCCCAGGCACCGTCGCCGGTCGGCGGCGTCTTTTTTTCGTCGGCGAGCCGCCGGCCGGTCGAGGCGGTCGGGTGGGCCTTGATGCTCGTGCTGTCGATCTGGAGCTCTTCGGCTGCCCCGCCGGCCAAGTCCTGTCCCAACGCCTGTCCGACCCGCTCCCACACGCCCGAAGCGGCCCAGCGGTCGTACCGCTTCCAGACCGTGTTGGGCTTGCCCAACCGCGGCGGCAGGTCGGCCCAGGCGGCACCGGTCTTGAGCACCCAGAGGCAGGCATCGACGAAGGTGCGGTTGTCGGCCGCGGTGCGGCCGGGGTCGGTGGCCTTGCCCGGCAGCAGGTGCTCGATCCGCGCCCACTGTGCGTCGGTCAGCTCGTGGCGTCGTCTCATCTCGTCATGCTGCCGCCACGGCCCAAATCGCGCTACGCCTGAATGTCCGCGCTCCCTAGGTCGCCACTGCCTGTCGGGGCGATCAGGCCGAGCGACTTGTCGCGCTCGTAGGCCCGGCGGTGGAGGAAGTCGTCGAACGTTTCACCCGCCTGCTTATTCAGAATGTCCCGCGTCATCGCCATCTCTTCGGCGTACCCCTTATTATCGCCGCCGAGAAAGCCCAAAAGATCGGACCCCAGCCAGTCCGATACGGTGTCTTTGCCGCCGGCGTAAGCGACCTGGGCATCCATCCACTTCGCGCCGGGCGTGCTGTAAGCCTGCTCGTATTTCCACTTCCACCAGAGCGTGTCCCGCTCCTCCTCGGTGAATCCGTACTGACCTTTGGGTATGTCGCCGATCGGTGTAGCGGCCCCCATGATCTCCGCGAGCTTTTCGACGCCGCCGGTGTATTCCCGTGTTAGTTCCGCCATGAGGCCGACCGACTTCTTCAACGGACCGTCGGCGAGGTCGTACAACGCGATGCCCAGGCCCTCGGTCGCCGCGCGAAGCTCACGAACCGCGCCACCCATGCCCGACTCCAGTACGTCGGCCAGCCGCTTGCTCTCGCCACGGGAGTTGCGCAGCGTGTCCTCCATCTCCCGCAACTCGTCGCCGCCGGCTTGCACCAGCGCGAGGATCGCCCGCATCTGCTCCATCTCGAAACCCGCGCCTCGCAGCACGCTGCCGCGCTGCGTGCCGGTCATGCCGGCGGTTGCGTTGTTGATCCGGTCGACAACGTCGGCCAGCCCGCGAAGGTTTCCGCTCTCATCCACCACGTCAACGCCGATTTCCAGCAGGTTCTTTTGCTTTGTCGGGTCCAGCATCGTGGCGATGACGCCCCGCAGCGCCGTGCCGCCCTCGCTGCCCTTGATGTTCCGCTCCGCCAGCACGGCGACCGCAGCGGATGCTTGCTCGATGTCGTAGCCGGCCGTTGACGCGAGCGACGCAGCGTGCTCCATCGCCTCGCCGATCTGCACGACCGTTGTGCGGCTGTTGCTCGCGGCCGATGCCATCACATCGGCAACGCGCGTCGTCTCCGCGACCTCCATGCGGAACGCCCGCACCTGGCCAGCGGCGATGTCGGCGGCACTGCCGATGTCCAACTGGCCAGCGGCGGCCAAGTTCAAGATGCCGGGAATGCTGCCGCCGATTTCGCCCGCGTCGAAGCCGGAGCGGGCCAACTCCGCCATCGCGCCACCCACCTCGCCGGCGCTGAAACGCGTAGTGCGGCCAAGATCAAGCGCCTGCTCCTGTAGTTTCGACAGCCCGATGTCGGTGATGCCACTGCTGAACGCCTTGACCTCGAGCATTGCGTCCTCGAAGCCGAGGCCGCTGGTAAAGATGCCGCGAACAGCCGCCGCAGCCGTTGCCGCAGCTCCCAACCCAACCACCGCCGGGCCCATCGTTCGCGCAAGCGCGCCGATGCCCAGGGCAGTTCCGCCCATGCCAAGCCCGCCCGCCGCCCGCCCGCCGCGTCCCGTGCTCCCCATGCCCGACGCGCCGCGAATCTGTCGGTTGAAGGCGTCGGCATGTCGGCGGGCAGAGTTGAAGCCGCCTGCCGTCTGGTCGACGGCACCGATGCGAATGACGAGGTTCTGCGTGGGGTTGGCCAAGGGGCAGGGTCTATAGATCAGGGACGCTCATGGCGTCGATTTGACTTCGCGCGAAGTCGAGCAGTGCCACGTCGCGAGCAGTTTGGTCCCGCCAGCCACCGGCGCGCGGCAGGAATCCGTCGCGGGCGAATCGTGCCATTCGTAGAGCATCGCGGGTGCGACTGGTCAACATCTGCTGAGGGCACGCCTTGAGCGTCAGTCGACCAGTGCCGTCGCAGGCATCGCAGCCGAGCCGTGCGTCCCCGCCACCGCACGCGAGGCAGTCGAAGTCTTCGAGGGTCACGGTGTTGCCGGGGCCGGGCTTGTCGACGCATCGGCCGTGTTGGCACTTGTCGCAGAGCTTGCCGGCTGCGATTCCGCAGCCGATCGCGAGTTTCCCGTTGCTCGCGATCAGGTGCGACCGCCTCCATGATCCCCCGAACCATCTCGCCCGCGTGGGCTGCGCGCAACATGCGGGGCAGGACATGGGCGGCCCGCTCGGCGTCCGCAGGGGGCGGAAGGTCCACCACGCCGGTGCCGCCAACGCCGAGCATTGCCTTGAAGTCGTCGCGGTCAGTTGTGACGTGCGACCACGACACGAGCAGCTCGGCGAGCAGGTCAAAGACGCCGCGCATCGACATGCTGCCCCCAGCATCCTCGGCCTCGCCGAGCCGCATCACCCAATCGGCGGTCGGCTCACGGAAGTGGAATGTCGGCGGATTCGGGACGTCGGCATCCTCCGCCAGCACAACGGCGACGGCATGGGCAGTTTGAAACGAGCGTGGCATGGGGTGTCGAGGTAGGGGGCAAGGATTCGGAACGGCCGTTCCGTAGTGGAGGCCACAGCGGCGCGGTGCGGGTTGATAAAGCGGCGGCGGGCCTCGATCGAGACGGCGGCCATACGGTCGACGTGGGCCTTAAGGGCGTCGGCCGCCTGCCGGCGCTGCTCGCCGGCGAGAACTTCGAGGGATGCGAGAACGGCGCTCATGGCCGGCCCCCGCTCTTGAGGGGAAGGCCGGCCATCTGGCGCAGCTCCGCGATGCGCGCGGCGCTCGGCGCGGGGGCGTTGGGATCGGCACGGTCGAACAGCGCCAGCCTCGCCTTGAGGGTGGCCGTCTCCTGCCGGGCAATGGCGAGACTGCTGGCAAGCTGCTGAATCTCGGTGTCGGTCGGCGGTTGCGGCATTGGGGCAAGTGAGGGCGTTGGCATGGCCGTCTCGTTGGTGGGCGTCGAGGCCGGGGCATCACGCGGTTGCGGCATCGGCGACGCCAACACCGACGAGGTTCCACTCAACGTGACCGCCGGTGGTCTGCGTGGGCTCGTGGGCCGGGTCGACGGGGTACAAACCCGCCGACAGCCGGGGCGACTGGCTGCGGGCATAGCGGGCCTCATGGTCCGTGCCGCTGCGCTGCGTGGCGGCGAGCCGGGAGTTGGCAAAGTTCGCCTCGCGCTGCGCTCCCTCCAAGGTCTTGCGGGCAGCCTCCAGCTTTTCCAGCGCCTCCGCGTTGGCCTTGCTCAACGCAGGCAAATCGGCCTTTGCTTCAACGGCGTTACGCTCGGCTTTGAGCGTTTCTTTCGCGGCGTCGATGTCTGCACGCACGTGCTTCTGCTCGAGGCCCAGCACGGGCATGATCCGCCGCAGCGTGGCGGCATCGCCGTCGTCGGGCTCGTCGCGAGCGGCGCGGAAGATCAGGTCGGGATACACCGCCTTCGCTTCATCGCGGGCGGCGGTGTCTTCGGTCGTGATCTTGTCGAGCAGGTCGGGCATTGCGTCAAGTGGGTAAGGGGCGAACGGAAACGATGAACGGGAAAACCCGACCCGCGGCGTTAGCCGCGAGCCGAGCCTCGACGTGACCGACCAGAGGTTTGAGCAGGACGGTCGGGGCGGGCCAACGATGCGGCGATCCGCTCGGCAGAGGCCGCGTCGTAGTGGGGCACGCCGTTGATCCGCAGCGCCGGCGACAGGCCGAGGCGGTTGGCCGCGGCGTGGATGCTCGACACCGGGCGGCGCAGGTGGCTGGCCAGATGTCCGATGCTGCTGATGTCCTGGGCGACGGCGGTTGCCATGATGGCCGCAGCCTAATGAGCGGCTTCGGGCGTATGTGTGCAGAGCACACACCGGCGAATAGTGAGTCAAAAAATCTCGTTGATGCGAAAGGGATGCCCGCACGTCAGGCACGCGACGTAGCGGACGATCCGCCCGTTGGGCAGCTCCGGGCGACGGTGGGTGCGGCGATGCTCGACGCCACCGCAGGCGGGACACTTCGCCGCCGGCACGTCCACCTCGTCGACCGCGCCGGGGCGTGACGCACGCCGCACGATTGGCGCGAAGTCGTCAGCGTTCGGGGCGTCATCGTGCCGCTCGGCAAGGGCGGCCACGCGGGCGGCCTGTTGTTGCTGGTAGTCGTCGGCGGTCATTCGCCCGCCTCGGCTTTGGCCTTCGCCCAGCCCTCGGGATCGAGCACCGGGGCGAGCGTGTCGACAACGAGCATGTTGAGCAATTCCACGCCGTCCTCGTTGCTCAACCGCTCGAAGGCGGCATCACCCATCACGCGATCCAACCGTGCCGCGAGCCGCTCCAGCGTCGCGCGGGGGATGCTGTCGAGGTCGTCACCGAGCCAATCGCGCAAACACAGCGGACACGTCTCGTCGCCGAAGTGGTGGGCCTGAATCACGCCCGCGTCGCCTTGCCCGCCGCCGTGTTCCGGCGGTCGATCGCCATAGGCTGGCGACCACGCCCGGCGATCGGCGTGATGGGCGAGGATGCGGTCGCGCAGGTAGCCCGGCCACGGCGGATTGTCGAAGGGCCACAGCTCGTGGCGGGCCAGGGCGCGGGCCGATTGGCGGGCGACGCCCAGCATCTTGCCGAGCTGGCTGTAGTTCTCGATGGGTGCGGGATCGTTAAGAGACATGGGCGGTTGGTGCGGAGCGCTTCGGGCAAGCCTGTCGGTCGGTTTGCCGTGATCGCCGGGGAAATCCCGCCAATCGGCGAGTAGCCAGCGCGGGCGGGATAGTTAAAAACGTTGGTGAAAAATGCGCGAAAACCGGGAGGATGCGACCCGCAAGCTGCGCCAACCGGGCAAAGTACCTACGTATTCGGGGAGACGGTGGCGTGCCATCGCACGCGCGTTGGCTTTGCGAAGAGGACGCGAACGCCGCGTGTGTTCGGCCGCGCTGTTGGCTGTTGCCGCAGCGGGTCGCGTGGCGTGCCCCCGGAGTCGACGTCCCCGGCGGCATCCGCTGGCGTGGCACGATGCTCATGGCCGTGCCTCCACGTTGCGGCGGCAGCCGTACACGCTGGCCGTCAGGCGGATCGAGGCGTGCTTGCGCAGCCCGAACCTGGGCGGGGCCGACACGTCCACGCACCGGAAGTCGAGGGCGCGAAAGGCGTGCTTGAGCAGCTTGCGGGCGCGGCATTCGGCCGGAACGCTCGACGGCAGCGGGCGGAACTGAAACGTCCAAACGGGTGGGGTGTCACCGTTTGTCACCGTTGAATCAGAACTTAACCCTGTACTCTCTCGCACCCGCCCGCGCCTGCGTGCGGGGGGTAGATCAGAAGTTGATGGTGACAAACGGTGACAAGCTCGCGTCGCCCCGGTCGTGTG
Organism: Tepidisphaeraceae bacterium; assembly: GCA_965214125.1. Lineage (GTDB taxonomy): Bacteria > Planctomycetota > Phycisphaerae > Tepidisphaerales > Tepidisphaeraceae > CBDCBA01. The sequence goes on from CBDCBA010000002.1 coordinate 29,194, forward strand.
ATGGCCATTCATACGATTTTCTCCGGTTTCAGGGCAATTCCGAGGTAGCGGTACTCCTGCATGCCGATGTCGTTTCGCCCTTGCCTACGGGTGACACGAGGCACTGCCGCGCCTAAATCCCGCCCGAACGTGCGCTTTGGGGTCGCTTTTAGGCCCTGCTCGTCACACCAACGACGCCACGCGCCGTACAGCTCGCCGGTCCAAACAGCGTGATCGCGGCCCCTCACGCACCAATCGCGAACGAACGCCGCCACCGGCGACCCCAGGTCGTCGAGGTCACGTTGCATTCGACTGCCGGCCTTTGGCTGCTCGAAGCGTCCGTTCTCCCGCAACATCGCCAGGCCCTGCATCGCCCACAACAGGATGCCCGGCAACTCCCCGGCGAGCCGGTCGCGCAAGCCGTGGTCCTCGCGACCGAGGTGGCTGCGACGCAAGGGAACGATGAGGAATCGGGAGGCGAGCGCGCCGCTGCTGTCGTTGAGTCGCGGCAGTTCATTGCTGGCGAAGACGAGGCGGCAGTCGAGCTTCGCCGTGACTTCCTCGCGAAACTTGCGGTTGATCGGCAACGCGTCCTCGCCGGTGATGCTCAGGATGCGCTCGACAACGGCGGCTTGGTCGGCGCGCCCGCTGAGCCGCGCGTCGGGTAGCGTCGCGAGTCGGGTGGTCAGTAGACCGGCTAGACCAAAGTTAGACGCGATGCTTGCAAGCGTGAGGCTGGCGCTATTCTGGCGACCAACGAGGCTCCGAAGGATTTCGATGATCGTCCCCTTGCCAGACCGCTTCGGGCCGATCAGCATCAGCGCCTTCTGTTGCGATGTGTCCGGGGTCAGCAAGTAGCCTGCCCACATCTGGAGCAGCTTCCGCTCGTCGTCGCGCAACTTGAGGCTGTCGAGGAACGCCAGCCATTCCGCCGGCTCGCCCGCCTCGGGGTCGAAGTCGAACGGCAGCGCGGCCGGGCAGAACCAGCGCGGGTCCGGCAGCACGAGGGCGTCGCTGCCGGCGAGCCAGGCGTCGAGGTTCAGGATGCCGTTGCGAAAGGTGATGGCCGATCGCGGCGGCAGGTCCGGCGGGTTGTTGCCGATCCACTTCGGCGCGTCGCCCCGCACCTGCGCGACGGTCGCCCGCAGCGCCTCCACCGCATCGTCCCGCTGTCGCTTCGTTGGCTTGAACGGGCTGACGGTGCCGAGCGGTTCCCCTGCGCGGTTGACGTCCGGCTTGAGCAGGCCGTCGAGGTGCCGCCAGACGTCGGCGGCCAGCAGCTCGTCTTCGAGGCGCTCGTGCCCGCAGCGGTCGCCCCGGCAAGCCCACCATTCGGATGCGTACCTGAGCAGAGTGTGGTGCCCGTGGTGGGACCGACGCCACGTCGCGTAGTGCTCGGCGAGGCGCAGCGGGCTGGCGTCGCGAATCACGTCGTCGCCGACGGGCCAGCCGTCGCCGTCGAGCATCACGCCGGCGGGCAGCTTTGGGCCGTCCGGCTTGATGTTCCCGCCGGCATCGGCGGGTTTGGGGTCGTAGAGCAGGCGGGTCATGCCGCCCCCTTCCTGCACCCGGACGCCGCGTTGAGCGTGGCGGTGCGGTAGTCGGGCCGATCCCACTTCGGCCGCATCAGCCCCGACAGGCGGAACAGCGCGTCGACGCGGGCGAGGTCGCCGTCGGTCCACCACAGCAGGTGCGAGACGAGGGCCAGGTCGGCCTCGCTTGCCGAGCCGTAGCGGCCGGTGTCACCTCGCCACAGGGCCGCCCGTCGCGGGCACCGGCACAGACGGCGAATCAGCAGTTCGTCGTCGTCGGTCGGCTCCGGGCACGGCGTCTTCGGCCCAGCCTGCTGCGGCTCGATCGACGGCAGCCGGGCGTACAGCCGCTGCATCGCCTCGGAGCAGTCGAGCAGGGCCGAAGGCTTGCCCGGCAGCTTGCGTCCCGTCAGGCAGAACAGGCGACCGTGGGTGTAAACCTCCACCGCGCCGTCACCCGGCAGCAGCTTGCCGTCGAGCTTGCGGCTGCGTCGGCCGGTGCCCTTCGTGCCGGGGCGGGTCGGCGGGCGCGGCCCCCGGCACCAGAACTTGACGCCGGTGCCGCTGGGGCTGACCTCGGCGTAGCTGTCGAGGGCGGCGACGATCGGCTCGGCCCAACCGCTCAGGCTGCCGTCGATCGGGCTGCGGCAGTCGTCAAGATCGACGCCGACAAGGCCGTCTTCCACCGCGAACATCACAGCCAGCCCGTCAAAGCGGAACCGCGCGTCGGCGAGTCCGGCCAGCGCATCGCCGAACGTCACCCACGTCGCCGGGTCATTGCTCCGGGCGCGGGTGCCGTTGGGCTGGTACGGCACCTTCGTCGGGCCGTTGCCGCGATCCTCGCGCCGCCAACAACACCAGCGCGGGGCGTCGCGGAGCTCGGCGGGAACGGCGTCATAGCCGGGGAAGGGGAGGCCGGCTTTGCGATGTTGGGCGCTACTCATGGTCGCCCCCCCACCCGTCGAGTTCGAGGCGTTCGGCGAGGCCGGCGATGAACAATCGCTCCGACTCTTCCGCTTCACGCAGGGCGTCGAGCTGCGACGGCGGCAGGTGCGATTCCAACACCGCCCGCAGCAGGAACCGAAGGTCGCGAGGCGCGATCGCGTCGACCTCGACGCTGCCGCCGTCGAACCCGGCCGCGCGGCTGTCGCTTTGCTTTGTCGGGCGCGTCGGCAGGCCGAAAGCCTGAATCTGGTAAGGCGTGACGGCTACCCGCTCAAACTCCAACTCGACTTCGGGCGCGTACCGCCGCAGGGTTTCCTCAATCTTCGCGGAGATGTTGACCCCGCTCGGGTCGTGGTCGCCGAAGTAGTAGACGAACACCCGCTTGCCCGCCGCGGCTTGATTGGCCATGGCCTCGGCGGCGCTATAGAGGAACGTCCGGGACGCGTACCCGCGGCTGACCATGAGCGGGACGTCGAACTCGTGCGCGACCGAATACATCACGCCCGTAAGCGCTTCCTTTTCTAGCCAGACCTCGACGTAGTCGTCCGAGTCTCGCCAGGCATCGCGGCGGTAGAGGGTTGCGGTTTGCTTCAGCAGTTCCGCAGGGCTCCCGTAAGAGCGTGTCTTACGCATCCACCGGGTGTTGTCGGTGATCCATGCCCAGGGAACGCGGCCGTTCTCGCGAAGTTCGATCAACCGGCGCCCGACGCGGTCGTAGTCGTTTTCGGTTTTGTCTATGAGGCCCGCGCTAACGAGCCGGTAGTAGAGACCGCGGAGCGTGACTGGTTGCTCATCACGAATGGTGGCGACGATCACGTCGTCCAACGTCGCCAACTGCGCGTTCGTCAGGCGGTTGACCCGACGTCGTTTTCGGTTTGTGGGGCTAGCCTTAGAAACGGTGGCGGCGCTCATGGGTGTACCGCCTTCCGGGGGCGATCGAGCAGGTGGACGCCGATCACGTCGCGGTTGCGCGGCCAGATGCGGACCTGATAGCACTCCGGGATCAGGTCGAGGGCGTCGGCATCGGCGGCGTCGAGGTAGCCGCGGCCGTCGCGCAGGAGCGCGACGAGCAGGCGGCCGGCGGCGGCCCTCATGCTGGCGGGCTCCCGGCGGTCGCCGAGTTGGCGGCGCAGCTGCGCGGCCTCGATATCCGCCAAATCGAGCGGCTCGGGTTGTAAATCGGGGCGATGGCGGGCTAAAGTGTGCATGCTTTGCAGATTTGGTTGGCGGCCCTGACCGGCCGCAGACGAATGAATGACGGCCCCGCGTTTGGCGACGCGGGGTTCGTCGTTAGCTGGCGGAAACGAACTTGCCGTACCCGGTCCGCTCTGCGATGAAGCGGCGCACCTCGGACTCGCTGTAGCGGACCGTGACGGGCGACAGGTACGTCGGCAACGGGCCGGTGCTGGTCTCGCGGTATCGCTTGAGGGTTCGGTCGCTGACGCCGAGCAGGTGGGCGGTCGCATCCGGTTTCAGCAGGCGATCGACGCCCGCCCTTTTCGTGTCAGTCTGTACCATTTTGGCCATGCCCCCGTTGTAAGGGGGCAAAAACCCTTGAGAAGAGCCTGTTTCGCGTACGTGCTCGTACGTGTTCGTAGGTGTTCGTTCGCGCGGCTTCAGTCGCAAAATTCGCGCTCGATCGCCTGTCGCGTGCGCGCGTCCAACGTGTCGAGCCGGACCTGTACCGTCCGTTTTGTCACTTCTCGCAGCCCGCTCTCGCGCAGCCGCGGCTTCGCCTTTCGCCACTCTGCCCCGTACGCCTTCGCGACGTTCCCCTTGGTCATCGGTGGCGACCAAGCCTCGGGGAGCGTTCCCCTCGCGGGCTTGGCGGTCTCGCCCATTGGAGCGACGCCCGCCGCGGCCTGCTGCTGCCGTTCTGCATCGCCCGGCTCGGCGGCGGAACCTTGAGACTCGCCGCCGCCGTTGACGTTGCGGAATCCGCCGCGGCTCGGAGCGTCGGCCTCGATGTCCCTTTGCACGGTGATTCGCATCCGGTGATGCAGTTCTTTCAGCGCACGTCCTGCGCCGGCTGCTGATTGCCCGCGGACGTGATCGGAAAGGCGCATCAGTTCGTCGTAGCTGGCGGAGGCTGCGTCGGCGAACCCCTTCCGAATCGCCGTTGGATCGTCGTCGGCGAGTTCGGCGATGAGCGCGGCGTGATCCGCGTCGGCAGTCGATTCGAGGCATCGCTGGATGCCACCCAGAGCAGTCGTGACCTCGTCTAGCCGCTGCTCGTCTGTGAACATGGTTCCCGCCCGCCGCAGCGCGACGTGACACATGCGTGTGATGCTGCCAGCGGCGCGAACAAAGTCCTGGATGTCCTGCCCTTCGTTCGCCCTCGCCCATACGTCGACCGACACCGCAATGCGCAGCAGCAGGTCGGCTAGCGGCTCGCGCGCGTACTCGTCGCTCATGGTCCGTTCCTTGTTCTGAACCGGCGGGCCAGGCACGGGCGGCGGGAACGGTTCGCCGCTGGCGTGCCCGGCCGCGCGTGTGATCAGCACGCTCGCCGGTGGTCTGGTTGTCGGGTGCCATCATCGCCTCCGTTGGTCGATGGGCAAAGCCGCCGGACCCGCGTCAGCAGGCCCGGCAGCGGGTGGGGTGGGGGTCACTTCGCCGCCGGGGTCGGGACGTCGAAGAGGTACATCTGCCCGTCGTGGTCGCTGCGGTACAGCGCCAGCTCGCGGGCGACGCGGGCGGCGTGCCGCTCGACACGCCGGGCACGCTCGAGGCGCAGGGCCGGGTCGCGGGTCCGCTTGGCCCGCCGCCCGCCGTTGTCGCGAACGGCGCCGGGGCGCTTGCCCTTCATGGCCGCACCGCCTTCGCGTCGGCCAGCACGTAGTCGGCGGCCAGCAGCAGGTGGCGGGCCGCGTCGAGCAGCGCGTCCGTCGCGGCGTTGACGTGCTCGACCTGGTGGTAGACCGGCCGGCCCCAGCTCTCGCGGAGCGCCGTCGGGCCGCCGACGTGTGCCCGAAGGGCCTCGCAGGCGTGGATCACCAGCGTCTGCCGGCGGCAGCTCTCCTTGCTGAAATCGAAGTCGGCCGCGGCGTTGAAGCCGGGCGGTGCCCAGGCGATCAGCTCGACCTCGTTGGCGAGGCCGTGGTCGCGGTGGCCGGGGTCGGTGTCGCGGCCGTCATCGAACATCGGGGCGTAGTTGACGGTGCCGGTGCCGTCGAGCACGGTGACGACGCCCGCGCTGCCGCAGGCGTCGCGGTCGATGATGACGCCGCCGACGCCGAAGGATCGGCCAAAGCGGTCGCGGCGGGTGGCGCGGCGAACGGGCGGGGTGGGATTGGTGGTGGGTGTGGATGTGGTGGTGGGATGGTCGCTCACGCGGCACCGCCCTTCGGCTGGCGGCGGGCGGCGAGCAGGGCCAGCACGTAAGCGACGTCGAGGCGTCGGGGCTGCTGGGTGACGGTTGCGAAGTTGTCGCCCTGGCGGGGGAACGGCGACGGCGGCGGGGCCGCCTCGTCGATCAGGGCGAGGGCTTCGGGGGAGAGGGTGAGGCGGTCCTTGGCGTCGGCGGCTGTCGGCCGACCGGCCGATGTAGTAGACTGTGCGGACATAGTGACTCCGTTGCGCCCCGGCTGGCCTGAACAACTTGCCGGGGCGTAGTTGTGGGATGACGGCGCAGCGGAACACCCCGCCACGCAAAGCGGCCGACCGGCGTTTCCGCCGACCGGCCGCGGGCAAGGATCAGAAGGGCAAGGCGTGTGACAGGTCGCGAAGTTCGCAGACAAGGCATGCGTCGCAGAGCGGGACGACGACGCCACCGATTGCGCTGCCGCTGGTGTAGGCGTCGCAGGTCCGGCAGCGATTGCCGTAGTGCGGTCGCTGCTCGTCGTGCGTGCCGTCATAGACGACGGCTCGGCCGTGGCTGTTGGCGATCACGTCCGCGGCGCGGGGTGACATGGCCTCCTCGACCTCGGCGCGGGTGAAGGGGTAGGACCGCCCCTCCACGTCGGTCATCGAGAAGAAGCCGACGCCGATGTGACGCCACTCGACCGGCCCGCCCTTGAGCGCGTCGGCCAGCACACGGCCGGCGACGGGGGACGGGATGGGTGTGGCAACGGCGAACGTGTGGTTATGCTGCATGCGGTTCCTTTGAACTGGCCCCGCCGCACTTGCTTTCCACGGCTCGCGGCGGGGTCTTTTGGTTGAATGGCCGGACGACGCTGCCACGGCACCAGTGCAGTATGTCAACGCGATGTTGTCACGTCAACCCCTTGTTGCCGTGCCGACAACTTTTCGTTGACGTGCCGGCTGTTGGATGGCATCATGGTGGCGTGACAAGAACGCCGATGCTCAATCAGTCGATGCCGGTCAACTGCGACGAAATCAAGCGACGTCGCGTGGCCGCGGGTTGGAGCATGGCCGAAGCCGCCCGCCGCGCTGGAATGGGCAGTCGCCAGGCGTGGCAGCACATTGAATCCGGCAGCCGGCCCGATCCGACGGTGTCGACGCTTCAGCGGATCGCCCGCGCCCTCGGCTGCGGCGTCGATGACTTACTGTCTGATCTGCCGCCCGTTGACGGCGAGTGAGGCCATCACCTTCGGCGTGCCATCGCTTGACAGAGGGGCCGTTTCGACCGCTACGGCCCAGGCGTCGGCCTGCTCGTCGGCGGGGAGCTTGGCCAGCTCGCGGGCTTGACGTTCGTTCGTGGGTTTGGCAACCATGGTTGCCGTTTCAACGTTTGCAACGACATCCGCTGCTACAACGAGTCGCCCCGCGTGTTGCGGCGTGAATCCCCACCGCTCGCGGCAGTAGGCGTCGAAGGTGTTGTGCGAATCGCGGTACAGCAGCTCGTCGCGGATTGCGAGTAGGGCGTGACGTTGCTCATTCGCCGGTCGGGATCGGCGGCTGGGCGTCGTCGTAGGCGGCGATGAAGGCGGTGACGGCGTCGAGGTACATCTGCTCGCCGGCATCCAGCGTCCCCTCGTCGCGGGCCGCGAGCGGGTCGATGGCGCGGGCGGCGGCGGCGTAGTCGTCGCGGTCGGCGATGGGGTGCGGCGGGTAGGCGGCCGCCAGCCGCACGTAGCTGGCGTGGGCGGCGCGGACCGGCGGCGTGGCGGTGGCGGTCATAGCTGGTCCTTCCAGAAGTCCTTGTCGTACTCGGCGTGCGTGAGGAAGCGGAGCATGTACGCCCGCTGGCGGTCGTAGTGCAGCGCGACGATCAGGCGGTACTTGTTCCCGCCGACGTTGAACACCGTCACCGTCGATCCGCTGCGCACTGTCACGGTGTCGGCGTGCGGGAAGTCTCGTCGGACCTCGCCGATGTCCCGCCACGCGGCGGCGCGGGCGGTCGTGAGCCAGCGGCCGAGCGGACCGGCTGCATCGGGCCGCTCGGCCTGCCAGTCCCGGATGCGCTCGGCGACGATGATCCACACGGCCACAGGCGGTCTATGGGGCGGCCCATCTGCCCACAACCGTGCCGCGTGGATCGCCCACTGAGGCGAGACTTCCCCTACGCCCTACGTGGCGTTTCCCGGCCCGCTGTCGCGTTCGAGCCGCTTGGCCGAACCCTGCCCCTTTCGCGGCGGCTTTCGTAGCGTGGCGGGGCTGCTACGACGAGGCAGAATTGGCCGGCTGCGGGGCAGCGATCGGATCAAATCGGTGGGTGCAGAACTTATGACTGCACTCTGCCTCGTCGCACTCAAACGCCGTAATTAGCCGCCTTTCGACCTTTGCCAGCGGTGCCCGCCTCCACTTCTCAGGTTTCTGATACTGCCGCTGGCCGACCACTACAGGATCGGGCAACTGAGACTTTGCAACCGTCTTGACGCTCACGGTTCCGTAGTCGCTTGCGACTGCGGCGAGTTCTGCCGACGACCTTCTGCGCGGATTTCTCACCCAGACCTCCCGACCAAGTTCGCTCACTGCCAGGTGGATCGGTTCCGCTAGGTCCGAGTCGCCGGATACGACGATCGCTCGATCAAAACGTCCCAGATGCGCGTCGTGTATCAGGCGGACAGCAAGGTTTACGTCGGACCCCTTCTCGGTGCGCTCTACGACTCGCAGCACGCATGCGCGGTCGTGGCCGTCGCGGTTGTGGCGACAGCCAACAATCGGCCGGTGCTTTTTCTCGGTCCGGAAGTCGCCCAGCAAGATGGTTGTGGACTGGGAGTGTGCGGCGAGGGCTCGAAGATATGCGTCTTGTCTCTGAGCCTTCTGCGGATCGTGCGGGCTGCTCGGCATGCGAGCAGTGCAGTAGGTCACATGCTGGACAGGCACGCCAAGGTTTAGACGCCTCGACATTTCCTCTAAGTTCAACCAGTGCAACTGTTTCTCGCGGATAATCGCGTGATAAAGGTTGAACCCATCGATGTAGACTCGCGTATTTATCATGCGGTGTCACCTAAATCGATCCGCTTGACGAGCCGACACCTAACCGGCTACTCTGTGCCCGAACAAACCACACCTACGTCTCTGACGTAGGCCCCGGAGCCGCCGGCAATGCCGGCGGCCCATTTGTTTATAGGTCACTTCTTGCCGGCATCGCTCCTGAATCCCGCCATCGCCGCGTGGAGCGCCTCGAGCGGTTCCCGCATCTCGTCGGGGCCGACCCTGAAGTAGCTCGTCAGCGTCACGTCGCCCTTGTCCTGCGCGGCGTGGTTCACCACCGCCTTGAGCATCGCGTACGGCAGGTGCCGCCCGGCCAGGCTGACGAAGGTGCGGCGCAGGTCGTGCGGCGTGACGGCGATCTTGGTTGCCGCCTCCACCGCGTCGAGGGCGTGCCGCGGCTCGGCGAGGTAGCCGGTCCCGCTGCGGCGGTTGCTGTACGTCGGAAACACGAACGGAGAGTCGAGCATCGACGCGAGCTTGCGGCGGCGGTTGAGCAGCGCCCGCGCCTCGCCGGTGATCGGCAGCGTGAGCGTCGCGTGATTCTTCGTGTCGAGGATCATCAGCGTGCCCGCCTTCAGGTCGACCGCCGACCACGGCAGGCTGCGCGTCTCGGTCGACCGCAGGCCGTACAGCACCATGAGCAGCAGGGCGTCGCCGCCGACCTGCTCGCCCACGCGCGGGGCGTCGTCGGCCAGCGGATCGCCCGTCGCCTGAAGGTCCGCCAGCGCCCGCAGGAACCGCCCCAGCTCCTCGGGCGGCAGGTAGCGGTCGCGGGGCGGCAGGGCGACCACTTGGCGACGACGGCCGGCGAAGGGCGAGGCGGCGATCATGTCACGGTCGGCAGCGTGGTTGCACGCCGCCCGCAGCAGGCGGATCGCCGAGTTGGCGTTGGCGGCGGTGTTGTCGCGACGCAGCTTGTCGAGCTCGCGGCCGCCCAGGTCCGTCAGCGGCAGCTTCGCCAGCGGGGCGAGATACTTTTCGCGGACGTGTCGGTAGCCCTTGGCCGTCTTCGGCTTGATCGGCCGCCGCCGGCCGATGCCCTTCTCGGCGTCGGTGATGTAGTCGTCCACGGCGTTGCTGACGCGGTACTCGGCGGCTTCGGCTTGCTGGCGTCGCTGCTCGCGCTCGCGGGTCGGGTCGACGCCGCCGGCCATCTTGCCCGCCTCCACGCGGGCCACCCGCCGCGCCTCCGTCAGCAGCATGTCGTCGCACGCGGCGAGACGCACGCGGCGGGGCTTGCCGTTGACGCGGCGCTCGACGTACCACGACTTCGCTCCGGCCGCTGACAGCATGAGCTTCAGCGGGGCGTCGGTGTCGCGAAACCACTGCTGCCGACCGTTGGGCCGAAGTGCCCTCAGCCGGGCGTCTGTGAAGCGAAAGAGGTTGTCGGCGGGCTCGGCGTCCACGTTGTCAGTATCGGCCCGCAAGCGTGCGCCGCCGCACGCGGCGAATCAAACGGCACCCGATCGTGAGACGCCCGTGAGACGGCAGCGGTCCGACGTGGCGAATCGCAAGCGGCGACAGAAACCGCGAAAATACCGCGAAGACTGTGAAAAACCGCCGAAGTGGTCCGGGGTGCGATCGGGGTGGAACCCGGCCTAAATCGACTGTAAATCAGATGGCTACGCCTTCGGGGGTTCGAATCCCTCCGCTCCCATCCATGTAACCGGCAACGGTTTACGACGAAACGCCCGGCTGCAACGCTGGGCGTTCTTCATGTCTGGGACACCGCAGGGGCACCGGCTGACCAACGCAAACGCTCCCGGCGACGTTGCCCAGGGGCGGTGCGGGCCGGGCGACGCCGCTCACGCTTCGCCCGCGGTCGATCGCTGTTCGCTCATGCTACACGGCGACCGGGCCGAACACCCCGCCGCCGCCGGTGCCGAGCTTTTCGTTCATCGCCTTCAGCATTGCCGCGTTGTCCTGGCTCGTCTTCGCCACCGTCGCCGTCGAGGTGGCCGTCGACAGCGCCGCCGACGCCGCCGGACTGGAAAAGGCGCTGTCCTGAATCTGCCGGTGGATGCCGGCAATGTCGGTTGTGACGCGCGCCCGCTGGGCCGTCGCCTGCTGCCCGACCTGGGCGATGCTGTTGGCGAACGTGCTTTGGACCGCCGCCAGCACGTTGGGGCCGAGGCCTAGCGTCTTCGCCTCGGCGATCATCCGCTCGCGTCCCTAGGCAAGCTGCGCCCGCTGCCGCTCGTCACCGTCGAGGTTCATCATTTCGAGCCGCGAAAGGAAGTCGCGTTGCCGGTTGACCATCTGCTGTTGCTCGGCCTGTTCGACTTCACGCTTTTTGCTGCCAGTAGGCCACCCGTGCGGCATTCTGGGGCGCGAGAATCTGCTCCTCGGTCGCCCCGTACTCCCGCCACATGGCGACACGCTGCTGCAGCTCGGCACCGAACGCCGTTCGCTCCGCCTCGGCCACGCTGATGAACAAACTCTGATAGTCCCGCACCGACGCGAGGCGGGCCGCCTGGGCCTGCTGCTCGACCGCCCACTTCTGGATCGTGGGCAGGAGCGCGTTCACCCTGTCCGCGGCGACCTTTACCATTGGGATGAACTCGCCGCCCATCGTGCCGGCCAGCCGCGTCAACTGCTGCTTGAGCTGGCTCAGTTTGAACGTCGCATTATTCATCGTTTTGGCAGCAGCGGTGGCGGCGGTCCCCGTGCTGTTCTAGGGAGCGCGGACATTCAGGCGTAGCGCGATTTGGGCCGTGGCGGCAGCATGACGAGATGAGACGACGCCACGAGCTGACCGACGCACAGTGGGCGCGGATCGAGCACCTGCTGCCGGGCAAGGCCACCGACCCCGGCCGCACCGCGGCCGACAACCGCACCTTCGTCGATGCCTGCCTCTGGGTGCTCAAGACCGGTGCCGCCTGGGCCGACCTGCCGCCGCGGTTGGGCAAGCCCAACACGGTCTGGAAGCGGTACGACCGCTGGGCCGCTTCGGGCGTGTGGGAGCGGGTCGGACAGGCGTTGGGACAGGACTTGGCCGGCGGGGCAGCCGAAGAGCTCCAGATCGACAGCACGAGCATCAAGGCCCACCCGACCGCCTCGACCGGCCGGCGGCTCGCCGACGAAAAAAAGACGCCGCCGACCGGCGACGGTGCCTGGGGCGCAGCCGCGGCGGGCTCAGCAGCAAGCTCCACGCCGCCACCGACGGCCGGGGCCGCCCGCGGCGACTGATCCTCACGCCCGGCAACGACGGCGACTGCCCGATGCTCCCGGCGTTGATCGACGGCCTGCGGCCACGCCACGTCGTCGCCGACGCCGCCTACGACAGCCTCGAGAACCACGGGTTGATCGAGCAGGCCGGCGGCCGGGGCTGCATCAAGCCTCACCGCGGCCGCAACACCGGCCGGACCCACGACCCGGTGCGGTACAGGCGGCGGAACATGATCGAGCGGTTCTTCGGCCGCATCAAGGCCTGCCGACGCGTCGCCACGCGGTACGAGAAGAAAGCGGCCAACTACCTCGCCTTCGTCTGGCTCGCCGCGGGCATCACCACCTGACCTGAATGTCCGCGCTCCCTAGATGGCGCCGACCATTGGCCGCAGCGTGTGAGTTGGCCGGACAGCGCGGCGACGGCGCGGGCGGTTTGTTGATCGGGGATGAACGCGAAAATCTGCTCCAGGTCCATGCCTTGGAACTGGGCCATGGTGTCGGCGAGCCGGTCGCCGGATAGCGCGGCCCCGCCAAGCTCAATGCCGGCGGCATGGGCAGCGCGGGCGGCCTCGTCGGTCGGCTTGCTGAAGGATTTGAACAGATTGAGCATCAGCGTCACTGCCTCGGACGTCGAGGCGCCCGTGGCGGTGATCGTTGAAATGCTGGCGAGCAGGCTATCCATGCTCATGCTGGCGGCGGACGCGGCCGGGGCAACCATGGCGATGTTGCTGGCGAGGTCCGAATGTTCCAACTTGCCAATCTGAACGGCTTTGAACATCCGATCGCTGACGTCCGCCGCGTCGCCGGCCGTCTTGCCGTACGACATCAGGCTTGTCAGGCCGTCCGTTGCCGTGCCAACGTCGGTGAAGCCGGCGGTCACCGCGACGGCGGACACGCGAACAATGTCCATCGCGTCCGATGCGGCGGCGGCGTCGTGTTCGGGCGCGCAAAGCGGATCGAGGTAGTCGGGCAGCGGCGGCATGGGGGCCGGCTGCGGATCCGGCACCGCAGGCCCGAAGTCGTCGTCGTCAAATCGGCTCGTGTGAGTCATGCTTGTCCCTTTAACTCAGCCACGAACGCCTCGGCTTCATTGCGTGTCTTGAACTTCGGCTTCGGAGGCGGGGCGTCGTCGCCGCTCAGCAACATCGACGCCTGGCCAGGCGTCAGCTCGTCGGCGTCGCGGGGGCGGAGTTCGAAGACGCTGGCGAGGGCGCGGTACACGTCGCATCGGGTTGCGGTTCCACGCCCCCTCCGGCTTTTGGGACCGGACCGTCGCGGACCTGATCCAGCTTCTCGGCAGCCGCAAAGCCGTCGAACAGCGACTGCTTCGTGGCGTCGTCGGCGAGCAGGTCCATCACCCTTTGGGGCGTCAGCTCCGGGTGATCCTTCCGCAGCGACAGCCACAGCAGACGGGCCTCGCCCTCCACGGATGTCATCAGCCGCAACGCTGCCGGCTGCGTCAGGTTGAGGCTCACGGCGATGTCGGTCGCCCGGTGGATGACGGCGGTCCGGTCGTCGCCCTTGATCTCGGCCGCGGCCTGAATGGCATTGGTCATCAGCGCGCCGCGCATTCAGAACTCAAGCTCGGCGTGGTCGTTGAAGGTGAGGGCGCGGAGCTGGTACATGTCGCCGGCCAACTTGATTGCAACGGCGACGCGGCTTTTGCTTTCGATTGAAATCGCTCATATTAGCGGCGGGTGGAGATCGTGTGGAACTGCTCGACCGGCCATACGGGGCCGACCGGGCGGGGCTGCGGCTTGTCCGGGTCCGGCTGCCATCCCATCGGGCCCGTCTGCACCGGCGGCGCGGGCTTGGCCGGGACGTCATCAGGCAGTACGCCGAACGCCAGGGGAACGCCTCGCGCGACTCGCGGCCGCGGCGGTCGGCCTCGTACTTCAAGTTGCCGAGGCGAGTGTTCTCGAACGCCGCCGCGTTGAATGCCCGCTCGCGCTCGGCGATCTGAACGTTGACCCGCTCGCGCAGCTCGTTCAGTTCGGATGCGGCCTCGGGATGTTCAAGCAATGCGTCAACGGCGCCCATGTCGAAGGCGGCATCCACCTGGGCGTTGACATCGTGCGTCTGCTTTGGTCGGCCCTCGGTGCGGTCGCAAACGGCGTGGAGCGCGGCGGTGGCGATGGGCATGCCGGCCGATGTCCGCTCGGTGGAGCAGGCGTCGAGCAGCACGTGAGCGTCGATCAGCACGTGGGCGTCGATCAGCACGTGGGCGGCGATCAGCACGACGGTGGGCCACTCGTCGTCGTCCACGATTGTGCGCAGCTCGATGCGGTTAGAATCGGCGAGGGTGTTGATCCACTCTCTGACGCTCAGCCCGGCGGACGGGCGCCCCTTCGGGTTGGGCGCTTCGCCCCTTCGGGTTGAGCGCGAGAAACCCCGCGCGCCGACCTTTCGTCGGTGCGGGGGCCAGGTTCATGACTGGGCCGTGGTCGTCGATGGCTTGGCCGACGCTCGAACGGGGCACGCCGCAATGGCACCAACCGCAGGCGACGCCAGACGGCGTGCGTGCCCTCGTCCACGCGGGGTTTGTTGTTCGTGACGAGCCAGAACTTGCAGGTGCGGTTGAACTCGTAGAAGTCCTGCCGCATCCGGCAGGTCTTGATCCGCTCGTCGCCGGTAGGCTTCTTGACGAGTTGGATTCGGAGCTTGGCCCCTTCTTCCGTTTCGCTGGCGACGACGAGCCGTTTGCCCTGAAGGTCGGCCAGCTCGGTCGGGTGATCGGCGAACGTCTTGGCCGTCAGCAGGCTGTCGGGCGCGGTGCCGGCGTAGGGGCCGAGCACGTGCATGAGCAGGTCCACCAGCACGCTCTTGCCACTGGCCCCGCCGGCCTTGCGCTGGATGTAGCCCCGCATCGACTCGTCCGATTGGACCTCGGCGAGGAACTGCTCGAAGCGCGGGCACGCGATGTCCGGGTCGTAGGCGATGCCGATGCGGCGGGTGATGCGGTCGCTTCGTTCGTGCGGGCGGAGGGTTCCGTCGCGTAGATCGATCATGCCGTTCTCGACGTTGAGCAGCCACGGGTCGGCGTCGAGCCGATCAACCGTGATGGCGACGCTCGGCTCGGACTGCGCGAGCTTCAGTGTCGCGGCGATACCCGACGCCGACTCCGACTTGCGGCAGTGGCCAACCGCCTCGTCCGCGTCCGGCGCGTCCGCCGCCCTCGCCCATTGCTGGCGCGCCTCGAGCTTGGCGAGGCGGACGACACCGCCGGTTTCGTCGGGTGCCCAGTGCGACCCGCGCCACTCGTGCCAGCCGGCGCCGGGAACGAACATCATCTCGTCGCCGTGCGCGGCGACGAGTCGCTCGGCGTTGCCGTATTCGGTCCAGTAGTCCTCGCCCGCGATTGGGATGCGAGAACAGGCCTTATTTCGCCTGGTCCGGAGCTTGAGTCACTGGCCGACTTTCCGCAGAATTGCCTCGCCCTTGTCGCCGAGCAGTTCGGCGAGCGTCGGGCCACCTTTGGCCTCGTCGCCGCCCTCCAGGCATTCGCGGGTGGTGCGGATCGTGGTCGCGCGTCGCGCATCGTCGGCCGTGGACCCGCCGGCGCGTGCGACGGCGTTCAGCACCGGCAGGGCGTCGGCGTCGGCCATTCCGCCGCGAAGCAGGAAGCAGGCCAACGCAAGCTCGGCGTCGTGCCGGCCGCCCTCGTCTGGCCAGTGTTTTGCGAGCAGGGCGGCGGCGCCGATGCGGTGAACCGTGAGGGCGAGGGCGTGGGCAGCGTCGATGAAGATGCGGCGCCCAACGTTAGACATCAAAACGGACCGCTCTAGTCATGCAGGGCGTGGCGCGAACGCCGTGCCAGTTCTCGAACGGCCCCTAGAGGCTGTTATGTACTTCCGCCCGCTGAGGTGGCGAACTGGCCGAGCATGAGCGACACGAACGCCATCACATGCATCCCCGCCAGCGTGCTCGGCAGCCGCTCGTAGTCCTTAGCAAGCCGCCGGAACCGAGTCGCCCACGCGAAGCTCCGCTCCACCACCCAAGCGGAGGGCTTGCCCTCCGCCACCGCCTCGGCAACAGCACAAAGCGCGCTTGGCGTCGGGCCGCTTCACCACCAGCAGGTCGATGCCCTCCAGTGCCGCGTCGTTCTCGGCCGCCTCGCCGCTGTAGCCCTGGTCGACTCAGACGGCGTCGACGTTCTCGCCGGTGGCTTCCTGAACCGCCGCTGACAGTTCGCGCACGTGCTGTTGGTCCCCCTCGTCGGCGGGCGTGTCGACCAGCGCCAGCAGGTGCCCAAGAGTGTCGACCGCCAGGTGCACCTTGGAGCCGTTCTTGCGTTTGTGCCCGTCGTAGCCGGCCCGCCCAGCGTTCTCGAAGCTGCTGCGCAGCGTGCGGCTGTCGAAGATTGCCGCTGAGGGTTCGGGCTTGCGGCCCTTGAGCCGTCGCAACAACGTCCGCAGATCGCCGGCCGCTTGCTCGAAAGCGTCTACGGCCAGCCAACGCTGCATCTGCTGGTGACAGGCCTGCCACGGCGGCAGGTCGTGCGGGAGCATGCGCCACTGGCAGCCGGTCTTGACCGCGTACCGCACGCCGTTGAGCAGCTCACGCATCGACTGCTTGCGTTGGGGCGCGTCGGCACGCATGAGCGTGAGGTACCGGGCCAGGAACATTGACTCGTCGTTGCTGACGTCGCTGGGGTAAGGCTTCCGTGCCATGCTCTCGCCACCGTAACCGCCGTGCGCGCTGCCGACAGTGCATGACAGCCTCTAGATAGAGGCGGCGGTCGACGTCAGGAACCGCGCCGTCATTGAGCCGAAGGCTCGTCGATCGTGTTCGGGAAGATCGAACGGCACATCGTCGTCGGCCGCGTCGTGGCGGAACAGGAGAATGCCGTCGGCTGTCAGTTGCCGCGCGAGACGAAGGAGCAAGGCGTTGATGTCGTCGCGCCGCTCGCGCACGAAGCGGTAGGGCGGGTCGAAGCAAACGACATTCGCCGTCGGAAGATCGGCCAGTTCGTGGCTGAACACGTCGTTCGTAACGACCCGGCAGCGCTCGCCGACGCCGAGTGTAACAATGTTCTTGCGCAAGCGTTCGACGGCGGGACGGTGGCGTTCGAAGAGGACGATCGACACCGCGCCGCGGCTGAGCGATTCGAGGCCGAAGCTGCCCGTGCCGGCGAAGACGTCGTAGACGACCGCCCCCGGCAGGCGCGGGGCGAGGATGTCGAAGAGGCGTTGCTTGACGCGGTCCGTCACCGGCCGCGTCGCGTCGTCGGCCGGGTCGAGCAGGCGTCGCCCCCGAAACTCACCGGCGATGATGCGCACGAGGCGACCTTAGCCCCCGCCGAGGTTCGCCTCGCGACGCCCGTCGCGCCAGGCTTCGGCACCATCGTTGTGGCGTGGCAGGTCGAGCACCCTCAGCCCGCTCTTGGCCGGATCATCGTGGGTCTGGTACCACGCCTCGAGCTGCGCGAGCAGCAGGGTGTGCCGCGCCGGGTCATCCAGCGGCGAACACTCCGTCGGGTCAACGGCGAGGTCGAACAGCTCGCTCGTCGCCGGGTCGAAGAACTGGTGAACAAGCTTGAACCGGTCCGTGCGGATCATGCGTAAGTCGCCGTACTCGCCGAAGCGGGGGCCGGAGCGTTGCCACGCTGGTTCGAGAACGCTGCTCCCCGCGTAGTCGCGGCCGAGCGGTGGGGCGATGCCGGCGGCGTGGAGGAGCGTTTGGAACAAGTCGTAGTGGTCGACCGCGGCGTCTCGCACGACGCCGCCGGTCCAGCCGGACATCGGCCCGCGGGCGATGAGGGGAACTTTCAGGCTGACCTCGTACATGTTCAGCGGCCGCGTGCTGTTGCCTTTGCCCCAGAAGCCCTGATGGCCGAGTGCGCAGCCGTGGTCGCTCGTGTAGACCACGAGCGTGTTCTCCGCCAAGCCCTCGGCGTCGAGCCAATCGAGCAGGCGGCCGACCTCGCGGTCGATCTCCGTCACCGCCGCGTAGTAGCCACGCCAGCGCGATTCAATCGCGGCGGGGTCGTCGAGCTCATCCTCGCCGATGCCCTCGTTCTTTCGCCACGGGTGCGGTGGCACCTCGCGCGGCATGTCGGCGAAGGTCGCGTCGCGGTAAAGCTCGACCAGTGCCGGGTCGTGCTTCTCCGCGTGGTACGGCGAGTGCGTCGCGATGTAGCCGACGTTCAGGAAAAACGGCCTGTCCGCCTCGCGTTCCGCCAACAGCGACATGGCTTGATTCGTGATGAGCGCGCTCATGTTGCCCTCGGCCTCGAAGCGCTCGCCGTCGCGGTGGAAGTGGTGCAGGCCGTTGTGCGGCCACTGGTCGCCGAAGCTGACGGCGCGGTCGAAGCCGGGCGGGTTGGTCCACTGGCAGCCGAGGTGCCACTTGCCGGCCAGGGCGGTCCAGTAGCCGTGATCTTGCAGGAGTTTCGGCAGCGTGAGCTCGTCATCAAGCCAGTCGCGGTCGGAGCGCTCGTCCATTTGCAGCCAGTCGTGGATGCCGACCTGCGATGGCGTTCGGCCGGTCATCACGCACGCGCGGGCGGGGCTACAGACGGGGCAGGGCGTGGTGGCGTCCGTGAAACGCACGCCGGTGGCGGCGAGGCGATCGAGGTTCGGCGTGCGGATCTCCGGGTGCCCGGCACACCGCAGGGCCCAGGCACCGTGGTCGTCGGTCAGGAACAGCAGGATGTTCGGTCGCTCCATCGCCGCAACCTACCGCGGGGCCGCCGGCGTTTGTATGGTGGCGGGCGATGTCGAAGTGCAAGGACGCGGCGAGTTCCCCCGAGGCGGTCACGCCGCTGTGCGCCAAGTGCGCCGCCCTCTGCTGCCGGCAGCTCGCGTTGCCGATCGACAATCCGGAGACCGCCAACGATTACGACAACGTCCGCTGGTACCTGATGCACGAAGGCGTTCACGTCTTCGTCGAGGACGGCCAGTGGTACATCGCCTTCGCCACCCGCTGTAAGCATTTACGCGACGACAACCTGTGCGGCGTCTACGAGACCAGGCCGCGTATCTGCCGGACCTACACCACCGACGGCTGCGAGTGGCACGGCGGGGAGTACGACTACGAGCACCTGTTCACCAGCGCCGACCAGCTCCGCCGCCACGCCGACGAGGTGCTGGGCAAGCCGCTGATTAAGGGCCAACGCAAGCGCGACCGCCGGGCAGTCAAGGCCGGCAACGGTACCGTCACTCTGCCCCTTGCCTGAACCTCGCATGACCGACAGCGCCCCGAGCTCCGCGTGGCTGCCCCTGCCCGACGATGTCGCCGGCGGCGCCGGTGGACGTTGGGCCATTGCCGCCGGTGAGGATGGCCGCCCTAAACGACGCGGCGGGGCGGGCGGGTCATCGGTCTATCCGGCGGCGTTGCTCGACGGCGAGGGCCGGCCGCTCGTGCATGGCGAGCTCGTCGTGCAGGACGTGTGGCCGACGCTCCGGCCGATGGGGCAGGAGAGCGGGTCGACCAATGCCGCGTTGGATGCCGCCTGGTCGGCCGCGCGGGCGGGGGACCCGAGTACCTGGTCCCTTGGCGAAATTGCACAAAAGCTCGCGGCCGGCCCGGTGCTGGTTCTGCGTGATGGGGCGTACGTTGCCGACGGAAAGGTCGCCCGCGACGACGCAAAACTCGAAGCGGCCGGCCTTCCCGCTTACTCGGCCAGCGATCGCCGCTTCACGCGAGATGCCGGCGACTTTCGGGAACTTTCGCCCGACGGTGGCGAGGACGCGCTCAATCCCGGCGGCGGCCGCATGACGTTGCGGCCCGCCGCGACGGCGACGCTGGCCGAGCACGTGAAGGCGATCGAGCACGCCGTCGCCGACGGCTCCCTGCTGCTCGCCGGCCGCGACGTGGGCACGCGGTGGATCGAGGCGACGCACCTGAAGATCGCCCTGATGGCCTCGATCCTCGACGGCCTCGTCGCCCGCGACGGCGACGCGCCGCTGGGCCGGCTGACGATTGAGGATGTCGAGGTGCTCGCCGGCGGCGACGGGCCGGCCGCCCGGTGGGACGCCACCGCCCGCCTCTGCGCGCCGCCGGCGGTCACCATCGGGCTGGTCGGCGGTGGCCGCGTCCACCTGGCACCGCCGGCGAACGGATCGTGGCCCGAGGCGGATCGATCGATGCGCTTGGATGCGGCTGACAACACGCTTCGCCCGCACGAGCCGCTGGCCGTGCCCGAGGGCGGGGCGGTGCGCGTGCGGATCGACCAACCGCCGCTCGACCTCGTCGCCGCGCCCGCCGGGGGGGAGTCGCTGGCGCCGGCCATCGCCGTGCCGGAGGGGCCGCACGCGGCGCGGGTCGCGGTGCTGCCGGGTCGCACGCGGTCGGAGGATGCCGAAGATTTGGGGCGTTTGTTCCTGGAATTGCTGGCCGGCCCCGTCGAGGCGACCGCCACCGCGGGCGAGCTCGTGGCCCTCGTGCGGCGGCTGTTGAAGGCCGATGACGGCGAGAAGCTTCGCCTCGACGTTGCGCTGCGCAAGGCGATCGAGGCCGACGACGACCTGAAGCGGCTGCTCGGGCCGCACCGCCTGGTGGGTGGCTGGCTCGACGACGGCTCGGACGCGGACTCCCCGGCGGCGGCGGCGGTGCCGATGAACGTCTGGTCCCGCCTGCTCACCGGTTGCGCCTCGTTGTTGCCGCCGTTCTCCGGCAGCGACCCGGCGGCGCGGCTTGAGGCGCTGCAGCGCACGCTCGCCTCGCTGAACCGCCTGACCGAGTCGCTGCTGACGGGCACGTGGCAGATCGACCGCGAGGTGGCGAGCGTGATCGCGGGCGTTGCCGAGGAGCGTGGCCTCGTCGCCGAGCGCTCGTGACGTCGCGCGGCGTAGCGGGTATCGTCGGTAATCATGCCCGTAACGCTCCTCCGCCGCTCGCTCGTGACCGTGGCCGCCCTCGCCCTTGCGCTGGTGGCGGTTGGATGCGGGTGCAAGCGGGGCCAGCGGATCGCGCCGCTGGAGGTCACGGTGCTGCGGTCGAACGATTTGAACAACGAACTCGTGCCGATCGCCCTCTACGCGATCAACGACGACGTCGCCGCCGACTGGATCGGGCCCGACGCGAAGCCGGCGAGCACGCTCACGCGCGAGGGGGGCAGCGGGCGGCTGTCGGAGCGCGGCATCAAGCGGATTTACCTCACCGTCGATGGCGCCAACAGCAAAACGCTGACGCGCGATGATCCGGTGTGGCGGCTCTGGGGCGAGCGGCGCGGCCTGACGCTGGTGGCGGTGGCCGACACTGGCGCGGCGGCCCCGGCGGACCGGGCGGCCGTCTCGATCGACGCCTGCGACTGGCGCGACGGCCCGCGAACGATCGAGCTCGGCATCGACGAGGGCGGCCTGCGCGTCATCAGCCGCGGCGGGCGCGAGGTCCAAGAGCGATAGCTTTATGCAACCGACGCGGAATCGGACGTTGCCGCGAATTGCTTTGGGCGTCCCGCGTGCTTTAGTTGGGGCGTGATCCGCATCGGCCCGTACTCGATCGTGCGCGAGGTCAGCCGCAGCGGGCTGGTCCGTGCCGGCGTGGCGCGGCGGGACGGGTCGGTTAGCGGCGCGGAGCGGGCGGAGGTCTTGCTGAAGATCTTCGACCCCGGCGTGCCGCTGCCGCGCGGGGAACTGCGGCGGCTGGAGGCGCTGTTCGTCGACCAGGCGACGCTGCAAACCGATTTGGCCAACCGGTCGCCCGCCTGGGTGCCGGTGGTCGCGGCGGGGCGGGCGCCGCTGTCGCGTGGCGAGTCGTCGGCGGTCGGCCTGCCCGCGCCGCCACGCCCGCGCCGCGCGGCCTCGCTGGAGACGATGATCGGCGGCAGCGCGTCGCCTGGCGACGCCCTCGATCCCGCCGCGCCGGCTATCGAGCCGCCTCGGTCGAGCGAAACGGCGTACGCGGCCCTCGAACTGTTCGACGAGAGCGTCGCCACCCTCCGCGCCGGCCGCGCCGCGCTGCCGATGCGCGTCCTCTGGCCCATCGCCGAGGCCGTCGTGACAGCGTTGGAGGTGTTGCACGATGCCCACGGTCGCGCCCACGGCGGGCTGACCGACACGAACGTCCTCCTGCGCCGCGGGGCCGGCACCGATCTGCTCGTTGCGGTGAGCGATCCCTGCGTGGACGCCGGCGTCGACTTTGCCTCCGACGCCGCGTACGGCGCCGATGCTCGGATGCTGGGTCGCCACCTGTACGGATTGGTCGAGGGGCGGGTCCCGACGCGTGGCGAGGTGGAGGTGGGGCTGTCGATGTCGCCGAACTTCGAGCGGTTTGGCGGCGCCGGGCGCCGGCTGCACGCGGCGTGCGCCAGGCTGATGCGTGCCGGCCGGGACGGTGCCGATCCGCTGCGTCCGCCGGAGTTGCGGAAGGTGGTCGCCGGGGTCCGCGGGGGGCGTTGGAGCCTGCGCCGGCTGCTCGGTAGCTGATGTCGATGCGCCTGCCTTGTTCGGGGCAGGCACCTTCGCTCCCCGCAAGCTTGTGACGGGCCGCGCGGCGGTTTACAGTCGGCCACGCCTCGATCGTCCTGGCTGCGGAGCCGACGGGAGGCGCCCCAGACCCTTGATCGCGCCTCGGCTTTGCCGCGCGTGGCGATCGCCTCGCCGTGACAGCATCCTCCCGCCAATCCGAGTCCACCGTCGGTCGGCCGGCGCTGCGCGTGGCCCACCGGCTGCGTCGCCTGGCCGTGCTCGACGCCGACCCTGAACGCCGCCGGGCGTCGCTGGAAAAGGAGGTGCGCGCCGCCCTCGACGCCGCCGACACGAGCGACCAAGCGGCCCTGCTGGCGGAACTGGGGAGCTACTTCCCCACGAGCGAGGACGATCTGCCGCCCGCGTGGTGGCACGCGCACGTGCCGGCCGAGGGCGCCTGGACGCAGCCGGCGCCGTCGTCGCGGCCCATCGCGGACGATGCCTCGACCATCGCGCCCCCGCAGGCGATGCCGTCGGCGCCCGCCCCGGCGGAAACGCCCGATTCGGCGGAGCTGCCCGATTCGGCGGACATGCCCGACATGCCCGAGCCGCAGGCGGAGGACGACGGGCTGCTGGAACTCGACGAGTTCGAGCCGCTCGACGACGAGACGCATGACGAGCCGAACGACGCCGGTGCCGCGGGCGAGGAGGTTGGCGCGGCGGCCGACCGCGAGTTCGACGCCATCGAGTCGGCGTCGCCGGAGATGACCCTCAGCCCGCCCAACGACCCGCCACCCTTGCCGCCACCCCCGGCACCACCCCCAGCGGCTGCGCCAGCACCGGCGGCGTCGGGCGCGAATGTCGGGGACTTCACGCTCATCGACGAAGGTTCCGTCGCGCCGCCGTCGGATGGCCCCAACTACGCCGATCAACTTGATGCCGGCGCGCCGGAGGAGCCGCCGTCGATTTCGCCGTTGCAGTCGATGCCGCCGAGCGAGCAGGCCTCGCCCGAGGACGAGGCCAGTGACCTGTTGGCCCGTTTGGAGCTCCTGCGCAGCCAGCTCGATGACGCGGCCTGGCAGCGGGCGGTCGCCGCCAGCGGGTCCTCCCTCGCCACCACGCCCACCACGACTCGAGCGCCGGCGTCGTCGGGCGACGGGGCGGAGCTCGATCTGGACGACCACCAGCGTGCGCTCACGATGCGGTATTGGCAGCTCGAGCCGAAGCTGCGCCGCCGGTGGAACCTGTCGGGGCGCGACGTGATCGATCCGTCGCGGGCGGCCGAACTTGCCGATGCCGTCGGGCCGCACCTTGCGGCGATCGACACTTACGTGCGCGACGTGTGGGCCCACTTCAAGACGGCGGTCGAGGACCAGAACCCCGCGGCGACCCAAACCCTGATTACGTCCCGCCGCGACCCGCAGGAGATGCCGCGGCTGACGCGGTCGATGCTGCTGGGCGGGCTGCGCAGCCGCTCGCACCACGACGGCCGCCGCCTGCGCCGCGACCTCGCGCAGCAGCTCAAACTGGCGACGGGCATTATCGCCGGCATCAACGGGGTCGGCCCGCGCATCAGCGACCGGGTGCTTCGGCCGCTCGACCCCGACACGCTCTGGAGCCAGGAGATCGGCTTCGGCGAGGGCGGCGGCGGCGGTTGGCTCGGGCGCGGCGGAGACAAGGAGCAGGCGACCAAGGCCCGCTGCTGGGATCGCTTCGTCACGCTGTACCGCGAGGTCGAGGGGCACGGCGTCAGCGGCGAAGTCGTGCGCCACATCATCGAGTACGTCGAGCCGTTCCTCGCCGGCGACGGCGACGGCTGACCGACCACGCCTTTGCCGAGTTCGCCGAGTATCCGTCCGTTTGACCGCTTATGTCCCTCGACCCGAACGATCTCGCCCTCGACGCCGACGGCCGCTTCAGCGCCGGGGCGGGCGTCCACTGGCACGAGGGGGCAGTTCCTGCAGCCCCATCACTTCCAGGCGTTGCAACGCCACGTCGGCGACGCGATGGGCGTCGAACGCTCCTGGCTGATGGCCTACCCGTACGGGCTGGCGCAGCTCGAGGTCTCCGCCGACGCCCTGGCCAACTGGCGACTCGACGTGCGCCGGTTGCGCGCCGTAATGCCCGGCGGGCGCGTGATCGACGTACCGGGCAACGCCGAACTGCCGCCGCTCGATTTGAAGGGCCGCTTCGACCCCAATGGCGACCCGCTGACGCTCTACCTCGCCGTGCCCACGTTCCACGCCGACCGCGCTAATGCGGTGGGGGCGTCGGCCCTCGCCGAAGAGGAGGACGAGGACGAGCTGGCCGACCCCGAGGACGACTTCGAGGCCACCGGCGAGAACGAGGGGGCCGCCGCGGCGGGCGAGCGACGGGCATGGCTGGTCCGCCAGGTCCGCCACGCCGACGAAAACACCGGCGACAATGCCCAGGCCATCCTCGTGCGCCGGCTCAACGCCCGGCTGATCGCCCACGGCGAGGA
>CBDCBA010000003.1:0-174892 GCA_965214125.1 Tepidisphaeraceae bacterium
TGGCCTTAACGTCGGCGATGATGGTCGCGCCGGGCCGGCGGTTCAGCAGATCCTCGGAATAGATCATCAGCAACTGGTCGCCCCAGATGACCCGCCCCTCCCCGTCGATCGCGCCGATCCGGTCGCCATCGCCGTCGAAGCCGATGCCGAAATCGAGCGCGTGCTCGGTCACCAGCGCGCGCAGGTCGGCGAGGTTTGCCTCGACCGTTGGGTCGGGGTGGTGGTTCGGGAACGACCCGTCGATCCCGGTGTAGAGCAGCCGGTGTTCGCCCGGCAGGCGCGCGGCCAACATCTCAAGCACTTCCCCCGCCGCGCCGTTGCCCGCGTCCCAGCCGACCTTGAGATCGGCAAGGGTGGCTGGGTCGATCCCGTCGAGCGCGGTCAGCAGCCGGTCGACATAGGCGGCCTTGACGTCGCGCGTCTCGACCTGCCCGGCGCCGTCTTCCCAATCGCCGTCGGCCGCCATCGCGCCGAGGCGCTGGATGTCCTCGCCGAAGAACGGGCGGCCCCGGAACACCATCTTGAAGCCATTGTAGTTCGCCGGGTTGTGGCTGCCCGTGATCATCACACCGGCGTCGATGTCGTCATGCGCGGCGGCCGCGTAATACAGCATCGGCGTGGGGCCGAGGCCGACGCGCACCACGTCGCAACCGCTCGCCGTGATCCCCTCGACCAGCGCGTGTTCGAGTATGGGGGAACTGACGCGGCCATCGAAGCCCACGGCGACGGTCGTTCCGCCGTCCCGCCGCAACAGGGTCGCGAAGCCGCGCCCGATGGCGCGCGCGTCGTCGGGGCCGAGGGTTTCGCCGATGATCCCGCGAATGTCGTATTCGCGTAACGAGGTGGGGTGGAATGCGTGTGTCATTCCCGGCCCTTAGCGCGTTTCGACCGCTCCGCCAGCAGCAGATCGCGCGCTTCGTTGGCACGTTGCACCTGCGCCGCATCGCCCCCGCGATCGGGATGGACGCGCCCGATCAGGCGACGATGGGCGGTCTCGATCGCAAGCCGGTCGGCGTCGCGCCGCACGCCCAGCAACCGCCGCGCGCGTTCGATCTTGCCGCCTCGCCGTTCGATCCGCCGCGCCGAGTCCCAAGGCCATTGTCCGAACACCAGCCGCCAGCCGAGCATGACCAGCGCCGCGATCAGCAGCAGCTTGATCATGGCTCAGGCGGGCTCGGGCACGCGGGCCATGTCGGGCAGCCGCAGCGCCGCGACCAGTTCGCGCAGTTCCTGCCGCGCGACGAGGTGCGATGTGCCCAGCTCCCCCAGCTGCCCCTTGTCGAGCAGCGTCAGCCCGCTGGGGAACAGCTCGCGGTAGATGACCCGTTCCGACAGGCCCTGCGCCACGCGGAAGCCGACGCGCTTCGACAGCTCGCCCAGCGCCTTCTCGATCCGGACCATGTTGCGCGCTTCGATGTGCCCGGTGCGGTTGCGCACGACGACCCAGTCCATCTCGCGCCGCGCGCGTTCGATCTGCGAACGGCTGCGCTTCAGCCGCGCTTCCCAGATCAGCTCGGCATAGAAGCTCAACCGCTTCACCTTGAAGCTTTCCCCCTCGACCTGGCCGATCAGGTCGAAATCGACGAAGCTGTCGTTCATCGGCGTGACCAGCGTATCGGCCTCGGTCGCGGCGTGGCGGGCGAGCGGATCGTCGCGGCCGGGCGTGTCGAAAACGATGAAGTCCGCGTCCTCGCCCAGCCGGCCGGTTAGTTCCTCCAGCCCGTCCGTATCGCCGTCGAACACCTCGCACCGCGCGCCGGGCAGGGCGACGCCGCGCTTGGCCTGCGTCTCCGCCCGATTCTCGAAATAGCGGTGCATGGTGCGCTGGCGCGGGTCGAGATCGATCGCCGCTACCGCCGCGCCCTTGTAGGCCAGCGCGACCGCAATGTGGACGGCCGTGGTCGACTTGCCCGTGCCGCCCTTCTCGTTGGCGAAGACGATGCGGTGGGGGTCGGACACTGCGAGGCCTTTGTTCGCACGCCATCGCGGCGCTAGGGATGCCGGCAGAGGTAGAGGAGGGCCATCCGCTGTGCAAACCGCGACGACGCTCGAGATGTTGAGAACGGCGCGCGCATCGCTCGCCGGCAGTGTCGCGCTGGTGCCGACCATGGGAGCGCTGCACGAAGGGCATCTGGCGCTGGTCCGCGCCGCGCACGCGATGAGCGACCACGTCGTCGCGTCGGTATTCGTGAACCCCGCGCAGTTCGGCCCGAACGAGGATCTGGCCGCCTACCCCCGCCAGCTCGAGGAAGACGCCGTCATGCTGCGCGGCGAAGGCGTGGCGCTGCTGTGGGCACCCGATGCGGCGGCGATGTATCCGCCCGGCTTCGCCACCTCCGTCAGCGTCGCCGGCGTGAGCGAGGGGCTGTGCGGCGCGGCGCGGCCGGGACATTTCGCGGGCGTCGCCACGGTGGTGTGCAAGCTGTTCAACCAGGTCCGCCCGACCCACGCCGTGTTCGGCGAAAAGGATTGGCAGCAGCTCGCCGTCATCCGCCGCATGGCCCGTGACCTGGACCTCGCCGCACCCCGTGCCGACGCGATCGTCGGCGTTCCCACGGTGCGCGAGGTGGACGGGCTCGCGATGTCGAGCCGCAACCGCTACCTCTCGCCGGAACACCGCGCCGCCGCCGCCGCCCTGCCCCGCGCCATGCGCGAAGCCGCCGCCCGCATCGCCGCGGGTGAGGATACTCGCGTCACCCTCGCCGCGTTGCAGGGCGAGCTTTTGGGGGCGGGCTTCGACAGCGTGGATTACACCGAGACGGTCGATGCCGAAACGCTGGGGGAGCCGGACGCACACCGCCCCCGCCGCCTGCTCGTCGCCGCGCGCATCGGCGGCACGCGGCTGATCGACAATATGGCGATCGGTTGAGCCCGGCGCGATGCTTGCCCTGATCGTGTTCGTGATGGGCGTTGCGGGATTCATCACGCTGCGCCGCGAGAACCGGATGCTGCGTGGCGAGATCGACGCCTTGCGAGACGAATTGCGGACAGCGCCCGTCTCGCGGAGAGAGGTCTTCGTCGAGCCCGCCCGGCCTACCAAGACCGCTCCCGCCTTGCCGGTTGCCGACGCGTCGATACCCGAACCGACCGAGCGCGTCGAACCGATCGCTCCGCCGATGGAGCCAGCCTTTCCACGCGTACCGCTCACGCGGCGGTTCGAGCAGGTTGTCGGCGGGAATCTGCCGATCTGGATCGGCGCGGTCGCGTTCGTGTTCGCCGGCGTCTTCCTCGTTCGCTTTTCGATAGAGCAAGGGTGGTTCGGGCCGACCGCGCGCTGCATCGCCGCCGCGCTGTTCGGCCTCGCGCTCGTCGCGGTGGCGCAGCTCGGTCCGCGTATCGGCCCCGTCGCGCGCATTCTGTCGGACGATCGTCGCCTGGAGCAGGCACTCGCGGGGGCGGGCATCGCGATCCTCTATTCGACAATTTACATGGCCAGTGAGAGCTATGCTCTGCTGGGGGTCGCTGCCGCGTTCGTGGGTGTGGCGGCGGTGACCGCGCTGGCTTTCTGGCTGTCGCTCCGTCACGGGCCGCCCACCGCGCTGATGGGACTGGTCGGCGGCTTCGCGGCCCCGCTGGTCGCCGGTCTCGGCCCGGCGGCGATGGCGCCGACCGTCGGGTACCTGACGATCTTCAGCGCCGGCCTGTTCGCGTTGGCGATCCGACGGGGATGGACCTGGCTGGCGCTGGCGGCGACCGGCGGCGGGTTCGCCTGGTCGCTCGCGCTGATCGTTCTTGGGGCGAGCGATGTCGCCCAAACGCTGGTCCTGCCCGGCCTGTTCGTCGCCGGATTGGCGATTGCCGCGACCGTGACGCTCGAGAAGCTGGATCAGGACGTAGAGCGCCACAACCGCCAGCGCCAGTTGCGGCCCGCCGGGCAGGAAGCGGCCGTCGGTGGTCAGCGCCAGCAGCGCGGGCGGCACGACGCTGAGGATCGGCCCGAAATTGGGGATGAAGCAGAGCAGGAAGGTGATCGTCGCCAGCACCAGCGCCAGCGGAACGCCCAGGACCCACAGGCCGATGCCGCTGAGCACCCCCACGACGGCCATCGCCGCCAGTTGGCCGGCGATCCACCAGCGAA
Organism: Tepidisphaeraceae bacterium; assembly: GCA_965214125.1. GTDB lineage: Bacteria > Planctomycetota > Phycisphaerae > Tepidisphaerales > Tepidisphaeraceae > CBDCBA01. The sequence goes on from CBDCBA010000003.1 coordinate 4,079, forward strand.
GGGTGTCGCCCACGTCACCCAGTGCGGCGTCGGCGCGGGCGCGGCCGCGGGCGGGGACGAGCCAGAGCAGGCCGCGCCGGTAGAGGTTCGGGTCGCCCGCCAGGTAGAGGCCGGTGACGATCAGGAAGAACGCGCTCACCGCGACCGTCACCATCGCGGAAAACGCGCCGAAGACCCGGCGCATCATCCCGCTGCCGTCGCCGCCGCCGGGCATTGCGCGTTCGATTGCCTCGCCGGGCTTGGCGTCGCCGGTCATGCGGTCGAGCCACGCCTGCTCGCCCATCCACGTCTTGGCCTGCTCGTAGGCGCGGGGTAGCTCCTGCTGGAGCTGCTTCGCCTCGGCCACCAGCGCCGGGGCGGCGATGAAGTAGAAGCCGACCCCCAGCGTCACCAGCGTCAAGCAGAACAGCGCCAAGCCCATCCCGCGCGACACCGGCAGCGCCCGCCGAATCAGGAACGTGCCCGCCGCGAAGAAGGCCGCCACGAGCACCGCCGCGAAGACCAGGGCGACCGTCCACTTCAGCTCCCACACGAGGAACAGCACCGACGCCACCAGCGCGGCGAGCATCACCACGTACGTTGCCCGCCGGCGGAAATCGAGCGGCGGCGCCTCGCGATCATCGGTGGGGCGGTCGTTGGTCACGCGAGCAACGATGCGGTCTACACGCCGGTGTGGGAACGGGCAATCGCCGTTGCGCTATACGGTTCGCACCTGCACGCCTGGGCGGACCGGGCGTGAAGCGGGGTCGGCCGCGAGGTAGCTCAATGCCGTGTCGTGGGCGGCGTGGTAATGCTTGACGAGCTCGGCCCAATCGAACGTGCCGCTGAAGGCGCTCGACGCGGTTGCGCATCTCGATGCGCTGCCGCCGGGTGAGCTTGGTGAAGCCGAACAAATGCTCGGCCAGCCGCTCAACGCTGTCGCCGAACGGCTCGCGCCCGCGATTGAGGACGAGCAGGCCCGGCACGTGCGGGATGTAGTCCGGCGGGCGGAAGTCGACATCCTTCTGTTGCCGCATGTAGCTGCCGAACCCGCTCAAGTCCGTTGTCACGCTCGGCAGGCCCATCGCCATCGACTCCATCGGCGTATAGCCCCACGGCTCGTAGTAGCTCGGGAAGACGCCCATGTGACAGCCGCGTACAAAGTCGTCGTAATCGAGGGAAATCAATGGGCTCGTACGCGTCACGAACTGCGGGTGAAACACGACCTTCACCGGGTCGTCGGGCGCGTTGATCAGCCCGCGGTGGCGCAGGTGATTGAGGATCGGGTCGTTCGCGTCGTGGACCAGGTCGTGCGTGACGATGCTCGGGTACCGCCGCACGCGGGCGGCGTTGATCGCGCGCTTGAGTTGGATCTCGGCCTCCTCGTTGATGAGGTCGCCGCGACCGACCATGTGCCCCCGCGCCGCCTCGGCGAACAGGCGCTGGCCGATCTGGTCCTTCAGCTCGTCGCAGGTGCGCCGCAGCTCGTCAAGCTGCGCCTGGTTGGCGAGCGTCTCGACGTTCACGTTGCGCACCGGCGCCCGCGTGATGATGAACGCAACCACCGTCGGCACGTCGACGCCGTCGACGTCGCGGGCCCACCGCAGCTTTTGGTTCAACCGGAACAGGCCCTCGATAAAGAGGTCGATTCCCTTGTTCTTGTACTCGTAGCGGCCGCTCGTGAACAGGTAGAGCGTGCGGTTGAGATCGAACGGGCTGTTGGGGAAAAAGTGCCCCATCACGAAGTTGTGAATCTCCTGCTTGTGGCGCGAGTGCAGGTGGTGGAACTCGTGCGGCGCCTCGAAGCGGTTGATGTCCAGGCCATTGGGCACGAGCGTGTCGGGCACGCGGCCCAGCAGGTGCTCGGCCTCGCCGCCGGTCACGTCGCTGACGGTCGTGAAGACCGAACTCGCGTGCGCCGCGGCCTTCTCGATGCGGTGCCGCGGACCGATCGCGTACTTGTCGGCCTCCTTGTCGGCGTCGTAGAAGGGCAGGTGGCCGTAGAAGTTCGGGTCGTCACCCGCCAAATATCGACCCAGCAGGGTGGCGTGCGTGGTGAAGACCGTTTGCACCGGAAGCTTCAGGTGGGCGATGCGCGGGATCGCCACGCCCGCCATCCACTCGTGAAAGTGCGCCAACGTGTTGCGCCGGCTCGGCCCGTTGACCTCGGCGGCGGCGGCGAGAAGCTCCACGACGCAAAACCCGAACGCCACCACCTCGTTCACCTCGGCGTCGTCGGCGTCGGTGCCGATGCCGTGGTCTTGAAACAGCAGGTACTTGTCCTCGTGCAGCCGGTCAAAGCGCCGCCGATGGTCGAGCAGGATGGTCCGCGGCCGGCCTGGGATCAGCCAACGCCCGTGCGTGGCCACCAGCCCGCGGCGTTGCGCGCGGTCGAGCACGTCGCGCCAGATGCCGTCGGGCTGCGTCGCCTCGAATTCGGTTGCCGCCGTCGCCGGGTTGTAGGGCCCGACCAGCGCGTACCGCTCGCCCCACCGTTCGAGCATCTGCCGCGCCTTCGTGCGCAGGACCGTGTAGATGCCGCCGAGCTGCCAGCAGACCTCCCAGCCGACCTCGAAGAGCAGCGTGTTGCGGAGCAGGCCATGCGGCGAGTTCGGGTCGATGTCGACGCTGCCGATCTCACGGTCCACGCTGCCGGGGCTTCGATCAACGCTGCCGTTGCGGCCGGAAGAAGGGGGGCTGGCGCGGTCGCTGCGATCGGCGGGCATGGCGGCACTGTACCGATGGAACCGGCCCCTGCCGAACGGCAAGACCCTTCGCGATGGCACGTGCCTCGACAACGCGCCGCCCCCCGACTAGAGTGTCCGCCCGCCCGCCGGTGCCCCCGGCGACGCCCACGCCCAGGTGGCGGAATTGGCAGACGCGCTACCTTGAGGTGGTAGTGTCCAAACAAACGGACGTGCTGGTTCGAATCCAGTCCTGGGTACTGAGGAAGCCGCCAGAAATGGCGGCTCTTCTTCTTCGTAAGTTCCTGTTGTAGCCGGACATCACGAACTGCATTTTCGGACATCGGAACTGCACAGCCTCGCGGCGCGCTTCGATCGCGCCCGCGTCTCCGCGGCCGCTTGAACAGTTGGGTTGTCCGCCGGTCGACGTTGCCTCGAAGGCTCATCGACGGGCGGTCGAGCGAGCACGGCGATAGGCCATGGCTTGCCCGAAGGTGGCTCGCGGCACCCGGAGGCATCGCTTGCCGTCGCGGCGGGTGAACTGCTCGCCAGCCGCTAGAAGAATCTGGATGCCCTCGGGCCGGAAATGCCGGTGAAGGCCGCAGCGTCGAACGGTCACGGTGGTCGGCGAGGTCAAGCCACCTCATGGAGAGGACACCTCGATCCCGGACTTTCGGCCGGGGGCGGACTATCTCTTCGCTGCGTCGCCGCAACGCCGGGCGCTCTCGCTGGTCTTACCCGCGAGGCGTCGCGGGCCCAGTAGTCTCTGAACCTTCCGCCCCCGGTCCTGGGCGGCTTGGCTGCGGATTGGCGTAGGCACGTGCCCTTAGCGTTCCCGCAATTCACCCGGTACGGCCCAGTTGGGGCCGGCCACCGTGGCTGCTGTCACGTCATAGGCCACCTCCGGTGTCTGGGTCGGGAGGCGCCGTCGTAGTGATTTCGCCCTCGAAGTAGAGAAGTGCTTTGACAGCACCCTCCCCGGGTGGCACCAACACGACCTTCGGGTCGGTGTATTGCTCAATGCGGGAGGTGCAACGGACGCTCGCCAGAATGCGTCCGGCCCCCGATGATCCGTCGAGCTCCCAATGCTCGCAGGCGCCAGGCCACACTTCGGCCAAGCTGCGGATCGTGCCGGGAATCTGCCCAGGGCCGTAGCTGGCCAGCGGCACACACTCGTAGTAGTGCGGCTCAACGTCGAGAAGCGCCCCGCTCCCCTTGGACGTCTCAAGCGGCGTGACCCCATTGTGGCGGCGAACCGTCTCCATGATTCGGGTCGGCTGCCCGCCGCCAGCGGTGATCGTCCGCCCGGCGAACTCCACGCCCTCCCAGATTGCGAGCCGATGGCACCTATATCGGGATGTCGGCGTGCGGCCATCGGGCCAGTCAGGGTCGTACACAGATCGCGGCACGCCGTCGCGAAGCACAGCGCCACCCACCACGCCGCAGTAGTCCATGCCGCCGCAGCAGCAAATGTTGCCGCTGCCGTTATCGAGAACGCCGCGGCCCGAGAGCAGCATCGCACGCCCGTCCGCGGAAAGCAGGAGTCGACCGCTCATTGATCGGCCTCCGAGCAGGTGATAAGCAGCGGCTGCTCGTTGACGGTCAGCAGCAAAGTGTCGGCGCCGCGAAGGATCGCAAGCCCCTGCGTGCCGGGCGCCATCTGCCCGATCCGCGTCACGAACATCGGCGCCCGGCCCGTGGCGACAACGCCGCCGCCGGGCCGCGCGACGTCGTAGGTGAAGTTGCACGTGGCGGCGGCGTCGCCCGCCGATCCGCCAACCTGGGTGACGTTGACGACTTGAGGGCCGCCGCTGACGGGCCGGGCCGGGGCCGGCCGGCCCGGGGTGCGGCTCACGCCGCTGCTGGCCGCTGCTGCGGCTCGCTGCTGCGGCGCGTAGCGCTGCTGCGCCCCGTCGCCGCTCCGGGCGGGCTGGCGGATGGGTGACGGGCGATCGCTCGCCCCGCCCGCCGCCGCCGGCGCCGCCATCGTCCCACCCCCACCCCCACCCCCACTACCTACGCCGCCCGCGATCGAGCCAAGCGAGTGCCCGCCGCCGGCCGGCGCGGCGTAGCCGTCGATCTCGACGATCGTCTTGCCCTGCTGCTGGTCGTAGGCGACGCCGCTCACGCGGCCGCCGAGCTCGACGCCGAGGAACCCGACCAGCTCGACGCGACGCGCGGCACCCTTGGGCGGGACGAGGCCGCCGGCGAGGGATTGCGCGAGGGCGTCGACTGAGGCGAGGTTGGCGTCGCTGCCGTTTTCCCGGATCAACCGGAGCTCCGGGCAGCAGTAGCAAGCGACGCCCGGCCGGTAGCCGACGGTGTAGTCGATCGGGCTGAACGGATTGCCCGCCCCCGCGACGGCGCCGTTGTCGCCGACGGCGAAGAGCCGGCCGTAGATCTCCCGCCGGCCATCCTGACGGCGACTCTCGACGCTGAAGGTGGGCTTGAGGTCGGACGCCGACACCGCCACGAACGCGGCGTCGGCGTTGGGCGCGTCGGCCGTGTCGACGGTGCCGATCCGCTCGCTGAAGAACATCAGCCCGCGCTCGTGGTCGACCTGCGCGTAGAGGTCGACGGCCAGGTTGCGGTAGGCCGGCGCGTCCGGCGTGCCGACGTTGCGAGCAACGGCCAGCCGAAGCCGGGGCTCGCTGACCGCGCCGTCGCCGTGGAAGACCTTGGCGAGGATCGGCGCCACCTCCGGCGGGTAGGCCGACGTGTCGAGCCGGATCACCCGATAGAGCTGCTGACTGACCGTCTCGCGTCGCTCCTCCGGCAGATCGGCAAAGCCGTTGCGGACGTCGTCGGCGGGATTGGCGGCAAGGTCGGGGTCGTCGCCCAAGTCGATCCACCTGCCGGGAGTTGCGGGATCCTCGATTACGAACTGCCACGCGGGCGGGCTGCTGGCGTTGTGGTCGAAGCTGAGCACCACGGCGGTCGGCGACGACAGCAGCACGATCTGCTCGGGGCGGCGATCGCCGGTGGCGGTCGTGAGATCGGAGGCAACGCGGCCGGCCGGCCACGCCGGCACGCTGCCGACGTGCGGCTGGTAGACCGAGCCGAGGCCGTTGCTGTGCGGGGCGTAGACGCAGCCGCAGTGCTGGAGCAGCTTGCTTAGCTCGGTCGCCGCGTGGGCGCCGTCCCACTGGAGGCCCCGCACCGGGTCGATCGCGTCGACGCCGGCCGGGGCCGCGATCGCGTAGCCGCCCATCGCCGTGGCGCAGGCGGCGATCAGCGCCGAGTTGCTCGCGAGCGTGTAGTTGGCGGGCCGTGGATCGGGATTGACGGGGCCGTTGAACAGCCGGCCGCCGCGAGGCTCGACGTAGGCGTGGCGGAAGTCGGCGAACTGGAGCTCGTAGTCGACCACGCTCGGGGCCGCGTCGCCGGGGAGCCGGCGGATCATGCCAGGTCGAGCGTCGACGAGCTGCACGTTGGCCAGCTCGTGATCGGCCGCCCCTGCCCCTGGAGCGACCGACCACCAGAACTCGATCGTCCCGCGGCACGCCCGCAGGTTGCTTGGCAGCTTCGCAAACTCACCGGCGGGCACTACCGCAGTGTTGACATCCGGGGCGAGGCCAGGGGTGACGGACCACGGGCCGCGAAGCGTGAGCTCCACGCGCTGCCCGCCGCCGGGGGTGAACGTGACGCGGCGTTGGCTCAAGCTCCACCTCCGGACGGCGCGAGGCTGGCGGCCGCGACTTCGGCGTCAAAGCTGTCCGGGACGAACAACTCATAGCTCCAGGACACGCGGTACTCGGGCGCTGTGCCGGCACCCACGAGCTCCCGCTTGATCTTCGGGCGGGCCGCGAGGCCATCGTTGGCGATCGGTGCCGGCACGGGCGGGAACGAGGCCAGCCCCGTTGCCGAACCCGACTGCGTCGCTCGCCTGCGACGCGGCTTCGGCTGCACGAGCACGGAGGTGGCACCGCTGTAGGTCAACTCCTCCGCCTCGGCATCGGCCTCTTCGGCGTCGATCGACTGCTGCCACCGGAGGATGCTCGCGCCGCCGCCGACCAACTTCCACGACGCGGCGAGGCGGACGCCGTCATGCTCGGTCGTCTCCACGCTCTCTTCCACCAGCACGGCCCCGTCGTCGACCAGCGGCGTCACGTGAGCCCCCACGATCGCAGCGATCACGGGAGCAGAATTGCCGCCGAGGAGGAGGTCGGCGCTGACCGAGTGCGTGACCTGCCCGCTGCGATGGTCGGTGGCGGCGGAAAGCGTTACCTCCCCCTCGACGCTCTCCGTCGCGGGCAGCGGAGCCGAGAGCTGGCGGGCCCCGAACGTGAAACCGATCTCGCCCGCGTCCTCCCGCTCCGTGTATTTGACGGAGTGCAGGTAGAGGTCGCCGGCGTAGCGATCATCGAACCCGCTCTTGGCCGAGGCGTATCGGGCGGCAGCGTCGTCGCCGGTGTAGGTGCCGCTGCGGCTGGCCACCACTCGCCCGTCGGGGCCGAGCTCGACGCTCTCGGTCCACCACTCGTCAGCCTCGTCGCTGCCGCCGCCGGGCGCATCAGGCGACGATCGAATCTCGAAGGAGAGGCGGCGGGAGAGCCCGGTCTCCGAGTCGTCGAGCAGCGACGCCGAGCCGGCCGGGTAGTCGAGGATCCCCAGCGACGGGAAGTCGGTCTCGACGACGCGGGGCTGGCCATCGCCTCCGGAGTAGGAGACGCGCACGCCGCGGCCGCCGGTCCCGACGTGGGCGAGGAAGTCGTCGACAGCATCACGCAGTGCGGCCGTCGAGCCGGCCTCCAGCAGCACTTCGCCGCTGAGTCGACTGCCGCCCTCGCCGGCGGAAAGGGAGCGGGAGACGATCGCGAAGGCGTCGAAGTCGAGGCCGCCCGCGACGGACTCGATCTCCAGCCAGGGACGCCAGACCGCCGCGCCGTAGAGAGGCGTGACGGCGGCCGCCGACTGCGGGATGGGTTCGAAGACGACGGGCATCTACAAGGACCCCCTCGCGTTGGCGGCACGACCCGCTGCGAGCAGCTCGCCCACGCGATTGTCGATCTCGCTCCGGACCTTGTCGTCCACGACGTCGGCGAACAACGCGCCGAGCTCCTGGATGTCGATCGACGGCACGAGCACATCGCCGACCTCGACCCGCGCCCCACCCCCACCACCACTCCCACCACCACCACCCCGGCCGGTGGCGGCGTTGAGCCGATCGACCACGGCGAGCCCCTCGGCCGAGATCGCGGCGAGCTGCTCGCGAAGGCCGGCGAACGGGTCGCTGTCGCCCAGGCTCGACGCGGCGTCGAGAACGCCTCGAAGCGATGCGGCGGCGTCGTCGCCGGCGGTGGCCACATTGCCCAGGGACGGAACGAGCAGGCCGTCGAGGTAGCCAGCCAGTTGCTGCGTGGCCGCGGCGGCGGCCCCGGTCATGTCGAGCACGGGCTTGAGGGCGGCGAAATCGACACCGGCCGCGCCGGACGCGTCCTGAGGCGGAGCGTTCGGCGGTGGAGCCTGGCCCGTCCCGCTGGCGGCCTGGAAGGCTTGGGCCTGCGCGTCCCCGGCAGCCCGGCCGGCCTCGTCGGCTGCGGCGACCGCCGCGTCGCGGCCGCCGCGAATGGCGTCGAGAAGCGCGGTGCGGGCCGCCTCGCGATCCTCCGCGGCCGGCGCGATGCGGACGGCCAGGTTCAGGGCGGCGTTGCTGTCGCGCGTCACGTCCGCCAAGAGGGCGTCCGCCTGCTGCCGGAGCTCGGCGACCTGCCCCGCGTCGTACCCCAGGGCCACCCCCAGCTGAATCTCCTGCCGCGCCGCGTCCTGCGTGGCGGCGAGGAACGTCTTGCGGAGCTCCTCCAGCTCGCGACGGCTCGCCCCGGCGTTGACCTTGATCTCCAGTTCTTCTTCATAGGCGGCCTTGAGCTCCTCGAACCGGCCGAGCAGGTCCGGGCCCTCTTCGTCCACCGAAGGGGCGGCGGAGGATTGCGCGGCGGCGCGGGCGTCGGCCACGAGCCGGCCCAGCTGCGACTGCAACGCCGCGAGCTCCTCGCCGGCAACGCCACCGTCGAGGGCGACCGTGAGCTGCCGCTCCGCGAAGCTCTTCACCGTGTCGAGCCAGCCGTCACGCAGCCGCTCGATCTCCTCCTGTGCCTCGCCGCTCTCGACGGCGAGTTGGAGACGGGCGTCGAACTTGCGTTGCATCGCGTCGTAGGCGTCGGCGACCCCGTCGACGGCGTCAGCCTGGGAATCGGCCTCGCGGCCGGTGAAGGCCGCCTCGCGGCGGAGCTTGGCCATCACGGCCCGAAGGCGTTCGAGCGACTCGTCGTCGGCGCCGGCCTCGACCGCGAGCGACAGGCGGCGGCCCGTGAAGGAGTCAACGGTCTGCTCCCAACGCTGGCGCAGCCGGTCGATCTCCTCCTCCGAAGCGCCGCCGTCGACGGCGAGCTGGACCTGCTGGCCGAAGTCGCGGCGGAGCTCTGCGAACGCCTCGCGTGCCGCGGCGATCGGGTCGGCGTCGACCTCGGCTTGCACCCGCATCGTTGCCCCGTCGGCGGCGTTGGCCTGCACGTCGTCGATATTCCGCATCGCGGCGTCGAAGCTCGCGGGGTCGGGTTCGGCCGTTACGCCGACCTCCGCCGCGTCGGGATCGGTGACGCCAGCGGACGAGCGGGTTCGAGCGCCGCCCGGTACTTGCCGCGCACCCGAGTCAGACGGGGCGGCACCGGGGGCGGTGGGGGTGGGGGTGGTGGGGAGGTCGGCCGCCTTGCCCGCCGCTTCCTCTGTGCGGCCGATGAGCTCGCCCAGCCAGGACAGGGCCTGGCCGATCTTGTCGAGCACCCAGCCAATCGCCTCGCCGAGGGCCCGCAGTGCGGTCATCGCGCCGGTCCCGAGGAACCCGAAGACGGGCTTGAGCACATGGGTCCAGAGGTTGCCGGCGACGCCGCCGACGAAGCGCAGCACGGTTGCCAGTGCGTCGAGTTGTGGGGCCATCTGCCGGGCGAGGAAACCGACAACACCCACGCCCAGGTCCCACAGTCCGCGGGCGACCATGCCGACGCCGTCGAGGACCGGCCGGAGCGCGTCGAACGCCCCGGCGAGCAGCCCGCCTATGACCGGCACGGCCTCCCGCACAATCCAGCCTGCGACGCCCTTGAGCAGGTCCCAGATCGTGGAGACGACGCCCCCGGCGGCGGTGACGGCCGGCTCGACCGCCGACCACGCCGCAACCAGTCGGCTGCCGATGGCCGGCACGAGCGTGCCGGTGACGAAGTCGGCCCCGGTGCGGAAGAGGTTGACGACGCCCTCCCACGCGGGGCGGAGCAGGTCGAAGTGGTTGAGGAGCGCAACGCCGGCCGTGACGATCGCGCCGAAGACCACCGCCGGGGATGCGAGCACGCCGACGGTCGCGGCGACGGCGGCGCCCAGGAGGCCGAAGAGGCCGCCCAGCGGGCCGATGACAGCGGCGGCGGCCGCAACGGCGGCGGCGATGCCCCACGAGCCCACGGCGGCGGCAATGCCCGCCCCGACGGCCGTGACGGTGTCGCCGAGGCCGCCGAAGAGGTCGACGAGGTTCGCGAGGAGCGGAGCGGCGATGTCGACGACGGCGCCGATGGCGTCGCCGGCCATGCCGAAGCCCGCCGCGACGGCCGAGCCGACGTCGGCGGCAACGCCCATGACGGCCGAGAAGGCAGCCTCGAACTGCGGGGCGTAGCTGGCGGCCAGGTCGATCGCCGCGGCGAGGCGGTCGCCGAGGGAGCTGGCCAAGGCGAGCACGGATGGCGCCGCCCGCTGGACTGCCGCCGTCAGCATCTCCATGCCGCCGGCGAGGTTCAAGGACTCGGCGAGCACGAGCGAAAAATCGCGGAGCAGCTTGCTCGCGTTGTCCTGAAGCGTGGACCACTGCCCGCGGATGAGCTCGCTCTGCCGCTGCGTGATTCCGGAGAACTTGCCGCCCTCCCCCGTCAGGTCAGCGACGGCTTGTTGCAGATGCTCGAAGCCAATCTCGCCGCTGCTGACGAGGTCTCGGACAGCAGACTCCGCCACGCCGAACTGCTCTGCGAGCGACCCGATGATCGGGATGCCTCGCCCGGTGAGCTGGTTGATGTCCTCCATGAACAGCCGGCCCTGGACCCTCGCCTTACCGTAGATCTCCGCGAGCTCCCCGATCGGAATGTTGAGGCCCGCAGACAGGTCCCCGAGCTGCCGCATCTGCGGGACGATTTCGCTGGCCGCGAAGCCGAAAGCAAGAAGCGACTTTGCCGCAGCGGTCAGGGACGGCAGTTGGAACGGCGTCGACGCGGCGTATTGATCCAGCTCTTCGAGCAACGACATTGCCGCGCCGGCCGAGCCCAACATCACTTCAAACGCAACCTTGGTCTCCTGGAAGTCAGCAGCGAGCGAGATGCCGAGCCCGAGCATGTCCGAGATTGCGCTGCCGGCCTGCTTTGCCGCACTGGCTGCACCAAGGAGCGGGTTGGTGAGGAACCCGCTGATCGTCGGGCCGAAGATTTCCAGCGTCGCCTGGCTCGCCAGCAGGTCGCGGCCGAAGCTGCGGCTGGCCGCCCCCGTCTCGCGGAACTCGCCCGTCGCCTCGCGCAGCGGGTCGTTCAGCCCGCGGTCCACCTTCGACGCCCACGGGTTCATCGCGCGGAGCGACTCGCCCAGCGTCGAGAAGAACCCGCCGCCGTCGAGCTTGAGCTTGCCGATCACTGATCCCGCGTCGAACGCCATTCGTCACTCCGTTCTGCCTGGAACTACCCGCCGCCGCCGATCTCCCGCATCTGCCGGACGAACTCGCTCGGCGAGCCCTTCACCCGGATTTCCCTGACGCCGCCACCCCCGCCACCCCCGCCACTCACATGCCGCGGCTGGCGGTCCCGCTCACGCTCGTGCTGCTCGCGGCGGAACTCGCCCTCGTCGGCGAGCTCGCCCAGCACGACCAGCGTCAGGTCCGCCGGCCACCGCCACGCTTCTTCCCAGCCGACGCCGACGTCCGAGCGGGCGAGCGTGAGGACGATGACCGACCAGGGGCACCGCTCGGCGAGCCGGCCTCCGGGGAATCGCTCCGGGCCGGAGGCTTTCCGCCGGCCGCCTGGGCGGCGGCGGCCAACTGTTTTGGGAGGACGTGCTCCCGGAAGTAGGTGATCGTCGCCGTCATCACGGCCATGATCTCGGGCGTGGTGAGGTCCTCGGGCTCCACCGGCGGGTCGTCGAAGAGCCCGACGATGAAGTCGTGGTTTTCTTGGTGCTGCTTCGCGAGCTCGACGGCATCGAGCTGCTCGCCCGCGTCCCCCTTCATCGCGTTCTGGAGGAAGGCGATGTCGGCGTTGGTCAGCGGGCGGATGCGGAAGTCGGCGACGTCGTCGCGGAGCGTGAGCGAAAGATCCCAGTCGCCGACGTGGGCAAGGGCTTGGCGGAGGTCGATGTTCATGGGGTGGTGGCGGCGGTGAAGCGTGGAGGCGGTGCTTAGTGCGGGGTGGTGGGTGGTGGTGGGCGGCGACTACGAGGTTTCGCGCGGGTCGGGCGTGACCTTGCAGCGGTAGGCCTTGCGCATGGTCAGGGCGTGGCGGCGGCTCTCGGTGCGGGCAAGGCCGCCGTCGAAGTCGAGCCCCACGAGCATGCCGTCGAACTCCTTGTCGGGGTGGCGGACCTCGTACAGCGCACCGCCCTTCGCGGCCGGGTCCGGCTGGGCGGGCGCGGCGGATGCGGTGGTGGCGGCGGTGTTGTTGGAAGAAGTGGTGGCTTCGCTCTTGGGCTTGTTGCTGCTGCTCATGGCGGGTCGGGTCAAAGGTGCGGGGATGGAAGCGGTGGAGTGGGGTGAGGTGGTGGTGGTGGTGGGCTAGACGGGGACCGGGCCCTCGTACCAGATGGTGTTATTGGGCAGGTCGTCGCGGTCGAAGTAGCAGAAGAACTTCACCTCGCGCACCGTGTTGCCCTCGCCGTCGAGCTTCTCGGGGCCGACCCAGGGGCAGGCCTTGACGAAGTTCAGGTCGCGGTCGGTCGATGCCCCGGCGTCGGTCGGGTGAAGCGTCAGGAGCTTGGCGTAGTCGTAGAGGTCCGTGTTCGACGGCGGCAGCGCCGGGATGCCGCCGGTGGGGGGGGCCCAGGGCGTGAGGCTGCGACGCATCGCCGGCGTGATCTCGCGAGCCTGCACCGTCACGACCGCGTCGGCGGCGACGACCTTCTCGCCCAGCTTCTTGGCCCCAAGGCTCTTGACCTTGATCGGGAAGAACTGCACGCCCTGCTCCACCTGGACGTCGTCGGTCTCCCCGATGTCGCCGACGTTGGCGATGTCCCAGATGACGCGGTGGTGGTCGAGTTGCTTGAGGTTTTCGGCGGCCATGATCGGGGTCCTTCGGTAAGGGTCAGCGGTGGGCTAGGAGTGACGCGAGCTAGGGGGTGGTGGTGGGCTAGGCGGTGGTGGTGCGGTGGACGGCGACGTCGAAGTTGAAGACGACGCGGGGGCGGCCACCGTCGCCGCGGCCGGCGAGGGCCGGGCGGCGCAGGTTGTGGACGCCGGCAACCCGCAGCTGCACGTCGCCGTCGACCAGCAGCCAATCGCGGCGGGGGCGGCCGTCCGTTTCGAGGCAGCCGTCGTGCAGGGCGTCGGCCAGGTCGAACGCATCGGCGTCGTCGTGGGCCTCGACGGCCACCTGGAGACTGACCGTCTGGAGCGGGATGCGGGGCGAGTTGCCGCCGTAGGCGTTGACGCTCGCGTAGCGGCCGTCCGGGTCGGCGGGCTGCGCGGCCCCGGCGAAGACGATGGGCGAGGCGTCATGCGGGCCGGTGACGCCGGCGGAGTCGGCGAGCGCGGCGGCCAGGGCGACGACGAGCGACCGCGTGGGCACCGGGGGTGTGGCGGGCGTGGTGGTGGGCGTGGTGGTGGGCATCAGAGGGCCTCCTTCATCGCGTCGGCAACGGACTTGGCGAGTTGCGGGGCACGCTCGCGGAGAGGGGTTTCGAGGAACTTGGCCTGGGCGAGCGGGTTTGCGTCGGTGTTGAAGTTGGTGGTCACGCCCTCGTGAACCGCGGCGGCGTAGTCGGTGTTGAAGCCGAGCGTCTTGGAGATGCCGCGGCGGCTGGCCACGGCCGGCGTGCTGGTGGCGCTGCCCTTCAGATCGCCGGATTTGACTGGCGCAAGGTCCTGCGCGGTGCCCAGCACGTGCTCGGCCGCCTGGTCGAGGCCGCGGGCGGCGGCGTCGAGTGCTTTTCGCTCGGCCTGCCGGAGCCCTTGAAGCAGTTGTCGCACGTCGAAGTTGCTCACGCGCCACCCCCTTCGCCGGCGGCGGGCGCGAGGGCCAGCTGCCAGTTCGCCAACGATCCGCCGGCGAACTCCTCGGCCCGGCGGATGACCCAAGTCGACTCCGCGTCCGTGGAGTCGAGGCGGACGATCACGCGGTCCTCGACGCCGAACCGCGTGCCGGGCGGCAGCGCGTCGACACGCACGCCGACGACGAGTCGAACGTCTTTCGACACGGTGTCGAGCGTGACCTGCTGCCGGGCCGTGGGCGCATGCGCCGTGCAGCGGGCGGCGATCGGGTCGCCGTCGACGAAAGGTCGGCGGCGCGCCATGGGCGCCGGCGCGCCGGCGACCTTGTCGACGCGGACGATCGTGCAGTTGTCCAGGCCGGTGGTGTTCACAACAACCTCCCGCTCTTAAGCCGGTAGCGGCGGACGAACGTCTCCGCCCGCTGGCAAAGTTGCGGGATGCCGCCGGCGGCGGGCGCGGCGTAGCTCTCGCTCATGGGGCCGCGGGACTGGCTGGCGAGCCCCTGCTGGCGACGCTCGCGTGCGGCGGCGGCGCCCGCCAGCAGCGCGTCGGCTTCGACGACGGCCGCCTGCAAGATCGCGAACGGCACGGCGTCGACCTCGACGCCGCCCACCAGCAGGCGATCCCACCGCGTGCCATCGCCGTACGGCCGTCGCGGGAACGCGCGGAGTTGGGCGGCGTCAAGCTTGCCGCCCTGCCACCGCTGGGCGTCGATCGTCGCGGTGGCCTCGGACAGCGCCGCCGCCGCACGGGCATCGTCGGCAGCGGCGAAGGCGTCGAGGCCCAGCAGCGTGCCGGCGACATCGGCCGCCTCGGCGACGCTGAGGTAACTGTGCGCGGTGCCGGCGTACTGGCCGGCGTAGGCGGGAGGATTTGGGATGATTGCGGGCATCAGGCGAGGCCCTCCGAGATCGTGAGGTCGCCGTCGGCGACGTCGACGCGGTACTCGATCCGAGCGTCGCCGTCATCGGGATCGCGGTACCCGGTCGGCCGCAGGAAGATCAGGGCGTAGGTGCCATCTTCAACGCCCAAGGCCCCGAGCCATCGCCCATCGGCCCCGGTGGTCGTACGCGACAGCGGCACGCCCGACGGGTTGTAGCCCGCCAGCGCGTGCAGCTCGATCTCCGCGCCGGCGAGCGGATTGCCGCTGGCGTCAACAACGCGCAGAGCGTCGGCCTGGCCGGCGTCGTGGTCCAGCAATGCGCCGGCAACCTCGATGGCCTCGACCGCCTCCGGGTAGTGCGGGATGGCAAGGGCCTCATCGTCCGGGCCGTAGCGACCACTCGCGCGGGCGGTCGCCGCGAACGCCGCTTGGCCGCCGTCGGCCGCCCTCTCGTACGTCTGGCACACGCCACCCGCGATGCCGCTCTCGGCCGACAGGTCCGCCCGCCACGAAACCTTGGGTTCCACCGTCAGGTCGGCTGCGTCCTGCGTTCCATCGCCATCCCGATCGAGGCTCTTGACGATGCGGGCGTTGCTGCTTTCCAAGGCCCAGCGGTTGCGGTCCAGGGAGACAACCTTGCTCAAATCGAGCGAACCGAAAAGCATCGCGTTGTTGGGCCCGGCGGCGTAGGCGTTCGCGACATAGATCAGCGACAGCAGCCCATCGGACGCGCCGGCGGCGAAGACGCCGAGGCCGCCGGGCGTGCCGGCGGGCACCTCGATCAGATTATGGCGAATCGACCATTTGCCCGACAGCGGCAGCGGTACGTTGAGGCTGCGCGTCCAGGTGATGTCGCACTCCTCGACACTGACGATCGTGTCGCTCGGGGTGTTGATGACCTCGACGAGTTGTTGCGTGAAGCGGCAGGCGCGGAAGGTGATGCCGCCGTGGCAAGCCTCGCCGCCGTTGGGATGCAGCCGCGCGGTGGGCAGCGTCGAGTTCGCCACCTCAATCGAGCAGCCGGTGACGCCGCCGGTCGCGTCGAGCGCATCGTTGATCTGAATCGCGTGGGGCGAGTCGTAGCCGTCGACTCGGACGCTGGCGAAGCGGCCGGTCGACTTGTGCATGAGCAGGCCAGGGCTGTTCGCCACCTGCGTGCCGCCGAGCGTGTTGGAGTGCGCACGCTCTTTCGGGACGCGGACGTTTCGCAGGAGCAGGTGATTATCGCTGCCGCCGCTAGTGAAGACGATCGGCCCCGCACCGCTGACAATCGCACCAACGTCGAGCCCCTCGATCGCGAGCGAGCTGCTGTCCGGATACCGCGTCCAGCCGCAGTTGTGACTACTGCCGCCGTCGGGCAGCACGCAGCCGGCGATCAGGCCGCTGGCCCCGCCGCCGAAGGCCCACTGTTGCCAGTTGCTCGAGCCTTGGCCCGCGTCGTGCAAGCCGCAGGCGCTGACGCGCAGGCGGCGGACCTCCACGTCGGCAATCGGGGCGAATGCCGCATCGCCGAAGACGAGACCGTGGCTGTTGTTCAGCCCCGCGCGGCCGTTGCTGGCGCAGCAGAGCAGCAGGCCGGTTGGATCGCCGCCGTTGGGCGCGTGGACGTACAGCTCCCCCGTCGAATTGTTGACCCACGACGAGCCGGGCGTCGCCTCCAGCGTGGCGGTCGGCGGCGATGCTCCGGCCACCGCCTGGAGCAAGCTGCGCGTCATCAGCGACGCGTCGACGATCTCCCACACGGTCACGTCACGGTGGCGATCGCCGCTCGTCGAAAGCTGCGCTTGGTAGACGTTGCCCGAGACCAGCGACCAAACCGACGACGACAGCAGCACGCCGAAGTGCAGGTTGGCGTGATCGGTCGCCGACCCACTCTTGACGACCAGGCCGCCCGCCGCGGGGTCGAGGTAGATCGGCTCGGCGATCCAGTGCTGCGGGAGCGTCGCGTCGGTCGGCGCGATCAGCAGTCGGTCGCCGGTGCCGAGCGCCCCCGACGCCAGCGCGGCGTTCAGCGTCGCGACATCGGTCCACGGATTACCCGCCGAGCCGTCGCCGGCCGGGGCGGAGAGGTCGGGGATGTAGTGGAAATCCGCCATCTACTCGGCGGCCTCCTGCTCGCCGAGCAGCTCGTACCAGGCCAGCGCCATCCGACGCGCCGCGGCATGGGTCTCGGCAAACTGCGGGCGCGGGTCGAACCAGATCAGCGGCGGCACCCCGGCGTCGCGGCAGGCACGCAGCACGGCCCGCTGCTGCTCGTCGCTGAGATATCCGTACTCGCCGCTGGAGAACCCGCGGAACGCCGGGCTGACGAACGCCACAACCGATCGCTCGCGCGGCTGGTAGTACCGGATGTTCTGTCGCGCCCAGTCGCCCGCCGCCTCCGCTTCGGCGATCGCGTCGGCGAGTTGCCCCTTCGCCGTTTCGTAGACCACCTCCGGCGGCAGGTCGTAGAAGACGTAGAGCGACGGCCCCAGCACATCGGCCGCGGCCGCGACCGCCCGCGACTCCTCCATCCGGCTCACGTCGGTGTCGAGCCGCTCCAGCAGAACGCCGGCTTGGTGCAGCCAGTAATCCCGACGGGCCGGGCGGGTCGTGCCCTCGACCTTTTCGAGCCGCCGGCTGTTGGCCAGCCCGGCGTGGAACCGGTAGAGCCGGCTGCCGTAGCCGTAGACACCGATCGGTAACGGCGAGGCCGAGCGCGCTGCGTGGATGATCTTCGCGTACGCCTCGGACTGCTCCGGCGGGAACTCCTCGTGGTCGAGGAACACCAGATCGGCCTCGGACGAGATCGAGTGCAGGCCCGCAGCCGAGAGGTGCGGGCTCCAAACGTGGGCAAGCCTGGGCGTGCGCTCGCCCAAGCTTGGCAGGAGCTCGGGGTGGTTGCTGTACAGCGGCGGTTCTGCCGGCCGCGTCGACGGTCGATCGCCCACGGTGGCGGGCGTGGTGGGAACGGCGAGCAGGAGCACAGCGATGACGACGACGAAGCGACTCATGGCACCTCCGGGTCGGTGGGCGTGGTGGGGGTGACGAGGCGGTCGGCGGGGGTGGCCTCGTGCTGGTTGGCGGCGGTGGCGCGGGCGCCGGTCACGCGGGCGGTGGCGGCGGTGCCCAGCGGCTCGCCCACGAAGCGGCCCACCGTCAGGCCCGCCACGTCCGCCGACTCGGGCCGGTAGTTGATGCGCAGGTCCATCCTGCCCTGCCGCCAGTTGCGGATGTAGATGGCCCCCAGCCCCGCGTCGAGCTGGCTGTCGGCGGCGTTGCCGGGCACGCTCTGGATGTCGATGTCGACCAGCGCCAGCCCGCCGAAGCGGGCGACGGTGTCCTTGCCGGCGTGCTTGTTCCCCGGGTGCTGCAGGAAGATGCCCTGGCTGTCCCAGCCGGTCGCGGAGACGCCGTAGAGGATCAGGTTGTCAGTGGCCGAGCGGCTGCCGCGGAAGGCGTAGTGCTGCCAGACGTCGCCGTGGAAGGCGCTCTTGCCGTGGCGATCCAGCGGCACGCCCTCACGGCTGAAGGGGCCGACGACGGCGTTGACCACGAAGCCGCACGAGCCGACCGGGTCGCCGCTGGTGGGCCCCACCACCACCCCGCGGATGAGGGCCGCTCCGGTGAAGCCGGCGCGGGTGTCGGCGGCGCTGCTGTCCGTGACGTACAGCCCCGCGAGGTTGGCCGCCCGGCTGAGGCCGGCGCTGACGCCCAGGCCGGGCCCGGCGTAGTGGCAGCCGTCGAGCCAGACCCAGGCGTCCTCACCGCCGCGCACGGGGTTGGCGCCGGTGAACGTGACGCCCTGCCAGCGGACGCGCGGGAGCTTCATCGACGCCGACGGCTCGATGATGACATCGGCGCGGTCGACGCCGGGGGCGGCCTGGATGGTCAGCCAGCCACCACCACCCTCGTCGGCGAGGTAGCCGTTGCGGTGGGAGTCGCCGGCGTGGGCGTAGGTGCCGGCGTCGAGCTCGAGGACCACGTCGCCGGCGCGGGTGCCGGGTGGCAGGCTGTCGAGGGCGTCGGTGAGGGTCGCGTGCTCGCGACCGGGTCCGACGGCAACGATGGTCGGCTGCGGCCCACCCAGAACCAGCGGCAGCGCGTGAACGCCGTTGTGAACGGTGTGCGCCGTCAGCTCGCCGGCCAGTTGCAGCGGCCTGCCAACCGCCGGCACCACCCGAGCCGTCAGTTCGATGGGCCAGGCCGGAACGAGGTGGTGGGCGTGGAGCGTCGGATCGAGCGTCGTCCAATACTCGACGGTGCCCGTGCGCGGGTTGAGCGTCGGCTCACCGACTGTCGCGATAGGCACGCCATCCATGAAGAATTCGACGCGGACACCATCGCCCAGGGCAAAGGCCACGACGCCAACGGCGAAGGGCCGGTCGACCGTCTGCCACGGCACGACGTTCCACCGGGCAATCGGGCGAACCCGCGCCCAAGCGGCCGG
The DNA here is from genome assembly GCA_965214125.1 of Tepidisphaeraceae bacterium. Lineage (GTDB taxonomy): Bacteria > Planctomycetota > Phycisphaerae > Tepidisphaerales > Tepidisphaeraceae > CBDCBA01. Next base: position 23,269 of record CBDCBA010000003.1, read on the forward strand.
GGTGGCCGTGTCAGTAGCGAGCGGGCCATCGGGGCGGGTGGCCGGCGGCGGCGAGGCCAGCGGCGGGATGCCGGCGGCGTCGATGCGCTGCTCCAGCGCGTCAAGACGCTCTTCGAGTGTCGGCTCGGCGGGCGCGACGTGGGCGGCCAGTAGCAGGCACAGGGTGGCGAGGATGGTGGTGGGTCGGTTCATGGCTGGCGTTGTTTGGCGGGACCGGCGGGCGGTCAGGCTTGGTAGCGGCCGCGCACCTGGCTGCGCAGTTGGAGGTCCGCGAACATGCGCTGGGCGGTCGCCGTATCCCGGCCGAGCAGCCGGCCGGCGTCGGCCAGCGGCGCAGCGCGGCGGCGCTCGGCGGTACTCGCGAGCCCCTCGACGAACGGGGCCGTGCTCTTGGAGCAGTTGGGGTGGCCGGGGAAGCCGCCATTGGGGATCGACGCGTACGGCGGGTAGGTCGGGTGCGTGCCCGAAAGGCTGAAGACCTGGCCGAGGAAGGCGGTACACCAGTTGCCGCTCACCCGGCCCACGATGCGAACCAAGTCGATTCCCACCTCGTCGAGTCGCTGGTGGCGGCCCGCCTGCATCGCCTGGCGGGTCTTCGTGCGGGCGACCATCTGCGCGTAGTAGCCGGCATCGAAGTGGCGCGGGCCGCCGCGACCCTCGACGCGGACGATCGGGCCGCTCACGCGCTCGAACGCCTCGCGTAACTCGCGGGCGGCCTGCCGCGGGGAACCCGAGATCACGCCGCCGGCGAGCACCCGGTTGATCTCCCCCTCGGACAGCGACACCTGCTGGGTCTTGACCAGGTAGGAGCGAGCGACCGAGGCCATGCCGTCGGCCGCCTTGGCGAGATCGGCCGCTGTTTCGGCGGCGAGCGTTCGCAGCGCCCCGGCATCGACGAGCGAGAGCGATCCGGCCAGCGGCAGGTCGGCGGACCGCAGGCCCATCGCCGCGAGTTGGAAGCCCGCGGCTCGGCGGCCCCGCTCGGCAGCGCGGGCGGCGTGGATGCCCACCCACTCGAAGCTGCGAAGGCGTAGCTCGTCGGCGATGCGGGCGATCTCTGCCTGGAGCTGCGCCGCTCGCGCGCGGCGAAAGGCGCGGGCCTTGTACGTCTTGCCGACGGGCTTGAGCAGGAGCGATCGAAGCCGCTGCGACGCCGCCTCGAAGTAGCGTTCGAGCTCGGCCGCCTCGGCGGGCGTCACGCCGCTGTCGCCGGTGCTGGGAACGCTGGGCATGATGGGTGCGGGCGAAGGCGCAGCTGGGCAGCCGCCCGGCAGGACCAGGAACACGGCGATCGCCAGCAACACCGCGGCGAGGATCAGGGCGTCGCGCCAGCCGTCGCGATAGGCGCAGGCTCGAACCCGCTCGGCGGCGGCGTGGGCGAGGTTGTGCGTGGGGAGCTTCAAGCTAGACCTGGCGGAAAGCGGAACGGGCCGGGGCAGATCAGTGAGTCATCAGGTACTGCAACCACGCCTGCCAAGTGACGCTCGGCGTGGTGCCGCCGACGTCGAGGTTGAGCCGTAGGTACCGCTTCGTCTGGTAGCCCTTCACCAGCACGTTCTGCTCTGCCACGTCGGGATCGGCGGCGGCCTCGACAGAGACATCGGACCAGGTCGCGTTGTCGTCGCTCTCCTGCAAACTGAAGCCGTACGTCTCGTTGCCGCTTGAGCCGTCTACGCCGGTGCAGTGAACGGCGGCGACGACGGGCAGACCGACGCCGCCGGGCTTGAAGCCCTTGCCGCTGTCGTAGCTGTTCGACGTGGCGTCGGCGACGTCGGTGCGGGTCTGTCCGCCGGTGAGGGAGAGTGCGTTGTCGAGGGGGCCTACGTCGTTCATGGATGCTCCGGGTCGGGTGGGTGAGCGATTGGATCAGTCGGAACGCCCGCCGCCGCGTTTCCGCAGGGACGGGCCGGCGGACGCGGTGTGTCAGGCGGCTTTCTTGATGCCGCGGTAGCGGGCGGCAGCACGCGGGTGGAACTGGCCGAAGCCGGCGACGACTTCGACGACGTCGACGTAACCCTCACGGGTCAGCCCGAGGTCGCGGCGCGTCACGAAGCGGAGGGCGAGCAGCCCCTGCACGAAGCGACGATTGGCCTGGCCGCCGAAGCGGACGCAGTAAACGCTGGACGTTTGGCCGCTCGTGCCCTGCTGCTCGTTGAACGGCAGGATCGCTTCGGCCTCGTCGTCGTCGTCGATCTCGACGATTGTCGAGCCGTTGAACGTGGTGATCTGTCGGCCCACATCCTGGAACATCAGGCCGCCCGCCGTCGAGCCGATGTCGGCCGACAGATCCTGACGAAGCTCGCGGTTCATGAACAGCACCTTCTCGCTGTTCGGGCCTGGCACGCTGTCTTGCAGCGCGATGAGCTTCTTGTGCTTGATGCTCTCACCGTTGGCAGCGGCGACCAGCTCCTGGTCAGTTCCGTTCAGCCGCCACTTCAGCCCGGCGATCGCCTTGGGATTCGTACCGGGGTCGCCGTGGAAGAACTCGCGGTCGAAGAACTTGCCGGCCGCGATGGTCTTGGCCGCGACCTCATCGTCGCGGGCGGCCATTCCGTTGACGTCAACGAGCACCGGGTCGGTGACGACATCGCCGCCGAAGATGCGGAGCGTCTCCCGCTTGGGGCTGCGGACGCTGCGGGGCGTGTCGTAGCCCTCGTTCAGCGCGCGGTACTGAACGCCGCCGAAGCCGTTGCGCTCCGTGTACTCGTAGGTGAGCGCGTTGTGCGTCATGAAGTTGATCCGGGGGATGACGACGCTCTCGGTGTTGAAGAGGTCGAGCAGCCCGGCGGCCATGATCTGGCCGGTCTGGATGAGGTCGAGCTTGTGGTCGAGCAGCGTTTTGGCCGCCATGGGTTACTCCGGTGGAGGGTGGTTCGTGAGGTGGTCGAAGGTGCGTCGCGTCCGCTTCGAAAGGGTGTCGATCCGAGGCCGATCAGGCCGCGCCGCCGCTCGACGGTGCGGGCGCGGTCGGAGCCGTCGTCGGCTGCGGGCCGGCGGGCTGCTGGGGCAGGTAAGCCGACTGCACCGGGGCTTGCACGGGTGCCTGCGAGGTCGGCTGCGGGTACGCCGCAACGGGCGTTGGCACTTGGCCGGGCAGCGGCTGGGCCGGCTGGCCATACGGCTGCTGCGCGTAAGGCTGGGGCTGGCCGCCGCCTTGCGGGTAGGCGAAGCCGGCGGGCGACTGCTGCTGGCCGCGGGCGCGGGCCATCTGCAGGAGCGTCGTGCCGTCGACCTTCGAGAGGTCCTGCGGCAGACGCGACGGCGGGTTACCGGCCGGTGCCATTGCCGCCGCGCCCGCGCCGCTGGCGTCGCCGCCGAGGTTGGGCGGCGTCACGCCGAGCTGCTGAACGAAGCCGCGAAAACTCTGCCGCGTCGCCGCGGCCGCCTGGGCCATCTGGTTTGCGTCGGCCTGGTCGGGCAAGGTGCGCAGGAAGTGCTCGCGGTACTCCGGCGGCAAATCGGACAACTGCTGGTCGGCGTACTGCCGACGGGCGGCCGTGGCCTGCTCGCGGCTGAACCGCTCGTCGAGCACCTGGCGGACCTGGTCCATCGTCAGCGGCCCGGACGGCTGACCGGTCGGCTGTTGAGCTTGCTGCTGCAAAGCCGGCTGCGCTGCGGGCTGGCCCTGTGGCTGGTGTCCCGTGGTCTGGACTTGGGGCTGCGACTGCTGGGGCTGCTGCGGCGACGGCTGCTGGATGCCCATGGCGGCGGCGACTGCCGCGGCGAAGGCGGGGTCGGCCTGCAACGCCGCTCGCACCTGCTGCGGGTCGTACGCCGGCTGCTGGGGCGGCTGGGCCCGCGCGGGCGGCTGGTGGCTGGTGTAGGGCTGGGCGTAAGGCGGAACGTTCGGGTTCGGGTACATGGTCGGGCTCCGGTTGCAGTGGATGGGTCAGGCGAGGGCTTCGGCCGGGTCGCTCGTGTCGAAGGGATCGCGGACTTCGTCGTCGTCCGGCGTCGGGGACTCGCCCGGCTCGCCGAGGAGAAGGCTCGGCGTCCGCTTGGCGTCGTCCTCGTCGAGCAATGCCAGCTCGGCGTCGGCCGCGGCCTCGTCGCCACCGTTGAGGGTTAGAACCGATTTGCGGCGGCTCATCACGCCGCCGGAGTAGCCGGCGACGACGTTGTTCATCTGCTCCGTCTCGTCGATCGGCAGGCCGTCGCGGAACTCGACCGACACGCTCTCGCTCGCGCGACGGCCGGGGGCGGCGCGGGCAGTGAGTGGCGAAGTGTCCTCCATCGTCGCGGCGAGACCGAAGACGAGGCGGACGGCCGGTGCCATCGCGGCCGCTTTACGGGTCGCCTTGGCGACCGGATTGGTCATGGTCAGCTTTAAACCGCGGGCGCTCTCAGGCTCGCGCCCCTCGATCCGCAGGCCGTACAGGGCGCGGCTACCCTCGGCCTCGGCGATGAGGGTGTCGACGGCGTTGTCCCGGTCCCGGAGATGATGGTCGAGCTTGGCGTCCCAGTCGACATACTTCGGGTCGGGGTCGTCCGGCTCCTGGAAGATCACTTCGCCGCCGGGGAAGTTGCCGTTCTCGTCGGCAGAGCTCTTCGGGACCACGAACCGGGGATCGCCGTGCCGCCACAGCGCCCAAGCAAGCTGGCTGTTCTTCGCGTTGACAAGGTCCTGCGTCTCGATCAGGCCGTCGTAGTCGCTGTCCTCGCCGCCGCCACCCTGGCCGATCTCGTTCGGCAGGAAGACGATCGACGCGCGACGCAATCCGGTTGCCTCGACCGGCGGTAGCTCGGGCGTCTCCGGCGGCACGGCCGACTCGTCCAAGCCGTGCGTCCAGAGCCGCAGCGGCAACACTTCAAGACGACGCCCCACACCCGACAGCCGGTAGAGCGTGCGTCGGACTACGCCCGGCTCGTACCGCGTCTCCAGCAGTGTCGGGAACTCAATCACCTGCCGGCCTTGGATCGGTGGCAGTGTCGAACCCAAATCACGGACGGCGTAGCGGGCGTAGGCGGCATATTGCCCGTCGGGCAGCGGACCTCCGATCGGATAGATCTGCTCGGGCGCGATGTTGGCGATGTAGACCTCGCCGGCGTGGCGGCAGACTTCCAAGTAAGCGCCGCCCGCCCAGCTCACCGAGACGGCCGCGCCGTGTAGTCGCGCGTGAGCGGAGCTGCGGTCGGCGATCTGATCGAGAGTCGGGTCTTGCCCCGCGCCGGCGAACGTGACGCGCGGGGCCTCGCCGAACATGAGGTCCGCGTTCTTCACCGCCGCAAGCCTGAGCAAGTTGAAGCGGGCGTAGAGCGGTCGCAGCGTGCCGTCCTTCGCCGGCACGGCCTTGTAGCCGTAGTCGGTGCGGGCCTCGCCGAGGAAGTACTCGCGGTGACGCCCGTCGAAGAGCATCTCCGCCTGGCGGAGCCGCTCGGCCCGCGCCTGCTGCTCGGACGAAAGGAACCCAGCCAGCGCGGCCGGAGCGTAGCGGTTGAACGCATTGTCGCTCGATCGCCGCCAGACCGGCTGGCTATCGGTGCCGACGGCCGGGTTGGTGGGGCTGGTGGCGAGCATGGCGAGAATGAGCAGCAGTGCTGCCACTAGTAACCCTCCGGCTTGCGGAGCATCGGGCGAGGCGTTGGCTGCTGCGGCGTGTCGGCTGCCTCCATGGCGAGGGCGAGCGCCCAGAACGCGTCGGCGTGGCCGCCGGCATCGGAGTCAGCTTGCAGCCGCACGTTGCCGGCCGCCGTCGTGGTCTTGCGGGTCTTGTGCAGATCCTCGATCAGCCAGTCGCCGCCGTCGGCGACGTTGGCCGCGTGCTGCCCCGGCCCGTCGTAGTCGACGCGGCCGGGGATGCGGATGAGCCGGTCGCTGAACGCATCCTTCAGGCGAAAGCCAAGGCCCGGCTTGTTCTCGCCGGTGAACTTCACCTTCTCTGCGCGGCTGCGATAGCGGTCGGTCATCTGCTCGGCGAGCATGTCGCCGATGCCCTGTGCGTCGACGCAGAGCCGGCGTACTTCGCGACGCTGCATCAGGGCGTGCAGCATCGTCGCCTGGTTCGCGTAGCTCACCCGGTCGAGCACGCGGAGCATCCGCGTCGTCCAGACGTCGCCAACCTTCTCGATGACCCACAGGACCGACAGGTCGTGCTCGCGACCGACGTCGTAGCCGGCGTAGTACGTGCCGCCCGCCGGCAGGTCCGCCGGCGTCGCGTAAAGCCGCAGGTTGTCCGTTACGGCCGAGCGAATCGCCTCGTAGCTGAGATACGCCCCGGCGTCGCTCGACGGTTCGCAGAGATACTCCTCGCGCCAGACGTCTTCGTCCGGGCACGTCGATCGCAGCTCGTTCAGCCAGTCGTCTCGCAGCGACTGCACCGGCTCGGGCACGTAGTCGAGGCCCTCGGTCCGCATCCGGATGCGCTCGACGATTCCCTGCTCGACGGCGTCGAGGATCGTCACGCGGTGCAGGCTCGCATTGAGCTTGCCCATTCGAGCCGCCTGCACGACCTGGACGTTGAAGTAGGAGCCCTCGCCGTTGTGCGTGCTCCAGATGCTCATTGGGTGGCCCCAGAAGAGCGCGGTCGCGTGGGCCGCCTTGTAGATCTCTCGGGCGCGGCCGTGGAAGCCAGCCTCGTCCCAGCCGACGCGACCGCCCTTGGAGCGGAAGAACTTCGGGTTGCTGCTGCCGGCGACGACGCGGCTGCCATTAGCGAACGTGGCGGCGCGGACGTTGATCTCGTCCTCGTCGATCACCTGCCGCTCATCGGTGACGCGGGCGATCGCGTTGAGCACGCCCGACCACTCCTCGACGTAGTCGATGAACTCGTCGCCGGCCGACTGGTCGGCCGAGCTGAGGAAGTATTTGCGTCGCGGCTTCTCGGCGCAGTAGATCACGGCGCCGAGCGCTTCGATCCACGTCCAGCCGATCCGACGCGACTTCTCAGCCACGCGGAGGCTCGCCGTGTCGCGTAGCCACGCGATCTGGAACGGGCAGAGGAGATTGAAAGCTGGAGCAGCGTTCAAGCGGGTGCCTCCCCGGTGATGCCCAGCGCTTGCTTGAGCGTGTCGAGCACGGCCGACCCGTCGCCTCCGCTGGCCGCCACCTTCGACGCTGCCTCGACCGCCTCGGCCTGCCGCTTGCGCTCGTCGGCCCGCACCTTCTGCGCCGCCAGTTCGGCGGCGGCCCCGCCCTTGAGGGCGATGCCGAGCTTCATCAGTTCGCCGGCGTCGAGGGCCGACTCCTGGTCCTCGTCCCGCGCCCTCGCCAGCAACAGGAAGATGTGCTGGTTCAGCTGCTCGCTGGCCGCTTGCGTCAGGTCGCCCGGCGAGGCCTTCTTCAACGCCTCGGCTAGCTCCTTCGCGGCCGAGCTGCGATCGATCGCTGCCCACCGCTCCTCGCGAATCCTCCAGGCCGCGAGCCAGTTTCCCGTCGCCGCGCGAGAGAGCCGGTAGCCCTGCGCGAGCAGGTAGTCGTGCGCCGCCGTGACCGTGCGACGCTTGTCGCGAAGGAACGCCTCGAACGCCTTCATCGCGTCCGGGTCGAGCAGCTCGTCCACCTTGTGCGGGAGCGACATTCACCGGCCCTCCCTGCTGCGGATAATCCGGCCGTCCGGCACGAGCGGGTCGGGCGGCTCCAGCCGCTGCTCGTAGCGGCTGCCCTTGTCGGTGATGCGACACAGCATCCACCCGATCCCCTCGGGCTGGTCCTCCATCTCGCGCGTGTCGTCGCAGCAGACGTATCCGGCGTTGCACAAGTCCTTCAGCAGCTGGCGGGCGTGCTGCGGGCTGCGAAACTGGTCGCTGCCGCTGACCGTGTTGATCTCGTCGTGCAGGACCTGCGCGTACAGCCCCGGCATCTCACGCGCGCTGAACAGCAGCGCGAGCAGCCGCTTGCGCAGGCGCCCGTCGCGGGAGAGGGTCGCGGTCGTCTCGACGAACTCAGGCATCTCGCGCAACCTCCTTCGCCGCGGACTCGCCGCCGCCAAGAGCCTTCTCCAGCAGCGCCGCCTGCAACTCGTTCGCCTTGTCGTGGGCCCGCTTGGCAGCGTGGGCCGCGCCGTCGACCAGGACGCCGAGCGTCTCGATCTTTGCGAGCTTGCCCATGACCTCCGTCTTGAGCTCGCTGATAACGGCGTGGTATCGCACCTCCTGGCGGTGGAGCTTGTCCTGGTCCTCGCGGCGAAGCTTCTCATACTCTTCCTGCCGCGCCTCGAAGTGGTCGAGCCGCGCCATGAGCCGGCTGTTGATGGTGTCCTGCGCCTTCATGCTCGCGGCCAGAGCGTCCTCGACCTTCTTGATCTTCGCGTCGACGAACCGCTCGGCCTGCTCGCGGCTGGCCCGAAGCTGGTAGGCCTGCCAGCCGAGCGCGGCGGCGACGATCGCCGCGAACACGATCTCGACCATGCTGTCCGGGGCGACGGCAAGGGGGAGCATCAAAGCACCCCCCCGGTCAGCACCTTGCGGATCACCCACGCCGCGACGTTGTCCGTCAGCTTCAATGTCTTGGTCATGGCCGCCGCCAGCGCCCCGCGCAAGTCGGCGCGGGCGGCGATGGCCAGCCCCTGCGCCTGCACGTTCAACTCGGCGACGGCTTTGCGGAGGTCGTCGGAGATGTCGCCCGTCAAGCGCGCGACGCTCGCCCGCAGGTAGACGTTGGCGGCGTCGCGCGCCACGGCCTCGGCCAGCTGCCGGTGCTCGCCGACGCGACTGCGCGCGTCCTCGTGCAGCTCATCGAGCCACACCTGCCCCAGCGCCTTCGCCGCCTCGTCGAGCACGTCGTTCAACGCCCCTCCCCGTCGCCGAAATCGAGGCCCAGGCCGTCGCCGCTCGCGGCATCGGGAACCGTCCATTCCGCCGCGTCGGACACCGCCGGCACATCGCGGCCGTTGCGGACTAGCGCGACCCGCCAGACCTCCAGCGTCCGCAGTCGACGCGCCCGCTCGTCGGCGGGCAGCGAGGCATCGTCGCGGACGTAGTCGGCGTGGTCGGGCGCGACCTGGCGGTAGACCCCGGCGTCGAAGTCGAGGAGCTGGGCGTCGGGGTCGCTCGCGAGGTTCGACAGCTGCGTGCAGCCGCCTGCGAGCAGGGCCAGGGGCAACAGCACTGCGGCCGCGGCATACCGCAGCCCGATCGACTCGCTGGCCAGCGACGGCCCACCCTTGCGGACCCCGCTGCTGGCAACGCTCGTGAGGATCGACAGCACCGACGCCATGCCGGCGACGCTGAGATGCGCCCACCAGCTTGCGCCGACCAGTCCCGCACCATCGGCGGCGAGAAGCGCGGCAAGGGACTGCGCGAAAGTCTTGACGGCGCGCTCGAAGGCGGCGGCCCAGAAGGCGCGGGACCAGAGGGATTCACTCACGGGCAGCCTCCGCAAAGACGGCGGGAGAATCCCCAAAACTCGCCTGATCTTCGCGTGCCGTGGGACCCGGCCGTAGTTGCGCCATTGGCGCAACTACGGCCGGGCTGGGGGTCTCATGCCCCCGGCCGGCGTCGCAAGAAAAGGAGTAGTTTGAGGGAGCGAGGGTCAACGGCAAAGGCCGCCCGGTTTGCCCTCGCCCGCTGGTCCAACAGCGGGAGATGGGCAGGCCGGACGGCCCGCCGTGAGTGCTGAATTGTCACCGCCCGGTTCCACCCGAACGGTCCATTGCCAAGCTAAGAATAGCCGCGGCCAACACGCCGTCAAGTCGAGCTCATCCTCAAAATCAGCGAGCGGCCGCCCGCTTGACCAAACAGCTGGAACCTAACGCCGCCGATGGTCGTCTCCGCGCCATGGTCGCCGAGGTGATCGTTGACCCACTTCTTCGCCTTCTCCGGTTCCGCCCCTCTGTAGGGCAATGTCGAGAAGTACAACAGGCAACCGCGGGCAACGTCGGCAGTTGCCTTTTCTCCGAGATTCACAGCTGCGACCGAGATAACTTCGACGGTGTCGGCCTTGCGGCTTGTTACCTCGACGCGGAACCGTCGGTCCTGTTTCTTCAGCTCGCTCACCCACCGGAACTGCCCCTCAACATGAGATTCACTTGTGGTGAAGCCCTGCGTCTCAGCGTTTGCCCACACGTCGGCCGGCTTCAGGCCTTCGATTGGTACAGCCTGTGCCGATGAACTCGCGGCTGCCGGTACGGCGGCGAGTAGAAGCATGGTTATGTGCACGATCAAGTTCATTTCGCTCACTGGTCAATGCTCTGGAACTTCCCGACGGCCCGTGCGACCCGCGCCACATCGGTCCATGCGACCCGCCACTCGTCCTTGTATTTCCGACGGTTGATCGCCCTGAGCCTCAAGCCGTCGTCGTCGCACCAGGCCCGCTTGAACGTTGCCAAGTGGTCGCCTCGCTGGATGTAATAGTCGGCACCGTCGACTATGCCGCCACAGTCGAGCCGCAGCAGGTGAAACTCCACCACTTCGCCATCCTTGTACGCGGGGCGCATCGAATCGCCGCTCAGGCGCACGCGAAAAAGGCCCTGCTCGACCTGCTCCGGCGACAGGCTCATCTCGTCCGGACCGACTCCTATCGCCTCAGTCCAGTGCCCCGCTGCTAGATCGCGGTCGAACGTTGGAATGGGATAAAAGCGCCGAAGACTGCCGACCTGAATGTTTTGCGGAATCGCTTCCAGTGGCGGTGAACCAAGCTGTGCCCGGAGCTCCTGCTCCGACCAATCCAGCCGCGACAACAACCGGTCGAACGCCGACTGGGCCATGCCGTTCGTGCCAGGTCGTTCATAATTCTGAACCGAGCGAGCGTGGATTCCGAGGTGAAGCGCGAACGACTGCTGTGAAAGCCGCATCCGCTCACGCATGGCCCGCACACGATCCCCCTCCACTGGAACCGTGCCGGGTTTAGTTGAGGACTTTCGGGTCACGGCACCATCTTCGGCACGCGGCGTCCGCCGGGCAAACCGAAATACGCACAACGGGATTGACAGCACGTAAGTTGCGCGTAAGTTGTGGCTGTCGTGACGATCGTGCCGACTTCAGCTTCGCCGGGGCGGACGCGGAGTGCGAACTGGTTCCGCGACCGGCGGAAGCAGCTTGGCCTCACGCGGGAGCATGTCGCTGCCGAGCTACAGGTCACGGTCAGCACGATCGCCAACTGGGAGCGGGCCCAGTCCTACCCGCTGCCGACTAAGGCGAGAGAGCTTTGCCGCGTATACGCCGCCAACCTTCCCGACATGGCGTTGCAGATCGTCAGCCTCTCGCTCGCGGTGGATGACCGGAGAAACGCAGCATGAACAGCCGAAACATTGCCACCCTCCGCGCGTCCACCGCGGCCGACCCAACTCCGTCGGCCGCGGGCGCGGGGGGATTTGATCCAGCCGCCAGCCGCGTCACGCTCGACCTCTCGCCTCTCGACGCGATGGAGTTGCGTCGGGCCTTGGCCGACCGCATCAAGCTGGCCGCCGCGAGCGAGACGGCCAAGCGGTTGAACGCCCTGCTCCGCCGCCTCGACGCCCAGCTCCCCTCCGAGGGTGGCGGGCTGTCCGAGGACGAGTCGGCTGCGGTCGTCGCCCGGTTGATCGCAAATCGCGGCATGCAAGAGCTGCACACGCTCGGCACCGGGTTGCTGTTGCTCAGCTTGGACAAGCTCGGCGGCAAGTCGTTCGTCGCGATCGGCGAGGACGACGACGGCACGCCGCTCTACCTGGTCCACGTCCGCAAGGACTCCGCCGACTCGATCGACCGCGTCAGGGCGACCATCGACGAGATCGACGCCGAGGCGGAGAACGACGGCTCATGACCTCCCTCGCCGTGCGCCGCCACCGCCCCGACGACTTCGCCTGAACCCGCTGTTTTCACTATGCCCGACTTACTGGACCAACCCGCCGCCTCAACCCCGCCGGCGATCGTCACAACGGACCACGTTCAGCGCGTGCTCGGTGGCGGCGGGTGGGACGCCGCCTTCGCCGAGCTCGTCTACGGGCCCTTCGAGGCGGCGTACATCTTCGGCTGGCACGGGCCGCGCACGTCTTGCCTGCTCGCCATGCTGGCGAACCTGCACGGCCTTCGGGCGGCGGGGCAGGCAGTCAGCCCGCTCTTTACGTCGCTCCCGGCCAATCTGCGAGCCACACCTGTGCGGCGCGGCGCAGCGATGGCTTCGCCCCAAACCGACGAGCCAGCTCGCGACGGTCTGCTTCCTCCGCAGACCGCAGCGTCGCCACCGACCGCCAGAACCCCAAGACTATGGCGCGGCTTGCTGGGAGCCCTTCGTCGCTCAGTAGCCACGCTTCCGCAGCCGCGTCATCGGGCGTCGCCGCGAGACGCTCGGCGAGCCGCGGCAGATCGACCGTGCCTCGATCCGGATCGGCTGCGTGCCGTTTTCTTAGCTCACGTTCGAGCCGATCTGCAAGAGCGCCGAAGCGGGCGTCCAAGTCGTCGGCCAGTTGGTCCGGGTCGGGCTGGGGGGGGCGATCGTCCATGACCTCCAGCATCGTCCCCGACCCCGCCACGCTCAAGCCCCACCCACTGGCCGAGCAGCTCCCGCCGCTGGCCGACGAGCAGCGCGACACGCTGCGGCGCTCGATGCTCGCCTACGGCTTCCTGCCGCAGTACCCGATCGTCCTGCACCCCGACGACGCCGACGGCGGCGAGCTCAAGGTGCTCGCCGGCCGCCACCGCAACGCGACGGCCGACGCCCTTGGCCTCGACAAGCACTTCGTGCTGTTCGAGGAGCTGGAGTTCCCCGGCTCGCCCGCCGAGTTCGTCGCGCTTGAGGAGCAGCGGCGCCAGATGACCGCCGACCAGCGGGCTTGCGTCGCGGCGCTGCAGACCGAGGACCTCCGCCGCGGGACCAAGGGGCGCGGCGCCAAGAGCCGGGCGGCCGCCGCGTCGTTCTACAGCGTCGCCGACTCCGAGGTCCGCAAGGCCCGCGAGCTGCTCGCCAACGGCCGCGACCTCTTCGACGCGGTCTTCGCCGGCGAGCTGACGTTGAGCAAGGGCCGCACGCGGCTGCGGGCTCGACGCAAGGTCGATCGCCTGTCGACGGCGATCGAGCAGGCCGCGCCGCTCGACGAGTCGGCCGCCGAGTTGATCGTCGGCGACGCCCACGACGAGACTGCCAAGCTCAAGCCCGGCAGCATCCGCCTGATCTTCGCGGACATCCCCTACAACCAGGGCGTCGACTACGGCGGGGCCGGCGGAAAGGCCGACGCGCTCGACGAGGACGCGTACCTGCACTACTGGCACCGCGTCATCGGCGCCGCCTGGGACGCTCTCGCGCCCGACGGCTCGCTGTTGTTGATGACGGCCAGCCGCCAACTTGCGAGGTTCGCGAGCTACCTGTCGGCCCAGCCGATCGGCCCGCGTCCCAGCAAGAGCGGGACCGAGTACCCGACCTTCACGCTCCGGCGCACGATCGCCTGGCACGAGACGTTCGCCGAGTACCAGACCGGCAACTACGCGGACGCCTGGCGACCCCTCTTTTGGGCCACGAAGAGCGAGAAGAGCTTCGTGTTCAATGCCGATGCGATCCGCGTGCCCAGCGCCCGCCAGAGCAAGTACGCCGACAAGCGGGCCGACCCGGCCGGCCGCGTGCCCGGCAGCGTGTGGGAGTTCCCCCGCGTCGCCGGCACCTTCGGCGAACGCGTGCCCGTCGAGCTGGGCGGAAATGCCAACCAGCTGCCGCTCGCGCTGATGGAACGCGTCGTGCTCGCCCACAGCGACCTCGGCGACGTCGTCCTCGACTTCTGCAACGGCGGCGGCACGACTGGCGTCGCGTCACTCGTCCACGGGCGCCGTTACGTCGGCATCGACCGCAATCCCAAGGCGATCGACGCGACCCGCGACCGCCTGCGCCTAGCGGTGGCCGACGCGGCCGGGAAGGAAGGTGCCGCGTGAACGCTAAAGACGCCGCCAAGCAACGCCGCCAGGCGAACAACCGCGCAATCCCCGATGACGTAGCCCTGCGGTCGCTCGTCTCGGCCCTCTGCCCGGCGTGCGGCCGCGGCAAGGCCCGCCGCCAATCGCTGTGCCGCAGCTGCTACTCCGCGCTGCCGAGCGACCTGCGCAACGGGCTGTACCGCACGATCGCCAGCGGCGGCTACGGCCCCGCGCTGCGGCGGGCGCTCGACCGCCTGGGCGTCCGCGACCCGATCTTCGGCGACGCCGGGCAAGGCGGTGCCTCGTGATCGACCTGCGACTGCGAGAGGCGATCGACCGGCCGGCCGAGGACCTGGCCAACGGCCCCCACGTGGCCGCTCGCCGCGCCCAGCTCGATGCCGCTGCGGCGGCGGCGGCAGAGATCGTCGAGTTCGAGGCCTGGGTCGGCACGCCCGGCTCGACCCGCTGGCTCTGGTGGCTCGCGTGGACCGAGCGTGCGGCCGGGCTCTTCGCCGCCGGCGTCCGCGGCGACGCCACCGTCAACTCGCACATCCACCCGAACGACCGCGAGCTCGACGAGCTCTGGACGCTGCGCCGTGTCGCTCCGTCCCCGCCGATTCCGCCGGGCGCCCACCGCGGCACGAGCTGCCCGGTGGCCGCCGCACTGCTCGCGGCCGGCGAAACGGCGTGGGCGAGCCACCACGTGATTTGCAAGCTCTCGGGCGTCGCGCCCGGCCACTTCATCCCACGTGCCGGCGTGCTCAACCGCGTCGTCGCCAAGCGGGGTTGGCGGGCACGGCTCGTGCCGGCCGAGTCGGTCGACTGGCGCAGCGTGCTGCGCGGCCGCCTCGTGGCCGGGGTGTTGTCGGGGCGGCCTCCCCGCGAGTCAACCGGACGCCACGCCGTGAAGTTCGACGGCTTCGACGGCAACCGGCTGCCCGGCCCCGCCCGCGAGGCGATGCCCGAGCTGGCCCCGCTCGTCGCCGAGCGGCTGGCTGTCGAGCAGCCCCTGCGCCAAGACCGGGAGGCCGCGTGACCCGGCCCCGCAAACGCAAGTCATCACGCCCGCGCCGCTGGCTCCTCGTCGAGGCGTCGATGACCGTTCGACGTCTGATCGGCGGCGAGTGGGTCGCGATCGCGATCGACCTCGCGTCGACGCACGAGGTCCTGCTGGCGGCGTTCGGCCGCCAGCGAGACGCCCTCGACTACCTCGCCGCGCTGCCGCGCCTGCTGAGCCGCCGCAGCTCGCGGCGCGACCTGGCCTTCATCGCCGACTTCTTCCGCTCGCGAGCCCACGTCGCCGCGGAAGTACCTGGCCGTGCCTGGTCGTTCGGCGAGCAGCTCCCGCTCTTCGCCGCGCCGGCGTCCCCGGCGTCGAGGTCGCGACACACGCCACCCTCCACGACGCCGACGCCTTCGCGTCGCCCGCGCCGGCGTCCCCGGCGTCGAGGTCGCGACACCCTGGCCACGCACGTCACACCACCACGATCGCGAGGGCCGCATGACCAACCACAGAGATCCGCTCGACCGGTTCCCGAGACTCCCCATCGAGCTCGCCAAAGCCGCCACCCGCAGCGTCGAGGAGTTCCCGTCAGCCGTGATGGCGTACGCCCGCCTGCTGGCGGCCACGCGCCGCTCCCAGGCGATGCTCGACGCCGCCGAGGTTCCGGCCGAGGAGAGGGCGCGTCTCACCGCAGCGCTCGCCGATATCGACATCCGCGCGTCGGCGGCGCTCGCCGAGACCGCCGCCGATCACGCCGAACTGCTCGACGCCACCGGCGGCATCGACTGCGGCCGCCTACCCGAGGCCCCGCATGCCGGGACCTTCACCGAGTTTCCGGCGGACGATCGCCCGTCCGCCATCTTCACCGCGCCTGCCGCGCCACCCCCGTCCGAGGAAGACTGATGTACAGGATCGACCCCAGCCAATCGACCGAAATCGTGCTCGCGCCCAAGCCCCCCGAGCGACCCTCGTCCCGCCCCGACGGCCCGGTCTACGTCGACTTTCTCGAATCCGCCACCCGGCGCGACACCGCGTCGCTCGGCGACACCGCGTCCGGCGCGGAGATCAGGCGGATCGGCAGCAATGTGCCGCGGTACGAGTGCCCCCTCTGCGACGCTGCCGTTCCCAGCAGCTGCCACGTGATCTCGACATCGCCCGCCAACCCGGCCACCCGGACGATCATTCAGCACTGCCCGTATTGCGACGCGCTCCACAAGGCCGACTTCCGCTGCTTCGCTGGCGAGAGCTGGGTGCAGATCTGCGACGCCGTCCGCCTGACCGATCTGGCCGAGCTTGACGACGACGCCCGCGACGCGTTGCTCGACCGCGTCGAAGAGGTCAGCTGCCAAGCCGCCGCCTGACCCGCCACCCCATTCACCACCTGTTCCGCCACCCACTTCGGCACCCACCCCAACACCCCACCACCCCACCAGCAGCACGCCATGAAGCTCCAGTTAGTTTGCCTCAACGCCACCGCCGAGACCGGCGACCCGACCGTCCTCCGCGTCGAGGTGGGCGAAGTCCGCATGACCGGACCGATTGCCTCGCCGGTCGGCCAGGCCGTTCTCGACCTCTTTGCCAACCTGGGCCGGTCCGTCCAGCAGGTGGTCGACCAGCACGGCGGCCGCATCGAGATCACGCCGATCCGCCCGGACGATGAGGCCGACCGCGAATCCGCAGAAGTGCCCGCCGCGCGAGCCAAGGCCGCGGCGAGACGCACGCCGCCCGAACAGGGCAAATAGCAACGCGGGGCCGGCAACCCGGCCCCGCGCCCAGAACTCGCTGCTGCTCGGCGGGGTGCCCACGGAGGGGCGCTCTGGACAGAGAGCCGTCACGGTCCGCGCGGTCAGGCGCAACGACGGGCCCGCCGGCAGCAGCTTATCGACCACGCAACCAACCTCCCACCTCCGCAGCCGTACCCGACGTGTCCACTTCCGCCCTCAAACTCACCGGCAGCTTCGACGAGTTCGAGCCTCGCGGTCCCGCGTGGATCGATCTCGCCGTCGCGAGCGAGCGTAGCGACCTGTCGATCGGTCAGCTCCGTCGCCGGTGCCAGGAGTGGCAGCGCAGCGGCCACGCCCGCAAGGCCGAGCCGGGGGAGGAGGACGTCGGCAACTGGCGGGTTCGGGAGGACGCCGACCCGCGGCTGGCCGCGGTCAAAGACCTCGCCACCCTGAACAGGGGCTTCGACCTCCGCCAGATCGCCGACCGCCACCGCGTCGAGGTCACGCGCCGCAAAGCAGCCGTCGAGGGCTGGGACGAGGCGATGGCTGCCGGCCGCAAGCTCGACTGGACCGAGGCGCAGGTGAGCACGCACTACGTCTCGCGGCTCAAGCTGGAGACGCCCGGCTTTCGCGTGTCGCGCCGCACGCTTTACAACTGGCGGCGAGACTATCGCCGCGACGGCCTGCGCGGCCTCTGCAACCAAGCGTGGCTCGACGCCGGCGAGCAGATCGCGAGCGGCTCGACCGGCAAGTACGACGGCGACCCGTGGTGGGAGTGCGCCAAGCGGCTCTGGCTACTGTCTAGCCAGCCCAAGGCCGACACCGTCTACGACCACGCCAAGTTCGACGCCGAACTCAACGGCTGGACGGTTCCGGTCGGCAAACGGCAATTCCGCCGGCTAATCGCGGAGATTCCCCGCGGCGAGAGCATCCGCAAGCGCGAGGGCGACAAGGCCTTCGTCGACAAGCTCGGCGCGTACGTCGAGCGTGACTATGCCCAGCTCAGCAGCAATGACCTCTGGTGGGCCGACCATCACCGCTTCGATGTGCTCGTAACGCACGAGGGCCGGGAGGTTCGCCCCTGGCTCACCGCCTGGATGGACGCCCGCAGCCGTCGCATCGTGGGCTACTCCATCTTCGTCGGCGACCCGAGCAGCGACGAGGTGCTCGGCAGTTTTCGCAACGCGGTCGTGGCGTGCGGCGTGCCGTCGACCATCTACATCGACAACGGCAAGGACTTCGACAGCAGAGCCGTCACGGGCCTCACCAAGGCCCAGCGACGCAAGATCAAGCAGTCGATGGGCGACACCACCGAGGCGATCGAGCGGCGTGGCGTCATGCCGAGCCTGGGCGTCACCGTGAAGCATGCACTTCCGTACAACGCCCGCGCCAAGACGGTGGAGCGGTTCTTCCGCACCGTGAAGGAACGCTTCTGCAAGTTCATCGACGGCTACGTCGGCGGCTCAATCGGCGAGAAGCCGCACGACTTGGCGAAGATCATCAAGGGCAAGCGTTTGCTCACGCTCGCGGAACTGAGCGAAGCGTTCGACGAGTGGGTCGAGGGCGACTACCACGACCGCGTCCACCAGGGCGACGGGCTCCACGGCCGCACGCCGCGGCGGTGCTTTGACGAAGAGCTGGAGTCGCTCCGCACCACCGACCGCGAACTGCTCGATTATCTCTGCTGCCGCCGGTATGGGCCGGTGCGGGTCGGACGCCAGGGCGTGACCTTCAACAGGCTCAACTACGGCCAGCATGACGTCCGCCTTCAACGCATGATTGGCGAGCAGGTCCTGCTGGTGATCGACGAGCGCGACGTGACCAGCGTCACCGTCGAGCAGCTCGACGGCAAGATCGTCACGCGCGTTCAGTCAAACCGACGAATCAGCCCCAACGCGCCGGCAGCCGACCTAAAGGCCGCGCTGGCCGACAAGCGCAAGGACGACCGAATCCGCAAGCAGGCGAGCGAACAGCGAGCCAGGGCGGCCGACGACGTCGCGGACCGGATGGTGCGGATGGCCGCCGAACGGAGGGCCGCCGCGGCGGCCGAGGCCGATCGGAACCCGCCGCAGCCGCCGTCGAGCGTGCAGCCGGTCGGGACGCGGGCGGCCGACGACTTCTCGACCTTCAAACAGCTCGAACGCGCTATGGCCGAGAACCGGCGAGCGGTCGGGGCGGAGGCACCAGATCTTCAGGCGGCGCTCGATGCCGCCTCGAACCGGCCTCGGAACGATGGCGAAGCTCGCCCGTTCCGCGGCCTGACGTACACGGGCGGCACGGACGCCCTCGATCACGATGGCACGGACGCCGGGAGCTCACGAGGGGATGACGCGGCAGAAAGCCGCGACATCCTCGACCTGATGCGCCGCGCGGCCGAGTCCCGCGGCGAGGGAGAGGACGATGCCGAGTAAAACACCACAAGCCGATTCTGCGGCGATCCGGCGCATGCTGGACCGAGAGCGGATCAGAGGAGCGAGCAGGATGTTCGCCGAAGGCACGTTGCCCGAGCAAATCGGGGATCCCCAAATTGACCAGGTCCGCCACAACGTTCGGCAGTACGTCGACGCGGCCGGCCTGAAACTTTCGCAGGTCGGCAAGTCGATCGGCCGCGGCGCGTCGACAATCAGCGAGTTCCTGAAGGGGAACTACAAGGGCAACCGCGCCCAGCTGGCGATCGACCTCGACGCCTGGCTGGAGGCTGAGTACCGCCGCCAGGAGGCGCCCAGCACTGTTCGATTTGTCTGGACGCAGGTCGCCCGCGAGATCAAGATGATGGCAGGGTACGCGCAGCAGATGCGCAAGATCGTGCTCGTCTACGGTCCCGAAACGGCCGGGGTTGGGAAGACCTGGACGTTCGAGGCCCTCGCGCAGGAGATGCCCGGCTCGGCGATGGTCACGTGCGACAAGCAGCACGCAAGCAGCCAAGAGCTCCTGCGGCGAGTCGCTGGCGCACTGCACGTCAACCACGCCAAGAGTTCGGCCGAGCTCTTCGACCGCATCGTGGCGGCACTGAAGGGCACTCCCCGGCTCCTGTTGGTCGACCAGGTCCACAATCTCTGCGGCGTGCGCGGCGACAAGTCGCTCTTCACGCTCTGCGACATCTTCGACGCCAGCGGCGCGCCGCAACTGTGGGGCGGCACCGTCGACATGGTCGAGTATCTCAACCGGCACGAGCCCAAGCAGGAGACGCTCGCCCAAATCCGCAGCCGCATCGGAATGCACTGGGATCTGATGCAGCGCACGCGCAGCCCGGAGCAGGGCGGCCGTGGCGAGCCGCTGTACAGCCTGGATGAAATCCGCGACGCTTTCGGCTCGAACAAGATGCGACTGGCGAGCGACGCCGCCCGCTTTCTGCTGGCGCTGGCCAACCTGGAAGGCGGAGGGGCGATGCGGCTGTGCGAGCAGCTCGTCACCTTCGCAACGATGCTGGCCAAGATCGCCGGCGATGACGCCCTCACCCTCGACCTGCTGCGCGATGCTCTACGGCACCAAATGCCTGGCCCGAAGGCTGTCGTGCTGGAGCAGCGAGTGCAAGCCGAGCAGCCGCGGCTCAAGCTGGCAGCGGGGTGAACCATGCTCCGGCCGAAGCTCACCATCCCGCCGGCAGCGCTCGCTCTGCCGATTTCCGCTTGGCCGCCGCCGCTATACGACGTCCGCCACGGCGTCGCAGCACCGCTCGGCGCGGTCAAGCTGAGCCGCGCAGGCAAGTCACAGGTTCGAGAGATCAAGGTGCGGCTGGACGGGGTGCCGAGCTATCGCTGGGTTCGCCTCGCCCGCTACTGGTGGGAGCGGCACAAAGGGCCCGTGCCAGCGGGCCACCGCGTGATCCACTTCGACGGCGACTGCCTGAACGACGACCCGCACAACTACGCCCTTGCCACCGCTGGCGATGTCATCAGCGCGTGGCATCTGGACAACCCCAAGGCGAGTGCTGCCCAACACCGCCGAGCCGCCCGAGGGTGCGCGAGGCACAACCGCCAGCGTGCCGCCGTCGACCGGCGGCGGCGGCCGATGATGTCGATGTGGTACGGCGTCGCGATCGGCACTGACCGTGTGACGACCGGCCCGCACGACAGCCGCGCTTTGACGTACAGGGCGGCCGGCTTCAACGTCACCGGCGGTCGCAACGGCCGGGAAGGCTACGGCGTCCTGCTGGGCTGGCCCGGGCTTCCGGCAGCCCAAGCGCTGCTACTGCACGCGATACAGGCTCTTGCCGACGAGGCGGGCGGCGTTTCGACACCGGCGGCCGTGTCTGCCGCAGCGATCGCGGCATCTGCCCGCGATCTGACGTGGCCGTCGACGAGCAATGCGGTGAGCCAGCTGCTCTACAGCCTTCGTCGCCGCGGGTTCATCACCAGCAGGCGTGGCGGCCGGCGGGCGTCCCTGCACTTTGTCAGTTCATCCTGTCCACCACAGGGCCCGGTGTGTTCCATCGTTGCGATGCGCGGCGATCAACTACCGACTAGAAAGGTTGCTTGATGCCCACGCCCGCCCAAATCCGCGCCCTTCATGCCGCCGGCCGCGAGGCCGAGCTGAACAAGCCCGAGCTCTCGCTCGTCATCCGCAACGTCGGTCGGGTCGACAGCGCCACGCAGCTCTCGCACGAGGCGTTCGAGGAGGTCATGGCCTTCCTCGAAGAGCACGGCGCGACCGGCCACCCGGCCGGCCCACGATACTGGCGAGGCAAACTCGCCCGCCGTCGAAATGGCTTCGCCGGCGACCGCCTGCTACACAAGATCGGCGAACTGGCCGGGCAGGTCGACTACGACCTGGCTGGCCTCTGCCGCCGGTTCAGCGGCGGTCGCACCCAGCACCCCAACAAGCTTCGCGCGGCCGAGGCGATGCAGCTCGTCGAAATGTTGAAGTCGGCGGCGGCCCGCGCTCCACAAACGGCCGCGTGCGAGCGATAATGCGGCCGATCGGGCCGTTGCTGTTTCGGCCCGCGCGTAGCGGAGCGGGTCGCCGGTAGCAGCCGCCGATCCCGCTCCTGACCGGACGCATGGTCTGCGAACCGACGTCCGGCTGGCCGATGCATCGGCCGGGCCGGAAGAGCACTTAATGATCGAACAACACCGCCTGATCCGAGGCGACGCCGTCGCTCGCCTGCGCCGGCTCGATGACGAGAGCGTCGACGCCATCGTGACGGACCCGCCCTATGGGATCGAGCTCAAGCTCGGCACGCGGCGACGCGGCGCGAGGAGCATCGTCGGCGACGGTCGCAAGTCCGCCGTTCGTCTCTGGTCGCGATGGCTGCCGGAGGCCGCCCGCGTGGCGCGGCCAGACACGCTGCACTGCGTCTTCGGCACGTGGAAGTCGCCGTGGATGCCAGAGCTGCTCGCCAAGCACTTTCGGGTCGTCGGCTGCGTCGTCTGGGACAAGCGCATCATCGGCCTCGGCCACCACCTGCGGCCGCGATGGGAGCAGATTTACGTCGTGGCGAAGGGGCGCCCGCCGCGGCGAGGCTCAGCACCGGCGGACGTGTGGGATGTAGCCCGGCTGCACAAGACACGGCACCCGTGCGAGAAGCCCGTCGCGCTGCTGCGGCGTTGCGTCGAGCTGGTCAGCGACGAGGGGCAGTTGGTCCTCGACCCGTTCGCCGGGATCGCGTCGACCGGCTTGGCCGCCGCCGCGTGTGGCCGCCGCTTCCTCGGCTTCGAGCTCGACCCGCAGTTCGTGCCGATCGGCCGTCGACGCCTCATCGAAGCGAGCTCGACGATTGCCCCAGTTGCCCCAGATTCGCGCGCGGCAGGCGCGCGGCGCGCGGCAGCGACTACTAACGAAACGGTCGCTGGAGGCGGGAGCGCGGCTTGACCGCCGCGCGCCAGTGCAACTCGCCCGCGGCACTCGGGCAATTCTGGCGGCCGTGCAATTTCGAGCGGGCACCGCCGCCCGGGTCGTAAGTCATTGCCGCGCCGCCAGCTGCCGTCCGGCTATATCCGACCTCGTCCGTGCAAGTCCGCCTGTCCGTTCACACCTGTAGCCGGACATAGCAAATTGCATTTTCGGACATGCGAACCGCACAGCCTCGCGGCGCGCTCTGATCGCGCCCGCGTCTCCGTGGCCGCGTGAAGGTTTGGGCTGTCGCGGCAGCTACAACATGCCGCGTGCGGCTGCCGCCCGCTGGGCAGCCTGCACTTGATCCAGCCGGCGGTCGATCGTCCTCTCGATGGTCTCTTCGAGCTCGCGGACGATCAGGCCTCCAAGTTCCTGCACGTTGAGTTCAGGTATCAGCACGTCGCCTACGTCGACTTTGATGCTGCCACGTCCGGACCCCCTGGCGTTGAGGCGGCCCATCACCTTTAGTGAGCCGGGGTTAGCCCGTCGCTCGTTGTCTACTTACATGATTTTACGTCTGTGTAAGTCAGCCCGCCCGTTCTCACACCCCCAGGTTGAGGGGCGCGCCCCCTGTAACGCGGCGGGGTCGTCGTCGCTCTCCCGCCCCTTACCGCCCTACGATGGCGCCGCCGGGCCGTTAGCTCAGTTGGCCAGAGCGCTTCCCTTACAAGGAAGATGTCGGGGGTTCGAGCCCCTCACGGCCCATTCGATTTTGCGTTGCTTGGTACATTTGCGGCATGATCGCGTTCCTGACCGTTGTGACTGGTTGCCTTGTCGTCGGCGTCGCGGTGGCGATCGGCGGGTGGCGGGGGCGGCGGGTGGATGACCACCGGCTTTGTCGACGGTGCGGGTTCGACCTGACCGGTACGCCGGAGGCGGCCGTGTGTAACGAGTGCGGCGTTGACCTGTCGCGTCGGCGGGCGGTGACGGTTGGGCATCGTCAGCGGCGAAGGGGACTGTTGACGGCGGGGCTGGCGCTGGTCGCGCCGGCCTTGCTCATCGGGAGCGCGGTGATCTGGGGCGAGGCGAGTGGGGTCGACTGGAATCAACACAAGCCGGCGTGGTGGCTAGCGCGAGACATCCGCGGAGGTGATGCGGCAATGCGGGTGGCGGCGCTCGATGAGTTCCTGCGTCGGTTGAACAACGATCGCGACGGCAACCTCGCCTTCGCCCGCGGCGTCGAGGCGATGCTTGCCTGGCAGGGCGACCTCGCGAAGCCTTGGGACGAGCGAGCAGGGGAATTCATTGTCGTGCAGCGTTCCAGTGGGCATGTCGACGCCGAGCAGTGGCGACGCTTTGCCAGACAGGGGTTTGTCCCGAAGTTAAACGCGCGGCCGGCGATTCGGCAGGGCGATCCGCTTCCCGTGATTCTCGATTGGGACTTTCGTTGGGATGGTTCATCAGCAGCATGGCACGGTCAAGTCATAGGATTGGATGCCGCTTTTGATGGGCAACGCACCCCGGCGTTCGAGGCATGGCTGGCGCAGCCAGATGAGCTACTGATTAAGGGGCCACTGTCGGGATTGTTCACAGGTCTTGATCAGGAGAAACTTCCGCACTTCGGACCAACCTCGATCGGTAGCTTTGATGCAGATCAGGACGGAACGGTCGAGGGCCCAAGCGACATGGTGCCCACCGGTATTACGACCAGCACTCCGCCAGGCATGCGGTCGTACGTCGCGAAGATCCGAATTAGCATTGGAGAAGACCCGTCACATGCAGGTCTGCTGGACGCGAGGAACCGCGTCCGGCCGTTTGATAACAGCGCGGCCGTGGCAACTTGGGAGACAACCCTAGTTCGCCAAGTTGATGTTCAACCCTCTGGTGGCGGACTGACGCTTCTCAGGACGGACCCGACGCTGGATCAAGAGATGCAAGAGGGAATCTTTGCGCAACCGCTGCGAGCAGCACGCGATCGCTGGGGGCGGCCCTATTAGATGGCCGAGATTTGGCTGCGGAATCTGCCGTTACCATATGCGTACACCCCGAGCCTCCGCTTCGCAAATGGGACGGAGGTATCATTTCGATCGAATCAGGAGGGGATGTCGCGGTACACGAAGTGGAAGTCGATGAACCTCAACTTCGAATTGCGACCGTCGATGCATTGGCGTGTCGCGACGCGACTAACGTTTCTGCTCGGTTGGAGGGAACCGATGCCGGAGCGTGTCGACCTCGTGCTTCGGCCCAACCCAAGCGCGGCTCTACTTCAAACGGACGCAGCGCAAACCTGGGGTGGAGTCGTGATTTTCCGTAAACTGCCGGTTGATCCGAGCGAAAACAGACGCGGTTTGGTGCGGGTGCAGTTGCATGCCCCATCGCCCGACGGCACGACGGACGCGTTGCCGGCGAAGGTGGACGATATCTTCGGGCGATGAGCACGGCCAGCGTCACTCCACCAACCCCG
Organism: Tepidisphaeraceae bacterium; assembly: GCA_965214125.1. Lineage (GTDB taxonomy): Bacteria > Planctomycetota > Phycisphaerae > Tepidisphaerales > Tepidisphaeraceae > CBDCBA01. The sequence continues at coordinate 47,993 of CBDCBA010000003.1, forward strand.
CCGCCTCGTCGGCGGGGGCGTGCAAATGCTCGACCGTCAAGTCGTCCACGCGGATGTGCGCCGTCTCGGCGTAAAAGCCGAGCTTTCCGTCGCGGAAGGTGTCGTCGACGAGCGTCAGCCGCACGTAGCCGTCGACGCTGAACTCGATGTACCGGCCGTAGGTGACGAGCTCGATCTCCCAAGGTCCTTCGCGTCGGCTGAGGAAGTTGGCGTTCTGGATCGCCGCGAACTTGAAGGCGTTCTCGCCGAGTCCGCCTTCGGTGCCGCCTGCGGGTCCACCGATCGGCCCGCCCATCGCCGGACCCGCCGCGGGCAACGCCTGGTTGGGCGTGTTCGCGACCCCAACGCCGTGCTCCTCCTCCTCGGTCGCGCTCGCGAAACTCTTCCAACTGCGTAGTTGGGCGAGGCCTTTCTGCAAGTCGAGCGACAGGTAGTACCCGCCCGTCGTCGGCTCATCAAGGCGGAAGACCAAGCCACACTTGCCCCGACCTTCCAACGCCAGCTTGCCGCGCAGACGAAAGTCGCGGTAGTTGCCTTGCAGGAGAAATGTTTCGAACCCCGCGTCGCTGCCGAACCAGCAGTCGAGGTCGTTTGAACCGACGGTGCTGTCGGGGTTCCCCGCAATCGGGCGTAGCGGGGCAAGGTCGACGGCGTGGAGTTCCTTCTTCACGACCTTGTCGAAGCCGTCGAAACTCTTGAGCATCAGCCGCCCGTCGGGGTGGACCGCCAGCCGCTTGGGCGGGGGCATCAGGTTTCGCGCCTGCCCGTACTTACTCGCCGCCGGGCTGCTGCCAGTGAAGTAGAAGTTGAAGACCAGCCGCCCGCAGTAATCCGTGTCGGACACTTCGCCTGCGTCCACGCCCGAGCCGAGTGTGTTCCCCTCCTCATCCAACTCCTGCGCCTCGACCGGGTAGACGCACGTCCGCGCCGCGTAGTTGCCCTGCGGGAGCAGCACGTTGTCGAAGTAGTTCCGCCACGGCCCCTTGAGCGAGTCGCTGTACCAGTAGCGCACCTTCACGTCCTCGCGGATGCTGCCGAGCAAAAAGTAGTGCCCGCTCAGCTTGAAGAGGCCAGGCACCTCCACATCGTCGTAACGCCGCGGGTGATAGAGCGGCGGGCGGAACTCCCACTGGTCGCGCTCGGTCTCCTCCACCACCGCCACGCACCCGCGCCGAATGATCGGTCCGTACTTCACGCGACCGCTTACCAGCAGGTACCGCTTCTCTCCGTCGCTGAAGAAGAGCGGATCGCGAAAGCTCACCCACTTGCGTCCTTCATTCAAGGAAGACTCGTAAAACTGCTCCCCGCCGTTGGCGACGTCGATGGGGTAATGCCCGTCGTTCACCTTCTCCCAGTGAATCAGGTCGTCGCTGACGGCCAGCCCGACGCGCTGGATGCGGCCCCCTTCGCGACGGCTGAGCCCCGTGTAAAACATCCGCCAACTCCCCGGCTTGTCCGGGTCGGCCGACACGTTCATCGTCCAGAGCGCATCATCATCCCACGCGCCGGGATCCCCAATAAACAGGGCGTTCTTGACCCGTCGCCAGTTGAGCCCGTCACGACTGGTCGCGTGGGCGATGTAGTCGTGGTTGGGCAGGACGAGGTGAAAGAGGTGAAAGACCCCGTCGTGGTAGACCACGTCCACATCGCCAATGTTCCGCGGCTCGAAACCGACATCGCTGTACATGGTCACACCGTAGGGTGGGATTCATCCCACCTCGGGCGCGGCGTGTGAAGCGATCCCGATGGTGGGATGGATTCCACCCTACGCCGCCATCGGCAACGCCTTGATCGTCGGTCGCTCCACTGTCGGCAACGCCTTCGCGACGTCGTACTTCCCGTTCGCCTCCAGGAACCCCGGCTCGTCGTTCATGCGCTCGAACCATCGGTCCCGCAGTTCGCGCGACATCGCGATCCACTTCGGATCCACCGGCGTCGCCTTCCTCCGCGCCCTCGGCTTCGCCACGACCGACTTCTCCGCGACCGGTGAAGGCGGCGGCGGGGGAGGCATCACCCCGGGCGGCCCGAACTGCACCGGCGCTTTCGTCGGCACCTCCGGCGACGCCACTTCCCCCACCTTCGGCGACTTGCAACTCCGCTTCCGCTCCCCAATCTGCTTCATCCTTCCGCCTTCATCCTTCATCCTTTCCGCCTCCACCCGGATCACCGGCATCGGATCGCTCCAATGCACCCCCGGCGGAATGGGCAACACGATCCGGTCCGCCCCCATCGCGCCGCCGTCCGTCTTCGCCGGATACCAATACTTCGTCTCGACATCCCCCTCCACAATGCGCTTCTGCCACAGGATGTGAACGCGCTTCTTCTTCGCACTCCCCCCGCGGAACGCGATCGGGATGAACCCCATCGCCTCCCAGAACCGGTTCGCCGCCAAGTCCTGCGCGCACCAACAACAGTAGAGCCGACACCCGTACGCACTGCGCTCAAAAACTTCTTTTAACAACGTCGCCGCCACCAACCCTCGCCGCACCTCCGGCGCGACGCACATCTGGTAGATTACCCCAAGCTCGTCCCGCTTCAGGTAGCGATCGCGAGAGATGACATAGCCCTGAGGGGAGGTGGGAGCGGGGGAGGTGGGATGTGGGCAGAGATCGGAATCGGGTTCTGCCCACGTCCCACCTCCCCCGCTCCCACCTCCCTCTGCAATCAACACTCCCCCCGTCTCCACGTACCCCTCGAACTGCTTCGTCGGAAAATATCCGAGCTGCTTCGAGTGTTGCTTCTGCAACGCATCCATGAACGGGATGTCCTCCATCGTCGCAAGGCGCACGCGAACCGGCGCCCGTGGAACGGGAAGGGGGGTGTGAAGCATCGACGACTGAATCACAAGATCGCTCATCTCAAGATCCTTCAAATCGAACAAAGCACCACGGAGGCACGGAGCCACGGAGAACCAAGTGAAAAGCCTCTTCTCTGGAACTCCGTGCCTCCGTGTCTCCGTGGTGAACTTCTCTATGCCGCGATCTTCAACGACTCCTCCACGCGCGCCTCCTGCGCCCCGCCCGCGTTGGTCCCGAACAGCACGTTGAACGACGCCCAAGGCCCGATCGCCGACGAGCGCACGCCCTGGATCTGGTACGTCAACTGCGTCGCCCCCGCGGGAATGGTTGTGTCGATGAACGTCCGCTTGCCCGCGCCGCCGAGGTAGGTGAACTCGGTCGATCGGCCGATGCTGCGGTAGATTTGGTAGATCGTGCCGCTCGTTCCCGCGGGGTTGGGGCACTTCCACGCGAGCGTCAACGCGCCGTTGCCGCCGATCTCGACCTTGAGGTCCATCGGCGTGCCGGGCGGGGCCTTGGGTACGGGCTGGGCCGGCGCGGGAATCTGCGCCAGGACGTAGACGTTGTCGTCGCCGGTCGACTCGGCCTTGGCGCGAATCTGCTTCATGACCGCCGCGCCGGTGGTGCCCATCGCCTCGACGGCGTTGTAGTACGCCTCGGTCGCCGCCTTCGCGGCCTGCTTGGCCGCCTGCTGCTGGTCGTACGCCGCGCGGGCGGCCTGCGTGTTGGCGGTGATGTCACCGACCTCCTTCTCGCTCAACCCGATGGCAAGCGAGTTGTCGGTCCACGGCGTGATGTGGTTCTCGTAGAACTGAACCTTCTTGATCCGGTTGGCGGGGACGGTTGACATGACAGGCTCCTGTTTCGAAGGACGAGCGTTGAGGGCGGCCCCGCCGCGCGGCAGGTCGCGCCGTCCCCGCCCGCTGCATCGGCCCCGCCCGACCCGGTCTTGACGAACCAAAAGAGTTTCGCGTCAACCCCGCCCATCGTCCGCGACCGCAGGCGGCGTAATCCCGGAGGCCGCGTCGCTTGCCCGCCCAGAGTCGACAAGTGACGCCGGAGCGCGATAACCCGCCAGACTGCACGATGCGATCAGGACCGCCCTCGCCGCCTGCAACCGCGTCCAAACGCCCGATAGTGCCGATGCACAATCGCAATGCAACGCTTCATCCGAGCAGATCAACGCTACATTGCAGCAGTTCAACGCTTCATCAGACTAAAGCAACGCCGCGATGAAACAGATCAACGCCGAGGCGGAGCACATCAACACTTTATCGCGGCAAACCAGCGACAAGGCGGCGCACATCATCGCAGCATCGCGGCAAACCAATGCCAAGGCGGAGCACATCGACACGTCACCGGACCCACCACCCACCACGAAGCTTCGCGGAATTCGTGCCACTTGGCCGATCAATCACGGGGCGGTCAGCGGGTGGACGAGTTTTTCGTGGAGGGCGAAGAGGTGTTCGAAGCGGCGGCGTTCGTCGGGGAAGGGTTGGCGGCGGTAGCAGCGGTCGGCGGCCTTGTCGAGGGTGGCGTGGGCACGGGCCAGGTCGGCCGGCATCGTCAGCGGGTCGTAGAGGTCGGCGAGGGTGGCCCCACCACTCCCGCCGCCACCACCGCCACCACCCTCATCGTCCTGGTGGTGTTTCCGCGCCGCCAGGACGACCTCGGCCGCGGCTTCGACGGCCGCGCGGTGCTTGTCGCTGATCCCGTCCTCGCCGCCGTCCTTCCCGCCGGCCCCACCACCCGGCCAGGGGAAGTTGTTGTAGACGAGCCGGGCGGAGTAGTGAGTAAGATGTGGTGTGCCACGCTTGCTGCTATGCTGACGATGCATGGCCTCGACTCCGGACGACTCTGAACTGACCGAGCATATTCCTGCCGGCTTTTTGGATGAGCCGTTTTCCGATTCGGTGATCCCTCGGCTGGCCAAGGACAAGAAGTTGATGGACGAGGTGGAATCCGCGATCCAGCGGGTGCCGACCGTTCACCAGCTTTTTCAAGGTGATGCTCGACAAGCAGGATCGCTGCCGGCTAACAGCGTGCATCTGGTGGTCACCTCGCCTCCGTATTGGACGCTGAAACGATACCGAGAGCATGACGATCAACTTGGGCACGTTGACGAGTACATCGAATTCCTCGATGAGTTGGACCGCGTTTGGCAGCGGTGCTGGAATGCACTTGTGCCAGGCGGGCGAGTGGTGTGCGTAGTCGGCGACGTGTGCCTGTCTAGGCGGAAAAATAATGGGCGCCATGTCGTGGTGCCCTTGCACGCAAGCATTCAGGAACGCTGCCGGACAATCGGGTTCGACAACCTCGCACCGATTATTTGGCACAAGATCTCAAATGCACAATTTGAAGTGTCTGGCGGAGGCGGCTTCCTTGGAAAGCCATACGAACCCAACGCCGTCATCAAGAACGATATCGAGTTTATTCTGCTCCAGCGGAAACCAGGTGGCTATCGCAAGCCGTCGCAAGCGGCCCGGTTGCTCAGCATTGTTCCCGAAGACAAGCACCGTCTCTGGTTCCAGCAAATATGGACGGGCCTGACGGGCGCTTCAACAAAGAAGCATCCGGCACCGTATCCGACTGAGCTTGCCGAGCGGCTGATTCGGATGTTCAGTTTCGTCGGAGATACCGTCCTCGATCCGTTTCTTGGGACGGGTACGACGTCGGTCGCCGCTGCTCGATGCGGGCGAAACAGCGTCGGCATCGAAGTGGACCCGGCTTACTTCGATCAGGCAGCGATGCGTGTTCATAGCGAGACTCGCGATTTGTTCGACACCGCCGAGGTTCGACTACATCCGAATGCGGTATAGATCATGGACGACGATCTTACAAAGAAAATGCGACAGGCGGTCGCTCACTTCTGGCGGACACGTTCCCGTCAAGGCAAGAAGGTGGGTGAGGGTGATCGTGGGGGACGCACCGCCGTGACCGGGGGCAGACAATTGGACGGCTTCGTGTCGCTCGTCAAAGAAGTGCTTGAAGATGCGGGCTTGAACCTGGATCACGTTCACGTCGAGAGACGTCGCACCATCTTGCCTGGCTATTTTCGACCGACGAAAGAGTGGGACATCGTTGCGGTGGTCGATGGACGTTTACTGGCGACCATCGAATTTAAATCGCAGGTCGGCCCTTCGTTCGGCAACAATTTTAACAACCGCACCGAGGAAGCAATCGGCAGCGCGCACGACTTTTGGACGGCGTACAGAGAAGGCGCGTTCTTCGATGCCGATGCACCGCGTCCATGGCTAGGTTACCTCATGTTGTTGGAAGATGCGAAAGGATCACGTCGTCCCGTTCGGGTCGATGAGCCTCACTTTCCAGTGTTCCCGGAGTTTCAAAAAGCGTCTTATGGTCGCCGCTACGAACTGTTGTGCCAGCGACTTGTTCGCGAGCGACTGTATGACGCAGCCTGCCTGTTGACCTCGACGTCCAGTGAGGGAACAAATGGCATATACGCAACGCCGTCTAAAGAACTCGGGATGGAACATTTCGCGGATTCGCTTGCAGCACACGCACGCACGTTCGCAACGTGATGCTTCGACATCGTCTTCCAGCTGTAAGACGGTCGTAGTAGCTCGAAGATGCCGGTGTCTTCGGCGAAGAGGCAAAAGAGCACGCGGACCATGAACCGCTGCAGGTCGTGACCGCTGTATCCACCGTCTTCGAGGCGGTCGTGCAGATTGGCGAGCAGCCGGGCGGCGTCGAGGTTGGCCGGGTCTTCGGGGTCGACGCGCTGGGGGTCGTACCCGGCGATGAAGGCGAAGCGGCGAATGTGTTCGTGGAAGTCCTCGAGGGCGAACTCGACGCTTGCGTCGGCGTCCATGTCGAACAGATCCGACGGGTCCTGCGGGTCGAGGTCGAAGACGCGGATGCGGGCGAAGTCGGTGACGATGACGTAGCGCGGCACCTCGTCGCTGCGGCCTTCGCTTTCGAGCGACTGGATGTAGCCCATCGCCTGCGAGAAGGCCTTGTCGAGATTCTTGCCGCGGGACTTGCTTTCGCCGATCAGGCGGCCTTTCCAGAAGACGTCGATGCGGTCCCTGTTGCCGCCGAGGTTCTTGACGGGCTCCTCGAAGCTGGCGACCGCCTTGCGGCTGCGGCCGAAGACCTGGAAGAACTCGGCCCAGAAGGTCTGCGAGTCGGCGTTCTCGCGCTCGGCGTCGCGCCATTCCCGACTGAAGGTGATGGCCCGCTGGCGAATCTCGTTCCAACTAAGCGGCATACGGCCATGGTGGCGACTGCCGACGACCAACGCCAGCGCCCGACCCCGGTGTAAGGTGGTTACATGCCCGTTGCCCTGCCCGTCGCCGAAGGTCTCGCCACGCCGCTGCGTGCTGCACCGACGCAGGCGGTTCACACGGCCACGCGGCCGTTTCATGTGATGACCAAGCCGATCGGGCCGATCTGCAACCTTGACTGCAAGTACTGCTTCTACCTTGAAAAAGAATCGCTCTACCAGGGCGAGCGCAAGTGGCAGATGCCGGACGACGTGCTCGAGCAGTACGTCAAGCAGTACATCCACTCGCAGCCGGGACAGAACGTCAGCTTCGCCTGGCAGGGGGGCGAGCCGACGCTGCTGGGCGTGCGGTTCTTCAGGAAGGTGATCGACCTCCAACAGAAGCACGGCGACGGGCGGCAGATCGACAACGCCTTCCAGACCAACGGCACGCTGCTGGACGACGAGTGGGGGGAGTTCCTCAAGACCAACAACTTTCTCATCGGCCTGAGCATCGACGGGCCGCCGGACTTGCACGACGGCTACCGCGTCGACAAGCAGGGCAACCCCAGCAGCCACAACGTGCTGCGGGGGCTTGACATCCTGAAAAAGCACGAAGTTGACTTCAACACGCTCACCGTCGTCAACCGGCTCAATAGCCAGCACCCGCTGAAGGTCTACCGCTACCTGCGCGACATCGGCAGCGGGTTCATCCAGTTCATCCCGCTCGTCGAACGCGACGCGACCGATGATGCGCCGTTCAAGGAGCAGGGTTTGTGGTTGCAAGGCCCGCCGGAGGCGGACGGGAGCGAACGCTACAAGTCGCCGGTCACGGATTGGAGCGTCAAGAGCCAGGACTATGGCACGTTCCTCGGCACCATCTTTGATGAATGGGTGCGGAAGGACATCGGCACCACGTTCGTGCAGGTATTCGACGTGGCGCTGGGCAACTGGCTGACGAAGCTGACGGGTCAGAAGCAATCGAGCTTGTGCGTGTTTAGCGAAACGTGCGGCAGTGCTCTCGCGGTCGAGCACAACGGCGACGTTTATAGTTGCGACCATTACGTCTACCCGAAGTACAAGCTTGGGAACGTGATGGAAACGCCGCTGACCGAGATGGTGCAGAGCCCGTTCCAACGCAAGTTCGGCCTCGACAAGTGCGACACGCTGCCGACGTTCTGCCGCGAATGTGAGGTCCGCCACGCCTGCCACGGCGAGTGTCCGAAGCACCGCTTTATGAAGACGCCCGCCACCCCCGAGCACCCGAACGGCGAGGCGGGCCTGAACTACCTGTGCCCCGGCTATAAGGCGTTCTTCAACCACATCGACCCGCACATGACAGCGATGGCGACGCTGCTTACGCGGCGTCAGCCGCCGGCGCTGATCCGGGAGATCGTCGCCGAGCACGACAAGCAAAGCGGTCCGCTCGCGAAGCGGTTCCCGGTTGCGGAGAAGGCGAAGCCGAAAACGAAGCGTCGCAAGGCGAAGGGCCGGCGTTAGACTTGACCGGCATGTGGTGGCCCCGCCTCGTGTCAACAGTCGTGCTCGCGTTCACGCTCGGCAACTCTCCGGCGACGCGGCCAAGAGCGTTGCCGCTCGACGAATTACTCGCCGAAGCCGCACGCGATCTCCGCGCCGATCACGTAAAGGCGCTGCTGGACACGGGGGCCGATCCCAATGCAACAGTCAAGCAAAGCTCCATCTTCCAATTGGCAACGTTCGCGACCTTGCAGTCGCGTGGAACCGCCCTTGCCCTCGAAAACACGCATAATGCGTCCGGATCACTGACGGCGGTGCTGGAGCACCTGCTCGACGCGGGGCTACGGGTGGAGGAGATCGATTCCTTCTCCGTGATGCAAATTGTCGGCGCGGGGAACACTGCTGCGGTGCGGCTGCTGCTTGAGGCTGGCTTCAACCCGCGGTCGGATTCCGGCGGACACCCATTACTCGTGGTCGCGGCCACGCAGGGCAAGCCCGACATGATCCGCCTCCTTTTAGACGCGGGCGTCGCGATTGATCCGCCGCCCCAGAACAATCGGCCCGCCTCGGCGTTGAAGCCGTTGCTGGCGGCGGCGACGTCGGCGGACTTCAACGCGATAGAATGCGTGCGCCTGCTGCTCGATGCGGGCGTGCCCGTGCGGCCGGAGGAACGGCGGGCGCGGGTTCAGCTTGCTATTGCCGCGGCGGGGGCCAATCAGAACGTTCGCCGCCTGCTCATCACGCGTGGGATGGATTTATCGTGCGTTCCCGTTGAAGATCCTGACGGGGCGAACGGCCTCGACCCCCGCTGGTCTCCGGGCAACACGGCGATGCGTCAGGCGATCATTATCGGCGACGTGGCCGCGGTTCAAGATTTGATCGCGGCAGGGGTGGACGAGCCGAGTGCTTGGGCGTGGTCGTTGGCGGCGGCGATGGAGGTTTGGCAGGACCCGGATCGATATTCATCAAATGTCGGCGGCAGTACGTTGAAACAGGTGATGGCCGACCCGGACGACGCGCAGCGACTCCGCCGCGACGTGCTGGCGACAGCTCGCCTACTTCTCGCCGCCGGCATGCCCGCGGATTGGCCCGAGGGTGGCGGCCTGCTCGCGTGGCGGGCGGCGCACCTCGGCGACGACGCATTGCTCGACCTGTTGCTCGAGCACGGCGGCCGTGTTGATCCGGAGGTGCTGGGCCTGGAGGGGATTGCCGAGCCGCAGGGCGATGCGATGCTGCAGATCGCGTACAGCAATGGCGTTGGCTTCGACCCACGGCTGAGCGAACGTCTCAACCGAGCGGGCGTGCCCGTCACTCTCTGGCTGGCGGCGGCGTCGGGGGACGTGGAGCTGACGCGGGCTGCGATTGAGAACTCCCCGTTCCTGTCGCTTGCCGAAGCCGAGGGTGCAGCACGAGAACAAATGATCGGCGGCTCGCTCGTATACGCGGTCGCCGAGGGGCGTGTCGAAACGACGCGACTGCTGCTCGAGGCCGGTGCCAATCCAAACGCCCTCAACGCGCGGTGGGGCGAGCCGTGGTCCTTGCCGCCGCCGTTGCTGTATGCCGCCGCCCGTGGCCACCTCGGCGTCATACGCCTGCTGCTCGACGCGGGTGCCGACCCGAACCCGAAGGCGTCGAGCGGCGAGACGCTGCTCGGCGAGCTCGGGAACGAGCGCCCGATCGCGTCGCTGATGATTCGGCAAGCGATGATCGTTCGCCTGCTGCCGCCGTTCCTCACGCCAGCCGCAGATCGTCTGGAATTGCCGGCATCGCGCCCGGCTGGGTGACGACGAACGCCGAGAGTCTTTGAGCAAACTCGTGCGTATCCGCAAGCGACCGCCCACGCAGTAAGCCCGTCACCACGCCGGCCGTGAAGCTGTCGCCGGCGCCGACCGTGCTGATGACGTTCGCGTCGATACGCCTGACTTCGCTCGTTTCGCCATCGCGCTTCCGAAGGGTAGAGCCGTCGCCGCCAGCCGTGAGGATCAGCAGGTCGAGGGCGGGGTAGCGGTCGAACAGGGCGTCACAGAAGGGGGCGTGGCCGTCGGGCAGATCGAGCAGCTTCGCGACCTCAGGCACCTCCTCGTCGCTGAGCTTGTAGGCCGTCGCGAGGCGGAGGCCGTTGTCGATCGTTTGGGCGTCGTAGAAGCTTTGGCGAAGGTTGACGTCGAAGACGCGCAGGCAATCCGTCGGCGTTAAACCGAGCAGGGCGCCGATGGTCGCCTTCGCTGTCGCGGCGCGTTGGCCAAGCGTGCCGTAGCAGACGGCCGTCGCGTTGGCGGCGGCGGCGCGGTTGGCGTCGGTGAGTGGAAGAGCGTCGTACGCGACATGCTCGTGAATCGTGTAGGTGGGCTTGCCGTCGTCGTCGAGCGTCACGTCGACAGTGCCGGTGGGGCGGTCGGGCACGACCTCGATGAGCGACGTGTCGACGTCGCGCTCGCGCAGCGTGTCGAGGGCGCGGCGGCCGAGGTCATCGTCGCCCACGGCGCTAACGGGCGCGGCGGGGAGCCCTTGGGCCGCCACGTGGTACGCGAAGTTCGCCGGCGCCCCGCCGAGTTGATCGCCGTCGGGCAGGCGGTCCCAGAGCAGCTCGCCGATGCCGAGCACTTGCGGAAGATCGGGCATGGCGGCGAGCTTACCGCGCGTTCGCCAATCTACTTGCGACCTGGCCAATCTACACTCGACGCATGAGCCAGGCCCGCCCCGATGCCGACGTGCCGTTGTTCGCCGACGGCGATCGCGTGGCGATCGCGGCGAGTTCGTGGAACGAGCGGATCGTCAGCGAACTGTTGCGCGGGTGCGATGGGCGGCTGCGTGAGCTTGGGGCGGCGGTCGATGTCGTCCGCGTGCCGGGGGCGTACGAGTTGCCGACGGCGGCGAAGTGGCTTGCCGAGTGTGGGCAGTTCGCGGCGGTCGTTTGCCTCGGGTGCGTGATTCGCGGCGACACACCGCACTTCGACTACGTGGCCGGCGAGTGCGCTCGCGGGCTGACGGACGTGGCGCTGGCGACGGGCGTGCCGACGTTGTTCGGCGTGCTGACCGTCAACACCGAACAGCAGGCGCTCGACCGCGCCGGCGGCGAACACGGGCACGCCGGCATCTCGGCGGCGGACGCGGCGGCGCAGATGGTCGCCGTGCGGCGGAAGGTCGAGGCGATGGGCCAAGCCTCCAGCCGCAGCGGAAAGTTCATCGAAATCGAGCGGCAACTTGGCGACCAGCTCGACCTCGAGGCCGCCGACCGGCGCAGTGGCGACACGGGCGGCCCCATTCCTGTGGTGAAGGAATAGGGCCGACACGCATCGTCAGCAGTCCGGCGTCTGCGGCTAGATGACCTCGAGCGCGTCGCGATCGCCAAGGGTCGGAAAGGGAGCCGTCGGCAGCGTTTGGTACCAGAACGTCACGCTGGCGATGTCGTCCTGCAGCGGGTTGTACCGCATGCCGCTGCGCCAGCCGAGGGCTTGGCAGGTGACTCGAAGGTCGTTTTCGAAGCGAATTGGATCGGTGATGTGCCAGCGGTACATGCCAAAGCGCGTCTGGCTGCGGTAGACACCGTCGGGCTCGATCACTTGCGGCAGGCCGGCGTAGGGGGTGGTGTACTCCTGGTAACGCTTGGTCTTCTGGTTTTCGAAGTTGTAGCTGCCGCAGAAGTAGTCTTCGGTCCCGGTGCCGCAATTTGTGGGGAACTCGCCGTCACCGTCGATGAAGAACTTCATTTCTCCCTCGCCCCACCAGCCGCTGCTGTTGACGCCCCATGCCATGTAGCAGCCGACGAAGTGGCCCTTGCCCGTCACGCCGTCGATCAGCGTGAAGTCCTGCTTCAGTGGCAGCGGATTCTCGCGGCGGAACTGCGCGCAGAAGTAGGCCGCATCCTCGGCTACTTCGCAGAGCGCGTAGTTGATCTGGTAGTAAACGACCAGCTCCGGGATGTTGTGTGGCCCATTGGGCTTGCTCGGGTCGTACGGGTTGCGGTTCTCCATCGTGATGCGGCACCGTTTGCGGAACGGCATCGTCCAGTAGCAGTTGAACGCGCTGCCGGGGTTCACGCAGACGGCAAGGCTCGTGACCTGGCTGAACTCCTCCCAGCCACACGCGAAGAAGTCGCCGACCGGGCACTCCACGCTGGGGTGCTCCTGGTCGTCGTAGTAGACGCGCAGGATCGCGTTGCGCCACGGCTTGCCGACCGTCATCCAGATCTGCTGGACCGCACCCGGCCCCTCGATGTCGGCGAGGGTGAACTCCTCACCCGGCGGAATCTTCACGAGCGGCGCGATCTTCCACCCCTGCTCGCCGAGGTCGCGGGCGGCGTCGGAGCCGGGGCCGTCGGTCGCCATGCCGCCTTTGCCCTTCTCGCCGGTCGGGTTTTCCGGGCTGATGGAGCGTGATTTGGCGTCGGACAGGCGGTGCAGGTTGCCGAGGTCTACGGCGAGGCCGTCAAAGGAGGTGCTCATGGCCGGCACCATAGCGGCAGTCGCGGCCGGCCGGGAAGGGCTAACGGCACAGTGGGCCGGTTTCGCGGGAATGGCGGTTTCTTCGCGACCGCTGCCGCCTTAGCATCGGCCCGCGTGAGACCGACCGACCCACTGTGCCGCACCCGACATGCCGGTGTGACCGGCCTTTGCCTCGCGTTCGCGCTGGCCCTGCTGGCCGGGCCCGCTCGTGCCAGCGATGGGCCACCAAACATCGTGCTGATCCTCGCCGACGACCTTGGCTACGGCGAACTGGGCGTCTACGGCAACGACTTTATTGATACGCCGCACCTCGACGCGCTCGCTGCCGGCGGGATGCGCTTCACCGCCGCCTACGCCGCTGCCCCCGTTTGCTCGCCCAGCCGCGCCGCGCTGCTGACCGGCCAAGCGCCGGCGCGGGTCGGCATCGTCGATTTCCTGCGAGATTGGGAAAACCGCCATCTGCCCGACGACATCGTCACGCTGCCCGAGGCTCTCCAGCAGGCCGGCTACGCCACCGGACACGTCGGCAAATGGCACCTGACGGGCTATCGGTCCGCCGGCGCGGAAACAGAATCACAGCCGGTCGATCACGGCTTTGACGAGCAGGTGCTGGTCGAGTCGGCGAACATCTCCTGGGGCGACTACTTCGCTCCGTACGAGTTCATGCCGGACGTCCAGCCGCGGCTCGGCGAGGACGAGTACCTGATTGACCGCGTCAACCTCGAGGCCCTCGACTTCCTCCGGCGTCACGACGGCGAGCAGCCATTTTTCTTGTACAAGAGCCACTTCGCCGTCCACACGATCGCGAAGGGGCGGCCCGATCTGGTGGACAAGTATCTCGTACGTGGCCACGAGCGCGGCTGGACCGGCCCCCACCTTCAGCTTCGCGCGAACGTGGCGGCGCAGGTGGAATTGATCGACGACGGCGTCGGTCAGATCGTCAGCCTGCTCCGCGAACAGGGCCGGCTCGACAACACGCTGATCCTCTTCACAAGCGACAACGGCGGCCAACGCACGCGGCCGGGAGCGATGGACGAGGAAGGCCCCGGCGACAACGGGCCATTTCGCGGGGGCAAAAGTCAACTTTTCGAAGGTGGGCTTCGCGTGCCGCTGATCGCTCACATGCCCGGCGCGGTGCCTGCCGGCGTGGTACGGGAGACCCCGATCTCCTTCGAGGACGTGATGCCGACCCTGCTCGAACTCGCCGGCGCCGGCATGCCTGACCAGCCGATGGACGGACGGTCGATCGCTCCGCTGCTGACCTCGACCGACGCGACGCTGCCGCCGCGAGATCTGTTCTGGCACTACCCGATTCTCAAGCCGCACGGCCTCGGCGGCGCCGCGGCGGGGGCCGTACGCAGCGGCCCGTGGAAGGGCATCGAAGACTACACCACGGCTAACTTCATGCTGTTCCACCTTAAGAACGACCCGGCCGAGCGGTGGAACGTCGCCCGCTTCCATCCCGAGGTGGCGCAGGAGATGATGACCAAGCTGCGGCGATGGCGCGACCACGTCGGCGTCGAGGCGATGCCTATGACCCGTCCCGCCCGTTGATCTATGCCCGACCGCCCGCTGAACATCCTTTGGATCTGCACCGACCAGCAGCGCCACGACACCCTTGGCTGCTACGGCAACCCGTTCGTGCGCACGCCTCACATCGATGCGCTCGCCGCGGGTGGGACGCTCTTCGAAAACGCGTTCTGCCAAAGTCCCGTCTGCACGCCGAGCCGCGCGAGCTTCCTTACCGGCCGCTACCCGCGAACCACGCGCACCCGCATGAACGGCCAGTCGATCCCCGAGGACGAGGTGCTTGTTCCCAAGCTCCTGCGCGACCGCGCCGGCTACACCTGTGGCCTTTCGGGTAAGCTGCACCTTTCCGCCTGCCACACGAGCGTCTGCCCGGATCACGAGCGTCGCATCGATGACGGCTACGCCGACAAGCACTTCCACTGGTCGCACCACCCCGACTGCGAGTGGCCCGGCAACGAGTACTGCCAGTGGCTGCGTGAGCGGGGTCAGTCATATCGCGTCGAGCCGCTTCCGGACAGTCCGCACGTGCAAACGTCGATGCCGGCGGAGCTGCACCAGACGACGTGGTGCGCGCAGAAGGCGATCGACTTTGTGCATAAGCAGAACGGCGGTAAGCCGTGGCTGTTCAGCGTGAACATCTTCGATCCGCACCACCGTTTCGATCCGCCGCGTGAGTATCTTGAGCGGCACCTTGATCAACTCGATGAGATCCCGCTTCCCGACTACCGACCGGGCGAGTTGGGCGACAAACCAGGCGTGCAGATGATCGACCACAATGGCGCCCATGGCGGCGGCGGGGCGGGGTTCGACAGCTATTCCGACCGCGACCACCGCCTGACCCGCGCCGCGTACTGGGGCATGTGCGACCTGATCGATGACCAAGTCGGCCGCATGCTCGCGGCGCTTGACGAGACGGGGCAGCGCGAGAACACGCTCGTGATTTTCATGAGCGATCACGGCGAAATGCTCGGCGACCACGGCATCTACCTGAAGGGGCCGTACTGCTACGAGCAGGCGGTCCACGTGCCGCTGATTGTGAACTGCCCCGGCACAGTCGCTGCCGGCGTGAGGCGGCGGTCACTTGTGGAGCTCGTCGACCTGGCTCCAACCCTCCTCGATGCCGCGGCTTGCGAGCCTTACGCCGGCGTGCAGGGGCGCACGCTCTGGCCAACGTTGATCGACTCCGATCATAAAGATCAGCACCGCAACAGCGTCTACTGCGAGTACTACAACGCCATGCCATGGCACGGTGAGCCGGGCCCGTGGACGACGATGCTGCGCACAATCGATCATAAACTGACCGTGATGCACGGGTCAGACGAGGGCGAGCTGTACGACCTCGCGGCCGATCCCGGCGAGCACCACAACCTCTACCGCGACCCGTCGCACGCGGCCGTCAAGCTTCGCCTGATGACACAGCTCTGTGACCGCATGGCCCTTACGGCCGACCCGCTTCCTCTCCGTACGGCCCCGTTCTAGCTCCCACCATGTCGCTCGACCACGCCCCGCTCAATCCGCATGCCTGCAATCACTCCGACGATCTGCCCCGGCCGGAGTATCCGCGGCCCCAGTTCGCGCGCGCCGACTGGATGTGCCTCAACGGCTTGTGGCAGTTCGAGATCGACCAAGGCAACAGCGGCATCGACCGCGGCCTGCTCGACCGCGATTTGAACGCCACGATCACCGTGCCGTTTTGCCCGGAGTCGGAGTTGTCGGGCATCCACAACCGCGACTTCCTGCGGGCGGTTTGGTATCGGCGCGAGGTGGAGATTCCCAGCGGTTGGAGTGGCCGCCGCGTGAGGCTCCACTTTGGGGCGGTCGACTACGACGCCACGGTGTGGGTCAACGGCCAGCGCGTCTACGACCATCGCGGCGGGGCGTGCGGCTTCGGCATTGATCTCAACGGCGTCGCGACGCCCGGCGAGACGGCAACGATCGTCGTCCGCGCCCGCGACCTGCACGAAGGAGCATACCCGCGCGGCAAGCAGACCGACCGCTTCGGCCCGCACGGCTGCCATTATCCGCGCACCACCGGGATCTGGCAAAGCGTCTGGATGGAGCCCCTCGCCCACGCCGCCTTCGCGCGGCCAAAGATTGTGCCTGACCTCGGCGGCGGGGCGTTTCACCTCACCCTCCCGCTCGACGCCCGCTCCTCCGCCGACCTGCGCGTGCGGGCCACGCTCACGCACGATGGCAAAGCGATCGCGACGGCCGAGGAAGACGTACGCGACTTCGCTCCCACGCTCGCGCTACCCATTCCCAGTGCGGACCGCCGCGAGTGGTCGATCGACGCCCCGCACCTCTACGGCCTAACGCTTGAACTTGAGCATAAGGGTGGGACGATCGACACCGTCCACAGCTACGCCGGGCTGCGCGGCATCACGCTTGACGGGCAGGCGTTCCGCATCAACGGCAAGAGCATCTTTCAACGCCTTGTGCTGGACCAGGGTTATTACCCCGACGGCATCCTGACGGCCCCGACGGACGACGCGCTGGTACGCGACATCGAGCTCAGCATGAAGGCCGGCTTCAACGGGGCTCGCCTGCACGAAAAGGTGTTCGAGGAGCGCTTCCTCTACCACGCCGACCGGCTGGGCTATCTCTGCTGGGGCGAGTTCCCGAACTGGGGGGCGACGGTGCCGTTCGAGGGGGCGCCGCAGCCGGGGCCGACGTACATCACCCAATGGATCGAGTGCGTCCGCCGCGACGAAAGCCACCCGAGCCTAATCGGCTGGTGCCCGCTTAACGAGGAGACGCACGCGCCTGTTGACCGCATCACGCAGCTCGATGACGCCATGCACGGCATGTACTGGGCGGCCAAGGCGATCGACCCGACGCGGCCGGTGCTCGATTCCAGCGGCTGGGTCCACCGCGTGCGCGTCGCCGACATTTATGACGTCCACGACTACCAGCAGGACCCGGCGAAGCTCCGCAGCAATCACAGCGGCCTCGCGGAGGGCGACCCGATGCACAACGCCCACGGCAGCCCGGAGCATAACGACGTTCCCTACCGTGGCCAGCCGTACTTCGTGAGCGAGTTTGGCGGTATCTGGTGGAACCCTGACGCCGCCGAGGATGCCGATAGCTGGGGCTACGGCGCCCGCCCCGGTTCGGCTGAGGAGGTGGTCTCCAGGTTCGAGGGTCTGACCGAGGTGCTTCTGAGCAACCCGCACATGTTCGGTTACTGCTACACGCAACTAACCGACGTGTACCAGGAGGAGAACGGCATCTACCAGTTCGATCGTTCGGAAAAACTCGACATGGACCGTATCTACGCGGCGCAGCAACGCGGCGCAGCGATTGAGGATTAGAACGGTGGAGTCTACTGTAGGGTGGGCACGGCCCACCTCCGGATCACGATGGTGGGCCGTGCCCACCCTACGAAGAGTCTGACGCGATGGGACCGATTCAGTCGCTCTACGCGGTGTTGGTTTATGACCGGTGCCTCAACGCAAAGACCCGGTCCACACGAGGTGGACCGGGCCGCGGAGGAGGAGTTGCGAGGCGCTGCCGGGGCGGGCGCGATCAGTTCTGGAAGTAGCTCTTGGGGTAGTCGAAGTCTTCCTCGTAGGGGTGGATGTCCTGCCACGTCTTCCCGTGCGTGGGATACTCCGTCCGCCAGGCGGTGGGGGTGACGACCTTCGACAGCGAGCCGCTCAGGCTGAACGTCGCGTCGTAGGTGAAGCTCGCGCCGAGGGGCTCCCAGCTCTGCTCCCACGTCAGGACCTCGCCGTGGCCGTCGAAGAACATGTAGGACATCGAGCCGTCGCGGTGGCGGGTGATGCCGGTGTTCTGCGTGAAGCCTTGGCCGATGTCGGCCAGCCCGTTCTCCCACGTCGCGAGGTGGTGGTGGCGCGCCGGCTTACCCTCGGTGATGAGAATCGCGTTCGTCCCGTTGTCGATCTGAACGAGCTTTTGCGCGTCGTTCGGCCACGGAATGTTGCTCGCGTTGTAGCGGTAGCTCGCCGGGAGGTTGTCCGACTGCCAGATCGACCGATTGGTTTTGTACTCGTCCGGCAGTTGCGGGTGACCAAACGCCGCGCCGGTCGCCTGGGCGTCGCCAGAATCCGGCGGGTCGAACTGCACGCCGCGAATGACGTTGAACTCATTCGCATCACTCGGGCACTGGAACACATCCTTGGCTCCGTCCATGTAGGACGAGAGCACAAAGTCCCAGCCCCAACGGGGAAACTCGAACTCCCACGGACCCTTCTCGAAACTGCCTAGATTCGTCTTCGGGCCGCTGTTGAGCCAGGCCTTGTACATCCAGCCGTCGTGCTCGTTGACGAACATCACGGTGCTCTGGCCCATCTGGCGGATGTTGCTCAGGCAGACCGTCTGCTTCGCCGACTCGCGGGCGCGGCTGAGCGTGGGCAGTAGGATGCCGATCAGCAGCGCGATGATGCCGATGACGACGAGCAGCTCCACGAGGGTGAAGCCGACGCGGCGACGGGGCGTTCGGGCGGCGGGAACGGCGGGGCAGGTGGATTGGGTGGTGTTTTCGGTCATGCGGGGGCCTCCTCAGGCGGGGTTCGTTCAACGGTAGCACGGCGGGCGGCGGCCCACAATGGTGAAATAGACCAGTGTGCCGGTACAGTGCGCGCGGCTTGACGTTAGCTGAGGATTCGCCACAACGGGGTCGATGGTTTCTGCAAAAGCAACGGAAAAGGGCGGCGTCGCGAGAAATCTCGCGACGCCGCCCCACTTCAGGTGAGCGTCCGAAGGCCGTGCTTAGCGGCGGCGGCGGAGCAGGCCAAGGCCACCGAGGCCCAGCAGGGCGAGGCTGGTCGGCTCCGGCACCACGGCGGCGAAGTTCGCGGCCACCTCGGCGGCCGTGAGCTGGTCGTTGTAGGCGCGGAAGATGCCGATCTCGCCGACAAGGGCGCTGTACTGGCCGGCATCATCGACGGAGATCGATCCGCCGCCGTCGAGGTCCATACCGCCGAAGCCGCCGGTGTCGGAGGCGGCCAGCGCGGCGACGTTGCCGCCGCCGAAGTCGCCGTAGTTGAGCGTGCTCGTGTCACGCAGCACGCCGTTGACGTACAGGCTGTGCGAGTTCGTGCCGTTGGTCGTGAAGACGACCTGCGCGAAGTCGCTGATGTCGGCCGACGTCAGCATGGTCGAGAGGACCAGCTCGCTGTCATCGACGCCGGCGGCCTGCTTGCTGAAGGCGTAGAGCGTGTCACCGTTGAGCGCGAGCGACAGGCCGCGGGCGCCGCCGCCGGTCTCGAAGATGATCTCGTTGCCGGTCAGGTCGTCGGGGCGAACGAGCACCTCGAACGAGGCGTCGGGCGCGAGCGTGGCGAACGAGTCGACGAAGGCGAGGCCGCCGTCGTCCGGGTCGAGGTCGAGGCGGGCCTCGGCGTTGCCGGCGCTGGGCATGTTGTTGAAGCGGAACGCCTGGCTGAACGTGCGCT
This sequence comes from Tepidisphaeraceae bacterium, assembly GCA_965214125.1. GTDB lineage: Bacteria > Planctomycetota > Phycisphaerae > Tepidisphaerales > Tepidisphaeraceae > CBDCBA01. Next base: position 67,887 of record CBDCBA010000003.1, read on the forward strand.
GCGTCACGACGTCGACGAGTTCGGCGTCGCCGGCGGCCTCACCGGCGCCCGTGTCGCGGGCGGTGTCGAACACGGCGGTCGTGTTACTCGCCGGGCTGCTCGACTGCCAGTCGGCGTCCTCGGTGGCGGTGTCGGCGTCGAAGTTGACGAACAGGTTGTCGGTCGTCAGCTGCGCCGAGGCGACGGTCGTGGCGGCCGCGAACGCGATGGCGACGGGAAGGGCGGTGGTGCGAAGGCTCATTGCTTCTCTCCTCAGTGGGTGTGAATTGAACGGTCGTCCAAGCAGGTGTGTGGCGGTCGGCCTCACATGGGCCGACGTTGCTTTGATACGGGTCGCCGCGACTCTACGCCGGCAACCCAGCGGTCGCGCCGCACGCCCTGCGACACGGGGACCATACCACTGTTCTCCCTTTCCCACAAGTGCCGCATTGGCGGCAATCCGGAGGCGTCACAGTGCGGAACTTGCCCGCACCTTACCAAGGCCGTGCAATTGTGCGCCCCGCGTCTTTCGGTTGCGGCCGGGGCCCAACCGGATATGCTTGCCCGGGAACCGGCACACTGGCCCCGTCGCCTGAACGGGCCGTGCTTGCCGCGGCGGCCCGTGCCTCACGATCGCCGACGCCCCTGGAGAATCCTTGAAGTTGTCGACCCCGAATCAGCTTGAAAAGCCCGTTCCCGTCGTTGCCGACGACCGCACGAAGTACGGGCGGCTCGCAAAGAAGGTCGAGCGCGATATCGAGGTCGGTCGCCTGCGCCCCGGCGAGGCCGTGCCGTCGATCCGCCGCCTGATGGCGACTAGCAAGTTCAGCAAGGCGACCGTTATTAAAAGCCTATCGCTGTTGGAGGAGCGAGGGCTGGTCCGCTGCCATCCGCAGCGCGGCTACTTCGTCAGCGAGCGCCGCGGCGAGGCGGTTCCGACCGACGAACGGACACGGCTCAAGCAGGTCGCGTTCATCACGCCCGCGTTGACTGGCGACACCGATCCGTACGCGCGCGGCATCTCGTCGGCCATCGACGACGACCGCTTCGCGGTGGCCACCTTCTCCACACACGGGGACCTGGATACCTACGAGCAGCTCGTGCAGCGCGTGGTTGAATTGCACCCGGCAGGCCTGGTTCTTGCGGCGGTTCGGCCGTCGCTGATGACCAACTTCGACCCGAGCCTGCTGGTGAAGTCGCAGACGCCGACGGTGTTGATCGGGCACCAGGTTCGCGGGTTGTCGTGCGACCGCGTGAGCGAGGGCAAGGCGGCCGCGGCGCGGCACCTCGTGCACTACCTGCGCGACGGGAATTACGGCAACGACATCGGGTTGATCTGTTGCGGCCGGGGCGAGTTGACGCCCGAGGACTCCATGGCGTGGTCGATTTGCACCGAGTTGGCGGAGGCCGGCACGCCGCTTGACAACGACCAGATCTTCACGCTGCCGGGCATCCGCGGCTACGGCTCGCACCCCGATCCCTACGGCGAGGCCGACGAGCTCGTGAGCGACCTGCTCGACGCCGGCCGCCGATTCCGCGTGCTGATTTGCGATCACGATTATCCGGCGGTCGGGGCGATGCGGGCGCTGGTTCGGGCGGGGCTGCGCGTACCGCAGGACACCGCAGTCATCAGCGGCCTGCGCTGCGCGACGAGCGCGTCGGGCCTGCCGCAACTGACGACGTTCGACCACCACCGAGACATCGAAGGCCGGCTCGCTGCCGAACTGCTCATGCGTCGGATCGACGGCGATGATCGGCCGGCGGAAGTGCATTACCTCTCGTCCACGCTCAGCGTCGGCGAGTCGGCCTGACCGCCCGCCGCAGTCCGCCGCGCGTCGACCAAGTGCTGCCCGCCAGCCATCCCCGCTTCGGCCGCGGCAGCTCAACGCTTCGACCGCAAAATTGAATGGCTTCCGTCTTTACTTGGAGGAGCATGAAGGACAATCGCTTTAAGTTGACTCGATCCCGCGGCCGCACCCTGGCTGCCTTCGCCACACTCGCCGCGGCGACGCTCGCAATCCCGCTGTGGGCCCAGGACAAGGCCGATCGGCCGGACCTCGGCGGCGTGCCGGACAAGCCGCACTTGGAGGAGGACGAGACGGCCGGGCAAGTCGAACGGCCCGCGGCCTCCGACGTGGACGTCCCGAATCGGCCGCAGCCGAAGATCATGAATCCAGGCTGGGAGCACGGCGGGGTGCCGTGGAAGTTCCGCGTCTCCGACGCGCCCGTCAGCAACCTTCCGGGCGTGGGTACCTACGGCGAGTTCGAGGGGTATCTCGAGAAAACCGCCGCCCGCACCGGCCGGCGCGGGTACGCGATTCGCGGTTCCACCGACGCCGACCCGTCGGCCTTCGCTGAGCTGTACAACGATGCCCGCTTCCTGATGCCCGGCCGGATGTACCGGATCAATTTCTGGGTGCGCGGCAAAGATGTCGGCGAGGCCTACCTGCGGGCCGGCACACCCAAGAGCAGCGCCGCGCGGCGGCTGCCTGAGGGCGACTTCGACTGGACGCTCGTCACGCTCGACTTCACCGCCGGCCCCGGCGAGGAACGCGTGCCGGTGTCGGTGGTCGCCTACGGCCCGACGGGCGAACTCAACATCGACGACGTCGGCGTCGAGCTGAGCCCGTTGCAGGAGGCGGTCCTGGGCAGGCCCGAGGCGGACGAGACGGTGGATGTCGCCGAGCCGACGGTGGCGATGGACCGCTCGACGTTCGACGTGCTCGAGCAGGCGACGGGCCGGTTCCTCCAACCGCGCGGCCAGGGCACGGGCGGCGTGCTGCGAATGCGGATGACGGGCCCCGAGTCGATGCCGATCGGCCGGGTCCGCGTGCCGCTCGACGCCAACGCCAGCGGTCGGTCGGTGCCGTTCGCCATCCCGCTGGCCGGGCTGCCAGACGGCGAATACACGGTCGTCGCCACGCTCGACAACCAGCCCGCTGGCACGGCGACGTTCACGCGCATCAACCTCGATGACCGGATTGCCGAGGATCTCGCGTCGCTTCGCAAGGAGATCGAGGCCACGCGGCAAGAGGCGACCGAAGCCGGCGTCGCCGACGACGCTTACATCAACATGGGCTTGGCGTTGCTCGACCGCTTCGCCACGCGCGTCGAAACCGGTGGGCAGGACCGCAACCAGAACCGCCACTGGGATCGACTTCAGATGGAGGAGATGCGCGAGGTTCTGGCAGAAACACGCCGCGACATCGAGCAACGAAAAAGCGGTCCGGCGCTGCACGGCGAGGTGAAGCTGCCCGCGGGCGGCCGCTACGAAATCGTCGGCGACGACGTGATGATGCCGGTCGAGGGGGGCGGCAAGGCCACGTACTTCCCGATCGGCTACGGCCACTTCGTGAAGGTGCGACGCGACATCCCGAACCACCTGACTTGGGGCGCCACGGTCATTCAGCAGGGTGCGGGCATGGGCATGCTGCAGCCCGATGGCACGCTGAAAGAGCCCAAGGGGGAGGTGCCGCAGATCTTGGCCGAGGCGGAGGCGGCGAACGTGAAGATCGACTTTCTCACCGGCGCCGGCATCCCGCCGCGGGTGATGGACGACAAGTCGCCCGAGAGCCACCCGGACTTGTTCGTCCGCAACGTCGGGTTCATCCCGCACAACATTGATCACCCGCTGCACAAGGAGTGGGCCGAGAAGTGGCTGCGGGCGATCGTGCCGCTCATCAAAGACTCGCCCGCGATCGGCAGCATCTGCCTCAGCAACGAGCCGGCGTACGCCTGGAGCGGCCGCGACCGCTACAGCCGGCCGCTTTTCGAGCAGTTCCTGAAGGACCTGCACGGCGACATCGAGACCGCCAACACACTGTGGGAGACCGACTACGCCAGCTTCGGCGACGTGCCGATCCCGATTCCCGAGCCGATCGAGCCGTACAACCACAAGCGCCCGCCGAACGGCCCGCAGAAGCGGCTCTACTACGACTACCTGATGTTCCACCAAGGCCACTTTACCGAGTGGCATCGCAACCTCGATCGCATCGTCAACGAGGAAGCGCCCGGCATCGCGACGCACATCAAGACGGTCGGCCCGGCGGTCATCGGGCAGAACGTGCTGCACTGGGGCGTCGACCCCGAGGCCTACGCCGACTTCACCGAGATTGCCGGCCTCGACACGCACTTCTGGGAGCACGGGCCCAACTCCCCCTACGCCTTCGACTGGGTCAACGGCTACCTGGCCTACGACCTGTTCCACAGCTTCCGCGGGCAGCCCGTCTTCAACAGCGAGAACCACGTTCTCCGCGATAACCAGCAGACCCGCGCCCCTCGCAACCACACGTACGCGGCCATGTTCCAAGGGGCCCTGCACAATGGGCGCATGAGCGCGATGTGGGTTTGGGAGGCGCCGCTCGGCGGCGCACTCGGCGGGAACATCAGCATCCGCCCGGCGAGCATCTATGAGCACGGCCGCGCTGCGTTCGATCTCTCGCGGCTGAATAAGGAGATCGACGCACTCGCCACCACGCCGCGCCGCGTGGCATTGATGTACAGCCCGACGAGCGTGATCTGGGAATCCGACTACCAGGCCGCCACCAAGCAGGCGTGGGCCGGCCTGACGACGATCGGTGAGCCAGTCCACTTCGTGACCGAACGGCAGCTCACCGAGGGCCGCGTGCCCGACTCGATCACGCACATCGTGCTGCAGCGCGTCACGCACGCGAAAGACGAGACGGTCGATGCCTTGGCGGATTGGGTCGAGCAGGGCGGAGTCGTTCTCAAGACCGGTGACGGTGTGCTCGAACGCGACCATTACGGCCGCGAACGCGACCTGCCGGAGAGCCTCGCGAACGCCCGGACCATCACGCTTTCGAACGAGCACAACCCCGCCGCCCACCGCGAAGCGGCCGCGGCGTTCCGCGACGCCCTCACCGAAGCGGGGCTCGAGTTGATCCCGCTGAAGTCGGCCGACGGCGGCGTGGTCGAGGGCGTCGACTACCGCGCCACCGACTTCGACGGAGGTCGCCTGATCGCGCTGACGAACATGATGCGCGGGTCCAAAGCCGTCAGCCTCGGCGAAGGCGAGGCCGTCGACCTCATCACCGGCGAGACGGTGAACCTCTCCAGCTTCGAGCTGGAGTCGGTGAAGCCGCGCGTGCTGCGGATCGAGGGCGAGCGGGCACAGTTGCCCGCCGACAACGCAAACCGGCAGATCCTGTTCAACCCGGTGCAGAACCCCGGCATGTGGCTCGGCCACGAACATTGGGATCTCACCAACGGCAACGGCGCGAAGATCGGCGACGAGACCAAAACCGGAGACGGGTGGAGCCTGCGGGCCGACCCCGACATCCTCCGCGGCTCGCCTCGCTCGCTTCGGCTAATCTCTGCGCCGGAGGCTTCCGGCGTAGCGCGAGCCATTCAGACGGTGGAGAGCCTCGAGCCGGATCGCTCGTACGTCGCGACACTGTGGGTCCGAGGCGAAGCCGTGCCCGAGGGCGCGGCCTTCATCGCGGGCGACGCTCGGACCGACCTGCCGGCGGGCGATTTTGACTGGAAGGAGGTCACGCTCACCGGACGCACGTCCGCCGGCGTGGCCACCTTTCCGGTCGGCGTAGAGATGCCCGCGAAGGCCGGGGCGACGCTTTGGATCGAGGATGCGTCGATCGACCTCGCCCCCGACGAAGCAGCCGTCGCGACGGTCGAGGGGTTGCCCGACACGCTCCGGCCTGTCCTGCTGAAAGAGGGCGAGAGTGTTGACACCACGTTCGAGATCGGCGACGAGAAGCAGACTGGCCGCCTGACGCTGGCCGATGCGACGTTGCGGCTTTCGCTCGATGCAAGCGCAGCGAACAAAGACCTGCGACCGCAACTCGACCCGACGCCTTCGGCCTCGCGCCTGATGAGCTACGAAGAGCGCCAGCAGCGTGCCGAGGCGGCGGCCACGGCGGAAGTCATCAACCGGCCCATCGCCGAACGGCGCGACCTCTATAACCCGGCCGCCTTCGGCACGATCGACCCCGGCGATGCGGTCGCAAAGCCGCTGAAGCAGGATGGCGACCGGCTGACGGCAGAGTGGTCGATGCCAAATCCCACGGCATCGCTATCGCTCTCCGCTGAGTCCGACCCGGCGCGACGCCGCCTGATCGTCAAGGCCGGTTCGACCCCGGCGCTGATCCCAACGGCGACGCACTACGACGCCTCCGAGCGGCTCGACGCCACGCTCGTTGTTCCGTCGGCGGACACCGTGAGGTTCAAGGTCGATGGCGAAGTAGTCGCCGAAACGGATATGACCGCGTCCGATCAAATCGTTCGGCTGCGGCTTCCTCTCCAGCGCGTGGCCAACGGCACGCACACGCTCACCGCGACGGTCGGCGAAGAGACGGTTTCGGTCGACTTCACGCGCGGCGATCGGCGGGGTGGCGTGCTCGCCGAAGCCGAGCGTTTACAGCAGGTGTCAACCGGCCTTGCCGACCGTGCCAAGGCCGCCGACGTTGACGACCACGCCCTCGTCAACCTCGGCCTCGCCACCGCCGACCGCTTCATCGATCGCGTGCGAACCGGCGGGCCGGACAACAACCAGGGGTTCTATTGGTCGCAGTTTCAAATGCGCGAGGTCGATCAAATCCTGCAGCGCACGCAGTCAATCCTGGAGAAGTTGGAGGCGGGCCACGAGTGGCCGGGCACGTTTCGTCGGCAGACGAACGCCGAGCTTGCCGTGAGCGGATCGACGGTGGTCGGCGAGGCCACACCGTTCGCCGACCCCGACGCTTCGCCCGACCGCGGCCCGCTCTTCCCGATGGGGTACGGCCACTTCATGAAGGTCGCGCGAGACCTGCCGAACTACCCGGACCTCGGGGCGTCGATCATCCAGCAAGGCCACGGCCCGCCGCTGTACCGCGAAGACGGCACGTTCCCCGACGACCTCGGCGGCATCCGCGACGCGCTCGACGCGGCCGAGGCGAACCGGATGAAGATCGACTACCTCACCGGCAACGGCCTGCCCAAGTGGGTCGCCGAGGCCAATGCCGACGATGACCAGTTGCTCGGCATCCCGGTTGCGTTCATCAAGTACAACCTCGACCACCCGCTGCTTCGCGAGTGGACGGGTCGCTTCGTCGCCGAGATGTTGCCGCAGATCAAGGACTCGCCCGCGCTGGCGACCGTCTGCATCGTGAACGAGCCGGCCTACGTCCTGAGCGGGCGCGACAAGTACAGTCGGCCGGCGTGGACCGATTACCTCCGCCGACAGCACGGCGACGTCGCGGCCCTGAACGAGCTCTATGGCACGGACCACCCGGCCTTCGAGGACGTCGCGCCGCCGCCGTGGCGTGCGCCGCGGGGCGAGATCCGGGAGAACCTCCCCGTGAACCGGGCCTACTACGACTGGGCCATGTTCAACCGCGAGCATTTCGGCCAGTGGCACCAGTGGATGCACGACACCGTCAAGGCCGCCGCGCCCGACGTGCTCACCCACGCGAAGGTGATGGCCGACACCGTCTTCAGCCGGCGGCTGGCGTACAAGGGGACCGACCCGGAGCTCATCTGCGACGCCACCGACTTGGCCGGCGTCGACGCGTGGCACTTCGAGAAGAACAGCATGGCCGACCCGTACAGCGTCGACGACTACGCCTACCAGTGGCAGTGGCCGCTAATCGGATACGACTTGTTTCACTCATTTAGCGGTCAGCCCGTTTTCAACAGCGAGAACCACATCATCCGCGACGGCGGGCGCCGGCACACGCGCGACGGCCACCTCTACACCGCGCACTGGCAGGGGGCGTTGCACAACTGTCGCCTGAGCACGATGTGGGTTTGGGAAGAGGCTGCCGGCGGGGGACTGGCGGGGAACGTCAGCTACCGACCGCTCGACGTGTACGACGCCGGCCGGGCCATGTTTGACCTGAACCGACTGGCCAACGAGGTCGACGCATTGGCCAACGCGCCGGAAGACGTGGCGATTCTTTATTCGTCGACTTCGCTCATATGGCAGCCGGGCTACGACGTCGCCGTCAAGCGCGGCTGGACCGCCTTGGCGAACCTTGGCCTGCCGACCACCTTCGTGACCGACCGCCAGCTTCAAGCCGGCACGGCCGCGAAGGTGAAGGTGATCCTGCTGCCGCGCACGAGCTATCTGCACGATGAAACTGTCGCCGCGCTCGAACGCTTCGTCGAAGGCGGCGGCACCGTCATCGCCGTCGGAGACGACGTCCTGCGCTACGACGAGTACGGCCGCGAGCGCGATCTGCCCGAAGCCCTCGCGAAGCTGCCGACGGTCGAGCTCGACGACGTCGAACCGTTTGAAGCCGAGCGGCGCGCGACGCTGAGCCTGCTCGACATCTTCAAGCGGGCCGGCTTGCCCGGCCGCCCGCTCTTGACGATCGACGGCGATATGGCGATCGGTGTCGCGCGGCGGGGAGTCGTGCTCGACGATGGCGCCTCGCTGCTCGCGCTCACGAACATGCGCGGCGAGCCGCAGACCCTTCGCGTCAGCGAATTGGACGGCGAGGTTCTCGACCTCCTGAGCGGTGAGCAGTTCGATCTGGGCAGCGTGACGCTGGAACCACTTCGCCCCGTGCTTTTGAAGATTGAACCACAGCGGGAGGTGGAAAGGGATGCGTTTCCTGCACTTCGACATTGACTCGCTTCGGCCCGACCACCTCGGCTGCTACGGCTATCCGAGGCCGACGTCGCCGAACATCGACGCCGTCGCGGCCGACGGCGTGCGGTTCGACCGCTGCTACGTCAGCGATTCGCCGTGCATGCCCAGCCGGGCGGCCTTCATCACCGGGCGGTTCGGCATCCAGAACGGCATCGTCACGCACGGCCCGCGCTTCAATCGCCCGAACCTGCCGCAGCACGTGTACGGCGGGCCGCTGGACGACTACAAGTTGCTGCCGATCCAGCTTCGCAAGAACGGGATTCACAGCGTCTGCTTCAGCACGTTCCCCGTCCGCCACATGGCCACTTGGTTCGGGCTCGGCTGGGGCGAGATGCATACGCCGTCGCTCGAGTGGGGCGGCGAGTACGCCGAGGAAGTGTCGGCGAAGGTGATCGACTGGCTCCGCAAGAACGAGGGCCGCGACGACTACTTCCTGCACGTCAACCTGTGGGATCCGCACCGGATTTACAAGGATTCGCTGCACACTTGGGCCGACCGTTTCGATGGTGTGTCGCTGGCGGAAGACTTCCCGAGCGAGGCGGACCTTGAGCGACATCAGTCATATACCGGGCCGTTCACGGCCAACGCGCAGGGCGGGGCGGATCTTGAACGCCAAACGCGATTGATGCCCGGCCACGTTCGCACGCGCGACGACGTCCGCAAGATGATCGACGGCTACGACGCGATGATCGCCTACACCGATCACCACGTCGGCCTGATCCTCGACGAGCTGAAGCGGCAGGGCGTGTACGACGAGGCGGCCGTCTCCATCACCGCCGATCACGGCGATGCATTTGGGGAGCACGGGGTTTATTCCGATCACGTCTGCGCCCACGAGCCTGTTCACCGCGTCCCGCTGATCGTGCGATGGCCGGGCGTCGCGGCGGCGGGAACCGCATCGGACGAACTCGTCTACCAGCTCGACTGGACATCCACGCTCTGCGACCTCACGGGCGGCGGCGCGCCCGCCGGGCATGATGGCGTCAGCCTCGCCGAGCACCTTCGGGGTGGCGCCGGGCCGGGCCGTGACGCCCTGTTCCTCACGCACGGCCTCTACACGTTGCAGCGCGGCGTCCGCACGCGGCGGCATCTGCTGCTGCGTACCTACGACCACCACGATTACAACCAATTCGACCATGTCGAGCTGTACGACGTCGAGGCCGACCCGCACCTGACCCGCAACCTTCGCGCGGCGGAGCCAGAGTTGGTCGATGAACTTCAACGACGGCTCGACAGCTGGCTCGCGGTTCAGGCGGAGCGGCGTTACTTCTCCGGCGATCGCCTCCTGGAGGTACGCGATCACCGTGCGTCTCTGAGGAAAAGCGCTTAGGGCAGATTAACTTCAAGCGCTGCGTTTGCTGTAGGGTGGGCGCGGCCCACCGTCCGGATCCGGAGGTGGACCGTGCCCACCCTGCGTTCGATCGAGCCGCAAAGCTCGAAGTTCATCCGCTCCGCATTGGCGTGAGCCGGAAAGTGCGCAGCGCGAACGGTGTGAGGTCGATTGCGAGGACGTTCGTTCGCGTTGCCGCGGATGGCTGGATCGGACGTTCGAGCAGGTCGACCTCCTCGACGTTCTGCACGTCCGGCGTGTTCAGGGTGATCTGCCCGCGGCCGCCGGCGGTTTCGCGGAGGCGGACGATCATGCCCTCGCCCTCCTCGGCGGGCTTGATGGCCTCGATGCATGTGCTTCGCGCGTGCGGCCCGTCGAGCCAGCACGGCACGCGATCGTCCACGTCGCCGACGCGGCCGATGAGCGGGATGTTGAACGCTTCAGCCGCGATCGTGAGGTCGCCGGCGTCGAATGATCCGTGAGTTTGCAGCGCGTAGCGAAAGCGGTGCGTGCCACGGTCGGCGGTGGGATCAGGCTCGCGCGGCGAACGAAGCAGGGAGAGGCCGAGCGTTCGCCCGTGCGCGGAGTGGCCGTACTTGCAGTCGTTGAGGAGCGCGACCCCGAAGCCGGGCTCGCTCAGGTCGATCCACCGCTGCGCCGCCGACTCGAAGCGGGCGTAGTCCCAACTGGTGTTGAAGTGGTTGGGCCGGCGGACGTGGCCGTACTGAATCTCGAAGGTTGCCGCGTCGGCATGGACGTCGACGGGGTGATGCACCCGCAGCAGCGTGCGGTCCTCGTGCCAGTCGACGCGCGTGTCGAAGGTCACGCATCGGCCGTCGCAGTCGAGACAGACGCGCTGCACGAGTCGGCTCGACGCCCCGAGGGTGCGCTCGAACTCGATCGCCGCCCGGAGCGGTCCCGCCTCAATGATTCGGTGCGAGGCTGGTGTTTCGATTGGCTGGCCGCTTTCGCGGTAGTAGATTTCGAGGTCCCACGCATCCCACTCGGCCGGGCGATCGCTGAAGAGTACGAGTTGGTTTGCGGCCTCGCCACGTCGAACGGCGTCGCGGCCCGTTGCCTTGTCGACCAGTTCCACCACGCGGCCCATTGCGTCGAGCGTTACGCGGAGGTGGGGGTTTTCGAGCGTTAGATCACTCGCAGTGGCTCGCGCGTGAGGCACTGCGCCGTCGTGTCGATGCACGCCCGGGCCCTTGCGATGGGCGACGTGCGCCAGGGCGACTGCTTGCCCGTCGAGGCTGACGACTTGCTGAAGATTCGGCAGGTCCGATCCTGCCGGCAGCTCCACCAGGCCACCGGACCCGTGGCTGCGGGCGTTGAGCGTGACGAGCATGTTGCCATCGTGAATCCATCGGGCTGAGCCGGCGTCGATCAGCGTGTGGCATCCATCGTCGATCGCGTCGTAGAGCGCCTCGGCCTCGCGGTTGACCCAGGCGATGCTCGAGCCGGGGATGATGTCGTGAAATTGGTTGAGCAACAGGCCCTTCCAATGCCTGTCGAGGTCGTCGCGCGCCGCCGGTTCGGCGGGCGTGATCGCGTGGAGGAGTTCGACCTGTCGCAGCAGCGTCTCGCCGCGCCGGTTGCCGCGCTTGAGGCGCGCCTGGGAGGTGTAGGTGCCGCGGTGCAGCTCGAGGTAGAGCTCGCCCACCCACTCGGGCAGGCGATCCGACGCCCCGACGAGCCGTTCGACGAAGGATCCGACCGAGGCGTGGCGGGCGTGCGGAAAACCGTCGCACGCCGTCAGGCGATCGACCCGCGCGATGGACGCCTCCGTGGGTCCGCCGCCGCCGTCACCCCAGCCGTACGCCTGAAGCCACGCCGGCATCACGCCGCCCTGCGCGTACTGCCGATCGCCCAAAGCAAACTCGGCGGGCGTGTTCTGCGCGATGTAGGTGTCGGCGGGCAGGAAGTGCGCCGGGATCGTCGTGCCGTCGATGCCGGTCCAGCGAAAGCTGTGGTGCGGGAACTTGTTGTACTGATTCCAGCTGATCTTCTGCGTGATGAACGCCTCCATGCCGCACCCGCGCAAGATTTGCGGCAGGGCCGCTGAGTAGCCGAACACGTCCGGCAGCCACAGGAACGTCTGCGGCGTGCCGAAGTGCTCGGCGAAGAAGCGCGTGCCGTGCAGGAGTTGCCGCACGAGCGATTCGCCGCTGGGAATGTTGCAGTCGGCCTCGACCCACATGCCGCCGGCTGCCTCCCATTGGCCCTCGGCGACGCGCGTCTTGATCTGCTCGAACAGCGACGGGTAATCCTGGCGGACCCACTCGTACAACTGCGGCTGGCTTTGGATGAAGCGGTAAGCCTCGTGCCGCTCCATGTTGCGCAAGACCGTAGAGAAGCTCCGGGCGGCCTTGCGCTTGGTCTCGCGGATCGGCCAAAGCCACGCGAGGTCGATGTGGGCGTTGCCCGTGCAGTAGACCTCGTTTGCCGCCGCTCCCACGCCGCCGGCAAAGACGGATCGGCAGATCTCGCCCACTGCGCCCGTGGCCTCGTCCAGCGGGTGCGTTTCGAGAAGAACGCACACCTCGCGCAGCGCCTCGCCGGCCCGGCGCTGCTGGGGCGAGTTCGGCGGCAGGGCATCCACCACGTCCGCCAAGAGCGAGACATCCACCCGCGCCGCAGACCGCGCCGGGTGGTGCCGCGCCAGGTGCGCGTAGGTCAGCCGCCCACGCTGTCGGACGGCGAAGTCGCCCATCCGCGGCGGGTCGGAGAACTGCTGGCCCACGCCGCTCATGTGGTTGCAGGCCGCCTCGACGCACAGCTCCAGCGCCTCGCCCGGCCGCACTGTCGGCGGCAGTTGGACATCGCGGCGGTGCAGCTCGACGCCCTGGTACGGCACGCCCTGCCACCAGCAGCAGGCTTCGGTTCCGGTGTCGAACAGCAGTCGAAACTCGCGGTCGTACTCGGCGGGAACGGTCCCTTTCAGGCGGAACCACGCCGTCGACCAGACCGGGCCCCACTCGAAGCCCAACTCGACGGGCTCGTAATTCGCTGCAACGGCGTCGGCGTAAGGAATCGGCTCGGCGCACTGGTGGACCGACACGTCCAGCGGCACCCGCTCCGTGAACACGGCCGGCCGAATCACCTGCTCCACCAGACGGCGGGCACGCTGAGAGATTTGGTGAAGCGGATAGGGAATCATGCGGTGGCCACCAGTCGAGCCTGCCCGATGTCGCCAAAGGCGGCGAGCGCGTAGGCGGGGTGCCAGTCGGCCGGCTGCACGCCGCGCCGCACCCAGTTGGAGAGGACCTCCGGCGGCATGCGTTCTGGCAGGAACGAGTGCGGCCCGACGAACGGCATCTCGCCGTGCGGGTGGTGGTGAGGCCCAAGGAGGTTGCGCAGCGTGCCGTAAAGCGTCAGCTCGATTGCGTGCCGACCCGCGAGCGGTGGCAGCTTCGTTCGCCACGGCCGTGTGACGAGGTGGCCGACAACCTGCCCATCCAGCGAGACCTCGCCGACGGCGGCATCCATCTGATCGACTTCGAGCGTATATGTTCCGGTCGCCTCCACCTCAAACCGGAGTCGAATCCGCCCGGCGTAGAACGGCAGGCCCTGCGCGATGATGTTGCCCGCGATGAGCGGCTTGGCGGTCGCAACCGCGCCGAACTCCGCATCGTGGGTGGTGATCGGCGGCAGGCGGAGCTCGCCCCAGCGCGGCGCGGTGCGGCCGGGTTGCAGCGCCGCCTCCACATTAAAGTCGCCGATGAGGTAGATCGCTTCGGGCTCGGTTCCGTACCGCCGCGCATTCTCGGCCGCGCCCGGATCGCCGAACACGAACTCAGGCCAGTGCAACTCGAAGGTGTTGTCGCCCGCGCAGAGGTGCTCGGCCACCTCGACCTTGTGCCAGCGCGGATCGAGCCAATGCGTCGGCGTCGCCGCGACCGACTGCCCGTTCACGCGAACCTGCACCGCGGCGGCGTCCTCGACCACGAGCGCGACGTCCTGCGGCACGGCATCGAGGTGGGCGTGGTACTGAAGCGTCAGCGGGCCGACGTAGCGTTCGGCGTCGAGCAACGCCTTCACCGCCAGCACCGGTGGGGCGTGCGGCGTCAGGCCTTCGCCGAAGTCCGCCCGCGCCAGGTCCAACGGCAGGGCATTCGGATCGAGGCGTTCAACGTTCATCGGTGCGAGCGGAACGATGTCTGGCCGCGCGAGCGGATCACTTGGAGTTGCCGCGCCCGCCGTCGCCCGCGTCGAAAGCCGCCACAGCGCGTACCCGGCCGGCGGCACGGTGAGCGGCAGCCCATCGCCGAGGTCCACGGGCTCGCCGATCTCGCCGGTCTCCGCGTCCAGCCGCTCGGCGACGTGCCGCCCCTCCAGCGGCCGCAGCACCACGTCGGCTGCTCGCTCGCGTTCAAGGGTGACCACGAACAGCAAGCGGTCCTCGCCCACCTGGCGCTCGTGCGTCCAGACCGTCAGGCCAGGCGTTTGTACGGTGAGGGCGGGGCCGGCGAGCGCGTCGAGCGAATCGGTCGAGGGCAGCGAGCGAAGCCAATCATCCAGTGTTTCGCTCGGCTCCCCGTTCAGCAGAACGCGATGGTCATCATCGAAATCGCGGAGTACGCGCCCGTGAAGGTTGCGGAGTACCTCGAACGTGCTGGGGCGCATCGTGACGAGCTTTGGGAGGACCACCGTTGGGTAGGTCATCTGATCCACGCGAAGCCCGCCATCTTCCGCGATGATCGGGGCCTCCTCGTCGAACAGGTCGAAGCCGACGCGCAGGTCGAGCAGGCGGAGCACGAGCGATTGCAAGTCGGCGTCGAGCGCTTCGAGCGCGACGCGCGACGCGTCGCTCGTGTGCAGAGGGTGATGGTGCAGCTCCGGCGTGGCGTCGGTGGCCAGCGCGGATTGCCACAGCGCGGCCGCCGATTCCGCCGGGTGAAGGACGGCCACGTCGGCGACGAACGACCCCTGCGACAAGGCGACGCAAAGGCGGCTGAGCGGCTCGTCGCACACCCGATTCAGCGGCCACCACGGCTGCTGGTAGAAGAGGTTCGGCGGGTAGTCGCGCTTCCGACACCCGGCCATCGTGTAGAGCGCCAGGTGCGGCACGAGCAGGTTGACGCCCAAAACCAGTTGCTGAAGCGCGATCCACCGCCGGTCCTCAAAGCTCAGGTTCTGCCCCGCGACGCCGAAGAGTTCGGAAAGCACCCGCGGCTTGCCCTGCTGGTGGGCGACGCTGCTGCACTGCTTGGCCGCGAGCACCTCCTCGATCTGCCGGCCGAGGTGGTCGATGCCGGGGATCTGCTGATGGCGGTACTGCGGCTGGCAGCGGAACGCCATGCGCTGCGGGTCGCGGCAGGTGTGGTCGCTCATCCAGTGCCCGGTGAAGGCCAGGCCGTTCGACTCGCACCAGTCGCCGAGTCGCTTGGAGAAGCGCTGCTCGAACAAGTCGCTCACGAGCCGGGCGTACCGAAGTCGGAAGGCGGCCGCGCCGGCGCCGGCTTCGAACAGGAAGTGAAGCTTTGGCAGCAGCGGCTCGTTGTGGCGCTGCTCGTACTGCTCGGGCAGGTCGTCGGTGAATGGCAGCGCGCCGATCGGCAGGCGGCTGTGCAGCGAGAGCGGCGCAGGCTCGTCAGTGAACATCGCCACGACGCCGCCCGCCTCGTCTCCACGCATTTCCTCACCAAGCCGCTCGCGATACGGCTCGTAGGCGTCGGCGACGAATCGGTCGACGGCGCTGGGATTGAGCGGGTCGAGATATGTGGCGCCGTTGAACATCGGGCTGCCGAGCGGCTCGCGGCCCACGATCAGGCGAAGGCCCGCGTGCTCGGTGACGACGCGGCTGTCGGGTGGAAGACTCGCGTCGGGTTCCAAGGCGGCGACGTAGCAACTGCGGTGCTTAGGGTGATCGCGCGTGACGGTTCCGCCGTTAAAGCCGCTGGGCCAGCGATCCTCGTCGTACAGCCAGACCGGCAGCCCCCGCGCCGCGCACGCCGCGACGGCGGCGTCGACGGCCTCGAACCACGCCTCGCCCAGGTAAGGCGTCGTCAAGCCGACGCGCGAGTGAATGAACCCGCCGCCCCAGCCGGCGTCGGCAATCAGGTCAACTTGGCGCCGCACCTCATCGGGTTGCATCTCGCCGTTCCAACTCCAAAAAGGGACCGGGCGAAACGTGACGGGCGGCTGCTTGAAGTGCGTGGTCCACATCGGGACGGGCATCATCGACACGTCGCGCCGATCCGTAAAGCCGATCATTCACCGCCCGCACCTACCATTCGGGCCCATGTCTGCTTCAGCCGCCGACCTCGACATCACGCGGACCGGTCTCCAGTCGCGCCTCGCCCGGCGGTTGGCGATGCAGGTGGTGTTCGTCATCGACGTCGCGGGACAGCCCGACGACGCGACGGCCGAGCGCGTGACGGCCGACGCGACACGCGACGTCGACCCGAACGATTTGGCCGCGATGACCGAGGCCCACGCCGCCCGCCGCCGCGCGGTGGCGGCCAGCCGTGGCGTCTGGGAGCAGTGGGATTATCTCAACGAATCGCTCGAGCGCATCGCCCCGCAGTGGCCGCCCAAGCGGATGCCCGCCAGCGACCGCGCCGTCCTGCGCGTCGCCGCCTGGGAGCTGATGAACACGCCCACGCCGCCGAAGGTGGTGATCGACGAGGCGATCGAACTCGCCCGCGCCTTCGGCACGGCCGACAGTCCCCGCTTCGTGAATGGCGTGCTCGACGCGCTGCTGAAGGAACGCGAGGCGCTGACGCAGGGGCTCTAAGCTCGCCGCGTGAAGTGCGTTGTTCTTCTTTCGGGCGGCTTGGATTCGGCAACCACGCTCGCGGTCGCGGGCAAACGCGACGGGCTGGACATGCATTGTCTCAGCGTCGACTACGGCCAGCACCACAAGGTCGAGCTCGACGCGGCTGCGCGCGTGGCGGCGTCGCTCGGGGCAAGCGATCACAAGGTGGTCCAGGTCGACCTGTCGGCGTTCGGCGGCAGCGCGCTCACGGACGATGCCATCGCCGTCCCGAAGGATGGGCCCGGTGACGGGATTCCCGTCACTTACGTGCCGGCGCGGAACACGGTGCTGTTGTCGCTCGCCCTCGGCTACGCCGAAACGCTCGGGACCGGCCTGATTTACTGCGGCGTCAACGCCGTCGACTACAGCGGCTATCCCGATTGCCGCCCCGAGTACATCGCCGCCTTCGAAAGCATGGCCAACCTTGCGACGAAGGCGGCCGTCGAGGGGACGGCGCGGGTCGAAATCCGCACGCCGCTAATCGAGATGACCAAGGCCCAAATCGTGCGGCTCGGCACAGAGCTCGGCGTCGACTACGGGCAAACCGTCACCTGCTACGACCCCGACGCAGCGGGCCGCGCCTGCGGTCGATGCGACGCCTGCGTGCTACGCCGCGACGGCTTCGAACGCGCGGGCATCGCTGATCCAACGCGGTACAGAAAGGATGAAGGATGAGTCCGATCGCGGCGCCGGACTCTGACTCGGGTTCATCCTTCATCCTTCCGCCTTCATCCTTTCCTATCCTCCCCCGTGGCGTTTTTCGCGAAATCACTCGACAAGCTCAAAGGGGCGCTCAAGAAGACGAGCGCGGTGCTCAACACCGACGTGCGGACGCTGTTCGTCCCCGGACGGCAGATCGACGGCGCGTTCCTGGATGAACTCGAAGCCAAGCTCATCGCGGCCGACATGGGCGCGCGGCGGGCGATGGCGATTCGGGACGCGGTTCAGGACCGTTGGCGGCTCGGCAAGATCAAGAACGCCGAGCAGGCGGCCGGCGTGGTGCGCGACGAGATGAACGCCGGGTGGAAAGGGCCCGAACTCCGGGAAATTCGCTACTCCGACAGCGGCCCGACCGTCATCATGGTCTGCGGCGTCAACGGCGCGGGCAAGACCACGAGCATCGCCAAGCTCGCGTGGATTCTCAAGGAGCAGATGGGCAAGAAGGTTCTGCTGGCCGCCGGCGACACGTTTCGGGCGGCGGCGGTCGAGCAGTTGACCCTTTGGGCGCAGCGCCTGGACGTGGACATCATCAAGCAGAAGCAGGGCGTCGACCCCGCCGCCGTCGCGTACGACGCCTGCGATGCCGCCGTCGCGCGGGGCGTCGACGTGCTGATCGTCGACACCGCCGGCCGGCTTCACACGCAGCAGGGGCTGATGCGCGAGCTCGGCAAGATTCGCAACGTCATCGCCCGGAAAATCGACGGCGCGCCGCACGAGACGATCCTCGTCCTCGACGCCACCACGGGCCAAAACGGCGTGAACCAGGCGAAGAACTTCAAAAAGGAAGTGGACGTGACCGGCATCTTCCTGACCAAGCTCGACGGCACCGCAAAGGGGGGCGTGGTGCTGGCGATCCGCGACGAGCTGGAGATTCCCGTCAAGTTCATCGGCCTCGGCGAAACGCCGCAGGACGTGGAGACGTTCGACCCGGAGCGCTTCACCGAAGCCCTGTTCGACCGCGGGGCGATCTAGCCGCGGCCGTTCGAGCTCTCGCTGGATGAGCCGGGCGCCTCGTCCTCCACGAGAGGTTCGAGGCGACTCACACGATTCGGCGCAAGGTAAACCGACTTCAGCGGCAAGCCGGTTTCCTCGTCGATCTTCACGCCAACCCAAAGCTGCGTCAGCTCGACGCGAGCCATGAACGGGTCGACCACGTCGTAGCTGGTGCCGTCCAAGACGTGCAGCCGAAATGGCTTGAACGGCTTCATCTTGAGCTGGCGCAGGATGTCTTGCGGGGCCATGACCCGAGTGTAACTCGCCTGCCGACGAATCGTGCCCGCCGTTCGCTCGGCAGGCTGTCGATGAGGCCCCCTGCGCGTTGGGCCGGTTGTGCGGGTCGGATGATCGCAAATCGCGGGCGAATCCGTTCGTTGCTGACGGAACGGCAGGCGGCCT
This sequence comes from Tepidisphaeraceae bacterium, assembly GCA_965214125.1. Classification (GTDB taxonomy): domain Bacteria; phylum Planctomycetota; class Phycisphaerae; order Tepidisphaerales; family Tepidisphaeraceae; genus CBDCBA01. The sequence goes on from CBDCBA010000003.1 coordinate 86,682, forward strand.
AGGCAGAATCTGGTAGTCTCCCGCCGGGCCGCGCTCGTTCGGAGCGTATTCGAAAGAGGGACGATCATGGTGAAGTTCATTGCTGCGATGCTTGTTCTCTCGGTCGTTTCGTTCGCGTTCCCGGCGGTGGCGGCGGGGCAGTCGTTGACGCCGAAGCAGCGGGGTGATCTGCGCAAGCTGCGGAACCTGGTGATCGAGGTCGAAAACCAGGCGGGGCGGATGAAATATCAGATCAACGAGTGGAAGGGCCTGGGCACGCAGGTCGGCGACAAGCGGGTGAACGAGTTCAACGCCGCCGCCAATGCTTTCGCCGACGCGTACAAGCAGGCCCAGCCGATCGCCGGCACGCTTCCCGCCGGCAACGAAGAGGTCGACGCGCTCTTGGAGAAGCTCAACGCGTCGCTCGCGACGTACAACCAAGCCATCGCTGACGCGCAGGCGATGCTCGAAGGTGCCGACAAGGCGCTCGAAGATGTCGGCGGTCGCGAGCAGATACAGAAGGACATCGAGCGCATCAGCGCCATCGGCGACCAGTTCTCGTACTTCCCCGCGCTGCTCCAGCAGGAGCCCGCCGACGCCGTGGCGCTGCTGGGCGACTATCGGCCCGCGCTGCAGGAGATCGCTCAATTCGAGCAAAAGTACGCTGAGTTCCTCGAGCAGAACAACGCAGACACGGCCCCGGTCCGCCGGCAGCTTGAATCGGCAAAGAGGAACCTGGACAAAGTCGCCTCGTCCGCCAAGGAGCAGGCCGAGCAGGTACGCGCCAGCGCCGCGTACAACCTGGACTTCGCCGAACGCCTTATTGATGAGGCCGTGGCCGAGCGTCGACCCCTCTTCTTCCGCGAGAACGGAGGCGTGCCGCAGCACCTGGAGGCTTCGAAGAACTACATCCTGCTGGCGCGGGCGATTGACGCGCAGTCTGCCGAGCCGCTGACCGAGCGGTACGCCGCCCTCAAGCAGAAGGCGGACGAGGCGGGTCGAACGCTTCAGGCGGACATCATCGCCGGCAACAAAGTTCCTGAAGATCGCTACGGCGGCGCGGATCACGACGAGCTCGTCGCCGGCGCCCAGGCCGCTTGGCTCGAAGAGCACCCCGGCGATGAAGTCGTGAAAGTCACCATCCCGACGGCCGAGTGGGATCGCGAGACCAAGTGGACGTGGTGGCGCGATGCCTTCTACTTCTCCGACGTCAGCAGCATGCAGGCGGCGGTCATCATCAAGGGCCAGAGCGAGACGGGCGAGTCGGAGCTGCACTGTTACCCGGTCAACATCCGCAAGGACCACGAGAAGGGCGACGCCGTGACATTCAGCCCCTGGGAGAAGCAGCCGATTGAAACGCTCGGCGTCCAGTTTCGGATTCTCCCGGAAAACCTTTAGCACCGCTGCCGGCCCACTCGGCGTCGGCTAGTGGGGAGACCACCTATGAACGCTTTGCGACTGCTCATCGTGCTGTGCCTCGGGCTCGGCTGTTTTGCGACCTCCGTTCAGGCGCAATCGCGTGATGTCGGTCGGCTGCGGAACTACGTGATCGACCTTGAATCCCACGCCGGCCGCTTGGAGGGGTACGCGAAGGAGTTCGAGCAAACGGGGTCGCGGACGAGCGACTTCATGATCGGCAAGTTCAACGAGTCGGTTGCCGCCTTCGACGCGACGTGGAAGAAGGCCGGCGATTTTCTGCCAACGCTCCAGGGCGACGCCGACGCGATCAACAAGCTCGTCAACCGGATGAACGAAGCGCTGGCGCTGCGGACCGCCTCGATCGAGAAGGCAATGGCGGCGCTCACGGCGGCAGACGAGGCGATGAAGGCCGCCGGTGGAATCGAGAAGATCCAGGCCGACATGGAGCGGCTCGACTCGCTCGGCTACCAGTACAGCCAGTTCCGACGGGAGTTGACGGACGTGCCCGCCGAGGCGCTTCGGCTGTTGCAGCAGTACCCGCAGGTCGTGGCCGAGTACGGGCGGATGGAGAAGGATTACGCCGCGTTCCTTCAGCAGAACAACGCCGACACCGCGGCACTCAAGCGGGAGATGGCCGAGGTCAAGCAGCGGCTGGACGATGTGGTGCCGGCGGCGCGGGAGAAGCTTGGCGCCGTCTTCCTGCGGGCGGAACAGGAAGTCGAAGAGATGGAGGCCGCCATCGCCGAGGGCGAGCGGGAGCGGAACCCGCACTACTTTCTGAAGAACGGTTCGGTCGAGAACGAGACCGAAGACGCAAAGCTGCACCTGCAACTGCTCACGGCCATCCATGCGGAGACGGCCTCGGATCTGGTCCAGCGGTACGGCCAGGGGCAGAAGAAGGCCGAAGGGCTCAAGGCGGAATTGAAATCGGAGATCATCGCCGCCAACCTGGGGTACGGCAACGGCTACCGCGGTCCCGAGCGCGAGGCGATGGTTGCCGGCGCCCGCCGCCTGTTCGAGCGCGAGCATCCCGGTGAGACCATCGTCGACATCCGCGTGCCCGACGTGAAGTGGGATCGCTCGACGCGGTGGTACCACTCCGTCGACGAGTGGCGCCTGATCGACCAAAGCAGCCACCAGGCGATTGTCGTCTACGAGGGGGCGGCCGAAGACGGGTCGCCGGAGTACCACATGCTGCCGATCGACGTGACGAAGGATCACGTGAAGGGCGACGAACTACGCTTCAGCCCCTGGCCGCGACGGCCGGTGGAGGCGATGGAGCTTCGGATGCGCATGCTGCCGGAAAACTTCGAGAAGTAGGTCGGCCCAGTGTGGCGGATAGGGTGTCGGGCCATGTCCGACGTGTACGCCGAGATTCGTAAGTTCGTCCTCGCCAGCGATCTCGACGGCACGCTGATCGACCCGATGTTCACGAGCGACCAGGCCGACCCGGCGCTCGCGGCGTTCGCCCGGCGGCTTGGCGGAGCGGGCGAGCGGCTGAGCCTTTGGTTCAACTCGAGTCGCCCGGTCGCGAGCCAGCGGGAGAGTTTGACGCTCGTTCGAGGCCTGCCGACGCCGGAGTTTCACATCGGCGCGATGGGCACGCAGGTGGCGGACAGCGACGGCCGGATCATCGACGACTACGGCCACGAGCAGTTCGGCGACTGGCCACGCGACACCGTGGTGGCCGTCTGCGTCGAGCAGTTCGCGCTCGTGCCGCACGAGGATGCGATGCAGACGCGCTTCAAGGCGAGCTTCGACCTGCCCAGCCCCGAGATGGCCAAAGCGATCGAGGGGGAACTGCAAGCGCGGGGCGTGGCGGCGAAGCTCGTCGTCAGCAGCGGCAAGGATCTGGACGTGCTGCCCCCCGCGGCCGGCAAGGCGGCGGCGATCCGGTGGCTGGCGGAGCGCCACTGCGATGCCCCCGAGGCGGTGCTCGTCAGCGGCGACAGCGCCAACGACCTTGACATGTTCGCGCCGCCGTTCCGCGGCATCGTCGTCGGCAACGGGCACGAGGAGCTCAAGCGCCTGGCCCCCGCGCGGGGCGGGCCGGTCTACCTCGCGCAAGGCCGCTGCTCCGCGGGGGTGCTGGAGGGGTTGCAGCACTTCGGCGTCCTGCCGACCATGGAGGCGTAGGTGCCGCGATGGGTGGGTTCTCACCTTGCCAGGCGTACTCCGTTCCGCCGATGCACGGCTTTTGCTACGTTCGGAGCATGACCGACTCCGGCACCCTCCTCGCCGACAGTGGCCCATCGAACGCCACAAACAATGGCAAATCTGCCCGCAACGCCGACCATTCGCCCATCCTCCGCGCAGTGCCCGACGAGCCCGACACCCCCCGCGACCCGGCCGATGACGGCGACTACCGCGGCTTCATCTGCATGCTCAGCACCCACGGTTACGTGGCGGCCGAGCCGACGCTGGGCCAGCCCGACACCGGCGGCCAGGTGGTTTACGTGCTCGAGTGTGCCAAGGCGCTGCGCCTGCTGGGCTATCGCGTCGACGTCGTCACCCGCGGCTTTGGCGGCCAGCCGGAGGTGGATGAGCTACGCGACGGCCTGCGCGTGCTGCGCATCCCCTTCGGCGGCGCCGACTTTGTCGTCAAGGAGGATTTCCACGACATCGTCGCCGAGGGAATTGCCAACTTCCACGCGAAGATCGAGGCGGACGGCTTGGACTACGACCTGATCAGCAGCCACTACTGGGATGCCGGCGTCATTGGGCAGGCGGTCGCGGAAAAGCTCGACATCCCGCACGTCCACACGCCCCACAGCATCGGCGCGTGGAAGCGTGAGCAGATGAACGACGCCAACACGCCGCCCGAGAAGATCAAGGAGTACCGCTTTGAAGAACGCATCGCCGCCGAAACGAAGCTGTACCGGGCGTGCGACCACCTGATCGCGACCACGCATCAGCAGGAGGATCGCTTCATCTCGTACTACGACCTGTCCGACGACAAGATTACGGTCATCCCCGCCGGGCTCGACGACGCGCGCTTCAAGCCGCTTCCGGATGACCAGATTCCGGCCGTCCGCGAGCGGCTTGGCTTTGGAGACAAGGACATCCTCGCCCTGGGCCGCATGGCGAGAAACAAGGGGTACGACCTGCTGGTCAAGGCGATGCCGCGCCTGCTCGAACTCGTTCCCGATGCCCGGCTCGTCCTCGCGATCGGCCACGACGACAGCGAGCAAGACCAGAAGCAAATCAACGAGTTGCGCCGCCTCGCCGCGAGTCTGGGCGTGATCGACAGCGTGGTCGTGTACGGCTACGTGAAGGACGAGGACCTGCCCGACGTCTACCGCGCCGCCGCCGTCTACGCGCTGCCGAGCCGGTACGAGCCGTTCGGGATGACCGCCGTCGAGGCGATGGCGTGCGGGACGGCCAGCGTCATCACCACACGCGGCGGGCTGCGCGAGAGCGTCGAGTTCGGCACCCACGCGCTCTGGGCCGACCCCGAGCGCGAGGGGGAGCTGGCCTACTGCTTAGCGTTGCCGCTCTTGTACGGCGCCATCCGCGACCAGCTCGAGGCGCACGGCAGCGAATGGGCCCGCAAGAACTTTGCCTGGCGCGGCATCGCCCGGCAGATGCTCGACGTCTTCTCACGCGACGACGTGCTCAACCGCAAGCTCCCCTCGGGCGCGCCGCGCAAGGGCGCGAGCAAGTCCCTGCCCGCTAGCCGCAGCGGGGCGGGCGAATTGCAATAGCGCCCGGCCGGTTGCTTACCGGCTTCGGTACGCGCCGGGGGTTTGCCCGACGCGCTGCTTGAACTGGCGGGCGAAGAACGGGGCGTCGCGGTAGCCGGCGCTGGCGGCGATCTGCCCGATCGTCAAGTCGCTGTGGCGCAGCAGATGCCTGGCATGGCGGAGGCGGGCGTCGATGAGAAAGTCGCCGGGGGTTTGGCCGGTCGCCCGCTTGAAGAGGACCGTGAAGTGGTCGACGCCGTAGCCCGCCTCGTCCGCCAAATCGCTTACGCCACGGACTGTGCCGATTTGTTCGCGGGCGCGGGCGGCCAAATCGAGCAGGGCGACGGTGCGCGAGCGGGCGCGCGTTTCAGCGCGAGGTTCCGCGCGCAGGCCGACGAGCATCGCCAGCAGGTAGGCCGCCGCTTCGGCGCGTCCGCCGGGCAAGCCGTCCAGCCGGCTGATCCGCCGGCAAACCGACTCGAACAACTCGACGCTCGTGATGGTCTTCGACGCCGGTGGCAGTTCGGGCGCCCGCACGCGTTGCCCGCGGGCGTTGAGGACATCGAAGTGGATCGCCGTCACGCGCAGCGGGGCGGTGTCGTCCTGGCTCGCCGACAATGCCGCGGTCGGCTTCAACAGGAGCACGCGGCCTGCGTGCAGCGGCACCGACACCCCATCGAGCGTCATCATGCCGCGGCCGTCGTGAACGCACCAGAGCACGTGGTGCGCCACGTCGCCGTCGCGCTGCCACGTCCAGCCGGCCGGGCAGGTCAAGGTCACCGCGCGTGAGATCGCCAACCGAGCGGCCGAGAGTTCCACGTGAGCAGGGTGCGCCCGATCCCGCGAAAGTGCAAAAGAATCCGGGACGCGTCGGGTGGTACTGGAATGGCTTTCGGGCGAGAATCTGGCCATGCAAGCCGCCGCCCTTCCCGAAGCCGCCGCCCGCTACGCGCGTACCACCCACGGGATGAAGGCCGCGCCCGATCTGGCGGAGGCCGAGCGCGTCCGGCAGATGTACCAGCCGGCCCGGCTGCACGAGCCGTACCCGAGTCTCGACGACGTCGACGAGGCAGAGGCGGTCGAGGCTTTTCGGCGATACGGCTTCATCGCCATCGCCGATGTCTTCAATTCCGACGAGGTCGAGACCTACCGCGCGGCCATCACCCATGCGGTGCATAGTGACGTCGGCGAAAGTCCGTGGAAGGAAATCGTTGATTACGAGCCCCGCCATTCGGCGGAGGCTCTTGCGGCCATGACGCTCGAGGAGCGCGAGTTGGCGGTGCGCAAGCTGTTCCGCTTCACCGATCACCTGCCCGGTCTGGCGGCGGCGGCGACGCACCCGAAGCTCGTGGGTGTCTGTGAACTGCTCACCGGCGAGGGCGTTCGCATGATGCAGGACATGGCCTTGCTCAAGCCGCCGGGCGGCGGGGTGGAAAAGCCGTGGCACCAGGATACCGCCTACTTCCGCCTCGCCACGCCCGAGAAGGTCATCGGCACCTGGACCGCCCTCGACCCGGCCCGGCCGAGCAACGGGTGCATGCACGTCATCCCCGGCAGTCACACGTCCGGACCCAAGCCGCACTACCACGATCGCGACTGCCAGTTGCCGGACGACACGATCGACGCGACCAACATCGTCGCCGTGCCGCTCGACCCCGGCGGGGCCATGTTCTTCAGCGGCATGCTTCACCACGGCACACCGCCGAACACCAGCGCCGATCGCCGGCGCGCGTTGCAGTTCCACTACATGACTGAGTCGGCGGTGAACGCCGAGGATGCGGAGACGCTGGCGAGCCTCTTCTACGACAAAACTGGCTTCGCCGGCTGCCAGGGTTGGGCGTTGGGGATGAAGACTCGCCCGATTCACCTCAGGGCCGACTTCTAAGGCGGCCTCGGCTGTAGGGTGGGCACGGCCCACCCTACGCCGACGCCACGCTACTCGGTGGCGGGGCGGGTGGTCGCGGGCTGCAAGGTCTTGAACCACGCGATTGCCCGCGGAATGCCCTCGTCGATCATCGCGTCGTAATGGCCGCCCTCGGCGACTTCGGTGTACGTCACGTCGACACCCGCGTGTTCCATCGCGCGTGCCAACTCTCGGATGAACACCGGGCGGACCACCGAATCGTCGGCGGCAACGAACAGGAAGATCGGCGCCCGCACATCCTTCGCGCGGTGAATCGGGCCGTTCTTCCGCAGGAAGTCGATGATGCCGGGGAAGATCGGCTCGATCTCCTGCCAGTCGCGCAGCGTCATGTCGTCGGCGGTGAGCTTGTCGGGCTCGGGGGCGTAGGTCGCGACGGCGTCGATGCGGTCGTCGGCGATGCCGAGCATGAACGCCACGTTGGCGGCCGAGGAGTGGCCGGCGGCGTAGAGGCGGTCCGGGTCGAGATTCGGCAGGTTCGCCAGCGCCCAGTCGACGGCGCGGCGGCCGGATCGCACGCCGCCGTTGTCCGCCTGAAACTCTTTGAACGCGGCGGCGTAGGCGGCGTCGGTGTCGTCGGCAACCTCGCCCAGCAGCGCGTAGGCGACCACGGCCATGCCCGCCTCAACGTACGGCACATGCTCCGGCCGATCGCCTTCGGCCAGGCCGATCCCGGTGAACAGCGGCGTGCCGGCGGGCGCGATGAAGACGCACGGGATCGGCTCGTCCGCCGGCGGAGCATCGGGAAGATACACCCACAGCCGCAGGGCCGGCGCGTCGCCGTCCTTCGGCAAAAGCACCTCGCGCGGCCTTTCGGCTTCGGCTTGGCCGACGGCAGCTTGCGTCAAGAGCAGGAACGTGGCGAGGCACGCCAACATGGGGAACAACTTGAACATCGGCAGGAGCGTATGGCCGCGCGTGGGCGGTGGTCGAAGCGCAACGAACCGAGCCCCGCCGGGTGGCGGGGCTCGGGGCGATGGTCTGCTAAATCTGCGGGCTAAGCCTGATGCTCCGGCGGAACGTTGTACGCGGCGTACAGGTCGTCGAGACCCGACTGGGCCTCGTCCGCGTCGTCGCCGTTCATCTGCTCCCAGGTGCAGTCGAAGAACACGAAGACGCCGCCGTGCGAGGCGTAGAGGTGGTCGTCGCCGGTCGCGTAGTCGGCGTCGCCGGGGCCCAGAATGCTGTCGGGCAGCATGATCGAGCCCCAACTGTAATCGCCGCGGAACAGCATCGTGTCGTCGCCGTCGGCGGCGCCGCGCCAAAGGTTGTCGCCCAGGACGATCAGGTAGAGGCCCCAGCTTCCGTCCTCGGCGGTCACGTCGATCAGGTCGTGGCCGAGCCCGCCGCGAACGGCGCCGATGCTCTTGCGGTAGCCGTACTCGTTGCGCCAGGCGCCGCTGAAGGTGAGGTCGATCGTGTCGTCGCCGAGACCGCCGTCGACGTCGTCGACGCCGTTGGCATCAAAGAGGAAGTCGTTGCCGTCGTTGCCGAACAGGTCGTCGAAGTCGCCGAGCCCGCCGTCGAGCACGTCGTCGCCCGCGCCGCCGGCGATTGCGTCGTCGCCGGCACCGCCGACGAGGAAGTCGTTGCCGCTGCCGCCGGCGACCGTGGCCGGGATCAGCACGCCGTCGCCGATTACCACGCGGTCGTCGCCCGCGAGCACGTCCACGTCGATCGCCAGCACGCCGGCGAAGGTGCCGACTTCTTCACCGGCGGAGGAGACGACCACCTCGTCGGCGGTCGCACCGGCAGTGATGGAGACATCGTCCGCCTCCTCGGTGCCGACGACGACGAGCGTGCCGGAGTCGGCCTCGTACGTGACGGTGATCGGCGGCGTCTGGGGCTCCGGCGGCTCGGGCGGCGTGCGCGTGGTGACGCCGAGCAGCGCGTCGACTTCCGTGGCGCCGCTGAGCTGGTCGGTGAAGCCGACGACCGCAACCTGGTCGTCGCCGACGAAGGCCGCGTCGAAGATGCCGACAAAGCCCGCGTCGCCCGCAAACGCGCGGCCGGCGTCGCCGAAGTCGCCGTCGCTCTGGCCCGTCTCGTCGAAGCGGACGGCAACGGGGCGGGATTCGCTCGTGCCGCTGACGACGACGCCGCCGCGCGGGTCGACGGCGATGCCGGCCGGCCTGTCGCTCGCGCTGAACTGGGCCGTCGCGGTGCCGGCCGTGCCGAAGGTGGCGTCGGGGGCGAAGGTCGCGTCGAGCCGCAGCGCGCCGAAGCCGCCCTCGAGGTTCGAGCTCGTGCCGGGGAACTGCTGCATCACGTTGAGGCCGAGGTAGTAGCCGCCGGCGCCGTCGGGCTGCGCCTCGGTGACTTCCTCGATCTCGCCCGGCAGCACGCTCAGGCCGTTGGCGCCAAAGGTCGCGACGCGCTGCCCGCTCGCGTCGAGCATTGCGACGGCGGCGTAGCGGTCGTTTTGCGAGTTGAACTGGTCGCCCTCGACCTCGAGGAACAGCGCGATGTCGCCGTTGGCGAGCACGTCGAGGCCGCGGACCTCCTCGTCCTGGACGTAGTTGAAGTTGGCGTTGTAGGTCGGGAAGACGTAGTCGTCGTCGTAGACGCCGACAAAGGCGCTCTGGCCGTCGATGGTTGTATTGCCGAAGCCGCTGGCGAGCGTGCCGTCGGCGTTGAACTTCACGACCAGGACGTCGTCGCCGGTGTCGCTCGTCGTGCCGTCGTCGGCCTTGGCGTTGATCGTGCTGCCGAGGAGCACCGAGCCGTCGGCCAGGACGGTGATGTCGGGGCGAACGGTGGCGTAGTTGAAGTTCGAGCCCTCGCCGCGCAGGTCGTTGTTGCGCGAGTCGACGCTGAAGAGCCCGGTTCCAGAATCGCCCTGCCAGCCGGCGGCGAGGGTGCCGTCGGCGTTCAGGCGCTGGACGAACAGGTGCTGAACCGGGTCGCCGCCGCCCCAGCCGGTCCGCAGGGCGCCGGCGACGTAAATGTCGCCGTTGCTGCCGACCTCGACGTCGCTCACGTGGACGAGCTGCGTGCTGTGCGTTGCGGCGTCGAACAGCGGGAACTCGACGACGCCACCCGTGCCGAAGCCGCTTGTCGGCGTGCCGTCGGCGGCGGAGCTGGTGAGGCGAATCAGGTACGGGGCATTGTTCTGCCGGGCGTGGCCGGCGGAGACGATTTGGTCGCCGCTGACGGCGACGGCGTTGGCCTCGTCGTACTGGCCGTCGAGGCCGATGTCGTAGGCGGCGGAGTCGAAGGTCGCCGCCGCCAGCAGCCGGCGAACCTCCAGCGGCTCAAGCCGCGAGCGATTCGAGGCCGCGGGGGACGGAACAGACGGACGCGCGGGGCGCGGTTGGAAGATGGTCAGCATCTGTGGATAGATCGAACGGCCACAGCACGAATCTTGAGCCAATCCCGCTCGGGGGAGCCGGGATCAGGATCGGGGGGCTGGCCGTCACAGGCCATAGGGGAACAACGCCACCCCGTCACGCAGTCGGCGGTGCCGCGCCGGCGTGCGTGTGAGTTACCTTCCCAGTGGGACCAAGTTGTGGTGCGCGTTCGGTCGAACAACCCGCACGCGCCACGCCGCCATATATCGAGCGGCGTCCGAGAGAGACGCCAGTCTGACGCCCGGCTGCCATTTTGCAAGCCGCCGTGGGAAAAAATGTCGGAGCGTCACCGGGTTCGATATCGCCGAAGGTTGCGCACGGCGGTCGCGTTGGCGCAGTCGTCGGACCAATGGTTGAGCCCTTGTATCGCCGGGGTACAATCGCCGCCCCTCGACCTTTCCCCCGCACGCCCCCCGCCCCGCACGCACCCGCATGACCGCTACCGCCACCGAACCCACCACCGGCGCCACCTCTGGCCGCAACGCCTCCACCGCAGGGGGCATCGGCCGCATCGTGCAGGTCATCGGCTCGACGTTCGACGTCGAGTTCCCCGAGGATCACCTGCCGGCCATCTACAACGCCGTCAACGTGACCTTCACGCTCGAGGGCGAGGAGCAGACGCTTGTCGGCGAAATCCAGCAGCACCTGGGCGGCAACAAGGTCCGCGCGGTTGCCCTAGGCGGCACCGACGGCCTGACGCGCGGCATGCAGGTCGTCGACACCGGCAGCCCCGTGACCGTGCCCGTCGGCAAGGAGACCCTCGGCCGCGTCTTCAACGTGCTCGGCCAGCCAATCGACAATCGCGGCCCCGTCGAGGCCAGCGGCACGCGCCCGATCCACCGCGAGCCGCCGGAGTTCGACGAGCTCTCGCCCAAGGCCGAGGTGTTCGAAACGGGCATCAAGGTCGTCGACCTGCTTACCCCGTTCATCCGCGGCGGCAAGGCGGGCCTCTTCGGCGGGGCCGGCCTCGGCAAGACCGTGATCATTCAGGAACTCATCGCCCGCATCGCCCGCGAGCACGGCGGCTACTCGGTGTTTGCCGGCGTCGGCGAGCGCACCCGCGAGGGCACCGACCTCTGGCTCGAAATGCAGGAGGCCAAGATCGGCGACACGGGCAAGACCGTGATTGATCAGACCGTGATGGTCTTCGGCCAGATGAACGAGCCGCCCGGCGCCCGCCTCCGCGTCGCTCTGGCCGCTCTGACGATGGCCGAGTACTTCCGCGACGAGAGCGGTGCGGACACGCTGCTGTTTATCGACAACATCTTCCGCTTCACGCAGGCGGGCTCGGAGGTGTCGGCCCTGCTCGGTCGCATGCCGTCGGCCGTCGGATACCAGCCGACGCTGGCGACCGAGATGGGCGAGTTGCAGGAGCGGATCACTTCGACCAAGAGCGGGGCGATCACGTCGGTGCAGGCCGTTTACGTGCCGGCCGACGACCCAACCGACCCGGCCCCGGCGAACGCCTTCGCCCACCTCGATTCGTTCATCTACCTTGAGCGTGCGATCGCCTCGAAGGGCATTTACCCGGCCGTCGACCCGCTCGCGTCCAACAGCCGCGCCCTCGACCCGCAGATCGTCGGCCAGCGTCACTACGACGTGGCCCGCAAGGTGCAGACGATGCTCCAGCGTTACCGCGATTTGCAGGACATCATCGCCATTCTCGGCATCGACGAGCTGAGCGAAGAGGACAAGCTGACCGTCGGCCGCGCCCGCAAGATCGAGCTCTTCTTCAGCCAGCCGTTCTTCGTGGCCGAGGTCTTCACGGGCATCAGCGGCAACTACACGGGGCTCGAGGAGACGATCACGAGTTTCGAGCGCATTCTCAACGGCGAAGCCGACGACGTGGCCGAGCAGAACTTCCGCTACGTCGGCGGACTCGACGAGGCGATCGAGAAGAGCAAGAAGGGCTAGGGCAACTATCTTGATGGGTGCGTGCAAGCCCGCTCCGTTGTTAGCCGCCCGCGGAAGCGGGCGCTTCGGATGAACAGTTTGGTGTACCGCCGCCGCCCCTGCCGCAAGCGGGGGCGGCGTCGTCACTTCTGGTACGCTGCACCGATGCAAGTCGCCCGACTCCGTGGCTCCACGATTCGAAAGACCACCGCGATGCTCGCGTGTTCGGCTCTGCTTCTCCCCGTAACGGGCGGGTGCGCGACGCAAGCCGAGACGGCGTTTCAGCGGCCAGGCTCGGCCTTGGCTTGTACGGCGGCGACGCGGCATGTTGCGGTCGAGCCAAAGGTGGCGGCGGAGCGAGGCGATTGGGTCGACGACGAGCGCCTCGCGTCCCTGCTGCGCGACGCGGCCGACAAGATGCTCGCCGCCGACGCCGGCCGCGAGGTGGCGACGCCCGAGCAGTTGCAGGCCGGGCTGGATCGCAAGCGGGCGACGCTCTCCGATCTTCCGGCCGTTCAAGCCGATCCAGTCGCCGGGCCGGCGCTGTACAAGCAGGCCCGCGAGGCGGTGGCGCTCGTCGGGTCGGCGTACAAGTGCCCGAACTGCGACAACTGGCACACCAACGCCGCCAGCGGTTTCTTCATCGCGGCCGACGGCGTGCTCGTGACGAACCACCACGTGCTCGCCAGCGACGCCGACGGCCAGCGGGCGCTGTTCGCTATGCTCCCGTCCGGCCGCACGTTCGCCTTGAAGGAGGTGCTCGCCGCCAACGAGCGGGCGGACGTGGCGATCGTTCGCGTCGACCCGGTCGATCAGGACGGCAACAATGCCCCGGTCCCCGCGCTCCCACTCGCCGCCGCCAGCGCGACGGGCCAAGCCGCCTGGGTCTTGAGTAACCCCGACGGCCGCTACTTCGCGTTGACGAACGGCATCGTCTCCCGCCGCTATCTGCAAGACAACACGCCGTGGATGACGGTGACAGCCGACTACGCCCGCGGCTCCAGCGGCGGCCCGGTCCTCGACGCCGCCGGCAACGTGATCGGTCTGGTCAGCAGCACCAACAGCGTCTACTACGACACCGACGACGAGCGCGGGCCGCAGAACCTGCAAATGGTCTGGAAGCAGTGCGTGCCGGTCGAGAACGTGCTGGCCCTGCTGGCACCGGACGAGGTGGCGGCCGGCACTCGCCCGGAAACCCCGTGAACCGGCCAGCCTCGACGGCTTTGGAAGATTTTTATCAGCGTGGAACCCGGAATCTTGTTCGCGTATTTCGGGCGTGCTATTCTCGGCACACATGAAGAACATCGCGTGGGTGGAGGGGCTCGAACCCCGGCGGCTGTTGGCGACGGCGGACCTGACGCTCACCGCGCCGCTGCGCGTGAACTTCCAGGCGGACCTCGTCGCGACGCCGCCCGGCTTCGTGCCGGCGGCGTTGGACGGCTACGGCCCGCGGCCCGACCTGTACGGTGACCGCGCCCTCGGCTGGACGCGGCCGGAACTCGTTGACAACGGAAGCGTCGGCGACGGGCAGAACCCGCTGAGCACGTTCATCTACCCCGGCGACGACAACGCCTTCGAGGTGGAGGTCGCCGCCGGCACCTACGCGGTGCGGCTGGTGGTGGCCCCGTTCTCGGACTGGGGCAACGTGGAGGTGGAGGGCGTGCCGACGCAGATGTACGGCGGCAGCGCGACCCTGACAGCCGAGCTGTACGCCGTCGCGACCGTCACGGACGGCAATCTGACGCTCGCAACCGTCGGCGAACACTCGGGCGGGTCGTGGTACTATGCCGAGATCTTCCCGCACGACCCGGACGCCTACGCGGGCGATGCCCTGCGCAACGCCGTCGGCTTCGCCCGTGCCCAAGTGGGGCAGTCGCTGTCGGCGATCGACACCGTGACGACGCTCGACTACACGGACCAGGCGACCGGCGCGTGGAAGCTTGCCGGCATTTACGCCTGGACCGCCGGCTTCACCTCGGGCATGGCCTGGGCGTTATCGGAAGGGCCGGATGACTGGGGTTGGAACGTCGAGGCGCGCGAGTGGGCGGTGGAGATGGCCCTGTCACGCACGACGCCGGCCGATGACATCGGCTACCGCACGATGCCCGGCGTCGCCGAGCTGCTGTACGACATGGAGAGCCGCAACTACACCGGCTACCTGCTCGGGGAGACGCAGTCTTACATCAACACCGCGGCCGCGGAGAAGCAGGCGCTTTGGAACGAAACCGCCGGTAGCTACGCCACGACATGGCGCACCAGCCGCAGCGACGACCCCCGCGCGACGCACGGCATCCTGATCGACCAGAACTACGACCTGCTCGCCACCTTGGAGTCGGCCAGAATTCTGGAGTCGGACGCGCCCGCGACGGCGGCGCTCTACCGCGAGCGCGCCGTTCGCCACGCCCGTGCCGTCGCCCAGCACAACGTGCGGCCCGATGGCTCGACCTCGCAGTGGGTCTACCTCGACGGCGACACCGGCGCGTCCGTCAGCCGCGAGACGCACCAGGGCTACGCCGACGAAAGCGTCTGGTCGCGCGGCCAGGCGTGGGCGATTCTCAGCTTTGCGGAGCTGGCGCAGCGGACGCACGGCGTGGCCGACATCGAACCGGGCGTCGCGGCCGAGTTCGCCGCCGTGGCCGCCAACGTCGCCGACTGGTGGCTGGCGCACGTCCCGGCCGAGGACCGCGTGCCCCGATGGGACTTCGACGCGCCCGACGACTTCAAGGATTCTTCCGCAGCCGCCATCGCCGCCAACGCGATGGCGAAGCTCGCTGACCTGCCAGCCGCGCTGCGGGACGAGGCGGGCATCTCCCCCGCCAAGGCCGCCGCCTACCGGGCGGCCGCGCTCGACACGCTGCGGCAACTCTCCTCCGATCACTACCTCGCGACAACCGGCCCCGAGCGAAGCGTGCTTCGCCACAGCGCCCGCGTCGGCTGGAAGCCCGACCAACGCGACCACGGCACGAGCTGGGGCGATTACTACTTCCTCGACGCCCTCAAGGACGCCAACGCCTGGCGCATTGACGAGCGGGCTCCGGCCACCTCCGGGCTGGTCATCACCGCGCCGTCGTCCGACGACACCAGCGCCCTACGCGTGGCCACTCGATTCAGCGAGGACATCATTCCCGAGTCGGTCGATGGCGCCATGCGCCTCCGGCCGGCCGCGGCGGGCTCGAGCTACCTGCCCAACGCGCTCGTCGCCACATACGACCCGCAGACGCAGGGGGCCGTCTGGACTTGGACCGGCGCGCCACTGCCGGCCGGAACCTA
Source organism: Tepidisphaeraceae bacterium (assembly GCA_965214125.1). GTDB lineage: Bacteria > Planctomycetota > Phycisphaerae > Tepidisphaerales > Tepidisphaeraceae > CBDCBA01. Next base: position 102,197 of record CBDCBA010000003.1, read on the forward strand.
CGCCGCCGAGTTCCGCGCCCCAGGCTTGGTGCAGGATTTCGCCGGCAACTCGATCAAGCGCAGCTACACCGAAGTCTTCACCATCTCGGGCGACGACAACGACACGGCCCCGCCCGTCGCCCCTGAGGGCCTGAACTACGATGGCGACGGTGCGTTTTCTTTAGAAATCACGTTCGATGAGCCCGTGCAAACCGACAATCTGCTCGGGCTGTTGAAGGTGCGCAACAAGACCATCGGGCAAAATGTCAACCCAAGCGACTTCGACGTCGCGTTCGATGCGGCGACGAACACAGTCCGGTTCACCTACGTGGGCACCGACGCCCTTGCCGACGGCGAGTACCGCGCCCGTCTCGCGCCCGGCGTGCTCGATCTGGCCGGCAACGCGACGGCCATCGGCTACGCCACCGACTTCGCCTACGCCGCCGATGACGACGGCGGCGACGATGGTGGCGACGATGGCGGTGGGGACGACAACGATTCCGAGCCGCCGACTGCCACGCCGCTGCGGTTCATCTCCAATTCTGACGGGCAGGCCCTGGCGCTTACCTTTAGCGAAGCCATCGACATGGCGTCGCTCGAGGGCATCCTGAAGGTGCGCAACCAGACGCTGTCGCGGAGCTTCCCCGCGAGCGACTTCCGGGTCGAGTACGACGCCGCCACCTTCACGGCACGCTTCGTCTACGTCGGCGCCGATCCGTTGCCGCAGGGCGAGTATCGCGCTCGCATTCCCCCCGGTGTGCTCGATCTGGCCGGCAACGCCACCCCAATCGGCTACCCACTCGACTTCACGTACGACGGCAGCGACAGCGGCGGCGATGACGGTGGGGACGACGACGGCGGGAACGACTCCGGCGACACCACGCCGCCGACCGCGGGCCCGCTGACGCTCGCGATCCAGAACGGCCGCCACACGCTGTCGCTGGTCTTCAGCGAGGCGATCGATCCCAACTCGCTCGCGGGTCTGCTGAAGGTGCGAAACAAGACGACCGGCATCACGTACACCTCCGGCGACTTCCAGTTCGCGTACGACCCGGCCACCTTCCGCGTGAGCTTCGCCTTCGACGGCCTGCTGCCCGGCGGCGATTACCGCGCCCGCATCGCGCCGGGCGTCCGCGATCTGACGGGCAACGAGAGCACCGTCGGCTACGCGCTGGACGTGACGGTGTAGTCGGCGTCTGAAATCTTCAACGCCTTCGAGGTCCCATAGCGGCCGCGTCTGCCAAGTGGCAGCGCGGCCGCGTCGATGCGCGGCGGGTCCGAGTTCGCGCGGCGCAGCTTGCCACGCGGCCGGATGAATGCGAGGTCAAAGCTGGCCCCGCGCCGCAGCCGCCCGTTGAAGGAACCGCCATGAACGAGAAGATGCACCAAACCGTCCCGTCGCACGTCACGCCCACCGCGTCGTTCGAGCCGCTGGAGCAACGGCGCATGCTGACCACCGTTCCCGAGGGTGTCTTCGCCAGCTACGCCGACCCCGAGGCGGTCGGCGGCGGGGGGAGCGACACCGCCCTGATCGTCGGCGACTTCAACGACGACGGCGTGCTCGACCTCGTCGACCGCGGCACCGCCCGCTTCGGCGGCGCAAACGGCGATACCGCCAACCTCTACGCGACCGCCGGCTCGCTCTACAGCACCGCCGCCGGAGACGTCACGGGCGACGGCATCGACGACGTGATCGGCCTCGCCGACGGCGAACTGCTCGTCGTCACCTTCGACGGCACAATCGCCTCCCTGCTGCCCAACGCCGCGCAGGTTGGCCTCAACGCCGACGGCCTGCGTTTGGGCGACTTCGACGGCGACGGCGACCTCGACGCCGCCTTCGGCGACTTCGCCGAAGAAACGGTCGGCGGCAACTACACCTTCACCCGGCACATCGCCTTCGCCTGGAACGACGGCAACGGCAACTTCTCCTCGCCCACTCGCCTGGCCGTCGATCGCGCCGTGAACCCCGCCAGCGCCGCCGTCGGCGACCTCGACGGCGACGGGCGCGACGAGCTCTTCCTGCCGCGTTACTTCGGCGGCTCGGGCTTCGTCTCGGCGCTCTTCGAGGTGCAGCCGAACAACACGATGCAGGTTCGCACCGGCGAGGCCGTTACAACGCTCCGGGGCAAGTTGATCGCCTTCGACTCCGACGGCGACGGCACGCGCGACGCAATCGCCGCCGTCCGCAACACCGGTGGCGAGACGCAACTGTACCGTTGGACGCTCGACGGCAACGCCCTCTCGCGCGACGGCGGCACCGCCGTGCCCGGCGACGGCGAACTCGCGAGCTTCACCGCCTTTCATGACACCGCCGCCGGCGTGCCGGTGATGGTGCTCGGCCACGGCGACGGCAAGATTGCGGTCCACGCGATGCCGGCCGAGGGCGGCGCCGTTGCGAGGCCGGTTGCGACGCTGTCGGTCGCGGGCGCCGCGGCCGAACTGTTGGCAACGGACGCCAACGGCGACCGCGTGCCCGATCTCGTTATCAGTCAGCCAACCGGAACGAGCGTTGCCACCGGCGACGCGCCCGATATCAGTGCTGCGCCGCGCGTCGACTTCCTCGTAAGCGATCGCATCGAGCAGAAGACCGAAACCACCTTCACCGCCGTCAGCCTCGCCGGTAAGCCCAACAGCTTCTCCTGGGACTTCGGCGACGGCACGACCGCCACCGGCCGAACCGTCGACCACACCTTCGCCACGGGCGGTCAACACACCGTCACCCTCGTCGCAACCGACTCGCTTGGCCGCACGACCACGAAGGTCGGCGCCGTGCGGGTGCATAACGCGAACCCGAAGGTCGATGTTGGCCTGCCCGAGAAGGTCGACGGCACCACGGGGCGCCAGCACATCCTGCGCGTCAGCGACGCCAATGCCGACGATCTCGCGGGCCTGCGCTACGTCATCGACTGGCACGACGGCACGAGCACGACGGGGCAGGTCGGCTCCGACGGCAAACTCGTGGTGGACCGCAGCTTCGACCTCGCCGGCATGCAGCCGTACACGCTGCTCGTCGACGACGGCGAAGGGGGCGAGACGATCGTGCGGGGCGAGGTCGACGTCGATGACGCCGCCGCGGCCGCCGCGAGCGATCCGGTCCGGCTCAACGGCGGCGTGCTCGAGGTGTACGGTTCGAACCGTGCCGACACGATCGAGTTGCTGCCCAGCGGCGACAACGACATCGAGGTGATGCTCAACGGCGTCAGCCGCGGCACGTTCGACGCCCGCGGCATCCTGATCCACGCCGGCGGTGGCGACGACGTAGTCGACTTCTCCAGGCTCTCCCGCACGCACTACGGCACCGCCCGCGTGATGGCCGGCACCGGCCACGACGTGGTTCGCGGCGGGGCCGGCAACGACCGCATCTTCGGCATGCGCGGCAACGATGACCTCGACGGCGGCGACGGCGACGATCTGATCGAGGGCAGCGCCGGCAACGACCACCTCGTCGGCGGCCGCGGCAACGACGAGATCGTCGGCGGGCGCGGTGACAACGACACCGTTGACTACTCCGCCAACGCCGCCGATGAACCGGTGAGCGTTGTCCTCGGCGGCGGCACCTCCGACGACGGCCGCGGCGGCACCGACCGCGTGGCCGGCAGCGTCGAACATGCCGTCGGCGGCGCGGGCGACGACCGCCTCAGTGGCAACCGCGCCTCGAATTATCTCGATGGCGGCCCCGGCTACGACATCCTCTGGGGCGGCACCGGCGGCGAGAACCACCTGGTCGTCGAAGCCGATTCGGTCAAGCCCACGCAGCCCGTCCCGTCGGCGCCGACGCCACTCTTCGACCGTCCGTCGGAGGCTCGCCTGCCGGCCATCCTCTCGTTCGACCGCGCTCCGGTCGAGCGTGAAGTCAGCGCGTCGACCACGATCTTCGATCGCCTCTTCGGCATCGATCTGAACGACGATCTGAACCAGGCCGCGTGAGTCATCGCGGCCAATCTTAAGGTCGGCTCGCGTCACGATGTCCCGCGTCACTCCCCCGGTAGCCGCGGAGCTTGCTCCGCGTGTCTGACACCAGCCGTCGATTCAAGCGCGGATCAAGGTCCGCGGCTACCGCCGGTGAATGAAGATGGAAGCTGCTTTATTCGTTAGCGAACAGCGGGGCGAACTGGTCGTTCCACTCCGACTCCGCCGTGGACCGGGCGGCGGATTGGGCCGAGCCCCACCCGCGGATGTCGTCGGGCGCGCCGGCGGCGAGGCGGATGGAATGTTCGGCGAAACGCCCGCCGCGCAGCACGCGCACACGGATGACGTCGAACGGCGCGGCGTCGCCAATCGCGTCGCGAAGGTCGTTGTAGTGCCTGACCGGCCAGAGCTTCGACCATGCCAGACCCACGCCGGCAACCGGACCGTCTTGCCGCCGAGACACGGTGATCGAAACGATCACGTCGCCCGGCCGCAATGCCGGCGCAGCGGGGAAGCCATCGAGCGTCGTTCGGATCACGAACCCCGTCTCGGCCAAACCGGGATCGCTGCCCCGAAGCCACGCCGCGCTCGTCTCGAAGTCGAGGCGAATGTCCTCCCAGATGTCGAGCAGGCCCTGCACGCCCAGGAAGGGGCGGGCCATGTCGAACGTCTCGAACAGTTGCCGGCTCGCCCGATCCCTGGCGGCGCTGAGGTGGGCGTAGCGTACCGCGCGGCGCAACGGCAGTTCGATGCGCGACGGGCGCGGCTCGGGCAGAGCGGCGACGGCATCGCGCAGGGCGGGAAGGTCCCCTGGGGACAGTTCCCGCAACGCCTCGCCGGCGGCTTGGCGTTCGGCCGGATCGGGCGACGAGAGTGCCTCGACCTGCGCCGCCAAGTCGATCGGCCCGGCGCCCGCGAGCCGCGTCGCGAGCAGGAGGGCGATCACGATCAGGCACGACGACCGCATGGGCAACGGTAGGGCGGGCGCGGGGTGGCGGGGGTGGTGGGGTGCGGGGGTGGCGTCACTCTCCCACGAGCCCGATGAGGCGATCGGAGTTCTTTTGCAGCCAGACGACCTTGCGCTGCACCATGTTCAGGAAGCCGGCCCCCTCCAGCTTGCCAAACTGCCCCGTCGCGGCAATTGGAAAGACGGCCTCGGCGATCAGCGCCTCGATCATCAGCCAGGGCGTGGCCCGCAGCTCGGCCTCGCTGAGCATGTTGACCTCGTCGTAGCCGCGCAGGAAGCGCTTGAACCGGCTTTCATCCAGGTAATCGGGCCACTTCGCCACGTCGTCGCCGCCGCCGAGGATGCTGAATTGCAGCGCGCCGTTGGCCGAGTCGATCACGCGCGGCAGCGTTCTCGCGGAGTCGTAATCGATGACGGCGATGACCTTCTTGCTGCGGAAGAGCATGTTGCCGGGATGCCAGTCGCCGTGGACGACCTGGTCGTGCCACTGGCCGAGCCCGGCATCGTTGGCGCTGTCGCGGGCGTGCTTGTAAGAGTCGAGCAGGAACCGGCAGGTACCGGTGATCTCCTTGCGGTTGGAGAAGTGCCGCAGCACGCGATCGAACCCCTTTTCGACCGCGTCCGCGCCGTGGTAGCTGCCGCGCGGCGGGTTGAAGGGGCTCTCAAAATCTTCGAGCAGCTTGTGGTAGAGCGCCAGCACTCGGCCGGCGTCGAAGGTGCTTTCGAGGCTTTGGTTGTACGACTCGCCAGGGATGAACTCGAAGAGTTCGTAGACACCCTCGTCCAGCACGAGCATGGACCCGCCGGTGTCGCGCGTGGGGATCAGGTGCGGCAGCGGGAACTGCTTGGCCGCCAGGGCGTTCTGGATGTCGTGGCAGAAGGCGACCTTCGTCTGGTCCTCCTTGCCGCGCGCGCGGCGCTTCAGGAGGTAACGGCCGTCGTGGGTCTTGATGACGAGCTTGGGCGCCCGCCGGCTGCCGCGGGGGAAGTCGTCGAGGGCGTCGATGATGCCGATGTCGAAGTGACTTAGCACGCGCGCAAGCTCGTCGCGGGCGAAGGTGTCGTAGCCATCGCCGTTGGCGCCGACCGGCCGGGGCGACGGGCGCCGCCTTGGCCCGTGGGCGGGCTGCGGCTTCGCTTGAGACGGCGACGACTTTGTCGACGACGGCTGCGAGGGCGTCGGGCGAGCAACCGGCTGGGGAACTGGCGTGGCGGGGGCCGGCTGCGGCATGGGCGGTGCGGGCGAGGCGGGGCGGGTCGCGTCGATTGTGCGGGATTGAAGGCCGCTTCGCAACAAGCGGTGCGAGGCGTGGCCTCCGCACCGCACTACGCGCGGCGCGGCGGGCGCAGGTCGCGACTCGACAGCATGGGGCGGACCTTCGGCACGAACTTCAGCACCGCCTCGTAGACGCCGTGGTCGTCGTTGCTGGGCGCCACCCATCGCGCGGCGGCCTTGCACTCGTCGCAGCCGTTGGCGACCGCGATGCCCACGCCCGCGGCGCGGAGCATGTCGAGGTCGTTCACCGCGTCGCCCACCGCCAGCGTGTGGCGGCGGTCGATGCCGTAGTGCTCGGTGACCATCCGCAACGCCACGTCCTTGCCGGCGGCGTCGCTCATCACCTGCACGAGGTCCGGGTCGGCGTGGACGACCTTCACCTTCTGCGGGAACTTCGCCCGCAACGCCTCGCGAATCCGCGCGACCTTACGTGGCTCGGCAAGGAACATCAGCTTCGTCGTCGACTGCTGGGCCCACTGCTCCAGCGGGGCGACCACGTCGGGCCTAAACAGCTTGCCGGTCACGGTCGTGCGGTAGGGATCGTGGCGGTCGGTGAACCAGCGGTCGATCACCTCGGCGGCCACCTGCACGTTCGGCACGCTCGCGCGTGCCAGCTTCACCATCTGCCAGACGAGCTCGCCGCGCATCGGCCAATGCTTGACGGCCTTGCCCTTGGCCGGGTCCCAGATCAGGGCACCGTTGTAGTTGATCTGCCAGGTGTCGAGCCCGAGGCCGTCGTAGATCGCCCGGCAACTCCGCGGCGGCCGGGCGCTGGCGATCACCACGCGCACGCCGAGCTTTGGCAGCGCCCGCAGCGCCTTGACGGTCGGGGCGCTGATGCGCTTCTTCGAGTCGAGCAGCGTGCCGTCGAGGTCGAGGGCGATGAGTTTGATGGGCACTTGCCGCAGCCCGAACCGGGAGGCGGCGAGCGCGAGGCCGTCGGCGATGCGTTCGACCAGGCTTTTCGGCGTCGACTTCGCCACGTGGATGATCTGCGGCGACGCCGGTCGCTTCGGGGCGGCCGGACGGCGCGACGCGCCGCGTTGCGGCGTGGCGGGTTGGGTCGGGGGTGGCGGGGGTGGAGCGGGCGCGGACGGCATTGTCGACTGAACAGGTACGCGGCGCCACCGCCGGCGGGGGCCTGCCTCCATGTTATCGGCTGTTTCGGATTGGCACGACCTCCGCGACCTTGCGATTCTCCACGTCCAGCCGGTACAGCCGCGCCAGCGACTCGCCGGCCACCCGCTCGACCGCTGCCGCGCGGCGGCGGACGATCGCGTCGTCACCCCGATCGAGCATCGCGAGCGTTCCATCCTCCGCCCGTCGCCAGAGGGCCAGGACCGACCCGCGGAGCATCGACGCGTCGAGTCCTTCTCCCGCGCCCGCGACGTGGAGCGGCGTGTCCAACCACCGTTCGTCGGCCGCAAGAATCTCGCCCCCGACGGCCGTCTGCCGCCACCAGCCGTTGTCGTGTTCCGGCTGAGCATCGCGCGTGGCCGGTGGGGCGAGATGGTCCAACGCTGGCGCGAGACTCGCCTCGCCGTGGGCGTATGGCTCCAGGCGGCCGCGGGTTGCATCGGCGCCAGGTTGGTCTGCAAAACCAGCAAGCGTCTCGCGCCGCCGAATTGCCAGGGGCACCGAGTCCGCGGTTGGCCGCTGCGCCGGCACCAAGTCTCCAGCGGGCTGCGAACGGACGACCAAATGAGGTTTGGACCCGGCGGTGCACAGCCAGTGGAGAAAGCTTTCGCCCGCCGTCACGCTCGCCGCCGGCGGGCGGCCGCGCGTAGTTGATCGCCACGCCTCGACCCTCGCCCCCGCCGCATGGCCGACGCAGACGAGCGCTTCCTTCGCCCGCGTCATCGCCACGTACAGGATGCGCAGCTCCTCCGCCGCCGTCGCCTCGCGAATCGACCGCCGCGCCAACGTCTGCTGGGGCGAGTCGTACCGCACGCGTTTGTCGCGGTGGACCGCCTCCATCGCCACGCCAAAGTCGCGATCGACCACGATCCGTCCGCTGGCCGTCCGTTGGTTGTGCCGCTTGCCGCAGTCGACGAGGAAAACGACCGGGAACTCCAACCCTTTGGCCGCGTGAACGCTCATCACGCGCACGACGTTTTCCCCTTCGCCCAGCGCCGGCGGCTGGCCGATCTCGGCGTGGTCTTCGAGGTCCGACAGGTAATCGAGGAAGGCCCCGAGACCATCGCGGCGTTGCCGGTCGAACCGCGTCGCGCGGGCGAGCAGGCTTTCGAGGTTCGCCCGGCGCTGCGCCGCGTCGTCCAGGCCGCTGACGAAGACGTTGTAGCCGGTGTCGTCGAGCAGGCGGCGCAGCAACTCGGCGACGGGCAGCCGCCCGGCGGCGTCTCGCCAGCGGTCAAGCCGCGCCAGCAGGCCTTGCACGAAAGTGGCCGCCTCGTCCTCGCCCGACGCGAACGCCACCGCCGCCTCGTAGAACGTGCCGCCGCCCTCGGCCGGGCTCGCCAGGCGGACGCGGCCCAGCAGGTCGCCGGTGTCCACGCCCGCCGGCGGGTTGCTGATCGGGCTGCGCAGCAACGCCGCCATCGGCACGTCCTGCCGGCGATTGTCGATCGCCCGCAGCAGCGTGACCACGTCGCGCACCTCGCTCGCGGCGAAAAACCCCGTGCCGACCTCCGCGTGGCACGCCACGCCCTCACGCCGCAGCGATGCCGCGAACCGCTCGCTGTTGAACTTCTGCGAGCGCATGAGCACCGCGACGTGACGAAAGTCCAACGGAACCGCCTCTCCGGCTTCGTCGAGCACCGTTCTGCCCGCGTGCTTCCACTCGCCGATCCGCCGCGCGACGAAGACGGCCTCGCGCTCGATGCGATCGAGATCGTCGGCGTCCTCGTCGCTCTCACCCTCCTCCGAATCGGCGTCCTCGTCGAGCGCGTGGACCTCGATCGGCGACCCGCCGAAGCCACCTTCGGGCACAGTCGCATACGCCGGGTCCGGCCGCAGCGCGTGGCGGTCGGCGTAGTCGATCTCGGTCCCGCCACCGACAAGCAGATTGTGGAAGACCGCGTTGATCGCCTCCAGCAGCGGCGGGCGGCTGCGGAAGTTGCGTTGTAGGTCGATCCGCCGCGCCCGCGCGCCGTCCGCGTCGCGCAAGCGGTCGAGAAACATGCGCGGCTCGGCCAGACGAAAGCGGTAAATACTCTGCTTCACGTCGCCCACGCAGAACAGGTTGGGCGGCCCCGCGCCCTCGGCGTCGCCGTCGCGTGACAGCAGGCGGAGCAGGCGATCCTGGAGGGCGTTGATGTCCTGCACCTCGTCCACGAGCACGTGCGCGAACCGCTCCCGGCAGAGGCGCGCGATCGCCGTCGGCTGCGGATCGTCGGCGGCGGGGTCGGCGTCGAGCAGGCGCAACGCCAAGCGGTCGATGTCGCCGAAGTCGAGGCCGCGCAGGACCTCCTTCCGCTCGGCGTAGCGGCGTTCGAAGTCGCCTTGCAGTTCGAGCAGGCGCCGCGTCGGATCGAGCGTGCTCGCGACGGCCGCGCGGGCGGCGTCGTCGTCGAAGTCCAGCAGCGACGCGATGGGGCCGTCCGGTTTCAGCGGATCGCGCACGACCTTGAGTGCGGCGGCGAGCTCGACCTTGCCCGGCACCGCGTCCGACGCGCCCGGAGCGCGGGCGGCCTTCTCTTTTAGAAGCTCCCGCGCCCGGTCGACCTCCCCCTTCGCGACGGCCGCCACAATGATTTCGGCCTGATCGACCCAGCCTTTGGCGTAGTGGGCGAGCTTCGCCAGCTTCGGCTCCTCGACCGACGCCGCCACCGCGCGCAGGGCCTGCGCGTGGGCGAGCACCGCCGTTGCCTCCGCCGACGCCGCGGCGAGCGCGGCCCGGTCCAGGGCCGTGTCCTCCCGGCCGTTCGCGAAGGCGTCGAACCCTTCGAGAAAACTCCGCTGCCAACCGTTCGGGTCGACAAGGCTGTTGCGCGTCTGGTGGATCGCGAGCAACACCGGCAGGACGCCCGCGTCGTTGCCGTCGAAGTGATCGTCGAGCAGCGAGACGAACCGGCCGTCGTCGTCCTCCGCCAGCGCCGCCTCGATCGCGTCGCGGGCGGCCTCGCGTTGGAGCAGCCGCGCCTGGTCGGTGTCGAGCACCGCGAAGGCCGGATCGACGCCCGCGGCGTTGAAGTGCCGGCGCACGAGGCGGGCGCAGAAACTCGACAGCGTGTTGATTTCCGCCGTCGGCAGCAGCGACATCTGGCGTTGCAGCCGTTCACGCTCGGCCGCCGGCGCGGCTTCGACGGCCTCTCTTAGCCGGGCCGAGATCCGCTCGCGCATCTGCCGGGCGGCGAGGTTGGTGAACGTGACGACAAGCAGCCGATCCACGTCGCACGGCTCGGCGGCCACGGGCGCATCGCGCCGCTCGTCCACACCGCCGCGGGCGACGAGCTCGACGCACCGGCCCGCCAACACGGCCGTCTTGCCGCTGCCGGCGGCGGCGCTGACCACGAGCGACCGCCCGATGCTCCGCACGCCGTCCCGCTGCTCGGGCGTCCACGTTACGCCGGGCATGAGGCGGTCCTTTCGGCTTGGCGTTGTCGCTCGGCACCCTTGGCGATGGCATCCATCGGGTCGCTCTCGCGGGCGGTCGTGAGTTGCACGTAGCCATTCACGCTCGGCTCGTGCCGGCAGACGCTGCGAAACTCGCAGTGCGCGCACGGCGTTCGCCGGCCGATGCGATAGGGGCGCACCGCGATGTCCCCGTCGAGGATGCCCGCCGCGAGCTCGCGCACCTGCAGGCGCACGAAGTCGAGCAAATCGTCGAACGTCTCGCTCATCACGATGTCGGTGCCGGTCGCGTACGGCTCGCCGTCCCTTTTGATGTTGATGGCCCAGCCGTCGCTGCGACCCGGCGGCAGGTGCTCGCCGTCGGGGTCGTGAAACTGCCGGTCGAGCCACGGCACGCAGTCGATGTCGATCACGCCGCGCGGCTTGACGCGCAGGTCGAAGGTCGCGTCCTCGGGCGCGGGGGCCTTGTCGGGGTCGTCCTTGTCGAGCCCGCGCAGCAGCTTCACGTACAGCCCGGCCATCGGCTGCGGCGCGGGCGACGCGAGGCGGCCGCCGTGCTCCCGCAGGACGAGCAGGTAGGTCAGCAATTGCAACGCCAGGCAGTGACGGACGTCGTTCATCCGAAGCTGCACGTCGCGGCCGACGGCCTTGTAGTCGACCACAACCGCCGCCTGCCCCTCGGGGGCGAGATCGACGCGGTCGATGCGGCCGTACAGGTCGACGCGGCGGCCGTCGGGCGTGGCGAGCGATAGCGGCGGAAGCAGCCCGTCTTGCCCGCCGAACGTCAACTCCGTCTTCCACGGCCGAAAGTTGCCCAGCGACAGGGCCGCACGCTGGCCGGCGAGCACGCGTTCGAGCGTGCGCTCGACGCGGCCGATCAGGTATTGCCCCCGCGCGTCGCGGTGCAGCACGCCGTCGCGCAGGCGCGTCGCCACCTCCTCGGCCAAGGCCGGCAGGGCGGCGTAGGCGGCGTCGGGATCGGCGATTAAATCGAGCTGCTCGGCGATCACCTCGCTCACCAACCGCTCTAACACGCCGTGCGCGACGATGCCCAGATCGCGCGGCGTCGCCTCGTCGTCGGGCCGAGGCCGCAGCTTCAACACGTGCGCCGCGTAGTGGCGAAACGGGCAGGCGGCGAAGGTCTCGAGGCGACTGACGCTGGTCGACAGCGCGTCGCCCAGGAGCGACTGGCGCGTCGCCTCGCGCAGCGCCGGGTCGTTCGCGTACGACAGCGCCGGCCACGCCTGCGCCAGCAGGCGGTCGAGCGCCGGCGGCGGGTCGTCGGCGACAACCGCGTACGCGGCGGCGTCCGGATCCTCGGGGTCGGCCTCGCCGCGCGCCCACGCGAGTGCGGCCGACACGACCGCCTGGGGCGACGCCGCCAACGCCGCGGGCGTCGGGCCGCTCGGCACGTGCTCGACCTCCGCGTGGAGCAGCGTTTGCACGTGGTGCCAGAACGGCGACGCGAGCGTCGCGCGGCCGGCGTCGTCGCTCGTGTTGCGGATCAGCGTCAGGCGTTCGGAGGCGAGCGTGAACGCGCGGTACGCCAACGAGCGCTCGCGCCGTTGCCGCTCGGCGTCGCCGATCTCCACGTCCACCGCGCGGTCGCGTAGCCGGCGGCGATCATCGTCGCCGAGCACGTTGGCGGCGTCGCGTTGGGCGGGGAACTCGCCGTCGTTCAGGCCAATCACCACGCACGCCCGGCATCGGCCCGGCGGCAGGACGACGCGGTCGACGCTGCCCACCGTGACCGCGTCGCGCGTCGGCGGGGCGACGGCGAAGGTGAGCTGATCGAGGCCGAACTCGATCGTCCGGGCGAACGCGCGGCCGCTCGCAACGGTGTCGCCGAGCAGCGTGTCGGTTTGATCGAGCAGTTCGATCAGCGCCGCCCACGCCTGACGATGATCGGCGGCCGCCTCCACGTCGCCAGTAACCTCGGCAGCGGCGATCCAGGCGGCGAGCCGCTCGCCCGCCCCGGCCGTTTCGATTGCCTTGCGCAGCGCCGCGACCTGCTCCCCTATTGGCCGATCCAGCCCGTTCAGCACGGCCGCCAGCGGCTGGACAAATGCCAGCACGCGGCGGCGCAGGCGGTCGGCCACGGCGGCGTCCTCCGACTGCACGGCCAACCCTTCCTCGTCGGCAACGTTGCGCGGCACGCCCGTCCACGGCTCGTCCCGCGTCCACATGCGCCGGCCGCGAATGCGGCGATCGCGGACAAAGTTTTCGAGCAAATCGACCTCGTTCGCGTCGAGCCCGGCCAAGCCGCTCTTGAAGAGGGCGAAGGCCGCGTCATTGGGCCAGCCGAAGGCGGCGACGCGCAGCAGGCTGCGCGCGAAGCGGACGACCGGCCCGTGCTGTGCCGGCCTGCGGCGGTCGGCAAAGCCGCGCAGTCCGTGGTCGCGCAGCGCCGCCAGCACCGCGTCGGCGTGAACGTCGCCGGCACGGTAGAGAATCGCGCACTCGCGCAGGCGAAGGCCTTGCCGCGTCCATGTTTTCACCTGACGCGCCGCGGCCTCGGCCTGGGCGGCGGCGGTCGGCGCGTCGATCAATTGAACGGCCGAACTGTCGCCTGTGAAGCGGCCCGGCCTCGGGTTGGTGAAGTCGCGCTCGATCAATGACAACGCGGGTGCCCTGAACCGCGGCCGCTCCGCAAGCAGGACGGGCGGCTCGACCCGAACGCGCGCCGCCAGGCACGCGGCCCGCAACCGCCGGTGGCTTTCGGCCGCGCCGGCGAAGAGGGAATCGGCCGCGTCCTCGGGCTCGTCGGGGTCGAGCGTCAACGCGATTTGCACCGTCGCTCCTGCCGACGCGAGGGCCACAATGAGGCGTCGCTCGACGGGCCCGACTTCGCCGAAGCCGTCGACGAACAGTTCGGCAGTTCGGGCCGGCAGCCACGTGGCGGCCGCGTCGAGGAGAGCTTGGGCGCGGCGGCCGGCGTCGAGGCGGTCGCCAAGCAGCTTGCCGTAGGCGTCGCCGATCAGCGTGAGGTCGCGGAGCTTGGCGGCAAGGTCGTTCTCTTCGTTGGCAAGGTCGTCCAGCACGTCGCCGGGGGAAGTGCCGGCCTGCTCCAGTTCCGCGAGGGCGCGGTCGATCTCGACGACGGTCCCCGCGTGTCGGCCGGCCGCGCGGAAGTAGCCCAGGCGGTCGCCGAGCTCGCGCAGCAGGTGGCCGAGCATGAGCTGCCGGCCGAGCGGCGTGACGGCGGCGGCGGCGGGCTGGTCCGCGTCGCGCAGGAGCAGATCGCCGAGCGCGTCGACGTCGACCACGCGCAAGCGGGCGAAGCCCAGAAGGCCGCTGTCGTTGGCGAAGAGGCGCTCGTGCTCGAAGGTGGCCTGCGGCGGGGTCAGCAGCACGAGCGGCGGCCCCAGTGGCTTGGCCATCAGGCGGGCGACGATCGCGTCGCGAAGGCGCGCGCTCTTGCCGCTGCCCGCCCGGCCGAGGATGAACTGCACGGATCCGCCGGCCATACGCCGCCATTGTACCGGCGGCTACGGTTGCCGGGTGAACGCCACGCCTTCCGACGGTCGCTTCCCGCAGGTCCGCCCGCGCCGGCTGCGTAGCTCCCCGAGCGTGCGCCGCATGTTAGAGCGCGTCGCGGTCTCGCCGAGCGACCTGATCGCGCCGGTGTTCGTCACCGAGGGGCAGAAGCGCGAGGTCGCCTCCATGCCCGGCGTCTTCCAACGCCCCGTCGAGGATGCCGCGAACTGGCTCGACGGCCTGGCGGACAAAGGCGTGCCGGCGTTCCTGGTCTTCGGCGTAATCGACAGCGAACGCAAAGATTCCCTCGGTAGCGAAGCGTTGCAGGGGGCGAACGTGGTGTGCCAGCTCCTCCGCGAGATGAAGCGGCGGGAGAACCCAATGGTGGCGATCACGGACCTATGCTTCTGCGAGTACACCGATCACGGCCACTGCGGGCCGCTGCGGGGCGAGGTGCCCGTCACCGTCGACAACGACGCCACGCTCGCGCGGTTAGGCCAGCAGGCGGTGAGCCACGCGCGGGCGGGGGCGGACTGGATCGCCCCGAGCGGTTCGATGGACGGCATGGTCGGCGCGATCCGCGCGGCGCTCGACGAGGCGGGCTTCGGCGACCGCGCCATCCTCAGCTACAGCGTGAAGTACAGCGGCGCGTTCTACGGCCCCTTCCGCGACGCGGCCGATTCGGCCCCGGCGTTCGGCGACCGCCGCACCTACCAGATGGACCCGCGGCGCGGCGTCGACGAAGCCGTGCGGGAAGCACGGCTCGATGTGGCCGAGGGGGCGGACCTCGTGATGGTCAAGCCGGCCGGGCCGTATCTGGACGTGATCGCCGCGGTGCGGGCGGCCGTCGACGTGCCGGTGGTCGCCTACCAGACGTCGGCCGAGTACGCGATGGTGCGTGCCGCCGAGGCGAACGGCTGGATCGACGGCGACGGCGTGGTGCGCGAGTCGCTCGAAAGCATCCAACGCGCCGGGGCCGACGCGATCATCACGTACCACGTCGACCGCGTCTGCGACGGCTATTCGTCACGCTCGTAAACGCGCACGTAGTCGATCACGTACTGCTGCGGAAATTCGACATCTTCCCCGACCGGGCCGCCCCACATGCCGCCGATGGCGAGGTTGAGCAGCAGGTAGTGCGGCTTGCGAAACGGGTTGGCCTCCGGCTGCGGGGTGCCGTCGGGGCCGACCGGATCGGCCTTGGAGACGTCGAACGTGAAGTAGTTCTCGCCGTCGAAGAAGAACTTGATCTCCTCGGGCGACCACTCGGCGGCGTAGGTGTGAAAGCCCTCGGTCACGTCCTCGACGGCGATCTTGTCGCCGCTCATCTTGTGATCAAGCGGCTCGCCGGCGGCGAGGGCGGAGTCGGGGGCATTGAAGTGAACCGTTCCGTGAATGAAGTCCGGCTCCTTGCCAACCCACTCCATCACGTCGATCTCGCCACACCGTGGCCAGCCGATCTCACCTATGTTGCTGCCGAGCGTCCAGAATGCCGGCCACATTCCCTGGCCGACGGGCAGCTTGGCCCGCATCTCGATGCGGCCGTAGGTGAACTCGAACTTGCCCTTCGTGACCAAATTGGCCGCTGTGTAATCGGCGTGAGACCGGTCAAACATCCAGCTATTCCATTGGCCTTGCGGAAAGTCCGGGTCGTACGCCGGGTTCTCGACGCGCTCGCGGCGGCCCTCGATCACGAGGTGACCATTCTCGACGCGGCCATTTTTCGGGCGGTCGGTGTAAAGCTGTAGCTCCTCGTTGCGGATGAAGCCGGTGTCAAAGCTCCACTTGGCAGGGTCGGGCGCACCATCGACGTCGAACTCGTCCTGCCAGACCAACCGCCAGCCCTCGCGTTCAACCGGCTCGCGATCGTTTTGCAAGGCGACGGCGTTGGCGACGAGGAGTCCGGCCGGGAGCAGAAGGGTGAGCATTCGCGAAGCGTACTACTCCACGCGCTCCACGGCGACGCCCTGCTCGCGCAGCAGCGGCAGCACGCCGCCCTCGCCCTCCAGGTGGCCGCCGCCGACGACCACCAGCACCACGCCCGGCTGCCGGGCCAGCACGTCGACGAGATGCGGCACCCACCGTGCGTTGCGCTCGACGAGCAGGCGGGCGTGCAGATCGGGGTCGGTTTCCTTCATTTCGTCTATCATCGCCTGCATGCCATCGATGTCGCCGGCGGCCCAGGCGCGGTAGAGCGAGCGCAGTTCCTCGGCGGCGGCCTCGGGATCGTCGGCGCCCTCGAGCGTCTCCCGCAGCATCGCCAAGCCCTGCTCGCGCGGCATCTCAAACAGGAGCGCCATCTGCTCCTCGACCGTCTCGAGCCCGGCGACCTCCACCCCGCGCCGGGCGGCCTCGGCGGCGAGCGAAAGTTCCACCCCGCTCGTCGGCGACAGCCCCGCGTCAGCCATGACCGCAGCGGCCAGACTCGTCGCGGCCGTCGCCGGCTTCATCCGATCGACCGCCGCCATCGGCAGCCCCGCCCGCTCGGCCATCGCTTCGAGCGCGGCGTCATCCTCGTCGTCCAGCAGGTCCCTCAGCGTCTCGCCGGCCGGCAGCATGCCGACGTTCAGGAGCTTGACCTGCATCTTCAACAGCTCGGCCGGCGTCATCGGGATCTCGAAGTAGATCGCCTCCGCCCCGGCGAACACCTCGTCGAACTGGTCACTCCGCCAATCGACGCCCTCCGGCAAGGCGTGCATCGACCCGAACAGGTAAAGCTGCGTGTCCTCGTCGCTGGCGAGAAACAGCGCCGGCGACACGTCCGCCCCCGGCGACGCCGGGCGACTCGTCGGCTGCATGGTGGGGGTGGCGGGGGTGGCGGCTTGGAACAGCGACAGCAGTAGGGCGGCGAGCATGGGCGAAGTCTACGGCGGGCCCACCGGGTCGAGCGGCGCCAACCGCAGCCCCGGCACCCGCCCAAAGTGGCCGTCGCGCGTCAGCAGCGGCACGTCCTCCTCGATGCAGGAGGCGGCGATCCAGAGGTCGTTCATCGGGATCATCTGGCCCTGCCGCTTGAGGTGCAGGCGGATGCGCGCATACCGATTCGCCACGGCCGCGTCGGCCTCGATCGGGGTGGAGTCGGCGAGGATGCGTCGCAATTGAGGTGTGACGATGCCAAAGCCGTTCAAGTCGCCGTAGAGCAATTCGCTGATCACGGCAACGGGCAGGTAGAACTTGTTGTAACCCGTCGCGATGGTTCGAATAGGCTCGCGTTGCTTCATCACGTCAATGGCGACGTTGGTGTCCAGCGCGACCGACTTCACGATTTCCCCTCTGTCGCCTTCGACTTCAACCAGTCGATGTAATCCTGCAGCGCCGGACTGACCTCCCACTCGGCGGGATCGACCTGCCCAAACTCCTCTTCTGTCACGCGATGCAAGTACTCCGCGTGCTCATCCGAGATCGGTTCCATCCCGTGAAAAGGGTGGCCCGGCGGATAGCCAGGCTCGAATGGGGAGGAGTCGTCCAGCGTCACCTCGACGGTTTGCCCGTCCCGCAACTCGAGCGCTTCCAGCGGGCGGAGGACGCCGTTCTCGTAGATGGCCTTGATTTTCATAGGGAGTTCAAACTCCATTATACCCCCGAGTGCTGCGTCACCGTCCGACGGCGACTCGGGTTCATCAGGCGGTTGACGGCCGACACGTACGCGAGGGCCGAGGCTTCCAGAATGTCCGTGCTCAGCCCGCGGCCGGTGGCGCGGTCGGGGGCCTCCTCGTACTTTGGGCCCAGCTCCACGTTCACCTCGCCCTGGGCGTCCTTACCGCGCGTGACGGCGCGGATGCGGTAGTCGTGCAGCACGAACTCCCCGCCGACGATCCGCATGATGGCGGAGTAGATTGCGTCGATCGGCCCGTCGCCGATGCCGGCGTCGGTGGCCGTCTCGCCGTCGGGGTCGGTCAGCGTGACCGTCGCCGTCGGCGTGAGCGTGTCGCTGCCGGCAACGACTTGCAAGCCCGCCAGTTCCCAGCGGCCGGCGCTCGTGTCGGTTTCGAGCAGGTCGTCGATGATCGCCTCGATGTCCTCGTCGTAGATCTCCTTCTTCTTGTCGGCGAGCTTCTTGAAACGCTCGAAGCTTTGTTCGACGTGGGCATCATCGAGTTTGTACCCGAGCGCCAGCACGCGCTCGCGGTAGGCGTGCCGGCCGCTGTGCTTGCCGAGGACGAGTTGGTTGCTCGTGATCCCGACGTCCTCGGGGTTCATGATCTCGTACGTCTCGCGGTGCTTCAGCACGCCGTCCTGGTGAATGCCCGCCTCGTGGGCAAAGGCGTTTTGACCGACGATGGCCTTGTTCCGCTGGACGCTCAGGCCCGTGAAGGTGCTGACCATCCGGCTGGCGGGGTAGAGCTTCTTCGCGTTGATGTTCGTCGTCACGCCGTAGTGGTCAGCGCGGGTGCGCAGGGCCATGACGAGCTCTTCCATGCTCGCGTTGCCGGCGCGTTCGCCGATGCCGTTGACGGTGCATTCGACCTGCCGCGCCCCGGCCTCGACGGCCGCGAGCGTGTTCGCGACGGCCATGCCGAGGTCGTTGTGGCAGTGCGTGCTGAGGATGATGTTCTTCGCCTTAATTTCCGGCAGTTCCTCGATGAGACGGCGAAACACCTCGGCGTACTCGGCCGGGTAGCTGTAGCCAACGGTGTCGGGCAGGTTGATCGTCGTCGCCCCCGCCTCGATCGCGGCGGCGGTGATCTCCTTGATGAACGCGAATTCTGTGCGGCTGGCGTCCTCGGGGCTGAACTCCACATCGCCGCAGTAGGCCAGGGCGTGCTTGATGCTCTGGACGGCCAGCTCGACGATGTCGGCCTTGCTCTTCTTGAGCTTGTGCTCGAGGTGAATCTTGCTCGTGGCGCAGAAGACGTGGATGCGCGGCTTCTTCGCCTCCTTCACGGCCTCGCCCGCGCGGTCGATGTCGGCCGGCACGCAGCGGGCCAGGCCGCACACGGTCGACTTCTCGACCACGTCGGCAATGGCCTGCACGCTCTCGAAGTCGCCGGGGCTGCTGATGGGAAAGCCGGCCTCGATGACGTCGACGCCCATCACCTCGAGGTGGCGGGCGATCTCCACCTTCTCGGGCCGCGTGAGCGTGGCGCCGGGGGATTGCTCGCCGTCGCGGAGGGTGGTGTCGAAGATGCGGACGGTGTCTGGCATGGGAGGTGGGAGCGGGGGAGGTGGGACGTGGGCAGAGCCCGATGCAGAACGCCCCGCGGCGGGTGGCCGCGGGGCGTTCGTGGTTCGGGTCGACCGGAGAGGCCGTCACTCAACCAAGACTGCCGCGGCACTCGCCGAGGAGCAGAAGGTCCAGCAAAAGCAAATCGCGCGGCCGCATGGGAGCCCAAGTCATACCAGCCAACCCCACACAAAGCAACAGACTCATCTCCTCTTCGTGTCTCCGTGCCTCCGTGGTGAACTACCCTGCCCCGCCTTGCTCGACCTGATCCCGATTCCCGAGAGCGTCACCGTCGCCCCCTGGTGGTACGTGACGGCGCTGCTGCTGTCGGCGGTCATCATGGGGATGGCCAAGAGCGGCTTCGGCGGCGGCATCGGCATCCTGGCGATCCCGCTGACAGCCAACGTCCTGCCGGCCGGCGAAGCGCTGGCCGTCCTGCTGCCGATGCTCATCGTCGGCGACGTCTTCGCCGCGTGGGTCCATCGCCACAACGTCGACTGGCGCGTGCTCCGGCCCGTCCTGATCGGCAGCGCCGTCGGCATCGCGCTCGGTTCGATCGTCCTGTTCTGGCTCGATGACGCCTCGCGACTGACGCAAACGCTGAACCTGCTCGTCGGCGGGATCTGCCTGCTGCTCGTGCTCGTGCAGGTCTGGCGTCTGATCGGCCGTGATCTGCCGCGCGTGCCGCCAACCAAAACGGTCGGCCTCGGCACGGGTGTGGCCGTCGGGGGCGTCAGCACCCTCAGCCACGCGGCCGGGCCGATTGCGGCGATCTACTTCCTCGAACTCAAGCTCGACAAGCTCCGCCTCGTCGGGACGGCCGCCTGGTGCTTTCTGCTCGTCAACACCGCCAAGCTGCCGACCTACTTCGGCCTAGGCCTGATCGACACCGCGACCCTCCTCCAAAGCACCTGGGCCGCGCTGGCGATCCCGCTTGGCACAGTCCTGGGCCTGTGGGCGGCGAGGCGAATTCCGGAAAAGCCGTTCGCGGCGCTGGTCTACGTCACGGCCGCAATTGCTGCGGCGCGGATGATCTGGGTCGCATTATCGGCGTAGCGAAGCGGGCGTCGGCTGCGTGCCGGGTGCCGATCTGGCCGAACTAGGAGAGTATGTCAGTGCTCGGACCCCTCGTCGTCGCGGCCGGTGCGATTGTGCTTGTTGCGACCGTTGCGCTCGCCATCGCGAGTCGATTCTTCCAGCGTGCCGCCGCGGAGTTCGAGGCGTTGCTGGACGGGCCGGTCCCCGAATTAGCGCCGCGTGTGGTGGAGCGAGAGGTAGACTCGGCCCATGCCGACGCTGCCGCCGACGTGCGCGATCGCCGCCTTGCTGCTGTCAATCGCTTCGGCGAGCGCGTACCCCACGCCAACGAGTCAACCCGCCGCGCCGCCTGACCCCACGACCGTCCCCGCCCAACCGCCTGCGGGTGAGTCCGAGGCCGGGTCTTCCAACCTGCCGCCGCCGCCGACCACCATGCCGCGCCCGGACGGCGTCGGCGGGGCGATCGTCGGCAGCGCGGTCTACGCGGGCGACACCGTCCTGCTCGACTACTACCCGACGCCGCAACTCGTCACGCCGCAAACGCTCGTCCGCGCGGCGAAGTTCCCAGCGATCGACATCCACTGCCACTGGGGCCCCGAACAGGACGCGGCCGCCATGCTGCGGGCGATGGACGAGCGCAACGTCTCCCACGCCGTCAACCTCAGCGGCGGCGAGACGGCCGAGGCGATCCGGGCGATGAAGCGGCAGTTCAGCAACGACCGCTTCATCATCTTCGCCAACCTCGACTACTCGAAGCTTGGCGAAGACGTCTTCTACGAACAGGCCCTGCGCGACGCTCACGCGGCGGGGGCGTACGGCCTGAAAATCTGGAAGAACCTCGGCCTGACGCTGGTGGACGAGACGGGCCAACGAGTGCCCGTCGACGACCCGCGCCTCGACGTCGTCTGGCGAACCTGCGCCGAACTCGACATGCCCGTGCTGATCCACGTGGCCGACCCGGCGGCCTTCTTCGAGCCGATCGACGGGCACAACGAGCGTTGGATGCAGCTTTACCGCCATCCCGACTGGGCGTTCAGCGGCGACAGGTTCCCGAACCGCGCGCAGATTCTGGCCGAGCGCGACCGGATGATCGCCCGGCACCCGGAGACCAACTTCATCGGCGCCCACGTCGCCAACGAGGCCGAGGATTTAGCAAGCGTCGGCGAGCGGATGCGCAAGCTGCCCAACCTCTACGCCGACATCAGCGGCCGCGTCGCGGAACTGGGGCGCCAGCCGTACTCGGCCCGCAAGTTCTTCATCGAGTTCCAGGATCGCGTGCTGTTCGGCACCGACCGCTACCCCGGCCGGCCGGACCAGCCGCGGTATCGGGTCTACTTTCGGTTTCTCGAGACCGACGACGAGTATTTCAAGTATTACCAGCACCCCTTCCCGCCGACCGGCGAGTGGCGGATTTACGGCGTCTTCCTGCCGGACGAGGTGTTGCAAAAAGTCTACCACGCCAACGCCGCCAAGCTGTTGGGGATCGGCCCGTAGCAGAGGCCTCCGGCCTCTGCCCGCGACGCGGTGACCGTTGAAGCAACAGCACCACTCCCACGACCAAACCGACCGACGTTCGGGCAGAGGCGAGACGCCTCTGCTACGGGCGGAACCCGAGCCGCACCGACCCGATGGACCAACCCTTCGTCATCTCGCTGTTGTTCGTGCTGGGCCTGCTGCTGGTGGGCTTTGTCCTGCGGGCGGGCGTGAGGCCGCTGCGGCTGCTGTTTGTGCCGGCGAGCGTCATCGGCGGCCTGCTCGGCCTCGCCGTCATGCAGGCGGGGCTGCGGATCGGTGAAGCGCCGGTAGAGCGGGTGGACGGGGATTTGCAAGCCGTGACGCCTCCGTTGTTTGACTTCGAGCGACTTATCGAAGGCGGCGAAAATATTCTTCCCCCGCTCGAAACCGAGTCGCTTGAAGAGTTTCACGAGTCGCTTCAGGCGAGCGAACTAATGATGCCCGGACCGTTGCCGCTCGCAACGCAACGCTGGTCCGCCGAGATCAGCAACGTCATCGACGGCTGGCCCGGCTTATTGATCGCCGTCGTCTTCGCCGGCCTGCTGATGGAGCGGCCGGGCAAAAAGTTCGGCGAGGCGGCGCAGCGGGCGGGGCGGCAGGGGATCTTCGTCTGGATCATCGGCATCGGCGAGGCGTTCGTCGGGCTGCTCGCATGCGCGCTGCTGATCGCCCCGTTCTACGACGTGCCGCCGGTCTTCGGGCAGCTCATCGAAGCCGGCTTCATCGGCGGCCACGGCACGGCGGCGGCGATGGGGACGGTGATGGACCAGCAGTTCAACTTCCCCCAGGGCCGCGATTTGGCGTTCCTGTTCGCCACCATCGGCCTCGTCTACGGCGTGCTGAGCGGCATCGTCTTCGTCAACCTCGGCGTCCGACGCGGCTGGCTGCGCGGCGGACCGAAGGACAAGTCGAAAGTAGAAAGTGATAAGTCGCAAGTTGAACGTGCCGAGGTTCCCGACGCCGAAGCGGCAGCTTCGGGTTCGGGCTCGGGTTCGGGCTCGGGCTCGGGTTCGGTTCCGAGCGACACAACGCTCGACTACGCACCCAACACCCCCGCGCCCGTCACCCGGGGCAACTTCAACATCCCCGTTGTCACCGGTCTCGAACACCGCACCGACCCCCAGCCCACCGCCTGGGCCCGCGTGCGGAGCGAGGTCATCGACCCGCTCGCCTTCCAGCTTTGCCTGCTCGGCCTTGCCTTCGCGGTCGGCTTTGGCTTGCAGCAGGCGTTCCTCTACACCGCCAGCGTCGCCGCACCGCCGGCGTGGACGGGGTACATCGGGAACATCCCGCTGTTTCTCTTCACCCTCATCGGCGGCTGGCTGACCCGCGAGGCGTTGCATCGCA
The DNA here is from genome assembly GCA_965214125.1 of Tepidisphaeraceae bacterium. GTDB lineage: Bacteria > Planctomycetota > Phycisphaerae > Tepidisphaerales > Tepidisphaeraceae > CBDCBA01. The sequence goes on from CBDCBA010000003.1 coordinate 125,402, forward strand.
CGGGCTTCGGCAACCTGATCGACGGGCCTAGCATTAACCGCCTGACGGGCATCGCGATGGAGGTTCTCATTGTCGCCGCGCTTGCCACGCTGCGCATCGAGGCGGCGGCGGAGTTCCTGCTGCCGGTCGCCACGCTCCTGCTCGTCGGCTTCCTGTGGACAGCCTTCTGCCTGCTGGTAATCGCCCCGCGGGTGCTGCCGCGTGACTACTGGTTCGAGCTGGGCCTGATGAACTACGGCATGAGCACGGCCACGACCGCGCAGGGGATTCTCCTGCTGCGCATCGTCGACCGCGACCTCGACACGGGCGCCGCCGAGGATTACGCCGCGGCCGCGCCACTGTCGGCGCCGTTCATCGGTGGCGGCGTGCTGACGGTGCTGGCGGTTCCGGTCGCTTTGGGAGCGGTCGGCTACTGGCCGGTGCTGGCGGTGATGGGGGTCGTGCTAGGCGGCCTGCTCGTCGGCGGAGTGCTGCTGGGTCGAGCGGAGCGTGCCGTGGCGACATGATGGCACGCCGTGTGACAGGCCGACGCCGTCGCGTCGGCGTTGTTGATGCTTCCCCGTTTGCGTTTGCTGAAAATTCCGGAATCTTCGGCCCCCCGAAAAGAAAGTTGCCGTTCGCGTGCCGCGTATTTGGGTCTGGCAGGAAAGTTGCAACGGGTTATGCGGACGCTTCGGCACGAACCGAAGCGACGCGAGCCTTCGCCGTCGAGATACGCGACCCGCCCCCACGGCCGGCCGCCTCGGCGTCCGCTCACGACTCGCACGATATACCGCAAAGGACACATCCCAATGATGCAGCTTCTCCCGACCAAAACCAACCGCCTCCACCCCGCCCGCCTCGCCGTGACCTCGGCCGCGATGGCGATTGCCGCCACCCTCGTCATCGGCGCCGCCGGTTGCGACGATGACGACGCCGAACTCGAAGTCGAAACCCGCCTGACGAACGTCGCGTTCGTGCAGGACGGCCAGATGGGCGAGCGCCAGGTGGAAACCTCGGGCGAGCTCGACATCACCAAGACCGTGCCCGAGCAGATCGTCATGGGCCGCACCATGACCTACACGCTCAACGTGCAGAACAGCAGCGGCGGCGACTTGAGCGGCGTGGTCATCACCGAAGAACTGCCCGAGGGCTTCGAGTTCGTCAGCGCCAACCCCGAGCCCAGCAGCATCGACGGTCGTAATCTGATCTTCCGCGTCCCCGAGATGCGCGAGGGCGCCGGCGGCAACATCGAGATTACCGGCACGCCGCAGCAGGTTGGCGACCTGTCGGCCTGCACGAGCTACGAGTTTGATCGCGGCGCCTGCGCCACGTTCACGGTGGTCAACCCGGAGCTGGCCATCACCAAGAGCGGCCCGGAGCAGGCCAGCGTCTGCACGCCCATCGAGTACACCTACGTGCTGAGCAACGAGGGTGACACGGCCGTCGAGGACGTGATGCTCTACGACGCCCTGCCCGAGGGCATGATGTTCGTCGATGACGGTGACGGCGAAATGGAGATGGAAATCGGTACGCTAGAGCCGGGCCAGAGCGTCGAGAAGAAGGTCATGGTCAAGGCCGAGCGGGCCGGCGAGGCCGGCAGCTACGCCTACGCCCGTGGCAGCCTCGACGAGGTCAAGAGCAAGTCGGTCCAGACCACGTTCGTCGCTCCCGACCTGAACATTCGCGTTGAGCCGACGCGACCGTTCGAGTACGTCGGCAAGGACGCTCAGTTCAAGGTCACGGTCAGCAACCGCGGCGACGTGCCGGCCCAGCGCACCGTGCTGGCGACCGCCAGCGACACCGGTGAGATCACCAGCGTCTACGGCGCCAGCGAGAGCGATGACGCCCGCGACCTCGGCGACGGCGAGGCCTACATCGGCACGCTGCAGCCCGGCGAGAGCCGCACGCTCTTCGTCGACGTCTCCTCGCCCGAGGCTGGCCAGGTCCAGTTCGCCGGCGTGGCCGCGGCCCGCTGTGAGAACGGCAACGAGCTCGCCCGCGCCGAGGGCAAGGCGATGCTCGAAGTCCGCACCATCAGCGCCCTGCAGCTCGAGGTTGTCGACAAGAACGACCCCGTCCGCGTCGGCGACGAGACCGTCTACGAAGTCACCGTCATCAACGAGGGCAGCGCCGAGGACAACAACGTCAGCATCACCTGCACGCTGCCCGAGGGCATGAGCTTTGTGAGCGGTGAGGGCGACAGCGATGTCTCCAACAACGGCAACACCGTCACGTTTGCCCCGATCGACACGCTCGAGGCCGGCAACGCGGTCACCTGGTATGTCACCGTGAAGGCCGAGGAGGCCGCCGGTGGTCAGAAGTTCGGCGTCGAGCTCAACAGCGAGAACTCCGACGGCCCGACCACCGAGGAAGAGCCCACCCGCCTCTACTAAGGCAACGCTCACCTTCGGGAGTTAAACCCTAATGCGACGGCCCCGCACCTTGGTGCGGGGCCGTTCTCGTGCGCTACCGCTGGTTGCTACCGCTGGTAGATCGGCAGGTAGTGGTTCTCGACAGAGAGGCTCAGCAGTGACATCGACGTGGCGTAGGCGGTGTCGTTCTCGGCGCCCGAGCCGCGCCACGAGCCGTCGTCGCGTTGCAACGGCAGCAGCACGCGACGCGCGTCGGCGACGGAACGGTCGGCGATGTCGCCATCGCGTTGGTTCATTCCCTGGGCGTAGTAGTAGATGCCGTAGTAGAACCACCGCTCGCGGCCGGTCGGCGGATTCTGCTCAAGCCAGGCCGAGGCGGCACGGACGTGCGGTGCGTCGTAGCGGCCGCACACCTGCATCGCGAGCAGGCCGGCGGCGGTCGTCGAGAAGGTGAATTGCGAACGGGACGCATTGGGCCGGTAGCCGAACTGACCCGCTTGCGGCTCGCCGGCCTCGTCGGTTTCGGTCGCCTTAAACGACCGCTCCAGGTACGCCACCGCTTGGTCGATCGCCTCGGCCGGCACGGTTACACCCGCCGACTGCGCCGACCGCAACGCCATCACCTGCCAGACCGTGATGCTCAAATCCGCGTCGCGATCCTGCGGCTGGTATCGCCAACCGCCCTGGAAGATGGGCTGCTTCTCGACCGCCTGGCTGCGCAGGATGAGTCGATTGCCAGCACGAGGCGCTCGCGAACCAGTGCGTCGCGCTGCTCATCGCCGGTCATGCCGGCCAGTTCGCTCAGGAGCAGCGTCACGATGCCGTGGCCGTACATGCGGCTGTTGTCGGATTGGCCGAAGTAACCCTCGGGCGTCTGGTGCTGGTCGTCCAGCACGAAGTCGACCGCCCGCCGCACGGCGTCGCCCTCGGGGGTCGGGTCGTCCGGCAGGTGCCCACAGGCCAGCAACGCCATCGCCCCCAACGCGCTGATGGCCACCCGGTGGCGACTACCCCGCACGAACGAGCCGTCCTCCTGCTGCAACTCGAGCAACGCCTGCACGCCTCGATCCAACGCAACGGTGACACCGTCGGGCCTTGCTGCGGCCGGCAGATCTTCCGCCTGAGCCCACGCCGACGCCGGCGTCAGTGCGACCGGAGCTGCAATCGCAGCCGGGAGGATCAGTCGATGGATCAGGAAGCGGGTCATGGCTGCGCGGCCGGGCGTTTGGCACGACGGGCCAAGGCGCGGTAGTAGGCTTCAACGAGGTCGGCATATTCGCTCGGCACGTCGGGCCGCCGTCCCTCGGAGACGTCGGCATCGCCGCGCCCGGCGAGCTTGGCCCAGCCGTCGTCAAGTCCTTCCGGCCGATTGCCGAGCGGCCCGACGCCCTGGGCCGTACCGCCCTGAGCGTCGGGCGAGGATTCGTCGCCGGGCAGTGGCGAAGGAATCGAACCCGGCATCTGCGATGGCATCTTCCCACCCGCGGTCGGCGGACCTGTCGGGGGACCCGGCGGTGCCGCCCGCTTGCGTTGCATGGCGTCCGCCTGTCGCTGCGCCGCCTCCTGCATCGCGTTGGCCGCGCCCTCGGGCGAGCCCTGCGCCAGTTGCGAGACCGCCTGCGCGACGGCCTGTGACGGAGAGCCGTTGTTGCCGCCCTCGGACTCGCCGCCGCTGGACTCGGCGTTGGCCTGAGCCTGCTCCGCCGCACGCTGCAACGACTGCTGGGCCTGCGTCGCGGCGTCGGCGGCCTCCTCGGAGGTGCCGGAGGTCGCCGCCTGCTGCGCCTGGCCCACCTCCTGGTCCGCGGCTTCGCGTGCCTGTTCGGCGGCGGATTCGGCAGCGTTCGCCTCCGCCTCTTGCTGAAGCTCGCGCCGCAGCGCCGCCGCCTGCTCGAGTTGCTCGGCCGCCTCCTTCGCCTGCTGCTGGATGGCCTGCTGCTCGACGGCGGCCTCGGCCTGACGCTGCTCCATCGCCGCTTCGGCCGCCGCCGGACGCTGCGCCTCGGCGTCAAGCTGCGTCGCGAGCTCATCCGCCCGCCGCGCCGCCTCGCCCGCCGCGGCGGCGCGTTGCGAAGCCTGCTCTGCCTCCTGCTTCGCTTGCTGATACTGCTGATAGGGCGTGGCGTAATCCTCGCTTCGATCCAGCGCGTCGCTCGCCTGCTGCGCAGACTGCTGTGCCCGTTGCGCCGCCTGCTCCGCCTGCGCGGCCGCAGATTGGGCTGCCTCGGCCATTTGGTCCGCCGCCTCCCGCACCGCGTCGGCGGCGGTCGCGGGATCAGGCGACTCCGGATTCGCCAACGCGTTCGCCGCGTCAGCCAACGATTCAGCCGCGTCGACTGTTGGCTGCTGGTCCGGCTTGTCCGCCGCCGCCTGCACCATCGCTCCCGCCCGACGACGTAGTTGTTCGAGCGCCTGCCGCGCCTGCTCGACCTCCACCGGATCGCCCGCGTCGCCGCGCTCTTGCGCGGTGCGAAGCCGCTCCGACGCCTGCTCCAGCTCGTCGGCGACCTGCGACTCCGCCGCCGCGGCGTCCGCCAGATCGTCGGCGGCCTCCCGCTCGGCTGCGTTCGCGAGTTGCTCCAGCTCCCGCCGCGCCGCCGGATCCCGCGCCGCCTCTTCGCGCATCTGCCGCGCCGCCTCGGCCGGGTCCGCGCCGGCGGCCTCGGCAAGACGCGAGAGCTTCTCATGCTCTCGCGCCGCCGCGTCGGCCTCGTCCTGACGCAACGCGCGACGTGTCTCCTCGACCGAATGGCCCCGGTCCAGCCGCTCGAAATGCTCGCGCACCTGCTCGGCAATGCGCTGCGCCTCAGCCTGATCCGCCGCGGCGTCCAACGCCGCCACGGCCGCGTCGGCGTCGCGCGCTCGCTCGCGCGCGGCGGCGTCGTTCAATGGCTGGGCCGTCGCGTCGTCGCGCAGCGCGTCGGCGAGGCGATCGACCTTTGCCTGCCAATCTTCGTCGGACTCGATCACATCCGCGGCGGCCTGCGTCACGTCGGGCAGGAGTGCCCGCAGCGTCTGGCGTGCGGCATCCAACGTCGCGGCGGCGTGCTCGTTTGCCACGCCGAGCTCGGCCCGATCGCGCCGCGCACGCCGCAACGATCGGGCGACATCCGCGGGAAAATCGTGCAGCAGCGTCTCACCCGCCAATCGATCGATCGCGGCGACGACGGCGCCTTCGTCGCGGTTGGTCGACGCCCCGGCATTCAGCGGCGCCAGGTGGGCCAGGCGTCGGCCGACGAGCAACACCTTCATCGCATCAGCCGCCGCGGGCTTGCGATCGTCGTCCACCGTCGGCCACTCCCGCGCGACACGCCGCAACAGGACGAGGTCCGCCAGCTCACTTGCCTGGGCTCGCACGGTGTCGGGGCGTCGCAGCGCGACCACCGCGAGATCTTCTACGGTGCGCACACCGCCGTCCGGTTCGTCTAACGCCGCGACCACACCGTCGACGGTTTCGGAATCGACGGCCGGGCGGAGATCATCCATCCGTTTTTGCGCTTCCTGCAACGCGCGAACGGCGTGCTCGGTCGCGGCCGAAAGCTCGCGGGAAAAGCGGGCGGCGTCGTTCGCCGAAAGCAGGCGATTGTCGTCGGCGGGCCGGGCGATTGCGCGGTTGGCGGGCTCCGCGGTTCGGCGAAGAACTTGCCGCAGCGGCGCGTTGAGTGGCAGCGTTTCCTCCGCTGCCCGAACGTGTTCCAGCGCCTGATCGGCCAACGACACCGCTCCGGCCTGGCGTCGGCGGGCGCGGGAGAGAGCAAGGTCGTCGAGGTTGAAATCCGCGGCTTGCACGGCCACCGCGGCGGCTTCGTCGGCGGCGGCCGCGAGCAGCGTGGCCGCTGCCTCCACCTCCTGCGCCCGCGCCAGCTCGGTCGCGTAATCCGACAGAACCTGCGGTGGCGCGGGCAGCGCCGCAGAATCCGCAGCGGCTGCCGCCTCGAACGCGGCCCGCGCCGACGGCGCGGCGTCGAGCAGGGCGAGCGCGGCCACATACCGACCCTCACTGCCATCAACAGCCTGCGCAAACTCCCGCGCCGCCCGCAGGTACGCCAGCGCTTCGCGCGGCAGGCCCCCGGCGGACACCGCCCGCTGGACCGACTCGCCGACCGCCTCCTGCCCGGCCGCGTCCACGACGCGCAGCCGGACTTCCACCACGTCTCCCGCCCGCGCGTCGAGCGCCTTCAGGTCGATCGGCCAGTCGCCGGCAAAGCCGTCCGATTGCAACGCGGTGGCGTCCGGCGATGTCCACTCGCCGCGGCCGATTCGCCACTCGGGCAGCGCGAAGGCGAGCCGGACATCGTCGCGGGCGCTGGCCGTGAAGAGGGCGATCGACTCCGGTGTGAGCGTCGCCTCGTCGAGCGACTGCGCCTCCACAATCGGCGCGTTGTCAGGCAGAGGCATGACCGTCAGCGGCGCGCGCGGAGGCAACGCAAGGCCAGTGCGGGCCGAGACGGCTGCCACCGGCAGCGAGGCGGCCTGCTCGATCGGCACCTGCCAGCGCACCCGGCGAGAATCACCGGCCTCGGCTTGGCCGGGCTGGTCGGCGAGGGTGGCGTCGGCGACGGGCTCGCTGAAGACGAGCACGACCTCCGCCAAACTTCCCGCCAATGCCGCGAGCCGCTCTCCCTGAACCGGCGCGGGCGGGGCGTCCGACAAATACGGCGGCGGGGTGAACTCACCTTCGACCGCCAGCAACGTCGGCCGCGCCGAGGCCTCGATCCGCCGCCGCGCCGAGGTGCCTCGATCGGCCCAGGCGCGGAGCGTTGCCGCCTGATCGAGTTGGAGCGTCGCGTGGTACAGGCCGTCGTCGCCGCGCTCCATCGGCAGGCGTCGCTCGGGGCCACGCTCCGGCCGGACCTCCAGTTCGACCACGTCCGGCTCGCCGCCGAAGAGGGCCTCGACGCGAGCGGAGATAATCACGTCTTCGCGCAGCGCCGCGTGGGTCGGCGTTTCCAACAGCGTGATGTCCCACGGCGACGCCCGCGGGATGTCCGCTGCCGGCAGCAGTGCGCGGCCGACCATTCGCCCGACCTGCCAGTGCCGCAGCGGCGGCAGCACGATCAGCGAGACGATCCCTGCGACCACGGCCACCGCCGCCACGGTTCGCCAGAGGTAGAGGCGGCTTGGCAGAACGCGCTCCACCCGCACGTCGCCGGCCGTTGCATCCGCCTCCCGCTCGACCTCGTTGATAAACGCGGCGCTGCCGTTGCCGTAGGCCCGCAGCTCGATCGCGGACCGCACGACATCGCCCGATTGCGCCTGCACGGAGCGCAGCATGCGGGCGCTCTCGATATCGCGCGTCGGCCGGAGCAAGGCGAGCAGCCAGCGGCCGCCGCCGGCGAGGAAAAAGGCGGCTAGCGCCGCCAAGTAGGCCGCCGCCGACAGCAGCGCCCGCAGGGTCGGGTCCAGCAGGAACCGCCGGTCGACCATCGCGATGACGACCAGCGCCGCCACCAGCGTCAGCACCGCTGCGGCGAGGCCGCGCAAGAGCAGGATGCGCGACCGTCGTCGGGCGAACCGGCGAAGCAGTAGGCTGGCGGCGGATGGAGACTCGGGCGTGGCGGGAGCGGTCATGCAAGTCCTCCGCGGCGACGCAGCGCCCATTCGATCGTCAACAGCGCCGCCACCAACAACAGTAGCGGCCGACTCGCCCACAGTTCGTAACGCCGCGTCGCGGTCGATCGCTCCGGCGGCCGCGCGAGCGAGGTGAGCAGGGGCGCCACGTCCTCTTCAGTCACGAGCAGCCCGCCGGTCGCATCAACGATCGGCTGAAGCGTTTGGCGGTCGGCAATCGGTTGGGCAAGTTCGTCGTACACGGCAGGCTCGACCACGGCCACCTCGGCCGCCAGCTTCGGGCCGTCCGCACGCTCCACGACGATCTCCCACCGCCCAGGATCATCGGGCGCCACGAGCGTTGCCGTTCGCTCGACACCTGGCGGCAAGGTGGTGGAACTTTTGGTCTCGCCCTCGCGCCGCAGCTTGGCCGTGAGGTCGACATCGGACGCTTCAAACTCTTCCACCCGGACCTCAATTGCCTCGCCCGGCGCGACGGCGACCGCGTCGAGGTAGAGCGCCAGCGTTTCGTTTTCGGCGGCGCTGGGCGGGCGGGCGGCGGCGCGGACGATGCCGGTCCAGAGCCGCGTCTGCCAGCGGTCGCCCACGCCTCGCCGCCAGCGCCAGAACTCGTCGCCGCCGACGTACCAAATTTGCCCGCGCCCGTAGAGGCCCGCGACGATGAACGGCCGCACCTGGCTGTCGTCGCCGACCGCTTCGACGAGCACGCGGCCGACCTCCGGCAAGGCTTGCGCATCGGCCGCCCACGTCGGGGTCGGAAGGCGTTGCCACAACGCCGCGTTGGCCTCGGGATCGGGCAGCAGTCGCAGCGCCGGTTCGTCGCGGCCGGCGGCGGTCAGACGCAACCGCGCGACCCGCATCGGCTCGGCGGTCCCGCGACGCACCGGGAGCAGCGGCGCCAGCGTTTCACTGGCATCCACCTCCGCCAGCAACCCGCGCGTTCCGTCGATCCAGATCAGGCCGGTGCCGCGCCCGACGACTCGCTCCAACGCCGCGCGGCTGGACTCCGGCAAATCGCTCTCGCGAATCTCGCCCAGCACGATCGCGGCCGCGTCGTCGAAGGAGGCCAGTGCCGCGGCCCACTGCGGCTCGCCCGGCACCAAGGCGGACGCGACCGCCAACTCCTCCTGTCGCTCCAAGCTCGCAGACAACTGCCGCGTCTCCCAGCGAGGCCGACCGTCCAATACAGCGAGCGACGTTTTCACATCCTCGACCCGCAACGCGAACGGGTAGGCCGGCCCGTCCTCCTCCGGCCGATCCGCCAACGCGATCGTGCCCCCGCCCAGCAGCAGGCCTGGGCGCGTCGTGAGATCCACCGCGGGCAGGTCGAGGGGAATCACCCGCCGGCCGGTGCCGAGCGACGTCTGCGGCAAGGTGATCGGCTCCTCATCCTCGACCGACAGCGTGAGCGTGTATCGCGTGCCCGCCGGCGCGGTTTCCAGCACGGTGGCCGAGCCCGTGACACGGCCGGTTGCCTGCACGCGGTCCGGCAGGGTCAGGTCGATCAGCGTGACGTCCGGCGGCGGCTCGGCCTCGCTACCGATCAGGACGCCGCTGGCGACGATGCCCGATGCGGCAAGGGTGTCGGCCACGTCGCGCTCGGGCCCGGCGGCCGTCTGTCGGCCGTCGCTGAGGACCACGGCCGTCGTCGGCGCATCATCGGCCTCGGTTGCGAGCAGCGGCGTGAGCAGATCGGTCGTTCCGGCTTGTCCGATCTCGATCGTCTCCACCGCGATGCGGCGGTCCGCGGCGCGGGCGAGCGTTTGGGCCAACGCGCGAGCCCGCTCGACACGCGGTGCGTCGAGATCGTCGCGTTCGTTCATGCTCGGCGACGTGTCGACGAACAGGAGCAGTCGGCCGAGCCGATCGAGATCCAGCCCGCGCTGCACGGCTGGGCGCAGCAGCATCAGCGCGAGGATCAGCAGCGTGAGCGCCCGCAACGCCGGCAGAACCCACCGCAGCGGCCCGGCGAGGTAGCGCACCTGCCGCCGGTAAAGCAGCAGCGCGATTGTCGGCAGCACCACGACCGCCACGATCGGCCAAAGCGTCCAGGGGTCCGCGGCGAGATTCCAGGCCGCAAGGGTCACAGCGGCCTCCTCGCCACCGGGCCGCCCGCGACGACGAGCTCGGCAAAGAGCAGCACGATCACCGCGATCCAAACCAGCCGCCAGACCTCGCGGCCATCGCGTCGCGTCCGGCGAAGGCGATCGAGCGCGTCGACGGTTCGCACGATCGAAGCATCGCCGCCGCCGATGAGCGTCGCGTCGTCCGGCACGTCGAGTCGCCCCTCGTCCGGCGGTGCACCGAGGGTGATGGCGACGCTTTGCGTGGTCCGAGCCAGGGCAACCGTCGCCAGTTGCTGCACGAGCGGCAGAAAGCTCGCCTCGCGCGGCAGGTTCGACCAGGCGCCGTTGAGCGGCACGCCGACGATGGTCGCGATCCCCTCTCCGAGCGGCCACTCGACGATCAGGGGATCGCCGCCCGCCGTCGCCAGGACCACGCTCGCCCCCTCGCGTGGCTCAAGCGACCAATGTTGATTCAACTCGATCCCGACCAGCCGAGCGTCGCCGGCGTCGTTCCAAGGGGCCAGCACCGGGTGGGCGTACGGGGGCGGCGCGAGGCGGGTGGCGTTGACCACAATCGTTCCCAATGTGGCCGGCCAGAGCGGGGCCTCATCGGCGTCGATCGTGTCGGTGCTTCCCGCAAGGCGCATCGCGATGCCGCCCGCGGCCGTCCACGCGCGCAGGTCCGACAGCAGGCGCGGGTCGAGGTCGCCCACGCCGGCCAGCACGATCACGTTTGCCTCGGCGATCTGCGTCTGGTTCAGGTCGGCGACGGCGACGCGCGTGACCTTCAGCGGGCCGCCGGTGGCGTCGTTGTCGGGCGTCGGGTCGAGCGCGAGGGCGAGCAGGTCGGCCGGGGCGTCGGCGGGCTCGACCAACAGCACGGGCACCGCCTCCAACGGTTCGATCGTCACGTTTGCCTCATCGTCGGCCTCCAACACGTCGCCCGCGACCATGGTGCGAACAATAAGACGGGACCGCTGCGCCGTTGGCACGTACGGGAAACCCAGTTCGGCCGACGCGCCGGCTTCGAGCGCCACCAGCCGCGAAGCCAGCGAGACGCCGTCCGCCGTCACAAGTTCCACCAGCGCTTCGCTTACGGGAGCATCGCCCATGTTCCGAAGCGTTGCCGTCAATTGCATCGGACGCTCCGCGACGGCAACGGGCGGAAAGGAATCCACCGCCACCACGCCGACGCTCGTGCTCTCGGGCAGTCCCTGGGCCAGCGGAACCAGCGTGAGGAGCGTGTCCTTCGGCGTCGCGGGCAGCGGGTCGGCGGCGCCGCGGAAGTCGCTCAAAACCACGACCTCGCCGCCGGCTTCGCCGAGCAGGTCGAACGCCTTCGCAACGGCGGCGGCAATCGACGCATCGCGGAGGATCAGTGGCCGCCCCCGCTCGTCGCGACTGGCCTCTTCGACGAACGCTTCGGCTCGATCCGCCGCCGTCGTGTCTTCGTCGCGGATGCCCATCGAGGCGGATTCGTCGACCACGTACACGGTCTCGCGATCGCCCGATGCGACGATCCGCAACGATGTCAGCGTCGGCCTGGCCGCGGCGACGGCGAGCAACAGCAGGGCGAGGCAACGCAGCACCAGCAGGATCCACCGTCGCAACTCGATGCGCCGCCGATCCGCTCGCACCACCTCTTCGATCAAGAACATCGCCGCCCACTGCACGCGGCGTTGGCGGCGGCGCGAGAGCAGGTGCAGCACAATCGGCGCCGCGATCAGCGCGCCGCCGGCGAGGAGCGCCGCGTTCAGGAAGCCGATGCCGAGCACGTCTACGTCACCCCTCCCGCCCGCCGGCTGCGCAGCGCCAGGAACCGCAGCAGCACACCCTCCAACGGTTCGTCCGTACGCACGGTGACAAGTTGCGCCCGCGCCCGCCCGCAGCCGAAGGCGATCGCCTCGCGGTGGGCCGCGAGTTTTTCGAGGTAGCGGCCGCGCAGCAGGCGGGCGTCGAGCGAGCGGCGGCCGTCGCCCTCGAGCCCGTCGAACTGCACGTTGCCGCGAAAGTCGAAGTCGAGCTCGTCCGGGTGCAAGACCTCGAACACGATCGCGTCCTGGCGTGCCCGCCGAACTTGGAGCAGCCCGTCGGCGAGGGCGGCCGGGTCGCCGAAGCAGTCGCTCACGAGCAGCGTCATGCCACGCCGCGCGTGGCGGTCAAGCTTGGGGATGACCTGCCGAAACACCGCGGCAAAGTCGGTGCGATGTTCCGGCCCGGCGGCGGGGCGGCTGGCGACGAGCGCGTCGATCAGCCGCGTGGCGTGGCCGGGCGTGGTGGCCGGCGGCAGGTAGTCCAGCAGGCCCCGGTCGAACGTGGCGAGCGCGACGGCGTCCTGCTGGCGGAGCAGCAGGTAGGCCAGCGAGGCGGCGAGCGCGCAGGCGTAGTCGAACCGTGTCCGGCCATGCTCGCCATAGGCCATGCTCGCCGAGGCGTCGACGAGCAACGTGGCCCGGAGATTTGTCTCGGCATCGAACTCGCGAACGTAAAAGCGGTCGCTCTTGCCGTACACCTTCCAGTCGAGCGAGCGCAGATCATCGCCGGGCACGTACGGGCGATGCTGGCGAAAGTCGGCGCCGCCCCCCTTGTGCGGCGAGGCGTGGATGCCGCTGACAAGCCCCTCGACCGCGGTCCGGGCGAGCAGGCGCAGGTCGCGCGGTGCGAGGATGGGCTCGGGGCGCGGCATGAACTTCGAGCGAGGCGGTCGTGCGCGAATCGGTCGCGCACCGCGCACGTTAGATCGCGCGGCGCGGCAGGCGTTTGCGGGCGTCGGCGACAAGTCGCTCCAGCACCTGTGCGACGCACACGCCTTGCGATTCGGCCGCAAAGCTCGGGACGATGCGGTGTCGCAGGACCGGCAGCGCGACGGCCTCCACGTCGTCGACGGTCGCGTGCGATCGGCCCTGAAGCAACGCTCGAACCTTGGCCGACAGAAGCAACGCCTGCCCCGCGCGCGGGCCAGGACCCCACTCGACGTGCTCCTGAACGAAGGTATCCGCCTCCGCCGTCTGTGGGCGGGCGCGGCGGACGAGGTCGAGGGCGAAGTCGGTCACGTGCGTCGGCACCGGCACCCGGCGGGCGACGTGCTGCAACTCAAGAATCGCCTTGCCGTCGAGCACCGGCTCAACCTTCGCCGGGGCGTCGCCGGTGGTGCGATCGAGGATCGCCCGCTCCTCGTCGCGGCTCGGGTAGTCGATGCGGACGTGGAACAGGAAGCGGTCGCGCTGCGCCTCGGGCAGCGGGTAGGTGCCCTCCTGCTCGATCGGGTTTTGCGTCGCGAGGACGAAGAACGGCTGGTCGAGCACACGCGTCTCGCCGCCGACCGTCACGCTCCCCTCGGCCATCGCTTCGAGGAGGGCGGCCTGAGTTTTGGGCGGGGTGCGGTTGATCTCGTCGGCGAGGATGACCTGCGCGAAGAGTGGCCCCGGTTCGAAGACGAGCTGGCGGTGCCCGGTGGCCTGCTCTTCCTGAATGATGTCGGTGCCGGTGATGTCGGCGGGCATCAGGTCGGGCGTGAACTGGATCCGCCGAAACGGAAGTTGCAGCGCCCGCGCGAGCGTGCGGATCAGCAGCGTCTTTGCCAGGCCGGGCACGCCTTCGAGCAGGCAGTGACCGCCGGCGAGCAGGGCGATGAGCAACTGCTCGACCACGTCGTCCTGCCCGACGATGACCTTCGCCACCTCGGCGCGCAGCCGCTCGCAATCGGCGACGAGATCGCGGGCGCGGGCGACCTCGTCGCCCGCGCCCGCGGCGTGCGTGGGTGCGTCAGCCAAGGCTACTTCGCCTCCTGATCGGCGACGTCGACGTCGGTGCCGGAGGTTTCGTCGCGCTCGGTCCGCGTGATGTCCTTGCGGAGCGCGTTGAGCACGCTCTGCGGCGGCGGGAAGACCGCTTGGGGCGCGAAGCCGCTGTCGACGGCGGAGGCGTACATCCGCTGGCCCCAGCGCGGCCAGACGGCCTCACGCTGCTGCTCCGACAGCGCCGCGTTCCACACGCCGCTGCGCAGCTCGATCGGGATGTTGTCGAGCGTCGCGATCTTCGGCCCGTACCCCGTTTCGGCAGCGCCGATGAGGAAGGCGCCGGTCGTCTCGATGTCCATGTCCGCGAACTGCGACACCTCCATGAACTGCGGGTCGGCCGGGTTCGGGTTCAGCTTGCGGTAGTCGTCGAACAGCTCGCGGGCCCGCTCCCGGATCGCGGCCGCCTTCTCGGCGTCGTCCTGCACCCACAGCAGCGCCTTGCTTTGCAGCAACAGCGACTGCATCGCGATCCGCGCCTTGTCTGGGTTGTCGATCGTGTCGGCGTACTGCTCCTCAAGGAAGTCGTCGAGCGGTTTCTCGTAGTGATCGATGTCGGTATCGGCGTACCGATCGGCCATGCGATCGAGCAGGTCTTGGGCGGCCTGACGATCGCCGATAAGCTCCGCGTCGGCGATGGCGGCATCCATGCGGGTGCGGTAGCCCGGCCCGTATGTCCGCTCGACCATCTCGGCGTTAAGTTCCTCGGTCAGCTTCCAGAAATACTCGTCGAAGTCGAGCCAGAACGAGCTGATGGGCATGTAGCTCACGTAGCCGGTGATCGGGTCGTAGACCACGTCTCCCTGCTGGGCGAGCTGCTCGAGCGAGTTGAAGACCTGGCGGCGCACGTTGACGATGCCGTCGTAGCTGCGGAGTTCCTTCTGCTCCTCGCGCTCCAGGCCGCGCTGCGACCAGTAGATCGCGTGGGCGGCCGGGTGCCGCCAGTCAAGGGGGCCGAAGGTTTCGGCGTCCTTGAGCATGTCGTTTGGGTTCATGTTGTGCAGCTTGTCACCGATCACCTTGCGGCGGACGTAGTTCAGCACCGCGTCGATGTCGTCCTTCGTCGCCCAATCGGGGAAGCGGTCGGCTGTCTCGTAGTAGACGGGCGTTTCGCCCGACTCGCGCATCCGGTCGAGCTCCGCCTCGTCGTACTCGATCTTCTGCTCCTCGACCGTGAACGCCCGGAGCATTTCGACGTCCTCCTCGTACCCCTGATCGGAGGTCCACTCGAGCAGCTTGCGGGCGCCCTTAGGCAAGTCGGCGGGGCGCTCGGGAGCGGCCGTGATCGGCTCGAACCACGCGCGGTAGGCCTCCATGTCCGTCGGCGGCTCGCCGAGGATGGCGTTCCAATCGTCGGCAAGGCGGCGCTTGTAGAACCAGTTGAAGTTGTCCTGGAACATCCCGACCTTGTGGTGGTAGATCCACGCGAGCTGGAGGTAGAGCCGCAGGCTGTTCGGGTTCGCGTCCAGGCCGCCGCCCTGGGTCTGTAAGACGTCAATGCCGCTCTTAACCCAGCGCCAGCGTTCCTCGGGCGTGTGCGTGCCGACGCTGATGTTGTACGACTGGTTCCAGCTCACAAACTCCCACACCTGCGGGAAGCGCGGCTGCAACCGCGTGATGAGCAGCCCGAGGTCGACGGCTTCGTGGAACTTGCCCTCCTGCTTGAGCGCCTCGGCCCGCTGCCACGCAACGTTGATCGCCACGCCGCGCCCCACGCCCAGCGCCGCCTGCATGACGGCCATCTCCGGGGGCAGGTCCCAGACCTCGTCGCTGATGGTCAGGTTCAGGTCGCGGCGCTGCTCGTTGATCGGGCTCGTCAACGCCCCCGCCCCCGCGATGCAGGCGGCGAACGTGACGACTCCGGCGGTGGTGATCAGCAGGTTCTTCATCGAATACTCCAATGATTTGGTTAGGCCGGCGGACCGGGTCCGCGCAGCGTACGACCACACGTTCGTACGCTGGGCGCGGCCGGATGTTTCACGTCGGCTTTGGCGGGTGGCCCAAACCGGTTACACCTGCACGCGGGCGATCTCGCGCCGCTCGAACAGGAGCCAGCCGATGACCAGCGCAACGCCGCTCCAGACGACCAGCAGCCAGAACGAGTGCGAGGCCAACGCCGACCAGGCGACGTAGCGGCCGTCGACGAGCAGATCCATCGCGTCGAGGCTGCCGTAGCGAGCGAGCAATGCCGACACCCCGCGGATGGCCGGCATCAAGACGCCTTGCAGCGTCTGGTCGACCGCCGCCACGCTCGCGCCCTCGACCTGCAACGACAGGACCGATTGCAGCCACGTTCCGCCGGCGGCGAGGATCCAAAGCGTGAGCGAGAACGTGGCCGCCACCGGAAAGCTGAAGAGCGCGCCCGTCACGGTGCCGAGCATCGCCAGAAACGCCAGCCGCACCCAGACCACCGCCGCCGCCCGCCCCACGTTCGACGCGAACCCGCCCCTGCGGTAGTAGACCGTCAGCCACTCCTCCGGGTCGAACCGCAACGCCTGCTGCCGATCCAGCACCTGCTGCGGAAGCTGGGCCATCATCTCCTCGGAGATCGGGCTGTTGTCGATCGTCATGGTCAGCCGGCCCCCCTCGTCGACGTCGGGCGTCTCGGGGTCGTCGTCGCTGATGATCGTCGCGGGGATGTCGAAGGTCTGCACGCGGTCGGGCACGAACCGAAGGAAGTCCTGCTGGCCGTTGATCGTGAAGTTCAGCAGGTACTCGTCGGAGCCGAAGGTCGAGTACCCCTTGACGTTGAACCGCAACTGGATCACCGACCCGGTCGTGTCGATGCCGAGCTCGTCGGCGTAGGGCAAAATCGACTTGAGCGTGACATCTTGCGGAGCGATGAGCAGGCCCAGCTCGTTGCTCATGCGCCGCGCGATCTCGTCTCTGCGGTCGCGGATGGACTCTTCGAGCGCGCGGGCGCGCTCCTTGGCATCGTTCATCCCCTCGAAGACGTACGTTTTGTCCTCGCCGAACTCAATGGTGAGGAACTCGCGGCCTTCGTTCAGTTCGAGGTCGTTCAGCAGCGCGCCGACACCGCGGCGTTCGATGCGCTCGGGGTTGGTCCGCTGAATTTCGGTCAGCTCCGCGCGGGCCAGGTCGATGAAGGGCGTTTCCGGGCTCGGGCGCAGTTCTTCGCGGGCGACGAGCACGCGGCTGTTGACGGCGTCGCGGTCGAAGGGGTCGACCGCCCGCTCCGCCGGCAGCCACAGGTAGGCAACGCCCCAGATCAGGATGGCCCAGACCGCCACGACGACCGCTTGCAGCAGCACGATGCCAAGCCACTTGCCCACAAGGTAGCCCAGCCGCGAGACGGGCTTGACGAAGACGCCGCCCGCGCGGGCCTCGCTCAGATCGCTGCTGACGGTGTACGCCGAAAACAGGATGGTCATCGCCCCCAGCAAGATGCCGACGAAGATGCCGTTGAACGAGAGAAACGCCTGAATCCGGTGCCGCAGCAGCGTGTCTTCGTTGCCCAGGTTCAGGTACGGGTGCAACGCCACGACCAGGATCAGCAGCACGAGCAGGACGAGCACCGTTCGGTTGCGCACCGCTTCGTCGACCGCCCCCCGCGCCACCGCCAGCACGGCCGAAAGCGGCGTGCGAGACCAGACCGCGAGCGACAGCAGCCGGCGCAACAGGACGATTCCAAGCACTGCCAGCCAGGCGCCCGAGAAGATGACCAAGGCCGCGCCGGTCAGGCGGGCGATCGTCTCGCTGCGGTCGAACACCCGCCCGATCCACTCCCACGGCCATGCGAACGCAAGGCCCCCGCCAACGTTGCGAACGGTGCCCTCGGCAAAGCCGGCGACGAGCAGGAGGGCCAGCGCCGACAGACCCAGCGCCAGCGCCCAGCGGACGCCGCGGCGGGAAAGGTGGCCGAGCGCCGCATTGCGGCGGTTGCGCCGGTCGCGGGCTTGCAGAACATCATCGAAGGCGTGGCTCATCAGAGTGGCGAGGGGGGGGCCGCGCTAGTCGCGCTTGGAGGAGAGGCTGCCGAGGAACTCGTCGTCGGCGTCGGCCGGCGGGGCATCGTCCGATCGCTTGGCGTCAGAGTCCGGCTCGGCCTCCGAATCGGCGGGCGCGGGAGGGGTGTAGGTGCCCATCGACTCCAGCACCGTCTCGTCCGGCTCGGGCTCAGCCTCCGGAACGGGCACGCCGGCTTCGGCGCGATCCGGGTCGTCGGAGGCGGGCGCCACGGGCTCGACCGGACGCGGGCCGCTCGCGAGCGAGTCGAGCAGCGCGTCGCCGCCGGCCTGGTCCTGCTGGAGGAAGCCGGCCACGTCGCCGCCGACGGCCGCGCCCGTAGTGGCGTCGCCGCCGCGGGTCGCCTGGTCGATGACGTCGAGGAACAGCTCCTCAAGGCGTTGCTTGGGCGGATGCACATCATCGATGTGGCGGCCCTCGCCCAGCACGCTTTGCAGGCGCTCGACGGTCTCCTGATCAATCGCGCCGCCGCTGACCTCGATGGCTTGGCGCCCCTCGACCGTGAGCAGTTCGTTGACCGTCCCCGCCGCCCGGATCTTGCCTGCGTACATGATGACGATGCGGTCGCAGACGTCCTCGACCTCGCCGAGCAGGTGCGTGCAGAGCAGGATGGTTTTGCCGCGATCGCGCAGCTTCAGGATCAGGTCCTTGATCTGCCGCGTGGCGATTGGATCCATGCCGGTGGTCGGCTCGTCGAGCACAAGCAGGTCCGGGTCGTTGATGAGCGCCTGGGCCAACCCGACGCGGCGCTGCATGCCCTTGGAATACTCGCCAACAGGGCGGTAGCGGGCGCTCTCGAGGCCGACCATCTTCAGCAGCGCCTCGACCCGGCCGCGCCGCTCGGGAGTGGGGATGCGGAAGAGTCGGCCGTAGAAGTCGAGCGTCTCCTCGGCGTTGAGGAAGCGGTACAGGTGGCTTTCTTCCGGAAGGTAGCCGATTTTGTGCTTGAGTTGCACGTCGCTGGGCCGCTTGCCCAGGACGGCGATCTGGCCGGCGCTGGGGTGGAGCAGGCCCAGGATCATCTTGATCGTGGTCGTCTTGCCGCTGCCGTTGGGCCCGAGCAGGCCGATGACCTCGCCGCGCTTGACCGTCAGGTCGAGGTCGCGAACGGCTTTGACACGCGGGCGCAGCCAGAAGTCGCGGAACGTCTTGTCCACGCCGCGCAACTCCAGCACCGTGTCGGCGGTGGTGGGGCCGGTGGTGGGGCCGGGGGTGGCTGCGGCGGGTGGCGGCGTTGCGGTGGCGGTCGTCATAATCGAAAGGTGGGTGGCCGGGGCGCCACAAGAAAGTGCGGGTGCGGCGGGACGTTAGCGGCCGGTGCCATCCTGGCGGGCGGCGTTGCGGCGGTCGATGGCGCGCTGCTCGTCCTGCGCCTTGCGGTCGGCGTCCTCGCCGAGCTCGAGCCGGATCGTGTCGCCGTCGCGCCCGCGAACCGTCTCGAGCGCCAGCGCGCCGTCGGCGAAGACCTCGCGGAGCGACGCGAAGAAGAGCTGCCGCTTGAACTGCTCCGGATTGCGGCGGAAGTCGGGCAACAGGCGCTCGAACAGCTCCAGCTCCGTCTGCGTCTCCTTCACGATGGCCGTCGCCTCGCGCTGGGCTTCCTGGAGGATGTTGTACGCGCTGCCGCTGACCGTGGCAGTCGGAGTCGCGTCGGCGAGATCGAGCAGGCGATCGCGGCGCGGGTCGTCGGCCGGCAGGGTCTCGGCCAGGCGCGGGAGCACGCTGCCGATCGGCTGGCCCAGCAACAGGTCGCGCAGCGCCGCGTCCGACCGCTCGAAGGCGGTGTTGACCGCCGGGTCATCCGGGCGCACGAGCAACTGGCGATCGGCGGCCTCGTACACGTCAATCGCCGCCAGCACCGCCGGGAACGCCGCGCCGGCGGCCTCGGTCAGAATCTGCGTGCGCTGCGTGGTCCCCTCGCTGATGAGCCGCTGCTGATCTTGCAGCGTGGCGTTGAGCGAGTCGAAAATCGTCCGCAGCACCGGCGGGGGTGTGAAGTCGCTCCGCTGGACCGAGTTGATCGTGATGCCCGCGTTCATGCCGTCCAGCACGCGCTGGGCCGCGACGCGAATGGCGTCCTCCTGCTGCGCCGTCGTGACGGCCGGATCGGCGGCGACCTCGCCCGGATCGGCCCCATCCACCGGCTCGGCGGCGTCGGACGCTTCGCCCTCGGCGGGCGGGGCGACGGGCACGGGCGCCGCGGCGGGCAGGCCGCGGGCGCCGCGGGTGTTGCGCAAAAAGCTGTCGATGTCGAGCGAGGCGACGTCCGCGACGATTGCTTCCATTACCGCCCGGCGCACCAGCTCGGCGGGCCGCTCGAAGAGCATCTCGGGGTTGTCCGCCAGCGTGTCGAAGCCGGCCGGGTCGATCGGGCCTGCCGCGTTGCGGACGAAGTCGGCCGCGTCGCCGGGGCGCACGACGTAGCGCACCTGGTAGCGGGCGTGGACGATGTTGCGATCCCCGGTGACGAGGAAGCCGTCGACGGCCGGATCGAGCTGCTCGCCGGCGGCGAGTTCGCTCAGGCGGCGGCCGCGGTCGGCCGGGTTGCGGATGTTGAAGACGAACTCTTCGTCCAGGTTCACCGTCTGCTCGACCGTCGGCACCTTGATGACCTCGCCGATCGGCCGCGGCCAGCGGAAGTAAGGGCCGCCATCGGCCGTCAGCACCTCGCTGCCGTTGGCCCCAACGATGCGCCCAAAGCTCGTGCGGATCGCCACCTCATTCTGCTTCACCGTGAAGACGCCGCTGAACAGAAAGACGAGCAGGAGCAACACGAAGACCCAGCGCAACACCGTGAAGCTCAGCGCCAGCGCATCCGCGAGCGAGCGGTTGGCGGCGTCGAACTGCTCGACGTCGGCTTGACCTGCGGGATCATGCGAAACTGGTTGGACGTCGTCGGCCATCGGAAGCGGGGCGGAAGCGGGCGGGGCGGAACAAGCAAGCGGCGGCTACTCGCTCGCGGGGGGCGGCTGGCTGCCGCCGTCATCGCCGTCGGCCTCGTCGTTGCGGGGCAGAAACTCGCGAAGCATCGAGAACGGGTAGAGGCGGTCGCCGTCGATGATGAAGCGGGCGCGGTCGCGGGCGAGCGTCTCGAAGACATCGCGGGCGGCAAGGAAACTGGCGAGCTCCTCGTTGTCGGCAAAGCGCGTCTGCAACTGCGCTGCACGCTGCTGGCCCTCGTTGCGCAGCTCGTTCGCCTGGCGGCGGGCAAAGCTTTCGATGATGCCCGCTGAGGCGCTGGCCTCGCTCGTAAGCCGGGCGTACTCGGCCTGCCCCTCGTTGCGGGCGCTGGCGGCCAGCGTGGTCCGCTCGGCAGCCATGCGGCCGAAGACGCTGTTGGTCACCGGACCCGGCAGCGTGAGCGAGATCACGCCGACCTCCTCCACGCGGATGCCCAGCGGGTCGACGCCCGCCTGCAACTCGCCGCGCATGCGCTGGCCGATTTCGTCGAGCCGCAGCGTGCCGCTGTCGGCGTTGACAAGCTGGTCGAGGCGGTACTGTCCGATGAAGTTCGGGAACGACCGCACGCGCGATCGCAGCGTCTGCTCCGCGCTCGCGGGCTGGCCGACCGACTTGTAGAACTCGAGCGGGTCGGCGATGCGCCAGGTCACGTAGAAGCGGATGTTCACGCTCTGCTGGTCGGCGGTCTGCGCCTGCTCGAGGGCCCCCTCGACCACCTGCACCCGCGTGTCGTAGGTCTGGGCGACCTGCTGGATCGGCCAGGGCCACTTGAAGTGCAAACCCGCGTCGTCGCCGGCCACGGTGAGGCCGTCAGCGTCGACGCTCGGGGCGTTCTTGACGCTCCCCTCGCCGGTCGAGCCGAACGTGGTGACGATGGCCGCCTCGTTATAGCGCACGGTGTACGTGAACATGTAGGTCACGAGGAACACCAGCAGGAGGGCGGCGACCGTGATGGTGAGAGTGCGCTTCATCGGGACAATCTGCGGAAAAACGTGGAACCAGAGCGAATTACTACGAAACTACTCGTCGCCCGTCGGGATGCGGAGGCCGGCGGCGCCGGCGATGTCAACGACGGAGCTGAGGTCGAAGGCCTGGTACACGTCGGCCTCGGTGAAGAAGATGAACTTCGGCCGGCCGAGCATGGAGGCCTGCACCACCCGCAGCAGTTCGCGACGCTTGAAGTATTCCGGCGCCGCGTCGTAAGCGGCGGCGACGGCCTCGACGCGACCGGCGCGGCTGCGGGCGTCGTTCTCGCGCGTCCATCGGTCGCGCCGGGCGCTGAAGAGCTGCTGCGCCGCGTCGCCGCCGGCGCTTTGAAGTTGTTGTTCGACGAGCGTCGAGAGCCGGGCGATTTCCTCGGCGGCCGCGTCGTCGCCGCTGGTGATCGCCTGCCGCTCGGCGTCCTGCAACTCCTCGATCGACGCCGCCAACTCGCGGGCACGGTTCGCGTTGCCGGCCGCGCTGGCGAGGGCGACGTTGGCCGCCTGGCGTCCTTCCTCGATGCGGCGGCGTTCGTCTTGCTCGGCGGCCACGCGCTCGTTGAAGTTCTGCGCGACGGCCTTGGGCGGCATCACGCCCTTGAGCCCGACCCACACGATTTCGACGCCCAGGTTCTCGCGCTTCGCTTGCTCGCGCAGGCCCGCCTCGATCGCGCTGGCGATCCGCGTGCGCTCGGCGCCGATGGCGGCGTCAATGTCGGCCTTGACGAGTTCGCGCGCCAGGAGCGACTCGGCCATCTGCCGCAGGCGAACGCCAGGGTTCTGGTGGCTAGTAACGAACTCGAGGAAGTTCTCGCGTGAGACGCGGAAGTTGACCGTCAGGTCGGCCGCCGCCAGCGCCACCGGCGGGGCTTGGCTGCCGGCGTCGGTGGCGACCGAGAGGGCGTCGCTGCCGGCGCCCATGCCACGCGAGGCGACCAGGAGCAGGCGATTTTCCAGCCCGTCCTCCTGGCCTTCCCAAAGAAAGGCGTCATGGTTGTGCTGGGTGGTGCCGCTGGCGAGGTGCGTGCCGACGACGAGCTCGCGCACGCGGGCCACGTCACCCGTAACCGCCGTCGAGATCGGCCAGGGCCACTTCAGGTGGATGCCCGGCCCCGCCGGCTTGCCGCGCAGCTTGCCGAAGTCGGTGATAATCGCCTGCTCGTGGGGCTCGACGCGCACGAAGCTGCTCATCAGGAAGACCACGCCGATGCCAAACACGATCAGCCACGCGATGCTCCGGCTCAGCAGCCGCCAGAACCAGCTTTTGGTGATTTCGAAGCCGAACTGGTAATTGACGGCCTCGTTGAGCGAGCGGACGACGCCGCCGGGGCTGACGAGCAGTTGCAGCAGGCGCGAGTCGAAGGCGGCCCGCAGCGTTTGATCCTCGGCCCCGCCGGCCGTCGCGGCCTTGGGGCGGTAGAGATCGATTACCACGTTCAGCAGCACCTCGACGCCCACCAGCGCGGTGATCGTCGGAATCAACGCCGCGACCACCGACACGGCCTGGGGCAGCCCCAGCGTCGTCGCGCCGCCAGCCACCGCGAGCAGGCCCAGCAGCAACACGGTGCCCAGCAAATAGGTAGCCCCGCCGCGGAGCACGGGCCACTTCAGGCTGCGGCTCATGCCCATCAGGTAGTAGCCGACGATGAACCCGAAGAACGCCATCGCCGCCGCAAGCCCCGCGACCAGGCTCGCCGATTCCGGCGGAACCGAACGAATCGCGATGTAGTTTTGCAGGCCCAGCAACCCCAGGAACACCAGGACGGCGCCAGTCAATCCCGAGAGGGCGGGTAGGACCAGGCGGTAGAAGCGCGAGAGGCGTCGCGCGGCAGGTCGGGCCTCGGCCTCGCTCTCGAAGATGGTCCGCCCCGCGTCGCCCGATCGGGTGGCCGCCTCGATTTCGAAGGCTTCGACCGTCCGCCCGCGCCGCAGCACCGCCGCGATGGCCACGCCCGCCCACGGGATCAGCCCCAAACCGGCGAAAAAGACGACCTGGAATCCGTACGACCGCTGCGAACTCGCGGCCAGAACGAAAGCGGCAATGGTCAGGACAAGCTGCACCACGAGCCCGACGACGCTCATCGTCACGCCGCGGCGCTGCAACAGCAGGTCGGCATTGCTGATCGGGGTCGCCGGGGCGGAATGAACGGGCGTCTCGGGCATGGCGGGCGTGAATCAAGAAGGAGGCGACGGCGGGCAGCGGGGAGTTCGTCGCGAACCGTTGGGCGGATGCCCCGGAGGAGCGAGTGTGCCGGCGATGCTGTCGCCGCGGGCGCCCGGCGTTCGTGCGCGACAGCAACCGGGTCTACGCTTACGGCCCGACGTCTACGCTCACGGCTCGACCCGCGGCGCTTGCCGCTTCACGATAGGGCGTTCCGCCGATCAGGACCGCCGGGGCAACCGCCGACCCGTCGGCGACGAACACCGCACCACCCGTCCTCGGCCGGGCCGCACCTTCCCCGACCTCTCCGCGTTCATGTTCACCCAACTCCTCGCCGTCAGCCGCAACGCGTTCGTGGAGTCGATCCGCCAGCCGTTCTTCCTCGTCTGGACCGCGGTCATCGGGTTCGCCGTCGTCCTGATCCCCTACCTGTCCGCCTACACGTTCGAGGACGACAACAAGCTCGTCACCGACATCACCCTCTCCACGCTGCTCACCGGCGGGCTCATCCTCGCCGCCTTTACCGCCAGCGGCGTGGTCAACCGGGAGATCGAGAAGAAGACGGCCCTGACCGTCATCACCAAGCCGCTGCCCCGGCCGATCTTCGTGATCGGTAAGTACATCGGCGTCGCCGGCGCCGTCACACTCGCCTGGTGGATCTGGGCGCTGCTGCAACTGATCTCGCTGCGGCAGGGTGCCTTCAGCACGGCGTCCACGCCGTGGGACTTGCCGGTCGTGATCCTCGGCTCCGCCGCCGTCCTGGCCGCCCTGGGCATCGCGGTGGCGGCCAACTTTTTCCTGAACCGGCACTTCGGCGCCCTCTTCACGCGCTGGCTGGCGATCCTGCTGCCGATCGCGTTCGTGCTGATCTCGCCGCTGAACTACCGGTTCCAACTGCAAAGCCCGCTGGCGAGCTGGGAGTGGCCGGTGCTGCTGGCGGTCTTCTTCATCCTGCTCGCGTCGCTGCTGTTCGCGGCCATTGCGGTCGCGGCCAGCACGCGGCTGAGGCAGGTGAGCACGCTGGCGGTCCTGATCGTCGTCTTCCTGCTCGGGCTCACGAGCGACTACGCCTTTGGCTACCGCGCCGAGGATCGCCCGGTCCAGTACACCAACGACGCCGGCGACACCGTCGAACGCATCGAGCAGGGCGAACTCTGGGCCAAAACCGCCTACGCCGCCACGCCGAACCTGCAATTCCTGTGGCTCAGCGACGCGCTGACCCAAGGCACCGCCCGCGGCATCGGCCCGCGCTTCGTGCTGCTCGTGAGCGGCTACACGGTCCTGCTCATCTGCGGCGTGCTTGGGCTCGGCGTTGCGCTGTTCCAGACCCGCCAGACCGCGTAATTCAAGCCCGCACTTCCTTCGATCCTCCATGGCGACGACCCAAGCAACGCTCCCCGCGGCCGTGCAACAAGCCGCGACCACGCCGACGACTCCCGCGCCCGCCGCCGCGCCCGATTCGGACGTCGGCCGCGTCGGCACGCAGGTCATCATCACGCTCATCGGCGGCGTGTTGCTGCTGGCCGCCTACGCCGCCGGCCTTGCCTACTCGAATGAGGGGGAGGACCAGAACTTCCAGGCGAGCGTCCTCGCCGCCATCGCCGCCATCCTGCTCGGCGCGCCGCTCATCTGGCAGGCGCTGAAGGACGCCTTCGCCGGACGCACCCAGATGAAGGGCCTGGCCGCCCTCGCCATCGGGGCCGCCTTTGCCAGCGAGCAGTACCAGGTCAGCGGCTGGATCGCCTTCTTCATGACCCTCAGCGGCCTGATCGAGTCGCGGACCGCCCTGGGCGCCCGCCGCACCATAGAACGCCTGCTCCGCCTCACGCCCAGCAAGGCCTTGCGCATCAACCCCGACGGCACCGAGAGCGAGGTCGAGGCCCGCGACCTCGCCCCCGGCGACATCGTCCGCGTCCGCCCCGGCGACAACCTGCCCGGCGACGGCACCATCGCCAGCGGTTTCTCCACCGTCGACCAGGCCAACATCACCGGCGAATCGCTGCCCGTTGACAAGAACGAGGGGGATGAAGTCTTCGGCGGCACGACCAACCTGACCGGCCTGATCGACGTCAAGATCACCCACGCCGGCAAGGACACCACCCTCGGCCGCGTGCAGGATTTGGTCCTTCAGGCCGAGCAGACCAAGACCGGCACGCAGCGTCTCGCCGACACCTACGCGGGGTATCACATCCCGGTGATGCTGCTGATCGCGGCCGTCGTGCTCTTTTTCACGCGCGATATCGACCGCTTCATCACGCTGCTCGTGATCGCCAGCCCGGCCGGGATCATCCTCGCGACGCCGACCGCAATGGTCGCCGCCCTCAGCGCCGCGGCACGGCTGGGCATCCTCATCAAGAATGTCAGCGTGCTCGAGCGCGCCCGCAACCTGTCGGCCGTCGTGCTCGACAAGACCGGCACGCTGACCACGGGCCGCCTCAGCGTCAGCCGGCTCGGCCCCGTCGAAGGGACCACGCCCGCCGAACTGATGCAGGCCGCCGTCAGCCTTGAGCAGAACTCGACGCACCCCGTCGCCCGCGCCGTCGTCGATGTCGCCAAGCGTGCTCGCGTCACGCCGCACCCGGTCGAGAACTTCGAGGAGATCGGCGGTCGCGGCGTGAGCGGCACGGTCGACGGCGAACCGATTCTGGTGGGCCGCGAGACGTGGCTTGCCGAGCAGGGCGTCGACACCGCCGTCGCCGACAACAACCAACCGCCGGACGGCTACAGCCTGCTCTGGATCGCGAAGAACAACCGACTCCTCGGCTGGATTGGCATGGAAGACAAGGTCCGCGACGACGCCGCCGACGCCGTGGGGGCCTTGAAACAGCAGGGCGTGCGTCAGGTCGTGATGGTCAGCGGCGACCGCTGGAGCGTGGCCAACCGCGTCGCCGCCGAGACCGGCTGCACGGATGTTCAAGCCGAAGTTCTGCCCGCCGACAAGCTCAAGGTCGTGAACGGGCTCAAGGAGAAAGGCCACATCGTGGCGGTCGTCGGCGACGGCGTGAACGACGCCCCCGCCCTCGCCGCCGGCGACCTGAGCGTCGCCATGGGCGCCGCCGGCAGTGACGTCGCCGTCAGCAGCGCGGGCGTTGCCCTGATGAACAACAAGCTCGACCGCATCCCCTTCCTGCAACGCCTCGCCAAAGCCAGCGGCCGCGTGATTCTCCAGGGCATCGGCATCTCCATCGCCTTCATCGTGATCTTCGGCGCCCTCGCCATCCTCGGCTGGATCACCCCCGTGGTGGCCGCCGTTTTGCACGCCCTCTCGAGCATCATCGTCGTCTTCAACTCCGCCCGCCTCGTCCGCGAGGGCGAGGACCTGGACGCCACGCCGGTCGAGGAGCAACTCGCCGAACGCGAGGTCATCACTCCTCAGCCCGTCGCTGCGGCGTAGGGTGGGATTTATCCCACCATCTGCACGACGTTCAAACCATGCGATGGTGGATGAATCCCACCCTACTCTGACATCGAGCGCGGCTTGGGGACGGGGCGAACGGTCTTGCCTCCACAGCAGCACGACCAATCGGCCTCGTACACGCCTTCCTTCACCAACCGCCCAAAACTCGAGTAAGGCCACACGTGCGGGCACGTCGCTAAGCCGTGATGCACCGGGTTGTAGACGAGGTAATCCAGGTGCATCTCAAAGTCGTGCTCGTCGCGGATCAGATGGTCGTGAAACCGCTTTTGCCACACTGGCCGATACCCCTGCCGAGACCGCGATCGGCTTTGTAGGGTGGGATTCATCCCACCATCTGCTTCGGGTGCGGCATTGCTCCCGAATGGTGGGATAAATCCCACCCTACGAGAGAAGTTGGCCTTCACCGCGCCCATGCGCGTCGAGACATTGTGCTCACCCGTTGGCAACTCCATCATCAGGTGCAGATGGTCCGGCAGCAGCACGATGGCCACAAGCTCGAATGGCTGTGTACTCTGACAGCTCTTGATGCTCTCGCGAAGCGCGACCCGCGCATGGGGTCTTGTCAAAATCGGCCGGCGCTCGTGGGTGACAAGCGTGAGAAACCAAGTCCCGCCAGGACAGAACGGCCGCCGGTATTCAGGCACGTCAAGACAATACCAAGTAGGGTGGGATTCATCCCACCTCCGGCCACCCGATGGTGGGATGAATCCCACCCTACGAACCGAACGCCGTGAACCACGTCGGCTGCGGACGCCCGCTCGGCTTCCGCGGCCGGCGTTCGCGTTGCACCGCCGCCAATTGCCAGCCGTACATCCCGTGCTCGCCGTCCGGCTCGATCACCCGCTCGATGACGGCCGACCCGACGAGCAACCCGCGCGGCAGATCGCCCCCGTCGCCGAACAACCGCCGCGCGACGCCGAGCTCGCGGAGCCACGGCAACGCGTCCGCCTCCGGCTCGGCGAGATCGTCCGACCAGATCCCGCCGCCACGTACCAGCGTCAGCGACGCGTAAATCCAAAACCGCTCGCCGACGATCGACGTCCGCCGGCTACGCCACTCGACGGTCTTCTCGCCGCGCAAAATCAATTCCGCGTACGGCTGCCGGACCGACAACGCCCGGTTGATGCTCGACGTCGCTCGCACAATGGTTCTATCGGCTCGAACGCGGGCAACTGCTGCAACCGTGTTCCGGGGTAGCCGCGGAGCTTGCTCCGCGCTTGCACTGCGACCATCGTTCGTAACGCGGAGCAAGCTCCGCGGCTACCCCGGAACAACGATTTGATCGAACATGCGACACGACAGTCAGGCAATCTCCACCTCCACGTTCGCCGTCGTCACGCCGCCCTCCGCCATACCAGTCACACCCGCCGCCAGCCCCTCCATCAGCGTCGCGAGAAACCGCAGCCGTGTGACCGTCGGCCGAGGCTTGCCCGCGCCATCCATCCGCAACGGCGACGGGAACCGCCGCCCGCCGTCGCTCAGCGGAATCTTCAAGTCTTCCCAGTAGTGCGCGTCCGCCCCGTTCATCTCCTCGATCGGATCGAACGTCACGCCCCAGCTCGGCCCGCACCCATCACGCAGCGCCGCCTCCGGGTCGACCAGCATCGCCTCAAAATCGCTTTGCCGGTGGAAGAACGACAGCCCGTACTCCATCCCGCCGTCGCCCATCACGCTGAAGTAGCGCATCCCGATCATCGCCCTGGGCCTGCGCACGACGAACAGCCGGTCCGGCTCCGCGTGCGTCCACGGCGCCGCCTGCCACAACGTCGCCCCCGCCTCGGCGAAGTCGCGAAGCTCCGTTTGCCCGTTCTTCCCCGGATAGATCGGCGGCACCGGATTCACGGACGCCATCACCTCGTCCATCCCCGCACGCAACTCCTCGACGTACCCGACAATCAGGTGAAGATCGGTCGACCGCTCCACCTTCACCCGCGGCGGCAAAAGCTCGCGCAGCCGCTTGACGGCCCCGGCGCTGTTGGTCCGCACCAGCCGCGGCACGTGCGCCACGTCGGGGTCCGTCGCCACCCGCGCCAGCGACCGCACAATCGCCTCGATCACCTCGCCCGGCCCATCAACCGGCATCGGCTCGCCGACCCATTCCAACTCCCGCCCGACGCACAGGCAGTACGCCCGCAGCGTTGCCTCGTCGTGCGCGATCACGCCGACGTGCCACTCGTCCCTTCGCACCGGCAGCCGGCGAAGCTCCGTAAACTCGCTCATGCTCCCAACGCTAACGCAAACGCAGCCCAACCCACAGGGGCCGCGCCGTAGTTGACAAATGGTCCTCAACCCGGCCGGAGATCGCAAAGGCGCAAAGGGGCAAAGGTTCCGCAAAGAGGCGGAAGAGAGTTTTGAGGCTCGCTTCGAAGCCCTCATTCCATCTTTGCTTCTCTCTTTGCCTCTTTGCGCCTTTGCGATCTCCGGCTCTGCCTCAAGCCGCGATCTTCAAGTCCGGCTGCTGGTTGATCTGCGACGGCCCAGCGCCGACGGCCGGCAGGTTCACGCTGACCGGCGTGCTGCTCGGCCCGCTCTGCCCCTTGGCGTTGGTCCAGAAGGCCGCGATCCACAGCGTGGTGCCGCCCGCGCCCTCGGGGAAGGGCAGCTTCACGTTCGTGCGGCCGGTGGTCATCGCGTAGGTCCACTGCTTCGTGTCCGTCGGCGCGCTCTCGCCGACGAAGGTGAAGACAAGCGAATCCGCCACGCCCGCGGGCTTGGCCCGCAAGTCGCCGTCTTGGCGCAGGTCGAAGAAGATCTCGCCGTTCTTCACGTTCGTCACACGGACGTACGGCGCGACCGTCGGCGGCTCGATCCGCGTCGGCGTGGTGTCGCGCACCGTCAGCCCCAGCGCCTGCCGATCGTCGTTCGTGATCCGCTTGAGCCCGTTGATCTGCCGGGCCCAACCGCGCGTGGCGGCAACGCGTAGATCTAAACCCGCTCCCCCACGATCGACGTCCGCCGGCTGCGACACTCGATGGTCTTCTCGCCGCGCAGGATCAACTCCGCGTACGGCTGCCGCACCGACAACGCCCGCCGAATGATCTGGCTCGCCCGCATGATTCCTCCATCGGACAACTCGCCGCCCATGCAAAAGCGGCGCGGCCCAGGGGGAGGCCGCGCCGCTTGTCGAAGAATGCGGCACCGTTGTGTCGACCGCGCTACGCCGCGATCTTCAGCGTCGGCTCGTCGCTCCCCTTCACCACGGTCGGCTGGGCAACGCCCGCGGGCAGGTTGACCTTGAGCGGCGTTGCAGCCGGGCCGCTCTGTCCGCGGCGGCTGGTCCAGAAGGCGGTAATCCACACCGTGTCGCTTACATCGCTCGACCCGAACGGCAGCTCGACCGTCGACCGCGTGGCGATGGCCGCGAATGTCCAGTCGTGCGGGCTCATCGGCGGCGTTGGCCCGCTGTAGGTAACGACCGTGGCGTTCAGGGCTCCGAATGGCTTCGCCCGGCGCTCCTCGCTGCCGCGCAGGGTCAGCAGGACGCTCCGGCCTTGCGTGGGCTTGGTGCCCAGCAAAGGCGCCGTCGACGGCGGGGGGACGGGCGTCTTGGTCGTGTCGCGAATCGTCAGGCCCAGCGCCTGCCGCTGGTCGTCGGTGGTGCGCTCGAGGTTGTCGATCTGCCGCGCGATGGAGCGGGTGATCGCCGCGAGTTCGTCGCGCGACTCGTTCTTGAGGAACACGGTCCGCTTGCCGCTGGTCAGCGGCTCGAGTGAGGCCTCGAGGCGCTCGGCGAACGTCTGCTGCAGCTCGTTGTAAGCCGTCGCGGCCTCTTCGCTGATGCCGTACCTGGCGAAGTTCTCGGCGAGCAGGGTGCCGAAGTTTTTGGTGAAGACGCGAAGCCCCGCGTCGGTCCGGGGCAGAAAGTCCTTGTTTGCCATGTCGCACTCCTGGGTCAAGAGGTAGTGGGCGACACGACCACGGTGGCCGCTCAATCGCCTCTTTCCCAAACATCGGCCGGCGGACGTTTCGCGCTGAGCGATCAAGCCGATTTGCCGGTTCTCCCGCCTTACCGGGCGTTGCGTCTCGCGCCGCGCCCGCTTGGCGTTCCATTGCATCGGCCTTAACATCGGGGGCGTCCTATCCACCGCACCGATGTCGCCGTGCGGTTTTCGGGGCGGGTGAGGAGTCGTCCACGTGATCGCGAAGGAACGCAACGCAAGCGAACACCCTGTCGCAAAGGCCCCGACCGCCGTCGCCGGCGAAGCCGCCGAGGAGCAACTCGCCTTCTACCTGAGCCGCGCCTTCGCCGACACGCAAGCGATCGCGGTCTTCAACGACCTCCGCGTCGTCGATGCAGTGGGTGGGGGTGGGGGTGGGGGTGAGGTTGCGCAGATCGATCACCTCGTCCTGCACCCGTGCGGGTTCGTGCTCGTCGAGAGCAAGAGCATCACGGGCAGCGTCCGCATCAACAAGCAGCGGGAATGGATCCGCGTAAGCTCACGCGGCGAGGAGGGCATGCCCGACGCCGTCGAGCAGGCCCGACGCCAGCGCGAGGTGCTCCGCCGCTATCTCGACCGCAACCACAAGAAGCTGCTCCGCACCGGGCGAACGTTTGCCGCCCTCGGCTTCGACGTCCTGGCCGCCGTCAGCGACAACGGCGTCATCGAGCGTGAGATCCCCATGCCCAAGGTCGTGAAGGCCGACCAGGTGCCCGCCAAGATCAAGACCATCGCGACCCAGCGCCTCCGCCTCGCCACCACCCCCACCACCCCCACCACCCCCACCACCCCCACCACCCCCACCACAGCCACCACTCCCACCACCCGGCCCGACAGCCGTCCGCAGCAACACGGCAAGCTCACGGAGATCGAGTTCACGCAAATCACCGAGTTCCTCCTGCGCTCGCACACCCCGCGACTTAAGCCAGCCCCGCGACCCTCGACGAAGACCCGCACCCCACTGAAGCGACCATCGCCGCCTCCCCCTCGCCCGGCGGCAAATCGGGTCGCCGCTCCGTCCACGCATCCGACGCCCCCACCGACTCACCACTGCCCGCAGTGCAACGGGACGCGGATCGAGATGCGCTGGGGCAATCGGCCCAAGGGGTACTACTTCCACTGCCACAACTGCGAGAAGAACTGGCGCCCTGACCGCGCCGCCCAAACCTGCCCCGCCTGCCGCCGCCCCGACGTGCCGCTGCGCAAGAGCAAGGACGTGATGCTCCTCGCCTGCCCCGACTGCGGGCACGCGGGGGTGTTTCATCGGAACGGGTGAACCATTTCGCATCTGTGCGCAACCTGACACACCGCCGAAAGCGTCTCCTAACTCACTTGGAGTTCTTGAGGTGGTCGGGAAGGGCCGTGTCGTTCAGCAGGTGTTCTACGATTGAATGGACGTCGGTGAAAGCATCACTTTCCGAAGATATGCCCTTCTCGGGCGGATGCGCCGTACGGAGCGTCGCCGCGTTCTCCAAAGCCAGCTCCTGTCGAGGCTTAGACTGTTCGTAAATTTGTTCCTTCGCCTTCTCATAGCCCGAAGCGCATATACCCTCGTCCTGCCATCGTTTCTCAACGATCCTGAGAACGGATCTTGCGTTGCCAAACCCGCACACGTTGAAGCTTTGGAGGTGACAAAAAAGCCAAACCTCAAATGACGGGTGAGAGAGGACGCAGGTGATCTTCTTCTTCGCGGCGAGAGCGAGCGCCCGACGCAAAAGCTCCTGTTTCTCGTGGTGCTGATCGTTTCCCCACTCTGTATCGAAGACCGCGAAAAAGGTCGCTCCGTTCGCCTCGGTATCACGAAGCTCGATCGCCGTCTGAACAACGTGCAGCGGATCGTGACCTCCCGCATCCTCGAGTTTGAACCGCAGTCGTCTTGGTGTTCCCTGCTCACGTTCTCGAAGCTCGTCGCGGAGGCCTCGGAGGTAGAGGTACTCGCTCTTGCCCTCACAAACGACGACGACGAGTCGCCCGATCTTGCGTGCCTGCTGAAACCTACGCGGTCGCCGACGGCTCAAGGCAGACCTCCGTCCGAAGCTGCTGGTTCGGCTGCCTCACTGTTGCCACGTCTCGCACGGGTCTTCGCTGGAGGCTTCTCTGCCTTCGCCAACTCGTACCAATTCGCGGGCCTGTGCTTGGTCTCGCTAATCCGAAGTCGTTCGTGTGAATCGCCGAGATCGCCGACGCCGCCGAGTCGACCTGACGCGAGCAAACGACCCAGCGGGCGCCCCGTGCGAACGCTCGCGTCGTTGAAGTCACTCATCGAGTAGAGCTGCGTCGCACCGCGTCGCTTCTTCTCCGCGATCCAAACCTGATCCGTGCGAAGCAGTCGAGGATTGTTCAAGATGGACCTGTCATGCGTCGCGAAAATGAGCTGCATGCCAGTCGGATTCGTCCGTTCGTCCTGAACGAGCCTCACCAGTGATTCGACCAATTCCCCACTCAGGGAAGCATCCATCTCATCAACGAATAGAGTGGGCGGATAGGCGTCGCGCGAAGCGACAAGAATCGCGTAGACAATCGCCATGAACCTCCGCGTTCCCGCGGACTCTCGAAACAACGGGAACAAAACCTCCTCAAGATCGTCATCGGCCCGGTGAGCGAGTGACGGCTCGAACCGGAGCTTCTCCTCCGCGACCGTCGGCATCTCTTCACCCCGAGCCGTTCGCTCCGCGATCTCCTTTCGAAAAGCCTCGGCCTCTTCGGGCGACATCCGCAGGCCGGCGACGTCGGGCTGCACCGCGACTACACCGATGTCGGCGTCGCGGAGTAGTTCGGTATACCGTCGCCGAAAATCCGCATCTTCCAGAGCCTTGGCGGCTTCGTGGAGCAGATCCTCCTGCAAATCCTCGCGGCGGTGCAGTTGATAGAAGCGGGCTTGGTGAATCATCCACCGGACGACATCGCTCGCAATCGGAAGGTCTTGTGCTGCGGCATGACCGAGCAGAGCGCGTTGCGGGGCAGTGACCTCGCGCAGCACCTCCTGCTCTCGCTTCGAGCCGAACGTCCTTGCAAAGCTCGTCTTTCTACCTTTTCGCTCGAACAACCGTCGCCATGTCGCCTTTTCGGTGTCAACCGTCCGCTTCACGCGCAGTTGTTCGTAGGTGACGCGCTCCCGGTTCACATGAAGCGTGTACTCAGCAACGTGCCGTTCGAGCAGAATCTCGAAGATAAACTCGCACGGACGCTCCGTCGCCTCCCGCGATAGCAGGAATGGGATGAACGCATCGATCGATCGGGGGGCAACGGCTTCGAGGCTTTCGACCACGAAATAAACCATCCTTGCGATCGCGTCGAGCAGGTTCGTTTTGCCCGACGCATTATGCCCGTACACCGCCGCTACCTTGAGTAGGTCATGCCCCGGTACCTCAACGACAGCGCCGGCGAGCTTCTTGATCTTGCCCGTCGCCTGCATTGACAGCGTCTGTTCCTCGTCGAACGACTTGAAGTTGGTGACGGAGAAGCGGACTATCACACCAGCAGTATCGGCCTCTCGACCGCCCGAACAAGCGATTGCCGCCAAAATTTGGCGCGAGGACCCCTTTGCCGTACCCCAAGTTGACGCCGGTTAGATCGCTCACCCTGAGCTGCGCTAGGCGAACAGCACCACTTGTGCCACGTCGCCCGTGCTCCGACGCCACATGTTGATCACGTCGCGAGGCGAAGCTGGCTTGCACTCCGCTTTCGAAATCCGATGCAGGCAGGAACTTTGCGTTCCCTCAAAGGTCCACAAACCTCCTCGCCCTCTTCGCAAGCCGATCACGCGGCCCTCCGTGGCGTCATTTCGCTCGCGGTTAGTCAGCTCGCACGCAGTCGTCGGTGACGAGGGCGGCGCGGTTGCCGGTGTAGGTGGGGGGGATGCCGGGGGCGGTGACGGGGTCGTTGGCCGCCTCGCGGGTGGCGATGGAGAGGTTGAGGGCGAGGAGTTGGGCGAGCAGATCCTTCTTCGCGTCGAAGCCGTAGGCGGTGAGGACGGCGGTGTCGAGGTCGACGTGGGCTTGCTTGAGGGCGCTCTTGCCGGGGAGTTCGAGCGTCCGGTAGACGGCCCGCAGGCCGCCCTTGATCGACTTGAGGGCCGTCTCCCGCTCCGCCCGCACCCGCCGACCCGCCGCCGCCACCGCCTCGACCTGCGCGTCCGACGGCGACTGCGGCCAGGGGAAGGTGTCCCAAACGCTGCGGCGGGTGTATTGGTAGTCGCGCTTCAGCTTCAACTAACGGTCATGCGGTCAGCAGCAACCGGTCGTGGACGACCTCGCCCTCCAGCGTTTGCCCTCCCATCTGGAGGCGGCGGAGCATGGAGCGGCCGCAGTTGACGAAGACCTCGCGGGCGAACAGGCCACGGGGGATCGGGACATCGCACGACTTGCCGCCGGTTTTCTTCGTGCCGTCGATACTCAGGGCGACGAAGACCCCGCGTCGCTTGCAGTCGGCGATGGCGTCGAACAGGCGGCCGAGGCTGAACCCCTGCGCGCCGTACAGGATTGCCTGGCTGTCGGTGTACGGCGGGTCGCAGTAAACTACGTCGCCTGGGTCGGCGGCGGCCATTGCCGGTTGGTAGTCGGAGCGACTGAACGTGCAGCAGGCGAGGCGGCGGTGCCACTCGTCGACGCGGGCGGCGAAACTGTCGGGATGAATCGGATCGTGGACGCCACAGGGCGTGGAGATGTGGCCGTCTTTCTTGCGAAAGCGAACGATGCCCGCGTAGCAGCTCCGGCAGAGGAACAGCAGATCGGCCGGGTTCGGATCGGCGTTGTACCGGTCGCGGAGGGTCGCGTAGGTCTCTGCCCGTTCACCGTTGTGGAAGGCGTGCCACCGATCGGCGTACCAATGCTTCAGGCGGTCGGGATCGGCACCGAGCATTTGCCAGATGCCGACGAGCGGGGCGAAAACATCGGAACCGACGCCACGCTCCGGGCAAAGCGTCGCCATGACGGCGCCACTACCGAGGAAGGGCTCGCGGTAGGTGCCGAACTCTTCTGGGAAAAACGTGACGATTTCGTCGGCGAAACGCTGCTTGTTACCCACCCACTTGAGCAGTTGCCGCCGGAACGGCTTGACGGACGGGGCCGGCAACGGGGCGGCATCGGGAAACATGGTCGGCTGGTGCATGGGGGACGCGGTGGAGCATATGCGGTCTTTGCATGTGACGCAACCGCCTCTAGCTTTGCCGGATGGCGGAGACGAAGGCCAGTTTCACGGCGGAGCGCGTCAGGCTTGGCGCGTTGCTTCGCTCCGTGCGGACGGAGGCGGGGCTGCGTCAGGTGGACGTTGCCGAACGTCTCGGGCAGCCGCAGAGCTATGTCAGTCGGTACGAGTCGGCCGAGCAACGGTTGGACTTGGTCGAGTTGCGGGCGGTGTCTGAAGCGCTGCGTCTGTCGCTGGTCGAACTGGTTTGCCGTTTCGAGGAGGAAGCGTGAAGGCGGACCCGCGCTTTGCGAAGCTCGACAAGTCGTTCTGGGCACACGTTCGGTCGATCTCGCAGAGCCTCGGGTACACCGTCCGCAGGAAGAAGACAGTGCGCGTTCCGTCGCTGGAGGAGATCGTGAAGGTCATGATCGCACTCGATTTACGGGTCGACCACGTCACGAAAGACGGGAAAGCTCCGACCAGATTCGGGCGGCAGTTGCTCGACTATTTTCAGCATCGGGCGAACCTGCTGAATGATGAGGTGCAGCATCTGCTGATGGACGCGAAGACCGCTGAGAAGCTGTTCAAGCAGGTGACGAAGCGGCACAAGCCGCCGCCGCATCTGCTCCCGACGAACAAGCAGAAGGGCGACAAGAAGGCTCCAGCATTCCTGACCGGCATTGTCAACACGCTTATCTGGGCGAACGCGGGTGATCTGCCGTTCGACCCGGACCCGCGGCTGCTGACCACGTTCACCCACGATCGCAAACCGGTGCGGACGCTCGCGCGGCGGGTGGACGGTGCGTTCCCGGCCGTAGTGAATCCAATCGCCGTGTGGGAGATCAAGGAGTACTACTACACCACGACGTTCGGCAGTCGGGTAGCCGACGGCGTATACGAGACGCTGCTCGACGGATTGGAACTCGAGGAGCTAGCCGAGCACGCTGGCGTGGACGTGCAGCACTACCTGATCGTCGACGCGCACTACACTTGGTGGGAGTGCGGGCGGTCGTACCTGTGTCGCATGATTGACATGCTACATATGGGGCTGGTTGACGAGGTGCTGTTTGGTCGTGAGGTGGTCAACCGGCTGCCGAGCCTTGTCGATGAATGGTCGAAGCTGACGCAGCGCTCATAGATCAGAGGACGAGCGACGAGTAGCGAAAAAAGATCAGAAAAAAGAACGCCAGCGGGGTGAGCCGCGTCGGCAGTTCGGTGAGGGTCAGCGTGTCGACCGGGTCGTCGAGCTGGCGGTCGAAGTCGTAGATGTGGAACTCGTCGAAGTTGCACAGCACGACGTAGCGCGGGCGGCCAGGGACGAGTCGGACCCAGTAGTCGAACGCCTGGCGAAAATGGCGGCGCAGGTCGACGCCGCGTTTCTTCATCTCGATGAGGACGACGGGTTTCCAGACGTAGTCGGCGAAGCTGACGCCCTTGCCCTCGCCGGCCCGCTTCTTGACGCGTTCCTCGAAGGTACCGCCGACCTCCCGCGCGCCGGGCCGGGCGAACGCCTGGAACAGGCGGTCGATGAAGATCTGCGCCTCGCCCTTCTCGTCGCCGGTGATGTTGGCGCGGGCCCAGTGGACGAAGTCGGAAAGTCGTTCTGTGCGTGAAGACCCCACGCCCTCGCCAGATGCAGTCATGCGGTGAGATTAGCGGATGGGTCGGAGGGAAGCATGTCGTGAGGATTACGGACGACAGTTGGATGAGGAAGTCCTCGCGACGATCGCGGTAGCGCAGGCAAGGCCAATCGTTCAACAAGTCGGACATCTTGAGTGGTGTGCGTTACGGCTCGGGCGATGCCCCGCGCGCGGCTTGCGACGTGCCGCGAGGGTGGGGTGATGCGCGATTCGATTTGCGGGGTGTTCTGCGGGAAGCGAGGGGTGCACGTTGTGGATCGCGGGGTGCACGTTTCGGGGCTCGCGATGCACCGCACGAACGTTGCGGTGCATCGCGTGGTGGGCGCGGAGGTGATCGCAGGGCGCGGCAGCGTTTTAACGGCGATCTTCTCGGACGGGGGTGGGGCGGCGGTGTGGGGTTGGGTGGATTGTGAGAGCGTGTCGATGAGAGAGGGCATGGACACGCGCACACGCGAAGCCGGGCAGGGGGAACTCGTGAAGGTTCAGCCGACGGGGGGTGAGGTGGCTTCCCCCGTGGTCAGCCGGATTGAGGACGTGTTGCGGATTCGGCCGGGAACCGAGGGGGATTTGAAGTTCGTGGACGATTTGCAGAAGCGGCAGTCGCGGGAACTGGGGTTCTTGCCGTGGAAGGCGCTCGAGGGGAAGGTGAAGCTCGGGCAGGTGCTGGTGGCGGACGTGATGGGCAAGCCGGCGGGGTATTTGATTGCGAGCGATCGGTACATGAAGCGGGATGAGGTGGGGCTGATCACGCAGGTGAATGTCGACCCGCGGTACCGGCGGCACCTGGTGGCGGGGGCGCTCGTGCAGGCGCAGTTCGACCGGAGTGCCTACGGGTGTCGGCTGTATTCGTGCTGGTGCGCGCAGGATTTGGAGGGGGCGAGCGCGTTCTAGGAGGCGATGGGGTTTGTGCCGATTGCGTTCCGGGCGGGGGGTGGCGGAAAGGATGAAGGCAGAAGGATGAAGGATGAACCCGAGTCAGAGCCCGGAGGCGACCGCTCTGGCTCCGGCTCGGGTTCATCCTTCATCCTTTCCGAGCTCCCGCCTCCACATCTTCTTGCAAAAACGCGTGCGGGCGAACGACACGACGATGCCGTGGTTGTATCCGTGCAAGACGGACGGGGGGCAGATGCGGGCGGATCGGATTGCGTTCCCCGTGCCGCCGGGGGTGCATTGGCGGGAGGTGGAGGCGGTGGAGGTGCCGGAGGTGGAACTCACCACGGAGGCACAGAGTCACGGAGAGGAAGAGGGCGGGTGCCACGGCATGGTTGCCGTGTCGGGGGCTGCGGCAGAGCACGGCAAGGATGCCGTGGCACCGGAGAAGGCGTCGCGACGTGTGTGGCCGAGGGGGATCGAGGAGCGCGATGAGGAGCTTTATCGCGGGAAGAAGCGGCTGATGACGGTGGCGATGATCCAGCGCGAGCAGGGTGTGACCGACAGCGGGATGTGGTTCGTGCCGGAGGGCGTGGAGGTAGTCAGGGCAATGCCGGAGCCGACGGTCGTGAAGGCGACCACCACCCGCAAGCCGCGCGCGAAGAAGGCGAAGGTGGCGAAGGTCAGGACGACGGTCGACCCGGCATTCATCGCGTTGTCGCGCGAGTTGCGGGATCGGTGGATGGAACGCGTCGAGGAGGAGCCGTGGCTGATCGCGGCGTCCGTGGCGAAGCACGACGTGCGGCGGGCGATCTCGCCGCGCCAACGGGAGATGAAGGCGTTGCCGTCAGTGGAGGTGCGGGAACTCAAATCGTTGCCGATGGCGGCGTGACCGGGTTGTGACAACGATGGAGTCGGCGCGGAAAGCCGATTGCTTCTCCCGCCTGATCTCTGTGTCTCCGTGCCTCCGTGGTGAGTCTTACCGTCCGTGGAACTCGACGGGTTTGCCGAGGCTTTCGTAGTTGGCGAGCTTGCGTTGGAGGGTGCGGACGCTGATTTGCAGGGCGTCGGCGGCGTGGGTGCGGTTGCCTTCGAAGCGGTCGAGGGCGGCCTGGATGGCGAGGCGTTCGAGCTCGTCCATCGTCAGCCCGCTCGGGATGGCGGGCGAGCCGGCTTCGGCGGTGTTTTCGCGGACTTCGTCGGGCAAATCGTGGTCCTGAAGCTGTTCACCGTCGGCGAGGACCATCATCCGTTCGAGCACGTTGCGCAGCTCGCGGACGTTGCCGGGCCAGTTGAACTGCCGGAAGGCCTTGAGGACTTCGGGCGTGAGCTTGGTGACGTTCGTGCCGCGGCTGGCGTTGATGTCCTTCAGGAACGACTCGGCGAGCAGGGGGATGTCGTCGGCGCGTTCGCGCAGCGGGGGCAGGCCGATGCTGACGACGTTCAGGCGGTAGAAAAGGTCTTCGCGGAACGTGCCCTCGCTCACCATTTTGCGGAGATTTCGGCTGGTCGCGGCGACGACGCGGACGTCGACCTTCTTGTCCTCGTGTCCGCCAACGGGCGTGAGGGTGAGCGTTTCGAGCACGCGCAGGAGCTTGGCCTGCAGACCGAGTTCGAAGTCGCCGATCTCGTCGACGAAGAGCGTTCCGCCGCTAGCCTGTTCGAAGCGGCCCATGCGCTTGTCGGTCGCACCCGTGAAGGCCCCGCGCACGTGGCCGAAGAGCTCGGATTCCACGAGTGACGACGGCACCGCCGCGACGTTGACGGCGACGAACGGGCCCTTTTTCCGGGGGCTGTTGTGGTGCAGCGCCTGGGCGACGAGTTCCTTGCCGGTGCCGCTTTCGCCGAGGACGAGGACGGTCGAGTCGACGGGCGCAGCGCGGCGGATCATGTCGAAGACGCGCAGCATCTTCGGGCTTTCGCCGACGATCTTCTCGACGCCGAACTTGTGGTCGAGCCGGCGGCGCAGGTCGTCGAGCTCGCTGTCCTTGCGGCGTGCTTCGACGGCGCGGTCGAGGTGGATCTCGAGGTCGTCGGGGTCGATCGGCTTGGTGATGTAGTCGTACGCCCCGGCCTTGATGGCCTCGACGGCCGTGTTCACCGAGCTTTGGCCGGTGATGAGGATGAACTGCGTTTCCGCCTGCCGATTCCGCCAGAGGTTGAGGAGTTCGATGCCCGTGGTGTCGGGCATGTGCAAATCGCTCAGGACGACGTCGAAGCCCTCATCGACGTAGGAGAGGGCCTTGTCGGCATTCTCGGCGGAGGAGACTTCGTACCCGACGGTGCGCAGGAGCTTGGTGAGCGCCTGGCGTTCGACGGCGTTGTCCTCGACGACGAGGATGCGGCCGCGCGGCGCCTCGCCCGCCTTGGAATCGACGGGTTTGGCATTGCCAGTCTCTGCGGCGGGATCAAATCGGAGCGTCGGCACGGAAAATCTCTGCTGGGTCGGTTTCACTGGTCGCGGCGGCGGCGCCCAGGCGGGCGTCGTTCCCCCTCCGCACTCGGAGAGGGATGGGGTACCACGACGCGATGACGGGGCACAACCTGCAATCCGCGTTCGTTCGGGGCAGGGGCGGCGGGCTCGTACAGTGCGGCCTTCCATGCTCAGGCGGCTGCGGCAACTCAAGCTCTCGCTGGCGACCAAGTGCCAGCTCCTGTTCGGCACGGCGGCGGGCGTGGTCATCGTCGCGGCGCTGGGCGTGACGTGGCAGCGGATCGAGCAGTTGACCGGCCAGCAGAACGAGGTGGCGGCCGCGACGCTCGCGAAGCAGCACCTGGCCGCTCACGCGGCGACGGGCGAGGTCGACCGCCCGGCGACTCGGCCGGCCGACGCGGCGGAGGACTCGCCGGCGGCGTTCGATTTCTACGACGGGCTGGCGGTGCGGCGCCCGCGGTTGGTGGCTGTCGACGCCGACCCGGAGCTGCTGACGCAGTTCGAGCGTCAAGCGTTGGAGGCGTTCGCGGAGTCGCCGGCGCAGGGGCGGTACGTGCGGTCGTTCGAGGTGGTTGGCGAGGACGGCACCGTTCGCCAAGGCCTGCGGATGGCGGTCGGGGCCCGCTTTGGCGAAAGTTGCCTGCCGTGTCACGAGGGCGGCGCAAGCGCGGGCGAGGCGCCGGCGTTGCTCGGGCTGGTTGGGGTCGAGGTGCCGAGCCAAATCAGCACGCGGCAGCAGTTGCTGAACCGGGTGTTCCTGATCTTCGCGGCGGTGGCGTCGGCGTTGACGGCGGCGCTGACGTTCTATTTCATCCTGACGCGGCTGATCCTCACGCCGGTGCGTGTGTTGCAGGAGGCCGCCGACGCGGTGCGGGAAGGGGATCTGGACGTTCGCGCGGAGCTGCCGACGGGCGACGAGTTCGAGGCGCTCGCGACCACGCTCAACCGCATGGTGGCCGGGCTGCAACAGCGGACCGAGCAGCTCGCCAAGGCGAACAAAAGCCTCGACCACCGACTGGGCCAACTCGCCGAGGCGAACGTGGCGCTCGACGAGAGCAACCGCCTGAAGGGGGAGTTTCTGGCGAACGTCAGCCACGAGCTGCGCACGCCGCTGAACAGCATCCTGGGGTTTGCCGACCTGGTGAAGTCGGCGGCGTCGGACAACGCGAAGGTCGCCCGGTACGCCGGCAACATCGCCAAGAGTGGCGGCGCGCTGCTCGAGCTCATCAACGATCTGCTCGATCTGGCGAAGATCGAGGCGGGCAAGATGCAGGTAAAGCGCGGCGACTTCAGCGTGGCCGACGTGCTCGAGGCGCTCTCGACGCTGCTGGCCCCGCAGGCGATGGGCAAGAGCGCCCGCATCGTCACCAGTGCCGCCCCCGGCGTGCCGATCTTGCACAGCGACGCGGGGAAGGTGCAGCAAATCCTTTATAATTTGCTGAGCAACGCCATCAAGTTCAGTCCCAAGGGAGGCCGCGTCGATGTCGTGTGCAGGCCCGATCCGCACACCGCCGCCGAGGCGGATGGTCCGGCCACGGGCGTGCGGTTCAGCGTGACCGATCAGGGGCCGGGCATCGCGCCCGAGGATCACGAGCGCATCTTCGAGAAGTTCCAGCAACTCGACTCCGGCGTCACGCGGGAGCACGCCGGCACGGGCCTGGGTTTGGCAATCAGCCGCGAGCTGGCGGCGTTGCTGGGGGGGACGCTGACGGTCGACTCCAAGCTCGGCAGCGGGGCGACCTTCGTCCTGCGCATCCCGCTGTCGCCACCCGAACCCGGAGCCGCCAAGCCCGCTACGGCCGCGCGCCACGGATAATGCGGCTGCGAATGTCGGCGGGATCGATCTGCTCGGTCGCGAGCGGCGTGATGCGGTCGAGCGTCCAGACGTCGCCGCGTTGGACGTACTCGAACCGCCACGCTGTGCGCAGCCGCGGGACGGGGCCGCCTTGCAGGCTAACGACCTCGAGCGTCACCTGGATGCCGACGGCGTCGCGCTCCACGGTGGAGTCGGCGACGGTCACGCTCTCGTGGCCGAGCGTGCGGTGGGTCGCGCGGGCGGCGGCGCGAATCTCCGGGCCGGTCATCCAATCTTCGAAGCGGGTGGCGTCGTCGATGTGGGTGTCGAACTGCTCCCAGTCGGCGTCGCCGTAGCTCGCGGCGATCTGTTCGGCGTCGGCGAGGGCCCACTCCTGGGGTGTCTCAACAAGAACGCTCGCCGCGAGCCAGCCGCCGCAGAGCAGGAGAAGAACTCCGCCGGCGAGCATGAGCGGCTTCCTGCCGCGCACGAGGCCGACCAAGAGCACGCCGGCGAACAGGACGGCAAAGGCGGCGATGAGCCAGACGGGGCTGGCGAACGTCCATTGAACGAGCGAGTCCATCGGAAGGCCTCCTCAGGAGATTGGGTGCCGGCAGGACGCCGGGGGTGGGTGTGCGGGTGGGGGTGGTGGGCGTGGACGCCGCAGGACGCGGTGTCCGATAAGGCAGGTGGGCGTTGTCGACGCTCCGCTCCCATCATGCGCCACCGCGACCGCCGTTTCATCTCCGACCGACCCGACGACCCGCTGCCGGCCAACCTGGCGGCGCTGTGGATGGCCGACGCCGCCCTGGCCGCGCGGGTGGAGGCCTGCGCGCCGGAGGTGGTCGATCCGCTGGACACGCCCGCCGCCGAACTGCCGGCGACGGATGTGCTGCGCGAGCACTTCGCCTACGCCGTCGCCGACGCGGGACGGTCGCTCGCATCTCTCT
This sequence comes from Tepidisphaeraceae bacterium, assembly GCA_965214125.1. Classification (GTDB taxonomy): domain Bacteria; phylum Planctomycetota; class Phycisphaerae; order Tepidisphaerales; family Tepidisphaeraceae; genus CBDCBA01. The sequence goes on from CBDCBA010000003.1 coordinate 169,451, forward strand.
ACGACGCGACCGGCGGCGCGGACGGCCAGGCGTTGCTGGCGGTCGTTCGCGACAACGAGGGTGAACTTCTGCGGGATTTGGCAACCGTCGACGTGTCGACGGCCCTGGCGAGCGGGCGGGTTGCGCTGCTGATCGGCGAACCCTCGGCCGATGGATACGCGGCGGTGCTCGCGGGGCGGAACCTGCTGATTTCGCTCGGCTTCCAACCCGTCGGCCCCGTGCCAGCCGACGCAATAGCGGCCCTGGAGCATTTGCAATCGCTCGAGACGATGAACATCGCCACCGCCTTGCAGCACGGGCGCAAGTCGACAATCAACCTGATCGAGAACCTGACGACCTACGCCGCGACGCCGGGAATTGCCGGATTGAAGAATGCCGCGATGGGGCGGACGGCGGTGGTCGTCTCGGCCGGGCCGTCGCTGCGGAAGAACCTGCACTTGCTGCGTGGCCGCGAAGGCGAAGCGGTCGTGATCGCCGTGCAGACCGCGCTCAAGCCGTGCCTGGAGGCGGGCGTCGTGCCGCATTTGGTGTGCGCAATCGACCATCACGAGATCAGCACGCGCTTTTACGCCGACCTGCCGGACGGTCTGCCGACGCAACTGGTGGCCGATCCCAAGTGCAGCGGGGCAGTTGTCCGCGCCTGGCTGGATCGGCCGGGGCGGCGGATTCGCATGCTCGGCAACGACCAGGCGAACAGCTTTCTGCGCGAGGTCCAGGCGGATTGCCCGACGCTCCCGCCGACGGCGACGGTGGCGCAACTCGCCTTCGAACTCGCCGAGTGGCTCGGCTGCTCGACCTGCCTGCTGATCGGCCAAGATTTGGGCTTCAGCGACGGCCTCGCCTACGCGCCCGGCACGGGGTACGACGATGCGTGGCGGCCGGAAACGGGGCGGTTCTGCACCTTCGAGATGAAGCAGTGGGAGCACATTGCCCGCGACCGCGCCGCCCTCGTGCGGGCAAACGATTGGCGGGGAAATCCGACCTACACCGAGAAGCGGCTGGCGTCGTACCTGAACCGGTTCGAGCAGATGTTCGCCCGCACGCCGATGCGCGTGATCGACGCGACCGAGGGCGGCCTGCTCAAACGCGGGGCCGAACCGATGGCGCTGGCGACGGCGCTCGCGGCCGTCGAGCCGGGGCCGGCGATCGCGCTGCCGACGGACGACAACGTCCGGCCGACGACGTCAATCGAGGCTTGTCTGTCGGCCCGGCGTCGCGAAGCGGGCGAGGTCGAGGCGGCGAGCCGGGCGAGCGTGGCGTTGCTCGATCGCATTCGCGAGCACCCCGGCGATGCTGGCATCGTTAACGCCGCGGTGGCCGCGCTTGACGTGCAACGTCGGCGGCTTCGCGAGGATCGGGATGTCGACCGCACCTACGGCCTCGTGGCCGGCCTGACCCAGCGCAGCGAACGCGACCGCCTACTGGCCGACTTGCGCATCGCCGCCGGCGGACTTGACGACGTGGAGCGACGCCGCCGTCAGGCGGAGCGCGACCTGGCGAACGTGCAAGCCATCGGCGCGGCAGCGGCCGATCTGCGTGAAACTCTGTCGCGTCACACCGGTACAGAACTCGCTCGCGCCGCGTGAGCGTCGGCGAGAACCTGAAGCTTGATGCAGTGGCGCCCGAGACGAACCGCTACCGCCGGAGCGTCTCGACGCCGCCCGCGCTTGCGACGAGCACGATATCGGCCATGTTGAGGAACAGACCCGTCTGGACGATGCCGCCGCGGTTGAGCAGGCGGGTTTGCAGCGTCGCCGGATCGTCGATCGGGCCGAAGGCGACATCATAAATGTGGTTGCCGTTGTCGGTCACGAACGGCCCCTCGTCGTCGCGGCGCAGCGCTGGGTCGCCGCTGAGGTCGTCGCGCAGGAAGTCGGCCTGCCAGGCGTGGCCCCAGCGGACGACCTCGATCGGCAGCGGCCCCTTTGTGCCGAGGCGATCGACCCGCTTGGTTTCGTCAACGATGATGACGCGCCGCCGCGAGGCCTGGGCGACGATCTTCTCGCGGACGAGCGCACCGCCGAGGCCCTTGATGAGATTGAGGTCGGCGTCCACCTCGTCGGCGCCGTCGACGACTACGTCGCACGCGACGCCCGAATCGGGTTCGAGCATCGGGATGCGGGCACGGGCGGCGAGCAGTTCACTCGGGTGGCTGGTGGCTATGGCGCGGATGTCGCGCAGGTCGCCGGCGGCGAGGCGTTCGCCGAGGAGGGCGATGAAGTGGGCGGCGGTCGACCCGCTGCCAAGGCCGACGGTCATGCCGCTGCGCACCTCCGCGTCGAGCGCGGCGAGGGCTGCCTCTCGCTTGCGGGTTTCTAGTGGGTCACGGGGCGCGGCGACGGCGTCGGGCATGCGGGGGAACATAGCGGCAACGTTCCGGTTGTTCGCGACGCGGCGGGAAACGGCGTAAGGTCCGCCCGCCCAGGCCCATGTTGCTCCAGACCAACAGCTATCTTGTTCCCGAATCGAAGCGGGCCGAGCACGAACGCCTGATGCGGCGGTTTCGCGCCTGCTTCGAGCGGCTTGGCAGCGAGTTCGAAGTCTTCGAGCAGACCGACGACACCTTCGCCCCCGCCGCCCGCGGCACGCCGGCGGCCCGGTTTGTGCAGATGATGCACTTTCGCGACGTCGAGCACCAACGCCAAGTCCAGGATGCCGAGCAGCACGACGATGTGGCCAAGCGACTGATCGCTGACTTTGTCCGCCTCGTCGATCTCCCGCGCCAGCAGCAACAGGGCCTTTACGCCGCCGGCCACTATCGCGACCTCCCCGCCGACGATCCGACGCCGCGGCTGGGCCCGCCGGCAACCACACCGCCGCCTGAACCCGACTCGCCACACCCGACCGACGCCGAGGTATGATGGCGTCTGGTTCTGCCCGGAGGCTTCGCTATGGCTCGCTTTTCTTTCGTCGGCCGGTTCATCAAGTGGATTGTCCGCACCGTGCTGGTGGTGCTCTTCCTCGTCGGCTGGGGCGTCGGGCTCCTGGCGGTCCACGTGGTCGTCGTGCCGCACGGCGAGCCGTCGGCCGACGGTGAACAGTCCTGGCGGGTCGTCCTCGTGCCGAAGAACCGGCTTGGCGTGAGCGACACGTACGTCGACACGCGCCACTGGACCGAGGCCGACGTGCGCGAGCACGAAGCGCTGGTCGCCCGCATCGTTGAAGCCGGCAAGGCCGACCGGCTGTCGCACGTGATCGAGCGGACGATCCGCGGCTCGCTGGAAGATCTCGCGTTGGAGCGTGCCCGGCTGCTTGGCAGTCGCGACTAGCGTACCGGTCATCATGCCGCGCGGCGACCGTCGACGAGGCTCGCCAAGCGCGTGAGGCTCGCGACGACGTGGAGCATGTTGCCGCTCTCTGCCGCATCGGCGAGGGCGCCGGCGGCGGGGGAAAGGCCCGGCTGTGCCGCAAGCCGCCGCGCCGACTTGGCCGCCCGGTCAAGCTCGTTCGCGCGGACCAGCCGCGCGATGGCGAGCACGGCGGACGACGGCGACGCGGCAACTTTGGGAGGCGAGGGCATCGCTGCTCACATCGGCCCGCCGGCCCGCCTCGCGCCCGCAGGTGCGGCGTCTTATAACGCCCGCGTCGACCGACCAGCGTTGCACACAGTTGCCGATGCTCGCCTGAGTGCTCACAATGGATCGATTGACCACTCGGCTGACAGGCGGACCAGGAGGAACTTGTGCCCGGTGACGAGGACGTGACCCAACCCGTTGACCCGGATCGGCCGCAGCCCGGCGACTCCGACCGCGCGCGGCAGCGTCGTCGTCGTTGGCGCCGCCGGCTCCTGATCGGCGTGGCGATCGTCGGCGTGATTGGCCTGCTCGTGGTGGGTTATTACGGCCAACGCTCCTTGCGCTATCGAGCCAATGTGCGAGCCAACCGCGATTTGGGCTACGCCGCCCTCGCCGCGGGCAAGTACGACGAGGCGTTGCGGCTGGTCCGCCCGTACGCGCGGTCGTACGTCGACGACCTTGACGCCATGTGGGCCGTCGCTCGCTCGCGGGAAGAGGTCGAAGCGGCGGGTCAGTCCCACCTGGGGACGGCCGCGGCGGGTTACGCGCGGCTGCTGGAGCGGGCACCCTCCTCGCCGAACGCCGAACAGGCGGAGCTTCGCCTGCTGAACGTGCTTTACGAGCTGCGCCAATGGCGGCAAATCGTGGAGCAGACGGAGCGGGTGCGTCCCGAACCGCCGGGCGACGCGGCCGACGAGTTGGAACTGTCGCGCCTGTTCGCGCGTGGGGTCGCGTTGGCCGGCGTCGATCGGGAGGCGGAGGCGATCGAGTTCCTCGACGTCTACCTGTCGGCCCGCCCGCTCGACTCCGACGCGGCCATCCTCCGCGCGGCGCTCGATGCCAAAACCAACGCGGGCGCGGCCGTGCCGCCCGAACCGACTTCCGATCATCCGTCGGATTTGACGGTGCGCAGCGCGCGACTGGCGCTCGCCGGCGACGCCGAAGCGGCGGCGACGGCCGCGGAAGAGGCGGCGGACGGAGTGACGGCCGCCTTCCTCACTGAATCGGCCGACAAGTTGGGCGTGCTCAGCGGGCGGGCGCGGTTTGTGAACCGCCTGGTCGCCGCGCTCGATCTGGCCAACCGCCCGACGCTGGCGACCGACGTTGCAAAGCGAGCCGCCGAGGCGACGGGCGACGTTCGGTGGAGCCGCCTCGTCGCCTCACGCCTGACCTTCGCGGAGGACTATGCCGGCGTGATCGAGGCGACGCAAGACGTAGCAGTCGAGTCGGGCGACGGCCTATTGCTCGGCCTGCGGGCCTTGGCGTTGATCGAGCTCGATCGAAGCGAGGAGGCGGGAGAAATCCGGTCAGCCCTCGCCGGCCGACCGGCCGATTCGATCGGAGCCGCCTGGAGCACGATCCTTCCGCATTGGCGGCCCTCGGCGGAGCTGCTCTTTGATCTACCGTCGTCCGATCTGCCGCCGGCTTTCGATCGTTTTTCCGCCGCGCAATTGGCCGTGGAGGCCTACCCGCACGCGGTGTTCAGCCAGATCCTGGGTGAAGCGCTGCTGGAGATCGATGAGCCCGAAGCCGCCGAGGCGCAGTTGCTGCGGACGGCCGCTGGCACGCGGCCGGTGTGGTCGCGAAGCGTGTTTGCGGCAGCCTTGGCGTCGGTGCGGCTTCAGGAGTCGGCCGCCGCAGTCGAACGGCTGACGGTTGCGCAGGGCACGTCCAGCCGGCCGACGATGTACGCGGCGGCCGCAACGTGGCTTCTGAGCGAGAATGGCGCCCGCGCCGCCGATGACGGCCGCGCCCAGGCGGGCGACCAACTTGCCGCAACTTCCGACCCCTACGAGCAGTTCCGCCTGGCCGTCGTCGCGGGGCGGCCGGATTTGCTGGACCCGGCCGCGTTGCCGCCGGAGCTTCTGCCGGCAACGCTTAGCCTGTCGCTCCAAGAGGAGGCAGAGGCCACGGCGCAGGCAGTGGT
>CBDCBA010000004.1:0-137414 GCA_965214125.1 Tepidisphaeraceae bacterium
TCGGTGGGTTCGCCGTCACAGCGGACGTCATCGCCCAGATGGAGGCCCAGGGCTCGCTGCCGCCGGAGTTCGAGACGGCCGCGGCGGACGCCGGCGTCAGTGTGGAAGACTTCCTGCGCACGCTCATCTTCATCTTCGCCGGCGTGATGCTTGCGTACGGCGTGGTCGTGGGCGTCCTCGCGCCGCTGGTGTGGGGCGGGCGGAAGATCCCGCTGATCCTCGGGATCGTGGTGATGGCGCTCGTCTCGCTGCTGCTGCTGGCGAACGGCGTGCTGTCGGGCAACGCCGGGGCGATCTGCGTGAACGTGGCGGCGATCATCCCGCAGTTGGTCGTGCTCGTGCTGCTCTTGCTCGCCCTGCGCGGGCCGGGCGGCCACGCCGGCAGCTACGACGAAGTCATGGCCCAACAGGCGGCGTGGCAGCAGTACCAACAGCAACCGCCGGCCCCACCGCAATCGCCCCCGCCGGGCGGCACGGGTTGGGGCCAGCAGTAGCGACGGGTCGGCCCGCTAGCGGCGCGATGGCGGGATCAGGAGAAGGTTGCCCGCCTCGTCCAGCACCACGAGGCCGCCGCGCGTTAGGCGCCAATCCGCGACGGGTGCGGCGAGTCGGGCGACGTCGGCGTCGAGCTCAAGCGGCTCGAGCATCAGGCCGCTTTCGTACCCCTTGCCCTCGACGCTTGTCCGGCTGAACGGGGTGAAACGGACGGTGCGATTCTGGCCGCGCCCCCGGCTCTCCGGCACGTCGACCAGGACGGCCAGGCGGCGCGAGAGGAGCAGGTCGAGGTTGGTCGCCGGGTCGAACTCCTGGGCGAAGAGGTCATCATCGCGCCACCAGTGCGGGCCGACCGTGCCGTCGGGGGCGGCGAGGTCGTAGGCGTTCAGGCTGCGCCGCCCGCCGACGTACACGCGCCCGCCGTCCGACCAGATGCGAGCCGCCGGCAGTTCGGGCGCGGCCGGGGGCGCCAGCACCTGCGCGGCGCGGCGGAGGCGTTGGCGGGCGTCGCGATCGCGTTGGTGCGGGGGCAGGAGTTCGGGGTCGATCGTCTCCTCCTCGGCCACGCCGCCCAGCAGCAGCAGGGGATGGTCTTCGCCCCTCGCAGCGTCGCGCACCGAGCGCGGCTGGAGCGTGCGGCGGTCGAGCACGGCGGCATCGAGTCGTCCGACCTGCCGCGGGTCGCTCATCACGAGCAAGTCGTCGCCAACGACGCGGATGCGCCCGCCGGTCGGGTCGCCCAGCCAGCGGGCGGCGGGATCGGCGTAGGTGACGAGCGGGTCGACCTGCGCGGCGATGAACTGCACGCCGATGGCCTGGTCCGTCGCGGGGCCATCCTCGTCGCCGAGGGCGGCGACGGCGTCGAGGTCCACGCGCGACACCTGGCGGGGCTGGACAAGGATCAGCTCGTTTGTCGCCAGCGGCAGCACGTTCAGCAGGGCCTGCCCGCCGACGCTTTCGAATGGGCGGCTCAGCACACGCCGGCCGGTGTCGAGGTCGACGGCGATCAGGCGCGACGAGTCGCTGCCGTCGCCCCCGGCGAGCTGGCGCACGACCGCGTAGTCGCCCGCGGCCGACACCTGCGAGGCGGCGGCCTTCTCCAGCGGGTGAACCCATCGCACCGCCCCGTCCTCGCCCGCGACATACGCCAGCAGCAGCGGGTCGCCCGTCGACTCGGTCCGCACCAGCAGCAGGAGCCCGTCTCGCGCCGGCGACGCGGCCGTGACGCCGACGTTGCCGAGCGCCGTCGCCACCCGCTCCGCGACCGGCGCCGCCGCGGGGCGGAGCACGCCGAAGCGTCGCGTGAAGCCGCCAGCCGCCTGAACGGTGGCGGCATCGGGGAAGACGTGCAACCGCATCCGGCCGCTGCGGGCGGTGAAGCGAACCTCGCCCTCGTTCCGCTTCTCCACCACGAGCAAACCCTCGCGACCGGCCCTGCGTAGCCAATCGATCGCGCGGCGGGTTTGCTCGTCGTCCTGCTCGCTCGCCCCGCGAAAGTCGATGCGGGCGAGCTGTGCCTCAAGCTGCCGAAGTTCCGGCGGCACCACGCCCGCGGTAGCCACCGGCAACGGAGACGCCACCACGCGCTGCGCCGCGGCGATCGCGCTCACGCCGGTGAACCAACGGGTCGAGCCATCCGCGCCCATCGCCGCAGCACCGTCCTCGCCCCAGAGCAGCAGGCCGCCATTGTCGCTACGAGCCGCCGCGGCGGGCGACAGCGGCGGGGACGGGATCGACAGCTCCGGCTCAAGCGTGTCCGGCGAGCGAAGGGCGATCGCGCCGTCTTGATCCGTTGTCACGAGCAGGCCAATGTCTCCGTGGGCGACGGGCAACAGCCGCTCCACGCCGTCCCGCGCGACGGCGGCCGACGGATCGAACGGGCGCTCGGGCGGGTCGCCGTCGAAGAGCGTTGGCAGCAGCGCGGCATCGCGCGCCGCGAGGCGGCGCTGCAGCACGTCGGCGACCTGCGCGCGGGTCAGGTCGTCGAGCGACTCGCCGTCCGCCAGAACGATTCGGCCGGCGGCGGCATCGGGCTGTTCGCGGGCAAGTCGATCGAAACGGGCCGCGGCAAGGTCGAGGCGGGCGTCGCTGGCGAGTTCGAGGCGGGCCAGGCGAAGGAGCGAATCGTTCGCGGCCTCGGCGTCGCCGGCGGCAAGCTGGTCGCGGCGCAGGCGGCGCAGCGCGGGCCGGGCGGTGTCGAGGTCGCCGGCCGCGATGGCTTGCTCGGCGATCCGCAGCCGGGCTTCGCCAGCAGCCAGCGAGTTCGGGTAGACCGTCGCGAGGTTCGCCAGATCGGCGGTCGAATCGGCGGCGTTCAATTCGGCGCGGGCCGATTGTTCGATCGAGTCGTACAACGCGCGGCCGTGTTCGATTAGGAGCGCGCGGATGGCACGCTCGGCGGTCGCGCTGGCCAGGTCGATGCGCCCGCTCGTCCCCGCCGCCCCGACCACCGCCTGCCGCAACGCGGGCTCGGCCAGCACGCCCTGGTAAGTGGCCACCTGCTCGGCCGGGTCGGACTGTCGTGCCGCCAACGCGAAGGCGGCGCGGGCGCGATCGGCGGGAAGGCGAGCGAGGTCCAACGCGGCCCGCAGGAGGCGGCGGGCCGTCTCGTCATCGCGCGCCGCGCCCGCGAGAGCGAGCGTCGACTCCAGCGCGGGGGAGCGGCCCTCGGGCAGCGCCGCCGCCTCGCGCAGCCGCGCCTCGACGGCCACGACGTCGCCGGCAACGAACTCGAGCTGCGCCAGCGTCAGCAGCGGCCGGTAGTCGGCTGGCGCCGCCTCGCGCTGCGCCAGAAGCTTCTGCCGCACGGCTGCCTCGTCGGCAAAAACGCTCAGGCGGGTCGGCCCAGCGACGAGAATCTGATCGGCTAAAACCACCACGTTGCCCGGCTCGCCTGCGTCGCCCGTGCCCGGCGTGTCGCCTTCGGGCGGCGCGGGTGCGCCAACGGGCGCGGCGCGGGGAACGGCGCTCCACCGCCCGCCCTCGCCCAGCAGGTTGTCGACGCGCAGGCCCGTCGGGATGTCAATCAGCACCAGGCGGTCGAACGTCGGCACGACCACGTGCGTCGCCGTGGCGACCGGGCGGCCGAAGAGGCTTTCGGTCGAACTCAGCCGCGGGTTGGCATCGCCGTCGCGTGGCAGGGCAAAAACGCTCGTCCACTCGATCCAGTCCATCCGCGCGTCGTCGTCGTAACGGCCAGCCTGGGCATCCTCGGCGACGGCGGGCCAGTTCAGGCAGTAGATCGTGCCGCTGCCCATCGCGAAGAGGCGTTCGCCGTCGACCGCGAAAATCGTGCGGATTTCATCGGCGCGGGGCTCGGGCGTCGCGTTCGGGTCGGCCTGCGCGGGCTCGCCGGGAAGCAGCCCCCGCACCGGCAGTTTGGCCAGGCGCTCACCAGTTTGCGCGTCGAGCACCAGCACGTGCCGGGCGTCCGGCGGGCGGTAGAAGAGGCGGCCCGCCTCGACCAGCGGCGCCGGCACGTGGAACGGCTGCGGGTCGGTGTGGCTGCGCGGCGGGGCGGCGATGCGTCGGTTCCGCCGGGCGCGCCGCCAGTCGACCCCGCCTCGCTCCTCGACGCTGAGGCGCTCGTACAGGTTGAGCCACAGCACCTGCCCGCTTGTCGCCGACACCGCTGCGATGGCGCCGCGCCCGGTCGGGGCGTAGACGACGTCGCCGTCGGCGGCGAGCACCGGGTCGGGCTCGCGCAGAAAGCTCATCGCCTGATTGCGCAGCCGATCCTGCGAAGCGGTGGCGAGGTAGACCGCCTGGGCGACCTCGCCCGTGTCGGCGTCGAGACCGACGAGGAAGGCCTGCTCGAACTGCCGCCCACGCCGCGCGCTGGTCTTGGCCAGCAGCCAGATGCGGCCGGCGCTCGCGACGGGGGCGCCGGCGAACTCGCACTCGCGCAGCGACGCGGCCGCCTCGGCATCGTCACCGAGCAGTGCGGTCACGCGCTCGCGGTCGAAGCTGTCGGGCTGGGTCGTCCACAACTCCCGGCCGGTCGCGCGATCGAGACAGACGACCTGCGGCGACAGGATCGCTCCGCCGCCGGCCACCTGGTTGAAGCCGTCCTCGCGGTGCCCCAGCGTCGCCACAACGTGCGTCTCGGTGACGAGCGGCGCCAGCACCGCCCCGCGCGGCGTCTGCCAGGCGTCGCCCTCCAGGCGGTAGACACCCGCGGGCGTGCCGGCGTCATCATTGCCCGGATGCGTCGCCACCCAAGCGGGCGGCGGCTGGCGCCCATCAAGACCCAGCGCGAAGAGGCGCAGGTTGTCCGACCAGTAGACCACGCCGTCGCGCACGGCCGGGAACGAGCCGGTCATCAGCCCAAGGCTTCGGGCGTTGGCGTACTCGGCCTCGTAATTCGGCAGCCGGCTGTTGCCGGGCAGGCTCGGGGCCGGGTTGACCACGGCGTAGAGCGGCGCGACGCGGCCGGGCGTGACGAGCGGCACCGCGTTGCGGTCGACGTCGCCGCCCAGCGTCGGCCAGCGATCGGCGTTGGCAACGGCCCCTGCCGCGACGGGCTCGACCGCCAGCAGCGCTGCAACGGCATCTCGTGCGGAGCGTTCGATGCCGCCAAGGCGGACCGGCTCATCGGCGAAGCTCGCGACGATCTCGCCCGCTTCGGCGTCGGCCGCGTTGCCGGAGAGTCGCTTGGCCGCGACGGCCCGGAGCAGCAGGGCCAATCGCGCATTGGTTTCGTCGATTGAGAGCGACGCCAGGTCAGGGTTGCCTGACAGGAAGCGTTCAACGATCGCCGCCGCGGCCCGTGCCTGGCCGTCGGCAAGCTCGGCGTCGGCGCGCTCGACTGCCGCGTCGACGGCGGCGACCGTCAGGAAGTAGTCGTGCGAGATCGATTCCAACGCCGCCGCTCGCTCGGGCGCGTGGGCGGGCAGACGGCGGGCGGTTTCGAGGGCGCGGGCGGCCTCGTCGCCGTAGCGGGCGCGGTAGGCCGCGCGGCCAGCGGGCGGCCACGCCGCCAGGCGCCGACGCGCCTGCTCGGCAACGGGCTCGAACTGGTACACCGCGCCGTCATCGGTCGCTCGCGCGGCCACCAGGCGCGGCTTCGAGGCGGAGACGAGCTCCTGGTAGACGTCGGCGGCCTTGTCCCATTCCTCAAGGCCGGCCAAGCGCTCGGCGAGCGCGAAGCGGTCCAGCGCCGCCGTGGAATCACCGACGAAGACCCCGTCCGCCAGCGGCGCTCCATCGAGCGCCGGTCCATCCTGCCGCGCGGGTGCGAACGTCGCCGACGCCAGCAGGGCGGCGGCCGCGAGCAGAGAGGCGCGGGAGGTCCGGTTCGAGAGGGGGAGACGCAACATGATGAACGCACGCAAAACGCGGCGGCGGAAGACGCCCATCATACCGCCACGGCCAGAGGATTCCGGCTGTCGCGGGCGGCTTTCCTGCAAGGATGCGGTGGCATCCACGTGAGAACCCGATGGAGGATACACGTGCCCGTTAGCCGCCCCGCCTCGCGGGGCGCTCCGCGACCGTCCACGCGCCCCGCGAGGCGGGGCGGCTAACGGGCGGTCGTGGGAGGACTCGCTCTGTGAAGCAGCGCTCACGAGCTGCCGAAGTACCGCCCCCACAGCGGGTTCAAGCGTTCGACCTCCGCCGGGTCGATTGCCTTCTTGTCTGACCAGATCGCCAGCTTCAACGCCTCGCGGGCCGGGCATTGCGCCAGCCGGTCCGGGTCCTGCGCCATCTGCCGCACGGCTGCCCGGAGCAGGTCGCCCGCGTTGGCCGTCGCGGATTTCAGATGGCCGATGATCTCGTTCAGCAGGGCGAACGGATCGGTTGGCGCGGCTTCGTCGCGCGGGCGCCAAGCGTCGTAATCGGTGGCAAGGCAGACGGCGGCGTACGGCAGCTCCGCCTCCTTCGCGAGCTTCGCCTCGGGCATCAGCGTCATGCCGACCACGTCGCCGCCCCACAGGCGGTGCATGCGACTCTCCGCCCGCGTGCTGAAGCTCGGGCCCTCCATGCAGACGTACGTGCCACGCGGATGAACGCTCGCCTCCACCTCGGCGCCGGCCTCGATCAGCACGCCGCGCAGCACCGGGCAGAACGGGTCGGCCAGCTCAACGTGAACGGCCGCCCCGTCGTAGAAGGTGCCCACCCTTTGGTGCGTCTTATCGATGGCGGAGTCAACGATCACGAGGTCGCGCGGGGCGATCTCCTCGCGCAAACTCCCGACCGCGCCGCTTGCGAGCACGTGCGTCGCCCCGAGTTGCTTCAGCGCGAACAGGTTTGCACGGTAAGGCACCTGCGAGGGGTTGAAGCGGTGCCCCTCGCCGTGCCGCTTGAGCAGGAGGACCGGCACGCCGTCGTAAGTTGTTTCGACGATCGGAGCCGACGGCGGGCCGAAGGGCGTGTCGGGCGAGTGCCGCGTCGCGTGACCGTCGCCGAAGGTATCGCCGAGTCCGCTGCCGCCGATGATGGCGATCTTGAGGGGTTCGCTCATGCCGCGAGTCTAGAGGAACGCCCGCGTAAGGTAGGCGTAGGCGAGGCTGACGATCGAGACGATCACGCTGGCCCACAGGGTGATCTTCAAAATGCGCAGGCGGTTGGCGAGTTCCTTGTCGCGCCACTCGCCCAGGCGGTTGTCGATCTCTTCGAGCTTGCGGTCGATGCGGGCCTCGATCTCGTCGAGCTTCTGGTTGACGTAGGTGTCGGCGGTGGAGCGGACGCGGTCGGCCAGCCCGCCGAACAGGCCGCGCTGCTCGATGCGCTCGCGCAGAGTTTCGGCCTGCTGGATCGGCGAGGCGGGCTTGGTGTTGCCCTCGCTCGGGAGGAAGGCGTAGGTGTCGTCGGCCTCGGCAGCCGCGGCGTCGTCGCCGATGAACTTGGCGGCCGTCGCGGCCACCCAGGCGCGGCGGCGGCGGCTCATGTTCGCAACAAACCCCTCACGCCCCTTGATCTTGCGGATGAGCTGCCGCGGCGTGGCACTCGGCTCGCACCGCACGCCGCGCAGCCGGGCGAGCACGTACAGGCCCTCCTTGGACAGCTCGACGTACTTCCAGCGTTGAATACGGGCGATCTCCTGGGCGAGTCGCTCCTTGTCCGCGTCGGCCGGCACGGGGCGTCGGCCCCAGCGGACGACCTCCAGCATCGCGCCACGGTCGAGCTCGTCGATGAGCTGCCGCCGGTCGGCCAGGGCGTAGAGCAGGCTCTCGCGCGAGCGGTGGCGGGTCGGATCGATGCCGAAGTCGCTCGCGAGGTTAGCCAGCTCGTCCAGCGGCAGCTTGGCCGGCCGCGCCACCGCGGGCTCGGCGGCGTCGTGGGGCGACTCCATCTCGTCGGGCGCGTGCTCCATGCGGGACGAGCAGCTTACCGCTCGGGAAAGGCGAAGACGACGTGGTGGGCGTACATCAGCAGCGCGAAGACCACCAGCAGGCCCGCGCACACGAGCAAATCGCCCCCGAATCGCCACACCCGCAGGCGCAGCCCGTGGACGAGCAAGTAGCGCCGCAGCAACGCGAAGGGCCGCTCCATCCCCGGCTCGGGCCGCACGAGCCAGACCCACCACTCGTACAGCGACTGCGTCGTGACCACGGTCGCGTAGACCGTCACCACGATGCCGAGCTGCCAGCGAAAGAGGTGGAACAGGTCGACGTGCTCGAGCAGGGACATGGCGCGGGAGGGGAGTCCGACACCCTATCCCATCTCGTTCTCTCCTGAACGCCCAGCCGCAAAGCGACTGGGCGTTCGGGGATTGAAAGGTTCTGTGCTCTTGAGCGTTTGCGTGCGAAGCGCATGATGGAGAACCCATGCCCGGTCTGCTCCTCCGTCCGCACCCGCTGGCTCCCGTGGCGTCGCTGGGGATCGCGATGATCGGGGCGTACCAGCGGTGGGTGTCGCCGCGCAAGGGGTTCGCGTGCCCGCTGCGGATCGCGCGCGGGCGACGCTCGTGTTCGAGCCACGCGCGTCGCCTGCTACGCCGAAACCCGCGAAACGTGTGGCGGCTTCGCACCCTGATGCGCCGGCGGTTCGCCCGGTGCCGGGCGGCGCGGCTTGATCTGCTCGCGATGGCGGAGTTCCAGCCGGGTCGCCGCAAGACGAAGAAAGACGGCCGCGGCTACTGGCGTCGGCAGTGGCACGAATGCACCGACTGGCGGAACTGGTGCAACGGCTGCGATTGCACGGGCTGCGACCTCGACTGCTCGCCGTAGCCCGTAGGGTGGGATTCATCCCACCTCTGGCTTTGCCGGATGGTGGGATAAATCCCACCCTACTCCGCGGCCGCCTCGCGCAGTTCGGCGGCGGTGGGTTTGCGGAGGGCGACGCCGTACTCGGCCTCGCCCGTGTCGGGCCAATTCTGGCGAAGGCCGAGGATGGCCCGCTCCTTGCCGCGGGCCTCAACCTCCAGCCACGGGACGCTCTTGAACGCCTTCGGCATCCGCGTGATGAGCTCGCTGTGATATCGGTCCCGGAACGCCGCGTCGCCGTTGCTGACGTGGCAAAGCTGCCAGTCCGGGTTCGACCACGTCTCACGGGCGGCGTCGGTGTAGTAGGCGACGCTCGGGTGGTCGTACGAATCGAGCTGGTCGTGGATCACGTGGTGGTGGCAGTCGAACACGAACGGGCAGCCGGTCCGCCGGCAGATTTCGAGGATTTCCGCAGAAGAATAGCTGTACTCGTCGTTTTCGAACGTCAGCCGACGCCGCACGTTGTCGGGCAGCCGGGCGACGGCACGGATCAACTGCTCGGCCCGTCCCGCCTTGCCGCCGTGGATGTTCATCAGGTTCCATGGGCTCTGCTCCAAACCGAACAGATCGAACCAAAGGGCGTGCTTTTTCAGGATCTTCACGCTCGTCGCGGCCGTTTGACGGCTCTCGCTGTTGAGCACGACGAATTGATCCGGGTGCAGCACCACGCGGATGCCCAGCCGCTCCGCCCGCCGGCCGATGCTCGACAAGGTCGCCGGCATCGACTCCAGCACCTTGCGCCCCAGCGGCTCGTCGCTCATCGGAAAGAGCGCGCTCGTCGCCCGGTACAGCTCGATGTTCCGCCTGTGGCAGTAGCCGAGCGCGAAGTGAAGCCGCTGGACGTTGTCCCAGTAAAGCTCGCGCAGCTTCATCGACCGACTGTGCGGCGGCGTCTTGAGGTAGAGGGCGCGCGTCAGCGCCCGGAACTTGCAGCGCTCGTCGCTCGACAGGCAGACCATCCCCAGCTTCGGCCGACCGGCGGGATCGGGCGGGAAGTCATTGGCGGCGGGGAAGTCGATCGGCGCGTCGGGCATTGCGGGTCGGGTCGCAGCTACGAGATCATCCTTCCTTCGCGCGCCAGAGGTACCACGTCGCGACCGTTCGCCACGGGCGCCAGGGCTCGGCGCGGGGGAGCAGTTCCTTCGGCTTGGGCCGTTCGGCGAGGCCGTAGCAGAGCTTGACGGCGTCCTGAAGGCCGAGGTCGAGGATCGGCAGCACATCCGGGCGGCAGAGGGTGAACATCAGGAACATCTGCGCCGTCCACTCGCCGATGCCCTTGACGGCCGTCAATCGCTCGATCACCACGTCGTCCGGCTCGTCGCCGAGCCCGTCGAGCGGCAGGCGACCGTCGATGACGTGGCGGCTCAGGTCGATCAGGTAGGCCCGCTTTTGCCGGGAGATGCCGCAGTGGCGGATCGTCTCGTCGTCCCACGCCCTCGGCCCGTGCAGGGCGGCCAGCACCTTGCGCGGCGTGATCTGCTTGCGCGTGAAGCGGTCGCGAAACCGCCCGTAGAGCGTGACGGCCCCCTTCACCGAAAGCTGCTGGTTGAAGATCGAGAGGACCAGCGTCTCATACCCATCCGTCCGCGGCGCGAGCGTGCAGGGGCCGACCACTTTGATGGCTTTCTTCAAAACGGGGTCGACCTTTAAAAGATGGCGCAGCGCCGGCGACCAATCGGGCGGGCCGGCTTGCGGATCGAACCACACGGCGGCACGGTATACTGGCTGCCGGGACGGGGATTTTCACGAACGGAGTCGCACGCATGTCGGAGTTCACGCCAGATCAGCCCGTGGAACCAGGTCAGCCCGTGGAAGAAGAGGTCAGCGATGTCCGCGCCGAGGTGGCGACGGGCCTTGAGCGGGTGAACGCGCGCATCGTCGACGCCTGCGACCGCAGCGGGCGTCGGCCGACGAGCGTCACGCTCGTGGCCGTCACCAAGTACGCGGCCCCCGAACAGGTGCGGGCCCTTATCGCGCTGGGCCACCAGGATCTGGCCGAGAACTACGTGCAAAACCTGCAACAGCGCGCGGCGCAGTTCGGGGAGTTCCACGCGCGGCTGCGGCAGCAGGGCGACCCGAACGTGGCCGAGTCGCTGCGGTGGCACCTGGTGGGCCACTTGCAGCGGAACAAGGTCAAGGGCGTGCTGCCGCACGTGGCGATGCTGCAAACGCTCGACTCGCTCCGTCTCGCCGAGGAGCTTGACGGCCAGGTTCCCAAGACGCTTGGCGAGGGCCGACGCCTGCCCGTGCTGTTGCAGGTCAACTGCTCGGAAGAGGACCAGAAGAGTGGCATCGCTGTCGGCGCGGCCCGGCACCTGGGGGAGCAGATCGCGACCATGCCGCACCTGCGCCTGATGGGGCTGATGACGATGTCCAAGGAGGGCGCGACCGAGGACGAAGCCCGGCACACCTTCGCCCGCTGCCGGGAAATCTTCGAGGAGATGCAAAAGCTCAACATCGCCGGCGACGACCTGCGCCACCTCTCGATGGGCATGAGCGACGACCTGGAGGCCGGCGTGATGGAAGGGGCCACCATCGTCCGCGTCGGCAGCGGCATCTTTGGCAAGGGCGAGCCAGATACCCAATCGCACGACTGACCACGCGATCCGCCGGCTACGCCCAACGCTTAAAGGATGCCCACGATCGTGCTGGCCCGCTTGAGCGTGGCCCGCGTCATGTTCATCACCACGCTCGGCGGGAACTCGCGGCTTTGGTCGCGCTGGAGGTCCTCGGGGATCACGCTGTACGCGATCTCGCGCACCTCCTGCTCGACGGCCTGCATCCGCTTGGCCTGCCCCTCGGCGTCGTCGCGGTCGAGCGGCTCGACCACGTCGTAGGCCAGCATCAGCGTGCTGACCTGCCAGTCGAAGTAGCTGTGGGTGCCCTCGGCCATCGGTTACGCCCCGCCCCGCGCGCTGTTGCCCGCCTCGATCTGCTTCGAGGGAGGGGCGACGTCGTCGGTGCCGATTA
This sequence comes from Tepidisphaeraceae bacterium, assembly GCA_965214125.1. Taxonomy (GTDB): domain Bacteria; phylum Planctomycetota; class Phycisphaerae; order Tepidisphaerales; family Tepidisphaeraceae; genus CBDCBA01. The sequence goes on from CBDCBA010000004.1 coordinate 11,670, forward strand.
CCTGACGGGCCGTGTCGGTGATCTTGCCCTCCTGCATGAGCTGGCTCATCAGCACGCGGCGGTAGCTGGCGGCGCGAAGCTGTTCCTTCACGGCGTCGGTGCGTTCCTGGCGGAGCTTGTCGTTCTGCGTGAACAGGGCCTCTTCCAGAGCCTCGTTCTCGAGCAGCAGGGCGTACATCGCGTCGGCCTGCTTGCCGCCGGAGTTGAAGAGCCCGCCGTAGCCCGCGGCCTTGCGGCGGTACTCCTCGACGCGCGTGCCGAGCAGTTCTTTCTCCTCCTTCAGCGTGGCGTTCTCCTTGCGGAGCGTGTCGAGTTCTTGGTCGTAGACCTGCTTGAAGCCGCGCTGGGCGCTGAAGAGCTCCTCCTCCTTCTGGTTCACGACCTTCCGCTGACTTCCCACGCCCAGCCATCGGCCGACCTTGTAGCCGAGAAACAGCAAGATAATGGCGGTGACCCCAAGGATCACGTACCAGAAATAGGCCCAGGCTTCGGGGTCGAACGTCGGGAGCATTGCCGCGAAGTCTACGCGGCCGGAGCACCCTGTGCCGCGGCGCGTTGCCGGCGGACCCGATCGAGCCGCGCCTGACGCTTACGCCGCTGTTGCACCGACACCACCACCGCGACGGCGACCGCCACCAGCGTCAGCGGCAGGGCAAACGCGAGCATCACCCAGCTATACGGCCCCAGCGCGTCGTGGTGCGTCGCCGCCAGCAGCACGTAGCCCATGTAGGCGAAGAAATACCCCAGCAGCAACGCCCCCTCCCACCGGCTGATCCGACCGCCGGTGAAGAAGATCGGCAGGCAGACCACCGCCACCGCGACCATCACCGGCAAGTCGAAGTACAGCGCCGACGCCGCCACGGGCACGCCGCTGGGCGGCAGGGCGGCGGTCAGGCCCAGCACGCAGAGCAGGTTGAACAGGTTGCTGCCGATCACATTGCCCACGGCCATGTCGCGCTCGCCGCGAATGCTGGCCATCACGCTCGTGGCGATTTCCGGCAGGCTCGTGCCGATCGCGACGACCGTCAGGCCGATCACGAGTTGGCTCACGCCGAGCGCCGTGGCCGTCGCGACCGCGCCCTGCACGAGCCAGCGTGCGCCCAGCGTCAGCCCGAGCAGGCCGATGACGATCCAGGCGAGGTTGAGTGCGATCGTCCCGCCGGTCAGCTTGGCCGGCCCGAGTGTGTCGAGCTCGGCAGCGACGGCGGCGCGTGAGCGGTCGTTCTTCAGCGACAGGAAGACCACCGCCAGGTACGCCACCAGCGCGGCCACCAGGATGCCTCCCTCGATCCGGCCGACGACCCCGTCGCGTGCCATCGCCCAGACGGCCAGGCTGGCGGCAATCAGGATCGGCACGTCGAACTTGACGAGTTGATCCTTCACCACCAGCGGCGTGATGACGGCGGCCAGGCCCAGGATCAGCAGCACGTTCATCACGTTGCTGCCGACGATGTTGCCGATCGCCACGTCGGGATTATCGGTCAGGCTCCCGCCGAGGCTGACCGCAAGCTCCGGGGCGCTCGTGCCAAAGGCGACGACGGTCAGCCCAACCACCAGCGGCGAGATGCCGAACCCGCGTGCCAGTCGGCTGGCCCCGCGGACAAGAAATTCGGCGCCGGCGACAAGCAGCACAAACCCGGCAACAAACCGCAACCAAAGCGGCAGGGCGTCGAGGTAAGTCAGGAGGGCGGCCAAGGGCGGAGCGGGATCGAGACGGTGGTCCCGAGTCTAGGAGCCGATCCGTCGCGCCCGCCGAAGTACAGCGACGGTCCTGTCGCGCCAAATGCGCCGTTGGCAGCCACTGGAACCATGTGATATGTTGAACCGTAACCCGCGAGAGATCGCGTGAAGCGTAGGCGGGTCCGTCCGTCCGCAGGTGCGCCGGCCGTTACAAGATTTGGGAAGAGAACCATGAAGTACCACCACACCGCCATTTTCGCCGCCGCGACCGCTGCCCTTGGGATTGCCGTTCCCGCGTCGGCGCAGCTCACGTTCGACTTTGAGTTCTCCGGCGGCACGTCCGCCCAGCGGCAGGCTGCCGTCGACGCCGGCCAGCTTTGGTCGGACGTCTTCGTCGACCCGATCCAGATCAACATCGAGCTGGACTTCTTCAGCTTCGGCGGATTGGCCTTCGCGTCGTCGGACCGCACGCTGCCGAGCTACACCAACACGCTCGCGGCACTGACGACCGACGCGACGAGTGCAGACGACGCCCAAGCCCTTACGACGCTTCCGGCCGGGCCGGACTTCGGGTTCTGGACCCGCAAGAACGGCTCCGTTGTCTTCGACGACAACAACACGAACAACAACAGGTTCCTGAACGTCAACCGCGCCAATGCCAAGGCGCTGGGCCTGCTGTCAGGCACCGATTCCGCCCGCGACGGCCGGATCGGCGTCAGCACGAACTTCAGCTACGACACCGACCGCTCGGACGGCATCAACAACAACCAGTTCGACCTCGTGGGCATCATCGCCCACGAGCTCGGTCACGTGATGGGCTTCGTCTCCTTCGCAGACGTGCTTGATAACGGCAACGATTCGGTCGACAGCTTCGCCGAGCTCGGCGTGCTCGACCTGTTCCGCCGCCAAGCGAGCACCGGGTCGGACCTCAACGTCACGCCTGGCGGCGACCCGTTCCTGAGCATCGACAGCGGCGCGACCCGCCTGGGCAACGCCTCCAGCGGCGGCAACATCGGCGACGGCTTCCAGGCCAGCCACTGGGAGAACCGCGGCCCCGGCAACACCATCGGCATCATGGACCCGCAGATCGCCAACGGCGAATTGCAGTTCATCCGCCAGCCCGACATCACCGCCTTCGACGTGATCGGCTACACGCTGATCCCCGAGCCCGGCAGCGTCGCCATCCTCGGTATCGCCGGCGTGGGCCTGCTCGCCCGCCGCCGCCGCTCGGCCTAAGGCTTCGCGCCGCACTGCTAAACGTGCATCTCACGCCGCCACACGCCCTCTCGGTTGTGGCGGCGTTTGCTTTGCCCCCTAGGCTGTTGCCATGCCCGAACGGAAGCCCTTTCTCGATCTGCTAGCCGAGCGCGTCGTCGTCTTGGACGGCGCCATCGGCAGCGCGCTGCAGGAGCGCGATGACCTCGAGCTCGACCGCGACTGGATGGGCCAGGAGAACATGAGCGAGGTCCTCAATCTCACCCGGCCGGACGTGATCGCCGAGATTCACCGCGGCTTCCTGCAAATCGGCTGCGACGCGATCGAGACGAACAGCTTCGGCGGCAATCGCATCGTGATGGCCGAGGCGAACATGGTGGACAAGGCCTACAAGGTCAGCCGCCTCGCCGCCGAGATCGCCCGCGGCGTCTGCGACGAATTCGAGACAAGCGACGGTGGTGGGCGGCCCCGCTACGTCATTGGCAGCGCCGGCCCAGGCACGAAGATCGCCAGCCTCGGCAACACGACCTGGGACGAGATGGAGGCCAGCTACCTCGACAACCTGCGCGGCGTCATCGACGGCGGGGCCGACGTGCTGCTGACGGAAACCGCCCAGGATTTGCTGCAAATCAAGATCTTTCTGAGCGCCGCCGAGAAGGCATTCGACGCCTGCGGCCGTCGGCTGCCCGTGATGGTCCAAGCCAGCTTCGACCTGAACAACGGCGCGAACATGCTCACCGGCCCGGACCCTGAGACGTTCGTCGCCACCTTTGTGCCGTACTTCGACCGCGGCGAGATCGACGTGCTGGGCGTCAACTGCGCCTACGGGCCGCAGGAGCTGGCCGACGCTGTGCAGACGATCGCCCGCCTCTGGCCCGGCCGGGTGAGCGTGCTGCCCAATGCCGGCATGCCCGTGATGGTCGACGGCCAAAGCCATTTTCCGCTTCAACCCCACGACTTTGCCGAGGGCGTGATGCGCTTCGTGGACGACTTTGGCGTCGACATCGTCGGCGGATGCTGCGGGACGAAGGTGCCGCACCTCGACGCCCTGATCAAGCGCCTCGGCGATAAAGGCCCGCTCGGCAGCGGCACGCTCGCGGCGGTAGGCTCGGGCGCATGAGCCGCCAGACGCTGAACCTCGACGCCGCCGCGCACCGGTACCTTCTCGACGTCGGCACGCGTGACGATGACCTGCTCCGCCGCCTGCGCGACGAGACCGACACCTTACCCGCCGAGGATGCCCAGATGCAGATCAGCCCCGAGCAGGGGGCCTTCATGCACTGGCTCGCGACATCACTCGGCGTGAATAAGGCAATCGAGGTCGGCACGTTCACCGGCTACTCCTCGCTCTGCGTCGCCCGCGCACTGCCGCCGGGTGGCAAGCTGATCTGCATCGACGCGAGCGATGATTTCACTCGCATCGCGCGAAAGTATTGGAAGGAAGCCGGGCTGGGCGACCGCGTCGAGCTGCGCCTCGGCGACGGGCTCGACCACCTCGACCGCATGATCGCCAGCGGCGAGGCCGGCAACTACGACTGGTGCTTCCACGACGCCGACAAGGCCCGGCTTGACGGCTACGTTGAACGCTTCCTCACCCTCCTGCGGCCCGGCGGCGTCTTCTTCGTCGACAACGCCCTTCGCAACGGCGACGTCGCCCGCCCCGCGAAGCTGAAGGAGAGCGAGGGCACGCGCGACATCAACGCGATGAACCGCCGCCTCCAGAATGACGACCGCATCGACTGGTGCCTCCTTCCCGTCGGCGATGGTCTGGCAATGGGGCGGAAGCGGTAAACTGATGTCAACCGACGCGACCATCGACACGCCGAAGCTGCTCGCGCAGGCGACCCGGCTGCACGAACTCGTGGTGGGTGGGGCGTTCGACCGCCTCAACCTGCGACGCCCGGACGGGGAGCGGCTGGATGATTTGGCCGCAGCAATCGACGCCATGACCACGACGGTGTTCTCGCGATTTGCGAACGAGCCGGCTTATCGCGGGTTCGATGCGGCAACGGTCCGCCAGCGAATCGAGCCCGCCATCGCCGCAACTGCCTCATCGCCGTACGACTGGACGCTCTGGGCCGGCCACCATCGCGGCAAATGGAACGGCACGCAGCCGGACGATCAGCCGTGGTACGACCCGACCGACGGCGGCCTTCGGCAAGACGTGCTCCTGCCCGCCGGGCCGGGCGTGAACCTGAGCGTGCAGATCGGTGACGGTTGGGTCCCGATCGGCTGGTGCGTGAAGCCGGAGCCCGACCCGGTCTGCGGCATCGAGAGCAGCGTTCACGTCGGCTTCGCGTTCGACCTACCGGAGACGCGAACGGCCGGCCTCGTCTGGTTCCTGCCGAACGAGGCCTTTCTCGAGACGAGCACGCCACTCGGCGACGGCCGCCGCTGCCGCACCGCCGCCAGCACCAACGGCGGCTTCGGCCGCTGGACAATCGAGCCGCTCCCGTAGGACAGGCTGGAAGCCTGTCCTACGGCGGAGTTGGTATGGTGCGGCACATGCGATTCGCCCTCGCCGCCCTGTTGATCACCGCTTCGCCCGCACTCGCCGAGCCGACGCTGGTCGGTTTCGCCCGGCTCGACGCCCACACCTTCCGCGACGGCCCGACCTCGGGCCAGTTCCTCGACCCCGCCGGCGCCAACGGCGTCACGCCGCCGTTCGAGAACAAGCAGCCGGTGCAGGGGATCAGCAGCGTCGTCGCGAGCGACACGCCCGGCACCTACCTCGCCCTGAGCGACAACGGCTTCGGCGCCAAGGCCAACAGCGCCGACTACGTGCTGTGCGTGTACAAGGTCACGCCGCACTTCGCCGGCCCGGCCGGGAAAGCGCCACCGACGGAGTCGTCGTTCGACCCTCGCGGCACAGTGACGTGGAAACTCGCCTTCGAACTCAGTGACCCGAACAAGCACGTCCCCTGGCCGATCGTTGCCGAGGGCGAGACCTATCCGGACAGCGACATCCCGGTGCCGGCCGTCGTCCGGGAGAAACGCCTGCTGACTGGGGCCGACTTCGACGTCGAGAGCATGGTCCGCCTGCCCGACGGCACCTTCTGGCTCGGCGACGAGTTCGGGCCGTTCTTGCTGCACTTCGACGCCGAGGGAAGGCTGCTGATGGCACCGAAGACGCCAATCACGACGGACGACATTCTCCAGTCGCCCGACCGCGTCGAGAGGCTCGGCGAGTCAGAAGTGAACGTGCAGCGAAGTGCTGGCTTCGAAGCGATGGTGCCTGGGCCTGGGGCTCTTGCTTACGCAATCCTTGAGAAGCCGCTCGACGGCGAAGATGGCTTGATTCGAGTCAAAGTCGACGTGAACGACCTTGATCCGCCTCTTTACGGTCCGGCCCGGGTGCCACTGGTGCCGGGCACTACGGCAATGGGCGGAGCCGACGTTGTCGGCGAAACGCGGCACCTCCTCGCCGTGCTCCGCGACGATGAACAAGGTCCAGCCGCAAAGAATAAGGTGCTCGTCTTTTACAAGAGCCTTGGGGACAGCATCGACGAGCTTGGAACGCAGTTTCCGATGCGGATCGGCGGCCCGTCGAATCCAGAGGTCGCCGCCGACCTCCTCAACCTCGCCGACCCGGACGACCTCGACGGCGACGGCAGCGACCGCTTCCGCTTCCCCTACGTCACGATCGAGTCGGTGGTCGTGGTCGACGAGCGGACGGTGATGGTCGTCAACGACAACAACTACCCCTTCAGCAACGGCCGCCCGGAGCGTGAGGGGCCGGACGAGACGGAGTTCATCCTGATCCGCTTCGACCGCCCGCTGGCGGAGATGGGGGATCGGCCGTAGCAGAGGCCTCCGGCCTCTGCCCGAACCCGAGCGAGCTTCGCCACATGACACGGCGCGTGCTCGTCCTGCGTTCCCGCCAGTCGGGCAGAGGCCGGAGGCCTCTGCTACGGGCGAACCTTGACTTGCCGCACATCGCGCCAACAATCGCGGCCCCCGAGGTTCCGAAGGTAGCGACCGAAGCGAGAGACCCATGTACGCAGTAATCGAAGACAGCGGCCGGCAGTTCAAGGTGAGCGACGGCGACACCCTCCGCATCGACCGCACCGGCGTCTTCGACGGCGACGACCTGCCCAAGAGCATCACGTTCGACCGCGTCCTCTTCGTCGGCGGTGATAGCCCGAAACTCGGTGCCCCAATCGTCAGCGGCGCCACCGTCACCGCCGACGTCATCGGCCCGGTGAAGGCCAAGAAGCTCCGTGTCGTCAAGTACAAGCGCCGCAAGGGCTACCACATCGAGAACGGCCACCGCCAGCAGTACCTCGCGGTGAAGATCACCGGCATCAACGCCTGACGCGCGTCCGTCTCCAAACCGCGTTGCCACGCAACGCTGGTCCGGCGGTCGGGAGTTGATTTCCGCTCGCCCCGACCAGCGTTGCGTGGCAACGCGGTTTGGTGAGTGAATTAGAGCTTTTCCTGCACCGCCTCCGGGACGGCGAACGCGTCGTCGGGCAGGTCGCCTGGGTTGAGCTCGACCTTTTCAATCGTGACCGTGATGGCCGCCCCCATCGCCTCCTGTTGGCTGGCGTGCGGCACGAGCAGGCCGCTGTCGCCGACGGGCTTCCAGTCGAGGTAGAGAATCGCCTGCTCCTCCGGGCCGAAGTCGGTATCGAACGTCGCCATCCGCCGGATGCGCAGGCCCGAATCGACGGCGAACCACTCGCTCATCTTCACGCCGTGGAGCGTGAAGTCGACACGATCGCACGCGACGGGGCCGTCGGGCGTCTCCACGTCTTCCCTGCCGACGTGGGCGAGATTTTCGTAAGGCGTTTGCGGGTCGATCATCGAGAGCGTGTCGACGCCGCGCTGCATAAAGCGGCGTTCGCCTTCGGGCAGCACGCGGGCACCATTGAACGGGTCGAGGCCCCACCCCTGATCGGCATCGGCCGCCTGCGTGATCGTGCCGAACTCGCCGAGCGTGACGATCACGCGCATGATGTTGGGCGCCTTGACCAGGATGGTGACGGGCACCGTCTGCGGCATCGCCTTGCTCTCGACGCGGCCGGTCTGCCGCTGGCTCGTGACGGCCCGGTGCGCCGCCTCGCCCCCGCTGGCCTCGACGTGGCGCTGGAAGATCGCGTGCGGCGACGCCTCCTCTTGGGCCGCAACGGCGGGAACGAGCAGGCCCAGCAACAGGGCGACGGCAGGCAGCGAACGCATCATGGAACAAGGGTAGGAACAGAGTGCAGCGGCGACGCGAGCGTGTCGCGCGGGCCACGCCGCACAGCTTGCGTGGCTTGCCGCGCCGGGCGCCGCCACCCGCCTTATCAGAACCGCCGCCCGCTCGCTTGTTGGGCCACTCGGTTCATGCTGCGGCATGGCGACTGTTACTCCCGTTCGACCCGCAGGGCTGTTCCGACCCGCCGATGCCTTCGGCGTCTCGCGGCAGGACCGGTTGGCGCGGGGCGAGCGGGCGGAGGATGACGCGCTGCTCCAGGCGTGCGTGGCGGGCGAGGTCGACTGGCGCGAGCACACACCGGCCGGAGCGTCGATCATCCGCACGCTGCGCGCGGCCGACGCCGCCGTCGCGGTCCGGTTCCTGCGGCTGGCCTGCGCGTGCGCGGCGGCGGGAGCGGCGATGTGGAGTCTGGCCGATCTTGCCGGATCGACGCGCACGCCGACCGTGGCCGGCGTCATTGCGGGCGCGATGTTCCTGCTGTCGTTCGTCGCCTCCACGCGGCCGCTGGCGGCGACGCTGTTGGCGGTCGTCGCATCCGCCGTTGCAACCGGATCGTTCTTGCCGAGCCGTAACCTGTCGGAGCTGCTGCTACTCACCATCATCGGCGGCCTGCTCCTGCGCGGGCTGGCGGCGGGCGTGTCGTACCACACGCGCTAGCGGCTGGCGGTCATGGCCTCGAGCGCGATCGACAGGGCCGACTTATGGTCGGCGGCGCGGCCTTCCAGTTGGGCGTCGTAGGCGGCGTCGAGCGCCCGCTTGAACTTCGGCCCAGGCTGCGCTCCCGCGGCGATGAGGTGCTCGCCCCGTCACCAGCGGCGGGGGAGCCAGGCGGGCGGGATCGAACTGTCGAAACGCGGCCTCCAGCCAATCCACGCGCTCGGCCAGCACGTCATCGAGCGGGGCCGCGGCGCGGAGCAGGAACCGGGCGTCATCGGCACCCGGCCGGGCGAGAAATCGCTTCAGCGTCGCGACAGTCGGCGGCGTCTGGCGAAGCAGCGGCTGCGCGACCATCGCGTCGACCATCGCCGCCGTCTGCTCGTTGCTAAGTCGCAGCGCGCGGCGTAGCCCGCTCGCGGCGGCGTCGGCGATCTGGTCGGAGAAGAGGTTGATCGGCGCCAGCCCGCTTTGCAGGAACCAGTCCGCCGCCGTCGCCGCCAGGGCGAGGCCGATGCCGATCGGCCGGTCGATCCCCGCGACCGCCCGCGTGATCGGCCGGTGCCCGCCGGGCGTCGATTCGCCGGGAATCGTCCGCAGGATCACGTCGATCAGCCGCGTCTCCCAGAGCAACTGCCACGCCCGGCCGCGCGTGGGGGGCAGGAGCATTTTGCGGACTTCTTCGCCGACGCGCTCCGGGCTGATGGCCGCCAAGCGCGGCGAGAGGTCGACTAGCGCCTTCATCGTCTCGACGTGGATCGTCAGGTCGAAGCGGGCCGCGAAGCGGACGGCGCGGAGCATGCGCAGGTAGTCCTCGCCGAAGCGGTCGCGTGGCCGGCCGATGCAGCGGAGCAGGCGATCGGCGAGGTCGCGCTTGCCGCCGACGTGGTCGATGACGCCGTCGTCATCGGGGTCGGCGGCCTGGGCGAGCGGGTCGCGGAACAGGCCGTTGATGGTAAAATCGCGGCGTTGAGCGTCTTCTTCGGCATTGGTGAAGCGGACGCTGTCGGGCCGCCGGCCGTCGGAGTAGGCACCGTCGGTGCGGAAGGTGGCTACCTCGATTTGCTGGCGTCCCTCCTTCACGAGCATCACGCCGAACGCCTGCCCGACCGCCTGGGTACGGCGTTGGCCGAAGACCTCGCGGACGCGGTCGGGCGTGGCGTCCGTGGCGACGTCGTAGTCGGCGGGGTGCAGGCCGAGCAGTTCGTCGCGCACACACCCGCCGGCGAAGTAGGCGACGTGGCCCGCTTCGTGAAGGCGACGGCAGACGGTTAAGGCCGCCTCGCGGGCGGCAAGGGCAGCATCACGCGTATTCTGGTCGACTTCGGCGATTGGCATCAAAATAAGTCTGACCGGCGACTCAAGGCCGTATCGAAAGCGTTGTTGCTGAAAATATCTCGAACAGAAAACTGCGCACGCGAGTTCATCAGCGGCGCGATCGTGCCAGCAGTAATCGATTTGAACTCGTAACGACCGCCCGACGGCTGGCGGCCGACCATAACTGCTTCGCGACGTGCATCGACTACCCATACTTGGTCGATCCCAGCCCTCGCGTACGCGGTGAGCCTCATCTGAACCGCTTTCACATCGTCCGCTTCGCCGCGATCGAGATCCACCAGAAGTGATGGTGGCGGGAAGATGACCTGCGAAGGAGCGAACGTCGCAGCCACCTCCTCGGGATAGACAGCGAGATCGGGAACGACATCGGCGTCGCCCGCTTCGACGAGAACGTCAAACAGCACCCTTCCCGCAAGTCCAAGAAGCGAGTGGAGTCGGCCGAACGCTTCGGCCTCAAGGTGACACATGTGCGGTCGAGGGAACAGACGTCCGTCGATCAAATCGATCTGCTGGTGTGGCCCGATCGCCCCGCGGTAGGTGTCTCGGCGGGCGACGGGATCGCTCGCCGTCAAACAAGCCGCGACCGCGGCCGGGATCCGCCGCGCACGCGACGGCAACGCCTTCGCGGGCGGAGCGGGCTGTGCAACGCTCATGCGTGCAGTATAACACCGGCCATGCCCGCGCTTGCCGCCCGCCGTTGGTCCCGCCGCCGCCTCGCGACGCTCGCCGTTCTGGGCGTCGGCACGCTCTACGCGCTGGCGATGCTCGCGGCACGCATCGCCTACGCGGACACGCAGATGTTCCGCTTCCTCGGGTGGAACCTGTTCCTCGCCTGGCTGCCGCTGGTATTGGCCCTGTGGCTCGACGAGCGCGAGCGGCGTGGCTCTGGCCGCCTGATGCTGGCCGGTGTCGCGATGGCGTGGCTGGCGTTCTGGCCGAACGCGCCGTACATCCTGACCGACTTCGTCCACCTGCGCCACCGCCCGCCGGTGCCGCTCTGGTTCGACATCGTGATGATCTGCGTCTTCGCGTGGAACGGCCTGGTGCTGGGCTTCGCGTCGCTGGCGATCTTCCACCGCGTCGCCGCCCGGCGGTTCGGGGCCGCGCGCGGCTGGACGGCCGTCGGCGTGGCATCGTTCCTCGCGGGCTTTGGCATCTACCTCGGCCGCTTCGAGCGGTGGAACACCTGGGACGTTCTCGCCCGGCCGACGGACCTGCTCGCCAGCGTCGTCATGCCGGTGATCAACCCGCTCGGCCATGAGAAGGTGTGGGGCGTGACCCTAAGCATCGGCGGATTCCTCTTCCTGAGCTACGCCGCCCTCGCGGTGCTGCGGCCGATGCCCGTGCGGTGCTGCACCGCTTCGCGTCGTTGACGAACGCCGGGCGAAGCGACCATACTCGCCCGCTATGCCACGACCTGTCACCCTCTTCACCGGCCAGTGGGCCGACTTGCCGTTCGAAACCCTTTGCGAGAAGGCGAAATCCTTCGGCTACGACGGCCTCGAGCTCGCCTGCTGGGGCGACCACTTCGACGTCGACCAAGCCCTTTCGGATGACGGCTACGTCAAGACCCGCTGGGATCTGCTGACCAAGCACGGCCTGACGGCGTACGCGATCTCCGCCCACCTTGTCGGCCAGGCCGTTTGCGACCTGATCGACGAGCGACACAAGGCGATTCTTCCCGAGGACGTTTGGGGCGACGGCGACCCCGAGGGCGTGCGCGGGCGGGCGGCACAACGCATGATCGACACCGCCAAGGCGTGCCGCCGGTTCATCGACGCGGCGCCCGACTCGGTGCGCGACGATCCGCGCGTCGGCAGCGCCGGGCCGGGGCAGGGCTTTCCGGCGGTCGTGAACGGCTTCACGGGGTCGAGCATTTGGCACAGCATCTACGCCTTTCCGCCGACATCGCAGGCCTACTGGGACAAGGGCTTCAAGGACTTCGCCGACCGGTTCGGGCCGATCCTCGACGCCTTCGACGCCGCCGACGTGAACTTCGCGCTGGAGGTCCACCCAACAGAGATCGCCTTCGACATCGCCAGCGCAGAGCGCGCGATGAAGGCCGTCGGCGGGCACAGGCGCTTTGGCTTCAACTACGACCCGAGCCACCTCGGCTACCAGGGCGTGGACTACGTGAAGTTCATCCGCACCTTCGGCGAGCGCATCTTCCACGCGCACATGAAGGACGCCTGGTGGGGCCACGGCAACGGCGAGGCGGGCGTCTTCGGCGGGCACACGGATTTCGCCGACCCGCGGCGATACTGGGACTTCCGCAGTGTCGGCCGGGGCGACGTGAACTTCGAGGAAATCATCGTCGCCCTCAACGACGTCGGCTACCGCGGGCCGCTGTCGGTCGAGTGGGAGGATTCCCGCATGGACCGCGAACACGGCGCCACCGAGGCGGCGGCCTTCGTGAAGCAGCTCGACTTCAAGCGGAGTGACATCGCCTTCGACGCGCAGTTCGACCGGTAGCCCTACTTTGCATGGGTTCCAGATCGCTCGGTTCCAAGATCGCTCATTGACGCCGGAGCGGAAGCTCCGGGTTCAGACTGAGACGATGCTGGAGCCTTCAAAACCTGCTGGAGCCTTCAGAGCCCGGAGCTTCCGCTCCGGCGTCAATGGAGAATGGAGGCAACCGACGCGCACCCTGTTGTAGCCGTGAAACTCACGCGAGCCATCATCGCACCGCCGCTTGCTGCGGCAACGCTCGTGCTCGCGACGGTCATCGCGTTGCGGCTGCTGGGCCGCGTTTGGTGGTGCGCGTGCGGGACGCCGACGCTCTTCGTGGCCGACCCGGCGACGATGCATAACTCGCAGCACCTGTTCGACTGGTACAGCTTCAGCCACGTGCTGCACGGTGTGATCTTCTGCGGGGCACTGTGGCCGCTGCAGAAGAAGGTCGGCCTCGGCTGGCGGCTGACGATTGCGATGGCGATCGAGGCGGCGTGGGAGATCGTCGAGAACTCGCCGTGGATCATCGACCGCTACCGCAACGCGACGGCGGCGGTCGGGTACGAGGGCGACTCGATCGTCAACAGCGTCGGCGACCTGCTTTTCTGCGTGATCGGCTTTTTCCTCGCGAAATGGCTTGGCTGGCGATGGTCAATCGTGCTGTTCGTCGTGCTCGAACTAACAATGCTCGCCTTCATCCGCGATAATCTCACGCTGAACGTGCTGATGCTGCTCTGGCCGATCGAGTCGGTCCGCGAGTGGCAGGCCGGCACGCTCGCGGTTTGGTTGTAGCGGTGAAACGTTGTTACAGCTCCGCGAACTCGAACGGGCTCGTCTCGGCCTCGGCGCGGGCGTCGTGGAACTCGATGTCGCGGAAGACCTCGTTCTTCTCGGCCAGTTCTTCGCGAACGGCGGCGGCGTCGTAGCCGGCGTCGCGGTCGAGCAGCTTGGCGAACATGTCGCCCTCAATCACGCTGCCCGGCAGCACGTCGATGGCCGCCTCGAACGGTTGGACCTTGCCCTGGAAGTTCTCCCACGTGCCGGCCTTCTCGGCCCAGGTGGCGGCGGGAATGAAGACGTCGCTCGCGTCGGCGGCGGCGTTGGGCAGGAAGTCGCTCACGACCGTGAACGCCTCCTTCAACGGGGCCGGCAGCGTGTCGGTGCCGACCCAGCGCTCGAGATAGCCGCCGGTGATCCAGCCGGCCTTGAGCTTGCCGGCGGTGCTCACGTCCGACAGCGACTCCCACGTCCCGCGCGGACCTTCGAGCAGGTTCAGCACCCGCTCGACGCCGCGACGGTTGGGAACCTTCTCACCCTGGATGCGGAAGGTCTCCTCGCCGGTGAGGTAATGCTTGAACGTCTCGTCCTCGCCCGTCGTGGGCACCGGCCCGACGATGAGGGTGGCCTCCGGGTCGAGCGAGCGAACGAGCGTGGCGAGCAGGTACGCCTCCTCCGTCGCGAGCATCGGCGAGAGGACGGCGAACAGGCTGCCGTTGCCGTGCGTTTCGGCCGCCTGCTTCAGCCCGTTCATGGCCGCGTCGAGCGCGTCGCCGGGGGCGGCGGGCTCGAGGATGCCCTTGTCCTTCACCATCGCCGTGCGCAGGCGGTCGTCACTGTGAACAGGCTTGAAGCTGTAGCGCGTGTCGTCGCTGATCCACCACTCGTTCACGTCCTTGTTGAAGCGCGGCTTCACGCGGTAGATCACGCCCTCGTTGTGCTGAAGATACACGTTCTCGCCGCCGGCGTCGGCGGGGCTGATGCTCTTGGCGTTCTTCAGCAGCCAGACGCGCTGCTTGAAGAGGAAGTCGCGGTCGAGCAACGCGCCGACGGGGCAGAGGTCCACCACGTTGCCGCTGAGCTTGTTGTCGAGCGGCTTGCTCGGGAAAATGTCGATCTGCTCCGTCGAGCCGCGGCCGAGGACCATCAGTTCGCCCTCGCCGCTGACCTCGCGCGTGAAGCGAACGCACCGCGTGCACATGATGCAGCGGTCGTTGTAGAGCATCACGTGCTTGCCGACGATCTTCTTGGGCTTCTTGCCCTTGTCCTCCTCGAAACGCGATTGGCTTCGGCCGTACTCGTAGGAGTAGTCCTGCAACAAGCACTCGCCCGCCTGGTCGCAGACGGGGCAGTCGAGCGGGTGGTTGACGAGCAGGTACTCCATCACCTGCTTCTGGTTGGCCACGCTTTTGGGCGAGCTCGTGTGAACGACCATGCCGTCGCGCACGGGCGTCTGGCAGGTCGGCAGGAGCTTGGGCACGCCCTCGACTTCGGCCAGGCAGATGCGGCAGGAGGCGACGATCGACAGGCCGGGGTGGTAGCAATAGTGCGGCAGCTCCAGCCCGGCATTGAGGCAGGCCTGAAGGATCGTCTCGTTCTTTTCCGCTTCGATGGCTTGTCCATCGACCGTGATCGTCGGCATGCGGCCACTCTAGCGAGGCCGGCGCCGGCTTTCACCGCGGCGGGTCGCCACGCCAGCCCCGACGGGGAACGATGGGTGCTGATCGACGCGCGTGCGCGTGTCCGGCAGGTTCGCCTAACGCCTCTTGCGGAGCACCCGATGCCCAATCCACCCGAAGCCTCCCACCTTGCGGCCAAGTTCGCCGACCAGCTTCACGCCGCCCTGCAAGAGCATGCGCCGGTCCTTGAAACGCTCGCCAGGCAGCATCCGGCGACGGCGCGGCTAGCGGCCGATTTATTTCAAATGGCGGCGTTGCAGCTCGACCGCTGGTTGCAGCCGCCGGCAACGGATTTACCCGTCGCAGGAGAAGATGAGCATCAGGCGCCCGAGGCTGCCCGGTCGACGCCTGCAAGTCGGGCGACAGTGGAGCTACGCCTGGCGGATGGGCCGCCGGTGGCGGTGAGGGCAATCGGCACGGCGAGCGAGGTCGAGGCCGCCGCCCGCGCCGCAAGACCGCGCGAGCGCATCGAGCCGGCCCCGCCGGCACCGCGAGTCGTCGAGCCGCCGATGCAAACCGCCTGGGCCGCGGCGGCCGGTCGCGACGCGGCAACGCTCCTCACGCCCCTCCCGACCCGGCTGCGCCTCAAGGCCAAGGCGGCGCGCGCGATCGCCGATGGCCGCGCCGACGACACCGCCCTCACCGGCCAAGCGGGTTGGATCGGCGACCCGTCGCAAAACGACGCCCTTCGCGGCGACCGCACGCTGTGCCAGCACCTTGCCGCTGCCTGCGACGCCACGGCGGCGGCGTGCGACCTGCTGCTCTACGTCCACCAGCACGAGGCGACGCTGGCGCACCCTTACGAGGAGGTCAAGCAGGCGATGCTCCTGACCGCCGACGCGCAGTCGGACCTTCGCCTGATCGCATCGGACGCAGGGGTGGTCGACGACGACCAGGACGGCCTGTTTCACCTGCTTCGCCAGGAGGCCCACGAAAGCCAACGTGCTATTTTCCTGCCGGGCCTGTCGAACGGGGAGCGGCGGTCGATCCGCGAGATCGAGCAGACGGCCGCTGCGGCCCGCGAGCGGCTGGGGGCACTGAAAAAAACCGGCGCTCGCAAGCAGGCGGCGGCGCGGTCGATTGAGCGGCTGCGTTCGGCCGCGGCGCAGTACGCGCTCTTGGCCAAGCCCTTCGCCGCGCCCCAGGCCAAGGAGGCCGCCGCGGAAAAACTCGTCGTCGCAATCGCCCTGGCCGTCGTCGAGGGCGAGTTGCCGGTCACGGATACGCGGCTGCGCGAGGTGCTCAAGCCGTTCGTCATCAGCGGGGAGCTTCCCGAGGTCAACCCCGCTTGGCTCGATGACGACGCCCAGCAGCAGGCGGTGACGCGGGTGATCGAGTCCGCCGAGGAGGCTGTCGCACGCGTGGAGGCGGCGCAGGCCCACGAGTCCGAGCCGACGCGCGAGCCGAGCGAGGCGCTGCGGCGGGCGCGGGCGTTGCTCGAAGGCCGCGTGATGCTCCTCGTCGGCGGCGAGGCCCGCGAGCACTCGCGCCTTCGCCTCGAACGCGACCTGGGTTTGGCGGAGCTGCGCTGGGAGACTGTTGCCCACCACCAACGCTTCGACTCAGTCGACCGCGCGATCGCCCGCGGCGACGTCGACCTGGTGGCCGTGATGATCAAGCTGTCGAGCCACCGCGACGGCCCGGCGGCGCGGGCGGCGTGCGAGCGCGCGGGCATCCCCTTCGTCATCCTGCCCGCCGGCTACGGCAGCGACCGCGTGGCCAATGACATCGCCGAGCAGGCGTCCGACGCCCTGCAACGCCGCCCCCGCGCCGGGTGACGCGGCCCAACACGCCGGTGACTCATCGACGGCGGAGCGGCGCAGGATCGCGACCGCCAGCTACGCCTCGCGCCGACCCAGGCGCTCGACGAACGCCGCGTGCTCCGGCGTGGCGCAGCCGCGCTCGACGGCGGCGGCAAGGCGTTGCAGGTCGTCGGCGAAGAGCGCGTCCACGTCGAGCCACAGGCCGGGGAAGACGCGGCTTTTGAGCAGGCCGTCTGCCGGGTCGGGCTCGATTGGGACGAACTCACCATGCGTGTTGGTGAACCAGATCGCCTCCGCCGGTTCGCGTTCGGGCAGCAGGACGATGTACTCGCGGGCGCCATTGCGGGCGTACATCTGGCGCTTTTGCCCCAGGTCGGTCCTGGCGGTGCTGGCGGCCACCTCGATCAGCAGCTCGGGCACCTGCGCGAACCAGCGCTTCCGGCCTCGTCGGACCAGCCGCGCCTGTCCTCCGACAGAGTCGGGAATGCCGACCAGCAGGTCGGGCTGCGGTTCGTTCGCGTGGTCGGCGAAGACGGTGCAGTCGATACCGGACAACAGGCCGGGCGTTCGCAGGCGGTAATACCCAATCCAGTTTGAGGCGGTTTGGTAGGGCCCGCCGTGGTCGTAGCTAGCCGGTGATGGCATCTCGCCCGCCTCCTGGTAAAGATGTACGATTCCCTCAATAAGTTCCGCCCGCGCGCCCTCGCCCATCGCCTCGTAGCGGCGGTGGAACTCCTCGCGGTCCAGCCGGTCGCCGTCGCGTAGCGGCGGAATGATGAGCGGCGACGCCGGCGTTGCGGTTTCGGCCATGCGTGAACTTTAGCGGGTGCACACCCAACCTGTTACGTTGGCGGCCAAATGCGTTTCCGCCTGCGCCTTGCCTGGCTTCTGCTGCTGACGACGCTTGGCTTCGTTCTGCTCGTCGGCGGGCTGCTGACGACGGTGGCCGATGTCGAGGTTGAGTATCACGGCAGGTGGGCATCTCGCGCGGTGAACACAACGGGTGGGCTGCTGTTCTTCTATGACTCGCGCTACTTCGAAGCCTCCGATGAGCTTCAAGCGTGGCACGAGAACCGAGAACAACCGTCGTATGCACCGCTTGAGCCGTCGTTTCGGTTCCACACGGGGCGTCAACTTCCCAACCCCGCCAAAGAGGACGCGTTGGGCTTTGAGGTGACAGCGAGTTGGAGGGCCTTCGACGCCTCCCATACGAACCGCCTTGAACTCGAGCAATATCGAAGATTGATGGACGTGATCGAGCGGAGACTGGGCAGGCCGACCCTGAGCACGCCAACCACCTACGTGCAATCCAGCGTTGTCATGCCCGGCGTGCTGCCAGGCCTTATTGTGCTGCTTTGGCCAAGCGCGTGCGGAATCGCGTGGTGGCACGACCGCCGCCGCCGCCGTGCGATGCAGGACCGTTGCATCGCCTGCGGGTACGACGTGCGAGCCACGCCGGACGACGGCGACTGTCCCGAGTGTGGGCGCCGCATCAACGAAACTCCGCCGCCCGCACGGCGTCGGCGGGCGCTGGCGGGGCTGATCGTGCTTCTCATCGCCGGCTGGCTCGGCCTCGCACTTGCCGGATCGCTGACCGATCCGATCGCGCCGAACATCACGTTGTACGCCTCGCAGTCTCCGCTTGCGATCGAGTTGCCACCCACTCACGGCGGCGGCGGAATCATGCTCCGACGTGGCGCGACGATGTTGCACGTGTCGCCCGCCGGAGCGCCGCTTGTCGGCGAGGTTCTTGCAAAGGCCAGTGTGTTTGGAGGATCGGTGGACGGCCCTCTGTCGTGGATCGATTTCGGCGTTTACCAGCGGCCGCGCCCGGCGGTGATTCCCGCTGAAGTTCCGTTCACGCGAGGCCTTGCCGTTCGTCTGCCCACGCTGGGTGTGCTGGCCGCGCTCGTGGCTGTTGCAGCGTGGCTCATCCTGCGTCAGCCGCAGCCACGCCGCGCCGCCTGAGGCGGTTCAGCCCTTGGAGCAGGTGCGTGCCGCCGCCTTGGCTACCAACGAGCGGACGCGGGGAATCGGGTCGCCAGTTGCTCTAACGTCTGCGCGTGGCCGTGCCGGACGTGTTGAGCCCGCTCTGCTTCTCGAACGACGCCTACTTTGTCGACCTGCCGGACGGTCACGTCTTTCCGATGGACAAGTTCCCCCGGTCGCGCCAATGGCTGATCGACCAGGGCGTTGTGCCGATCGAGCGGATCGTTGATCCCGGTCTTGTCAGCGACCGCGACCTGTTGCGCGTCCACACGCGCGATTACGTCGAGTCGATCCGCACCGGCCAATTCAACGATCTGACCGCATGCAAGCTTGGGCTGCCGCCGAGTGAGGCGTTGTCGCTTCGCAGCCACTGCGCCGTGGCGGGTACGATGGCGGCGGCGCGGGCGGCGCTGGCCGACGGCATCGCCTGCAATCTCGCCGGCGGCACGCACCACGCCTTTGCCGACAGCGGGCAGGGCTTTTGCGTCTTCAACGATGTCGCTGTCGCCATTCGGGCGCTGCGGCACGACGAGCCGTACCTGCACAGCTTTGTGCTCGACCTCGATGCCCACCAGGGCAACGGCACCCACGCGATCTTCGCGAACGACCCGCTGACGTTCACCTACAGCCTGCACGTCGGCCGTAACTATCCGAGTGCGAAGGTGCCGGGCGATCTGGACGTCCCGCTGACTCGTTGGGCGTCGGCGGAGGAGTATTTCGATCGCCTCGAAGTCACCGCCGCCGACGCGATCGAGCGATTTGAGCCCGACATCGTCTTCTACATCGCCGGCGTCGACCCGCACCGCGAGGACCGCTTCGGCCAGATGCGCCTCAGCACCGGCGACCTGCGGCGGCGCGACGCCTACGCGATCGGCCTCTGCCGCGACTGGGGCATCCCGGTCGTCGTCCTGTACGGCGGCGGGTATCACCGCGACCGCGAGATGACCGCCCGCCTGCACGCGCAAACGATCGAGATCGCCGTCGAGCGGTGGCTTGCGGAGCGAGAGTAGGGTGGGCACGGCCCACCTCCGACTCCCGATAGTGAGCAGTGCCCACCCTACAACAGGTCCCATAGCCGCGTGTACCAGCGGAGGCGGGCGGGGTCGATCTGGTCGCGGCTGTACCAGTTTTCGAACACGCGGACCACGTCGTCGAGCCCGCCGTTGAATCGCAGGCTGCGGACGGCGGCGGCGAGGTCGAGGTGCCGGTCGCTCACGCAGACGCCGCCCAAATCGACGAGGCCGCAGCGATCGTCGAGGGTGGCGAGCACGTTGGGCAGGCAGAAGTCGCCGTGGCAGACCACCGGCTCAAAGACGGCCGGCGGGCGGTTCTGCAATCGGCGAAGCAACGTGGGTGCGTCGTGGCCGGCACGCATCTCGCTGGCGCGGATGCGGCCGGACCGCACGTTCTGGGCGGCGTCGGCGAGCAGGCGGTCGGGCGAGCGCCAGTCGGGGCAGCCGCTCGGGTCCAGCTCGTGCAGCCGGCGGAGCGTTTGTCCCATCAGTCGGCCGACGCGGATCGGGCCGTCGGTCGCCGCCTCGTGCAGCGCCCGGCCGGGAACGGCGCTGCTGAGCAGGTACGTCCAGTGGCCGGCGTCGCCGGCGCGTTCGTCGAAGCCAAGCACGCGTGGCGTTCGCAGCGCCGGCTCGATCTCGCCGCTGGGCGCCGAGTCAGCCAAGCGCCCGCCCAGCCAGGCGAGGCGGTCGCGTTCGCCCAGCAGCGAGAGGTCGTCGCGCCCGCTTGGGCTGAACATGACCTTCAGGTAGCAATCGCCCTGGCTGGGGGATTCGAGGCGAAAGACGTCGGCGCCGGAGCAGCCGACCATCAGCCGGCGGCCCTCGCCGACGCCGACCCGCGCGCGGATCGCCGCGGGCACGTGGCTCGGCAGGGCGTTCAGGATCATGCGGGGGGCGGATCGGGCGGCCCGCTGGTCAGGCGGGCGAGCAACGGCGAGCGGGCGCGGCGGGCAACCTTACCCGATCCGCGCCCGCGCGTCGATGGCGTCCAGCGCCGCGGCTACGCGTCGCTCTCGAGATCCCAGCGGTCGTAGAACTTGCCCTTGAGCTCGTTCTCGCCGAGGACGGTAACGCCGACGGGGCTCTTGCGGCCCATTAGCTTGAAGTCCTCGCCGCTAACGCGCCCCATATCCATCGCGCCGTCCTTGTTGTCGGGCGAGACGACGAGCAGACGCGTGGTGTCGGTGTCGCTGTCGACGTATTTGATCTCCATGTAGCCGCCGTCGCGGTAGACGACCGAGTTGCCGGGCGCGGCCTCGAAGGCGGCGGTCGGGGATTGGCTGGCGGGCGAGGTCGAGACCTCGAGCGTGCCGGCGTCGCCGTCGTCGGTCGTGGTGTCAGCGTCGCTGCCGCAGCCGGCGGCGACGAAGACGGCGGCGGACGTCAGCGCGGCGAGGGCGAGGCGGCGAAGGTCGGGCAGCAGGTCGTGGTTCATGTGAGTTGGCTTCAGGAGGCGGGGGACAGGGATGTGCGCGACGGTGCCATAGAAGCGAGGCCGACGCACGGTTCGACAGCGTTGGCGACAGTGCCGCCGGCAACGTGAATATTCGGTTAAGCCGCTGCCCCTGTCCATCCGCCCGCGGTTGCCGCGGGTCTTCGAGGTGAGTTGCGGCCCAATTCACACGTCTCATCAAACGCTAATGGGGCCGCCGTTATGGTTTGGCCGTCGCGGGTCGGGACTGGCCCGCCGCGGCAGGAATCTTCTCGAAAAGGACCAGAAACATGATTGACTTCACTACCCTCTTCTCCCGCCGCCGCCTCCTGAAGCTGGCCGGCGCCGCGGCCGCCGTCTCGATGGTCGGCACCGCCGCCTCGGCCGACGTCGACGCGGACCTGCCCGAGTACGAGCAGGCCAACGGCGTCAGCGGCGACCTGCGCAGCGTCGGCAGCGACACGCTCAGCAACCTGATGACCAAGTGGGGCGAAAAGTTTACGCAGATGTACCCGCAGGTCAACGTCGAGGCCGAGAGCAAGGGCTCGAGCACGGCCCCGCCAGCCCTCATCAGCGGCACCGCCCAGCTCGGCCCGATGAGCCGCGCGATGAAGGCGACGGAGATCGACGAGTTCAAAAACGCCTTCCAGTACGAGCCCACGGTAGCGCGAGTCGGCATCGACGCGATTGGCGTCTTCGTCAACAAGGACAACCCGGTCGAGCAGCTCACGCTCGAGCAGCTCCAGCAGATCTTCAGCGTCAACGGCCCCGAGGGCATTACCTGGGGCGACGTCGGCGTGACTGACGGCCGTTACAAGGATCAGCCTATCAGCGTCTACGGCCGCAACAGCGCCAGCGGGACGTACGGCTTCTTCAAGGAGGCCGCCATCGCCAAGGCCGACTTCAAGCCGAGCGTGAAGGAGCAGCCCGGCAGCAGCGCGGTGGTCAGCGGCGTGGGCAGCGACACCTTCGGCATCGGCTACAGCGGCGTGGGCTACAGCGTGCCGAACGTGAAGGCCGTTCCGATCGTCGGCAGCGACGGCACCGCCTACGACCCGATGGACGCCGAGGCCGTTTACAACGAGGACTACCCGATCGCCCGGTTCCTCTACATCTACGTCAACAAGGCCCCCAACCAGGACCTTGACCCGATTGTTGCCGAGTTCCTGAAGCTCGTGATGAGCAAGCAGGGGCAGGAGGTCGTGGACTCCGAGGGCTTCTACACGCTCAGCCCGTTCATCGTTGAGCAGGAGCGCGAGAAGCTTGGGTTGAACTAAATTGTTTCTGGACTTGAAGATGCCTCGGAGCCCCGCACGCCGTGCGGGGCTCCGTTCGCTTGTTCGGGTGCCCCTGCTCGAATTAACCGGCCGCTAATGCGCCCAGGGCCTCCGGTCGGAATGATGCGATCGCCCCGCAGAGGGGGCTTTGTGCCTGACCGACCTCCCCCGGCCACGCAATGCCAGACACCGACCCCGCCTCGCCGTCGTCGCCTCCCACCTTCAGCGGCCGCGCGCGGCGACGGCAGACCCGCACCAGCGTCAAGGTGATCGACGCCGTCGCGAAGTACGGCATCACGGTTGGCGGCCTCACGGTTGTCGCGGCGTTGACGGCCATTGTGGTCTTTCTGGTCGTCACTGTCCTGCCCCTCTTCCAGGACGCCGACGCCGAGCCGCTCGCCGCGACGGCTCTGCCCGCGGCGACCGACGACGCCGCCCGACCGATCGCGATGGCGGCCGACGAAAACCTGCTGGCCCTTTGGACCCTCGACGCCGCGGGCAACTTGGTCTTCTACCACACCGCCACCGAGGACGGCGCGCCGCGCATCGTCAGCCAGACGCGCGTCAGCGACAAGCCCGTCACGGCGCTCAGCGAGTCGCACGGCACGGTCGGCATCGGCCGCGACGATGGCAGCGTGCTGCTGGGCAGCGTGACGTTCGAAACGCGGTTCCCATCAAGCCGACCGGCCGAACTGGCGGCGTTGGAGGCGGGGCAGAGCGTGGTCCACGACGGGGCGATTGCCGACGTGATTCCCAACGGCAGTCTGCGCCTGACGACGCTTGAGATCGCTTTCGGTGTGCCGCTGGCGCTGGAGGCGGGCGTGGCCGAGCCGGTCGAGCAGGTCGACTACCTGAAGGACGGCGGCAGCGAGTTTATGGTCGCCCGCCGCGCCGACGGAGCGATGTTCTGGGGGAAGATCACCTCGAAGCAGAACCTGCGCACGGGCAAGCTGCGCACGACGAGCCGGCAGTTCCCGCTTCCGCCCGCCGCCGACCGGGCCGCGAACGCGCCGGTGGCCAACCTGTTCCTGGGGCGCGGCGGGACCAACGCCTTCCTGTTGTACACGGACGGTCATCTCGTCTGGTTTGATACGAAGCAGCTCACCGGCAGCGGCGGGGCGCCGCAGGCGCGGATCGCGCAGGAAGTCGACCTGCTCGACCGCGGCCAGAGCGTGTCGGCGGCCGAGATGTTGCTGGGGGACTTCACAATCGTCGTCGCCGACAGCGACGGGGGACTCAGCGGCTGGTTCGCGGCGCCCGATGATGCGCTGGACCCGCAGGATTGGGAGATCAAGCGGGCCCACGAGTTGGCATCTCAGCCGGCGCCGGTGACGGCGTTGGCGTTCAGCAGCCGCGACCGGCAGTTCCTCAGCGGCGACGCCGACGGGAACGTCTGGCTGCGCCACATGAGCAGCAACACGGTGCAGGCCAAGCTCGACAAGGCCGGGGGCGCCGTCGAACTGGTGGCGTTGGCGCCGATGATGAACCGCATTCTCGCCCTCGGCGACGGCGGGACGCTATCGGCTTGGACACTCGATAATCCTCACCCCGACGGCAAGCTGCCGGCGCTGTTCCTGCCGGTGCATTATGAAGGCCGTGCCGGCGGCGAGTTCGTCTGGCAAAGCTCCGCGGCGGGCGACGATGTGGAGCCAAAGCTGTCGCTGATCCCGCTGATTTGGGGCACGCTCAAAGCGACGATCTACGCGATGCTCTTCGCGACCCCGATCGCGATTTTAGCGGCGATTTACAGCAGCGAGTTCATGCAGCCGGGCGTGCGCAGCGTGGTGAAGCCGAGCATCGAAATGATGGCCGGCCTGCCGAGCGTGGTGCTCGGGTTCATCGCCGCCAGCGTGCTGGCACCTTGGGCCGAGGACGTGCTGGGCGGCCTGCTGCTGACGTTTGCGGCCGTGCCGGTGGGCGTGATGGTGTTTGGCTTCCTGTGGCAGCTTGTCCCGCCGAGCGAAGTGAACAAGCAGGGCGGTTTGTGGGCGATCGGCGGCTGGCTGCTGGTCGGCGTCGCTGGCGTGCTCTACCTCGGCTGGCCGTCGCTGCCCGTGCTGGGGCTCTGGCTGATCCCCGGCGTGGTGCTGGCGGCGATCGTGCTGGCGAAGGGGCAGGCGGCCGGGCCGTTCATGCCCTTTATCGTCATGGCCGAACTCGTGCTGAGTTCGATCCTGCTCGGCTTGGCGACCGGGCCGCTCTTCGAGACGCTCCTCTTCGGCGGCGATCTGCGGGCTTGGCTGCGTGGTGCGCCGGAGGGGTGGGTCGCGGGCCTGCCTGAATCGCTGCGGGCCGTGCCGGGCTGGGTGCTGATGCTCGCGCCGCTGTGCATCGTCGGCCTAGTCATCTACTTCAACGCCTCGCTTCGCCACAGGCTGCGGATCTTCAGCGACCCGAACCGCACCCAGGTTCAGCTTGCCGTCGCCGACCTGATCCGCTTTGCCGTGGTCGGCGTCGCGGGCATCGCGATGGCCGCGGTGATCGGCGTGCTCCTGAGCCTGATCGGCGGCGACCTGCGGGCCGACTTTCTCGGCTCGCTCACCGACGGCACCGTCCAGAGCAACGGCCTGCTCGCGCAGTTCGACCCGCGCAACGCCCTGAACGTCGGCATGATCATGGGCTTTGCGATCATCCCGATCATCTACACCGTTAGCGAGGATGCCCTGACGGCCGTGCCGAACACGCTGCGTTCGGCGGCGCTGGGCGCCGGGGCGACGCCGTGGCAGACGGCGATTCGCGTGGTGCTGCCGGTGGCGATCAGCGGCATCTTCAGCGCCTGCATGATCGGCCTGGGCCGCGCCGTTGGCGAGACGATGATCGTCCTGATGGCTGCCGGCAACACCGAGACGATGAACCTCAACATTTTCGACGGCATGAAGACCATGTCGGCCAACATCGCCACGGAGATGCCCGAGGCGCCCGTCGGCGGCACGCTTTACCGCGTGCTCTTTTTCAGCGCCTTGGTGCTGTTCGCGATGACATTCGTGGTGAACACGCTTGCGGAGATCGTGCGCATCCGCTTCCGCAAGCGGGCCTTTCAGTTGTAAGCGATGAGTGACCGACCCGACGAGTTCCCGAAGGACATCGCCGCCGGCGGCACCGGCGCTGCGCCGCTCTCGAGCGTGCCGGATCAGCCCGCTCACGCCTTCGCGCCCGGTGCCGGCGCGGGCCGCCGCCGACGCACGAGTCTGGCGGCGCGGGGCCAGCCGATGGTCTGGCTGACCGGCGGGGCGGCGGCGCTGTCGATCCTGATGATCCTGGGCCTGCTGCTGCTGGTGGTCGCCTACGGCTTCAGCACGTTCTGGCCCCAACCCGTCAGCCGCGTCACCTTCAACCCGGACGGATCGAGCGAGCGACGGACCCTCGTCGGCGAGCGCTTCCGCTCCGAGCAGACGAACGAGGTCGTCGCCGACCAGGACGTGAACGGCGACGGCACCATCTCCGACGACGAGAACTTCACGCGCGTGCTGTGGCGCACCGGCAACAAGGACCTGTCGCCGAGCGCCTTCACCTGGGTGCGCGAGCCGAACGTCGTCGAGCTTGAGCGGCCCGAGTGGGTGCTGACGATCGAGCGCGACGAGTGGAGCGTCGCCTACGGCACGATCGAGGCCGTCGCGGTCAACGGCGAGCTCACCACCGGCAGCGCCGCGGCCTGGGAGCGGTTCGAAGAGGTCTTCCCCACCGTCCGCAAGCTCGGCCGCGAGGTGCGCGGCTTGAAGGAAGAACTTGGGGCACTCGGCGAGACGAATAAGGAGATCGCCGATCTGGAGCGTGCCGCGGGCGACCTTGATCCGGAGTCGAGCGAGGCGAAGGAACTGCTCGCCGAGGCCGCCGAGCTTCGGGCCGAGAAGGCCGAGGCCGAGGCGACCATCAATGCGGAGCTGGACGACCTCGACCGCCGGCTGGGCCGCTACCGCGTGTGGGTGCGAACCGAGCAGGGGCAGATTATCCCCGCCGATCGCACGCGGCGGAGTTTCAACGTCACCGCCAGCAGCGTGCTGGCCGCCGACGACGCGGCCCGCGTCGCGAGCGTCCGCTTTCTGAACTTCGAGGGCAACGTGCGGCCAGCGACTGAGGGAGAGACGCCGACCGCGCAGGTCGTGGTCGGTGGCTCCGACGGGTCGCGGCCGACCGTGCAGTGGCTCGACGCGGACGGCGCGCCCGTCGGCGAGTACACACTCGCGCCGCTGGCCGAAGTTGCCTTGGCCGACGGTGCCGAGGCGGACGCGGGCACGCGCGTGGCAGTCGAACCACTGCCGATGACGATCGGCCAGATCGTGCGGGCCTACCCGGCGAACCGGCTGGGCTTCTTCGATAAGCTCGGCGTCTACGGCTCGCGCTGGTGGGAGTTCCTGACCGACCGCCCGCGCGAGGCCAACACCGAGGGGGGCGTCTGGCCGCAGATCGTCGGGACGGTGCTGCTGACGTTCATTATGATCGTGTTCGTGGTGCCGATCGGCGTGGTCGCGGCGATCTACCTGCGCGAGTACGCCAAGCAGGGAGCCCTTACGAGTCTGATCCGCATCAGCGTGAACAACCTGGCGGGCGTGCCGAGCATTGTGTACGGCGTGTTCGGGCTGGGCTTTTTCTGCTACGGCGTGGGCGGCTGGCTCGACGCGGGGGCCGCCGGGGCGAAGGTCGAGCCGCTGAGTGTGCCGATGTGGCTGCTCTGGATCGGCCTGGCCGCCATCGTGATCGCCGTCGCGGTCGCGGCCGGATCGCTCGCGGGCCGCAGCGAGCGCGGGGCGGCGACGGACGAATCGTTCGTGCCGCTGGTCTTCCGTTTCGCCGCCGGCACCGCTTGGGCGGTCGCGGCGGCGATCGTCTTCTACTTCGTTTTCGCGAGCATTCCCGCGGGCGTGTTCGGCGGCCTGTTCCCCGAAACGCGGCTGACGGGCCAAAGCGTCTTCAAGGGCCAGGCGCTCATCTGGGCGTCGCTGACGCTGGCGCTCCTGACGCTGCCGGTGGTGATCGTCGCGACCGAGGAGGCGCTCGCGGCCGTGCCGCGGTCGATGCGCGAGGGGAGCTACGCCTGCGGCGCGAGCAAGTGGCAAACAATTCAGCGCATCGTGCTGCCGCGGGCGCTGCCGGGAATCATGACCGGCGCCATTCTCGCCATCGCCCGCGGGGCGGGGGAGGTCGCGCCGATCATGCTCGTGGGGGCGCTCAAGAGCGTGAAGGAACTGCCGCTCAACGGCGAGTTCCCGTACCTGCACCCGTCGCAGGCGTTCATGCACCTGGGCTTTCACATCTTCGACCTTGGCTTCCAAAGCCCCGACGCCGAGGCGGCGCGGTCGATGGTCTACACGACCACGCTGCTGCTGATCCTCATCGTCCTGTTCCTGAACCTCGCGGCGATCTGGATTCGCTCGCGGCTGCGCCGGGCCTTCGCCGGCGGGCAGTTCTGAACGTCCGCTGCCGCCCTTTCCTCGTGCCACGCCTGATTATGCTGCAAACCACCACCGATGACATCGCCGTAATCGACCGGCCCGGCTCGGCCCAGCGCGAGGACGTGCCGCACCACTCGGCGGGGGCCGAACGCGACGTCGATCTTCAGGCGGCGATCGCCGACGGGCTCCCGTTCAAGGCCGACACGCACCCGGAGCTGTCGGCCGAGCGTGCGATCTGCACCGTCGACGACTTCAACCTCTGGTACGGCCAGAAGCAGGCGCTGTGGGACATCAACATGCCCTTCCCCGAGGGCAAGGTTACGGCCCTGATCGGCCCGAGCGGCTGCGGCAAGTCAACGCTCCTGCGCAGCATCAACCGGCTGAACGACTTGATCGACACCGTGCGTATCGAGGGCAACATGCACCTGCGCGGCGACCCGATCTACGCCCGCAATGTCGATGTGATCGAGCTGCGCAAGCGCATGGGCATGGTCTTTCAAAAGAGCAACCCGTTCCCGATGAGCATTCGCGAGAACGTCATCTTCTCGCTCCGCATTGATGGCGAGCGGAACAAGAAGACGCTCACCGAAGCGTGCGAGCGCAGCCTGCGCGGGGCGGCGTTGTGGGACGAGGTCAAGGACCGCCTCGACGAGTCGGCGTTGGGCCTCTCGGGCGGGCAGCAACAACGCCTGTGCATCGCCCGCGCGATCGCCGCCGAGCCGGAGGTGCTGCTGATGGACGAGCCGTGCAGCGCGCTCGATCCCATCGCCACCGGCAAGATTGAGGAGCTGATCGCCGAATTGTCGGGCAGCTACACGGTCATCATCGTCACGCACAACATGCAGCAGGCGACCCGCTGCAGCGACTTCACGGCCTTCATGTACCTGGGCCGCCTCGTCGAGTATGGGCCGACCGCGACGATGTTCCAGACGCCGCACCTGAAGGAAACCGAGGACTACGTCACCGGGCGCTTCGGCTAGGCTCCACCGATGCGCTCCAGTTTCGACGCACAGCTTCGCGGGCTGCTCGAGCGCATCATGGAGATGGGTGGGCTGGCCGAGCGAATGCTTGGGTCGGCCGTGCGCGGGCTGCTCGACGGGGATGCCGACGCGCTCGACGAGGTGGACCGGCTCGAGGAGCGCGTCAACCGCCTGCACACCGACATCGACGAGTTGGCCATCCAACTGACGGTGACACAGCAGCCGGTGGCGCGAGACGTGCGGCTGGTGTTCGTCGCCGTCCGTTGCTCGGCCGACGTGGAGCGCGTGGGCGACCAGGCGTGCAACATCGCCGGCAGCGCCCGTCACCTCGCCGCGGAGGAGACGCGCGTCGATGTGCCGCCGCAGCTCGAGAAGATGGCCGCGCTGGCATCGACGGCGCTCACCGACTCGCTCACCGCGCTCGTCACCCGCGACGTCGCGCTGGCCGAAGATGTACTCGCCAACGAGCCGGCCATTGACCGCCTGCGCGACGATGCGTTCAAGTCGCTGCTCTACGCGATGATGTTCGAGCCGCGGGCGGCATCGTCGGCGTTATCGCTCGTGCTGGTGAGTCGAAATCTCGAGCGGATCGGCGACCACGCGACGAACATCGCCGAGGAGCTGATTTACCTCGTTCGCGGGAAAGACGTGCGTCACGGCGGTGCGTAGCCGGTCTGTAGACCGGGGCAACGCGGGGGGGGGGGCGCCGGCATAACCGGCGCAGTGTGAACCTTGGGCTGGCGTTTGTCGTTTGGGTCGGTAGGATGCCGGCGTGCCCGCGAAGGAGTCGCGGGTCGGCAACTCCGGCTGACGCAACCGAAGCTTCGGTGAGTGTGCGTTGGCCTTTCCCAAGGACCGGGAGCCTCCCCATGCCGTCCACCGCCACTGCGCCCCAAGGCGCCCCCGCCGCCACGACCACCCGTCGCCGCGCCCGCCGTCCAGCCGACGATGCGTCGGCCGCCTCGTCCTCGTCGTCCCGCCGCACGCTGCGGGCGATTCCCACCGCCGCCCAGGAGGAGCTCGCCTCGTCGCTGGCGCACCTGATCGACACGCTGCCCGAGGGCATCAACGTCCGCACGGACCGCGACGACCTTGTCGGCGTCTGGATCGAGTACAAGAACTCCGCCAGCGAGGAGTGCCGCAACATTCTCATGGAGGCCTACCTCCACCTTGTCCGCTTCAACGCCGAGCGTGTCTACGCGAAGCTGCCCAACGAGGTCGACATGGACGACCTCATCAGCGCCGGCATCTTCGGGCTGATGGACTCGCTCGACCAGTTCAAGTTCGACGTCAACGTCAAGTTCGAAACCTTCTGCGCCCGCCGCATCCAGGGGGCCATGCTCGACGAGCTGCGCTCGATGGACTGGGTGCCGCGCCTCGTGCGCAGCCGCAGCCACAAGCTCGATTCGGCGAGCAAATCCCTCGAGGTCGAGCTCGGCCGCCAGCCGACCCGCGAGGAGCTGGCCGACAAGCTCGAGGTCGACATGGAGGAGTTCGAGAAGATCCAGAAGGACTCGCAGGCCACCAGCGTCGTCAGCCTCAACCGCAAGTGGTACGAGACCGACAGCTCCAAGGACGTCCGCGAGATCGATGTTCTCGAAGACCGCAATACCGCCAACCCGCTGCGCGAGATTCAGCGCAAGGACCTCAAGGCCCTGATGAGCAAGGGCCTGAGCCGGGCCGAGCAACTCATCGTCACGCTCTACTACTTCGAGGAGATGACGATGAAGGAGATCGGCCTCACGCTCGATTTGAGCGAGTCGCGCGTCAGCCAGATGCACAGCAGCATCATCGCCCGCATGCGCGCCGGCCTCGCCGAAAAGCAGGGCGAGATGGCCGAAGTCGCGGCGTGATGCAGCAGGCGGCCGACGCAAGTTAACAATGGGTTCCATAGCCGCGACTCAACGAGTCGCGGTCTTTCCGCGCCGAACGACCGGACCGCGACTCGTTGAGTCGCGGCTATGGACCCGTAATTAAATTCGCGGGTGCCACGGCTCTGGACCGAACGTCTTTCGCGTCCTCTGGGTAGCCGCGGAGCTTGCTCCGCGCTTCGCACCTCGGCAGGCGCTCGAAGCGCGGACCAAGGTCCGCGGCTACTTGGAAGACGCCATATCCAGATGTGACCCGCCGACAGGCTAACATCACGCCGTCGGCCAGTTCGCGCACGGGCCGCCGGTGGCGCTGGGGCGGCGGTCGACCTCGCGGCCCTGCATGTCCAGCAGCGGGTGATAGAACGCCGCCACCTCCTCGCAGGTGTCGGGCACGTAGTGGAAGATCAGCGACCGCCGCCAGCGGTCGCTCGTGCGGTTCTTCGGGCTGCCATGAACGAGCGAGCCGTTGAACAGCAGCACGTCGCCCGCGTCGAGCTCGGCCGGCACGATCTGGCACCCCTCCGGCAGTTGCAGCGAGCCGCCGTCGAAGAACTCCGCCTCCTCGGCCTCGCCACGCGCGTTGGCGTCACACAGGATCGGCCAGTTCGCGGTGCCGGGGACAACGATCAACGTGCCGTTGGCCTCGTCGGCGTCGTCGAGGCTGATCCACGCCGCGTGGCACGTGCCGGGCGAGACGGCCAGCGGGTTGTTGTCCTGGTGCAAGCCCTGCCCGCGGGCACCCGGCGGCTTGAAGTAGAACATGCTCTGCGCCGCCAGCGGGTCGGCCCCCATCAAACGCCGCATTGTCTCGGCGAGGGTTGCGTCGAGCATGTACCGCATCGACAGCCGGCCGAAGGCTTCCTCCGGGTGGCGGTGGGGATGAAGCATGCGCGGGAAGCGGCGGAGCATTTCGTCGCGCCCGCCGAAGTTCTCCGCCTTCATCTGGTCGTCGCTGAGCCCGTCGATGGGCCCCTTGTCGCCGGCGGACTGGAACACCTCCCGCGCCTCTGCCAGTTCGTCGGGCGAGAGGAACCCCCGCAGCCGGGCGACGCCCGCGTGCGAGTAGGCCTCCACCTGTTCAGGCGACGGCGGCCCGTCGACCACGGGAATGGCCGTCGGCGGCGGGGGGCGGAGGTCGCCGAGGCCTTTCTGAATGCGAGCGGGAGCGGTGGGTGTTGCGATCATTGTGATGGCGGTGAGTGGCGGGATGAGAGGCGGAAACCCACAATACCGCATCCGGAAAGGATAAAGTGTGCAAACGGTTGACCCTATGTGACCTTCGGTCGGATTCCGCAGTCGACGGTGGCGAGGATGCGTCGTCGACCGGGGTGGAGGCCCGTCACGCCGGCGATCGCACCAGGATTGTCCGCCGCGGCGTTACGCCAGTCCGATAACATATCGCCCGGACCCGGTTCTGGCGGCTGGGCAGGCCACTTGATGTCCCGCGCCGCGATGGCCGACAAGTCGGAGGGAGAGGCGGCCCCTGCCGTCCCCGTCACGCGGTCCGCAGGAGACGTTTTGCAACTGAAGGTCGCCAACATCATCGACGTCGCCGAACGCCAGATGTGCTGCGGGTGCGGCGCGTGCGCCCATGCCGCGCCCGAGTCGCTGGAGATGGTCGACGTGCTCGACCACGGCCGACGCCCGGTGCTCAAGCCCGGCCGCTCCGTGCGCGATCCCGGCGTCACCAACGCCATGGCCGTCTGTTCGGGCATCCACCTCGCCCACGCCGGCGGTCCCGATGATAATCGTCCGGGGGCACTGCCCGAGCTGGCCGAGGGATGGGGCCCGGTGCTGGAAGTGTGGGAGGGCTGGTCGACCGATGATGACGCCCGCTTCCGCGGGTCCAGCGGCGGCGGGGCCACGGCGCTGTCGAACTGGGCCGTCGAAAGCGGCGGCATGAAGGGCGTCTTGCACACCGCGCCGCGTGAGGACGTGCCGTACCTCAACCGCACGGTCTTCAGCCGAAACAAGAACGAGATCGCCCGCGGCGCCGGCTCGCGCTACTCGCCGGCCAGCCCGTGCGAGGGCCTGGGCCACATCGAGAACGCGGGCGGGCCGAGCATGATGGTCGGCAAGCCGTGCGACATCGCCGCCGCGAACAAGGCGGCCGCGCGATCACCCAAGCTGGACCAGAACCTCGCCCTCACGGTCGCCATCTTCTGTGCCGGCACGCCCAGCACGAAGGGGACGCTCGAGATGATCGAACGCCTCGGCGTCGCCGACCCCGGCGAGGTAGCCGAGCTGCGTTACCGCGGCCACGGCTGGCCGGGCGAGGCGACGAGCATCACCCGCGACGGCACCGAGTCGAGTCTCACCTACGCGCAGTCCTGGGGCGAGGTGTTGAGCCGCCACGCGCAGTGGCGGTGCCGGATTTGCCCCGATCACACCGGCGAGTTCGCCGACATTGCCGTGGGCGACCCGTGGTACCGGGAGATCGAAGAGGGCGAGCCCGGCCGGAGCATGTTCGTCGTCCGCACCGAGCGCGGCCGCCGCGCTTTGATGGCCGCGATGGAGGGGGGCTACGTCCAGGCGGAGAAGGTCGACGCCTCGACGCTGCCCGCGTCGCAGCCGAACCTGCTCAACGTGCGCGGCAACGTGTGGATGCGCACGCTCGTCAGCCGCTGGCTGGGGGCGGCCACGCCGACGTTCGAGAACATTCCGACGCGGCGTTTCTGGTGGTCGCAGTTGTCGGTCAAGCAGAAGATTCAAAGCGTGACGGGCACGGCCAAGCGGATCTTCCGGCGCGGCCTACGTCGGCGGGTGCCGATGACGCCGTGGACGCCGGAGCACCCGCCGCTGCCGTTGCCGGCGCCGGCCTCGGAATCGGACGGGTCGCGGGAGGTGGCCGCTTGAACGCGATCACGCCGCTGACAATCTCTGTCGCGCTGATGGGCATCGCACTTGTCTGCGTGCTGCGCCCCGGCCGCGCGATGGCGGTACTCGTCGCGGCGATGCTGATCTACCCGGACTACCTGCGCATTCCGATGGGCCTGGCGCAGATGTCGGCCAGCCGCCTGATCGCGCTGACGCTCCTGGCGCGCATGCTGTTTCGCCCCGAGCGCGACGAGTTCCGCTGGTGCTGGGCCGACGGCGTGGTCGCGGGTATTTACGTCTGGAACCTGCTCGCCAACGTGATGAGCGACGCCGGGCAGGAACGCATGGTCTTCCTGATCGGCAACGGCCTCGACACGGCGCTGATCTACTTCTGCGCCCGCCTGGCCCTGGGCCGGCTCGAGCACCGGCGCGACATGGTCGTGCCGATTTGCTGGATGCTCATTTGGCTGGGCTTCTGGGGCCTTGTCGAATCATTCACGACCTGGACGATTTACGGCAAGTTCCGCGATTTCCACGCGTGGCGCTGGATGAACAAGGGGCTTCAGTTCCGCGATCTGCTCGGCTTCCGGCTGCTCCGCGCCGAGGGGTCGGCGTCACACTCGATCTACTTCGGCGTGGCGATGTTCTGCCTGACGGCACTCCTCATCAGCTTCGCCTCGCTGCGCCGCTACAGCCGGCTGACGATCGTCGCGGTCCTCTTCGGCCTGGGCGGCGTGGTCAGCAGCCTGTCGAGCGGGCCGCAGCTTTCGACGACGGTCTTCTTCGGCATCGCGCTGCTCTACTTCCGGCCGCACTGGATCAAGTCGGGGCTGATCTGCCTCGTGGTGCTGGGCCTGCTGGCGGAAATTGCGTCGAACCGGCACTTCTACCACCTGGTCGACTACATCAACATTGCCGGCGGCGGCAGCTACTACCGCAACCGACTCCTTGAGGTCGCGGTACTCAACCTGCCCGAGTACTGGCTGTTCGGCTACGGCTCGCCGGAGAACTACCCCAACCACTGGGGCGAGCAAATCGACGGCCGCAAGCACGTGGACGTGGTGAACCATTACGTGCTCCTGGCGATCTACAGCGGCATCCTCGCGCCGATGCTCTACCTGCTGGCGCAGGTGCTGGTGCTGCGCGAGTCGGTGCGGACGTGGAAGGTCGCCGGGCTGCGCGTGCGGCGGATGGTCTACCTCCAGGCGGCGGGGCTCATCGGCGTCGCCCTGGGCTGCCTCGCGGTCAGCCTGTTCGCGCCGGCCATTGGGCTGATCTACCTGCTGATGGGCGTGATGGCCCGCCAGCCGCTCGACGAGCCCGAAGCCTTCGAGGAATACGATGGCGAAGCCGAGGACGCCGCGCTGGACGAATACGGGGATGAATGGGATGAACCAATGCCGGCCCCGCCCAACGCGGGCCGCAAGGGAGCCTTTACGTGATCCTCGCCCCCGCCCAACCCGTT
Source organism: Tepidisphaeraceae bacterium (assembly GCA_965214125.1). Lineage (GTDB taxonomy): Bacteria > Planctomycetota > Phycisphaerae > Tepidisphaerales > Tepidisphaeraceae > CBDCBA01. The sequence continues at coordinate 46,664 of CBDCBA010000004.1, forward strand.
GTCCGCACTCCGCCGCGCACCGAGAGAAACTGCCACATGCCAAGGGCCAGCGTCGTCATTCCCGCCCACAATGAGGCGACCGTCATCGGGGAACTCCTCGCCTCGCTGCGGCCCGGCGATGGCGAACTCGAGGTGATCGTCGTCGCCAACGGTTGCTCCGACGCCACCGCCGCCGTCGCCCGCGGCTTCGACAACGTGACCGTCATCGAGACGGACGTGCCTTCGAAGTCGAACGCCCTGAACCTGGGCGACGAGGCGGCAACGGTCTTCCCGCGCCTGTACGTCGACGCCGACGTACTCGTGACGCGCGACGACGTCGATGCCTTAATCGGTGCGCTCGATCGGCCCGGCATCCTGGCGGCGGCGCCGCTGCCGAAGCTCGACTTCGAGGGGTGCAACCGCATCGTCAAGTGGTTCTACGACGTCGACCTCGTAATGCCGAGCCAGCAGACGGGCATCGGCGGCTCGGGCGTGTACGCGATGAGCCGCGCCGGCCGCGATCGCTTCGGCCGGTTCCCCGACCTCACGGCTGACGATTGCTATGTGCGCCGCCTGTTCGCCGAAGACGAGCGCGTGGCCGTGCCCGAGGCGCAGTCGATCGTCCGCGTTCCCAAGAACGTTGCGGGCCTGCTGGCGATCAAGACGCGCGTTCACTTCGGCAATTATGAGCTCGCCGAAAAGCACCCCGAACTGCTCGTCAACCGCGGCGCCCGCAACGGCCCGAAGCTGGCGAAGCTTGCTCTGGACCCCCGCTGGCTGCCAAGCGTGCTCACCTACGGCTACGTGAAGTTCATCGCCCGCCTTCGCGCCAAAAGGCGCCGCAAGGCGCAGCGGCCGCACGTGTGGGAGCGCGACGACAGCACCCGCACCGGCCCCACGAGCCCGGCCGTCGCGTGAAACCGAAGGCCGCCCGATAAGGTCCCGCGCCTCGCGCAGCCACGGTCGAATCAACACGGCCTACGTTGAAGACGATGCTCACCGGGTGGCGGCGCTAGATTCGCCACCGACGCACCCGCTACGAATCCCGCCATGACGTTGATGAACCGAACGCAACAGGAGGCGGTCGTGGGACGCAAGGAAACCCCGCGGGACCTGAGCATCCTCATCGTCTCGTACAACACACGCGAGCTGACGCTCGCCTGCATCGAGAGCGTGCTCGCCGAGACGAAAGACGCGCCGTTCTCGTACGAGATCCTCATCCTCGACAACGACTCGAACGATGGCTCCGCCGACGCCATCGCGCGGGAGTTCGGCGGCAACTCTCGCGTGCGCCTGGTCCGGCTCGACCACAACATCGGCTTTGCCGACGGCAATAACCGCATCGCGAAGGTCGCCACCGGCAAGCGGCTGCTGCTGCTCAATCCGGACACGAAAATTCTCGACCGCGGCATCGTCCGGCTGATGGAGTGCGCGCAGGAATACCCTGGCGCCATCCTCGGCGGGCGAACCTACTTCGGCGACGGCACCCTCAACGCCACGAGTTGTCACGGCTGGCCAACGCTCTGGAGCGTCACCTGCATGGGCCTTGGCCTCTCGACGCTCTTTCGCAACAACCGAATTCTCGATCCTGAATCACTCGGCCCGTGGAAGCGCGACACCGTCCGCGAGGTGCCCGTTGTGACCGGTTGCTTCCTGCTGATCCGCTGGGACCACTGGCTGGCGCTGGGCGGGTTCGACACAACCTTCTTCATGTACGGCGAGGAGACCGACCTCTGCCGCCGCGCCGCCCGCAAGGGCATCCCGCGCCTCATCTGCCCGGACGCGAAGCTCATCCACTACGGCGGGGCGTCGGAGAAGGTCCGCAGCGACCGCATGGTCAAGCTCTTCAACGCGAAGGTGCGTTTTTTCCGCAAGCACTGGAGTCGCCCGGCCTCCGCGTACGGCATCGCGATGCTGAAGCTCTGGGCCTGGTCGCGGATGGCGGGTCACTGGGGCATGCGGCAGGTCGGCCGCTCGACCGCCGGCTACGACGCCTGGCGTGACATCTGGCGCCGCCGCCGCGAGTTCGCCGCCGAACACTGCTAGCCCCTGCTTGACCAACCGGCTCAGGCGCTTAGACTTCCCACCCGCCCGCGGGCGTATAGCTCAGTTGGTTAGAGCGCATCCCTGATAAGGATGAGGTCCCAGGTTCGAATCCTGGTACGCCCATGACAACGATTGCCCCGGCCGCTTGGCCGGGGTATTTGCATGGTCACGCCAGCAGCGAGCGGGCGATGGCGGCCGCGCCGCGAAGGCCACTGTCGCCGGTGGTCAGCAGGCGAAGCGGGACCGCGGCCATCAGCGGCCTGAGCACCTCGGGGCCGCACGCCGTGAAGCCGTCGATCAGGTCGTCGAACACGCGGGGGTGCGTCGCGTGAAGGCTGTTGAGCAGCCCGCCGCCGAACCAGACGCCGCGCGTGCTGCCGCTGGCGAGGCAGAGGTTGCCCGCGCGGGCGCCGATTAGCGCGAGCAGCCGCGCCACCGCCGTCGCAGCCTTTGGGTCGGCATCGAGCGCGGCGACAATCGCTTCGGGCGTACGGGTCCCGTCGCCGCCGGCCGCGTGGTACAGGAGCGGCAGCGACGACGCCGACGCGAGGTGTTCCCACGTCACGCGGCCAACGCCGGTACGCTCTCGGACGAGCGGTGGGAGGTCAGCGAACTCGATTGTCGCGGGGAAATCGACTTGGCCGCCTTCGGTCGGCAGCGGAATCCAGCGTCCGCCCGCGTCGACGCGCAGGCCGCAGCCGAGGCCGGTGCCGGGCATGACCATCGCCTCGACCTGGCCGTACGGCTCACCGTCGCGAAGGGTGACGAACTCGCAATCGTCGAGCCCGCCCAGGTGAGCGGCCATGTCATTGATAAGGCGGACGCGGGCGACGGGGATATCGAGCGCGTCGGCGAGCAGCGTTTCGCTGATCGCCTCGTTCTTCCGAGCGACGAAGTGAGCCCGCCCGTCCTTCACGCCGCCCGCGCAACCGAAGGCGGCGGCGACGGGTGATTTGTTCATCTTCCGGCGGCGAAACTCGGCGACGACCTCCACCACCGGCCAACCCGCGACCGACTCCTCGCGAACGACGGCGTCGCCATCCATCAGCCGCAGGCGCACATTGGTTCCACCGATATCGCCGGCGAGCAGGAGGTCGGGCATGCCGACAATTTAGAACATCCGCGTCCATAGCGGCGGGCCGAGGAGCAACGCGCCCACCGCGGCCGAGAAGAGCGAGGCAACGAGCACCGCGCCGGCGGCGGCGTCCTTCGCGAGCTTGGCCAGGGGGTGAAGGTCCGGGCTCGCCAGGTCGACCGCGGCCTCGACGGCGGAGTTCATTAGCTCCAATGCCAGCACAAGGCCAACGCAGAGGAGCAGGATGGCCCCGTCGGTCGCGGGCACGCGCAGCCACGCGGCGAGTGTCAGCACAATGGCTCCGATGGCGAGCTGGACCTTGATGTTCGGCTGATTGTGTACGACGGCCATCACGCCCGCAGTTGCCGGGCCGAAGCTGTGGAGTGTGCGCACGAGCGGCGAACGGGGCGGCGGGCGGTCCAGGCGCGTCATGCCGCAACAGTACCGGTACACTTACCGGCCATGCCCGCCACCGCCGCCACCCCCACCCCCACCCCCACCCTGAAAGACGCCGACGGCCTGCTCATCGGCAACTACGCCCGCCGGCCGATCGTGATGGAGCGCGGCGAATGCGTCCACCTGTTCGACGCCGAGGGAAAGTGTTACCTCGACCTGTTCGCCGGCTTCGGCGGGTGCGTGCTGGGCCACTGCCACCCCGATCTCGTGCGGGCCGTGCGGGAACAGTCCGAGACGCTCTGGCAGACGGGCAACACGTTTCACACGCGGCCGCAGTTGCGGTTCGCGCGGCACTTGAAGGAGAAGGCGTTCGACGGCCGCGCGTTCTTCTGCCACGGCGGGCTCGACGCGAACGAGTCGGCCGTCAAGCTCGCCCGGCTGCGCGGCAGCACCTCCAACCGGCCCCGCTACAAGACGGTCACCTTCAACGCCAGCTTCCACGGGCGCAGCCTCGCGATGATCGCCGCCGGCAGTACCGATTCTCATCGAGAAGGCTTTGGCCCGATGCCGCCCGGCTTCGTCCACGCCACCGGCGGCGACTTCGACGACGTTGTGAAGCACGTCGACGACGAGACGGCTGCCATCATGTTCGAGCCGTTGCGCGGCGAGGGGGGCATGCTCGGCTACCCGGACGACTTCCCCCGCAAAGTCCGCGATTTCTGCGACGAGCGGCAGATCACGCTGATCTTTGACGAGGTCTGGGTCGGCGGCGGGCGGACGGGCAAGTGGTTCGGCCACCAGCATTTCGAGGGCGACGTGACGCCGGACATCCTCACGCTCGGCAAAGCGATCGGTGGCGGTCTGCCCGTCGGTTGCATGTGGGCAAAGCCGGAGATCGCTGAACTGCTCGTGCCCGGCAAGCACGGCAGCACGCTTGGCGGCAATCCAATGTGCATGAACGTCGCCGCCACCGTCTTCGACGTAATCGAACGCGACGGCCTGCTCGAACACGCCGCGACGCTCGGCAACCTGGCCAAAGCGAAGTTGCGGGACGAACTGCCCGATTGCGACGTGCGCGGCGACGGGTTGTTCCTTGGCATCGAACTGCCCGAGAAGCCCGCGCACGACCTCGTGGCCGCCGCGTTGGAGCGGGGCGTTGTGCTGAACGTCACGCAGGGAACCGTCGTTCGCCTCGCGCCGGCGCTGGTCATCAGCGAGGCGGAGTGGGTCGCGGGTTTGGACCACGTCGTTGCCCTCGTCCGGGCTGCATCGTGATGCGGGTCGTCGCCGCCGTTGTCGCGTTGCTGATTGCCGGATGCGCGGCGGGCGGCCGCGATGTGTCCGCGACGCCCCAGCGCGCTGAAGCGCCCACCGAACCGGGCTCGCCGATTCCAACGGCGATCGGCTTGCAGGTGTTCGAGGTGCGCGTGCCGCGTGGCCTCGTGTCGGACGACCCCGACGTGTGGTTCCCGCTCGACGAGCAGGCGCTTCCCATCGCGGTGTACGACGTTCTGTGGGCCAATGGCTTCCGCGTCGGCGTCGGCGGGGAGACGGAGCTGGTGGAGATCCGCGGCACGCTCGCGACGGAGCAGGCGACGCGGGCCCTGGTCGTTCCGCCATTGAACGCCAACCGCCACACCTATTTCGTCGACCTTCCAACCGAGCCCAACGCCGAGCAGACGCTGTTCTGGTTCGACGAACAAAAGCGGCCGAGCGGCCGCACGTTTATCGACTTTCAGAACCGTATCGCGATCGAGTTCGCGTCGACCGACTCTGATGCCGTGCGGCTGTCGGTCACGCCGGTTGTCCGCAGCACGGTGGGCCGTACGCGGGTGACGTCGGCTGGGGAGGACTACGTGGTCGAGGAGGTCCGCGACGCCGCGGCCTTTGATTTGAACATCCGCCTCACGCTGCGCCTTGGTGAGTTTGCGTTGCTGGCCCCTTCGCCCGACGCCGCCCGCGCCACAAGCCTTGGCCGCGCTTTCCTGACGAACGCGCCCAACGTCCCGCCGACGGAGACCGTTTTGCTGATCGTCCCCCAGCGGGTCAGCCTCCGTCCGGTAGCGCTGCCTCGGTAACGGTGCGATTCAGTCTGTGGGAATACCCTCGAACAACTTCGCGATGGGAATGGAGAACCCCGGCAGCACTTCTTCGCCATCCAGCGTGTCGTCGCTTCCACGGACTTCGACGTTCTCGATTGACCCGCGGTAGATCGTGACCGTCCGCGTGCGGCGGTTGATCACCCAGGACAGGCGTGTGCCCCCTTCGAAGAACTCGCCGAGTTTGCGGTCGACCTCGGCCTTGGTGTTGCTGTCGGAGAGCACCTCGACGATCAGGTCTGGCGAGAGGTCGGGTACGGCGACGTCCGTGGTCGGCGCGCGACCTTTGGCGGTGGACGTCACGTCGGGCAGGCGGACGTTCCCGCCAACGACCCGCATCTGCGCGTCGGCACCGTTGACGAGGCCGAGGTCGTGGTCCTCCGCGTACAAGTCCATGCGACCCGCAAGCTTGATCGCGATGCGGCCTTCCCAGAAGCTCATGGCCTTCTCCACAATGGTGTTGTCGATCAATTCCGCGGGGGCGATCCGTTCGCCGTACTCGAGCACGTCCTGCTCCGTCGCCGTGCCGGGCCAGGGGTTTATGACGATGCGGTTGATCGGGATGCCGCCGAAGTCGCCGAGGTGGTCGGGCAGCTTCGCGAAGCGGGCCGGCCGCGACTCTGGGGGAGCCGCGGCCTGAGGATCGGCAACGAGGGTCGTGGCCATCGCCTGACTTTACCCGGTCACGCCTGCGCTCGCACGGCCTCGGGCACGGCTTCGACGCGAAAGGTGCCGTCGTACCCGAAGAAGTCGCCGAGCAGCGGGTGCGAGATGACGATGTCCACGCCAATCGAGTCGTCCGGCCGCGCGACCTGGCGGAACTGCACGACGCCCAGCAACCACGGCCAAAGCCATCGCGGAAGCCACAGCTTGTGCCGGCCCACGCAAATCGCCGCGGCAAGCGTGTCGAGCGTGAACGTGGCCGGCGGGTGAAACCGCGCCCGCCACACGAGGTAGATGAAGCCGCCCGGCCCCACGATGTCCGCGACATCCTCAAACTCGTCGTCGTAAACAATCGTCGTCGGGAACTCGTGCGGTCCCGCGGGAAAGTCGAACGTGCGCTTCCACACGTGATACGGCCGCCCCGAACCGTCGCGCCCGGCGAGCACGTCGAGGCGGGTGGGCACGTCGTCCCCGCCGCGCGGCACGAGCACGCCAAGCTTGCCCGACACCCAAATGACTGGCGCGATCCACCGTGGGCGGAACCAGATCTTGCGCATCGTGCCGATCAGCGAAGGGCCGTGAGGTTCATCGGCGGCGTGCAGGAACTGCCGGCGAAACGGCATGGGGATATCCGCAGCCGCGTGACCGGCAAAGGTCGGCTCGAGCGGCGACGAGTGAGGGGTGGTCATCGGCGCAAACATAAGGCCGGCGTTCGATCGGGATCGATCAAACGCCGGCCTTTCGCAACTTTCACGGCAAGCGACCTTCTAAGCCTCGACCAGCTCGCCCTCCGCCGGCGCGGCGGCGAATGTCAAGCTGCCGCTGGCTTGGTCGACATCAACGCGGATGGTGCTGCCGGGCTCGAACTCGCCGGCGAGCAGCTTGGTCGCCAGGGGGTTCTCGATCCGCTGCTGGATCACGCGCTTTAGCGGGCGGGCGCCGAAGAGCGGGTCGTACCCCTCGTCGCCGATCTGCTTGAGGGCGGCGTCGGTGAGCTCCAGCGACAGGCCGCGGTCGGCCAGGCGGGTCTTGAGGCGGGCAAGCTGCAAATCGACGATCCGCCCAATTTGCTCGCGGCCGAGCGGGTGGAAGACGATTGTGTCATCGATCCGGTTGAGAAACTCCGGCCGGAAGTGGCCCCTGAGCACCTCGCGCACGCTCGCCTCGATCTCGACGTCCGGCGCACCCTCGCTCGTCAACTGTTGAATGCGATCGCTGCCGAGATTGCTCGTCATGACGATGACGGTGTTCTTGAAGTCGACCGTCCGGCCCTGGCCGTCCGTCAGGCGGCCGTCGTCGAGGACTTGCAGCAGCACGTTGAAGACGTCGCGGTGGGCCTTCTCGATCTCGTCGAACAGCACCACCGCGTACGGCCGACGGCGTACGGCTTCGGTCAGCCGGCCACCTTCTTCGTAGCCGACGTATCCGGGCGGCGCGCCGATGAGGCGGGCCACGCTGTGCTGCTCCATGAACTCGCTCATGTCGATGCGGACGACCGCGCCATCATCATCGAACAGGAACTCGGCGAGGGCTTTGGAGAGTTCCGTTTTGCCGACGCCGGTGGGGCCGAGGAAGAGGAACGAGCCGATCGGCCGATCCGGGTCACCGAGCCCGGCGCGGCTGCGGCGCATCGCATCCGCGACCGCCGTCACCGCTTCATCCTGCCCAACGACCCGCAGGTGCAGGCGGTCCTCCATCTTCACGAGCTTGTCGCGCTCGCCTTCGAGCATGCGGCTGACGGGAATGCCCGTCCACCGGCTGACGATGGCCGCGACGGCTTCGGCGTCGATCTCCTCCTTCACCAGCGCCTCGCCGCTCTCGCTAAGCTCGCGGAAGCGGCGGTCGCTCTCCTCGATCTTCTTGCGAAGCTCCGGTAGCTCGCCATACTGAACCCGCGCCGCCGACTCGAAGTCGCCGCGACGCTGAGCCTGTTCGAGCTCGACCTGCTTGGCGTCCAACTGCTCCTGGGCCGTCTTGACCGTCTCCAGAACCTGCTTCTCGTTCTGCCATCGCGTCGTGAGCTCGCGGTCCTTCTCCTGAAGGTCGGCCAGCTCTTTCTGCGTCGCTTCGGCCGCCTTCTTGTCTTCGTTCTTGAGGGCCTCCACGGCGATCTGCTTCTGCATGATCTCGCGGCGAATCTCGTCGATCTCCTGCGGCATCGAGTCGTTCTCGATCCGCAGCCGCGACGCCGCCTCGTCGATCAGGTCGATCGCTTTGTCCGGCAGGAAGCGGTCCGAGATGTAGCGATCGCTCAGCTTCGCGGCAGACACGAGGGCACCGTCGGTGATGCGAATGCCGTGGTGGGCCTGGTAGCGATCCTTGATGCCGCGCAGGATCGCCAGCGTGTCTTCAACACTCGGCTCGCCGACGAAGACCGGCTGGAAGCGACGCTCGAGGGCGCTGTCCTTCTCGATGTGCTTGCGATGCTCCGCCAACGTCGTCGCGCCGATGCACCGCAACTCGCCGCGGGCCAGCGCCGGCTTGAGCAGGTTGCCCGCGTCGGGCGAGCCCTCGGTCTTGCCGGCCCCGACGATCGTGTGCAGCTCGTCGATGAACAGGATGATCCGGCCGTCGCTCTTGGTGACTTCCTGGATCACGGCCTTGAGCCGTTCCTCGAACTCGCCGCGATACTTCGCCCCGGCCAGCAACGCCCCCATGTCGAGCGCGACGACGGTCTTGTTCTTCAACGTCTCCGGCACGTCGCCGTTGACGATGCGGACGGCCAGCCCCTCGACAATGGCCGTCTTGCCGACGCCAGGCTCGCCGATCAGCACCGGGTTGTTCTTCGTCCGCCGCGCCAGCACCTGCATGGTGCGGCGGATCTCCTCGTCCCGGCCGATGACGGGATCGATCTTGCCACTCTTGGCCAGTGCGCACAGGTCCTTGCCATATTTCTCCAGCGACTGGTACTTGCCCTCGGGCGCCTGGTCGGTCACGCGCTGATTTCCACGCACGTCCTTGAGGGCCGCCATCAGCCCGTCCGCGGTCACGCCCGCCTGCTTCAGCAGCGTGCCGGTATCTTCGCTCTTCTTGAGCAACGCGAGCAGGATGTGCTCGGTCGAGACATACTCGTCCTTCAGCCGCTCCGCCTCCTGATGCGCGACGCGAAACACCTCCTGCGCCTTCTGCCCAACGCCCGGCTGTCCGCCGGTCGATTGCGGCAGCGACGCCAGCTTGCGATCGACCGCCGCCTGCAACGACGCCAAGTCGACGCCCACCTTCTGCAGCACCGGCCGCACCACGCCCTCCTTTTCGCCGAGAAGCGATGCCAGGACATGGACGGGCGTGATCTCCGGATTCCCCCGGTCGGCCGCAATCTCCTGCGACCGAATCGTCGCCTCCTGAGCCTTAATCGTGAATTGATTGATGTTGATAGCCATGCCGATGCATGAACAAGCCGCGTGCCAAGCTGACGCACCCGCTCGACCCCTAGTTACGGTTCTTCAGCACAGTCGACTGCCATAGTGGCAGCGATGCGGCGTCCATTCCACCGCGCCGCACGGGCATGCACCGCCTGTTCAACAATGACTGGTCCGTTGACCGCGGCGACCTCGACGGGCCGAGCATCGCGGCTGATGGTCAGGGTGATTGGCGCCCGCTGCCACATTCGCTTTGACAGCATCTACAACCACGCCGACCTCTGGCTCAACGGTGCGCACCTTGTCCATCGGATCTGTGGCTATTCGCCGATCACGCTCGACCTGACTGACCACCTTACTGACGGCGACAACGTGCTGATCGTTCGCGCCGACCACCCGCGCTTCGCAGACAGCCGCTGGTACACGGGGTCGGGCATCTACCGCGACGTGCCCCACCGGCTGGAGCCGGTGGGGCTCTGGGCAGTCGATGAGATCCGAAACCGAGCTCGCCGCGGCGGGCAAGGCCTTGACCTCCGGCGAGGACTCGCTCACCGCCTTCTCCAAGCGGCTCGCCGACTGGACGCACGCGCTCGACCCGACGCGCCCGGTGACGGCGAACATGGTGTTGCCGATCGTCAGCTACTACACGGGCTACGCGCAGGTGCAGGACGTGGCCGGGATGAGCTACCGTGCACCGATCTACGACCGCGCCCGCCTGTGGGAACCGAAGCTGTGGATCATCGGCAACGAGAACTAGAACCAGTGGCACGAGTGAAAGAACATCCTCGATCGCCCGCAGATCAGCGGCATGCTCACCTGGACCGGCATCGACTACATGGGCGAGGCGCACGGCAAGTGGCCGCGGAATAGCACCGCGTCGGCCCTCCTCGACACCGCCGGCCCGGCAAACGCGGTGCAACTCTAAACCGACCAAGACGAACTGCCCGCCGACAACCGATTGGTCGTTCACGTCCTCGCCTAAACCACCGACGACCAAGGGTGTCCCGTTGTGACTGACGACCGCGAGGTGAGCATTGTAGTCGAGGGCCCACTGCGGTACCTGGGCGTCGACAACGGCGTGGCCGACAACGGGCAAGCGTTCCAGATCGATCGACACACGACCTCGCAAGGCCGCTGCCCGATCATCGTGCAGGCTAGCGATCAGGCGGGCGCGGGTCGCGTCACCGTCTCCGCCGACGGCCTGCAATGCACCACGGTCAAAGTTGCAGTGTCTCGTCCGGGCCTGTGAGCGAGTTGGCGGTGCATCGACGCGACGTTGGCGACAGCGGCTTGCACCGCAACCGGTCGATCGACCTCGCACTCGGCCGCCGCCGAACCCTACGGCTGGCGAGCGGGTCAAAGCGGCCGCGATCGGCGCGTCGGTGTCTTCGAGGTGTTGCGAGTGCGTCAGCGGGAGGCCCGCCCAAACTCTGCACTGTCCGGTCTTATGGTCGATGTGACACCGTGCTTCAACGGTGCCGCAGCGCAAGCGCTGCGGAAAGCCGGCGGACGATGCCGGGGCGGCGATGCTGTACAACCTGCTTCAACGGTGCCGCAGCGCAAGCGCTGCGGAAAGTGCAAATCGAACCCGTTCGCCAGGTGAATATTCGCTTCAACGGTGCCGCAGCGCAAGCGCTGCGGAAAGGGCGGTCATCGCGATCATCGGCGGCGTGATTGGCGCTTCAACGGTGCCGCAGCGCAAGCGCTGCGGAAAGGCCGACGAGGCCGGGGCGGGTCGCGTCCGCGATGCGCTTCAACGGTGCCGCAGCGCAAGCGCTGCGGAAAGACCTCGTCGCTCGCCTCGGGCCATCGCCCCTCCGCGCTTCAACGGTGCCGCAGCGCAAGCGCTGCGGAAAGTCGAGGTCACGCCAACCGGCCGCGAGTTCATCGGCGCTTCAACGGTGCCGCAGCGCAAGCGCTGCGGAAAGAAATGCCCCCGCGCCGCTCGCAACGGCCGGGGGCGCGCTTCAACGGTGCCGCAGCGCAAGCGCTGCGGAAAGGGTATCAATTCCACGAGGGGAGCTACATGGTGCCCCGGCTTCAACGGTGCCGCAGCGCAAGCGCTGCGGAAAGGCCGCCGACAAGGCCCGGCGCACCGCGCGGTTCATGCTTCAACGGTGCCGCAGCGCAAGCGCTGCGGAAAGTCGCCTGGGCCAGCCCGCCAACTTCGACGTTGGAGTCGCTTCAACGGTGCCGCAGCGCAAGCGCTGCGGAAAGACCCGGACACGGGGGCACTCATCTTGAAGAAGGTGCTTCAACGGTGCCGCAGCGCAAGCGCTGCGGAAAGACCCGCTCCCGCCGCCTGGGCGCTACTGCCGGCCACCGACGCTTCAACGGTGCCGCAGCGCAAGCGCTGCGGAAAGGGAAGCTTTCCGGCCGACCGTGTCCCAGCGGTCTGCGCTTCAACGGTGCCGCAGCGCAAGCGCTGCGGAAAGGTTCCATTGCCAGTTAGCTCAACGTCCTGGCCGAGAAGCTTCAACGGTGCCGCAGCGCAAGCGCTGCGGAAAGCAGCCTGAGTGTAGCCTGCATGCGTCATGCCGACTGTGCTTCAACGGTGCCGCAGCGCAAGCGCTGCGGAAAGGTTCTTTCGGCGAGATATCCGCCGAGGAGTTCCACGCAGCTTCAACGGTGCCGCAGCGCAAGCGCTGCGGAAAGTCCCTGCCGGCAGCCATGACGATCAAGTCGACGCGCTGCTTCAACGGTGCCGCAGCGCAAGCGCTGCGGAAAGTCCGCCGCGGCCGCGCTGCCGACGCGCTCGCGCTTGCTTCAACGGTGCCGCAGCGCAAGCGCTGCGGAAAGCGGGGCGATCGACAACTGGTACGGCGAGGTGGCCAATGCTTCAACGGTGCCGCAGCGCAAGCGCTGCGGAAAGCGCCGACCCGGCCCGCTACGCGCCGGTGCCGAGTTTGCTTCAACGGTGCCGCAGCGCAAGCGCTGCGGAAAGGAGCCCCGCGCCGGCGACAGCGTCGCCGGCAAGTCCGCTTCAACGGTGCCGCAGCGCAAGCGCTGCGGAAAGTCGGCTAGACGGGCGATATCGCTCTCGGCACGCGTGCTTCAACGGTGCCGCAGCGCAAGCGCTGCGGAAAGAGCCGCGGGTGTACGGCAGGTACCAGTACGCCAAAAGGCTTCAACGGTGCCGCAGCGCAAGCGCTGCGGAAAGGCCGCCATGGCCTTCACCCTTCAGCACTACAGCTCCACGCTTCAACGGTGCCGCAGCGCAAGCGCTGCGGAAAGGAGTCCGACGGCCGCGGGCGCATCCGCCTGCTGCCCGCTTCAACGGTGCCGCAGCGCAAGCGCTGCGGAAAGGTTGAGATAGGTTGCGGCGACATCGTCGGCGACGTCGCTTCAACGGTGCCGCAGCGCAAGCGCTGCGGAAAGTTACACCACCGGGCAGGTTGCCGCCGCGCTCGATGTGCTTCAACGGTGCCGCAGCGCAAGCGCTGCGGAAAGTGTTGCCACCCTCTTTAAAGAACAATTTCTAAAATGCTTCAACGGTGCCGCAGCGCAAGCGCTGCGGAAAGTACGTCAACGTGATACTGGTTGCCGCTGTCAAAGGCGCTTCAACGGTGCCGCAGCGCAAGCGCTGCGGAAAGTTCCAGGCGCCGTCCTCCTCCATCTGGCCTTGCAGCTTGCTTCAACGGTGCCGCAGCGCAAGCGCTGCGGAAAGCACGGACTAGCCATGAGAGCAATCAAGAAGAACAAGGCTTCAACGGTGCCGCAGCGCAAGCGCTGCGGAAAGTTCGACGCACTTCAGGAACGGCACGTACGCGATCGTGCTTCAACGGTGCCGCAGCGCAAGCGCTGCGGAAAGGCCTGCTGCGGCGAGGTCGAGGAGCGACACGCCGCGTGCTTCAACGGTGCCGCAGCGCAAGCGCTGCGGAAAGGACACCGCGACCTATTCGCCGGTGACGAGCGCCGAGCTTCAACGGTGCCGCAGCGCAAGCGCTGCGGAAAGTCGGCCGCGGCGGCGAGGGCGTCGAGCGGGTCCATCGCCAGCTTCAACGGTGCCGCAGCGCAAGCGCTGCGGAAAGGGCCGTTCGCAGCAGGGCAACCGGTCCGAGTGGTCGCGCTTCAACGGTGCCGCAGCGCAAGCGCTGCGGAAAGACGGCGACTGCGGCCAGCGCCACGCCGCGCGTCATCGCTTCAACGGTGCCGCAGCGCAAGCGCTGCGGAAAGGGCGATGATCGAGTTCGACGGCAACGGCGTTCTAAAGCTTCAACGGTGCCGCAGCGCAAGCGCTGCGGAAAGGGCGGGAGGCGACGACCGATGCCTTCCGCTTCCGCGCGCTTCAACGGTGCCGCAGCGCAAGCGCTGCGGAAAGCAGTGAGGCGACGCCTGCCGAAAACGAAAACGGTATGCTTCAACGGTGCCGCAGCGCAAGCGCTGCGGAAAGACCGCCATCAACGCCGGTGGACGAAGATGCCGAGCTGCTTCAACGGTGCCGCAGCGCAAGCGCTGCGGAAAGGTCCCACAGCAGCTCGTGGGGCGTTCGGCAGTGCGGGGCTTCAACGGTGCCGCAGCGCAAGCGCTGCGGAAAGTGCTTTGAGGACTTGTTTCGCGACGTAGAGGGAGGCTTCAACGGTGCCGCAGCGCAAGCGCTGCGGAAAGCCCTTGGCCGTCAGGCGGATGAGGAGCACCGACGGGCTTCAACGGTGCCGCAGCGCAAGCGCTGCGGAAAGAAAAGCTGACGGCCTACACGCAAAACCTGCTGGCCGCTTCAACGGTGCCGCAGCGCAAGCGCTGCGGAAAGTGCACTTCGGCGTGCTGCTGTCGTCGTCGACGTGGCTTCAACGGTGCCGCAGCGCAAGCGCTGCGGAAAGGCCGAGTCGCTGCTCGAGGGGGCCGACGCGGGCAGGCTTCAACGGTGCCGCAGCGCAAGCGCTGCGGAAAGTCAACCGCACGCCGTTGATCGGCGGCCGTGACCGCGCTTCAACGGTGCCGCAGCGCAAGCGCTGCGGAAAGACCCGCAGTCGGCCGGGGCCAGCACCGCCCGCGACCTGCTTCAACGGTGCCGCAGCGCAAGCGCTGCGGAAAGTCGCCGCACCTGGTCGAGGCGGGCCTCCGCGCGCCGGCTTCAACGGTGCCGCAGCGCAAGCGCTGCGGAAAGGTCGACGGCCAACTCCAGGCGGCGGTCGGTGAAGTTCGCTTCAACGGTGCCGCAGCGCAAGCGCTGCGGAAAGGTAGTCCATCGGCTCCCCCGCCGGCGTCACGTTCACGCTTCAACGGTGCCGCAGCGCAAGCGCTGCGGAAAGCCTGTCGTTCGGCCTCGACGACGAATCGGGCGAGCCGCTTCAACGGTGCCGCAGCGCAAGCGCTGCGGAAAGAAGGCGCGACCGGCCAGCAATTAGATCGCCGGTTGCTTCAACGGTGCCGCAGCGCAAGCGCTGCGGAAAGCCACCGTCGCCGGCCGGCTTGCCCAAGGGCTGGAGCTTCAACGGTGCCGCAGCGCAAGCGCTGCGGAAAGTGTAACAGGGCCAGTTACGCTAATTTTGCCATGAACGCTTCAACGGTGCCGCAGCGCAAGCGCTGCGGAAAGAAGACGCAGGTCCGCGGCCTCGTCGCCCACGCGGGTGGCTTCAACGGTGCCGCAGCGCAAGCGCTGCGGAAAGGTCGATCTCGTCGCGGAAGAAGAGGCGGATGTCGCCGCTTCAACGGTGCCGCAGCGCAAGCGCTGCGGAAAGGAGTTTGACGGCGCGTGGGTCAGCATCCGCGACGGGCTTCAACGGTGCCGCAGCGCAAGCGCTGCGGAAAGGGCGAGCTCGACGACGACACCCGCGACACGCTCATGGCTTCAACGGTGCCGCAGCGCAAGCGCTGCGGAAAGGCTCACGGCGGCGACCCTGCCGCGGGTGAGGTCGACGCTTCAACGGTGCCGCAGCGCAAGCGCTGCGGAAAGCTACCTGCACTGGCCCCACGCCCGCCCCCGTGGTTACGCTTCAACGGTGCCGCAGCGCAAGCGCTGCGGAAAGGGCTGAGTCTCGAGGAGACGGGCAACCCGCACCTGGACGCTTCAACGGTGCCGCAGCGCAAGCGCTGCGGAAAGTGAGGATCTGCGCGATCGGGCTCGTCTGCCAGAAGAGGTCGCTTCAACGGTGCCGCAGCGCAAGCGCTGCGGAAAGGCCCAGCATCGCAAACTGTTGGCCGAACCCGCGTTCGGTGGGCCGGGGCGAGTGGGTGGTGATGGAAGCCAATGCGAAAAGGAGCGGGATGACAAGCTATAATCCTAACCAGTTGGTTGCCAAAGAGCTCGAACGGGTGCCGGGATTCTTGGATCACGTCGCCGCTCGCAGGGACTAGCGCGGGTTCGTGGCTACGCCGACCTGGGCAGGATACCGGCACGGGGGACCAGTGGCAACCATCCGCCGCAACCTAAAGGCGCGGTGGGATCGCGTCACGCGAGCACGTGCTGCGCCGGCGTGGGTCAGCCCACGACCAGGACGCGAGGCCGCGGGTCGAACGACTTGCCGATCGCCTCGATGTCGCGCGGCAGGCCCGAGCGATCGTCGTCGGCCGGGCCGAGATCGATGATGAGGAGCTGGTCCTCGTCGTGATGAATCGTCCGCTTCGCCAGCCCGCGAACCTGCTCGAGTTCGACGCGGCTGAGCTCGGCAAGGAAGACGCTGAACTGCAAGTGCTCGCCCACGTCCTTGAGCGCCTCGAACAGCGTGGTCCGGCGCTTGTCGTCAGCGACGTCGTACGTCAGCAGGTAGCGGCGGCGCATGAGGTTCACCTTGTGATGACGTTCTCGAAGAGCGGCACGTCGCCGCGCAGCCAGCGGGCGAGCAGGCGGGCTTGCAGCTTGATGACCGTCCGCCAACTGCAGCGGTAATCGAAGATCGGGTGGGTCACGAGCTGGTCGAGGCGGGCCTCGTACGCGCCGATGAGGCCCTTCCTCCCGGCAGGCTTCATCGCGCACGCGCTGGCGGCCGTCTCGAAGTTCCGGCCCTTGACCATGCCCGTGTTGATCGCCGTCAGCACGGCCGAGTCGGCGACGAGCGGGCGCAGCGGCTCCATCAAGTCGAGCGCGAGCGATGGCCGGCCGTGACGCGGCTTGTGGTAGAGGCCCCAGTACGGATCGAGACCCTCGGCCAGCAGGGCGGTCGCGCACTCCTTGGCGAGCATGGCGTAGGCGAAGCTGAGCATCGCGTTGACCGGGTCGCGCGGCGGCCGGCGGTTGCGCTTGGCGAAGTTGAAGGACGTCGCGTCGAAGTCGGCAGGGCGGAGCATCGAGGCGAAGCGCTTGAAGTAGACGGCGGCCGCGGCCCCCTCGAGACCGAGCAGTTTCGCCTCCTCGTCGCACACCGGAATCTGCTTCAGGATATGATCGAGGTCGCGCAGCGCCCGATCGTTCTCACGCCCTCGCTCGCCGTTGCGGCGGAGGAGCGTGCGCTGGTTCGTCGCCTTGTCGAGCACGAGTTGCCGGGCGAAGACGAGGCGGCGCATCGGGTCGCCCGCGGCGCGATATTGCGCAACTCGATCATAAGCGTTCTTCAGCCCGGTGCCGCGGGTGACGCCGTAGAACCAGCTCCCGCGCGAGAGGTGGACGATCGGCACGTCGGCCTCGCAGAGCAGTTGCACCGTCGCGGCGCTGACCATGACGTTGCCCATGAGCACGAGCTGCGAGACGTCGGCGAGGCGGGCTTCGGCGATCTGCTCGCCCTTGACCTTCACCGTCAGCCGGCCCTTGGTCTTGCCGACGAAGCTGCCCTGCTCCTGGACGTACAGCGGCAGCCCGCTGTCGCGCGTCGGCACCATCCGCCGGACGGGTCGGCCGTTGACGGTCAGCCCCGTCACCTGATCGCTCTCGCGCAGCCGCGGCAGATCGCGCAGGGCGAGCGTCTCGTCCGGCAGGCAAATCGCGTTGAGCGAACAGCCGTTGCACTTGGGCGAGTCGTCGAGCGGCTCGGGGATCACGGTTCGCCCCGCAGCCGCCCGCGTTTTACGAATGACTTCGAGCGTATACGTTTCGAGTGCCTCATCGAATGAAACCTCCACCCGCGTCCGGCTACCGGCGTAGTAGACGACGCCGCGTTCGCAGCGGTAGCCGTGCTCGCGGAGGAGCAGCCCCTGGGCCATGAGCTGCACGCGAACGGTGTCGTACGCCCGCCCCTCGCAATCCGGCACCCGCCGCCGCTTCGTCTCGACCGGGGTGGCCTCGTCGCCGTCAGTCGCCACCAGATCGAGTTTCCCCGTGATGCCGAGCGTGTCGGAACTCAGCGGCACGGACCGGCTCACCGCCGGCGGCTCGTCGCCGTCATCCCCACCACCCGCCGCCGGCAGCACATGATCCCGCTCATCAACACGACTGTGCTGATTGAGACCGTCGACGGTGTAGGCATTGTCGGCCCACCGGCCCTCGACGTACATGAGGTGAAACCGCCGCGGGCAGAAGGTGTACTGCCCGAGCATGTCGAGCGTGAGGGCGTCGTCGCCGGCGGTGGAGACGTTGGTGGTCGTGCGGGTGGCGTGATCGGACATGGCGGGTCTCCGCCAGTTGTTCCCCACTCGCGGTCGACTCGCGACATCAGACCGAAGTCGTTTCGCCGAAAAACAGGTTCTTTTGGCCGATGAGCCGCGGGCACCGCAGGACGGCGAGGATGCTCATCGCCCTCATCTGCGATCGCGGCGGCTCGGACTCGACGAAACGCTGGTCGTTCAGCAGAGACCGCACTACGTCCGTCGACGCTGCTGTTTCCCAGAGCGGCCAGGTAAAGGTCATTCCGCTGCGACCGTCGCCCACGGGCAGGCGGGCGAAGGCGGCCGTGTGCAGATCATCGCTTGCGGCGGGGAAGCTCGGGAGCATCTCGAAGGCGCTGAACGCGAGTACGTTCGCCCCGAGTTCGACGCCCGCCGATTCCGTGTTCGCGCTGCCGACGGCGACGGGGAAGTTGCGACCGTCGGCCGGGTCCCACCGGAAGCGAGGGTTGCCACGGGCATATCGCCAAGCGCGGAACAGCGACGCTTCGACGTCGTCAGTGGTCAGGTCGGCGACCATCTCCTTGTAGAACTTCAACAGGTGTTGCTCGCCTTGGCCGTTGGCGTGGCTGAGACTGGTTTCCCGCCGGGGGCCATCGGGTGCCTTGGCGTCCTTGGCGACGGCGTCGGACGCGAAGCCGGCGACGAGACGGGCTGGCCGCGGATCGTCCCTCCGCGCTGTGCACGGCGTGTGCCATCAGTCGCCTGAACGCGTCGGCCGACCAACCCTTGATCGAAGGTGGCTCGGCCCATGAAGGCACCTCGTCGGCAAGCTCGGCAGTCAACCCGTCGTGGAGTGCAGACGCTAACGCCTCACCCCCGTCGCACGTTCCGTGCAACGTCGGCCGATAACTGTTGGCGTGTGGCCGCCAAGACATCGCCGCATCGGGCCATTGCCGACTGGCGAGCGCGAGCGTGCCGATCGCCGCGAGAAAGCCGAGCGGGTTGGCCCCGTCGAGGCCGTTGAGATGGATCGGCTCAGGCATCGTCGGCCTTCTGGCTGTCGGGGAAACGGCTCGCGTGCTGGTCGGCGAGGCGGAGGAGTGACTCGAGGTAGGCCACGCCCCACCAGCCGTGCCTTCGCGTCAGCCGCCAGAAACGGTCGGCGACGCCGCTGCCGAGGTGGTGCGGCGGGCAGTCCCGCTGCTGCTCGACCGTGAGCGTTACGCGCGTCCCGTCGGAGTCCATCATCACGTCGTGCGGATTCTCGTCGAGGATGACCGGGGCGAAGCACCGGCAGCGGCCGTGGTGGCTCGCGATCAGGTGCAGCACGAGGTCGCTCGCGTTCGGGTTGAGCTCCCGCACGAGCTGCATCGAGACGAGTTCGTGGCGAAAGCCGTTCGGCAAGCCGAGCAGGTCGCGCAGGTCGCGCAGCCGGGCGTCTTCTTCGCGGGATCGGTTGTCGTCGCTCTTGGCGAGTAGCTTCCCCGCATTGCGGACGTGGCGCGGCAGGACGTCGCCGTGCAACAGGCCCTGGAAGCGCGGTTCCGCTTTGCCGTCGTCGTGGTGAAGCGCTGCGTCCCTCACGTCCTCGGCGAACACCGGCACGGCCTGTTTTGCGAATATGTCGGCGAAGCTCGCCACGCGCTTCTGGTGAACGTCGAGCCATCGCGACTCGCCGTCGCCCGCGGGCGAGGCCAGCAGGTCGTCGGCAAACGGATCGACCGGCATCGCCTTCCGCGGCGGGGGCCAAACGATGATCGCGCCGCCGGCCGGGTGCAGGTGGTATTGCCAGCCACCCCTGACCTTCGGCGGATTCTCCTTGTCCTGCCACCCTTCAGGGAGCAGGCGTGCCAGTTCATTGGCGGCATCTCGCTTCTCTGCGGCATCGTCGCCTTCGGCATCTTCCGGTCGACGGAGGAGCACCTTGACTTTCGCGACAGCCTCGTCCGAATCGACTCGCTTGACCCACGGTCGCCCGGCGGCACGGTTGGCATCGTCGAAGCGATCCAGTCGGGCACCCGGTGGTTTGCTGCCAAGCGCATCGGGCAGCTCGCCCTCCAGCGGCACGACAAGGAGTTCGCCCGGCCGAAGCGGCGCATCCGGCGGAAGTACCTCGATCTGCTCGTCCCTGCCGCCGCGATAGCGGACGATCCGCGGCACCGGCGGCTTGGTGGCGTTGGGCACCTTGAACGACTCGGCCGCCCCCTCGACGTCGGCGTCGGCGGCCGGCTTCTTGCCCGACAGCCACGCCCGCAGCCGCCCGAGTTTTACCGGCAGCTTCTCGCCCGGTGCCGGCGGACAAAGCCGCACGACCTCCTCGACGTCCGCTTCGTTCAGCGTCTCCGGCAAGTCGCCGCGGAAGACGACGTCGACCTCGGCCACGTCGTCCTGCGGGCCGTGAAGGAACAGCGACACCTCCGCCTCGACCGCCGGCCGCGGGCTCGTCTGGCACCACGCATCGATATAGGCCGGCATGAGCACCGGGGCGTCGAGCTTCGGGCTCAGCAGCCGGTCGACGCCGCAGGCGGGCGGGTGGTCTCGCAGCGAGCTGTCGAGCGCGTCGATCCCGAAGTCGACATCGTTGCCGACCGTCGTCAGCCAGTTATGCGTCCGGGCCAGCGCGTTGCCGTAGATCGGGTCGGCCTTCTCGCTGGCCGCATCGAGCTTGTGGAGTTCCTTGGCCGTTTTGATGTCGGCCTTGCAGGTCAGCACGGTCGCCGAAACAGACTCGCGCTGGCCGAGCCGGTCGAGTCGGCCGAACCGTTGCCGCAGGGCGTCGAGGCTCGCGCACTCGGTCACGAGCGCGTCGAAGTCGAAGTCGGCCCCGACCTCCAGGCACTGCGTCGTGACCAGCACCTGCGGCGGTCCGCTGCCGTCGTCTGTCTTGCCAACACCGAAGGATTCGGTGAGCCTGCCGACAAGCCCGCCGCGGTCGATCGGACGCATCCGGCCGGACAGCAGGTGGACCTCCGGGACGTTCTCGCCCTTCTTGAACTCGGCCTTCATCGCCGCCTCTGTCACGAGGGCGGAATCGACGCGGTTGAGCATGACGGCGATCCGCCTCCGTCCGCCGACTAGGCGCTTCACCTGATCGACGACGGCCGCGGCGACTTTCTTCTCGTCCCGCTTGTCGCCGGCATCAACAGTCACGAGCGCCGCCGGCTTGGCCGCGCGGCGACGGTCGCGGAGCAGCTCGTGATCGAGCGCCGCCTCGCGTTCGTCGGCCGCCGGGAACATCGGCCATTCGTCGTCTTCGTCGACCGCCCCCGGCGTGGCCGTCATGAAGGCGAAGTGCCACGGCGTTTTCACCGGTTCATCCGCCCGCTCGCGGTGGTGCTTCACCCATGCCAGCGTCTGCCGGAGCGGCTCGGCGATGTGGGCCTCGTCGAGCAGGATCAGCGAGTCGTTGCCCGCCAGCGCCGCGTGGATCGGCCAGCGGTTGGGCGACATGCCGTAGCCCCGGAACAGGAGCCGACTGCCGAGTTGGTCGACGGTGCTCGTCAGCACCGCCGGCTGCGTCGGAACGGTCTGCCAGCAATCGTTGATCGCCTCCCGTTCGAGTCGTTCGTCCCGCTTCTCAGCAGACTCCGACTCGGGTGCCGTCGACCCGCCTCGGAGTCGAGCGACGGCCAACGGTGTCTGTCTCGTACCTGCAAGGTCGAACAGAGCTGTCTTCACCTCGGCGAGGGGCGACCCGTCCGCTGCCTTCTGGATAGCGTCTCGAATGCCCTCCGCCCGCTTGGCCGCCTCGTCGACGACGATGCGGCGGTCGATGACGAACCAGATCCGCCGCGGCATCGTCCGCTCCTCCGGCGGCAGCGACGCCTGATTTGCCATCGCCCAAACGGCCACGTCGATGCACGCCGTCTTGCCGCTGGCCGTCGGCAGGTCGATCAGCGCCGGCCATCGACCCTGCTCCAGCACCTGTTCGGCGAGCATCCGCTGCCAAGGGAACGGTGTCCGCGGCTTTCCCTCTTCATCTTTGTGAATCGCACCAAAGAACGTCGTGAAGTTGATCATCGCCCATCCTCCGTGAACGGCCGGCAGACGCCCCAGCCGCGGTACCGGCCGGCACCGAGCAAGATCGGCCCGACCACCGGCTCTTCAAACCACAGCATGGCGTGCGTCTGCCGCCGCTTGCTCCCGTCCTTCCGCGGCAGGCGTGGATAGTCGTACCCGTTGGGCGCGCCGCTCAGCGGCGACACCGGGAACGGCACGACGCGCAACGGTTCGGGCAGCCCGATCTCCCCGCAGCCGCACCGGATGATGTCGGCGATCTCGTCCTGCTGCTTCGCCGGGTCCTTCGCCTTGGCGTGGCGATCGAGGCTGATCGGCGTGACGGTGGCCCAGCAGGTTGCTCCACTTTTTGGCATTGTCCAGGTCTCCGCCTGCAAGCCGCGTCGCCGCTCGGCGGCGTCGACCAGCTCTATATTCCAGACGCCGAGCGGCCCCAGCTTGAGGTGCTCGACCTGCCGGAGCGCCTGCACGACGGCGACTCGGTCCTGCCGCTCCATCTCGCGCGGCAACGCAATGGCGAGGCCGAGCAAATGCCCGCGGGCGTGGCGATGGCCGACGTCGATCAGCGGCACGATGGCGATGTGCGGCGCCTGCAACGGCCGCTTGTTCGCGTCGTGCCCGCTCAGAATCGTCGGGGCGTCGTCACCCGCTTTTGACAGCAACGCCTCGCGCATCCGCAGGCAGAGGTCGGGTGCCCTGGCCGCCGAGACAAACCGGTACGTCGAGTCGATGGGCCGCACCGACAGGATGTACGGCCGCGGGTCGAAAAGCGTGCCGGGCAAACTTGTCTCGCCCGCCGCGCGATAGCCGACCGAAGTCCGCATCGCCGGCCGCAGGCGCGGCGGCACCGGGTCGGGAGTCTCTCCCCGCTTGAGCTTTCGGGGCGGCCGGCTAAGGAACGCCTCGACCTCCTTCTTGTTGAACCGGTCGTCGAGGTCGGTCAGCGACCCCTCGTTCGTCACGCGAAGCTGCCGATCGCCGAGGTCGTCAGGTTGCAGCATCTCCCGCTCGCACGCCTCGACGGGTGCCGTGTCCAGCCAACACTGCACGAGCGACGCCGAATGCCCGAGCCGCGCGACGCTGCGGCATGCCTGCCCCAACGCCTCGGCGTGCTCGCCGGGATCGGCCTCCCAGGCGAAGGCTACCTCCGGCACATGTGGCCGAATGCGGGCGAACGTCCGCGCCTGCCGGTTCGTGCGGTACTGGGGCAGAACGAGCATCTTCTTGAAGACGGCGTCGCCCTCCACCTTGTCGACGTTCTTCTGCGTCTCGGCGTCGTTGGGCGGCACGAAGACGTCCGGCCGCGACCGCTCGTGGCCTTCGCTGGCGTAGATCGTCGGGGGCGTTTGCCGTTCGAGCCATTCCAAGGCGGCAAGCTGGTCAGGCTCGGCACCCGTCTCGTAGACGCTGGCAACGAGAGCCATGAACAGCCGCGCCGGGTGCGGCGGCCACTCGGCGTTGCCGCCGGGCGACTGAGCCACGCAGTAGTCAGTCAGGTAGTGGACGTGGATCGCGAAGGGCATTTAGTCCTCTCCTTCCTGATCCTGCGCGGCCAACCGCTGGCTGCGGGCGACGAGCTTGACGAGCTGCGGCGACGGCTGAAGCTCGACCGCTTCCTTCCGCCACGTCACGCCCGCCTTCTCCGCCGCCGCGACGGCCTCGGCGAGCAGCTTCACCGCCGCGTCGGCGTCGAGCGCGTACGTCTCGCTCTGCTTGGGCCCGCGGAGCAGTTCGAACGTCAGCTCCTCCTCCGGCATCAGCAGGCACCGCGACCGCAGGTCCATGCCCTGCTCCGACGACAACGCCGCCGCCGCGAGGCCCAGGGCCGCCAGCACCGTTCGGGCCGCGACGTTTCGCTCGTTGCTCTTGTCGTCGCCGTCTGGGAACTTCAGGCGGTTGAGTTGGATCAGCGATAGCGTGAACGCCTGCTCACAGTAGTCGACGGTGACGCCGGCGTTGTCGGCGTCGAAGGGGACATTGCCATGGTTGATCTCCGACGGCCGAATGGCCCCTTTGACCGCCTTGTCGCTCGCGTCGCCGACGACCTCCCACGACCGCTCGTCCTTCATTTTGATCTGGACGTTCTTGTTCGCGTTGAGCGGGTCGCGGCGTAGGCCGTGGTTCTTGGGCAGGATGCTCTTGACGTTCTTGCCCACCTCAACGGCGTCGGTGCCGTCGTAGCGGTACGGACAGTTCACCCCGACGATCTCGCTGACGACGGCCCGCTCGAACTTGGCCCCGAGGCCGCCGCGGGGACCGGTCGAGTCCCACATGCCGAACACCAGTGCCGTCGGCCCCAGCTCGTACAGCGGCGTGGCGTTGGCGTTGCTCGCGGCGTCGATGAGCTTGCCCACCTCGCTCTGCCGGAACGGCCTGCCGTCGTACAGGCTGTCCCGCAGGATCGCGTCCGCCAGCCGGTGCGGCGCCTGAAGGCTCGTCACGTCCCCGATCGGGTAGTCCGGCGACGCGTCCTCCCCCGGCACTGCGTCCGGGAACTTCACCCGCACGACCGGGATGGCGATCCGCCCGTCATCGACCGCCTCCTGCAACGCCTCCTCCATTCGGTTCGCCTGCGACTGCACCGAGTCGACCACCACGCACGGCACCGACTCGCCGTCGACACGTCGCAACTCGACGTTATAAACGGCCCCCGCGTAAGTCGGCGGAAAGATCTTGGTCCCCTCGCCCGCCGCGGGCTGCAGCCGCCGCCGGCAGCGGAAGGCGGCGGCGCGGTTTGTAAGGGCGTCGGTGAGGATGTCGAGCGTGAGTCGTTGTGAGGGGTGGGGGTCGGGCATGGGTCTCCTGATAGCCGGATCTAACGTTCGTTCCCCGCTCACTGTCGCGCCGCGACAGCAGGGGGCAACAAGAAGTCTGGAGAAGCGCAAAAGGTCATCGACTGAGCGTTGTTCGCCCGCCGTTTACTGCAGGGCGGACGGATTGGACAAGAAAAGCCAGATCCGACCAAGTTCGTCGGACGCGTGCCGCAGTCGGAGGCGCGGAACGGTGGGCGTGGTGGGAGATCAGGTTCGCCCGACGCCTCGTCGCACCCGATCCGCAGCCCGTCCACCTGTCGGACCCGATCGTCGGCCTCGTCGCCGATTTCATCTCCCTCTTTGCGAAACGCATCTTCCTGTGCGAGAACCGCATCGCCCTGTTTCCGCGCCGCATCTCCCTGTTCGCAGCGCTGATCTCCCTGTTTGCGATGCTCATCGCCTTTGTTGCGGCTCCCGTTTCCTTAGTTGCAGTGCTCAACTTCCCGTTTGCAGTGCTCATCTCCCTGTTTAAGCCGCGGATTTCCCTGTTCCCGCGGCGGGCCGGGCGATGGGATGGGCTGCTCTGGAGAGTGGCCGGGTCCGATCATGGTGAACGGCTTCGTGGCCGGCGGTCGGCGGCGAGCGACGGAACGGCTCTGGCGATGCTGGCAAGGCCGAACTTATCGTCACGGTGCTGCTGGCGAGGAAACGGGTCAGGTGGCGGCGGGCGAGGACCGGTGAGTAGGGTGGGTTCAGACCGCGGTTTGCGGAGTGGAGGAACGGTGACTCGACGGCTGAGGCTTGGCGGGTGCGGTATCGAGCGGACGGTCGTGCGTGTGCTGACGGGCGGGTTCGGGTAGGGTGGCGGCTTCACCGGCGGGTCGGACGTCGGGCCGAACTCCTAACGGGAAGGCGGCGGTGGAACACCACGCGGACAATCTCGCTCAACCGGCGTCCGCCGTCGATCCCGGCGCGGTGCTCGACGCGGCGTACCGGCGGCTCGCCGACGGTCCCGCGGGCGACGCGGCGTTCGCCGAGGCGGTGTTGGCGGCGCGGCCGATGATCCTGCCGCGAAAACGCGCGACGCTCGAGGCGGCGGAGGATGCGCTCATCGACGAGGCGATGCGGATCGTCCTTGGTGAAAGCACTTATGACCCGGCGAAGCTCCGCCTCGTCCCGTTCCTGCGGATGGTCGTGCGAAAAAAGGTGCTCAACCACCTGCGCGGCGTTCAGCGGCGGCGGAAGCACGAAGCGACCGCGGCACGGCTGGAAAACAATCCCGATCTTGTCGCAAGCGACGACCCGCCGGGGAACGGCCTTGCGGAAGCGGAGTTCGAGTCGGCGAAGCTCGACGCCGTGCAAGCGGTGTTGGGCGAGGCCGACTTTCGCTTCCTGAAGGCCGTCCGCGCGGGCGAGCCGACCGAGGCGTTGGCCGTGGTGCTCGGGGGTGAGCCCGGCAGGGGTGGGGGCGAGAGCGGGGACGACGTCAAGGCGGCCGTTCGTCGGGCGGTCGATCGGATCACGAAAAGGCTCCGGCGAAAGGGGCTCATCCCATGAGTGCGTTCGACGACGAAACCCGGCGGCTCATGCGGCGGGCGGGGGAGCGGGCGTGCGAAACGCCGGGGATGCTCGGGCACGCCCTGCGCGTCTACGCCGAGTCGGAACGGCAGGGCGGCGTCGCGGCGGTGGCGGGGTGGCTGCGCGAGGGAATCATGGGTGAGGACGAAGTCGCGCGGCTGTGCTTGTGTCGTCGGCCGGCGGTGCGCGAGGCGGCGGAGGTCGCGGCGGCGTTTCGGCTCGAGACGGCGAAGCTCGTGAGCGTGCTGCGGCGGGTCGAGGTCGCCGAGGCGACGGCCGCGGGCGGGGCGAGTTCGCTGGCTGCGAGGCGGGAGGACGATGACGCCTGACGCGCTCAAGCGAATTGCCGCCGACTTCTGGCGACGGGCGGCCGACGTGCTGGGCGACGACGCCGGCCCTCACGATGTGCGGTCGGCGGTCGAGGCGGCGCTGCCGGTGAACGTGGTGGAGCTCGGTGACATCACGCCCGGCGGCATCGGGCGGTGGCTTAGGGAGCGCGGCGTGCCGAACGGTCTCGAAGGAGACGACGCCCTGCGCGGCTGTCTCTTCGCCCGGCGACGGACGGCCTTTCTCTTCGTCCGCAGCGACGACGACCCGGCCGAGCAACGGTTCACGCTCGCCCACGAGGCGGCCCATTTTCTGCTTCACCACGAGGCCGTGCGCGACGACGCGCCGGCTGCGGTGCTCGACGGCGACCGGCCGGCAACGGAGGTCGAACGCCTCGGCGGTGCCCTCGTCGGCCGTCCCGTGCGGCCGCACGTCCACCTGTACGGCAGCGACGAGGAGACGTCCGCGGAGAACGATGCGGATGCCCTGGCCGTGGAACTTCTCGCCCCGGAATTGGAGCGGCGAGATTTTGAGACACCCGAAGGCGCCGCGGCGTACTTCACTGTGCCGGCGAGGGCGCTGACGTCGGCGATGCGGCCGGCGCACAGGGACCCGCTCGTCGAGTGGGCGCGCGACGTTCTTACGGAAGGACGACGATGAACGAGCGAGGTGCCGACATCGCCGCGGCGTATGACCTGTCAACGTGGGACGGCCCGGACACCTTTCAGGCGGGAACGGCTCGGCTCGCGGATGAACTCGCCGACGCGATGGCGGAGGAGTCGGCCGATCATCGGACGCTGCGGGACGAATTGCTGACGCGGATGAACGAGATCCGCGACGACGTGCGCGCGAAAGACGCCGGCGTGTATGCGATCAACCTCGCTCAAATCGAACGCGTGCAGCGGTCGTTGCTTTGCGGCGGGGCGGCGGCGACGGGTGGATATTCTTCGGCGCACGAATCGCCACGTCTCGGCGTGGCGCAGGTGGGCGTTTGCCTGACGCAGTACGACGGCGGTGGTGGTGGCGGTGGGTGGGGGATGCGGCTGTATCGCAAGAGTCAGCCGATTCCGGGCGATCCGAAGGAGCAGGCGCTGGCCTTGCTAGAAGACCAAGCGAGACGCCAGGCGCGGGAGGCGATGCGTCACGACGAACCCGTCGACGGGAACGTTGCCGAGCTGACGCGGCGGGGCATCGCCACGTTCGCCGAGCGAGCGGTTCTGCTTGACAAGGCAACGGCGGCGTGGCGGTTCGGGCGCGGGCCGCTCGCGCCGTTGCAACTGCTCACCGGCGGCGGGGGCGAGGCATTGCGGCAGGGCGTAACGATATTGCGGCGGTTTGTCGAGAGCCACCCGCGGTTCGCGTTCGTCTCGTTCCCCAACGGAGAGCCGGTGATGGAGACGATCGGCGGCGGACTGCGGGCGGGGGAGTTCGCGCTTGTGAAGACGGATCGCGACCGGCTCGTGCAGATGGTCAACGGCATGAGCTTCCGTGGCGGCGACCGGACGGCTGGCCGAGGACTTCGCGGAAGAGATCGGCCCGCTCGTGACGTGCGGCGTCTACCGCGTCACGCGACACGCGCGGCCGCAGGTGTTCTGGGCGCATCGCGACCACACGAAGCAGGCGGCGGTGGCGCTGATGTCCGACGCGGTTCAGCGGCCCTGCTCGAACCGGCCTTTATTGATCGACCTCGCGCAAGCCAACGCCGAGGCCGCCTTCGCCGCCGATGGCTTGGAGGCGAGCGTGACCGCCGCCCGCGTCCCGCTCGGGACGCCCTTTCGGTTGATGTCCAAGCATATGCTTTATGACTGACAACGATCACAAGCTGACGCCGACGCCCATCGATGATGGCCTGCTTGATGACTTCGGCGAGCCCGGTCCGTCGGCCCTGCCCGAGCCGCCCGAGGGCACCGTCGGCTACACCCACTTCGACGAGCCCGGCAGCGAGGACGATCAGGTGACGGTCCTGCTCGGCCGCCGGCACCTCGACAGCGTCGTGCCGGGGGCGATGGTCCGCATCGACAGCCCGGCCGACCCGCTGGGGCAGGGCGCGCACCACCGCGAGTTCCAGGGCGTCGTCATCGCCGGGCCGTATGCGGGAGCCGGACGGCCTCGGTGCCGCGTCCGCCCATCGCGACCGCCACCACGCTCGGGGGCAAGGCCCGCGTGCTGCTGCCCAACTACCACGGCCGCGCGACGGTTCAGGTGACGGCGGAGAAACTGGACGATGACGTCTGGGGTCCGCCGCAGCATCGGCCGCGGCCCAATAGCCCGGTCGTGCCGCTGTCGGACGAAGAAACGGCCGCCGCGCTGAAGTTCGACGGCGACGTGCCGCTCGGCTCGCTGCTCGGCAACCCGAACGTCCCGCTCTCGCTCGACACGGCGAAAAAGCACCAGCTTCCCCGTCACCTCGGCATCCTTGGCACGACCGGCGGCGGCAAGAGCAACACTGTCGCCCGCCTCGTCGGCGGCCTGCAAGCAAGCGGGGCGAGCGTGGTGCTGCTTGACGTCGAGGGCGAGTACGTCAACCTCGACCAGCCGGCGGACCACGCGGATATGGTTCGCCTGCTCGCAGCGAGGGGCATCAAGCCCGCGGCCGTGGCGAACGTCCGCGTGCTGCGCCCGGTCGGCCGGGAGAGCGCCCGCGCCGACGCCGAACCGTTTACGCTCAGGTTCGAGCATTTGTCTCCATACGCCGTGATGAACCTGCTCGATCTCAGCGACGCGCAAGAGACGAGGTTTCTTAAGGCG
Organism: Tepidisphaeraceae bacterium; assembly: GCA_965214125.1. Taxonomy (GTDB): domain Bacteria; phylum Planctomycetota; class Phycisphaerae; order Tepidisphaerales; family Tepidisphaeraceae; genus CBDCBA01. The sequence goes on from CBDCBA010000004.1 coordinate 76,122, forward strand.
TACGACGTGCTGAAGGGGCTGATGCGGGAGCTGCGCATCTTCCCGGCCTCGCCCGCGGATCGGGACCGGCTGATCGAGCTCGACGAGTTCGACGGCGGGTATCCGCGGATGACGCTGGCGATGCTCCGCGACATCATCAACGTCTGTGCCGACCGGGCCGACAGCGATGGCAAGAAGGCGGACGACGCCGGCGAGCCGCGGCCGCTGTTCAGCCCGGAGCTGCGCGACCACAACGCGAAGGTTCGCCAGGGCGTCGCCAAGGCCAAGCCGCCGGGGCATGTGCCGTCGTGGATGGCGCTGCTCGGCAAACTCAACCGCCTTGTCCGCCTCGGCCTGTTCGACAGCAACCAGGCCGACCCGATCGATCCGTCAACACTGACTGAGCCCGGCCGGGTCACGGTGCTCGACCTGAGCGATACAGACAGCCCGATCGTGAACAACCTTGTCATCGCCAGCCTGCTCCGCCAGGTGCAGCGCCAGCAGGAGGACGACGCAAAGGCCGCGACCCAGGCGGGTGAAACGGTGTCGCCGACGGTCGTTGTGACCGAGGAGGCCCACGAGTTCCTTAGCGCGGCGCGGGTCAAGCAGCAGCCGCACTTGTTCGAGCAGGTCGCCCGCATCGCCAAGCGCGGCCGAAAGCGATGGCTCGGGCTCTGCTTTGTCACGCAGCTTCCGCAGCATTTGCCCGACGAGGTACTGGGTCTCATCAACAACTACGTCCTGCACGCGATCCGCGATCCCAGCGTCGTGCAGCGGCTGGCCAAGCAGGTACCCGGCCTCGATCGTGGGCAATGGCAGCGGTTGAGTTCGCTGGCGCCGGGCCAGGCGATCGTTTCGCTCGCTACCGCGGCGCGGCCGGTCGTGGCGCAGGTCGACCCGGCCCCGTCCCGGCTGCGGCTGGTTGATTGACTGGCGACCGCCCCAGAGGTCGGCACGCCGGTCAACCCTGAGTTGAGAGGCCGAACTGATCGCGGACGAGCTTCGACAGGTCCTCGGCCACGCCCGGCCGCCCGCTCGCGATGTTGCGTAGTTCCGCCGCGTCCTGCTCGTGGTCGTACAACTCGCGAGCGGCGATGGAACCGTCGCCATGACGCCACTCCACGTAACGCCACCGATCGGTGCGAGCGGAGTAGCCCTCCCGCTTGCCGCGCGGGTATTGGCTGAAGGCCGCCTCGTCGCCGGGTATGGACGGGTCCTCCATCAACGGCCGCAGCGATTGGCCCTCGACGAACGCGGGCGTCTTCACGCTCGCAAGATCGCAAAGTGTGGGGTACACGTCGACCATCTCCACGAGCTGGTCGCATCGCACACCCGCCGGCACGTTGGCCCCCGCGAACAGCAGCGGCGCCCGCGTGGCGACCTCATAGTTCACGTGCTTGCCCCACATGCCGTTGTCGCCGAGGTGAAAGCCGTGGTCGCTCCACAGGCAGACGAGCGTGTCGTCGGCAAGACCCGTCTCTTCCAAAGCGGCCATCACTTTGCCGATGAGCGCGTCGACGTAACTCACGCAGGCGTAGTAGCCGTGGCGAAGGGTCCTGGCGACCTCATCCGTAATCGGATCGTCCTGCTCGCGCGTGCCGTACCTGCCGCCATAGTGCGGAAGTTCGTATGTCGCCTGCATCCACGGTTCGGTGCCCTCGGACGCATCGCTGCGCGTGTCGCCGAGCTGGTCAGGATCGTACAACTCTCAGTATTTTTTGGGCGCGTTGAACGGCAGGTGCGGCTTGACGAAGCCGACGCCAAGGAACATCGGCTCGCCTTGATCGCCCTTCGCGTAGGCCTTCATCTGCTCGATGACCTGCTCGGCGATGACGCCGTCGCGATAGGCGTTGTCGGGCACGTCGCCCGCCTCCCACGGCGGTGCCCGCTCGTCCCCTTGCTCGAGGGCCAGATTCTCCGGCGAGACGTAGTCCCGCCAGTGTCCTGTTTTGCCGGCAAGATGCCCACCATCGAACTGTTCGATATTATCCTGCTGCTGGTGGTGAATCTTGCCGCCGATCGTCGCGACGTAGCCGTGGTCGTCGAACCACGTCGGAAGGGTCGGATGGTCCTTCACGAATTCGGCGGCGAACTCCGGCGGGTAGGGGTAGTCGACGCCCGTCGTGTCGGGCCGGCAGCCGGTGAGGATGCTCGCCCGGCTCGCCGCGCAAACGGCCTGCTGCACGTACGCCCGCTCGAAGAGCGCGCCGTGTTTCGCGAGCTTGTCGATGTGGGGCGTGATCGCCACCGGGTCGCCATAGCAGCCCAGACTGGTGCGGAGATCGTCGATGGCGATCATCAACACGTGCGGCCTCTTCTCGCCCGGTTTCGCCCCCGCCAACAACGGCAAGAACGGCAACGCTGTGGCGGCTGCCGCGGCCCGGAGCAAGTCGCGTCGGCTTCGCATCGCCCGAGCTTACCGCAGCCTTCGGCACCGTCGAATCCGCCGTGCGGGTACTCCCGCCGAAACCCGCACCAGCCTACTCGGCGACTTGGGCTTTGATTTCGACCGCCGCATCAGCCAATTCAACGCCCGCAGCTTCCGCGGCTTCTGCGAGGCTGCAGTCCTGCCAATCCAGATCGTAGGTGAACTCGATCACCCGATCGTAAACCGTGGCCTCAAAGGAGTTGGGGCCGGTCCGGGTCGCCTGGAGTCCGTAAGCCCAACCTTCGACGTCGCCCGTCTCGACATTGGTTGCCGCGAGGAGCCGCATGTAACCCGTCACGACGCCGTCGACATCTCGCTCCCAAACCTCGCGATTGCCGTTCGACGCGTACCGGAGCGTCGCGGTGCCGTCTTCGTCAATGTCCATCCGCAGCGGCACTTCGGCGACCCACGTCTGCGAGAGGCCGAGAATCGCCAGGATCGCGTCAGGCCCGAAAAGCGAAACGCTCGGGTGGAATCGGTCCAGGTCCCGGCTTGGCACCAAGGTGATCCGGGAACTTGGCCCCCCGAACGTAAGCAGAGCGTTTTCCACGACCATCGCCCCCTGCACGCCCGCGTCGCTTGTCGTGCCGTTACTTTCAGTTGTAGTCTTCTTCGACAGGTATCCATCGCCCGGCCGCACGGCCATCGTCAGCGACTGGCTCCGCCACGACGCTTCGACCTCCGGGTCGGCATCGCGCTCCCGACTGCGATATTCCACGGCCAATATCGCAGTCCGCCCTCCAGGGAAGGCTTCGACCGCAGACAACGGCGAGGCGAAGCCGCTTTGTGCCAGTTGCGGGTCAACAGCAACGGACGCTCCATCTGGCGAACCAACCTCCCCTTGTGCCGCGACCACAGACAGAAGGGGTGTTCCGCCGAACATTACAGCGGTTGTCGCGAGGATAACGGTGTGTAGGCAATTAGGTGTCATTGGCTCAAATCCTCAGGAAAAACCTGAACGAGAAAAGGGAAAGTGATTTGCTTGTCAGCCGCCATCCGCACCCGCACGCTCGTCAGGCAGTCGGATGGCGAACCTGGAATCCATCTTGAGCCGGAGCGATTAACCGCATGCAGGAGGGGGGACTCGAACCCCCACGGATCTCTCCACCAGAACCTAAATCTGGCGCGTCTGCCAATTCCGCCACACCTGCGGGGTGATCGACACAGGATAGCCCGCCGCCACGCAAATGGCACGCGGGTTGCCAACGCGAAGGCTATGAGCACCGACACCGGACGCGACGTGAAGCAGGGCAACATCGACTCGATGGGCGATCCCGACCAGGCCAAGCCGGGCGACCAAGATCGGATGTCGCCCGAACCGCAGGTCGTGCCCGATGGCTACCAGGGGGCCGGCAAGCTCCAGGGAAAGGTCGCCCTCATCACCGGCGGCGACAGCGGCATCGGACGCAGCGTGGCCGTCCTCTTCGCGATGGAGGGCGCCGACGTGGCGATCAACTACGACAAGAACGACTCCGACGCCAACGACACCAAGGCGATGGTCGAGCAGCACGGCCGAAAATGTCTGCTCCTCAAGGGCGACGTCGGCGACGAGTCGTTCTGCAAGTCGGCGGTCGAGAAGACCGTCAGCGAACTCGGCGGGCTGAACATCCTCGTCAACAACGCCGCCGAGCAGCACCCGCAGAAGACGATCACCGACATCACCGAGGAGCAGCTCACGCGCACGTTCCGCACGAACATCTTCGGCTACTTCTTTATGGCCAAGGCGGCCGTGCCGCACCTGAAGGAGGGGGACAGCATTCTCAACACGTGCAGCGTGACCGCGTTCAAGGGAATGCCCGTCCTGCTCGACTACGCCAGCACAAAGGGGGCCATCGTCGCCTTCACGCGCAGCCTGGCGGAGAACTTGAAGGACAAGAAGATCCGGGTGAACAGCGTCGCCCCCGGCCCGGTCTGGACGCCGCTGATCCCCAGCACGTTCCCGCCGGACAAGGTCGACTCCTTCGGCGAAAGCACCACCTGGGAGCGTCCCGCCGAGCCGGGCGAGATCGCGACGAGCTACGTCTTCCTCGCCAGCCGCGACGGCCTCTTCTTCAGCGGCCAAACCCTGCACCCCAACGGCGGCACGATTGTTGCAGGGTAACGCCGCATGATCCTTCCGCTTCTGCTGTCGGCGCTGCTTCAACCGGCCACGCAGCCGACGACCCAATCCGCGTTCCCGCAGCGGGCGATGCAGCCGGACGCCGCCGAACTCGCCGTCGTCCGCGGCGGGCCGGCAGAGGGCGTACGCGAGGGCGGGCTCGAGCCGCTTGTGTTGATCGACGGCCCGATGCCGACCACGTTCGACGTGGCCGACGACGGAACACTCTTCGTCGCCTTCCCGCGCTGGCTTGACCCGGTGAACTTCACCGTCGCGAAGGTCGACCCCGACTCGGCCGAACTAACGCCGTTTCCGGACGCCGAGACGAATGCGTATCACCCCGACGACCCCGAGCGCAACCCCGCCGCCGAGCACTTCGTCTGCGTGCAGGCTGTGCGGTTCGACCCGCGGGGGCGGCTGTGGGTGCTCGACACGGGCGCCGTGAACATGGGCACCGTTACGCCCGGCGGGGCCAAGTTGTGGGGCTACGACACGAATACCGGCGAGCGGCTGAAGGCGATCACGTTCGAGGTGGGGCCGGACAAGCCGGTGCGCGAGAAGAGCTATCTGAACGATGTGCGCTTCACCGACACGCACGCCTTCATCACCGACAGCGGTGTCGGCGGCATCATTGTCGTCGAGCTCGAAACCGGTGAGGCGTGGCGAAAGCTCGACGGCAACGACGCTGTCAAACCGGACGAGTCGATCACGCTGATGGCCGAAGGCCATCCGCTGAAGATTCGTACGCCCGATGGTCAGGAGAAGCCGGTGCTGATCGCGAGCGACGGCATCGCATTGTCGAGCGAGTTCGACGGCGCGATCCTCTTCACGCCCCTTACGGGCCGCAAAATGTTCAGCGCGTCGGTCCCGGACCTCATCGACCGCGATGGCGAGAGCGTTGGCACACGGAAAGTCGCCGATATGCCCAGTGCCAACGACGGCATCGCGCTCGACGGCGACGCGTGGGTCTACACCACCGACTTCGAGGACAACGCCATCCGCCGCATCAGCCCGGCTGGCGAGGTCGAGCTTGTCGTCCAAGACGAACGTCTGATTTGGCCCGACTGCGTGATCGTCAAGAACGGCCGCGGCTACGTCAGCGGCAACCAACTCAGTCGCCAGCCGCAGTTCCACCGCGGTGAGGATTTGCGTGAAGGGCCGTACGCGATCTATACCTTTCCGATCCCGGAGTAGCAGCCGCGTATCGTCGTCCCATGCCGGCCGTTGCGGAGAAAAGTCGAAAGCGTCAAACGTCCACCACCTCGCCCGTGCCGGCGAAGGCGTTGCGTGAGTTGATGGAGGCGCCCGAGCTCCGGGCGCTCGCCGAGGCCGTGCAGCCGGAGCGGCCGACACTGGTGAGTGGCCTTTGGGGTAGCAGTGTGGCGGCGGCGGTGGCGAGTGTGGGAATCCGGGGGAAGCGGCCGGTTCTCCTGATTTGCGGGCATATTGATGAGGCCGACGATCTGGCGGATGACATTGAGCTTTTCGCAGGCACGCGGCCCGAGGTGCTGCCGGCGCTCGAAACGGCCGGCGGGCTCGGGCAGGCGTCGGAGGAACTTGTCGCCGATCGCATGCGCCTGCTCGCGCGGTTGCATCGCCACGAGAACGCGCCGCCGTTTCTCGTCGCGCCGATCCAGGCGCTCATGCAGGCCGTGCCGGAGCCGGATGAACTCAAACACCTCAGCTTCCACCTGCGGCCGGGGCAGGAGATCGAGCCGGAAAAGCTCATCATCTGGCTCGCCGACCACGGCTTCAACCGGTTGGACCAAGTCGAAGTGCCCGGCGACTTCGCCGTGCGCGGCGGCATCATCGACGTCTACCTGCCCGGCAAGTACGACACCGCCGACGACAGCGGTATGCAGCAACTCGGCCTGCCGGTGCGCGTCGACTTTTTCGGCGACCAGATCGAAACGATCAAGCGCTTCAACATTGACACCCTCGGCAGCGAGGGCACGATGGAGGCGCTGGAAATCGTCGATCTGAAGGGAAAACTGGACGAAACACGATCCACAAGCGCATTGAAGTACGTCGCCGACGACGCGGCGGTCTTCCTGTGGGCTCCGCTCGAAATCGCCGAGCAGGCCAAGGCCTACCTGACGCGGGCCCCGGATCAGCGTGGTCTCTACCCGCTGGCGAGTGTGCTGAAGCTCGTCGGCGACCGGCCGACGGTCGAGGCGAGCCAGTTCGAAGCGACGGGGGTGAGCCTGCTCAGCGACGCCGAGCCGACGAAGGTGAAGCTGCCCGTTCGCTCGCTCCAAAAGTTCGAAACCGAACCGAAGCAGGCGCTGCTCGAGCTCGCGGAACTCTCGAAGACGCACGATGTGGCCGTCTTCTGCGATAATGAGGGGGAGAGGAAGCGATTCTGCGACCTGCTCGAAGCGGAGGCACCGGGCGGTCGTGAGCGCGTCGAGACGCCGGTGGGGTATCTGCACCGAGGGTTCGTCTTCGGTGACGAGGGCGGCCGACCGCTGGCGCTCGTTGGCCACCACGAAATCTTCCACCGTTACGAGCTGCGCCGCCGCGTCAAGAACAAGGGCGTCGCGACGAAGACAATCGACTCCTTCCTCGACCTGAACGTCGGCGACTATGTCGTACACGTCGCCCACGGCATCGCCAAGTTCACGGGAATGCAGACAATGGAAAAGGAGGGCAAGACGGAGGAATACCTGACGCTTCGTTTTGCAGAAAGCGCGGCTCTTTATGTTCCTGCGTCACGCATCAACCTGATCCAGAAGTATGTCGGTGGCTTCAGTGGCCACCCGACGCTCAGCCGATTGGGCGGGAATCTGTGGGACAAGCAGAAGGAGAAGGTCAGCGAAGCCGTGATGGACATGGCGGCGGAACTCCTTGAAGTTCAGGCCAAACGCGCGGCACAGGTCGGTCATCCGTTTCCGGCCGACACCGAATGGCAGGGGGAGTTCGAGGCCGAGTTCCCGTACACGCCAACCGACGATCAGGTGACGGCGGCTGAGGACATCAAGAGTGATATGACCAAGCCGCGCCCGATGGACCGCCTGCTTTGTGGCGACGTGGGCTACGGAAAGACTGAGATGGCCATGCGTGCTGCATTTAAGGCTGTCGAAGCCGGCAAGCAAGTGGCCGTTCTGGTGCCCACTACAGTCTTGGCCGAACAGCACGAACGATCGTTCAAGGAACGGATGAAGAGCTACCCGTTCCACATCGAAAGCCTGTCGCGCTTTAAGAAGGCGAGCCAGGTGAAGCTCATTCAGGAGAGCCTGAAGGCCGGCGACGTCGACATTGTGATCGGCACGCACAAGCTGCTCGGCAAAGACGTGAAGTTCGCCGACCTCGGCCTGGTCGTGATCGACGAGGAGCAACGCTTTGGCGTGACGCACAAGGAAAAACTCAAGCAACTGCGCAGCCAGGTCGACGTGCTGACGATGTCGGCCACGCCGATCCCGCGGACGCTGCACATGGGCATGGTCGGCTTGCGCGACATCAGCAGTCTGACCACGCCGCCGCAGGATCGGCGGTCGATTGTGACCGAAGTTCTCGGCTTCGACGATCAACGCATCAAGCTCGCCATCCTGCGCGAACTACAAAGGGATGGACAAGTCTACTTTGTCCACAACCGCATCAGCGACATCTACGAAGTAGCGGGCATGATCCAGAACATGGTACCCGAGGCCCGCGTGACCGTCGGCCACGGGCAGATGGAGGAGGGGGCGATGGAAAAGGCGATGCTCAAGTTCATCCGCCACGACGCGGATGTGCTTGTGAGCACCACCATCATCGAGAGCGGTTTGGACATTCCCAACGCGAACACAATGTTCATCAACGGGGCCGACCGCTTCGGGTTGAGCGAGCTTCACCAGTTGCGCGGCCGCGTCGGGCGGTTCAAGCACCGGGCGTACTGCTACCTGTTGCTCCCGCCGGACCGCGCGATTACGCCCGTGGCGGCGAAGCGACTGAAGGCGATCGAGGAGTTTTCCCACCTCGGCGCCGGGTTCAAGATTGCCATGCGCGACCTCGAATTGCGCGGCGCCGGCAACATCCTGGGCCCCGAGCAGAGCGGTCACATCGCGGCGGTCGGGTACGAGATGTACTGCCAGCTTTTGGAGGAAGCGACGCGGCAACTCAAGGACGAGCCGGCCCCGGTCAAGCCCGAGGCGCACGTCGAGATCGACATCGCGGCGTTCATCCCCAAAACCTACGTCCACAATGACCGCCAACGCATGGATGTCTACCGCCGCCTCACGCGCTGCACGGACATCGAGACGATCCAGCAGCTCAAGCAGGATGTCGCCGACGCCTTCGGCGAACCGCCCAGGCAGATGGACATTCTCTACGCATTGACGGAACTTCGCCTGCTCGCGAGCCACTTCGGCATCGACAGCGTGATCCGCAAGCAGCCCGATGTCGTCCTCGGTTGTCGCGACGTACAGCGGGCCCAAATGGCCCTCCACGGCGTGCCCGGCCGCGTGAGCAAGGTGGATGACAAGACGCTCTACCTTCGCCCGCCAGCGGTCTTCCTTCAGCCCGAGGTGTTGCTGGTCACACTGCGCAACCTGCTGTTCAAGGCCTATGAGTCCGAGCGGGCGGCCGCGAACTAACGCGACCGGCGGCGCCAAGAGGCGAGGCGCTGGCCGACGCGATTCCAGGCGGTTGCGCCGGTGCGGCGGACGCGGCGGAAGAGGGGCGGCCGCGTCGGTCCGGTGCGTGGCGGGCCGACCTGCTCGCGCAACAGCGTTGTGTTGATCTCCCGGCCGGCGGGGTCGCCGTCAAGGGTGCGGTGGACGAAGAGACTGGCGAGGGAGTTGTTGTAGTCGTTCATCTTGCTGGAGTGGAGGGGGGCATGTGCTCCATCCGCCGCCGACGCCGGTGGACCGGCATCCGTGGCGGACCGAGGCGGATCGCAACGGCGTGAGGCCACCGCCGATTCGCCCTGTGCCTCTTCAATTGGCGTGCCGCTCAAGATGAACGCAGCCTCAAGCGACTCTTCAGGGCGTTCCTGTTCCGGGGATGGCCTATAAAATAAGCATTCGCAACGGGGGCTGCCGAGTCACTGAACGGCTTGGCGCCAGCGACGCACCAACGCGGCACGCCACGCCGAGATCGGCGTGGCGTGCGACTGCGATGTCGAGATGAGCCGGCTACGCCGTCTCGGCGTCCTGCTCCAACTCGGCGGTGATCTTGTCGCGGAGAATCTCCTCGATGACGACCTCCATGTCGGTCATGCCGGGCTTGCGGTCGATCAGCGGGCGGCTGCCGCGCATGAGCTCGACGCGGCGCTTCTGAATGAGCGCCGTCAGGCGAAATCGGCCGCCGACCTTGTTGACGATGTCATCACTCTTGAGGGCTTCGATCATGGGGGACGAGCATCGTAGGCCGCCTAAATGGATCACGCCCCGTCGTCGTTCAAGAGATCGCTGCTGCGACGGTGGCGGATGATCTTTTGCAGGTCGGCGGTCGCCTCATCGAGATCGTCGTTGACGACCATGTTGTCGAACGCGCGGCTTCCCTTGGCCATGTGAATCTCACGGCGGGCGGCTCGGAAGCGTTTGGCGATCTGCGCCGGCTTGTCGCGGCCGCGCTCGATGAGGCGTTCCTCCAGCACCTTTTCGTCCGGCGGCAGGATGAAGATCAGCAGCGCCCGCGGGTAGTGGTAGCGAACCTGCAGCGCCCCCTGCACGTCGATCTCCATCAGCACGTCGCGCCCGGCGGAAAGCAGGTCGAGCGCGGGGTGTTTCGGGGTGGCGTAATACTCGTCGTAGTTTTGGGCGTATTCGAGGAACTCGCCGGCGTCGAGGCGACGGAAGAAGTCGCCCTCGCTCACGTAGTCGTAAGCCTTGCCCTTTTCGTCGCCGGGCCGGCGATCGCGCGTGGTGACGGCCGGGACGTACTCGACGTCCATCGAATCGGCCAGCCGCTTGCTCAGTGTGCTCTTGCCCACGCCGCTCGGGCCGCACAGGACGAGGAGGAGGCCGGGGTGGGCGGGGGACGTCACGGGCGAAGGATAGCAGGGAAGGATGAACGCAGAAGGATGAAGGATGAACCTGAAACCGAAGGCAGAGTCGGATTTGCCGATCTGGAGTCGGGTTCATCCTTCATCCTTCCGCCTTCATCCTTTCAGCCTCACTCCACGTTCTGCACCTGTTCCTTCAGCCGATCGATGCTCCCCTTGATCTCGACGATGCGCACGGCGATGTCGGCGTCGTTGGCCTTGGAGCCGATTGTGTTCGCCTCGCGGAGCATCTCCTGGGCAATGAAATCGAGTTTGCGTCCCACGTGCGGCTGGTCAGCGTCGCGGACGTCTGCCTCAAACTGATCAACGTGGTGCTGCAAGCGGCTCAGCTCCTCGCTGATGTCGCTGCGTTCGGCGAAGATGGCGACCTCCTTGATGAGATCGCTCTTTGCGATGTTCAACTCCGCCTTGGCCATCAACTCGTTGACGCGGGCCAGCAGCTTGTCGTGGTACTGCGCGACCACGCTGCCCGCCCGGTCGCGGATGGCCGACAGGTGCCCGGCGATCACGCCGGTGTGCTGCATCAAATCATCGAGCAGCATCGCCCCCTCGCGCCGCCGCATCGCCTGCAGGTTCGCGACCGCCTTCTCGGTGAGGTCCAGGACGATGTCGCGGTGGGCGTCGAGGTTGGTCTCGTCGTCCGCCTCCTCGTCAGGCACGCCCGGCGGGGTGACGACGCCCGGCAGCGTCATCAGGCGTTCCGGCTCGCTTACGGCAAACCCGGCCTGCGTGAGAGCGGCGACGTAGGCCTTGAGCGCCTCGACGTTCACGTTCACCACCGGCGGCGCGGCCTCAACGGCCGGGGCGTCGGCGGCCTTCATGCGCAGGGCGTAGACCACGCTGCCGCGCCCGAGCTTGCGCCGCAGGATCGACTCGATCTCCGCCTCCAGTCCGCCCAGGGCATCCGGCAGGCGGATCGTGGGCTTGAAGTAGCGGTTGTTGAGCGACTTGATCTCGACGAGATAGCGGTGTCCCCCACGCTCGGCGGCCGCGTCGCCGAAGCCGGTCATGCTGAAGATCATGGAATGCGGAGGGAGGTGGGAGTGGGGGAGGTGGGATGTAGGCAGAGACCGGAATATAAACGCATCGGCATCAGCCGTTCCGGTCCGGCCCCTGCCCACATCCAACTTCTCTCGCTCCGACCTCCCCGGACTCACGGCGAGTCGCCGGGGATTTCCTCGGCGAGTGATTCGTCGCCCGGATCTTCCACCTGGCCGAGCGGTCCGCTGCCGCCGGAGCCCAGGCCGTCGCCGTCGACATCGGCGCCGTTGTTCTCCTCGCCGTCGGCGAGGGCGTTGCTTTGGGTGTCGCCCTGCCTGAAGTCCTGAGCGTGGACGGCGTCGCCGACCCAGATCATGCCCATCGCGAGCAGGAGGAAGAGGACGAAGACGCTGCTGGTGACCCACGTCAGCACGTCGCCGGTCTTGGAGCCGAAGGCCGTGTTGCCCCCCGCGCCGCCAAAGGCGCTGCTGAGCCCGCCGCCGCGCCCCTTCTGGATGAGGATCAGCAGCATCAGGAAGACGCAGATCGAGCCGAACAGCAGGCCGAGCAGGTAGTAGAGAAAGCTCATCGGGTCTAGACCTTAGGTGGGGCCGGTAGTGGGGCGGGCGGCGCGGAGTATCGGGAGGAACTGCTCGGCCTTCAGGCTGGCCCCGCCGACGAGCGCGCCGTCCACGTCGGGCTTGGCCATCAACTCGGCCGCGTTGTCGGGCTTGACGCTGCCGCCGTAGATAATGCGTACGCGGTCGGCGAAATCGGGGTTCCAGTCCTCGGCGAGTTGCTCGCGGATGTGGGCGTGGACGGCCTGCGCCTGGTCGCTCGTGGCCGTCTTGCCGGTGCCGATCGCCCACACTGGCTCGTAGGCAATCACCAGCCGCTCGGGTGCGTCGATGTTCGGCGACAACTCGCTGAGCTGCCCCTCGACGACGTCGAACGTCTGGTTCTGCTCGCGCTGCTCGAGCGTTTCGCCGACACAGTGAACGAGCGTCAGCCCCGCGTTGAAGACGGCCGACGCCTTCTTCGCCAGCAGTTCCGACGGCTCGCCGAGAATGTGCCGCCGCTCGCTGTGACCGACGAGGCAGAATTGGCAGCCGACATCCTTGAGCATCTCCGCCGACACCTCGCCGGTGTAAGCCCCCTGGCTCTCGAAGTAGCAATCCTGGGCCCCGAGCATCACCTTATCGCCGAGGTTCTGGCGAACCGCATCAAGGTAAACAAACGGCGGCGCACACCCTTCGTCGACGCCGGGATGCTCCTCGTCGGCGAACTGCTTGGCCAGCGCGAGGCTCGCCGCGCGGTCGAGGTTCATCTTCCAGTTGCCGGCAACGAAGGGGGTGCGCATGAGGGGCCGCCATGCTAGAGACGGCGGCCGCGGGCATCAACTGCGTGACAGCTTCCGATCGAGCGCGCCGGCGAGCCACTGCTGCCGCGAAAGAGAAAGCATCGTCCCAAATCGTAGCCGGTCGCGCACGAAGCCGGGGTGCGGGCCAAGGCACATCGAGATCGCTCCGCTGGCGTCGTTGCCGTTGACCGCGTGGCCCTTAAAAACCTCGATCCGCCGCACGCTGGCGGGATTAAAGTGCCGCGTCCGTCGCAGCAGCCCGAGTCCGGTGATGATGCGGCCCGCGTGGGGCGTGAGGTGGACCCGCGTGTGGCCCAACCACCCGTTCAGCATCGCCGCCACGTAGGTTCCGACAAACGCCAGGGCGGCCAATCCGGTACCGCCGAAGAGGGCGGCGACCGCCGGGTCGAACGCCACAGGGTTCCCGTTGCCGTCGCGCGCGTCGAGGACGTTCCACGCCTCCGGGTTGAGGTGCGCGAGGCCAACGAGAACGAAGCAACCGCCGACCGTTCCACCGATCGCAATGAACACGACGCCAACGAGCGTGCAGGCGATCAGTGTGATCCAGTTGCCGACTGAGCCGCCCCGATGCTGAGCGATCCAGACATGCTCGTTGAAACCCTCGGCACAGCGGCAGCCGGGCGGGGGCGTGAGGGGGTCGGGAACCTTCAACACATCCGCATCGTCGTCGATCGCACCGGATCGGACAACGTCATCTACTGGGGCGAGCCAGATTGGACTCACCGCGCCCGGTAGCTGCGTCGCAACGCGACGCAGGGGAGGACGGGGCACGTTCAGTCGCGCGGGCGCCCCTGCGTCGCGTTGCGACGCAGCTACCAGCGGGGGTTTGGTGGGGGTTGCGTGCGATTCGCTACTGCGGGCGTCCGTAGCGGAAGTTCGCGTCGATGGTCGTGGCGTCGGCGACGACGATGGGCTGCTCTTGCTTCCCGTAGACCTCGTGCCAAGCGACGAGCGTGTAGTCGCCGGCGGGAACGCGGTCGATCGCGTAGCCGCCGTCGCTGTCGGTGACGCCGTAGAACGGGTGGGCGAAGACGCCCACGTGGGCGGCCATCCAGGGGTGGATGTCGCACTTGACGCGCACCGGGCTCGCCTCCGGCACGCCGAACCGCTCGGTGCGCGGCGGGTCGCTCGGCTCAAAGGCGAGGTTGGTGTCGCGGTTGCGCTCGGGCGTGTAGTGGACGTTGTGGCGCATCGGGTCGTCGTTGGAGACCTCCAGCGGCTGACCGATCTGTACGCCGAGCACGCGCGGTTCGAAGCGGCAGCCGTCTTGGTTCAGCGTGACCGGATCGCGCCCAACGCCGCTGCTGGCGGGGGCGTCGTCGAGGTAGACCAGGACGTTGGCCAGTCCGCCGTCGCTCGAGACGAGCACGCTCTCGTCCTTCATGTCGCCGCACTGCGGGCTGGTGCCGATGACGGTCGGCTCGGTAACGGGGCCGTCGAACGTGACGACGCCGGCCACCGTCGTTTCCCCAAAAGTGGGGGTCGGCAGATCATCGAGGCGGGTGGAGTCGGGCAGGCCGCTGGAGTTGTCGTCGCGGCACCCCTTCAAATCGCACCCGCCGACCAGCAGCAGGGCGAGGGCGAGCGGGGCACGGGTGGCGAACTTGCGGCGAAGGGTGGGCATAGCGAAAGTCTCTACAGAAGGCGGTCGAGGCACAAGGCGCCGAGCAGCGCGGGCAGGTAGGCGATGGACGTCAGGAACAGCCGCTTCGCCTCCGGCCGCCCGCCGCGGGCCATGCGGATCGAGACGACGAGGAACCACGTTCCCAGCACGACGGCGGCAATCGCGTAGAGCCAGCCGATGCTCGGCGAAACGATCGGCAGCAGGCTGAGCGGCAGGAGCAGGGCGGCGAAGAGGATCACCTGCCGGCCGGTGCGGAGTCGGCCATTGGGCTCTCCGGGGAGCATGCGCAGGCCGCCGAGGCGGTAGTCGTCGCGGTAGAGCGTGGCCAGGCCGAAGAAGTGGGGCATCTGCCAAGCGAAGAGAATCGCGAAGAGCCCCACGCCCAGCGGCCACATCGGCGCCCCGGCCGCCGCGACGCCGATCGCCGGCGGAATCGCGCCCGGCACGGCGCCGACGAGCGTACACCAGGGCGTGCGCGACTTGAGCGGCGTGTAGATCGCGACGTAGATCACCAGCGTCGCCGCCGCCAACATCGCGGCGAGCGGGTTGGTCGTCCACCACAGCCAAAGCGTGCCGCCGACGCCCAGCACCGTGCCGAGGATCACGGCGAACGCGGGCGAAAGCGTGTGTGTCGGCAACGGCCGGGCGCGCGTGCGGGGCATCCGGGCGTCGACGTCGCGCTCGATCCACTGGTTGAGCACGCCGGCCCCCGCGGCCGTCAGGGCGGTGCCGAGCAGGCAGTTCAGGAACGTCGCGAAGTTGCCCGTCGTTCCAATCCAACCTGCGGCGGCGAAGAAGCCGACGGCCGTTGTGACGAGGACCAGCAGGTTCAGCCGCGGCTTGGTCAGCTCGTAAGCCGCCGCCCACCTCGACGCGCCCGCGGGGGCGTTGGCTGCGCCGATCAGATCGGAGGGGGAGGTGGCGGTGGTCACTGGGTCGCTCAAGCGGGAACAACGGTAGCCGACGAAGTCGCGCGAACGACTTCGCTCACGCGCCGCCGCGCCGGCCGCGCCGCGTGTTGGCGGGCGACGCTGGCGAAGGTCAAGGCAACCGCGAGCAGGAGCAACGCGCCCGTCGCCACGTGCAGCGTCGCCAAATCGGCGGGCTTGGCGTACCAGACGGTCAGGATTCCCAGCGCCACCTGCACGCCGATCAGCCCGAGCAGGATCAACACGCGCCCCTTCGCCACCCGCCAGAGCCGCCAGGCGACAAAGAGGGCGGCAACGGTCACGACGGCCGCGCCGATGCGGTGGGCGACGTGCAGCCACACCTGCGCCATCGACACCGGCGGCAGGCGATAGTCCCACGCCCGCACGGCGTTGGCCGCTTGCAGCGAACCGGGGTCCGTCGGCGGAAGCGCCTTGCCGTAGTGCAGCGGAAAGTCCGGCACCGCCAGCCCGGCGTCGCTGTGCCGCATCACCGCCGCGATGCCGAGCTGCGCGAAGCAGACGACCAGCAGCAACGCGACCGGCCACGTCACGCCGGGCAACGGAACGCGAACGGCAGCGCTCCACCACCGGCTCGTCGCGACGCAAACGAAGCCGCCAAGGCAAAGCGTGACCTGAGCGAACACGCCGTGGATCATCGCCAACTCCGTGCTGACCAGCACGACGCGCAGCCCGCCGAGGACGCCTTGCACGATCACGCATAAGAGCAACGTGGCGGTGAGCGTGCGGACCCAGCCGCGGGGGTCGGGTCGGCGAAACAGCGCCGCAGCGATGGCGGTGATGCCAAGCCCGCCGAAGAGGCCGATCAGGTGCGAGAGGCGTTGCTCCCCCTCGGGCGTCATCGTCACCAACCCCGCCAAGGCGTATCCGCCCGCGGCGATGGCGAGGCAGCCGAGTCCGCCCAACTCCAGCGGCCGTCGCGCCCACGTGCCGCCGAATCCGAAGCTCGCGAAGCACGTCAGCAGCGCCAGGAATCCGACGACCGTCCCCAAGAGTCGGTGCAAATGCTCGTAAAACACACCCCCCGCGTGCTGGCCAACCCACTGGCCCCACGGGACGGCCCACATGTTGTAGCCAAAGGTGTTGGGCCAGTCCGGCACGCTCATGCCCGCCCCCTTGCTCGTGACGAGCCCGCCCATCCAGATCAGCGGAAACATCGCGACCGTCGTCGCCAGCGCGAGCCAGAAGACCGTGCGGCTGGGAGGATGGGACAGCGGTTCGCTCACGGCTGAAAGAGTTTACCGACCGCCGATTTGACGGGTTCGCGGCGACGACGTTGCCTTCGCGACAAACGGCCGCAGAGGGCGACCCCGACATTCGCCACGAGCAGCAGTTGCGCCAGCCCGAGGCCGATGGCGCTGATGGTCATCAACTGCTGCCAGACGGCGTAGTCGGCGAAGCGCGGAATGCTCGATGGGTCGGCGTAGCGGCGGGGCATGCCGATTGCCCCGAGGAGGTGCATCGCGCCGAACGTGCCGACGAAGCAGAGGTACGTCGTCGCCACATGCGCTTTCGCCAGTGTGACGTTCCAGCGCAACCCGAGGAAGCGCGGGCCGAGGTCGTAGAGGCCGATCAGCAGGCCGAAGATTGCCCCGCCAAAGAGGGTGAAGTGCAGGTGGGCGACGACGAAGTAGGTGTCGTGCAGGTGGACGTTGATCGCCGGCGCCGCCAGCACCAGGCCGCTAAGCCCGCCGACGACGAACAGCGACACGAAGGCGACCGCCGCCCACGTCGAAGCCGTCGGCTTGAGCGTGCGGCGGGCGAGCAGGCGGATCCAGATCACCACGAGCGTGGCCGACGGCGCGGCGATCAGAATGCTCGCGGCGCTAAAGACCAAGGCCGACTTCGGGTCGAGGCCGCTCTGGAACATGTGGTGCGCCCAGACGCCGAAGCCGAGCGTGGCAACGGTCACGATGCACGCGGCGGCAAGGCGATGGCCGGGGGCGAGGCGATAATCGAGGCGGTGCGTCCTGGCCAGGGCATCCGTCGCCAGGCCGTAGGCGGGCAGGATCATCAGGTAGACCAGCGGGTGGCCGTAGAACCAGAACAAATGTTGGTACAGCAGCGGCTGCCCGCTTTGATCGGCAAGAAAGAAGGCTGTCAGCCTGTGGGCGTCGAGCAGGTTGGCGAGCATCGCCACCACGATCACCGGCCCCGCCAGCAGCCCGACCGCCGCGGCGGCGCCCCAGCCCCAGACGGCGCTTGCGACCCGGCCGGGTCTCGACCGCAGCGCGATTGAAGTCAGCAGCGACACCGCGACGGCGCATCCGCTGGTCGCCCACAGTGCCACCGCGCAGAACCACGCCGTTTGCCCGTCGAACGCGACGCGCTGCATCGCGAGGGTCCAACTCAATCCGAACGCAATCGCAAACCCGATCGTCAACAATCGTCGCGGTAGCTGCGTGTCCGTGACACGCACTCCCTTCCGACTGCGTGTCACGGACACGCAGCTACCGGGATTTCGAGAGAGGGTGACGCGCGCTGCGACGATCGCGACGACGAGGTTCGCGTAGAGCGCCAGCGCTGACCACGACGACTGTCGACGGTCCCAACCCGCACCCGTTTCGACTCGGAGCCACGACGCCGCGTCTGGCGCGAACGGCACCCAGCGTGCGCCGACTTCGTACTGGCTCGCGAGCGGCGCGTAGCCGGTCCACCCGCTCGACGCCCAGCCGACGAGCAAAATCGCCAACGCCAACAGGTGCAACGCAAGCCCGAGCTTTGCCGCCCGCTCAAGGCGAACGCGACGTTCGCCCAGCAGTCGCGGCACGCACGTCAGGCCCAGCCCCCACGCGATCGCCGGCACGACGACACCCCAGATCATCAGCGTGCCGTGGAGCGTGAAACTCTTCGCGTACGTCGTTGCCGGCATCGCGCCGTCGGGCCAGTCGTGCATGCCCCCGAAGACCGGCACGCGCTCGCCCGGCCACGCGAGCGACCAGCGCATCGCCAGCGCGAGTAGCCCCGCGAACACTGCGATTCCGGCCGAAATCCACAGGAACGCCGGGCCAATGCGTGATGGCCTCACTGTCCGTCCCCCGGTGTCACGATGAGCGTGCCGACCATCGTGGAGTGCCCCCAGCCGCAGAACTCGGCGCACAGCAGGTCGTACCGGCCCGGCACCGTGGGGGTGAACCGCACCTTGCCCGTCAGGCCCGGCACGGCGTCCATCTTCACGCGCAGCGCGGGGACGAAGAAGTCGTGGATCACGTCCTTGCTGCCCAGCCACACCTCGACCGGCCGGTTCGCCTCGACGACAATCTCGCGGCCGAGGGCGCCCCGCCAGTCGTCGTCGACGCCGGCGTGGTCGGCGAAGTCTTTGCCGAGCGGGTTGAGCGTATCGACGTACGCCGCGACGGCCGCGGCGCGGTCGGCCTCGGGCAGCGCAAGCGGGCCGGCGACGCCGCGAAAGGTGACGGGGCCGCTTGCATCCGACGGCCAGAACTCGTCGGCTTCTAGGGGAAAAACGAGGTACGTTCCCGGCGTGCCGTCCGGCCCGGCGCCGACGACGCTCCACGCGAAGCGTTCGCCGATCACGTAGACGCGCTGCACGTCGACCGCCGCGGCGTCGGCGTTGCGGTCAGCCTTGAGCTGCTCCCACGTCCGGTCGCTCGCGACGAACAGGCCGACCAATCCCACGAGCGCCACAAGCGACCACGCGAACGTCGGCCAGCGCCGTCCGCTCGATCTCGGGCGCAGCCAGGCGACCAGCAGCGCCAAGTGAACCACCAGCAACGCCACGACCGCCACGATGCCGAACGCGACCCACAGCCCGTCGATCGCCCCGCCGCGCAGCGACGCGTCGGCCGGCAGCAGGGCGAGCGTTGGCAAAACGTGAGGCACCGCCTTGTTCTACGTCGACCGACGCCTGCACGTGCGGGGTTGCGGCATCGGGTCGCGGGCCGGCATTCCGTTCCGATAACCGTGGCGGACAGGCGGCGCCCTTCCGGCGCACGGTCGGCGACGCCGATCCATGACTAGCCCCGGCTCTTCGGGCTCATCACCATGACCATGACCCTCCGCACCGCCAGCCTGCTCCTCGCCCTCGTTATCGCGCTGGTGGCGGGCTGCCAGTCTAAGGACGACAGTTACGCCGGCCTCGGGCTCGGCGGGTCACGCGAGGGTGGCGACATCTTCCAGCAGGAGCCCAACGTCACGGCCGACACCTACTTCGCGGCCGGGCAGTTCCACGAAACCAGCACCAGCAGCACCGCCGGTCGTGGCCAGCCACGCGGGGCGGTCGAGGCCCAGCGGCAGGCGCGGCTCCAGCGCGGCAAGGCCGTCGAGCAGTACGAGAAGGCGATTACCCTCGACCCGCAGCACGCGCCCTCGCTCTTCCGCCTGGCGGTGATCCACACGGAGGAGGGGGAGTTCGACGAGGCGATTGCCCTGTGGGAGCGGTACGTCCACGCCACCGACGGCGCGGCCGCCGCTTGGGTGAACCTCGCCATCTGCCAGGAGGCCGGCGACGAGCCCAAGGACGCCGAGGCGAGCTACCGCCACGCGATCAGCGTCGACCCGGCGCACGAGACGGCGCGGGTGAACCTCGGCATGCTGCTGGCCCGCGACGGCCGCTTGCAGGAGGCGGCGTCGCAGCTCGCGAACGTGCTCGAGCCGGCCGGGGTCCACTGGCACCTCGCCCACGCGCTGGCCCGGCGCGGCGACCAAACCGCCGCCGACCGCCACTTCCGCGCCGCCGCCAGCCTCGACGCGCGCTACCAGCGCGCCGAGCCCACGCCGCAGGCGTCAGTCCGCTGAGCCGGCCACCAGCGTTTCGATGTCAAAGACGAACACGTCGCCGCCGCGACGCGGGGCGAAGAGCCGCCGGCCGATGACGCGCGGCGTGCCGAACGTGTTGTCGCGATAGGCGTCGTCGTTCGGGTGGGCGTCGGGATCGACGTTCAACGTGAATCGCCACGCGGGCCGGTGCGGATCATCGGCCACAAACACGAGTTCCGCGCCCGCGAAGAAGAACCCGCCGCCGTTGCCGTCCTCAAGTCGCAGCAGCCGCCCGAACGGGCCGTCGAACAGCGGGCCGACATCGACGTCGACGGCACGCTCGACCTGGTACGACGAGAGCGGCCCGTCTTCCGCGTCGCCGCGGAGCGTCAAAAGGCGGGCGTTCTGACCGGCGCCGACGACGGCGGCAAGGCGCGACTGATCGAGGTTCGCCGCGAGGTGCGTGACCGGCGCGTCCGTCGCGACCAGCGGCGGGGCGATTGGGCGAGACTGCGCGTCGAGCCGGTAAATCCCGCCGGGCCCGTAGCCGAGCGGGCGACCGGGCAGCGGTTCGAGCGTCCAGCCCTGCCCATCGACATCGCGGTTGCGGCGGAGGTTCTCGTCGGTCGGCCGCAACGCCTCGGGAGACGGCGATCGCGGCGGGTGCTCGGTCACGTCCATCGATCGCAGATCGAGCACGAGCGATCCGCCGCCGGCGAGCGGCCGGACCATCGACTGCCCGACCCGCGTGGGCGGCGCGTCGCTGCGCCGGCGGGCGGTCCAGCGCTCGTCGCGGAAGCCGCTTGGTCGCGCGATCCGGTTGGCGTTCCACAGCAGCGGGTCGTTCGGGTGCAGCGTCGGCCAGCCGGCGTGATTGGGCGACCCGTCCGGCGGGCCGGCCCAGGGGCGCGGGATGACCGAGAACGTCGCGATCACGCCGGGCTTCCCCCGGCTTCGCCAAAGCTCGCGGCCGTCGAGCCAGAGCGAGTCGGGCCCGTACGGCATCTCGCGCGTGCCGATCACGCGCAGGGCGAACGGGTCAATTTCGAGAAGTTCCGGCGCGTCCTTCGTCGCGACCAGCAGCACCGCCCCCATCGGCGCCGTGGGCGCGGCGATCGGCCCCGTCGGCAGCCGCCACGCGAGGCCGTGGGTGCGCGCCAGCGTCGCGTCGTGCTCGCGGCCGGCGAGCCGCATCGCCACCACGCGCGGGGCGACAGAATCCGTCGCGTCGGCCAGCAATTTCCAGGCGGCCGGGTCGGTCGGCGTCAGCCCGGCCACGCGCTGCGCCGCCTCGACCGCTTCGCCAGTCCGGTCCAACGCAATGAGCGAGCGGGCACGCATCGACCAGAGGATCGCCTCGGCGGGCGTCTCACCGACTTGGCTTGCAATGCCCGGCACCCGTTGCAGCACCGCCCCGAGCGGCTGGGCCTCGACGGCGTCCATCGACACCGTTACCAGCCGCCCGTTCGCAACGCCCGCGGGGGCAAGGAAGCGCGTCGTGCGGTTGCGAAGCCTTTCGTCGGGATGCACACCGAATCGTGCGCTGCCGAGGCGTAGGCCATCGTCGGGATTGAGGAGGACGACAGTGCCGTCATCGCACAAAGCCGCCACGGCGGGGCCGATGGCCGGCAGGGTGACGAGCCCCAACGACGTCCAGCCACGCGGCGTGCCGACGCTGCCGTCGGCGTCGGGTCCAGGCGTGAACGCGTCGCCGTCGAGGGGGCAGGTCCAGACCGGCGCGCCGCTGGCACCATCGAGCCGGCGGACGAACGCCCGCTCGCCCGGCTCGCCGCCGACGACCAGCACGTCGCCGCCGTGCGGGTTGTCGGAGTCGTCCGTGGGGGTGGTGGGCAGCCAGACGGGCAGCGTCCAAAGCACGCCCGGCACGTCGTGCTGCCAGAGTTGCTCGTGCATGTTCTGCCCGATCAGCTCCCGCGAGAGCGAGACGCCTGTGCCGACGCCAAGCGGCTGGCCGTCGTAGCGAACCTGCACATTCAGCCGCGCCCGGCCCTTTGGCGGAACGAGCGCCGGGTGGTGCACGTAATCCTGCCGCGTGCCCGCGTCGAGGTCGAGCTGCCAGCCGCGGGTGATGTCATTGCCCGCGGCGGCGTCGACCGGCGACCACATGCGCCGGCCGCCGACGACCAGGCCGCGCACGTCCCAGCGATCGTCGCGCCGATTGCGCCGGAGCTTCGGTGCCGGGGGCAGCGGGCGTTCCTCGGCCACTGCGCCGGTGGTCGCGTCGAAGCGTTGCACGACGTCGAGGTCGAACACATTCCACGCCCACAGCGAGTCGTCGAGTGGGTCGATCGCGCAGCGCGTGCGACTTGCGGCGAGGCGGGTCCAAAGGGGCCGGCCGGTGGCGAGATCGATCGCGGTGATCGCGTCGCCACCGGTTGTGTCGGCGTCGCCGCCGATGGGCAGCGGGTCGAGCGGCGGCACGTTCAGGCGGCGCGGGTCGGCCTGCCACGGGAACTCCACGCTCCGGCTGCGCACGTAGGCGATACGCTCGCCGATCAGGGCGCTGTCGGTGAAGTAGCCCAGCGGCTCGCCGAGCGGCAGGCGATAGCCGGCGCCGGACAGGCCGGTTGGCAGGTCGCCCAGCAACGCGGCGGCAGCATCGATGACCGCCTCGTGATACCGCCGCTCGGCCGCCTCGCGTAAGCCTTCGACCGGCCCGGCCGTCGCGATCGCGGCGAACGCCATCGCGATTATTCCCGCGAAAACTCGCCTCACTGCTCGCTCCCGCCGAGGCGCACCAGGCGCGGCGGTTCGCCCGCGTTGCGCATCTGATTCTGAACCTGCTGCTCCCCGTTGCGAGCCAGCGACAGCTCCTGCTGGGCGATTCGCTGGTCCTGCTGAAGCTGGTTCAGTTTGACTTGCAGGGCGTTGTACCCCGCGGAAAGCGTCTCGACGCTTGCCTCGGCCGGCCGCGTCGCGGGGTCGTCGTCGGGCTCGAGTTGGGCCTCGTACTGGGCGATGCGCAGGCGAAGCTCCATCATTTGATTGACCCACCGCGCCAGCGGGCCATCGTCCGGCTCGGCCCGCTCCGCGGCCGCCACGCGGGCCTCGGCAAGCTGCACCTTCGCCCGCAGCACATCCATCGGAGTCGCCACCCCCGCCTCGACCTCGGCCTCAAGGCGCTCGACCGTCTCCTCCAACAGCGTGATCAGATCCTGCTGCGCCGCGTCGATCGGGCTCATCTGCCTGGCGAATTCCCGCACCTCCGGCAACGCCCGCTCCAGCGCCGCGAGCTGCGCGCGGCTCGACCGAAGCGGCCCCTCCACGCTCGGCCCGCGCGTCGACGTCCGGCGCTGCGCCTCCTGAAGCGCCGCCTGCGCCCGATAGACCTCCGCCTGCGCCTGCGACACGTCCCGCGCCAGCTCCTCCGCCTGTGCAGACAACTCCTTCAGGGCTTGCTGGGCCCGCTCCAACTCGCGCCGCATCGCCTCGACGTCGTCGCCGCCGAGCCGCGACACGGCGCGGTTGCCGCGCTCGATCAGGGCGTCGAGCACCTTGGCGGCCGACACCTCCGCGCCGTCGGGCAGGTTGTCGGTCAGGACCAGGACCGTGAGCGTCATCGCCTGGTTGCCGGCCTCGGCGATCTCCAACTGCACCGCGGGCCGCACCGAGGCGGGATCATTGATGCCAAGCCCGTCGCACAGCGTGCCATCAAGCATTGACGTGGTCAGGAGCATCGCCTGGACCGTCTGCATCTCGACGGGCCGGCGGTTCTGCATCTGGCCGGTGATCGCGACGACCGCCGACGCCCGCTCGACCTGCGCCGCCACCACCGCCGCCACCGCCCCCACCGCCGTTGCTGACAGGGCGAGCAACGCGAGGAGGACGATCAGGAACGCTCGTTGCCCAGGACCGCGCGGCCGTTGTTGTCGCATGCGGGCAATGTAGCAGATCGCTCATTCCACCGCGGCGTCGGCAAGGCGTTCGACGCGCACGATGCGGTCGAGCTTGAACGTCCGCCGGTCGCCCCGCAGGTGGCAGTGGGCAATCAGCGTGGCGGTTCCGCGGAATTGCCGCACCTCGATCGGCTCGACCGTCCGCACGCTCTCCTTGCGGCGGGCGTCGAGGTAGAACAGCCTGACCCGGCCGCGACATTCCAGCGCTTGGGCTAGGTCGGCGGGGAGATCGAGCAGGCCCTCCTCGGCCGCCGGCTCCAAGGGCATCGGGCCGCCTTGCGCTTGAAGCGCGTCGAGCAGGGTGCACCCGAAGCCGCCCCAGGGCTCGAGCAGGATTTCGAGCACTTGGCCCGTTGTCACCGCGTCGGCGAGCGCGCGGTGGGCGGCCGTCGGCTCCACGCCAAGGCGACGCGACAGCTTTTGCAGCCCGTTGCCCCCGCGGCCAAAGCGGCGGCGGGCGATGCGGACCGTGTCGAGGACGTGGGCGTTGCCTAGTTCGTTCGTCAGCGTCGAGCCGGCGCGGCGAACCTCGGCGCTGAGAAATCCCAGATCGAACCGCACGTTGTGCCCGACGATCACCGCGCCGCGAAGGCCGCCAAGGATGTCCTCCAACCGATCGGCGAACGTCGGCTGGCCCGCGACCATCTCCTGCGAGATGCCGGTCAAAGCCACAATGCTCGGCGGGATGCGGCGGTTGGGGTCGACCAGCGCCGCGAACTCCCGCGCCAGCACGCCGCCGTCGTAGCGGGCGATGCCGACCTCGGTCACGCGGTCGCCGAAGCGCGGGCTGGCGCCGGTGGTCTCGACGTCGACCACGGCGACGGGCGTTTGATCGAGGCGGTCGAGCAGGCTTGGCATGGGGTGAACTCGGTACGTCCCCTGTTCGACCGGCTTTCGGGTCACTGCGCGTCGGGTTGCGCGGTGTAGAGCAGGGCGGCGGTCATCAGGCGGGTGGCGTCGGCGGGTTCGTAGCCAATCACACCGCCGACGGGGGCGCCGACCAGGCCGTTGGACAGATCCTCGTTGCTGACGATCACCGCGAGGCGGCCGTCGAGTTCGATGCCGCGCAGGCGCGGCGTGTTGGCGCTGCCAACGGCACGGCGAGCGAACAGGCGGTAATCGACGCGCTCGATCGGCTCGCCCGTGGCACGGTAGAGCGGGTGCGCTGTCGGCAGCACCTCGCCCAGCCCGCTCGCGGCCTCGCCGAAGGCGGCACGCAGGCGGGTCTCAATCGTCTGCCCAAACGTCGCGTCGCCACCGGCGGCATCGACAATCAACGTGCCGCCGCTCTCAACGAACGCCTTGATTGCCTCGAACTCCTCGGCGGTGGGGGCGCCCTCGCCCGTGCCGGTGAGGTGGGCCACGTCGTAGCCGTCGAGCGATTGGCCGTCGGCGCCGAGGGCGACGGGTTCAACGCTCAGGTCCAGACCATGCTCGTTGCGCAGCACGTTCGCGAGGCGCACCCACCCGGCCGGCTCGGGGTCGGGGTTGCCCTCGTACATCAGCCGCGCGAGCTTGAGCGACTTGTCCGTGGTGGCGTTGGGGTCGGCGTCGACAAGGTGGGTGTTGCCCTTGAACGGCTGCGGCTGCTTGTCGACGGCGTACAGGTAGACGTTTGTGCCGATTTGGAAGGAGTCCTCGCGGCTGCGGTTGTAGAGCTGCCAGTCGCGGGCCAGGTCCTGGTCGGCGATGAGTACCATCAGCTCGCGCACGCCGTTGGAGAGCCCGAGCAGCCGCGGCTTGCGGCGCATGGCCTTGAGGTTGAACTTCTGGTCGGTGTAGATCGGGTGGTCGTCGGGCAGCACGCGGAACACGTACCCGCCGCTCTCCGCGAACATCGACTCGCCGAGGGCGACGAAGCTGTCGGCAAAGGCCTGGCTGCCGCAGTCGGCGTTGCCCAGCAGCAGTCCGCCCTCCTGAACGTACCGCTTGAGGGCGTTCGTCTCGGCGTCGGTGAACGCCAGCGGCTGGCTGCCGGCGAGGTAGCTGACGGGCGCGTCGTGTAGCTCGCGGGCGACGGCCTCCACGTCGGCGTCGGCTATGGCGCCGAAGTTGATGGCCTGCCAGTTGATGCCGCGCTCGTCAACCTCGCGCACGTACTTGGCGAGGTTGGCGACGTCGCGCGGGCGCTGGTTCCAGGTGCCCACGCGCCGGCCGTCGCCCTCGCCGGCGGCGTAGCCGAGCTTGTTCATGAAGACCGGCTCGCGCCCGCGGGTCAGGAAGAGCAGGGCGAAGCTGGTGTCAACTGTCCCGCCCCAGTTGCCGCGCGGTCCCTGCTTTTCGAGCAGGTGGCGGGCGCCCTCGGCGTACCAGTCGAGGCTGCCCAGGTACTTCAGCCCGCTCGCCACGCCGATGCGCTCGATGCCGTAGAGCGTGTAGTTGTTGGAGTCGTAGGGTCCGTAGTTGGTCTTCCTGGCCAGCACCGGGTCGGCGTTCTCGTCGATCGTGCGGCGGTGGACGAGGTACGGGAAGCCCTCGATCAGAAAGGCCATCCCGCGCTCGATCGCGGGATTAGTGATGTTGCCGCGGCAGTCGATGCCGTTGTTAGCGTGCAGGTAGTCCTGGGTGATGAACAGCGACGCCACGCCGGCGGCGGTCATGCTCATGCTGGTGGGCTTTTGCAGGTCCTCGCGCCAAATCGGCTCGCCGGCGTAGGCCCAGCCGCCGTCGCCCTGCTGCCAGCGCAGCCAAGCGTTCTCCATCGCCTCCCAGTACGCCTGCGGAACCTCTGCGCCGTATTGGTTGGCCGCCCACAGCCCCAGCACGCCGTACTGGCTCACGCTCAGGTCGACGCGGTTGGACTCGCTTGGCAGGTAATCGAATAGGCCGAAGTTGTCGTTCGTGAAGTTCTTGCCGCGCTGGGCGATGTTGTTGCCCTGGATCGCCTCGCCCAGCAGTTGCCAGTCCCGCCGCATCGCCTGCTGGTACTCGCGCTTGCGCGGCAGTTGCAGCCAGACCTGCGCCCGCACGCCCAGCGCGTAGACGCCGACGATATCAGCCTGCGTCAGCCCGGCGATCGCCTTGGCGAGCTTGGGGTTCTCCGGATCCTCGCCCGCGGCGAGCAGGGCGTAGGTAGCGAGCGCCGTCTTGCCGCCCCACTGCCCGCCCTTGGCGCCGGCGGGAGCGACCTGCGTCGGGTCGCGCTCCGACCGCTCGCGTTGGTCGTACGCCACGTCTTCCCAGAGAAGTTCGTCGTCCTGCGTGTCGTAGAGGTACTGGACCGCCCGGCGGATGGCGCGGTCGATTTCACGCGGGTCGATCTCGGGCGTCTCGAACGCTTCCTGCGCCGCGTTCAAGGTCGGCCTTGCCGCGCGCAGCGGCGTCGAGCAGGCCAGCACCATTGCCGCGGTGACCAACAGACTGGCGGACTGGTGGACCCAACGCACGACAGGAAGACTTCGAGTACAGCGCATGCCGGAACAGTTTACCGCCTCCCCCGCGCGATGCACGACCTCACGCCAAGCCCAGCACGTCCTCAATCATGTGTCGGCCCGGCGCCCGGCCGGCGATCCAGCGCGCGCAGCGCAGCGCGCCGCGGGCGAACGTCGCGCGGCTTGTCGCCTTGTGCGTGATCTCCAGCCGCTCGCCCTCGGCCGCGAAGTGGGCCGTGTGCTCCCCGACGACGTCGCCCATCCGCAGCGAGTGAACGCCGACCCGGCCGGGCTCGCGCGGGGTCATGCCGACCCGGCCGAAGTCGAGCGCGTCACGCGACTGGCCCCGTGCCGCCAGCACCGCGTCGGCCAGCGTCGCCGCGGTGCCGCTGGGGGCGTCCCTCTTGTGGCGGTGGTGCGCCTCGACGATCTCGATGTCGAACTCCGGCCCCAGCGCCACGGCCGCCTGCGCCGCAAGCCGGTTCAGCAACGCCACCCCGAGGCTCGTGTTGGTCGCGTGGAGCACCGCGATCTCCGCCGCGGCGTCATCGAGCAGGGCGAGGTCCGTGTCGGCCAGCCCGGTCGTGCCGCTGACGAAGGCCGTCCCGCTCGAGCGGCAGACGCCAAGCCAGTGGCGAAAACCGTCCGGCGAGGAGAAGTCGACCAGCACGTCGCACCCCGGCAGCTCGCGATCCTCCCGCGTGAGCGCTGCGGCGAGGGTCAGATCGTCCGCGTCGTCGATCAGCTTGACCAGCAGCGATCCCACACGCCCGTTTGCCCCGGCGACGGCGATCTTCAACATGCCAAAACCCTATCACGACGCGAGGGCGGCGCGGATGGCGTCGAGGTCGTTCGCAACCTTCACCGGCGGGTTCGCGAGCTTGCCGGGACGTTCGCCGAGGTGGTAGTCGACGGTGCGGTCGGTGTCCTTGAGCTCGTGGCCGGTCAGGATGCAGACGACGTCCTGGCCCGGTTTGATGACACCTTCTTCGACGAGTTGTCTTACGCCGGCGATCGTCGCGCCGCTCGCGGGCTCGCAGCCGTAGCCGAAGCGGGCGACGCGGGCGCGGCCATCGAGGATGGCATCATCGTCCGCCTCCCGTACGACGCCGTTCGTGAAGTCGAGTGCCCGCAGCGCCTTGGGCAAGTTCACCGGCCGGCCGATTTCGATGGCGCTGGCGACCGTTTTGGCGCGGTGGCCGCTCGCGTCCATCTCCGCGAAGAACTGCGCCGTCACGTCCCGGTCGAACCGACCGTTATTCCATCGCAGGTCCCGCTCGTTGTAGAGCCGCGCCAGCGTGTTCGCACCCTTGGCGTTGATGACGGCCAGGCGCGGCACGCGGTCGATCAGGTCAAGCTTCTTCAGTTCCATGAACGCCTTGCCGAACGCGCTCGTGTTGCCCAGGTTTCCGCCGGGCACGACGATCCAGTCCGGCACGCGCCAGCCGCGTGCCTCGAGCACGCGGTACATGATCGCCTTCTGCCCTTCGAGGCGAAAGGGGTTGACGCTGTTCATCAGGTACACGCCCGACGTCGCGTCCTCGGCGAGTTCGCGGACGCGGCGGAGGCAGTCGTCGAAGTCGCCGTCGACCTGGAGCGTGGTGGCCCCGTAGTCGAGGGCCTGGCTGAGCTTGCCGAAGGCAATCTTGCCGCTGCCGACGAAGACGACGGCCTTGAAGCCGCTCAGGCTCGCGTAAAGCGCCAGCGCCGCCGACGTGTTGCCCGTGCTGGCGCAGGCGACGGTCGCGGCACCGACCATCTTCGCGTGCGTGAACGCGGCCGTCATGCCGTTGTCCTTGAAGCTGCCGCTGGGATTAAACCCCTCGTACTGCAACTGCAACGAGCCCGCGGGCAGGCCGATGTCGGCCGCGAGCAGGTCGGCGGTCTGCAAGAGCGTGCGGCCCTCGCCGATCGTGATGATGCCCGACTCGTCGCCGAAGAACGGCATCAGATCGCGGAACCGCCAAACGCCGCTTTGGTCGAGCGGATCAAGCGAGGCGCGACGAGCGTCAAAGGCGTGCAGCGACGTGGGCGTCGGCAGGTTTGGCCAGTCGTAGCGGACGTCGAGCAGCCCGCCGCACTTGGGGCAGGCGACGGCGACGGTGCGGACGTCGAGCGTCTCGCCGCAGTCGGGGTCGATGCACTGCTGAAACACGCTGGTCATCATTTAAGGGACCGGGCCCGTTCGAGCGTTTGCTTCTCACGCCTTGACAGGGAGTTCATGCCCTGGCGGTGGATTTTGTCGAGGATGGCGTCGACGTCGGCCTCGAGTTGAGCGATGGCGGCTGCCTCGCGTTCGGCGGCCTTCTGCTCCTTAACGCGGCGGCGCTTCTCCATCAGGCTGGTCTTGGCCGGGGCGTCGGGATCGATCCGCAGCGACTGCCGCCACGGCTCGTCGTCCTCCTCGTTGAAGGCATGCGGCCCGGCGGCCTTGATCTGCTGGTGGAGCTGGCGGTTGTGGATGAAAAAGAGCACGCCGAGCACGATCAGCATGAAGTTCCGCTGCCACAGCCCCACCACGGCGAGCACGCCGCAGCCGATTTGTCCCGTGAAGGTCGCGATGACCATCGACCGGTAGTAGCCCATGCGGGCCCAGAGAACCTCCTGCACCATCCGCCCGCCGTCGAGCGGGAAAATCGGCAGGAAGACATTGAAGCAAAAGAGCAGCCAACTGACTTTAAAGCAGTACCAGACCCAGAACGTCGGGTCGCCGTAGCTGAGGGCGACTTCGTACGGAATCAGGAAGCGAAACGGGTTGAACAGCGACCCAAAGCTCAGCCCGCCGAAGTTGTTCAGCGTGAACGACAGCACGAGCAGGCAGAGCGTGCAGACAACCAGGTTCACCGCCGGACCGGCCGCCGTCGTGATGAAGGCGGGCAGCGGCCGGCGCGGCGACTGCGTGAAGGCCAGCCCGCCCAGCGGCCACATCAGAATGTCTTCGGCCGTGCCGCCCACGGCCCGCGCGCCAAAGCAGTGCCCGTACTCGTGCAACAGCACGAGCCCGAACAGGAGCGAGAGCGTCGCGATCTTGTCGGGCAGGTCGTACCCCTGCGTCCAGTTGAACAGAAGCGAGATGGCAATGTAGAGAACAAACGTCGAGTGCAGCGCGACGCGAATGCCCCACGCTTCGTACAGGTGCACGCGGCCGTTCATAATCCAGCCGCTCACGCGCGCCAGCCCATCCTGGGGGCCGCCCGGATAGCTGCGGTTGTAATCGCGGTCGCTCGCGCCCATCGTGTCGAGACGATATGCGCCTCGCGACACGGTCGACCGTCCGCGTTAACGCTCGCTTTGACAACCTGCCCTCGCGCGCACCCTCGATGCCGGAGCGGAAGCTCCGGGTCACTCCGAGTCTTCTTGCACACGAGCCCCCCGTTGCCCCGGCACGACCCGGAGCTTCCGCTCCGGCGTCGGGGGGATATGGAGCGTTCGGGACGTGGCGCTCGGCGTCGAGTCCGAGGGCCGTACGATACGTCATGCCCGATGAATTGCCCCCGCCCCCGCCCGGTGGCGGCCAGCCGCCCGTGGACCCGCGCGGCACGCTCCATCCCGCACAGCCCGGCGCTCAGCCGCCACCACCGCCACCGCCGCCGCAGGGGAACGGGCCGCGTCCGCCGATGCCGCCGCCGGGATTTTACCCGCCGCCGCCGATGATGTATCCACCGCCGCCGCGCAAAAGCCACGCCCTGCGGAACACGCTGCTGACCCTCGCGGGCCTGCTCGCGTTCGTCGGCGTCTTCGTGGTCGTGCTGTTCCTGGTCGTCGGCGTCGTCGCGTCGGGCGGCGGGGCTAGCGGTGGGGTGGTGACCAAGACCGTCACGACCGGCCAGCGCAGCCAGAGCATCGCCGTCATTCCCGTCGAAGGGCTGATCCTCGACCCCACCGAGCAACGGTTTCACCGCCACCTGGAGAAGGCGGCCAACGACGCGAACGTGAAGGCCGTTCTCGTGCTTATTTCAACGCCCGGCGGGACCGTAACCGACTCGCACGAGATGTACGACGCGCTGCTGAAGTTCAAGGCGAAAAAGGACGTGCCCGTCTACGTCCACATGAACGACGTCGCCGCCAGCGGCGGGTACTTCCTGGCGTGCGCGGCCGACAAGATCTTCGCGCAGGAGACGACCATCACCGGCAGCATCGGCGTGCTGATCCAGTACCCGCAACTCGCCGGATTTGCGGAGAAGACGGGCATCAAGCTGGAGACGATCGTCGCCGAAGGTTCGCCCAAGAAGAACTCGCTCGACTCCTTCGAGCGGCCCGACGCGGAGGATTTGGCGGACGTCAAGACGCTGCTCAACAGCCAGTACGACCTGTTCCGCCGCGTCGTCGAGACACAGCGCGGCAGCCAGATTGCCGCGGCCGAGGCCACCGTCGACGAGGCCGCCAGCGGAGCGATCTTCCTCGGCCCCGACGCGCTGGACCTGGGGCTGGTCGACGCGATCGGCTTCCTGGACGACACCCTGGCGGCTCTGGCGACGGACGCTGGGCTGAGCAACCCGCACGTCATCCGCTACGACCGCCCGCCGACGCTGCTGGAAGAACTCGGGTTTTCCGCCGCGGCGTCGCCGGCCGTGACACTCGACGGTGACTCGGCCAAGTCGCTTGCAGTCGAACTGCTGCACGAGGCGTCGTCGCCGCGAATGCTCTACCTCTACCAAGGGGCGCGGTAGGTGGATTATCCCCGCAGCGCACCAAGCCGCGTTGCTACGCAACGCTGGTCCGGCGAATGAAGAGTTGGTCTTCGCTCGCTCAGACCAGCGTTGCGTTGCAACGCGGTTTGGGGATGGGGGAGGTGACTAGGTCCTGTTGCGTAACTTGTAGGGTGGGATTTATCCCACCTCCGGTCGCTCCCGATGGTGGGATGAATCCCACCCTGCAAGTTACGCAACACGACCTAGGAGGCCCTCGGCAGCAGGTCGCCGACGCGCACCTCGACCAAGGGGCCGTCAGCCGTCGGCAGGGCGAGCGTGTCGTCCGCCGCCAGATCGCGGCGGGTGGCGTAGCCCTCGCCGGACGGTTGGGTGAAGACGATGGCCGATCGTTCGCGGACGTTGAGCACCACGTACATCCGCTCGCCCGCCGCGGCGTAGCGGCGGAGCTTTTCGCCCAGGTCGAAGCCGAGGGAGGAGTCGGCGACCTCGATGACGCAGAGCGTTTCGCTGGGGTCTGGATGCTGGTGTTGATAGTCGCGCAGCGTGCCGACCACGACTGACGCATCGGGAATCGGTGCCGAGCCATCGCCAAGCCGAACGTCCGTCTGGACCTTGAGAAAGCAGCCACGGGCCTTGAACTGCGGCTTCAACTCGGCGAGCGATTCGACGGCGTAAGCGTGCTGCGGGCTCATCGTATTTCGAGATTGTCCTGATGCGCTGCGGTCGATGAGGCGAATGTAACCGTCGATGAGTTCCCACTGGTTCTGCCCGCCCATGCCGATGCGGTCCATGAGCTCGTAATACTCGTCGACGGTCAGCCGCGGCACCATCGTCGGGCCCCAGTCGGCCTCGATGACCGCGAATCGCCGCTCGCCTTGCAAGGTTGTGGCTGCCATAGCGAAAGTCTAA
The DNA here is from genome assembly GCA_965214125.1 of Tepidisphaeraceae bacterium. Taxonomy (GTDB): domain Bacteria; phylum Planctomycetota; class Phycisphaerae; order Tepidisphaerales; family Tepidisphaeraceae; genus CBDCBA01. Next base: position 109,114 of record CBDCBA010000004.1, read on the forward strand.
CGCCGCGCGTACTCTGGTGCCCATGAAGATCCACGAGTACCAAGCCCGCGATCTCCTCTCCGGCTACGGCGTGCCCGTGCCCGCCGCCGAGACGGCCAAGTCCGTCGACGAGGCCGTTGCCGCGTACGACAAGTTCGCGGGTGAAGGCAAGGGCGATCTCGTGGTCGTCAAGGCCCAGGTCTACGCCGGCGGGCGCGGCAAAGCGGGGTTCGTCAAGCTCTGCAAGAGCAAGGACGAGGTGAAGCAGGCGGCCGAGTTCATGCTCGGCAACCGCATGGTCAGCAACCAGACCGGCCCCGAGGGCGTGCCCGTCAGCGTCCTGCTCGTCGCGCCCGGCGTCGACATCGCCAAGGAGTACTACGTCGCCATCACCCTCGACCGAGCCAAGGGAACGCCGGTCCTGATCGCCAGCAGCGAAGGGGGCGTGGAGATCGAAGAGGTGGCGGAGAAGAACCCGGACGCGATCCTGAAGGAGCCGCTGCACCCCTTGCTGGGCCTACAGCCGTTCCAGGCGATGGAGGTCGCGTTCCGCCTCGGCTTCGAGGGCAAGATGGTGCGCCAGGCCGCCAAGCTCATGACCGGCCTCGCCAAAGCCTTCCTCGAGACCGACGCCAGCATTGCCGAGATCAACCCGCTCGTCGTCACGACCGACGGCGAGCTGCTGGCGATCGACGCGAAGTTCAACTTCGACGACAACGCCCTGTTCCGCCAGAAGAAGATCGCCGAGATGGAGGACGAGAGCCAGGAGAAGGAGCTCGACGTCCGCGCCAAGAACGCCCAGCTCAACTACATCCAGCTCGATGGCAACATCGGCTGCCTTGTCAACGGCGCGGGCCTGGCGATGGCGACGATGGACGTGGTGAAGCTCCACGGCGGGGAGCCGGCGAACTTCCTCGACGTCGGCGGCAGCGTGACGGCCGAGGGGGCGATCGAGGCCTTCAAGATCATCCTCGCCGACGACAGCGTGAAGGGCATTCTCGTCAACATCTTCGGCGGCATCGCCAAGTGCGACCTGATCGCCGAGGCCCTCGTGACGGCCGGCGAGCAGATCGGCTTCCAGGTGCCTGTTGTCGTCCGCTTGGAGGGCACGAATGTCGAGAAGGCCCGGGAAATCCTCGCAGACGCGAAGGCGAAGCTGCCGACCTTGCAAACGGCCGACGACGTGACCGACGCCGCGGAGAAGATCACCGGCGCCGTCAAAGCGGCCTAGTCAGTTCGTTCCTGGACCACGTGATGAACGCATCCTTCCTTGGGTCTCTCACCGCCCTAAGCCTTGCTGGCGCAACGGTCGGCTGCGTATCGACCACGCCGCGTGCCGTGCCGTACGGCACGAGCGCGATCGCGCTGCATTACGCGGACGATCTGGACATTCACGCTCCAACGGTGCTGGAGCGGGCGGGCCTGGCGACGTTCGAGTCGGCGGCGTCGAGCACGTTCGAGCACGGGCGCGGCGAGGCCGACCAGCATCTGTCGCGCGGTGTGAGCACGCTGCGCCTTCCTGATGGCTCGGCCTTGAGCGTCGAGTCGGTGGCCTTGCCCGACGGCACGGCCGTGCTGTTCTTCAAGGCAAGCGATCCGGCCGTCCAGACGCGGGCAACGGAGCTGGTTCTCAACGCGTACGTTGACGCCGGGGCAACGCCCAATCCACCAAGGTGACGCCGAAATGAAACTGCTTGTCCTTGTTCTTCTCCCACTGGCGGCCGGCTGCACGGTCGACACGGGCCAACCGTTGTTCCTGATCGTGGAGGACATGACGCAGTCGCCGCGCCATACGCTCGATGGCGAGCGGGTCGAAGTTCACCTGCGACGCGACGCGCTGGGGCTGTCGAACACCGCTCCCGTCGGCATCGAGCAGGGTGGTCCCTACTCGGACAGCTTGAAGGTCACGGGCAAGGTCGTTGGCCAGTCGGCGTCGTGGATGGTCATTCAGCGGGACGACGAGTCGCTGGTCCATGTGCCGCGCGAGGTGGTGCTCTCCATCATCGTCGTCGCACCCGAGTAAACGTTGGCACGCGGGTTGCCGGGTGGGCAGGCATGCAAGATCTTCCGACCGCTACCACTCCGCTGCCGATCGATCACGTCGCCGTTCCGAGCAACGACATCAAGCGCGGCGTCGAGTTCTACTGCAAGCACTTCCAAGCCGAGGTGCTGTACCAGGATAACACGTGGGCGTTCCTCAAAATGGGCGAGGTGAAGCTGGCGCTCGTCACGCCGACGCAGCACCCGCCGCACGTGGCCTTGCGGATCGACGCGGAGCAACTTGACAAGTGGGCCGCCGGGAGCGAGCACGACGTTGACGAGCACCGCGACGGTACGAAGGGCATTTACCTCAAGGATCCCGACGGCAACGCGATCGAGTTGATCTGCTACCCCGACGGCCAAACGCCCTACGACGCGAAGTAGCGGCGACGATCCGGTAGCGTGGCGGGCGATGGACGATCCCGAACCGCCAAGCTCGCCACGCTCCGAAAGTGCGGGCGTCATCGAGTGCGACCAATTCTGCCCGTGCGGCTACAACCTCCACCGCGCTCGCGTCGAACTGGATGAGCGGCTTGAACTGCCGGTGGTCCGATGCACCGAATGCGGCCGGTGGAACCACGCCGGCAACGGCTCGACCGCCACCCGCGCCTGGCTGCGTCGGTTGGCGGGCCTGCTCCTCTTCGCGTGGGCGGTCGTGCTGCTGGGGTTCGCCGTCGCCATCGGATTCGCGCTCTTCGGCCTCGACATCGGCTACTTCGAGGAGCACACGATCAGGGCGCAGGCGCACCCGACCAACGATCGCCCGGTCGTCCGCCTGTACACCCTTGAGGCGGAGGTGAACGCCGTCCCCACGCCCGAGGAGAAGTGGGCGATGCTCGACGCGGCAGGCTTCACCGACCCGCGGTGGCAGCTTTTCAACGAGGCGAGCGAGCTATGGGCGTACGTCGATGACGAGGGTGGGGTCGTGGGGTTCGACGACGACATCGACGGCATGCGGTACTGGGGGCGCTACCAGATCGACCGGTCGCGCCTGCCGGAAGTTGCCGGGCGCACGCCGCTGGCGTGGGGCTGGACGTTGGCGTTCGCGCTTCCGGTGCTGATCGGAACGCTCATCGTCGGCATCTTCCAGAGCACGATTACCTGGCACCTGCGTTGGCCGTGGGTGATGATTCCACCGGTAATCCTGGTCGGGTTGTCGGCCCTGGGCTTCTACCTCGTGACGCTCGGAGATCAGGACTACTTCCAGTACGCCCGCCAAACGGCGATGCTGTCGATGGTCTTCATCCAAGGCAGCGCTTTGCTTGGCTGGATCATCGGCCTGGCGATCGGGCGACCGATCGCCCGGCAGGTTGTTCGCCTGATCGTTCCGCCCAAGCCGCGGCAGATGCTCGCCTTCCTCTGGCACGCCGACGGCAAGTCAATGCCGGCGTGAGCAGCGCGGCTGGTCACTCCTCGGCCACGTTCCAGCCGGCGAGATCAATGTCCTCTAGCTCGAACTTGGCCGAATCGACCTCGCCGTTGAGAGTCGGGTCGTAGAGCCGCACGATGCGAAGGTTCGTGCCGCCCGCGTCGAGGGTGATGACCTGCAACGGCAGGCCGGAGGTCGGCTCCACATCGAGTTCGACTTGCGAGAAGTCGTCGGCGAGCGGCGTCCCCTCGCGCGGCATCAGGCGCAGGCGGACCGTGCCCGCGACGGGGGCAACCTCCAGGTCCAAGTCGTCGGGCTCGGCCGGGTCGTAGCGCGTGACGACGAACTGCCGGCGTACCTCCGCGACCGGCTGGCCGATCGGCAGCGGGAAAGGGCCCTCGCCGAGCTTGAGCAAATCGCGGTCCGCCTGCTCGGGCGAGAGCTTGCGCGTCACCTGGTTTCTGGCGAGGTAGTTGCGGTCGACCAGTTCGTCGCCGCGAAGGCGATACTCGATCTTCTCGGGTTTGTAAGCGCCGTCTGGCCCGTCGCGCTTGCCGTGCAGCAGGACGCGGAAGGTGACGTCCTTACCGTCGGCGCCCGCCTTGCGCAGCCAGACGTGGCCGGGGCGGATCGGGTTGTCGCCCATGTTGAAGTCGAAATCTTCGAACTCGACGCGGCTCTCGAGCGTGCGCAACTCCTCGCCAGCGAGGCGCATCTTGTCCAGCAACGTATCTACGTCGCCCGCCGGTTCGTCCTGGACGACACCGACGAACGCGAGCAACGACAGCAGGAGGGTGATCCACATGGGAGGGGGGACGGTACACCCGCTAGACCCTTCGCCGACGCGGGGGTTTGGGAAGAGCAGCCATCCTTTAGGGATCGATCGGTCGTATGAAATCACACGCTGCTTGATCGGAGGTAGCCGCGGACCTTGGTCCGCGCTTCGGACGCTAACTTATGTTCGACGCGCGGACCAAGGTCCGCGGCTACCCCGGCAAGAGATGATGGAAAGTGCCCTTAGCTCATTTCGACCGTCACCAGCGTGAAATCATCGTCGCACCGACGGTCCGACAGCAGGAGCGACAGGTCGGCGACGAGCGCGTCGGCCGATAGGTGCTTGCGGTCGGCGACGGCGTGGCGCCATTGGTCCATGCTGGGGCAGCCGTCGGCGTCGGGGAAGGCGCTCTCGACGCCGTCGGTGAAGAAGAGCATCCGGTCGCCCGGCTCGAGCTGGACCCGGCAAGGCTCGTAGCGCTCGTCAGCCATCACGCCGAGCAGCGCCCCCTCGCCGCCGAGCTCCTCGATGCGGGTGTTCTGGCCCTGGCCGCGCAGGAGCATGGGCATCGGGTGGCCGGCGCGGGCGAACTCGACCTTGCCGCCCGCGCAGTCCACCGTCGCGTAGACCGCCGTCGCGAACTGACCGCTCAGGCGCTGGGCGAGCAGCGTGTCATTCAGATCGGCCATGCTCTCGGCGGGCGTGAGGACGCGGTAGCAGCCGTCGGGGTCGATGGTCTTGGTCTTGAGGGCGTTGTGCATGAACATCGCCAGCAGCGCGGCCGGCATGCCGTGGCCCATCGCGTCGAGCAGGTAAACCCCGGCGTAGTGCTCGTCGAGACGGCGGACGTCGTAGAGATCGCCGCTGACGTGCCCGGCGGGACGGTAGAGCTGGTTGAACTGCACCTGCCCGTGGTTGGGCATCCGCTTGGGCAGGAAGTCGCGTTGCAGCCGGCTGGCGAGCTGGAGCTCCTGCTCGACCTTCCGCGCCGCCGCCCGGCCGTGATCGGCCTCGGTGCGGGCGGCGTCGAGCTGCTGCTGCATCTCGGCCACGCGCCGTTCGAGCTCGTGGGCCACCTCCACCGACGGCGCGGCGGCGGGGGTGGGGCGGGCGACGGACGGACGGACGGCGTTGGCGTAGGTGGCGATCATCGGGTGGGGCGGCCGCTTGAAGGGGCCACGCCTGACATCCGATTCGCCCCCCGCGCACGCCACCCGATCCCCGCCCTCTTGCGAGCACCGCCGCGTTACCGGACGCCCGGCCCGCTTGGCGTCACTCCTCGGCCACGACGTCGGGCATGTCCAGCACGTCCCCCTTCTTCAGCCCGATCTGCCGCGATCGGCCGGCGGCGATCTCGATCACGTACCGCGCCCGCCCGCTGCTGGGGATCGACCGCAAGCTCAGCGGCTGGCCCTGCTTGATGTCGACCACGCGCCCGCGCCCGCTGACGAAAATCAGGTCCAGCGGCACGTACGTGTTCTTCATGTGAAACGACAGCCAGTCGTCGTCATCAAAGACGAAGAGCATCCCCGCGTCGGGCGCGAGGTCCCGGCGGTACATCAGGCCGGTGCGGCGCTCGTCGTCGTCGTCGGCGACCATCAGCGTGAACGCCTCGCCGGCGAGGGTCATCGTGACAGTTGGCAACTCCTGCGGCGGCGGGAGGTCGGCCGGCGGCTGATTGGCCGGGCGCGAGTTCGGTGGGACGACAGTGGTCTGCCGGGCCGAGTTCCCGCTGGGCGCGGCGGGCGTGGGGGCGGTGGGGGTGGCGGCGGGCGCGTCGTCGGGCGCGGCCTGCTCGTCGCAGCCGACCGCGACGGCGAGCATCAGCGTCGCCGCCACCCCCACCGCCGAGGCTTGGCCCAGGCGCTTGGCGGCCTCGCGGATGTTGCGCTTGAGCCGGCGCGTCAGGCGGATGTCGAGGTAGGTCAGGGCGATCATGGCGAGAACGGTGGGGCCAAGGGCGAGCACGGCGATCGGCAGCAGCAGGCCGGCGCGGCGGTCGGGATCGTCGCGCAGCCAGATGGCGCGGCTGATGACGAAGTAGAGGGCGATGCCGGCCAGCAGCATCAGCACGCCGTTGAAGCGTCGCAACCGGACGCGGGAGCGATTGAGCTGTTGCCCCTCCAGCTCCGCCAGCGGGGCGACGCCGGTTGGGTTGGCCAGGTACCACGCCCCGGCCAGAATCACGGGCAGCGAGAAGCAGAGCGCCAGCAGCATGCCGTAGCTTACGAGGCGTCCGCCGCCAGGTTGGGCCGATCGGTCGGCTCAATGCCAACGTGGGCGAGCCACTCGACGACCTGCGGCATCGGCAGCCCGACCACGTTCGTCAGCTCGCCGTCGATGTTCGTCACGAACGGTCCGCCGGGCTCGCTCGCGCCGGGCGTGTCCTGGATGCCGTACGCGCCGGCCTTGCCCTGCCAGGTGCCGGTGTCGAGGTAGGCCTCGATGTCGGCGTCGCTCAGCGGGCGCATCGTGACGTTCGAGCAGATCATGCCGCACCGGCGGGTGTCGGCGGCGGCGTCGATCAGGCACAGGCCGGTGACGACGCGCTGGATCGATCCGCCGAGCAGCCGGAGCATGCGGGCGGCGTCGTCGCGGTCGGCGGGCTTGCCCAGCACCTCGTCGAGCGCGGTGTAGACCACGGTGTCCGCCGCGAGGACAACGGCTTGGTCCGGGGACTGGGCGGCAACGTCTTTCGCCTTGGCCTCGGCAAGCAGGCCCGGCAGGTGGAAGGCATCGAGCGTGGCCGCGAGGGCTTCCTCGTCCACCGTCGACGGCCGGACGTCGAAGGTATAGCCGGCCTCGCGAAGCAGCGCCGCCCGGCGCGGCGAGGCGCTGGCGAGGATGAGCGGGCGCGACGCCATCGCCCGAGCCTAGCGGCGCGAGGTTGACCTTGCGCGCCGGGGCGGGACACTGATCGACCCGCGCTTCTCACGCACCCGCTTATGACCCAAACCGCCGACGCCGCCGTAGCCACCACGCCCTCTGACCTGCCGCCGGTCACGAGCGCCCAGCCGTGCAACAACAAGTACGTGCGTGTCTGGGCCGACAAGGTGCTGGACCACTGCCAGCCCGACGCCATCGTCTGGTGCGACGGCAGCGACGCCCAGCAGGAGCAGTTTTACGAGCGCGGCATCGCCGAGGGCGTGTTCATCAAGCTCAACCAGGAGAAGCGGCCCGGCTGCTACCTGCACCGCAGCGACCCCAACGACGTGGCGCGCACGGAAAAGAGCACCTTTATCTGCACGCCCGACGAAGACTCGGCCGGGCCGACAAACAACTGGATGAAGGACCAGGACGCCTACGAGATGCTGCGTCCCAAGTTCGAGGGGTGCATGAAGGGGCGGACGTGCTACGTGATCCCGTTCGTGATGGGGCCGATCGGCAGCCCGCTGGCGAAGGTGGGCGTGCAACTGACCGACAGCGTCTACGTCGCCGCCAGCACGCAGAAGATGACGCGCATGGGCGAGGTCGCGTGGAAGGAGCTCGGCAGCACGTCGCGGCAGTTCACGAAGTGCGTCCACAGCATCGGCACGCTCGACCCTGCCGACCGGTACATCTGCCACTTCCCCTTCGACAACACGATCTGGTCCTACGGCAGCGGCTACGGCGGCAACGCGCTGCTCGGCAAAAAGTGCATGGCCCTGCGCGTCGCCAGCTTCCTGGGACGACAGCAGGGCTGGATGGCCGAGCACATGCTGCTCGTGGGCGCCGAAGGGCCGGACGGCAAGGGCGGCACCGAGAAAACCTACGTTGCCGGCGCCTTCCCGAGCGCGTGCGGCAAGACGAACTTCGCAATGCTCGTTCCGCCGGAAAAGTACCGCGAGCAGGGGTGGAAGATCACCACCGTCGGCGACGACATCGCCTGGATGTGGGTCGATGAGAAGTCAGGCAAGCTCAGGGCCATCAACCCCGAGGCGGGCTACTTCGGCGTGGTGCCCGGCACGAACGCCCAGAGCAACCCCAACGCGCTGGCGATGCTCGAGAAGGACGCGATCTTCACCAACGTCGCGCTGCTGCCCGACGGCGACGTCTGGTGGGAGGGCCTGACCGACGAGCCGCCGGCCCGGTGCGTCGACTGGCGCGGCAACGACTGGACGCCCAGCGTCGAAACGCCGGCCGCGCATCCGAACAGCCGCTTTACCGTGCCGATGGCCAACAATCCGGTCCTCGACGACTGCGCCGATGACCCCAACGGCGTGGAAGTCTCGGCCCTGATTTTCGGCGGGCGACGCTCGACGCTCATCCCGCTGGTCTACCAGGCCTTCAACTGGGTCCACGGCGTCTACGTCGGCGCGACCCTCGGCAGCGAAGGGACCGCCGCCCAGGACTCGGCCATGGGCGCCGTCCGCCGCGACCCGATGGCGATGCTGCCGTTCATCGGCTACAACATCCGCGACTACCTGGTCCACTGGTTCCGCATGCGCAAAAAGATGAGCGACTGCCCGCGCATCTTCGCCGTGAACTGGTTCCGCCGCGACGACCAGGGCAAGTTCATCTGGCCCGGCTTCGGAGAGAACATGCGCGTGCTGGAGTGGATCATCAACCGCTGCCGCGGCCGGGCGTACGCCTACGAGGCGCCGCTCGGCTGGATGCCCAAGCCCGACGACATCGACCTCGAAGGCCTTGATATCGACGCCGGCGACTTCCGGGCGCTCGAGCGCATCGACCCGCAGGCGTTCAAGGCCGAGATCCTCGGCCAGGAAGAACTGTTGCTCCGCCTCGCAGGTGATCTGCCGAAGGAGATGGTCTTCCAGCGCGAGCTGCTCGTCAGCCGGCTCTAGCGCCTCGCTTGCATCGAGCGGTTCGCGATGTAGCCTTGTTGCGACCGCGTGCGGCTGCGCACGTGGACTCTTTCGTACCGGGGTATCTCTGCCTCGGTACACCATCCTCAAGGGGAATTATGCAACGACATCTCATTCTGGCTGGCGCGTGCGCTGCCGTCACCGTTTGCGCCGCCTCGGCGGACGCGCAGGTCACGATCGTCGACGACCGCGCCGGCATGTTCATCGACATCAGCGCCACCGGCACCGCCCTGGGCTTGAGCGACGACGGCGAAGCCAACATCACCACGACCGTCGGCAACGCCCTGTTCCCGGCTGGCACCGTTCGCGTGGGCAACAACGGCGGCATCGGTGCCGTCGACCTGGGGGACACCAGCAACCTCTTCGCGGGCAATCAGGAGCTGCCGAGCGGGTTACCCTTCGATGGGGCTGAGAACGTGCTCGTCCCGCTTTGGGACGACTGGGACGACGAGTCCGGCGACGTCTACTTCCAGGAGATCGGCGACACCCTGATCGTCCAGTGGGAGAACCGCGACCGCTTCGGCAACGACGACGCCGCCACCGCCACGTTCCAGTTGCAGTTGTTCGGCACGGTCGTCGACGGTCTCGCGGCGCAGTACCTCTACCCCGACACCGAGGTCGGCGACGTGAACGAGGGCTTTGGCGCCAGCGCCACGGTCGGCGTCGTCAGCTCGCTCGGCGTGAGCCAGTGGAGCTTCAACGAGGCCGTGATCGACAACGGCACCGTGCTGAGCGTGGTCGTAGTACCTGAGCCGGCGACCGCTTCGGTCGGCCTGCTCGCACTGGGCGGCTTGCTCGTCCGCCGCCGGCGGTAGGGTTTCATCCTAAACCTAACGCCGCCGCGCCGCCCGATTGGGGCGGCGCGGCGGCGTGCGTTGGCTTGCGACCCGGCGGCGGTGGAATAAGGTGACGTTGTTGGACGTTGAGGCCCGTGGGAGGCTCCGCCGCCGATGTACCCGCATGCGCCAGTCGACCGACAAGCCCGCCATCCCTGATGCCGTCGCGGAGCCGGCGCTCGTCGAGCGGCTGCTGGCCGGCGACGGCGACGCGGCCGACGCGTTGGTCCAGCGTCACACCCGGCCGCTACTGGCGTACCTGGGGCGCCTCGCCGGCGATGCCACCGTCGCCGAGGAGTTGCACCAGGTCACGTGGCTCAGCGCGCTCGAACATCTGGGCCAGTTCCGCCCGCAGCCGGGCCTGGACCCGACCGGCGGGTTCAAGCCGTGGCTCTTTCGCATCGCGACCAACAAGGCCCACGACCACTTTCGCCGCAACGGCCGGCAACGCGAGCGCTACGACCGCCTCGCCGCCGACCCGAGCTATCGGCCCGGCGCCGCAACCGATGGCGACGCCGCGGCCTTCCTCGATCGCCAGGAGCAGGGCCAGCGACTGCGCGAGGCGATCGACGCCTTGCCCGGCCCGCAGCGGGACGTGGTGCTGTTGCGGTTCTACGGCGGCCTGAAGTTCATCGAGATCGCCGAAACCGTCGGTTGCCCGCTCAACACCGCCCTGGGCCGGATGCACAAGGCGATCGCGAAGCTGCGCGTTCACTTCGGCGACGACCTCGCCTCCCTCGAACCTTCAGGCCGAAATAGTTCCGCCCGCGCCGCCGTTTAAGCCCTGGCAGCACGCCCTCGACCACCCACCATGCCGATCGAACCTTCCCACCCTCACGCCGTTCCCGACGACGGGGCGGCCGCGCCCGAGCGGGAGTTGCTCGCCCTCGCGGCGCTGGATGCTCCGCACGGGGCTGGCACGAGCAATCTGCCGTCCTGGGACGACGGCGCCGATCGTGCCGCGGCGTTCCTGCGCCGCTTCGAGGCGTTGGCCCAGGCGGACGAGCAGGCGTGGCCCGGCACGGGGGACGTGCGCCGCGCCGCAACGGCGGCCACCGTCGCCATGCGGGCCCGGCTCGCGGCAGGCCCCGCCGCGCCCGCCTCGGAGCAGACGGTCGGCCGCATCGGCGGGGGCGGACGGATCGGCTCGGGCGACTGGCGCCGCATCCGCTGGCCGCTGGCGCTGGCGACGGTGCTGGCCGTGGGCCTCGCGCTGGCAATGGTCCTGATCGAGTCCTCCGACCGCGGCCCGGCCCGGCAGGCCACCGTCGACCGGAACATCGACCGGTCGCAGGCGATCCAGACCATCCAGCCGCTGGAGTCTCGGCCGTCGATGGGCATGATGGCCAACGGCAACTGGCGGAATCCGGGCCGTCCCAGGTCGCCGGTCGACCCGCGGCTGGTCGAGGAGGAGGTCGACGAGTTGGTGGATTCCGACCTGTTCGCCACGAACGACCCGGCCGCGGCGGGCACCGGCGTGCCGGCGTTCGCCGAGCGGCTAGAGGCACTCGCGTCGCTGTCGGACTACGGCGCCGCGGAGCTGGCCGCGTGGGATTGGGACGCGCTCGATGAACCGTTTTAGCCCGCTGCTTATGCCTTCAATCCACCCGCCCGTTCGCCGCTCGCACCCGCTGGCTCGGCTGCTTTTAGCGGCGTGCCTCACCGCGCCGGCAGTCGCGGTCGCGGCGCCGGGCGATGAGGCGTCACGTACGCCGCCGGAGCGTTCGGGCGAGGCCGGCGATCGCGACAACCGCAACGAGCGTCCCAGCCGGATGGGCCCGTCGCGCGGCGAGGGGCGGGGCGGCGATGGACGCGACAGGGGCCGCGACCGCGAGCGTCGTCCTCCGCCGACAAGCCAGGAGTGGGCCGAGACGCGCCAGTTCCTCGCCGAGCACTCGCCCACGCGGCTGGAGATGTACGAGCAGTTCGAGGAGCACGCCCGCCAACGCCTGGCCGGCGAGGAGATGGAAATCGCCAACTTCGGCCCGATCGTGCGGCTGCGATCGCGCATCCACGGCCACGTGTCGCACCTGCGCGAGCTCGCCGAGGACGAGCCGCACGAGGAAGGATTCGCGCTGCAGCAGTTCGAGACCGAGGACCGGATCCTTGCGACGATGCGCGAGGCCGGCCGCCTGATCGGTCAGCCGGGCCACGCCCAAGCGCAGGCGGAGGTGGAGGCGGTGCTACAGCAGTACGTGGAGCAATCGCTTGCCGAGCGGCAGGCGCGGCTGGAGCGGATGAGCGAGGAACTCGAGCGCGAGCGCGAGCAGCTGCTGCGCGATCGTGAGCGAATCGACGAGATCGCGCAACGGGTCGCCGACCGCTACCGCCGCTACCTGCCCCCGCACCTACGCGGCGAGGAGGGCGATGCGGACCGCGCCCGCGGCCGTGACGGGCCCGCAAGCCGGCCATCCACCCGTCCCAGCCGCGATGAGTAGGAACTGGTTGATGACGACTGGTCTGCGGCGGCACGGCGTTTTTCTGGCTGTGTGTGGCTTCATTGGCGCGTTTGCCGTTGCGCTCGCGACCTGGCACGTCGGAACCTGGCCGACGCGGCACCCGCACGCGGTCGAGTCGCTGCGCCAGGATGGAGGATCGACTTGGCGAACTGTCCGCGTGCCGGCGGGGACACCACCGGTCGAACGGGCGGCAGCGGACCTTCGGCGCACAGTCGGGCGGAGCGGCTTCGACTTCGCAGTCACGGCGGCGGCATGGACAAGCCTCCCGCAGCACAACGCGCGACTTGATACCCCCGTTCCCGTGGCCGGCCTCACGTTGGGCGAAGCGGTTGACGCCGTGCATCGCGCCGCCGGGTGGCCGGACGATGTCGGGGTCGCGATGACGCACCGGGCCAGCCCGGCCTGGCTGCCCCCGCGCACGCTGCCTGCTGCGTTGCTGCCGGCCGGCACGGGCCGACAGTCGCGCCTGTCGCTCGCGGCCGAGTCTGAGTTGGCCGAGGCGCAGGTGTTGGTCGCCGAGATCGACCTGTCGCGCCTGAGCCGCCGGCTCTACTCGGTCGACACGCTTTGGTGGTGGTGGACCGCGGATCCCTCCCGCTACTCGAGACTTGACGCCGAGACGGTCGGGCCGTTTCACGCGCACAGCCAACTGGGCGAAGCGGTCCCGGCGCTGGGCGGGGTGGACAAGTCGTTGCCATTTTTCCAGGTGGGGGACCAGCGATACGTGGTCCAGGAGGTGAGCAACGCGCCCGAGAGCGTCGTCGCCGCCGCGATCGATGCCGCGTGGTGGCTGGAGGTGCGGGGGCTTGCGATCGACCTGCTCACCGGTGTCGGCTTTGGTCTGGTGGGCGGGGCGATTGTCGCGGGCGGGCGCGTGGTCTGGCACCGCGGGCGAGCCCGCCGATGGTCGCGGCTTGGGCGTTGTGTCGGCTGCGGGTACGACCTGCGCGGGTCGCTAGATCGCTGCCCCGAATGCGGGGGCGAATTGGGGCGTCCGGCGTCCGCCGAAACTTCGGTGGGGGTCGCTTCGTAGATAAGGCGGAGCGCCCGCGCCGCGCGGTTGGTCTGATCCGACGGCGGGCGGGCGGCCTAAGTTCTCCCCGTCGCCCCCGACGCAGGCGTTGCCCGTGACGCCCGCTTCCCGCTTCCAACTGTCGGCAGTGTGCCGCCAGAGCAACGGTCGCCTTTTGCCCGCGTTGGCCAGCCGCCAGCCACTTCCGACGCACACCCGACGTACCCCATGGTCACCGACGCTCCCCCGAAATCTGGCAAAAAGGACCTGGTGATCGTCGAGTCGCCCGCCAAGGCCAAGACGATCAACAAGTACCTTGGCCCCGGCTACGTCGTGAAGGCCAGCATGGGGCACGTCCGCGACCTGCCGCGCAAGGGCATGGGCGTGGACCTGGAAACCTTCGTGCCCGACTACGAGATCATCGAGGGGCGCGGCAAGGTCGTCACCGAGTTGAAAAAGCTCGCCAAGGACGCCGAAACCGTCTGGCTCGCCACCGACCTCGACCGCGAGGGGGAGGCGATCGCCTGGCACATCAAGGAAGCGCTCAAGCTCAAGGACGATCGCGTCAAGCGGGTTGTCTTCAACGCCATCACCAAGGCGGACATCGACAAGGCGTTCCAGAAGCCGGGGCAGATTCACATCGACCGCGTGAATGCTCAGCAGGCGCGGCGGATTCTGGACCGCGTGGTCGGGTTCGAGATCTCGCCGGTGCTGTGGCGCAAGGTCGCCCGCGGGCTCTCCGCCGGGCGCGTGCAGAGCGTGGCGGTGCGGCTGGTCGTCGACCGCGAGCGGGAGATCGAGGCGTTCGTTCCCGACGAGTATTGGAAGATCGGCGGCATCTTCAGCCCCACGGATCAGCCGGCACTCCGCGAGTTGTGGCGGGAGTTCCTCAAGAGCGGTGAGGACGGTGGCGAGCCGGCGAAGAAGGAGCAGCAGAAGTGGCTCGGTGGCAACGGCGCGTTCGCGGGCGAGCTGGTGGAGTGGAAGGGCTCGAAGTTCGAGGCGACCGACGCCGACGCCGCCAAACAGGTGGCCGAGGCGCTGGGTTTGGTCGTGGAGACGGTGAAGGTCGAGGAGAATCCTGAGGGAAAGGGGCCGGCGAAGTCGCTCAAGACGATCGTCGGCCGCCTGGGCGACGCGCCGGACTTTGCGGTCGAGAAGATCGAAACGAAGCGCACGCGCAGCCGTCCGCCGGGGCCGTTCATCACGAGCACGCTCCAGCAGGCGGCTTCGTCGCGACTGAGCTTCGGCGCCAGCCGAACAATGCGTGTCGCGCAGACGCTCTACGAGGGCGGGCACATCACCTACATGCGGACCGACAGCACCAACCTGTCGCCCGACGCGGTGCAGATGGCGCGGCGGTTCATCGGCAACAACTTTGGCGACAAGTACCTGCCGGAAAAGCCCAACGTCTACGCCAGCCGAAACAAGAGCGCGCAGGAGGCACACGAGGCGATCCGTCCCACCGACGCGGCAGCGACGCCGAAGATGATGGAAAAGACGCTCGGCCCCGACGATGCGAAGCTGTACAAGGTCATCTACGAGCGGTTCCTCGCCTGCCAGATGACGCCCGCCGAGTTCGACCAAACGGCCATCACCATCGTCGCCGAGACACCCGGCGGAAAGGCCGTCTTCCGCACGACCGGCCGCAAGCTTGTCTTCGACGGCTTTATGCGTGTCAGCGGCGTGACGAGCGACGACCAGCTCTTGCCCGAGTTGAGCGAGAAGCAGCCGATCTTCGCGGTCGACGTGCGGCCAAGCCAGCACTTCACGAGCCCGCCGCCGCGCTTCACGGAGGCGAGCTTGGTGAAGGAGCTCGAAAGCCTCGGCATCGGCCGGCCTAGCACGTACGCGAGCATCATCGACACGATCCAGAAGCGTGAGTACGTGCTCCAGCAGAACCGCGCTTTCTACGCGACGCTGCTGGGCAAGGTCGTAACCGACAAGCTGATGCAGGCGTTCCCGCAGATCATGGACGTGGGGTTCACCGCGGACATGGAGGACAAGCTCGACAACATCGAGAGCCACGACGTGGATTGGGTCACGCTCCTGAAGGACTTTTACGGCCCGTTCCACGCGGGCATCGGCGAGGCGCTGGAGAACCTCGAGCACGCCGGCGGCGCCCCGAGCCCGTACGTCGACGAGGAGACGGGGGCCAAGCTCGTTTACCGGATCGGCAAGAACGGCTTCTTCCTCGCGGCCGAGGATCGCGATGTGAAGGTGACCAAGCCCGTCGACGCGTTCGGCAAGCCGACGCTGCGCGAGGAAAGCGAGTTCAACTGCCCCAAGAGCGGCGACCCGATGATCAAGCGGAAGGGCCGCTTCGGCGAGTTCCTGGGGTGCAGCGGCTACCCGGAGTGCCAGCTCATCGTCCCCATCGGCAAGACGGGCGAGCCGATGCCGCCCAAGGTCGAGCCGATCGAGACGACCATCCCCTGCGACAAGTGCGGCAGCCACATGCTGCTCCGCGACTCCAAGCGCGGGCCGTTCCTGGGGTGCAGCAGCTTCCCGAAGTGCCGCAGCACGAAGATGGTCAAGAAGCTGCCGCAGGAGCAGGTCGATTACATCAACACGCTCTTGCCGGAACTGAGGAAGCGCGTCGAGGAGAGCCACCATCTCGTCGCGAAGATGACCGGCAAGCCCGCCGACAGCTACGGCCCGCTGCCGACCGAGCACGTGGAGGCCGAGCCCGAGAAGCCCAAGAAGAAGGCCGCGAAGAAGAGCGTCAAAAAGAGCGCGAAGAAGGCGAGCAAAGCGTAAGATCAAGGCATGCTGGAGGACCTCAAGCAACTACTGGCCACCGACCCGTTCCAGCCGTTCCGGATCGTGATGGCGAGCGGCAAAGAGTACATCGTCACCAGCCCTTATCAGGTGGCGTTGGGGAAGTCGCAGATCAACTTCTACCAAGCCGGTTCTGACGACTGGTCGGTCCTGAGGCTTAATCAGGTTGTTTCGTTCGATGTCTTTGTCCCGGCCGAGGCGTGAGCGGCGATGCACCCGACGAACGCGGCTACTCCGGTCGGGCGGTGCTCGTGCTGCTGCTCGTCGCCAGCGTGCTGACGGTCGTCCTGGCCCTGACCATCATCCGGCCCAAGCCCGGCGCGACGCCCGAGCCCGTCAACCGCCGCGCGTTCGGGCCCGCCACCGCCGACGATGCCCGCGATCGGCCGCTGATCGAGAAGCGCAACACGAGCCGTACAGTGCCCGCCGATGGCGACCCCGGCGGCGATTGACCTGCTTTTCCTCGGCACCGGCACCAGCGCCGGCGTGCCGATGATCGGCTGCGACTGCGCCGTCTGCACCAGCCCCGACCCCC
Source organism: Tepidisphaeraceae bacterium (assembly GCA_965214125.1). GTDB lineage: Bacteria > Planctomycetota > Phycisphaerae > Tepidisphaerales > Tepidisphaeraceae > CBDCBA01. Next base: position 125,705 of record CBDCBA010000004.1, read on the forward strand.
GCGACCGCCGCACGCGCTGCAGCGTCGTGGTCGAACACAACGACACGCGCGTCCTCGTCGACACCACGCCCGAGCTTCGCCTCCAGGCGATCGCGAACAACGTGAAACACGTCGATGCCGTTGTTTTCACGCACGGCCACGCGGACCACATCGTCGGCCTCGACGACGTGCGGCGCTTCAACGCCGTCAAGGGTGGACCGCTCGACATCTGGGCCACGCGGGCCACGCATGCGACGTTGCGGCGAACGTTCGAATACGCGTGGCAAACGCCCGATCCGGCGTGGAAGCTCTTTCGCCCGCACCTGCTGCCTCGCGAGATCGACGGCCCGTTCGACATCGGCGACATGAAGTGGACGCCAATCGAGTACCCGCACGGCAACATCCCGGCCGTCGGATTCCGCGTCGACGCTGGCGGCCGATCGCTCGCCTACTGCACCGATTGCTCCGCAATGCCCGCCGCCGCGCGCGAGCGGCTGCGCGATCTGGAGTTACTCGTGCTCGACGCCTTGCAGTGGCAAAAGCACCCGACGCACCTGACGATTGACGAAGCGTTGGAAGTCGTTGCCGACCTGAAGCCGAAGCGAACACTCTTCACGCACATGAGCCACGGCGTGATGCACGCCCGCGACGAGCCGAAACTGCCGGCGGACGTCTCGTTCGCATATGACGGGCTTCGCGTGCCAGTCGGATAGACTCGCCCGCCCGTGGAGCACTTTCGCCACCAGATTGACGACGACCTGGCACTGGTGCCGCCGCTGCCCGTGCACGCGGAGGCGCTCTTCGCCGCGATCGACCGGTCGCGCGAGCGCGTGGGCCAATGGCTCGACTGGGTGGCGGAGACCAAAAGCGTCGACGACGTCCGCAATTTCCTCCGCTGGGCATGCAAGTCGATCGGCGAGGCAAACGACACGCCGCTGCTGATCCAGTACCGGGGCGAAATCGCCGGCGGTATCGGGTTGCACGACATCAGCCACGCGGACGAATCGTGCGAGATTGGCTACTGGCTCGCCGACGGCTTTGAAGGCAAGGGCGTGATGACGCGCTGCGTTCGCGCGATCGACGCACACGCGCGGGCCGGCCTTGGGTTCAAGCGGGTGCAGATTTGCTGCTCGACGCGGAACGAGCGCAGCCGCGCCGTGATGGAGCGGCTGGGCTACACGCACGAGGCCACGCTTGCCGCCGGCGACCCGTTGCCGGGCGGGGACGTGACGGACCAGTACGTCTACGCGACCGTTCACGAGCAGGCGCCGCCGGACGCGAGGCCGGTCGAGTTTCGCCTGCCAACGGCGTTGCCAAACGTCTCGCTGGCGTTGCAGATGCCGCACCACGCCGACACGCTCTACGCGAAGCTCGACGCGGAACGCGAGCGATTGGGCCAGTGGCTGATGTTCATGGGGCGCACGCACGCGCCCGACGACACGCGCGGCCACATCCGCCGCGGCTGGGAAGAGGCGGGTAAGGCGGAACGCATCCAGACGCTTGTGCTGCGCGGCGACGAGATCGTCGGCGGGCTGGGCGCGGGCGGGTTCGGCGGCGTCCTGCGACGCGGGGAACTCGGCTACTGGCTCGCGAACGACGCGGAGGGCCAAGGCGTCATGACGGCGGCGCTGCGGGCATTGGACGCGTATCTCTGGCGGGCGTTTCCGAGGCTGGCCCGCCTGCAAATCCGCACGGCCGAGGCGAACACGCGCAGCGCCGCGCTCGCGGAACGGTGCGGGTTCAACCGCGAGGGCCTGCTTCGCCGTGATCATCACACGGCCGGCGTGTGGCACGACACCCTGATTTACGGCAAGCGTCGGCCGGAGGGAACGTGAGCGATCATCCCAGCGACTACCGCGAGATCGCCGAGTTTTACGACGCGGAGAATGCGGCCGTCGAGTTCCTTGGCCTGGATGTCGAGTTCTTCCTCGCCGCCCTCGGCGATGAGCCGCGGCGGGTGATCGAGCTCGGCTGCGGCACCGGGCGGGCGACGCGTGAGATCGCGGCGGCCGGCCACGCGGTCACGGGGCTCGACATCGATCCGCTTATGCTCGACCTCGCCCGCTCGCGCGGCGACGGCGACGTGACCTACGCCCAGGCCGATCTCGGCGTCCCCGGCTGGTCCGACGGACTTGGCGAGGGTAGGTACGACGCCGCCTGCTGCTTTTTCAACACCTTTTATGCTCTCGCGCGGCCCGAGCAGCAGGAGGCGTGCCTGCGCGACGTCCACCGCGTGCTCGCGCCCGGTGGCGAGCTGTGGCTCGACGTCTTCAACCCGAACCTCGACCTGATCGCCGGCAGTGTCGATGGGGAAACCGACCTCGAGCCGCACCTCTTTCGCACCGATGACGGCCGGAGCGTGATGAGCACCACCAGCGTTCGCGCCGACATCGTTCGGCAGGTGCAGCACGTGACCTTCCACTACGTCTGGTTCGACCGCGACGGCCAGCGGCGGGAACGCGAGCGGACGTTCGAACTCGCTTGGGTCACGCCACGCGAACTCGAACGCCTCTTGCGCCTCTGCGGCTTTCGCGTCGAGCAAATCTGGGGCGATTACGACGGCGGCCCTCTGTACGACGACAGCGAGCGACAGATCGTTCAGGCAGTCCGAACCTTGTAAACGCCCAGTTACTCTGCGGCTGGGTCGGATCTGCCGTGGTTCGCTTCAGACCCAGCCGCAGAGCGACTGGGCGTGCGGGGATGCGGTTGCGATCATTGGTCCCGTACCATCATGTATGAGCGCGACAGCAAAATCTCCCGAGTCAGCGACCCGACCTACCCCGTCCACCAACGGGCAGCCTGACGTGCGGCGGCAGGTCGTCACGTTCACGATGTACAAGCTCGACCCGGCCTTTCGCCGCCTGCCGGGCCAGGAGAAGGACGCCGCCCGCGCGGAGCTCACCGAGGCGATCGGTCGCAAGGAGGACGAGCTCATCCAGCTCGTCTACTCCTGCACCGGCCTGAAGACCGACACGGATTTCATCGTCTGGCGCATCGCCTTCGACACCGACGCCCTGCAACGCCAGGAGGCGGCGCTGAACAAAACCGTTCTCGCCGGCTACCTCGCCGTCAGCCACCGTTTTCTGGCGATGACCAAGCGCAGCCAATACGTTGACCCGGTCGATCCGTTCCACGACGAGAACAGCCGCAGCAAGATCGTTCCCGGCCGGCGCAAGTACCTGTTCGTCTACCCGTTCGTCAAAACGCGCCCGTGGTACCTGAAAACTCTCGAAGAACGCCAGGCGGCGATGACCGAGCACATCCGCGTCGGCAACGATTACCCGTCGGTCAAACTCAACACGACCTACAGCTTCGGCCTTGACGATCAGGATTTCGTGGTCGCCTTCGAAACCGACGTGCCCGCCGACTTTCTCGACCTGGTGCAGCAGTTGCGCGAGACGGATTCGTCGCTCTACACCTTGCGCGACACGCCGATGTTTACGGCGGTGCAGAAGCCGATCGGCGCGATCCTCGACGAGTTGTTCTAACCGGCCTGGCGCAGGATGCGGCGGTCGATGAAGAGGGCGAGCAGTTCGCCGCGGCTGCTGACGTTGAACTCGGTGTAGAGACGCTTCACGTGCGTGTGAACCGTGTGCGTGCTGACGCCGAGGTCGCGGGCGACCTCTTTCTCGCTGTGGCCTTGCAGTAGGAGGCGCAGGACGTCGTGCTGGCGGTCGGAGAGTTCGCGGCCCTGCATGGGTGAGGCGGGCGGATCCGTCGCGGGCGTGTCGTCGCCGAAGAGCTTGCGCTGCAGCAGCGGGGCGGCGGCACGCACCATGAGGGAGGCCAGGCGGCGATCACGGTCTTCGAACGCCGGCGCGTCCGTGGGCAGGTAGGCGGTGATGCCGATCATCTCGTCGGGGCTGCTCGTCCAGGCGCCGATCATCAGGTCGCTCCAGCCGTTGGGCGTGAGGTGGACGTCAACAAACTCGCGCTGCCACCACCCGCGGTGCTCGGGCGGCAGATCCTGGCTGACGACGAACACGCGCGGCGTTTGCAGGTTCAACAGGGCGTCGGGGATAATCATCTTTACCGCCGGCGCCGCGCCATCGATGATGCGCTGCAAATCGTCGTTGCTGCGCGGCTCGAGCCGCTCCAGCCGCGGGCCGCAGACGACCCGGTCGACCACGTGCGGCCCGGCGGGGCGTTGAAGCTCGTCGTGCAGGATCAGGTGGACGTCGCAGTCGCGTCCCAGCAGTTCGCGATAGCGGCACATCAGCACCAGCGCCTGCTCGCGCGGCTCCCCCTCGTGGTTGAGCGCCTGGTTCAGCGCGTCGACCACGCGCTCGGCGCTGCGCAGGTCGAGCCGGCCCGGCGGCGTGCTCGGCGGACCGCCGGCGTTGGCGGGGGAAGGATCCGGATGGCGATAAAGGCGATTCATAAGAGGAAGAGGCTCCGCTACACAACCAGCCCTACAACATCCCCCACCCGTTCAGTGCCTCGTGCGGACCCCTAAACGGGTGAGACCCACCATACCGCCCGTCGGTGGGAATCGTGACGGGAAATTTCAACCGACCGCTGATTCGGCAGGCTGCGCAACCAAGACGTTGTCGATCAGCCGTACCCCGCCAACGCGGGCCGCAACCGCGAAGAGCACCGGAGTTTCCGTCGTCGGCCGGAGGTCGACGGGCGAGACGGCGACGGCGTACTCGGCCTCCACGCCAGGCTGCGCGTGGAGCACTGCCACGAGCGCGGCCTGACCGGCGGCCACGTCGGGCTCCTCTGCCGCGGCGTGCAACCCGCGCGACAACGCCAACGCGGCGTCGCGGGCCTCGGCCGACAGGCGGCGGTTGCGGCTGCTCATCGCCAGACCGTCCGGCTCGCGCAGCGTCGGGCCACGAACGATCTCGATCGGCAGGTTCAGCCCGGCCACCATCGACTCGATCACGCGCAGTTGCTGGAAATCCTTCATTCCAAAGACCGCCGCATCCGGCCGAACCAGGTTGAACAGCTTCAGCACGACGCGGCAGACCCCCGCGAAATGACCGGGCCGATGCGCCCCCTCCAGCACGCCCGTCAGGTGCGGCACGTCAATCGTCACCGCCGGCTCGTCCGCCGGGTACATTGCGTCCGCCTCAGGGCAGAAGACGATCGATACGCCCGCCTCTTCCAGCAGCGACAGGTCCGCTTCGAGCGTCCGCGGGTAGGCGGCTAAATCGGCAGAATCGTTGAACTGCGTTGGGTTCACGAAGACGCTCGCGACCGTCGCGTCGCCGCTGCGCCGGGCAAGCTCGACCAGCGACAAGTGCCCCGCGTGCAACGCTCCCATCGTCGGCACGAACGCCACCCGCCCCTCCAACCCCCGGCGGGCGGCGCGAAGGCAGGCGATGGTCCGGCAGACAAGCATGCCCCACGGTAATCGCAGGCGGCGGACACGTAGAACAGGCAGAATCCCCCGGAAACTTATCGGGCGACGCCCACTCATTCGCGGCGATCGGGATCCGGTGCGCCCGCCCGCAACTCTCGCAGCAGTTGCGCGTACGACGTGCCCGTTGTCGGGTGAACCGCATCGGAAGCGACCTCCACGAGCGGGACGAGCACGAACTGCCGCCGCGTCAGCCGTGGGTGGGGAAGCGTTAGCGACGGCGTTCGGATCACCTCCTGCGCGTAGCTCAGCAGGTCGAGGTCGATCGTCCGCGGGGCGTTCACGACGCCCACCGGACGGTTTCGCCCCAACGCCGCTTCGATCGTCAGCAGAACGTCCAGCAGGGCGTGCGGGTCGAGCGTCGTCGTCACCGCCGCTGCGGCGTTCAGGTAGAGCAGCGCATCCGGCGGCGAGTCGATCGGTTGCGTTTCGTAAAGCTGGCTGACACGCTCGACCGCGACATCATCCCGCGCGTCCAGTCGGCCGAGCGCGGCGTGGATGTTCCCCGCGCGGTCGCCGAGATTGCTGCCGAGTCCGATGAAGGCGACGGGCACGCTCGCACAATACCGCGGCCTCGGGTGTAGGGTGGGCACGGCCCACCCTACAGCAGAGGCTTAGCATTCAGCGGCTTGACTCGGGCAGGCAGAGCGTTTCGTGGCGCGTCTCGCCGGCGAGGGTGTAGAAGCGCGTGCGGTAGATCACCCCGTCGCCGGGCCGCCGCTCGAGGACGGGCATCGGCCCGCGCAGGCGGTCGCGGACGAAGCGGAGCCGGGCAGCGCCAAGATCGCGCCCGCGCCCGTCGCGGAAGTAGGCGCCCGGATCGCCGTCGCTCGGCCAGGTCACGCCGTTGCGCGTGCGGTGGAGCACGATGCCGCGTCCGGTGGCGTAGTCGCGAAAGTCGATCACGTTGCCGAAGCGCCGCCCCTGCCCGTCGAGCAGGATGAGCATGCGCGCCAGCACCTCCTGTGCGTCAAGCGTGGCCGCCAGCGGCGTGGGGGAGAGCGTGAGCACGTACGACTCGAACCGCCGCCGAAACCCCTCGACGTTCGTGCCAAAGTTCCGCTGCCAAGCCTCGTTTCCCGGCGTGTTGGCGGCGACGTCGGTCAGGAAGGTGTTAAACAGCTCGCGGTAGAGCGGCGTGCCCGCGTCGTCGGTCGCGTAGACGAGGAAGTGGACCATCGCCCACGCCTGCGCGTAGAGCAGCCCGCCGCGGTCGCGGTCGGCCATCGCGCCCGCCCAACCGGGCTCGTCGAAACTGAGCATCCGCTCGAAGTCGATCAGCCGCCCCTCGCGCACGGCCTGCTGCACCTCGACCAACGGCCCGGCGGGAACCTCGCCCATCCGCAGTTCGTCACCCACGCGCACGCCGTACTCGAAGACCTGGGCCAACCCCTCATTCGCCCAGACCGGCAGGTTCGGGCCCAGCCGCTCGTAGGCGAACTGGTGAAACGCCTCGTGGCGCAGCGTCTGCTTCAACTCGGCCGTGCCCTGGCCTTCGAGGAACGCGCACAGCGCCTGCTTGCCGCTGTGAAACGCCCCGGCGCTGTTCGGCACCGCGTTGCCGGTGAAGTTCACGTATCCGTGACGATGCGCGAAGAGGTGCACGTCGTACCGCGTCGCCTCGCCGGCCCTGGGCGCGAAGCGGCCCAGGCGCTCGGCGTAGTCGGCGTGGCAGAGGTCGAGTTCGCGGCCAAGCTCCTGCGTGAGGGCGTGGTCGAGGTCGCTGTGAATCGTGTAGTGGCGTGACTGCGTGACCGGCACGCCGCGGCGTTGCGGCGGCAGGTCGGTGGCGGCGCTGGCGGGAACGACGACGGGGGCGAGCATCGCCAGCAGCACGCACGCGGCGGTGAGGCAGCGGAGGACGATCGCGAAACGGGGAAACTGGGGGGGCGTCGGCATCGGCGGGGCGGGTCGGGCGTTTCCGGGACATCGCATACGCTGCCGCGGGACGCCGCCCGGCGGCCGCTACAGTGCGGGCCCGCCGTTGTTATCGGCCCCTCCGCGTCCGTTTCCGCACCCCGACCATGTCCGACGCCGCTCCGACTCCGCCCGACGCCAACGAGTACGAACTCGAGCGCCGCAAAAAGCGCGACGCCCTGCGCGACGCCGGCCACGACGTCTACGGCCGCCGCACCGAGGGCATCGGGCCCATCATCGATTTGCCCGCCCCCGGCGAGGGCGACACCGGCCCGGCCGCCAAAGTCGCCGGGCGCATCGTGCTCAAGCGCGACATGGGCAAGCTCAGCTTCCTGACAATCCGCGACCACACCGGCGACGTGCAGATCGGCTTGCAAAAGAACCGCTTGTCCGACGACGGCTGGGCCGTCCGCAACGCGCTGGACCTGGGCGACCTGATCGTTGCCGAAGGCCCGCTCGGCGTGACCAAGACGGGCCAGCCGACGGTCTGGGCCGACACGGTTTCGATGGCGAGCAAGTCGCTCGTGACGCCGCCGGACAAGCACAAGGGCCTCGAAGACCAGGAGCTTCGTTATCGCCAGCGGTACGTCGATTTGTGGGCCAACCCCGAGTCGATGGAGGTGCTACAGAAGCGGTTCGCGATCATCGACGCGATGCGGAAGTACCTCCGCGACCGCGGCTTCGTCGAGGTCGAGACGCCGATGCTCCAGCCGATCCACGGCGGCGCTGCGGCCCGTCCGTTCGAGACGCACCACAACGCGTACGGCATGCCGCTGTTCATGCGGATCGCCCCGGAGCTGTACCTCAAGCGGCTGCTCGTCGGCGGCATGCCGAAGGTGTTTGAGATCAACCGCAACTTCCGCAACGAAGGCGTCAGCCCGCGGCACAACCCCGAGTTCACCATGCTCGAGGCCTACGAGGCCTACGGCAACTGGGAGACGATGGCGGAGCTGGTGGAGGACATGATCTGCACCGTGGCGAAAGGTGTAGTGGGTTCGCTCAAGCTGGTTCACCACGGAGAACACGGAGGCACGGAGAGAGTCATCGACATCGAGGGTGACACGAGCAAGCCACCGGGTCAGCGGTGGCGACGCGTGTCAATGACAAAGCTTGTGAAGGAGCACACGACGCTGGAGTTCAAGCAAAGCGCGGGCTTCGGTTCGGATGCTGAGCCTTTCGTCTCGTCGATGTTCGCGACTCAATGGGCTGACCGCTTCATCGCTGAGTTACAGGCCAAGCATCAGCCGGGTGATCCTGTGCCCGCGCCGAAGCCCGACGAAAGCAGCAATGCCTTCATCAAGCGGATGATTGGAGAAGCGGGCTTCGATGAGATGAAGCGCGAAGCGAAGCGCTTCGTGGATCACTGCCGCGAGCTTTCACCTGCCGAACAGCTCGTTGCGATCTACGAGAAGTTCGTCGAGCCAAAACTCATTGATCCCTGCTTCGTGACCTCCGTGCCCTCCGTGGTGATCCCTCTGGCCCGCCCGCGGGAGGACGATCCGTACTTCGCCGACGTCTACGAGCTCGCCATCGGCGGGCAGGAGATTTCGCCGGGGTACACGGAGCTCAACGACCCCGACGTGCAGGCCCAACTCTTCCGCGACCAGGCCGTCGAGGACGAGGGCGAGCGGCAGAAGGTCGATTACGACTTCCTCCACGCCCTCAAGGTCGGCATGCCCCCCGCCGGCGGGATGGGGCTGGGCGTTGACCGCCTCGTGATGCTTCTCCTCGGCCAGCCGAGCATCCGGGACGTGCTGGCGTTTCCGCTCATGAGGCCGCAGGCGTAGGGTGGGATTCATCCCACCATCGGACGCCGCCACCACCGCTCGGATGGTGGGATAAATTCCACCCTACGCCGGTCAATGTACGTTCCATTGCTCATCCTCAAATACCTGCGGCGGCGGAAGATCGCGTGGGTCAGCCTCATCGCCGTGATGCTCTGCACGGCGATGGTGCTGGTGGTGATCAGCGTGATGAGCGGGTGGCTGGGGATGTTCCGGGCCAGCTTTCAGGGGCTCAGCGGCGACGTGATTGTCCGCAGCGTTGGGCAGGCGGGGTTCCCGTACTACGAGGAGATCGCGAGGGAACTTGAGGCGCGCGATGACATCATCGCGGCCGTGCCGACGCTCGAGACGTACGGGCTCGTCAGCATCGACCGCCAGATCCAGGACGGCGTGCGCGTGGTCGGGCTGCCGATGGACCGCATCGGGCTGGTGAACAACTTCCCGAAGTCGCTCTTTCTCAACAGCCCCGACGTCTCCCGCGCCGACCGCGCCGCCGAGTGGCGCGCGAAGGTGGAGGCGACGGCGGACGCGCTCGTGGCCGAGGGGATCATCCTGCCCGACGGCCGCGACGTGTACGTGCGGTCGCGCGTGCAGCCGGTCGAACAGTGGGCCGCCCGCGACGAGGCGGCGCCGAGCTTCGATTTGCCGTGGGACCCCGACGACTACCGCCTGCGCCTGGCCATCGACGGCCCACGCCCGCGCAACGCGCCCGACCCGGCCACGTACCCCGGCATCATCGTCGGCACGGGCGTGATCGGCATTCGCACGGAGGATGGCGTTCTCAATCGCTGGCCGGGCGTCGAGCCGGGCGAGCCCCGGCCGATCAAGATGCTCGTGCTCGCCCCCGACCTCGATGGCGGGGCGCTGGACGTCGAGCAGCAAAAGAGCGAGTTCACCGGCTGGCTCGTCGACAATTCCAAGACCGGCGTGAGCGCCACCGACTCGAACCACGTGTACCTGCCGTTCGAGGTGCTCCAACGCCAGATGCGCATGCACGCCGACCCGGCGAACGTGGTCTACCCCGGCGGCTACGACGCCGAGACGGGCCAGCCCATCGGCGAGCCCGTCGCGCTGCCGGCCCGCACGCACAAGCTGCATTTGGCCGTGGCCGAGGGCGTCGATCCGACGTCGCTGACGCTCGCCGTGCGCGACATCGTCGAGAAGGTGCTCGCCCGCCACCCCGACACCGCCGCCGACGCCGCCCGCATTCGCGTCGAGACATGGGACGAGCAGCCCTTCATCGGCGACTTCCTGCGGGCCGTCGAACGCGAGCGGGCGCTCGTTGTGTCCCTCTTCAGCCTGGTAAGCCTGGTGAGCGTCTTCCTGATCCTGTGCATCTTCTACATGATTGTGCAGGAGAAGACGCGCGACATCGGGATCGTCAAGAGCGTGGGTGCCACGCCGGGCGGGATCGCGCTGGTCTTCCTGGGCTACGGCGGGGCGATCGGCATCGTCGGCGGAGCGCTGGGCGTGCTGGTAGGGGGGCTGATCGTCCACTACATCAACGGGATTCACACGGCGATGGGCTACGTGCTGGGCCTGCAAATCTGGAACAGCGACACGTACCTGTTCGACAAGATCCCCAACACGATCGCCCCGCTGGAGGCAACGATCATCTTTCTGGCGGCGGTCGTCAGCAGCGTGATCGGCGCGGTCGTCCCCGCCTTGCGAGCAGCCTTCCTCCGGCCTGTGGAGGCGTTGCGATTCGAATGATCGACCAGAGTCGAAGAACGCAAAGGCGCAAAGAGAGACGCAAAGATCAGAAGATGATTCAGATGCAAGCTCCTCCCCAACCCTCTGCCCTTTGCTCTCTCTTTGCCTCTTTGCGCCTTTGCGATCTCTGACTCCGCCCCATGCTCCTTCAAGTCCAACAACTCGAAAAGCACTTTCGCATGGGCGAGGAGACGATTCACGTCCTGAAGGATCTGGATCTCGCCGTGCAGGCCGGCGAGTTTCTGGCCATCGAGGGGCGCAGCGGCGAGGGCAAGAGCACGCTGCTGCACCTGCTGGGCCTGCTCGACGTGCCCGACGGCGGGTCGATCGTTTTCGACGGCGAGGACCTGCTGCGCGGCAGCGCCCGCCGGCGGTCGACCGTGCGGAACCGCGACTTCGGCTTCGTCTTCCAGTTCTACCACCTGCTGCCGGAACTCACGGTATTGGAGAACACGCAGCTCGCCGCGATGGTCAGCCACGGCTGGCTGAGCTACCGCCGCAACGCCAAGGCCCTGCGCGAGCGGGCGCGAGAGCTGCTCGACAGCTTTGGCATGAGCCACCGGCTGCACCACCGCTCCAACCAACTCTCCGGCGGCGAACGCCAGCGGGTGGCGATCGCGCGGGCCCTCATGAACGAGCCGCGCATCCTGTTCGCCGACGAACCCACCGGCAACCTCGACAGCGCCACCGGCCGGCAGATCATGGGCGTCATCGAGGCCCTGCACGGCGAGCGCGGGCAGACGATCGTGATGGTCACGCACGACCGCACCCTCGCCAAAACCGCCGACCGCGCCCTGCTGCTACGCGACGGTAAACTCGTGGAAGAGGAATCCGCATGAGCATCAAGATTTGGATTGACGGCGAGATGGTCGACAAGGCCGACGCGAAGATCAGCGTCTACGACCACGGCCTGTTGTACGGCGACGGCATCTTCGAGGGCATCCGCGCCTAC
>CBDCBA010000005.1:0-62269 GCA_965214125.1 Tepidisphaeraceae bacterium
TCCCCGGCCACCGTCGCGCCGTGCGGGCAGCGGCGGGCCAGGGCCGTCACCGGGGTGTGGTGGCGGATGAACTCCTCGACCGCCAGCGACAGGCGCGCCTCGTCCTCGCGCAGCCAATCGAGCAAGTCGGGCCGGTCGGCAAGATGGCCGATCGTGGTGGCGATGGTGCCGATCACCGTGTCGCGCCCGCCGGCGAAGGCGAGGTTGGCGAAGCCCTCCTTCTCGGCCTCGGTCAGCCGGCGACCGCGGTACTCGGCGCGGTTCAGGGTCGCGAAGAAGTCCTCCCCCTCCGTGCCGGCGGTCGCGAATGTGTGGCGGATATACTCGGCGAGGGCGGCCCCCTTCGTCGCGCCGTCGCCGTCGTAGAAGACGTGGACGCCCCAGCCGGTCCACCGCTCGGCTTCGTCGTCGCCCACGCCGAGCATCCGGGCGAGCGACCGCGACTGCACCGGCAGCGCCAGTTCGCGCACCACCTCGACCTCGCCCGCCGCTATCGCCCCGTCGACGGCGGCGTCGAGCATCGCCTGCATGTCGTCGCGGTAGTCGGCGTCGAGCGGGCGGCGGAAGAAGGGGTCGACGATCTTGCGGTAATCCGAGTGCTCGGGCGGGTCCGTTTCGATCGGAAGCTGGCGGACGTCGCGCACCTCGGTCTCGGGGCGGACGGTGATGTGCCGCGGGTCGTCGCTGCTGAAGGTCTTCCAGTCGCGCAGCACCGCCTTGACCTCGGCGTGGTCGAGGGCCATCGGCAGCGTGCGGTCGCCGCCGGCGTCGGCGCGGGCGAGGGAGCGGTCGCGACGGGCATCGGCAAAGGGATCTTGATCGCTCATGCGAACTCAAATCTAGCAGGTGGCCGGGCGAAGTTGTGATCCCGCGTCGCCGTTTTCCCGTAGCATTCCTTCGCCGTGCTCACGCTCCTCGTCCTTCAAGGCCCCGACAAGGGCAAGCGCTTCGAACTGCCGGACCGGCCCGTGCTGGTCGGGCGCGACGAAGCCAACGTGCGCCTCGAGGACAACACCTGCTCGCGCCGCCACTGCGAGCTGCGGCCCGCCGCCTACGGCGACCGCTGGGCGCTGCGCGACCTCGGCTCCTCCAACGGCACCTACGTCAACGGCCAGCGCGTCTTCGGGCAGCCGGTGACGCTGAAGCAGGGCGATCAACTGCGCGTCGGGCGAACGCTCCTGCTCTACGGGTCGGCGGCGGGCGTGAGCGCGGGGAGCGTCGACCGCGTCAGTCTCGCCGACGAGGCCAGCGGCATGGATTCGGCCATCCTCAGCTCGATGCCGAGCAACGAGGACTCGATCGTCCTGGCCGTCCCGGAGCCGGCGGCGGCGGCGATTGGGAACCTGAAAATCCTTTACCGCCTCTCGGCCGCCCTTGGCAGCCAGTTCAGTCTTGACCAGGTGCTCGAGGTCGTGATGGACCTTGTCTTCGAGACCGTCCAGGCTGACCGCGGCATCGCCCTGCTCTTCAACGAGGCCGGCGACCTCGTGCCGCGCGTCGTCCGCCTGCGCGACGAGGGCCACCGGCCGGGCGAAACGAAGTTCGAAGACGAGAAGCCCCCGCCCCTGTACGACGTGGCCGACGACCACGTCACCGTCAGCAGCGAGACCGGCCCCGAACCCATCAAGGCCAGCCGCACGATCATCAACCACGTACTCAGCACCGGCGAGGGCGTGCTGTCGAGCAACGCGATGGCTGACAAGCGATTTCAGGCGGGGCAGAGCGTTCACAACATGGGCATTCGCAGCGCGCTCTGCGTGCCGATCAAGGCGCGGAGCCTGGAAGCGCGTGTCTCGACGGCGGGCACCGCCACGGGCAACGACGACACCCGCGCCGGCCGCGGCACCGACGCCGGTGGGAACCAAGTGCTCGGGGTGTTGTACGTCGACTCTTCGATGCAGAACTACACTTACGGCGGCGATCAGCTTCGCCTGCTGACGGCCATCGGACTACAAACGGGCTTGGCACTACAAAATGCCAAACTCTACGCGCAGGGACTGAAAGCCGAACGCATGGCCGCCATCGGCGAGACGGCAGCGGCGCTGTCGCACTCGATCAAGAACATCCTCCAAGCCCTGCGCGGCGGCGCGAACGTGGTCGACATGGCCCGGCGGCGCAAGGACTGGAACCAGCTCGACAAGGGCTGGGGGGTTGTCGAGCGCAACCTTGATCGCATCTACAACCTGACGCTGAACCTGCTGGCCTACAGCAAGCCGCGTCGGCCGAACATGCAGCTCGTCAACCCGCAGGGGACGATCGACGAGTGCCTCGACCTGATCGCCGAAACCGCCGCCAGTCGCGGCGTGATGGCCGTCGCCGACGTCGCCGCCGACCAGCCGCCGGTGCCGCTTGATCCGGACGGTTTGCACCAGGTTCTGATGAACCTGCTGACCAACAGCCTCGACGCCCTCGACGGCGTGGAGAACGGGCTCATCAAGGTCGCGTGCGAGTACGACGAGGGGCAGAAGCAGACGGTCATCAGCGTGATCGACAACGGCCACGGCATCGACCCGAACCTCGGCGGCCACTTGTTCGAACTCTTTCACAGCACCAAGGGCAACCGCGGCACCGGCCTAGGCCTGCCGGTGGCGCGGAAGATCGTGGAAGAGCACGGCGGCACGATCGCCGTCGACAGCACGCCGGGCGAGGGCACGACCTTCCGCATCACCCTGCCCGCCTTCGCGGAACAGGCGAGCGATCCGGAGCACACGCACTTCGGTACGGTGAACGAGTGAAGGTGGATGTCGCAGCAGTACAATCTGCTAGCCGCGACTCAACGAGTCGCGGTCTCAAGAACTGTCGCAAGTAACGAGTCAAGAGTATTGCACGAAGACCCGATTAGTCTCACCTATCAGCAGGCGGGTGCTTCGCGACGACCACGCCTACGACGGACATTGCAATATGCGGCGTTGCTCGTCGCTGTCGGAGTCACAGGATGGTTTGTGTTGCCTCGACTGTTCCAGCAACACGAGCGACTTCAGGCGCAAACCGTTCTTTCAGAGGGAACCACGTTGGTTGCTGGGACAGTGGCTGCCACAGGTACGCCTGGGGCAGACGACACGACGGCAGTCGCTGCACCGCCAGAGGTGGCTCTGTACCAACGCTGGGCAGGCTTCCCCAATGGTGCAAGACGGGCGATCACCTACACGGGAGTTCGTACTGCAACAAATAGTGGCGAAGGCGATTTTAGAAGAAGGCTGCTTATCGTAGCAGTTGAGCCATGGGGGAAGCACGATCGATCCGTACTGGTAATTCGATCAAGCGTCTTCGAGCTTGGAACGTGGTCTATGGCACCGACGCTGATTGACAGCAGCTTCGACCATCTCTATCTACCCACCTATCCAGATCAACTCATCGTTCTCGCAGGTCACGATGTCATAGGGTCCAAATCTGATTTCGAGTTTCTCGTTGAGGGGTCGACAAAGGGCCGCGGCATCGAACACTGGCTAGTAATGGGCCGCCTGATGGGGAGCGATACGATTGCATTTTCAACAGTCGCCCCGGCCGACGCCGCACCGACACCTCAACGATCTGCTAAAATCGGGGTCGATGACCTCCACGCCGACACCCGTCCCAGCCGTCCCTGACCCCGCCGCGATGGCCGAGGCGCCAGGCGTCTTCGCCAGCGGACGCAGCGGCGGGCGACGCTGGCTCTGGGTCGGCGGCGGACTCGTCCTCTTCGCCGCCGCGTGGGCGGCTCAAGAGTACGGCGGCGACCTCGGCGTCGTGCTGAGCCTCGCCTGCCTGATCGCCGGCATCGCTGCGGTCGGCCTCGCGTTCTGGCGGCGCAGCAAGCGCTTCGAACTGCGCCGCGAAGGCATCAAGATCCAGGACGGCGGCCGCGTGTTCGGGGAGTCGACCGTCCTCCCCTGGCAGACCGTCCGCCGCCTCGGAGGCCGCAAGATGCGCGGCGACCGCGTGGTCCTCTACTACCAATCCACGCACGACGACGGCCGCTGCCTGCTGCCCGGCGGCATCCTGAAGACCGCCCGCTACGACCAACTCATGGACCGCCTGCGCTTCGTCCTGAAGGAGCGCCACCCCCACCTGCAACTCGGCGGCCTCGAAGGGTAATCGGGTAAGATGGCGCCATGCCAAGCCCCTTCCCCGGCATGGACCCGTGGCTCGAAACGCGGTGGGAGAGCATCCACATGTCGCTCTGCGTCTACGCGAGCGATTTGTTGAACCGCCAGCTCACCGATAACTATCAAGCGACGGTGGACAAGCGCGTGGTCGTCCAAGCGGACGCGGGTGAACGCTCCATCCGACCCGATATCAGCGTGTTTCGCGCGGGTGGCGAATCGTTCGTCACCTTCTCGGGCGACGGTGGTGGCACCACTGCACTGGCGGAGGCGGACGTCGCGTTGGAGCCCGTAACCGTCGCACTCAGGCCGGTCGAGATCAACCAGTACTTCGTTGAGATTCGCGATTACGACGGCCGCCTTTTCACGGTGGTCGAGTTCGTTAGCCCAACCAACAAGCGTCCCGGCGATGGCTTGGACAAGTACCGACAAAAACAGGCGGAGTGCCGGGTGTGCGGCGTGTCGCTCGTCGAGATCGACCTGACCCGCGCTGGCCGACGACAGTTGTTGGCGTTGCCCGTTCACCTGCCAGACCGGGCACGCACCACCTATCAGGCGAGCGTCTTCCGCTCGTGGAAGCCACACCAAGTTCAAGCCTGGCCGATGCCGCTTCGCCACGCCCTGCCGTCGATCCCGGTGCCAGTCACCGAGACAGAGGCCGAGCCGAAACTGGAGTTGCAGACGCTCGTCACCCAGGCCTACGACAACGGCAGGTACGGTCGCGTGCTTCGATACGACGACCCGCCGAGCCCGCCGCTGTCGCCCGACGATGCCGCCTGGGCGAACGAGGTGGTTCAACGTGCGCGGCAGGCGGCATCACGGACGTAGCGGGGATACCCTCCCTCCCCAGAACGCTCGCCCGCACGACCCACCGAACCAGTATGCCCTCCATCATCTACACCAAGACCGACGAAGCCCCCGCGCTGGCCACCTACTCGCTCCTGCCGATCATCCGACGCTTCGTCAAGCCCGCCGGCGTCGATGTGGAACTGAAGGACATCAGCCTCGCCGGGCGAATCCTCGCGCACTTCCCGGAACGGCTCCGCGACGATCAGAAGCAGCCCGACGCCCTCGCCGAGCTCGGCGAGATGGCCAAAACGCCCTCGGCGAACATCATCAAGCTGCCCAACATCAGCGCCTCGATCCCGCAGCTTGAAGCGGCCATTAAGGAACTTCAGGACGCCGGCTACAACGTGCCCGATTACGGCGACGACACGCAGGCGGTCTACGCCAAGGTGCTCGGCAGCGCCGTCAATCCCGTGCTGCGCGAAGGCAACAGCGACCGCCGCGTCGCCGCGCCGGTGAAGGAGTACGCCAAGGCCAACCCGCACTCGATGGGCAAATGGTCGGGCGACTCCAAGACCCACGTCGCCTCCATGAGCGGCGACGACTTCTTCGGCAACGAGCAAAGCCACACCTGTCCCGCCGCGACGGTCGTCAGCATCAAGCACGTCGCGAGCAACGGCACCGAAACCGTCCTCAAAGACGGCCTCTCCCTCGAAGCAGGCGAGGTGATCGACGCCACCTTCATGAGCGCCGCCGCCCTCGACCGCTTCCTCGCCGAGCAGGTCGAAGACGCCAAGGCCAAGAACGTGCTCTTCAGCCTGCACATGAAGGCCACCATGATGAAGGTTAGCGACCCCATCATCTTCGGCCACGCCGTGAAGGTCTACTTCAAAGAGCTGTTCGAAAAACACGCTGACACCTTCGAGCAGATCGGCGTCAATTCCAACAACGGCTTTGGCGATGTCGTCGTGAAGATGAGCAAGCTGCCGGAGGACAAGCAGGCCGAAATCAAGGCCGATTTACAGAAGGTCTACGATCAGCAACCGCCCTTGGCGATGGTCGACTCCGACCGCGGCATCACCAACCTGCACGTGCCGAGCGACGTCATCATCGACGCTTCGATGCCCGCGATGATCCGCAGTTCCGGCCAAATGTGGGGCCCCGACGGCAACACGAAGGATACGAAGGCCGTCATCCCCGATCGCTCCTACGCCGGCGTGTACCAGGCGACGATCGAGTTCTGCCAACAGCACGGCGCGTTTGACCCGAGCACCATGGGCAGCGTCGCCAACGTCGGCCTGATGGCGAAAAAGGCCGAGGAGTATGGCAGCCACGACAAAACCTTCGAGATTCCGGCAGACGGCAAGATGCTCGTTGTCGACGACAGCGGCAACACGATCTTCAAGCACACCGTCAACGCCGGCGACATCTGGCGCATGTGCCAGACGAAAGACGTCGCCATCCGCGACTGGGTCAAGCTCGCCGTCACCCGCGCCCGCGCCAGCAACACGCCCGTCGTCTTCTGGCTCGACGTGGACCGCGCCCACGATGCCGAACTCATCAAGAAGGTGAACGCCTACCTGCCCGAGCACGACACGAGCGGCCTCGACATCCAGATCATGAAGCCCGTCGACGCCACGCAGCATGCCCTCGAGCGCTGCCGCGCCGGCCAAGACACCATCAGCGCCACCGGCAACGTGCTGCGCGATTACCTGACCGACCTCTTCCCGATTCTCGAGCTCGGCACAAGCGCCAAGATGCTCAGCATCGTTCCCCTCCTCGCCGGCGGCGGCCTCTACGAAACCGGCGCCGGCGGCAGCGCGCCCAAGCACGTGCAGCAGTTTGTGAAGGAAAGCCACCTCCGCTGGGACAGCCTCGGCGAGTTCCTCGCCCTCGCCGTCAGCATCGAGGAACTCGGCGAAAAGAACGCCAACGCCAAGCTCACCCGCATCGGCCAGGCCCTCGACGCCGCGACGACGAAGCTGCTCAACGAGAATAAGAGCCCGCTGCGCAAGGCCGGCGAGCTCGACAACCGCGGCAGCCACTACTACCTCGCCCGCTACTGGGCCGAGTCCCTGGCCGACGATCCGGAACTCGGCAGCACCTTCAAGCCCCTCGCCGACACCCTCGCGAGCAACGAGCAACAGATCCTCGCCGAAATCGACGCCACCCAGGGCCACCCCGCCGACCTCGGCGGCTACTACTTCCCCGACGACACCAAGGCCGACGCCGCCATGCGGCCGAGCGCAACGCTCAACGCGGCGATGGCCGGGTGAGTGCTGGCGACGGTTGGCACACACCTACCTGCTCGCGCCGCGCACGATCACAGCGTCGAGTTCGTCCGGGTTCACGGAAACAGATTCGGCGTGTCCATCGGCGAACAGCACGCCCGTCCTGCCACCGTGGCGACGGCGGTCGACGGCCGCCGTCGCGTTCGCACGATCCGCAGCCGACCGCGGAAACACGAGTCGGGACAGCGAGTATGGCTCGGCGAGCGGGCCGGTCGGCGAGAGGAAATAGGCGCGGGTGAGGTCGGCTGAGGGCGAGTGCGAGCGACTCAAGTCCGTCAGGAGAAACGTCGCGCTTGCCCCCTCAATGCTCGTCAACAACCCGCGGTGGCGACCGTCCGCGGGCTGAAGCGCGTGGTCGAAACCGAGCACCGCGCCGTTCGCGCCGTAATCCCACCGCGCCTTGAACGCCTGCAAGAGCCCGGCGTCGCCGACGATTTTCCCCAACCAAGCGACGAGGGACGCTTCGTACGCCTCGCCGGGGCACTCGAACACCGCGAGATCGCCGAGCGTGCGCGAGTCGGAGACATCGACGTCGCCCGCGTCGAGGTAAGGGGCCAGGGCCTCGGGGAGCGTGACAAGGTCGCGCCGCCAGCCGAGCAGGCCGTGAGGTTCCCGCTTGTACGTGTACCGTGTCGCTCCCGCGTCTCCCAACGCGGTGGCGAAGTCGGGGGGCCAGCCGAGCGTGTCGACGCTCACGCCGCCAGCGAGCGGGGCGTACCCGCCGGAGTCGTTGACTCGCATGATGATGGCCGTGCCGATTTGGCCGAGCTGCGACTGGCACGCGACGCGCCGCGACGCCGTCCGAATGCGGCTGAGCGTCGGCAGCAGGATCGCCAGCAGCAGGCCGACGATACCGATGACGACAAGTAACTCAGCGAGCGTGAAACCGTCGGGGAAACGGCGAACCTTCGGGTGTGGCAACGACGACATATCAGCCTCCGCGAGCATTCGAATGATTACTCGAGCAACGGGATGATGAAAAAGTTCTCTCGAGCCTTACGCGCGTGGCGACCGCCGGGACCAACGCCCTCAATCGCGATTGGCAGCCACGCCCCGTCGTCGGGTCGCTCGACGAAGTAGAACGTCATCATCCCCTTCACGCCCGACGCACTGTGTAGCCCCCAGAGGTGCGCCGGCACATCGACCATCACGACGTCGGCACCGGCGCCCAGCGGGTCGATCACGTCACGCTCGCCCCGCGCCCGTGTCACGCGATTCGACGACACGCCAGCGGGACGTTCGGTCGGCGGATCGAGCAGCTTGCCGTCGCGCGCGTACAGTTTGACCTCGATCTCGTCGTAGTCGACCGGCGCGTGGTGGATCGATCGCGCGGTCGCGCCTCCGAATGTCGAAGCGGATTCACCCTGGAGTCGCGTCGAGAACTCAAGGTCCCGCTCGCGCAATAACGTACCGAGTTCCGCGTAATCAGAGTTCCACCACGCGATAATGTAGTCGGCGGCTGTCCGTGAAAACCGTGGGGCGTCCGCCAGATTCAGGTCGGTTCGTCGCTGCTCGACGGCGGCTTCAACCGTGGCGAGCAGCCTTTCAGCGTCCCACGGCTCGTAAGGGGCGACGACCCGCGACGCCGCGTCCGCGGCCTTCTCCTCCGGGCTCGCGTCCTCGAGTTCGACGGACGTGACGCGAATACCCGGCGGGAGACTCCCCGGCCGCTCCGGGTCCACCTTAATTGCACCGTCGGGTGCCGCATCGACGCGTTCGCTGGTCGCCGCATCGCCCGGACCAATCGCACCCTCGCCGACTGCGGGTATCCCCGTGCCGTCGTCCTGCGTGCCGTTGATTGAACTCGGCTCTGCCGCACCCGCCACCCACCAGCCCAGCATGGCAAGTGCAGCCAGGCCTACGACGGTGAACACCACAATCAGACGCCGACTCATGATGTACCTTTACTTTGAGAGGGACGGATGTTCGAGACGCCAGTGCATGCGAGCGAACACGTCGGCTGCCGGCGACACAACAGCCGGCCCACCGACGTGTCGCCGCGGCATCGACGTCAACAGCAGTAGGATTCTCCGCTCACCACCACGCCGTTCACGCGTACGTACTCGTAGCAGCACGACTCGTCCGTAGTACACATCGCCGCGCCGCGGATCACGAATGCCGGTTCTGGGAAGGGGTTGAGGACAATCATGTCCGGGCACCCCACGAACTGCATAGTTCGTGCTTGTGCGTCCCCAGACATGGTGCCAGCGACTGCGAGCCCGATCCCAAAAGCGACAGCGATGCCACGGGAGAGCATTGAGTTGAGGCGAATCTTGTTGAGATGTGTCACGGCGAACTCCTCAGAAGGAAGGATGAAATGAGGCACCCCGCCGCACACGCGGCGTTGCGCCCCACGGTGAACCAGTGATCGGTGGTTGTTGCCGGCGCCGACCCGCTCAAACCGCAACCGCACGCGAGCGTCGATTCGGTGAGCGCCTGTCGCATTGGACTCAGGCTGACGCCTAGGAAGAACGTCGCCGTAGCCAGACTCCACCACTTCCGCCCCCGGCCCCCGAACCACAATCCGGCGGCCAGCGCGACTTCCAGCGTGATCAACAACGTGAAGGTTGCTCGCGAGCCCGATGTGCCGAGATGCCAGACCTCTTGAAGGACTCGCAGCGTCGGCTGTGGCTGGGTCATCTTGACGACAGCCGACGTTGCCAAAAACGCCGCCAGCACGATCAGGACGAATGTCCCAACTGCCGAGCGCCTTCCGTCAGAACGGACGTTTGCCCCCCCCCCGTCAGCCGTCACAAGGCTTGCGTCCATGAGTGGTGCTCCCGGTCAGCGGCGCCAACATACACCAAGACTGAGGC
The DNA here is from genome assembly GCA_965214125.1 of Tepidisphaeraceae bacterium. GTDB lineage: Bacteria > Planctomycetota > Phycisphaerae > Tepidisphaerales > Tepidisphaeraceae > CBDCBA01. Next base: position 9,976 of record CBDCBA010000005.1, read on the forward strand.
ACTTCAAGAAGAATCCTGAGTCGGGCATCAAGATTTGGAGGACCTTACTGGTCGGCCGGTGGCGCGGGTCGCAGCCGCCGGCGGCGGATCGCCGTGGCGGACTCCACTGAATCTACGCGGGTTCGACAGGCGTCGTGCGCGACGCCGGCGCGGGGCGAGTGCGGCGGAGGTTGAACGCGACCTCGAAGGCGGCGACGGCGTAGACGGGCAGGTACTGCCAGAGCAGCGTCGAGCGGCTGACGTTGGCGGCGTCGGGGGCCGCGTAGTAGAGCCCGCACGTGGCGGCCCAGACGACGGCCGTGAGTCCGCCGCGGCTTCCAAGAAGCGGGGCCAGGGCCAGCGGCCAGACCACCCGCCAAGGCGGCGCGTCGGCGGCGAGCAGGAGCGACGTCAGCAACAGCGCGTACCCGGCAGTCGTGGGCCCGGCGCGACGCACCCAGAGGATCAGGCCCGCGATCAGCACACCGCCGAGGCCCAGGCCGATCGTCAGGAAGCGCAGCCACGCCTGGCGGGCGGCGCTGGTGTCGTCGAGGATCAGCGCCGCCAGCACGCGCGGCAGCGGCGCGTTCCGCCACGTGCCTTCGGCGCCGCTCAGATAGGCCCAGATCGACTTCAAAAAGACCTCGGCGCCGTTGCCGATGATGAGTAGCGGCGCATACAGCAGCACGAGCGTGCCGAACGTCCACAGCCAGATGCGGCGGTAGCGCGGCTGGACGGCGTCGTGGGGGTTCGTCCCGCCGACGCGACCGGCAAAGGGGAGCACGAGAAGCGCCAACGGTTGCACGGCGGCGGCGACGGCAAGGCACGCCCCCGCCCGTCGGGCGCCTCCGGCCTCGAGTCGGCGCAGCCCGGCGACGAGAAACGGCACGCCGATCATCTCGAGGTGGCCAAAGCCGACGAAGAGTGCCCACGCCGCCGCTGGCCACGCGAACAGAACCGCCCACCAGACGCTCTGCTCGCGCTGGCGCAGCCACGCAACGAGCTCGATTACCGTCCAAACGAATGCGATCGCCGCAATCGCGCGGAGGGCGAACAGGCGACGCCACCACGGCAACTCGGCCATCGCCGAACGCCACGCATCGTTCGGCCGCATCGCAGGCCCGGCGGTTGTGGCGTCGCCGGCCGGCAGCAGGAACTCGGCCGTTCGCGCTACGACCGACGCCAACTGCGAGGGCGGCCCGGTCCGACTGGCCACGTCCGGCTCAGGCGTCGCGGCCAGCAGCGTCTGTTCGGCCGACTCCAGCGGATCGCCAGGCATCAGCGGCTCGCCCGATTCCCGCAGCGTCGCCAGCGTGTCGAGCGGGGCCGCGTCGTAGGCGCTCTCGCCGAGCAGCCAGGCGGTGCCGTCGGCGCGGAAGCGCAGCGGCTCGCGGTCGAGCGTCGGTATCAGGAAGGCCACCGTCGCCGCCGCGACCAGGAGGCTCGACCCGACGATCAGGCGCTTTCCGAGCCGGGGCGACACCCGGCGGGCGTGCGTCGGCGTCGTGGCGAGCAGCAGCCAAGCGGCGAGCGCGAGCGCCCCGCTGGCGAGGAAGCCGAAGCGAAGCGTCGCGAGGTCGAGCGTCGCCTCCCCCAGCCGCCACAGCCAGAGGCCGCTGCCCAGCAGCCAGGCGAGGAGCAGGCCGATCCACGCGCCGAAGCGCACACGGCGACGCCACCGCACGGCGGGCGCAGGGGCGGCGGAAATCGGCGTTGAACGGTCGGCCATGCGAGTGCGGGCCCGAGACGGCGGCCGCGCAGCGTATCCGCAACGGCGGGCGGCGTCGCCCGCAATCGGCACCGTTCCTACGGCCGATAAGCCGTGACTAATTCGCCGGCAGCGTCAGCGTTTCACCGTCGCGCGTCACCGTAATCGTCTGCCCCTTCGCGTAGGCGTCGGTGAGGAACGCCTCCGCGTCGTCGGGGGTGGAGATGACGAACCCGCCGACCTCCTGCGGGCCGATCTGGGTAATGATGTCGCCCGTTAGCAGGCCGAAGTGCATCGCGCCGGCGCCATCGGCATCGACCGTCGTGACGACAACGCCCCGGAGTGCGCCCGACGCCGGCCACGCATCGAGCTCGATCGTCTCGCCGAGCGGACGGCCATCTTGGCTGAGCCCGCCAAATTGCTTCGCCTGGTCCTTGGCCTTGTTACCCTGCGTGACGACGCTGCCCGTGTACCCCGTGCCGACCATCAGGTAAAGGATGATCGCCACGACCACGAGCAGGCCGATCAGGCCAAATCCGGCTCCAAGTCCTCGCATAACGGGCCTCCTCGATCTCCGGGAATTACGCCGCTCCAACGCTCTTGAGCGCGTCGCGGGCGCTGGGGGCAACGGTGAACATCGACTCCAGCCGCGTGAGTTTCAGCAGCTCGACGAGTCGTTCGTTCAGGGTCGACAGGATCAGCTTGCCATTTGCCGTCTGCACCTCCTGCTGGGCCGCGACGAGCACGCCGACCATGCTGCTGGAAATGTACTGCACCTTCTTGAAGTCGAGCACGAGCTGCGTCTTGCCGTCGCCGATCAGGTCACGGATGCGCTGGTGCAACGCCTCGATGACGGCCACGTCCATCAGGCTTGGCTCCTGGAGGCGCAGCACGGTCCAGCCGTTGCGCTCGGCAACCTTCATCGGCAAGGGGCGGATCTTGCCCGGCTCAGGGGGCGAGCCGTCGTCGAGCGGAAGTTCGTAGTCGGTGTCGGCCATGGCGTCGATCTGCGGGCGTGGCGGCGGTCCGCTTCGGCAGGATAGCATGATGGCATGGACGGCGTCACCTTTGCCCTGATCTTGTTCGCCTTCGTCTGCGTGCTCTTCCCGCGCATCATCGGCAACCGGGGGATGTACTACGCGGGGTTCGCGCTCACGCTGCTCGTGGTCATCCTCACGCCCATCGCGTTCTACGCGGGTCGCGGCATGCTGATCGCGATCGCCTTCCTCCAGGTGGCGGCGGTCGTGCTGCTCTGGATGAGCGCCGGCGGGCTGACGATCGGCGGGCTGACGAAGGACATGATGGGCGCCTTCGAGGTCATCCGTCGCGGGCAGACGGAGAAGGAGGTCATCATCCCGATGGGCCCCGACCAGAAGGATCGCAAGCGCAAGACCGCCGTCGAGAGCAAGGGCGAGCCGATCGAACGTTTTGACCTCGACGCGGAAGTGGGTGACACGCCCTACCCGCCACGCAAGCCCGCGAAGAAGCCCGACGACGGGCCGATCCCGATGGACTGAGGCTTAGCCTTGGATCACGATGATGCGAAAGCCCTGCCTGCTCGCGTTTAGCGTCTTTGCCGTCCTCGTTCTACTGATGCCGGCGCCGCGGGTGCAGGCCGATCCATTCGCGGCGGAATGGCAAGGCCGGGAGCGGACGTGGGTCGGGCCGGAGTATTTCGCGATTCGCTGGCAAGACTGGTCGGTGCGGGACGACCGCCTCTCGGTGGAGTCGCGGCCGGGCCGATCGTGCGTGGTGATGACGCGGCAAGTTGACCCAGGCGACGGCCGGCTCACGCTCGCGGCGGGCGTGGTGGCGGACGAAGGGGTGAGCGTGCCGATCGGCTTCTGGCTCGGCGTGCGCGGGCCGATTGAGGACCAGTGGCGGTCCGCCGCGGCGTACGGCAATTACCACGCCTTTGCCGGCATTCGGCCTGACGGCACACTCGTCCTGCGCGACCGCACCTTCGAAACGAACGCCACCGTCGAAACTCCCGTCGATCCCACAAAGCCGTTCGACCTGCGGCTTATGGTCAACGTCGCCGGCGAGCAGGCGACCCTGACGCTGACGGCCGAACAAGGCGGCGAGAGCTTTGATGCCACGCTCGAGCTGAAGGCGTACGAGGTCGTCGGACTCCTCGGCCTCGGCACCGCCGACCAGCTTGGCTCGCCGATCGGCAAGGAACAAGTGCCTAAGTGGCACTTCGACACCTTCGCCGCCGACGGCGATCGCCTCGCATTGCACGACGACCGCACCTTTGGCCCGATCGGCTGGACGCAGTACACGCACGTTGATGACACGCTGAAGCTAACGGTCCTGATGATGCCCGTCGGGGCGAACGACGCGCAGGAGGTCGACCTGCTGATCGATCGCGACGGCGAGTTTGAACACGTCGCCCGCGAAGCCATCGACCCGCTGGCCCGCGCGGCGACGTTTCGCGTCGAACACCTCGAGGTGATCAAGCCACGCCGGTATCGCGTGCGGTACGAGTGGCAGGGAGAAACCTTCCACTACGACGGCATCCTTCGGCCGGCACCGACGGAGGCGATGACGATCGCGGTGATGTCCTGCGACTGGGGCTACGCCTTCCCGAATGCACCGCTGGTGGCAAACGTCACGGAGCGCGACCCGGACCTGCTGGTTTACGCGGGCGACCAAATCTACGAGTTTTTTGGCAAGTTCGGGGCCGAGCACGAGCCGCTGGACCGCTCGACGCTCGACTACCTGCGCAAGTACGCACTCTTCGGCTGGATCAACCGCGACCTGCTCCGCGATCGGCCGAGCATCATCATCCCCGACGACCACGACGTCTTCCAGGGCAACATCTGGGGTGCCGGCGGCAAGCAACGCCCGCCGCGCGTCGGCAACACCGGCGGCGATCCGATGGGCGGCTATCGCCAGCCCGTCGAGTGGATCAACGCCATGCAGAAGACGCAGACGTGGCACCTGCCCGACGGCCGGGACGTAGAGCCGATCGATCGCGGCATAAGCGTCTACTTCAGCGGATTCACCTGGGGAAACGTCCACTTCGCCATCCTCGAAGACCGCAAGTGGAAGACCGGCTACCGCACGATCTGGCCGACCGACGACGACATTCCCGCCGGCGACTACGACGCCCTCGACCCGCCCGGCACCGAATTGCTCGGCCCGCGGCAGGAGGCGTTCCTCGAAGCGTGGGCAAAGGGAAAACCTGACCTCATCCACGTCGCCATCTCGCAGACGATGTTCGCCAAGGCCCACACGCACACCGGGCCGAACCTGCGCCCCATCGCCGAGGACTTCGACACGAACGGCTGGCCGCGCACGCCGCGCAATCGCGCCGTCAAGCTGCTCGGCAACGCGAACGCCCTCCACCTCGCCGGCGATCAGCACGTTGGCATCCTCGCCCAACTCGGCGTGGTCGACTGGACCGACGGCCCCCTCGCCTTCATGGTCCCCGGCACCGCCAACGGCTGGCCGCGGGCGTGGTGGCCGAATGGTCCCGGCGGCAAGACGACCGGCCGGTTCGTCGATGAGTTCGGCAACCAGATGACCATCCTCGCCGTCGCCAATCCCGAGCCTGGCTCGAACGACCTCCGCCCCTGGCGCGACGGCCCGTACAACGTCGCCCACTCCCGCGGCAGCGGCTTCGGCCTCGTCACGCTCGACCTCGACGACAAGTCGGCCCGATTTGAGATGACCCGCTATCTCGCCGACGACGACGACCGCGCAGGCACCTTCCCCGGTTTTCCGCAGACATTCCGCCTTTTCGACGACGGCTGGGAGCGGGCCGACGACTGATGTCACAGCCGGGTAAATCCTGCCCGCTACTCCAGCGAGAACGCCCAAAGAATCGCCGTCGCCTCTTTCACGAGGTCGTGGTTGGTCTGGCGGGCCGTGTCGAGGCCGGTTGGCTGGAAGTCGATCTTGGCCAGCAGCGCGTGGGCCGGCTCGTTGTAAGCCGGGACGGCCGCGAGGATCGCCCGCGCGTCGGCCTGGTCCTCCGCCCGCTGCCGACCCAGGCCAATGAGGTGGTAGAGCAACGCCGACCCGAAGCCTTCGCGGCGCAGGTCGTAGTCGACACGCACGTCGTCCAGCAACAGCAACCGCCGCGTTGGATCGTGCCGCGCCAGCAGTGCCCCCGCCGGCTGGCCGTTCGCTTCGACGATCAGCGCCACGCCCTCCTGCACGCCGCGCACGACCTGCCGGTAATCGAACATGAGTTCGCTGCCTGGCCCGGTCTTCGCGTCGAGGCGGTTGGCCTCGATCCGCCGCTCTGATAAGTCGCGCGGTTCGAGCGACCAACCGAACGTCAGCGCGTCGTCGCGCTCGCTCTCGGGCGCGGCGACATGCAGGTAACGCTCGCTGTCGATCGTGCCGTCGATCTCGATCAGGTCGTCGAGGTCGGCGTCGGTCATGGGGCGGATGCCCAGTGGGTTCAGGCCGGTGGCGTCGCTCATGGGCGAGTCTACCGGCGCGATACGATCGGCGGCGATGACGCTCGATTCCTCCCGCGACACCGGTTCCACCGCCACCCTCGAGCCCAGCGAGGAACTGCCGACCATCGACATCTTCGAGCTGGCCGACATCGAGGATCCGGCCACGCTGGCGGCGGCGCTGGGCGAGGTCGACCGCCACGCCGCCGCGCGGGTGATGGCCGAGATCCCCGTCGAACGCGCCAGCGCCGTGGCCGACCTGCTCGACGCCGACCGCGCGGCCGACATCGTCGCCGAGATGGAGCCGCACCGCGCGGCCGAGATCATGACCGCGATGACCGCCGGCGGCGCGGCGGACGTGCTCGAGGAGATGGACCCCGACGACCGCGTCGACGTCCTCGACGAGTGCGAAGAGGCCAAGCACGACGAACTCGTCGCCGAGCTCGAAGCCGAGGAACGCGACGAGGTCGAGCGCCTCGAGCAGTACCCGCCTGACACCGCCGGCGGGATTATGACCACGGAGGTCACCAGCCTCTACGAGTACATCAGCGTTCAGGACGCGATCGAAACACTCCGCCGGCTGCACGAGCAGCTTGAGCAGATGTTTTACGTCTACGTCGTCGACGGGCGCGGCCACCTTGTGGGCGTGCTGTCGATGCGCGACCTGATCCTCGCCCCGCCGGACACGGTGCTGCGCGAGATCATGATTCCCAACGTCCGCGCCGCCCCCGTCGACATGGACCAGGAGGACGTGGCCGCCCTCTTCCGCAAGCACAACTACCTCGCGATGCCCGTCATCGACGACCGCGGCCGGCTCATCGGGCTCATCACGGTCGACGACATCGTCGACGTGCTCCAGGAGGAAGTGACCGAAGACGTCCACAAGCTCTTCGGTGCCGGTGCGGAGGAGAAGCTCGATTCGCCCTGGTTTTTCAGCTTCCGCAAGCGGGTGGTCTGGCTGATCGTGAACCTTGGCACCGCCTTCGCCGCCGCCGGAGTGGTGGCGGCCTTTACGGGAATGATCGAAAGTCTGCCGATTTTGGCGATCTTCATGCCAATCATTGCCGGCATGGGCGGCAACGCCAGCGCCCAGGCGATGGCGGTGGCCGTCCGCGGCATCAGCGTCGGCCACGTCGAGCGCCGGCTGCTCAAGCACGTGCTGTACCGCGAGTTTTTGTGTGGCGCCCTGACCGGCCTGGTCGTCGGCACGATCACCGCCCTGATCGCCTTCACGTATTCGGCCAGCACCGGCGACGCCGGCGTCGCCAAGGCGTTTGGCCTCGGCGGCGTGATCTTCGTGTCGCTGCTCATCAACCACACCCTCGCCTGCGTGACGGGCGCGGGCATCCCCTTCATGATGAAGCGTCTCGGCTTCGACCCCGCTCAGTCGGCGACGATTTTGGCGACCACGGTGACGGACGTCGTCGGCTTCCTCGCCCTCCTCGGCCTCGCAGCGGTTGCAGCAAACGGCTTGGGGGTGCTGTGAGTACCCGCCCATCTCACCACAGCACGACACACGCCCTCCGCGTTACGCTCGCGCTGTGGGTCGGCTGCTGCATCTTGGCCTGCCTGCTGGTCGCGTTGATGTTCGAGGGCACGCAGCGCTGGGTAATCATCGGCGTGGGTGGTGCGATCGCAATCGTCGTAGTCGTCTTGCTCGAGCGGCGGCCGAAATGGGGCTGCGTGTGCGTGATCGTGTTTGCCTCCGTCCCGCTCTTGCTCTGCCTGGTGCAGACCGCTCGCCGACTCGCCTTCATCGCCCACCACGGTGGCATGGACAGCGCCGAGGAGCCGGGCTCACCGATGGCCTTTCTCATCGGATGGGTGTTCGAATGGTTCGTACTGGGCGGCCCGACGTCGGTCCTGATTGTGACTGCGGCCGCCGCGTTCCGATCGGTCCCGCCGCACGAAACATCGTCTGTCCGATCACTACGCTACAGCGATGAGTGAGACGACCAGCCGCGCCCGCATCGGACTCGTCGGGCTCGGCGGGTATGCGGGCGAGATTTGCAAGCTGCTGCGCCGCGAGAAGGCCGACCCGCTTGGCAGGACGACGCTCGTCGCCGGCTTCGCGCCGGATCCGGAGAACCACGGGCCGTTGTTGGAGGAGTTGGCGAAGGAGAGCGTTCGGCGGCACGCGACGTACGCCGAATTGCTGGCCGATCCCGGTGTCGATGCCGTCTGGCTGCCGGTGCCGATCGGGCTGCACCGGCCGATGGCGGAGGCGGCACTGAAGGCGGGGAAGAGCGTGATGATCGAGAAGCCCGTGGCCGGCTGCATCGACGACCACGACGCCATCGCCCGCGCGGCCGAGGCGAGCGACGGTCGCGTGTTGATCGGATTCCAGGACGTCTACCGGGCAAGCACGTTGTCGCTGAAGCGGCAATTGATCGCGGGTGAGTTCGGTACGCCGAAGAAGGCCGTGATGCTCGGGCTTTGGCCGCGCGACGACGCCTACTACGCCCGCAACAACTGGGCGGGCCGGCTGCGGGTCAGCAATGTTTGGGTGCTCGATTCGCCGCTGAACAACGCGATGGCGCACTACGTGAACCTTGCGCTGTTCCTGCTCGGCCCTTCCGAAGCGGAGGCGGCCCAGCCGACGCGACTCGACGCGGCGCTGTGGCGGGGGCGCGAGTCGATCGAGAACTTCGACACCTGCTCGCTGTCGGTCAGGCTGCACGATTCGATCGACCTGCTCGTCACGCTCTCGCACGCGGTAAGCGAGTCGCACAACCCACGCCTTGAGATCGACACGGACCGCGGCACGCTGCACGTTGCCTACAACGGCCGGGCGACGTTCAACGGCGAGGAGGTCTGCCCGCCCGAGGATGGCCGGCCGCACATGGCCCGCGCGTTTGGGGCCGCGGCGCTCGGGGAGACGCCGCATCCCGCGGCAACCTTGGCGACGAGTCGGCCGCACACGCTGGTCATCAGCGCCGCCTCTGAGGCGGCATTGATTGTTCCCGCTTCGCCTGAAGTTGAGGAGAACGTGAGCGTGATTCCCGGCCTCGTCGACGCGGCGATGGAGTCGTTCAAGTCGCGGCGGCCGCTTTGGGAGGCCGATGCCGCCCCGCCGACGCGGGTGGGAATGATCGACGCACTCGACACGTACAATCGCTTCGCCGGCCCGCGCGGGGCGGCGTGACCGGCTTCGCTGAACTCCCAACGTGTGCGCCACGGCGGGTTGCTGGCAGGATGCGGACGTGTCCACCTACTTCATCACCGGTGCGAACCGCGGCCTTGGCCTCGAGTTCGCCAGGCAACTGACCGCCCGTGGCGACACCGTCCTCGCCGCCTGCCGAAACCCCGACGCAGCAGTGAACCTGGGGGCGTTGGCATCGGATCGCCTGCGGATCGTGAAGCTGGACGTCGCCGACCCGCGCAGCATCGATGCGGCCGCGAGAGCTGTCGGCGTCCGGGTGGACGTGCTCATCAACAACGCCGCCATCACCGGCACGGGCGAGAACATCCAGCGGCTGGACGGGGCCGACGGCGAGGTGATGGTCGATGTCTTTCGCACGAACGTCGTGGGGCCCACGCTCGTGCTGAAGGCGATGCTCGCCAGCGGCGCGGTGGGCGACGGCTCGCTCGTGGTCAACGTCAGCAGCGGCGCCGGGAGCATCGCCGGCGCCGACGGCACGAACCCGCTCGCGTACGCCACCAGCAAGGCGGCGCTGAACATGGCCTCGAAGATCGCCGCGGGCGAGGTCGCGGATCGCGGCGTGACCGTGGTGATGCAAAACCCCGGCTGGGTTCGCACCGACATGGGCGGGCCCGGCGCGAACATCGACCCGCCGGAGTCGATCGAACGCATGCTCCCGCTGATCGACGGGTACGGCCCGAGTGACAACGGCAAGTTCTACGGCCTCGACGGCAACGAACTGCCGTGGTGATCCGGGTAGGGTGGGCACGGCCCACCGTTCCGCTACGCGTAGCTCGCCTCGGCAGTCGGTCCGTGCAGTTCGCGGCGTTGCCTGGCAAGATCGTTGATGACACCGCTCGACCGCAGTTCGCCTAATGGATCGGCGGGCAGGTTCTTCGTCGATCGCCACGCCTCCAACAGCGGCGTCACGTCCGTCTCGAACGCGGCCTTCAAGCAACCCTCGGCACCGGTGATGTCGCCTTTTGCCTGGAAATCGGCCAGTTGGTCGCGATCGACGCAGTGCGCCTTCGCGTAGAGCTTCTGCGCCTCGGTCGCCGTCTGCACCATTGCTTCGAGCTTCGGCTTGAGGTTGTGGCTCTGGTCGACCATGTACTCCAATGCCGGATGCTCGCCCGTGTCGTAAGCGTACTGGGCGATTTCGCTGAAGATGCGAAAGACCTGGTACGGGTCGATGCTGCCGAGCGTCAGGTCGTCGTCGGCGTACTTGCGATCGTTGAAGTGAAAGCCGCCCAGCATCGGCCGACCGTTGATGTACTCGTCGAGCAGGAACGCCACAATGTGCTCGATGTTCGCCCCCGGAAGGTGGTGGCCGGTGTCGACCAGCACCCGCGCCTTCGGCCCCGCCGCGTACGCGAACGTGGCGGCCATGCCCCAGTCGGCGATGTCCGTGTGATAAAACGCCGGCTCGAACGGCTTGTACTCCACGAGCATCGTCGCGTCGTCCGGCATGGCGTCGTGGACCTGCTTGAGCGCGTCCTGCAACCGCCGCTTACGCGTGCGCAGGTTGTCCTGGCCTGGGTAGTTCGTGCCGTCGGCGAGCCAGAAGCTGATCGTCTTGCTGCCCGTCTGCTTCATCAGTTCCACGCAGTAGAGCGCGTGCTCCATCGCCATTCTGCGCGCATCGGCGTCGGGCGAGCAGAAGCTACCGAGCTTGTACGCCTGGCTTTGGAAGACATTGGGGTTGATGCTCCCGACACGCACGTTGTTCGACGTCGCGATCTCCACCGTCGCCTTCGCCGCCTGCTCGACAGGCTGGCTCACGTCGAAATCCCACAGCACGTGGACGGCCACGCTCGGGCAGCAGCCGGTCAGCTTGTGGACGAGCCCGGCGTCGTGGAATTTCTCCTCCGTCGTGCTGGCGGCGGCATCTTGGGCGAATTTGCCGAAGCGCGTGCCGGTCTGGGCGAACCCCCAGCTCGGCAGCTCGATCTGGAACGCATCCAACGCCGCGTGAACGGCCTCCGCTTGACGGTCAGTCGTGGGCATGGCGGCAAATGTAGACGAACCGCCCCACACTTGCGACGATGCCGGCGGTGGGCGTTCTCGCGACATTCCCGGTGCTCCTCCCCCTGCCCTGGGGCGGCGCATTGCACCCGCACTTGGTCTTCGACGTGCTGGCGTACGCGGTCGGCTTCCAGTTGTTTCGCGTGCTGCGCCGGCGGCAGTCGACCGTGCCGGCAACCACGACCTACGCCGGGCTGTGGCTGCTGGCCGGGGCGATCTTCGGGGCGGCGGTGGGCGCGAAGCTGCTCGCGTGGGCGGAGCATCCGGCGGTGTACGTCGAGCCGCTGGCGAGCGGACAACTGCACGCCTGGCTCGGCGGCAAGACGGTTGTCGGCGGGCTCCTCGGCGGGTGGATCGGCGTCGAGCTCGCGAAGTGGGCCAACGGCATTCAAAGCCGCACGGGCGACGTCTTCGTCTGGCCGTTGCTGGTCGGCATGATGATCGGCCGCGTCGGCTGCTTTTTAACTGGATTGGCCGACATGACGCACGGCGTCGCGACGACGCTGCCCTGGGGCGTCGACTTCGGCGACGGCGTGCGGCGCCACCCGACGCAGTTGTACGAGATCGCGTTCCTCGCCCTGCTTGGCGGCGTGCTGTTCGCCCTCCGCCGCCGTGTGCCGACGGGCGGGCTGTTCCGCTGCTTCCTCGGCGGATACCTTCTGTGGCGGCTGGGCGTCGAGTGGATCAAGCCCTCACCCAAAGGCTACGCCGGCCTGAGCGCGATCCAATGGGCGAGTTTGCTCGGAGCAATCGCGTGCTTTGCGACGTTGCGCCGGCGGAAGGTACCCCAATGAAGCCATCCCAAGCCCTAACACCGCTGGCGCTGCTGGTCATCGGCGGCCTGTTGCTGTTCGGGTGCATTCCGCTGCCGGGCAGCTACAAGAACGCCGCGGGCGATCGGCGGCCGGAGCAGAAGATCGGCGAGCCCGGCAGCGACCGGCCGATCATCCTCGGCGAGAGCGACCGCGAGCGCGTCTACGCCGTGCTCGGGCAGCCGACGCTTGCGGACGAGGTCTGGCAGGTCGTCGCCTTCCGGTACGACGTGGTCACGAGCTACGTGTGGATTCCGGTGTGCGCGGTTACGAATCGCAACACCTCGCCGCGCTACCTCGGCGTGCGGTTCGACGGCGATGGGGTGCTGCGGGCGTCGAAGGTCTTTGCGGATCGGGACGAACTCGTTCGATGGGCGGGGCGAAAGCTGGAACCGACTCTTCGACCCGCCCCGCCGCCGCCGGATCGGGATCGACCGCCGGTCGTCACCACGCGGCCCGGAGGTGCGCAATGAACCGCCTGCTTTGGATAATGACACTGCTGGCCCTGCTCGGCTGTGGCGGGTGCTTTCACACGCCGATCGTGCTCGGCACGAGCGAGGGCGTGAACGCCGGTCGGTACGTCGGCCCCGCCGGCTCGTGGACGCGGCCGCTGAAGGTCGGTAGGGCGACACGCGAGCAGGTCGTCGACCGCCTCGGCCCGCCGCACGCCATCGCCGACAACGGGCGGGAGATTGCGTATAGCTGGAAGGAGCGGCACTTATCCTTCGCACTACTTGTCGTCCCCGTGCTCGATCCGAGCGAGCGGACGATGTTGCTTCGCTTCGACGGCGACGATGAACTCGTGGCGTTCGAAGAAAACATCTGGCAGCCCGCAGGCCTCTTTGTGGAGATTCTGGGCACGCGCGGCGGCTATCCAGACCCTGGGTTTTCACCGCCAGCGGTGGGAAGTGCAATCGAGGTGAGCGGGTTAAGCCAGTGGCGATACTTCCCCGTATTTGATTGTTCCCCCAAACCTTCCCGCAGGCAATTTCCGCCCGCGATCATCCTGGACGGTGAGTCCGACGCGCCGGTGTTCGGCAAGCTTGGACCGCCTCGCGACGAGGATGAGTAACCGCATGCCCGACCGTCCCTACCTCTTTCACGACCTGACTATCGCCCTCTGCTCGACGTGCTTGCGCCGCGTCGAGGCGAAGGTGGTCGAGTACGTCGACGGCCGCGACAAGGGCAAGGTTTTCCTGCAAAAGCGTTGCCCGACGCACGGGTTCGAGAAGGTCCTGCTCAGCGACGACGCCGACTACTGGCGGCTCTGCCGGCAGAAGACGATCAAGCCGGGGCAACTGCCGCTGCGATTCAACACGCCGATCCAGTACGGCTGCCCGTACGACTGCGGCCTATGCCCCGACCACGAGCAGCACTCGTGCCTGACGCTCATCGAGGTGACGGATGGGTGCAACCTGCGCTGCCCCGTCTGCTACGCCGACAGCGGGCCGGAAAAGATCGAGCGACACCGGCCTTTCGCGCTGATCGAGCGCATGCTCGACGATGTGGTCAAGAACGAAGGCGAGCCCGACGTCATCCAGATCAGCGGCGGCGAGCCGACGATCCACCCGGACTTCTGGCGCATCCTCGACGCGGCGAAAGAGCGGCCGATCAAGCATTTGATGGTCAACACGAACGGCGTGAAAATCGCCGCCGAGCCCGACTTCGCGCGGCGCCTGGCAGACTACATGCCGGGCTTCGAGCTCTACTTGCAGTGGGACTCGCTTCGCCCCCACGTCACCGAACGGCTGCGCGGCAAGGACCTAAGCGACATCCGCCGGCGGGCGCTCGATCGGCTCAACGAGCACAACGTGAGCACCACGCTCGTCGTCACCTTGCAAAAGGGCCTGAACGATAACGAGGTCGGCGAGACGATCGACTTCGCCTCGAAGCAGCCGTGCGTGCGCGGCGTGACATTCCAGCCGATCCAGGAGGCGGGCCGCGTTGATTTGAGCACGAACCGCCTGACGCTGGGCGAGGTGCGGCGGAAGATCTTGGAGCAAACCGATGTCTTCCAGCCGCGCGACATCGTGCCGGTGCCGTGCCACCCCGACTGCCTGGCGATGGGCTACGCGCTCAAATCGGGTGACTGCGTGACGCCGCTGACGGGGTTGGTCGACCCGCAGATTTTCCTCGAAGCCGAGGGAAGCACAATCGTCTACGAGAAGCACGAACCGCTACGCCGCGAGATGCTCAAGCTCTTTTCCACCAGCGCCAGCCCGTCGAGCAGCGCCACGAGCCTGCGGCAGTTGTTGTGTTGCCTGCCGCTGGCGCCGGTGCCGGCGAGCGTGGGGTACGACAACGTCTTCCGCGTCATCATCATGAAGTTCCTCGACGCGCAGGACATGGACGTGCGCAGCGTGAAGAAGTCGTGCGTCCACATCGCCCACCCGCCGGCTGGGCCGGATGACATGACGAAGTTGATTCCATTCGACACGTACAACCTTTTCTATCGCGACGGTCTGGAGGCTCGGCTGGCCGAGGTGCGCGGCGAGAGTGTCGGCCCGGCGATGGACGTCGTGCCGCTGCGCGTGAACGGAGCGATGGCGTGAGCGAACCTGAGAAGCCAACCGAGCTTCAGTACGAGTCGGCGACGGACCCGGCGTGCGTGGAGCCGGACCGGCGGTGGACGATTCGTGCGGCGGTGCTGACGGCGGGGCTTGGCCCACTCACGACGATTCTGTCGCTCATCATCGGCGGCACGGGCACGGCTTACCTCGGCATCTGGTCCATCATCGCCGGTGCTTTGGTGACGGGTGTCCTCTCGGTCGTCGCGCTCACGGTGGGCGTCACGCTTCACTGGGTTGGACGCACGCCTCGCGCGAAGGGCATTGCCGCCGGCCTGCTGCTCGGCCTCGGGCTGAACATCCTGATCTTCGGCGGGTGCTTTGTCGTCACCGCATCGGCCTGACCGCGACCCGCCGGGTCGCGGCTACTGTTCATTCGAACGCGATGTCGAACGATCCCGACGAGCCACGCGATGTCGAGCCGATCGAGTACGCGACCGTGCGCGACGAGTCGCCGCCCACGCGCGGGTACAACAACTGGGTTCGCCTCGGAATGGTCCTGTCGTTCATCGGCGTGCCGGTGGGCATCTGGGCGATCTTCACGCCCGGCTGGCAGTCGGATGCGCTCGTGTACGGGATTCTGAGTCTCGTCGCCGCCTCGATCTTGGGCGTGATCGTGTTGCCGATCGTCGCGAAGCTGCGCGGCCGACGCACGGTGGGGGGCTCGCTCGTCGGCGGGCTCTTCGGCGGCGTCGTGCTCTGGCTGCTGATCCTGCTTGGCCTCGCCCTGCTCATCTACGGCGTCTGCTTCGCGGGGTGATGCTCCCACAGCGCCTGGTTTTGCGATCACGTGCAATAGCCGCGACGCAACGCGGCGCGGTCGGGAGTCGCTGCAACGGTGTCCGACCGCGCCGCGTTGCGTCGCGGCTATCAAATCTTCCTGCGAAACAAGCGGTTTAGTTTTTGCCTGAGATGAACGAACGCAGGTCTTCGCCCAGGCGAACGCGCTCCTCGGCGACGTGGTACATCATGTGGCCGCCGCCGTAGTAGACGACCTCCACGCGCTCCGCCGCCTCGGGCGAGAGCTTCATCTGGTGGACGGTGTAGTCCGCCCCGTTGAAAGGCGTCGCGAGGTCGTAGTACCCACTCGCGATGAACAGCCGCAAACCGGGGATCTGGTTCATCGCGTCCTGCAAGTCGTCGGCCACGCTCAGGTAGCCGCCGCTGTAGGCGCGGCTTGATTCCGGCGTGCTGTTCCACGGCTGGACCCGGCCGCTGAGCACCTCGTACGCCAAGTCGCTCTCGAAGCCAAGGTCGCGGCGGATGTAATCGTTGAAGCTCGCGCTGTAGACGCCCTTGTACCCGCCAAGGCTCGGGTCGTCGCCCGGCGTGTCGTTGATCGGGTCCGGGTCGTAGCCGGTGATCCGTCCATCCATCCGGCCGATCACCTTGCGGTCGGCGTTGAGGAACTTTTTCATAAAGCGGAACGGGTCGACGCGCAAATCGCTCGCGAGAACGTACTCGACCGGCAGGCCGGTGAACTGCGCGTACTTCTCGGCAATTGCCTGGCGTTCGTCATCGCTCAGCGACGCCCCGCGCAGCAGCGCCGGCATGTATTCGGCGGTTGCCCACTCGCTGGCCTGCTTCGCCGCCTCCTCGGGTGTCAAATCGCTTTTGCCGTGGTACGCGGCGATGGCCGCGTAGGTGGGCATGAACGAGACGTGCGGCATCGGGTTGTTCTCGGCCGTGCGGATCGTGGCGAAGTCGAGTACGGTGCTGATGAGGATCACGCCGCTGACATCCATGCCGTAGCGGTCGTGCAGGCTCAGCGCAAGCTGCGCCGCCCGCGTCGTGCCGTAGCTTTCGCCGGCAAGGAACTTGGCGTCCTTCCAACGGCCAAAGCGCGTGCAGTGAATGCGGATGAACTCGCCGACCCACTGGATGTCCTCGCGCACGCCGTAGAAGCGCCGGCCCTCGTCCTCGACGCGGGCGTCGGCGTCCTGCTTGCCGTCGCGGTCCTTGTCGGTCTTCTTGATCGCAGCCCGGCTGAAGCCGGTGCCGACGGGGTCGATGAAGACCAAGTCCGTCGCGGTCAGCCAGGTGTCGTCATTCTCGACCACCTTCGACGGCGGCGCGGGGGGCGTGCCGTCGTCGGGAATGTCGACGCGGTACGGCCCGGCGGTGCCGAGGTGGAGCCAGACGCTCGCCGCGCCGGGGCCGCCGTTGAAGACGTAGGTGATCGGCCGCGCCTGGGTCTCGTGCAGCGGACGGCCGTCGTCGCCGACTGCGAAGTAGTGGGTGAAGAAGATCGTGCCGCGCGTGACGCCGGCGTCGTCCTTCATGTCGAGCTCGGCCGCGACGGCCTTGTACTTCACGCCGGCCGCCTCGTGATCGGTGGTGCTCATCGACTTGAAGTCCGGCTGCTCCTGCGCCGGCTGGACGGCCTCGCCCTCGTCGGCGGGTTTGGGCTCGGTGGTCTGGCCCTGGGCGGGCGCGGTGGCGAGGAGGAGGGCCAGGACCGTCAGCAACAGCATCGCGTGCGTCATACCGGCATCGTAGCGAGCCGCGGCTGACAGATGTCGTCGTAGAGTCGCGGCATGAAGCTCTACACGCGCACCGGCGACGACGGCACCACCGGACTGGTCGGCGGCAAGCGCGTGAGCAAGGACGACCTGCGCCTGGAGACCTACGGCACCGTCGACGAGCTCAACGCCGCCCTCGGCCTCGCGGACGCCGCCTGCTCGACGCAGGAGGAGGACGTCTCGCTGCGCCTGCGTGTGGTGATGAACGATTTGTTCTCGATCGGGGCGTCGCTGGCGGCGCCGGAGGGGGGCACGCGGCAGGTTCCGCTTCCGGCGCTGCCGGGAACGGATCGGCTCGAGGCGGAGATCGACGCGGCGGAGGCGGAGCTGCCGCCGCTGGCAAACTTCATCCTGCCCGGCGGGAGCGAGTTAGCCGCTCGACTGCACCTGGCCCGCTGCGTCTGCCGGCGGGCCGAGCGGCTGGCGGTTCACCTGAGTCGCGAGGCGGACGTGGCGACGGAGGTGATCGTCTACCTCAACCGTCTGAGCGACTGGCTCTTCGCCCAGGCACGACTCGCGAATCTCGCGGCCGGCGTGCGGGATGTTCCGTGGAATAAGCCCAACCATCCGACCGGTTAAGCTAGGCAGTTTAGGATAGATGGCGCGGCTGATGCCCGTCGAGGGCGGGTGTCGCAGTGGAAGTCGCAGAAATTGTCACCGCGGGTCTTGCGGCACGTCACAGACTTGCTACCTTCGGAAGCGACCGGTTATGTCTCGGTGCGGAAGTCGTGCCGATGTCCGGCTGAGGGATCTTTGAAGAATGCCTGGAAGTGGATGCTGAGCAACCGCGGACCCGCCGCACCTTGCGGGGGCGGATCGGTGGAGGGTCCGACACATTGGAGCGGGTGGCCACCACGCGGCGCAGCATCAATCGAGGAAGTGCATTCAGGAAGGCACCTCGCGTGTTCAACTTCTACGCGACAGACGCCGTTGGGCGTCGAGAAAAGGCAGAGATGACAACCAAGTACGCCGCCCTTGCGGCCACCAGTGCCCTGGCCCTCGCCGCCGCCGCCGCGAGCGCCCAGGTCACGCTCGACCTCGGCACGTTCATCGTGGATGACGATGCGGAGACGGGCGACATC
Organism: Tepidisphaeraceae bacterium; assembly: GCA_965214125.1. Classification (GTDB taxonomy): domain Bacteria; phylum Planctomycetota; class Phycisphaerae; order Tepidisphaerales; family Tepidisphaeraceae; genus CBDCBA01. Next base: position 28,225 of record CBDCBA010000005.1, read on the forward strand.
GCGCTCGCCATCCCGGCGGGAACCTACACCTCCTACACGTTCACGACCGACTGGTCCGCCGTGTCGGGCAACCCCTTCAGCAACGAAGCGATCTGGGCCGTCACCGACGGGCCGATTACCGACGACACCACCACGTTCTTCGAGGATCCGGGTCCGGCCCCGAACTCGCAGCCCAACGCTGACCCCATCACCCTTGTTTGGAACGGGTTCTTCGACATCCCGATCGTCAGCGACGGCGACACGGGCGACTTCTTCCTGCTGAACCTCCAAACTTTCGGCGGCAGCACCGCCGAGTGGGCGAACACCATGTTCACCCTCGGGTTCGACAGCGTGATGCCCCCGCCGGCCACGGAAACCTTCCTCGACGCCGACGGCATGATCATGTCGACCCTCGACGAGGGCGAAGTTGAGTTCTTCGAGTTCGACTACGACGGCACGAGCGACTTCGCCATCTCGACGGCCGGCACCGACCTCGACCCGAGCAACGACACCGAGCTGGCGCTGTACGACTCCAGCGGCGCGGTTGTGCTGACCAACGATGACAGCGGCACGCTCCTGTCGGCGCTGGTTGTCAGCGGTGGCGACCTCGATGCCGGCACGTACTTCTTGGCCGCGGGCGGGTTCAACACCACGTTCGGCGACGACTTCCAGGCGACGTCGACCAGCGTCAACAGCGGCCCGCTGACCATCACCGGCCTGAGTGTCGTTCCCGAGCCCACCAGCCTCGCCCTGCTCGGCCTGGGTGGCCTCGCCGCCCTCCGCCGCCGGCGGAACTAGGCTTTCACTCGCCTTCGTTTGAACACGAGAAGCCCGCGACGACCCGTCGCGGGCTTCTTCGCGTCTGTGTCTTTCACGATGGCTGCTCGCCCCAAAACCGCGTTGCAACGCAACGCTGGTCCGCCTTCGGGCGCGTTTGCCTCTGTCGTAGGGTGGGCACGGCCCACCATTGGGATCCGGAGGTGGGCCGTACCCACCCTACAGCAGACGCCACAGTTGAAGTTCAACCGCCCTAGTCTTCGTGCTCGGTGCGGTCGAGGCGGAACATGCGGCGGGCGCGGAGGTGCAGGCGACGTAGGCGTAGCCGCAGTCGGAGGCGGCGCAGCGGGGAGTGCTTGGGGTCGAGCGCGAGGCCGTCACTGATGACCTTTGCGGCAGCGTCGAGCTCGCCCAGGTCGAGGAACGCCAGCCCCAGGTTGTTCGCGGCGGCGAGGTTGGTCGGGTCGAGCTTCACGGCGCGGCGGCTGGCGACGACGCCCTGCATGAGCTGTCCCCGCCAGCATTCGGCCACGCCCAGGTTCTGCCACGCCCGCGAGTCGCACGGCTCGATCGCGACGAGGCGTTTAAAGCAGGCGACGGCGTGCTCCATGTCGCCGACGTCCATCAGGAGCGAACCGAGTTCCGCCAGCACCGGCGGCTCGTCGGGACGGCGTGTCATCTCGAGGTGACCCTGGCGGCGCAGTTCGGCGGCATCGTCCTGGCGGGCGGCGATGCGGGCGAGGTACAGGTGCGCCTTCGGGTAGCCGGGGCAGAGCTCGACCACCCGCCGCAACGCGACGTGTGCTTCGTTCAGCTTGCCGAGGGCGAGGTAACGCCGCCCGGCCACGAAGTGCCCGCGCGGACCGTCGGGGTCGAGGCGAACGGCTTGGCGGATGCGGCCGCCGGCCTCGGCGAAGCGGCGGAGCGTCAGGAGCAGCTCGGCCAGCCCGAGCAGGGCATCGGCGTGTCGGCCGTCGCGGGCGAGGGCGCGTAGGAAGTGACGCCGCGCCTCCTCGTGTTCGCCGTGCGCCGCGTGGAGTTCGGCCGTTCGCACCATGGCCTGTGTGGCGAGCCACGCGGGCTCGTGGTGCGGGCGGATGAACTCGCCCCGCCGCCCGGCCGGAAGCGGGTGAGCCAAGCAGAGCATCTCGCACTGCCGCCAACACCAGAGGGCCTTGGCCTTCTGCCCGCGCGCCGCGAGGCTGCGCCCGACGTGGTAGAACGGCCACGGCCGGTCGTCGCGAAGCTGCTGGGCGAGGTAGAACATCTCCTCGCATCGCTCGTGCTGTTCGAGTTCCGCGTACGCCCAGACGCGGCCGCTGTAGCAGGGTTCGTCGTCGGGCCGAAGTTGCTCGACGTGTTTGAACGCCGACACCGCGTCACGCCAACGGCCCATTGCCAGCCAGACCCCGCCAAGCGACGCCCACGCCTCGGGGCGTTCGGGCGCGAGTTCCGCCGCACGCGCGTAGCCGTCGGCGGCATCGGCGTCGCGGCCAAGCAACTCGAGGCATCGGCCCAGCTCGAAGTGATGGTCGGCGTCGTCGGGGTCGAGCTCGATGGCCGCCCGCAGTTCCTCGAGCGCTTCGGGCAGGCGGGCGCGGCGCAGCAGGTCGCGGGCTCGTTGGACCCGGAACCCCGCGTTTTGCCACGACTCGCTATCCATCGCGATGACCTCCGGAACTCGATTGCTCCGACCCGAACGGCCCACACCCCGGCCGCACATCCGACTCTTTCAACTCGTTAACAACAGTGTCGACTCGAGATCGGGGTCGCCCGACGCGTGCCGTGCAACTGTCAAGCGGGCAGGACGCCCAATTCCGCCGTCGGAATCCCGAGCTTCGCGAGACTTTATCGCCCGCCGCGGTTTCCTGCAACCGCGCCGCTCGCGATGGCTTGGCAACCGGCTAAACTTTCATGCCTGCCGGGGGTCGAACGTGACAGAGCCGTCGAACGTGACAGAGTCGGTGATCGCGCCGCCCGCAATGGCCGCGCCCGCACCTGCCGATGAGCAGGTCGCGGACGATTTCCCCTTTCTGCTTGTCGTTCAAACGGAGAAGAGCCCCCGTTGACGCCCCCGCCGCCAAGCCTTGCCTTACGCCTTGCGATCTGTGTCGCAGCGTTCGCGATGGTTGGGCCAGCGACGGGGGCGCAGCAGGCCAATCCGCCCGTCGCCCAGATCGATGCCGGCGCAGTGATCGATGCGTTGCGTGACGCTTCGCCGGACGATCGCGGCCGCCTCGCGGGGCAGGCGATCGACCGCTCGCGCACGGAGCCGGCGGTCGCCGAGGGCGTGGCCGACCTGCTCCGCGAGGCCGACAGCGGCCTGCGCCGCAGCCTCTGGCTGGAGCTGGCCAACACGCCCGCGCCGCCCGACTGGGCGGTCGAGGCGGCGTCACGCGAACTTCGCGCACTCGCTCAGGCCGAGCAGCCGGACGCGCAGGTCTGCTCCGCCGCCGCCGCCACGCTCGCCGCTGCCGCCATCGAATCCGGGCCGGGCGGCGGCGCGCTCGCGGTGCTTCGGGAGATCGCGTTGAGCGAGTCCAGCAACGACAGTGCCCGCCGGGCGGCCATCGCGGCGTTCGGCCGCGTTCCCTGGCGGGAGAGCGTGGACGCGTTGAACGCCCTGCTCGCCCCGACGCGGCCGCCCGCTCAGCGTCGTCAGGCAGCCGCCGCCTTGGCCGATCTCACCGCGGCTTCGCTGCCAGGCGACGACGTCGAGGGCGCCCTCGCGTTAAGCCAGGAGCGGTTGTCTCTTAACGAGGCTGATTTCGCCCAAGCGGCTGCGGCGGACATGGCGCGCGTCGCCTTGCGGTCGGGACGGCGTGCGCGTTCGGCCGCCACCACGGTGGTCCGGCTGGCGCAGGGGCGGTACGCGACCGCCGACGCCGTCGATCGGCCGACCGTGCTGGCGTCGATGCTGGCTGATGCCGCCCCCGAACTGCGCGAGGCCGCCGCCGCCATCGCGGTGGACGAGGCGGGCTTCGGAACGGCGTTGGGTGAAGAGGTCGCGCGGCTGCTGCGCGAGTCGATTTCCGACGCCTCCCCGCGCGTGCGGCTGTTGGCGGCGCGACACGCCCGCCTTCGTAACGACGCGCAGGCGGCGGCGCTCCTGGTGGCACAGCTCCGTCGCGAATCGTCGCCCGCAGCCCGGTTGGAGCAGGTGGAGGCGCTGGCGCCTATGCGGAACGTGCAGGCGGTCCCGGCACTCCTCGACCGGCTCGACGATGCCTCGCCCGGCGTGCGTCGCCGGGCGGCGGCGGTCGCTTCGGATACGGTTCACGCCGTCGATTCCGCCGCGGCGGACGCCGTGCGGCCCGTGGTCGTCGCCCGCCTGCGCGACGCCTGGCAAGCGAGCCGCAACACGGGCGATCGGCAAGCGATGCTCGAAGCGCTCGCCCCGCTGCGCGACGAGTCGCTCCCGGAGTTCTGGGAGGACATGCTCCTGCCGCGCGACGGTCAACTCGCGCCCGCGCGGGTGCGCGAACTCGCCCTGATCGGCCTGGCCGCGCAGCGCGATCCGCGGTGGGTCGAGTTCGCGGCGGCGTCGATGGACGATGCGGACCCGCAGGTCCGCCGCGCGGCCGTCACCACGCTGGGCCTGCTCGGCGGGGTCGGGCGGATGGCGCAGCTCGAACGCGCGTGGGATCCGGCGCGAGAGGACGACCCGGAGGTCCGCAGGGCGGCGTGGCAGGCCTTTGTCCGGCTGCTGCCGGCGGCGTCGACCGAGCAACTGGCCATCCAGGCGGATCGCTTTCGCGAGCCGGAGAAGAAGCTCGAGGTCCTGCGCGAGCTCACCCGCCGCGCCGAGCGGGCGAACGACCTCGAACTCCTGGCCGACCGCCGCCACCAGATGGCCGACCTCCTGATCGACGCGCCCGACCGGCGGCGCGAGGCGGCAGAGCTGTACGAGTTGGCGTTGGAGCAGGAGCTCGCGCGGCTCGACGCCGGCCCGCCATCGGGCGAATCGCCCGTCGCCAACGCGCGGATGAAGGGGGCAATGACGGCCTACCTGACCGCCGGCGCGCTCGACGAAGCGGCGCGGCTGGGGGAGTCGCTGTTGTCCGAGCGGCCGCGCTACGCGCGCGACGTCGGCTCGGCGGTTCTCGCCGCGGCCCGCGCCCTGCGCGACGCCGGCCAACGGGATGCCGCCGACGCCGTCGCCGCCGCGGCGCTCACGTGGTCGCCGCCGCTGGACGACCTGACCCAAAGCCAGCTCGTCGCCTTCCGCCGAGACTTGCGTTAGCAACGCTCGAGTCAGGCGTGCGGGTGGAACCGGCGGTGGACGTCCTTCAGCCGATCGCCGTCGACGTGAGTGTAAATCTGCGTCGTCCCGACATCGCTGTGGCCGAGCAGTTCCTGGACGACCCGCAAGTCCGCCCCGCCGCTGAGCAGGTGGGTGGCGAAGCAATGTCGCAGCGTGTGGGGGCTGACTTCTTTCAGGACGCCGCTGGCGAGCGCGTGCTTGCGGACGATCTGCCAGAGCGCGATCCGCTCCAACGGTCGGCCGGTGTGGCTCAGGAACAGGGTCGACCCGCTCACCTGCGGCGACCGGAACAATGCCGGCCGAACCACGTCGAGGTAGTGGCCGATCGCCTGCTGCGCCGGCACGCCGACGGGCACCACGCGCTCCTTGCTCCCCTTGCCGAAGACGCGCACCGTCCGCAGCGGCGCGTTGTAGTCGCCGACCTTCAACTCGCACAGTTCCGTCGCCCGGAGGCCGCTGGCGTAGAGCAGTTCGAGCATTGCCCGGTCGCGGCAGCCCAGCGGCTCGCGCGCGTCCGGCTGCTCGACGATGCGCAGCACTTGGGCGCGGCTCATCGTCTTGGGCAGACTCCGCTCAGGCTTGGGCGCCTCGAGGCGTTGCAGCAGCGCGTCGACATCCTCCGGATCACGCCGCCCGCTCTCGGCGAGGAACTTCAAAAACGTGCGGATCGCCGCCAACCGCCGGGCGACGGTCTTCGTCTTCCTGCCGCGGTCGGTGCAGTCGGCGAGGTACTCCTGGATCGTCGAGACCGAGCACGCCGTCGGGTCGCCGTTGCGCGGGTCGAGAAAGGCCTGGAAGTCGCCGAGATCCCGCCGGTACGCCTCCTGGGTATTGAACGACAGGCCACGCTCGATCGCGAGGAACGTCAGAAACGCCCGCAGCGGCTCGGACAACTCGCGCGGCGCGCGTGACTCGGCGGCGGACGGCACTAGAACAGTATCGGCCAAGGCCACAGAACAGCGTCAGAATCGGCCCGCCGTTGCGGCGAATCGGTTAGACTCCGGCATGCTCCCATACGCGCTGATCGCCATGGCGATGCTGATGGTCGGGCTGCTGATGGCCCGGCTCGGCTCGCGCGGTCGAGCGGGCGATCATCCCCACTGCCGCCACTGCGACCGCGATCTGTTCGGACTCGAGTCCCCCCGGCATTGCCCCGAGTGCGGCCACGATGCGTCGCGTCCTGTTCGCGGGGAGCGCCGCCCGTCGAGGCCGCTCGCGATCGCGGGCGGCGTCTCTGCGCTTCTGGGCGCGGTCGGCCTCGCAACGATTGGCTGGGCCACCGCATCGGGTGAGAACCTGAACCGGTACAAGCTGACATCGACGCTGCGGTCGGAGGCGAGCACATCGCCGCCTGCGCTGCGGGAGCTGGTCGTCCGCGAGCGCGCGGCGAAGGTGGGCCAAGCCGAAGTCGCGGACCTGGCCCGTCGGTTCATCGCCGATCAAGCCGACCTTTCGTTGGAATGGAATCAGGCCAAGGCCAACTGGATCGAGCAGGCCGCTCGCGCGGGGCTGCTGACGGACGCGGAACAACTGCGATACCTTGAACAAGCGTGGACCGCCGAGCCCGCACCGGCCCTGGTTGTGCCGAAGGCCATCCGCGAGGGCATGCCCTTGCCGATGCGCGTCGCCGGCGGGTGGCGAGGCGGCTCGGCCGGTGGAAATCTGGCGGTCGAGTTGCCGGATGGGTCGCGCATCGTTCTGACCGAATGGTTACACGCCCGGCCGCTCCTGGCGGACCTTGCGGGCAAGGTCAGGGCCGGCGATACGGTTGACATCCGCCTGGTGCCGGCGATCGGCTTCAGCGTCTGGAACAGCCCGAACCCGATCACGCGGCCGATCGCCTCGGTCGACGTCGTCGCTGCGGATGCCCATCTTGTGGAGGTGGTCGATGATCCCGCGCTCGCCGACGTTGTCCGGCGCAGTCTGACCCTCGGCAAGACCTCGTCGCACGACCGGACGCCGAGCCGGCAGTGGAAATGGATCGCTGAGCCGCACGTGACCCTGAGCCGGTATGCGGCCGCGTTGCAGGCGGGCGTGACGGGGTCGAGCGATCCGCTGCACGATCATCGCGTGAGCATCCGGCTCGCGTTGCACAGTCCGGCGTTCGATCGGCCGCTGCCGCTGGCCTTGTCTTGGTCGGCCACGCTGCGCGAGGGCAATGGTCGCGAATGGCCCGTGACGCTCGAAATCCCGCTCGCCCTCTTTCTCGCCGAAGGCAGCATGACCCGCCAGGAGAGTCAGTATCAGGAGTTCAACGTCACCGGCGTCCTCCCCGCCGCCTTCGATGCCGAGCGGGTCGACCTCGTTCTTCGCCCCGCCCCGTTGACGGCTGAACTCACGGCCGACAATCGCCGAATCCTCGGCGGCGAGATTGTGTTCGAGGATGTCCCCGTGCGCCTTGCGACCTGCCGCGACGCGAGGACGAGCGTCGACTGGCGGCCATCACCCGCGGCTCGCCCCGTGGTGTCACCTGGGTCGTGACCCGAACGTCCTCGGCGGCAGGGCTCGAACTCGAGCCAGCCGATGCACCAGTCGAACCATGCGAGTTCCGGCTGAAACTTGTCGACTCGCTCGATGGAGCGTTGCGGCCCGGTCGTCGCGATGCCGCTGTTCCTGGCCGGACTGACGCTGCGACGTCGGCGTGTCACTCAGCCGGCTGCACGCTGAGCAGGCCGGCGTCGATGTACTGGCCGCCGCGTGTTTGGCGGCAGGTGATCGCGAGCGTGTTTTGCCCTTCCCGCAGTGCCGCGCGGGCCGCGTCGCTGATGGGGTAGATGCCGTACTCGGTCCGGAACCCGTCGGCCGCGTAGGCGGGCACGCCGTTGATGAAGACGGCGACGTCCTCGTCGTGGTTGAGCGTGAGAACATAGTCGCCGCCGACGTCGGACAGATCGAACGTGCGGCGGATCCAGATGGCGTCGGTGGACCAGTCGGTGCGGGTCGTCGCCGCGTGCGTCTGCCCGCTGCCGAAGCCGGCGGCGCCCGTGGCCCAGTCGCCGTCGTCGAAGTCGGGGGACGCCCAGTCGACCGGCGGCGGCTCGACCGTGTAGCGCCACGCGTGCGCCTCTGTCCGCGCGTCCGGCACGACCGCGGTGAATTCGGCCGGCGGAGCGTAGGTGGCGGCCGCGAGCGTGGAGGCCAGTTGCGGCGAGACCTTCACGACCGCGCGGTCGTAGGTCATGAGGCCGTTTACCTCCGGCTCGACGTCGGTCGTCTGCGTGTAGATCGCCGCCGCGAGCCCCTGGCTGATGAGCAGCGGCAGCATGCTGACCTTCCGCTCGTATGCCGCGGCAAGCTCGTCCTGCGTTTCGAAGGTGCGGTAGCCCCAGTTCTCCTTCGGCGACCACGTGTGCCCTTCGATCGGCAAGCCCAGCCCGCCGAACTCGCCGCAGACGGCGATCTGCCCCTCGCGGGCGGGCGGAAGGACGGGGTCGGGGTAGTTGTGCACGTCGAGTACGTCACCGGCCGGCACGAAGTTGCCGCCGCTGGCCGCGTTGACGAGGCGCGTCGGGTCGAGCGCCTTCACGTGCTCCGCGGTCGCGACGGTATCGTGTTGCCCCCACGCCTCGTTGAACGGCACCCACATGATGATCGACGGGAAATGACCGAACTCGGTCACAAGCTGGGTCAGCTCCTCCCGAAATTGGGCCGCGTCGTCGGGCGCCATGTCGCCGTCGAGCGGCTCGGCGCGCAAATCGCGGACCCAATCCGGCGAGGGGTGGCGGACGCTGGGCATGTCCTGCCAGACGAGCAGCCCCATGCGGTCGCAGTGCCAGTACCAGCGGGCGGGCTCGACCTTCACGTGCTTGCGCACCGTGTTGAAGCCCCAGGCCCTGGTCATCCCGAGGTCATAGCGCAGGGCCTCGTCGGTCGGCGCCGTGTAGAGGCCGTCGGGCCACCACCCCTGGTCGAGCAGGCCGAAGCTGAAAATCGGCTCCCCGTTCAGATGGATGCGGTTGTGGCCGTGCGCGTCGGCTTTCACCTCGACTTTGCGTAAAGCGAAGTACGTTTTGACCGTGTCGACGACCTTGTCGTCGCGCAACAGCTCCACCATCAGGTCGTACAGCGTCGGCGAGTCGGGCGACCAAAGCTCGGCGTCGGGCACCTCGAACGTGAGCGGCCGGTCCGCGGGAGCCTCCCATTCGCGACCGTTCGCCATCACCCGCAGCGTCGCGCCGTCGAGCGCTTCGCCCGTGACGGCAACCGTCACGCGTTTGGCGTCGATATCCGTTTCGATCTTCACGGCCGTGATGTGCGAGGCGCTCACGCGCTCGAGCCAAACGGTTTGCCAGATACCCGTCACCGGCGTGTACCAGATGCCGCGCGGCTCGACGTGCTGCTTGCCGGCGGCCACGCTGGCGGTGTCGGTCGGGTCCGTTACGGCGACGACGAGCTCGTTCTCGCCGTCGCGCAGAACGTCGGTGATGTCGAAGCGGAACGGGTCGTAGCCGCCCTTGTGCTCGCCCACCGCGACGCCGTTGACGAAGACACGCGCGTGCCAGTCGACCGCACCGAAGTGCAGCAGCGTGCGCTCGCCGTCGCCAGCGGAGGCGAGGTGATCGGCGTCGATGGTGCGGCGATACCACAGGGTTTGCTCCGGCCGCACGCGCTGCATCACGCCGGACAGGGCCGACTCGATCGCGAACGGGACGAGGATCTGGCCTGCCCAGGCGTTTGGCCGGGAGCCGTCGGTGACGGCGTAGTCCCACAGGCCGTTGAGGTTCGTCCAGCCGTCGCGCACCAACTGCGGCCGGGGATACTCGGGCAGCGGCGTTTGGGCCGACACGTCGTCGGCCCACCAGGTCATGATGGGCGCCTGCTTCGGCTCCCACTCGGCGGCGGCGACCACCGAAGGAACGGCCAAATAGGCGACAGCGGCAACGGCTTGCAGGGCGGCGTGCATGGCCTCCGTTGTACGACGCCCTCGCGCCGGAGCAAACGCCAGCTTGCAAGCAAATCGCTCCGTGGTGGGTGGCGACTCCTCACCCAGCGCACACATATTCATCGTGAAGCGGGTTATGTTGGCCGCGTGACTGCTTCTGACTTTGCTCGTTCTCTCGCCGTTCTTTCCGCTGTTCTCGCGTTGGCCGTGTCGGGCGCGTTCGCGGTAGAGCCGGCGACGCGGCCGGCGGACGACCTTCCGCGGACGAGCGACAACGTCGGGCACGACCGCCACCTACACGCCCACAACGCGCCGCACCCGACCGCCGCCACCCAACCCGGTCGGCCCCGCTTTCACACGTCGCGGCCCGACGCCATCCAACTGCCGCTTCCCACCGAAGAAGATGCCTTCGCCTTCGTCATCTTCGGCGACCGCACCGGCGGGCCGGCCGACGGCGTGGCCGTCCTCGCCGACGCCGTGCGCGACGCCAATCTCCTCGAGCCCGACCTCGTGATGACCGTCGGCGACCTCATCAACGGCTACAACGAGACGCCGCAGTGGCTCGAGCAGATGCGCGAGTTCAAGGGCGTGATGAATGAGCTGCTCTGCCCCTGGTTCCCCGTTGCCGGCAACCACGACGTCTACTGGCGCGACCGCGGCGGCGACGAACAGCGGCCCGTGGGCGAGCACGAGTCGAACTACGAGCTGCGCTTTGGCCCGCTCTGGTACGCCTTCGAGCACAAGAACAGTTGGTTCGTCGTCCTCTATAGCGACGAAGGAAATCCCGACACCGGTGAGAAACGCTTCAACAGGCCCGACGCGCAGCGTATGTCGCCCGAGCAAATGGCGTGGCTCGCCGAGATGCTTGCCGCCGCGAAGGACGCCGATCATGTCTTCGTCTTCCTGCACCACCCGCGCTGGCTTCGGGGCCAGTACGGGGATGATTGGGAGAAGGTCCACGCGATGCTGGTCGACGCCGGCAACGTGACGGCCGTCTTCGCGGGGCACATCCACCGGATGCGGTACGACGGGCCGACCGACGGCATCGAGTACGTCACCCTGGCGACGGTCGGCGGGGGGAACGACCAGACGGTGCCCGAGGCGGGCATGCTCCACCAAATTCACCTCGTGACTGTTCGCAAGGAGCAGGTCGCAATGGCCGCCCTGCCCGTGGGGGCGACGATGGATGTGCGCGAGATCACCGGCGACCTCGCCACCGACGCCGAATCGCTCGCCACGCTCGCCATCGACCAGAGCGACGCTTTGCTGGTCAGCGACGCCGATGCCGGTTTTCAACTCGTCACCGTCACGTTGACGAACCCCGCCCGGCTGCCGATCGAGGTCGAGCTCGTGCCCGACAGCCGAGACAGCCGCTGGCGGATGACGCCCGACCACGCGCACCTGTCGCTGGCCCCCGGCGAGTCCGCCCAGGCCACCTTCGCCTTCGCCCGCCCCGCCGGTTCGCTTGATGAGGCGTACCGCGTGCCGGAGTTCGTGCTGAACATGGACATGCTCGCCCGCGCGACGCGGTACGGCATCCCGAGTCGCCGCGTGCCGGTGGAGGTGCGGGTGCCGCGTGACTGGCCGTTGGATGCCACCGATCGCGCCGCGGAGTTCGCCGGCGCGGGGGCCGTCGCGATCGCCAGCGATGACCTGGAGTTGCCCGACGGTCCGATGACGCTCGAAGCCTGGGTCATCGGCGACGATTACGCCGGCCGAACCGGGCTGGTCTGCAAAACCCAGGGCAGCGAGTACGGCCTGTTCGGCAGCGACGGCGTGCCAAGTTTTTCCATCTTCCTCGGCGATCGCTACGCCACCGTCAGCGCGGACGAGGCGTGGCTGGAGCCCGGCCGCTGGCACCACGTGGCCGGGGTCTACGACGGCAACGCCATGCGGCTCTACGTCGACGGCAGGCTGGTTGCAAGCCAAACGGCGACCGGCCCCCGCCGGGCGAACCGCCTGCCGCTGCTGGTCGGCGCCGACGTCGACGCCCGCGGCAACCTGACCAGCGGCTTCGACGGCCGCGTCGACGACGTGCGCCTCTCGTCGACCGCCCGCTACTCCGGCGATCAGTTTCAGCCCAAGCGTCCGAGCGAGGCCGACGCGCAGACCGTGCTCCTGCTCGACATGAATCGCGCGCTGGGCGAAACGCTGCCCGACCTCGCCAGCGGCCGCCTGATCGGCCGGCTCGTCGGCGACGCGGTGCTGGCGGAGGAGTAACGCTTACCACGAGTCAGGCCGTCAGCCCCCGCCGACGAAGGTGACGATCTCGATCGCGTCGCCGTCCGCGAGCGGCCTGTCGTAATCGGCGGCGCGACGCAGCCGACGGTTGACCTCGACGGCCACGCGCTGGGGCGCGAGGTTCATCGACGCCAGCAGGTCGGTCACGCTCGCCCCCGCCGGCACGCTTTGCGGCTGGCCATTGACGGTGACGGCGAGGGTTTGAGGTTCGTGCGTGTCGTGGGGCATTTGCAGGCGACTGGCGGGGGCACTAGCGTACGCCCCGCGCCACGCCGGCGCGAACCGATCGGCCGACTCGACCCTATAGAGCGGTCCCCCCTTTGCCCGGCGGAGCCCGGGCATCTTCGCCAGCAGGAGCAAGCGCGTGTTCTTCGACCGGTTCTTGGGCATGTTCAGCACCGATCTCGGGATCGATCTGGGCACCGCCAACACCCTCGTTTGCACGCGCGAGAGCGGCATCGTCCTGAACGAGCCCAGCGTCGTCGCCGTCAACACCCGCACCGGCAAGGTGATGAGCAACGGCACCGCCGTGGGCGCCGTCGCGAAGGAGATGATCGGCAAGACGCCCGGCGGCATCGAGGCGGTCCGCCCGCTGAAGGACGGCGTGATCAGCGACTTCGAAGTCACCGAGGCCATGCTGCGGTACTTCATCCGCAAGGCGACGGGCCGCAAGTGGATCGCGCCGCGCGTGGTGATCGCCATCCCCGGCGGCATCACGCCGGTCGAGAAGCGCGCCGTGAAGCAGTCGGCCGAGCGTGCGGGGGCGCGGCGGGTCTACGTCGTGGCCGAGCCGTTCGCCGCCGCCATCGGCGCGGGCTTGCCGGTGAGCGACCCGACGGCGAGCATGATCATCGACATCGGCGGCGGCACGACCGACGTGGCCATCATCAGCCTCGCCGACGTCAGCGTCAGCGAGAGCGTGCGCGTCGCCGGCGACGACTTCGACGAGGCGATCATCAGCCACATGAAGAAGACGTACAACATGGCCATCGGTCCCACGATGGCCGAACGCATCAAGATCGAGATCGGCTCAGCCGGCCCCAGCGCCGACCTCGACGAGAACGGCGGCATGGAGGTTCGCGGCCGCGATCTCATTAGCGGCCTGCCCCGCAAGTGCGACGTCAGCGTGGCCGAGGTGCGCGAGGCGTTGCAGGAGCCCGTCGGCATGATCGTCGACGCCGTCACCAAAACGCTCGAAACGTGCCCCGCCGAGCTTGCGGCCGACCTGGTGCAGAACGGCATCCACATGGCCGGCGGCTCGTCGCTGCTGCGCGGCCTGCCGTACGTGATCCAGAACGCCTGCGGCCTGGAGACGCGGCTCGCCGACGACCCGCTCACCTGCGTCGCCCGCGGGACCGCCGTCTTCATCGACAACCTTGAGATGTTCAAGGAGACGATGGAGAGCGATGAGGACGACTACTAGGTTTTTCTAACTTCGCTGAATGCGTCGCCGCCGCGCCCGAACCCTTTTGATCGGCCTGCTCGCGACGAGCCTTGGCTGCGCGCTGTTCCTCGACCGCACGCCCCGCGTGCAGGCGGCGGCGACGGCCGTGACGACGCCCGTGGCCCACCCGGCCAATCGGCTGGGCGGGTTTGTCTCCAATCTCTTCGGCGATGACGCCGCGCTCGATCCCGAATCGCCCGACGCCCCGCGTGACGCCCAGGCCGTCTACGCCGAGAATGTCGCCCTGCGCGCGCAGCTTTCGAGCGTGATTGGTCAGTTGCGTGCACTGCAGCGCGTGAACACAGATCGAGCCAAGCTCGGCTCGGCTATCCGCGAGCGCACGACGCCGGCCATCGTGACGGCGCAGATCCAGGATGGGGGCGAGGTAATTCAACTCACCGGCGCCGGCGATGCGACCGAGGGGACGGTCGCCTTGCACACCGGCGGGCTGCGCGGCGGAATCGCCGGTCGGGTCGAGGCCGTCGCGGCCGGCGGACAGGCGCGGGTGCGGCTGATCACCGATCCGTCGTCGCGGCCGATCGAGGCCCGATTCGCCCGGTTCGACGCCGACTTGGAGGAGTGGGTCATCCTCGACACCGAGCCGTTCGTCGTCAGCGGCGCCGGCAGCGGTCGGGCGGCGGTCGGGCGGCACCGGGCCGACGATTTGGAGCGGGCGGGCGTGGCGCCGGGAACGTGGGTGATCCTCGCCGATCGCGAGTGGCCCGAGTTGCTCGCCGGCCAGTTCCTCGCCCGCGTGGCGGCGGTCGAGCCGTTGCCGCAGGACGCGGGCTTCTCGCGCGTCGTCCTCGACCCGCCATTCGACCCGACCACGCTTGAACGAGGTGCTTCTCCTGATCGCGCCCGTAGCAGCCGGCGCGTACACTGCCCGCCCACCGCATGAAGGTTGCGCTGCACATTCTCCTCGCCTACGTCGCGGTGGCGTTGCAGGCGGGGCTGGACGCATTCCTGAGCATCAGCCGGGCCGAGGTGCAACTGCCGTGGCTCGCGGCGGCGTTCACGGCCGCCACCGTTCCCGCGGTGAACGCCCCGCTCGCCGCCCTCGCCATCGGCCTGCTCTACGACCTGACCGGCGACGGCATCCTCGGCGTCCACGCCTTCGCCTACGGCATTGCCGCCCTCGTGGTCGTCAAGGCCAAGCCGACGAAGATGCCCGACTGGATCCTTGCGGCCTGCGCCGGCATCGCGGTGGCGGCGCTGCTGACGTGGATCGTCGCACTGCCCCGCTCGGTTGGGCAAAGCTTCTTCGGATTTATTGGGACCGACCGTCTTCACATCGCTGTTTGCCGTCGCGATGGCGTGGCCGCTGTGGAAGGTGCGGGCGTACTTCGTGATCGAAGACGCCCGCTTCTGAACGAAGGTCGCCCCGCCTCGTACACCCGGTAAGGTGGTGCGAGTGTCGGGAGAGATCCGTTTCGTCCAAGGAGGGACGCCATGTTCGAGAAGCGCACCCGCATCGTGCTCGCCTGCCTCGTCGCCGGCTGCCTGGCCCTGCTCGTTCGGGCGGGCCAACTCCAGATCGGCCAGGCGGGCCAGTGGAGCGATGTCGCCGCCGAAGCGTTGCGGCGGACAACGCTCACCGAAACCACGCGCGGCCGCATCCTCGACGCGCGCGGCGAAGTGCTCGCCCACGACGTGCCCTGCAACGACGCGGCCGTCGCGTACTGGTTCGTGAAGCAGCCGGTCAACCCCGACCGCTTGCGCCGCCTCGCCCGCGATCTGGCCCGCCAGACGCCCGGCTACTACCAGGCGGAGACGGCCGAGCAGATCCAGCGCGTCGAGGACCAACTCCCCGCCGCAAAGGAAGCGCTCGCGGCCTTCTGGCATACCCTGGCAACCGTCGACGAGGTCGACGAGGCCGAGGTGGCGCAGGCGCGCGACACCATCATGCAGCGCATCGTCCAGCGGCGTAACGACGTGGTTTACCGGCGGTTCCAGCGGGCCGTGGAGGAACATGAAGAGGGCGAACTGTCCCCCTGGTGGCGACGCTGGCTGCTCGGCGACGCCGACGCCCCGCCGGAGATGCAGCAGTTCGAGGAGCCCATCGCCGACGAGGAGCAGGCGCACGTCATCCTGCGCGACCTGACGAACGAGCAGTACAACGCCCTGCTGAAGTACGCGACCACGCTGCCGCCCACGCTGCGGGAAGCCCTGGTGCTGCGGGCCAGCCGGACGCGGCGGTATCCGTACGGGCCGGTATCGGCGCAGGTGATCGGCCGGATCGCGGAGGTGGCGGCCGACGACATCGCCGACGACCCGGACCTCGCCAACGAGCGCCGCCGCTACCTACCGGGCGACCTGATCGGCAGGCAGGGTCTCGAAGCCATGGCCGAGCGGCAGCTCCGCGGCGACCGCGGCCGGCTCGACCACGACCTCGAACTCGACCAGACCAGCGTCGCCCACGAGCCCGCGCCCGGCCGCGACGTTATCAGCACGCTCGATGTCGCCCTCTCGCGCGACATCGCCGAGGCGTTCAACCACGTCGACTTCAAGTGGCCCACCGAGCCGGGCGTAACGGCCGAGCAGCTCATCGAAACCGGCCCCATGCTCGGGTCGGCCGTCGTCATCGACGTGCGCACCGGCGGCGTGCTGGCGATGGTGAGCGTGCCGTCGTTCGATCCAAACCGCTTCAAGGAGATTTACCACGAACTCCAAATTGACGAGGTGAACCGCCCGCTGCTGAATCGGGCGACGCAGTTCGCGGCCGTGCCGGGCAGCACGGTCAAGCCGCTCGTCGGGCTGGCCGGCGTGACCGACGGCGTGGTCGGGGCGACGGAGCCAATTCACTGCGACGGGTACTTTCACGCGACCATCCCCGGCCGGGGCACGATCGACTACACGAACGCCTATCGCTGCTGGACGGCGAGCATGTTCGGCAACTACGCCGGCGCGCAGCAACACCAGGGCGGCAACGACCCGCACCCGACCGCGGCCTTGCACCCGTGGGGCGTTCCGGCGGTGGGCGACATCACGCTCGCCGACGCCCTGCAGCGCTCGTGCAACGTCTACTTCCACAATGTCGCGACCCGCCTGACCCTGCCGACCCTCGGCGACTGGTTCGAGCGATTCGGCCTCGGCCAACCGACCGGCATCGGCCTGCCCGAGCAACGCGGGCTGGTGCCGTCGGATATTCCCGCCACGGAACTCGCCAAGGGCTGGTACATGCCGTGGCGTCACGCCTGGTGGGCGAGCATCGGCCAGGGATACCTCCAGGCAACGCCGCTCCAGATGGCCAACGCGACCGCCACGCTGGCCCGTGGCGGCGTGGCGATGCGGCCGACGTTGCTGAAGGATCAGGCGCTGGAGGCAACGCAGAATGCGACCGACCTGAAGCTCAACCCGGCCGCCGTCGCCGAGATGCGGCGCGGCATGTGGGCCGTTGTCCACACCGCCGGCGGCAGCGGCAACCGCATCGATGACCGCCTTCCGTTAGAAATCGCCGGCAAGACCGGCAGCGCCCAGGCTCACCTGCTGACGATTAAGGAAGTCGACGACGACGGCAACGTGGTCCGCCGCCCCGACGGCCGCCCCGTCTACCGGCGGCTGCGTGACCTCGGCACGCGCGGCAAGCCCAACCCGGACGCACCCTGGTATCGGCGGAACAATCTGCCGCACGTCGACCCGGCGCAGGACAAGGTGGCCGTCACGCACGCCTGGTTCATCGGCTTCGCCCCGGCGGAGGAGCCGAAGTATGCGTTCGCCGTGCTCGTCGAGTACGGCGGCAGCGGCGGCGTCGCCAGCGGCAGCGTCGCGGCGCAGGTCGTGCAGGCCCTCGTCAAGCACGGCTACCTGACCGCGACGCGGACCCCCGACCCTAACGCGGCCGCCGGCGAGGTGCGCTACCTCGTTGACTAAAGCGGTCGAGCTTCAACCGTGACCTCTGTCGTAGGGTGGGCACGGCCCACCGTCCGGATCCGGAGGTGGGCCGTGCCCACCCTACATCGGAGGCGGACGCTACAAGACAAGGTCGGCTGACTTAGCGGGCGCCATCGCGATCGGGGTCGAACCACTGCACCTCGTCGGCCTCGCCCCAGAGGTGGTCGAGGTCGTAGTACTCGCGGGCCTCCTCGCTGAAGAGGTGGACGACGATGTCGAACAGGTCGATCGCGATCCATCGTTCGTCGGCGTCGCCGCGCTTCATCGAGTGCATCGAAGAGATATTGCGCTCGCGGGCGAGGTCGCCGACCTGCATGGCAACGCTCGTCATCTGCCGGGCGCTGCCGCCGGTGGCGATCAGAAAGATATCCGTCACCGGCGAGAGACCAGCCACGTCGAGCACCTTCACGTCGCGGCACTTCAGGTCCGCACAGAGCTGCGCCGCCTCCTTCGCGAATGCCGCCGCGGCGTCACGCCGGGCGGCGTGCGCGGGGTCGAGCTGGCGCCGCGCCTCGGGGGCGGCCGCCTCCTGCGCCGTCGTCACTTCCGTCGCGTCTGCCGTGCTCGTGCTGTCTTCCGTGCTCGTGCTACTCATGCGGGGGGAAGTGTAGGGGCGGCCTAGCCATCCATCGCCGCGGCGGCCTGCTCCTGGTGATAATCCTTGATCTTGTCGTACACGATCTCCGGAAAGTCCAGGTCCTGGTAGACGTTGGCATCGTCGACCGTGTCGTGATCGGGCGGAAGGATCGGGAACGACTGCTCCTCGTTCCACTTGCGAATCTTCTGCGGCCCCGGCGGGCTGTAGTCGGCCTCGATCACCTGGTGGACTAGGCCCTGCGCCTCCTTCAGCGACTCGTCCTCGTCCTTCGCGATGAACTTCGCGAGGTCGGCGGGCATCATAAAGTAGCGGGCGACGATGGCGAATGTGAGCCGGCCGTAGTGGCCGATGTCGTCGCCGGCCTCGAGGGCTTCGACGAGGTGGCGCATCATGGGGTTCTTGCGAAGACGGTCGAGGGCGTCGTCTTTGGCGAGCTCGTGGCTTTGGGAATCGTGCATGGGGATAAGCGAACGGGCCGACACCGCGCCGGCGGGGTTCGCGTTTTGTTCGGTGCAAGGGGCGTGCCAAGTCTCACGCGACGAGCCAGAGGCCCAGGACGATCCACAGGGGCATCGTCAGCAGGCTCAGCAGGCTGGTGCCGACGACCACCCGCAACGCCACGCCGACTTCTCCGCCGTAGTGCCGCGACAGAACGATCGGGAAGACCGCCGCCGGCATCGCCGCCTGAAGCACCAGCACCGCCCGCAGTTCCGCCGTGACGAGCGACGCCGGCAGGCCGATCGCCAGCGCGAGGAACGCCACCGGTAACGCCGCCAGCCTCAAAATTGCGGCGAGGCCGACCGTCGACAGGCCCTGGCGGAGCCGGCAGTGCGACCAGTTCTCGTAGATGGTCGCGCCCGTCAGCAGCAGGCCGATCGGGATCGCGGCCTGACCCAGCCAGCCCAGGCAACGCCAAACGGCCACGATTACCGGGAAGAGCGGCGTCGGCGTGCGGTCGGCGAGGTCGAGCCGGACGATCAGCAGGTTGATCGCGACCGCCAGGACGGTCGCGATCACGGGCGGGCTGAACAGCCGTCGCCACCACCCTTTGGCCAGTTGGCCGGCAAGGATCGTCACGCCCACGCCCCACATGGCCGCCTCGACGCCGACGTTGAACACGAACAGCACGCCGAGCGTGCGCCGGTCGAAGATCGCCTCGACGAGCGGGATCGTGATGTAGCCGTAGTTGAACATCCCGGTGCAGAGGACGAAGGTTTGCCGCGCCTTGGCGTCGGTCAGGCCGACGCGGTCGCCCCGGACCAGCACCAGCGCCAGCGCCGCCACCGCGAAGCCGACCACGACCAGCAGGAAGGCCAGCGCCGGCGGGGCCGCGAGATTCCGCCAGTCGCCCAGCGACTCGTTGCCGATCACGCGCGTCAGGATCAGCGCCGGGATAAAGACGCGTACGAGCAGCGCGAGCAACGACGCATCAGCGCGCTCATCGAGCCAGGCGCGGCGGCGGAGTTCCGCGCCCGCGCCGATGGTCAGAAAGACCGCCGCCACGGTCGCCCCGACGGCGGGCAGCGCCGCGAGCAGTTGGCCAACGTCGACGGCGGCGAGGGGCGACACGTTCGGCGGAAGGTGCGTCATAGCAGCGGGCGTCGACGTGTGCCCGGTGCGGCACGCGTGCGGCGGGCGAGTCTACGCCGGCGCGGCGATGGGCCGAGGTGACGCGGCACCCGCTTTGCGACGCGACGGCCGAGCGGTCGGCCGCGCGGCGCGACGTTCGCGTCCGCCCGATCGACCCGCAGCAGACCCCGCCCGACGAGGCCGACCCGAAGGAGACTTTTCCCATGCGCACCCTGACCCGCCAAGACACCGACGCCGCCCACTTCATTGAGGACGCCACCACGAGCGTGCCGAGCGACACGTTCATGTGGCTCGCCGGCGGCAGCATTGCGGCCGCGCTGACGCTGAAGCTGATGGGGCGCGACCGCGACGCCCTGTTCGTCGGCCAGTGGGCCCCGACATTTGTGGCCTTGGGCATCTACAACAAGGTCGCCCGCTCGATCTTCCGCGACTAGAGCAGCTTGCACGATCGCTGCTCACCCCAAACCGCGTTGCGTTGCAACGTGGTTTGCTCGCGGGTAAAGATCGTCCGGGGCCGGTCAGTGAGTCCATCACGTCAACGTGAGCGGGCCCGCCGCGAATGTGGCGGGCCTGTTTGCTGCGCCGTGGTCGATGACTACAACGTGAAGGTGTCCGCCGCCCCTCCCGCCGAAGCGTCCGCCTCGCGCAGCGCACCGCGGAGTACGGAGCTCGAGGGCGTCCGCCCTGGGCCGCGGCCCTGGCAGCGGCGGCTCTTCATCGTGATCTTCGGCCACCACACGCGGGCCGGCCGCTGGTTCGATGTCACCCTGCTGGTCGCAATCCTCGCCAGCACGCTCGCGGTGATGCTCGACAGCGTCAACAGCATTCGCGAGCGTCATGGCCCTCTCCTCTACGCGGTCGAGTGGGGATTTACGATCCTCTTCTCGATCGAGTACCTGCTGCGCGTCGCCTGCGTGGCGCGGCGGCGACGCTATATCTTCAGCTTCTTCGGTGTCGTCGACCTGCTCGCAATCCTGCCGACCTTCGCGAGCCTCTACTTCACCGATGCCCGCGCCCTGACAACGGTGCGCGCCCTGCGGCTGCTGCGCGTGTTCCGCGTGCTGAAGCTCGTGCGCTTCGTCGGCGAGGCGGCCGTGCTGCGTGCGGCCATCTGGCAGAGCCGGCAGAAGGTGGCCGTGTTCCTGCTGGCGGTCTTCGTGATCGTGACGATCCTCGGCTCGCTGATGCACCTGGTCGAGAGCCCGAGCAATCCGGGCTTCACGAGCATCCCGCAGAGCATTTACTGGGCGATCGTCACGATGGCGACGGTTGGCTACGGCGACGTGGTGCCGCAGACGCCGATGGGCAAGTTCCTGTCGGCCATGCTGATCGTGATCGGCTACTCGCTCATCGTCGTGCCGACGGGCATCGTTTCCTCGGAATTGAGCGGCGACAAGCAGCGGCAGAGTCCCGCCCCGCCCTGCCCGACCTGCTCCCATCAACCTCTTGATCCTGCGGCTCGCTACTGCGACCGATGCGGCGGCGAACTCTGAATCGGCGGACGATCTTGGAGCGGTTGAGCTTCAACCGTGGCGTCTGCTGTAGGGTGGGCACGGCCCACCTCCGGATCCCGATGGTGGACCGTGCCCACCCTACGACAGAGGCCGACGCTACGAGCTAAGTTCAACCGCGCTAAAAAACAAGAACGCCCGCCCGGTTGTTCACCGGGCGGGCGTTAGAAAGTGAGAGTACGGGCTAGGCGTGCCGAAGAGGCAGCGCCGTTCGATCAGGTGGGGTACTTGATCTTGAGGTAAGCCCGCTTGAACTCGGTGTCGTAGAGGCCGGTGTCCGGGTCGACGCTGCCCTTGTTGTAGTTGAGCACGCTGCCGTCGGCGTTGACAACCTGCACGCGATCGTTGTGACGGAAGCGGGCGGGGTTGTAGTCGTTGCGGAAGCGGATGGCGCCTTCGTTCGGCACCGGGCGTGTACGACGTCAGGTCGCGGTCGTCGGTGTAGTCGAAGAACTCACGCGAGAAGACGCGGATCGACAGGTCGTTCTGCAAACGGCTGTCGCCGATGTTCGGATCGTTGCTGGCGTCGCGGAAGCGGGCGCTCAGGTCTGGGCCGTGGTTGTCGTACCAGAGCAGCGTGGCTGTCGATGCCGGTGAGCGTCTGGAGCGAGCTGGTGTCGTTGGCAACCTGCTCGGCGACGGCGTTCGTATCCCAGAACATCGCGTTGTCCGAGTAAAGCCGGGTCAGGCGCGGGCCGGGCGGCCCTCCTGGCGGATGGCCTGATCCACGTTCGGGGCGGTCGAGTTGAACCAGCCCGTCATGTAAAAGGTCGGCGGCATCGCGACCATGTGCTGCGCGATCGTCAGCGGCTGCTGGAACGTGCTGTCGACCGAGGGGCAGCGGTAGACACCCGGGAAGGGGTCCTGGAACGACGGGATGTACGAAACCGGGTCATCCAACTGGCCCAGGGTGATGCCGTACTGGTGGTACCAGGTCGTGAACCCCTCGTAGGGCGAGGGGACGCCGCCGTAGGTGGTCTCGTTGATGAACAGCAGGCCGTACGGCAGGACGCCGTCGGTGTTGGTGGCGTACAGGAAGGTCGCCTGGCCGATCTGGCGCATGTTCGAGCCGCAGGCCACAGCACGGGCGCTTTCGCGGGCCTTGCTGAGGGTGGGCAGGAGGATACCGATCAGCAGCGCGATGATGCCGATCACGACCAGCAACTCGACCAGGGTGAACCCGGCGGACCGCTTCGTTAGCGTTTTTCATGGAGGACTCCGTGAGGTTGGCGGCGGCGACGCTGTCACGCGGTCCGCCAACATGATGGGAAAAATGACCGCAAAGCGGCGGTCGCAAGGCAGGAAAGCTACGAACGGACGTGCGGGAGGTTCGGATCGCAACCGGAAGCCGGCCGCACGTCAATGGTTTGAGAAGCCGATCTTCAAGCGATCAGCAGGATGGGCGAAACAGGGTGCAGCTCGTCGAGGGTCCGCGTGTGGACCTGCCAGAACGCGATTTCAACGTGCGGTGGTGTGGGGGTGGTGGCGGATGCAACGACGTTCAAGTCGTTGCCGGCACGCTCGTCTTCGGGCGAACGCACAGGGCCACGCACGGGGTGGGGACGCGACCTTATCGGAATGGACGACAACTGCAAGTGGAGCCGCTCGCTCGCGACGCGGTCCGGCAGAACGTCGTCCGTCACGCCAGATGTTCGGTGCGGCCGCGTACGTGGTTTCAGGCCGAGCGGATTTTCCGAAACGCTCGTGTTTCGTGTGCCCGCGCCGCCTTGGTCCTGAAGCTACTTGCGTCGCGGTTGTCCGTGTGGACCCGCGTAATTTTTAGCCGCCCGCGGGAGCGGGCGCTTCTGCATGGTTAACCTGAAGCGCCCGCTCCCGCGGGCGGGCTAACAACCGCGCGACGCGAGCAAGCGGTATGCGAATCTCACGATGTGAAGCATTCGCACGCAGTCTCCGCGAAAAGCGTCACTCACCTTCGCCTCCCTGATCGGTCTAACGATGCGGACGGGCGAGCATCCCGCCAAGACCCTGCCGAGTCGATTGGACCCGCGCACCGTGCGTTCTGCCCTTTACAGAGGGCGACCGTGCCGATACGTTCGGTCCGGTCCGCTCGCGTCTGCACCGCTTATGCCGGCTTGTCCGGTGACGAAGGGGTGCGTGAGATTGCGGGGTTCTGCGGGCATCCGCAGCCGACCGTCGCTCGAACATCGCGAGCATCGACCGGTGCGAACTGCCGCGACCTGTGCCGCCCGTCTCGTCCGTTTCCTGATACCCATCACTGAAGAGGTTCACCATGAACAAGCGAATCAAGCAAGCCGCGCTCACCATTTCGACGCTCTCGCTGGCCTTGGGCCTCGGCAGCATTGCCCCGATCGCCCACGCCGGCAGCGACGCCACCGATCTCGCCGTCGCGCAGTCGAAGACAGTCCGCGTCTTCGGCACAGTCGTCAACAAGAACGGCGACCCGATGGCCAACGTCCCGGTCGTCCTGAAAGAATTCAAGTTCAACGACGATCTCGAGAGCGGCATCGGCGGCAAGAAGAGCATGTCGGCCATGGGCATGGTCGTCGTGAAGGACTACCAGACCAAAGAGCGACAACAACGGCAAGTTCGAGATCAAGGACGTCGAGCCGGGCACCTACGAGTGGGGAGGCCGGTAAGAAGGGCAGCTCGATGGGCTTCGCCAGCAAGATGCTCCGCGTGCGCGACAACAAGTCGGAGAAGGAGATCAAGATCGTGATCAACTCGTCCGCCAAGGGCGCCTCCGATGGCGACAGCGACGACGAGAAGAAGCAGGACGACCGTCGCGACCGTCCGCAGCCGCTAGTGCGGGCCAACACAGCCGGGATGACCTTGGGCGCAAGGCTCGGCGGTTGATCCCGACATCCATTCCAACGCAACGCGGGCGACGGACCTTCCGTCGCCCGCGTTGCGTTGGAGTGCGGCCTGCGTCGTTCTCGTTCGGACCCTAACCGCGTTGCCACGCAACCGCTGGTCCGGGCTTCGGGGCTGCCCGTAAGTTCGTCCCGACCAGCGTTGCGTGGCAACGCGGTTTGGTTTCGACGAACGCATACGAAAGCCGCGGACTCTTCCAAGTCGCGGCCAAGGGGAGCGTCGGTGTGCCCGACCGGTGTCTAGTTCAGCCCCGCCTGGGGGTCTTCGACGGCGTCCGGTTCGGTCGCGTCGGCCTCCTTCACGCGGACCTGCGGCAGTGGGCCCAGCGGCATGGCGGGCTTGGCGAGCTGCGTTTTGCTGAGGGATGGCCGGGCCGGGGATGATGCCAAGGCGGCGCAGGGCGGGCGGGCGACTTCCTCGTCCTCCGAGTTCAGCGAGTAGGCACGGCGAAGCATCTGCTCGGCGGCCTCCTCCTGGCGGATGCCCTCGAGGTACAGGCCGTATGACTTGACCGTCTGCGGGTCGTCGCGGTCGAGCAGCCGCGCCGACTCGAAGGCCGCGATCGCCGCGTCGGGTTCGCCGGCCTTGGCGTAGGTGAGGGCGACGAGGAGCTTCTTGACCTTGTCCCCCTTGCTCAGCCGCTCGATTTCGGCGAGCTGGCTGCCGTCGCTGTCGGTCTCCGCCAGCGCGTAGGCGAGGGTGTCGAGAATCAGCATGCGGTACTCGTCATCGTCGCGACCGCGCGGCGTGAGCGGCATCACGTCGAGGGCGGTCATGTAGGGACCGCACGGCCTCGGGCTGATGGCCGGCGGCCCAGCGCGCCTCCCCAAGATGGAAGTGCGCCCGGTAGTCTCGCGGGCTGCGGCGGACTTGGTTGGCGAAGATCAGCGATGCCGTCTCGTGATCGCCCTCGCTGAGCGCGATGCGGCCCTCGGCCCGCTCGGTCTTGGAAAACGTGAGCGAGTCGGCGCACCCGCCAAGCGCGAGGCCGCTCGCGACGACGGTAGCGGCCAGGAGCGGCGTGGAGAGCTGAATTGAGATGGGTCGGCGTGCCATGCGGCTACCTCCGTGCAGCGCGTGGGGCGGGATCGTCGGGATGACGGGAAGAGTCCGAAGCGCCCGGGAATTGAGGTCCGGGGGCGGTCTCCGGCGGCCGACCTCCTGTCGGCCGCGGAAACCTTATCAGTCGTGAGCGGCGACGCAAGCCGTGCGGCTCCGGCGGGAGCATGACATTGGCGAGCGGGGCAACCCGTGCCAGCCGTCCGTGGCTGGCCTGTGAGTTACGCCGTCGCCCTGACGTGGTTCGTGGCGGGGAAGAAAATTTTGTCGTGGTTAGGCCGCATGTGCCGTTCGTGGCGCTAATGCGGGTCGTTTGGTCGTCGCGGCGGGTGCGGGCTCTACCATGCGTCGCCTATGCCCGCGCGGCTCGTCGCCCGATTCTCCGATCAGCTCCGCGGAATCCTCGAAGGATTCGGCGACTTCTGCGACTTTTCCGGCCGCGCGCTGGGGTACCTCGTCACCAGTTTCTGGCGTCCACAGACGCTGCGGTCGCTGCTCGTGCAGATGTACGAGGTTGGTGTCAAAAGTGTGCCGGTGGTCGGCATTACCGGCGGATTCATCGGCATGGTGATGGCGATCGAAAGCTTTGCGCAGTTTGTCAGCATCGGCCAGGAGGAGCGCATCGGCAGCGTGATCGGGCTGACCGTGCTCAAGCAGATCGGCCCGGTGCTGGCGGCCATGATGCTCAGCGGCCGCGTCGGCGGAGCGCTGACGGCGGAGCTGGGCACGATGAACGTTACCGAGCAACTCGATGCGCTCCGCGTGATGGGCAGCGACCCGATCCGGTACCTCGTGGTTCCCCGCTTCCTCGCGTGCGTGCTGCTGACGCCGATGCTGACGATCTACAGCGACGTGCTGGGCATCCTCGGCGGCTGGGTCATCGCGACGAAAGCCCTTGGCGTGGCGGAGGCGCCGTACTGGTTCTACAGCGCCCAGGGGATCGACACGTGGAACCTGCTCGAGGGCATTTGCAAGAGCGTCTTCTTCGGCGGCGCGATTGGCCTGATCAGTTGCTACAAGGGCTTTACCTGCGGCAGCGGCGCCAGCGGCGTGGGCCGGGCGTGCACGGAGAGCTTTGTCGCGAGCTTTATCTCGATCATCATCCTGAACTTCTTCTTCGCCAAGCTGCTCCGCGACTTCTACGAAGGGTTGTTCGGGCCGCCGGAGAGCATCTTTTAAGGGAGGTAGGAGCGAGGGAGGTGGGACGTGGGCAGACCCGAACCAGCCTTTCCGCCTCTGCCTACATCCCACCTCCCTCGCTCCCACCTCCCCTCCGCCATGTCCCTCATCCGCCTCGTCAACGTGCACAAGCGCTTTGGGTCGCTCGTCGTGCTCGACGGGGTGGACCTGGAGGTCGAGGAGGGCAAGACGCTCGTGGTCCTGGGTGCCAGTGGCACGGGCAAGAGTGTGATGCTCAAGCACATCGTCGGCCTGCTCCAGCCGGATTTGGGCGAAGTCTGGTTCGAGCAGACGCGCATCGACACCTTGCCGCGTCGGCCGCTGATGGACGTGCGCACGAAGATGGGCTTCCTCTTCCAGCAGGGGGCCCTCTTCGACTCCCTGACCAATCTGGAGAACGTCGCCTTCCCTCTGACCGAGCACACCCAGTTGGCCTCCGGCGAGATTCGCGATCGGGCCCAGCGCATGCTCAGCCTCGTGGGGCTGCCGGAGGTCGGCAGCAAGATGCCCAGCCAAGTCAGCGGCGGGCAGCGCAAGCGCGTGGCGCTCGCGCGGGCGATTGTGATGGAGCCGAAGGTCATCCTGTACGACGAGCCGACGACCGGCCTGGACCCGATTCGCAGCGACGTCATCAGCGAGGTCATTCTCAAGCTCCAGCGCGAGCTTGATGTGACGAGCATCGTCGTCACCCACGACATGGCCAACGCCTTCAAGGTGGCGGATCGCATCGTGATGATGCACGCCGGCAAGATCGCCTTCGACGGCACGGCCGACGAGATCCGCCAGACCGACGATGCCGTCGTCGCCCGCTTCGTTCGCGGCGAGGCCGATGAAAGCGAGCTGGCGAACATCCGCTAGCTCAGTTTGCACAACAGGTGCTCGTGTCGCGTCCGTTGTTACTGAGAACGCGATGGATATGCGCGTCCTCCCACAACCTCTCGTTAGCCGCCCCGCCTTGCGGGGCGCTCAGCGCCCATCTGCGCGCCCCGCGAGGCGGGGCGGCTAACGAGCATGCGCATGATCCATCCCGTTCTCAGTAACATCGGAGCGGCTTCGGGCACGAGCAACCGAGATACAAGCTGCTCGAGTTTGGGTGCTCGGGTGCCACTGCATCTTTGCAGTGGCGAGCGTCGCCCTGCATCGGCCACTGCAAGGACCCAATGACCTCGCTTGGCCGCTCGGGCCGCTTGACGCCCGACGCTTCGCCTAACATTCAGGCCGTATGGCGAGCGATCCAAACCACCCCGCGAACCACCCGTGCGGTCACTGCAACAAGCCCAAGACGGTTCACGTGACCGAGATCAAGGCCGGGCAGAAGGTCGAAAAGCATTTGTGCAAAGATTGCCCGCTCGTGAACGAGGGGATGGCGAGCGGCGGCAAGAGCCACCAGCCGCTGAACGAGCTGTTGAGCAACTTCGTCCTCTCGCAAGGCCCCGCCGGCAAAGCCCAGCAGCAGGCCAAGGCGTGCGATCTGTGCGGCATGACCTGGTCCAAGTTCAAGCAGGGCGGGCTCCTCGGTTGCGAGAACGATTACGCGGTCTTCGAGGAGGAACTCACCGGCCTGCTCAAGCGGGCGCACGAGGGAGCCACGCACCACACGGGCAAGGTGCCCGCCCGTCGCGGTGGCGAGGGAACCGTTCGCCGCCGCAAGCCCAGCGTCACCCGGCTGCGCAAGGAGCTCGAACGCGCCGTCGAAGCCGAGGACTACGAATCGGCCGCCAAGCTGCGGGATCAGATCAGCCAGGCCGAGGGGACGTAGGAGCGAGGGAGGTGGGACGTGGGCAGAGCCCCGAGTTCAACCTTCTTGATCCGCATCTGTTTCTGCCCGCATCCCACCTCCCCCGCTCCCACCTCCCATGAAACTATCCGATCTCACCAGCAAGGCCGGCGAGTGGCTCCGCGGCAGCGGGCCGATGAGCGAGACGGTCATCTCCAGCCGCGTGCGCTTGGCGCGCAACGTGAAGGGCTATCCCTTTCTCTCCATCGCCGGCCGGCCGCAGAAGCGCGAGCTCGAACGCCGCATCCGCGAGACGATTCTCGAGGCCGAGCTCGCCCCGCAAACGCTTTACGTCGATCTCGAGGAGGCCACCGACGTCGACCGCGACCTGCTTGTTGAACGCCACCTCATCTCCAAGCAACACGCCGGCGCCGAGGGCGCTCGTGGCGTGGCCGTCGGGCAGGACGAGGACCTGTCGATCATGGTCAACGAGGAGGATCACCTGCGCCTCCAGGTGCTCAAAAGTGGCTTACAACTCGACGAGGCGTGGGAGCAGATCACCCGCGTCGATGACGCGCTCGAACACGAGCTCGAGTTCGCCTACCACCCCCGCTTTGGCTACCTGACGGCCTGCCCGACCAACGTCGGCACCGGCATCCGCGTCAGCGTGATGCTCCACCTGCCGGCGCTGAAGCTGACCGGCGAGATTGAGAAGGTCTTCCGCGCCGCCAAGGACATGAAGCTGGCCGTGCGCGGGCTCTACGGCGAGGGGACCGAAGCGCTGGGCGACTTCTACCAGGTGTCGAACCAGACCACGCTGGGCAAGGAGGAGCACGAGCTGCTCGACGACTTCAAGCACCAGACGATCCCCAAGATCATCGACTACGAGCACCACGCCCGCCGCACCCTGCGCACCGAACGGGCAACGGCCCTTGACGACATCGTCTTCCGCGCCCTGGGCCTGCTGCGCAGCGCCCGGCTGATGAGCAGCGACGAGGCCCTGCGCCTGATGAGCCACCTGCGCCTGGGCGTTCACCTGGGCCGCGTCAAGGAGATCGAGATCGCGACGGTGAACGAGCTGGTCCTGATGACGCAGCCGGCCCACCTGCAAAAGCTTATGGGCAAGAAGCTCGACGGCGACGCCCGCAAGGCCGCCCGCGCGGAGTTCATCCGCTACAAGCTCAAGGCCGTTTGACGCCGCGTGGGGTTGGGCGGGCCGCTGCGCCGCGCTTCGCCGTCTGGTAACGGTGGCGCGGGGGCGTTTGGTCGCGGGCGCGAAACTTCGGGACCGATGTCGCATACTGACCGCGTCGCGTCCTGCCCGCCCTTCGCGCTTTTCGTACCACGCATGAAGCCACACCCCCGCCGCCGTTCGTTCCGCGTTGCCCGCCTACTCGCCGCCGCCGCCCTGGCGACCACCCTCGGAATGGGCCTCGCCGCGCCCGTGACGGCCGGCAATGTGCTGGCGCCGCTCGATTCGCTCGAGGACTACTTTCCCGAGAAGTCCCTCTTCGGCCCCAGCGCCTACGGCCCGGCCTTCAGCCACGACGGGCGCTTCGCCGCGTTCCTCTACCGCCCCTACGACGAGCGACGCCACGGGGCGGACCTGTACGTCTTCGACACCCAGACCAACAAGAGCCGCCGCGTCACGAGCGCGTCGCGCTTTGCCGAATATCAGGCCGATGCGCGGGCGGTGGTCGAGGACCGCGTCGAGCGGCTGAAGAAGGCCAAGGACAAGCGATACGCCGCCCTGATGAACCAGGACAAGGAGCCCGCCGACGACGCCGAGAAGGCCGGGTCGGCTGTGGTCGGAAGCTACGTCGGCACGGCCAGCGAGACCGACGGCCGCGTCGATGATGGCGCTGAAGTTCGTCTCTCGATCGAGGAGGGCGAGGAGGCGATGACGGGCGAGCTGACGGCGGGGCTGGTTCGGCTGTCGCTGCGCAACGTGACGCTTGCGGACGACGGCAGCGTCACCGCCGACGCCGGCGCGGAGGGGGACGAGATTGAGGGCACGCTGACCGCCACGTTCGACGAGGCGGCCGGGCAGTTGACCGGCACGCTCGAGCTGACGAAGCCGACGCTGAAGTTGAAGTTCGATGCCGCCCGCGAGACGGTCGAGGAGGCGTCGGCAGCGACGACGCGGAAGGTCGAGCATGCGCGCGGCATCCTCGACGCCGAGGCGGAGGTCGTGGAGGCGGGCGACATCGTGCCCGCGAAGGACACCGACGCCGGGCGCTCGCCCCGCTACGGCGGCGTGCGGTCGTTCGAGTGGTCGCCGGTGGCGAACGAGATGCTCGTGATGAGCGGCGGCGACATCTACCGCCTGCGCCTCGACGAGGACCAGTGGGCCTCGGCCGATTCCGCGGCAGACGCCCCCTATCGCGGCGAGCTCGACCGGCTGACCCGCACGCGCGAGCGCGAGGGGAGCGTCGCCTACCTGCCCAGCGGCGACGGCTACACCTACCTGCGCGACGGCGCGCTGCTGCGCGTCAGCTTCGGCGACAGCAAGATCCTCCAGCTCGACCCGCCGCTGCAGGACGGCGAGCGGATGGTCGGCTACCGCATCAGCCCGGACGAGGACCGCCTGGTCTTCCTCGCGAGCAAGAGCAACGACAATCCGCAGGCGTACGAGAGCGTGACGATCGTGCGCTACCGCGAGCGGTTCGCCGAGGCCCGGCAGGTGCGCCGCCTCGTCGCCGACGCCGACGTGCCGACGGGGCAGACGAGCATCTACCTCTACGACCTGACCGGTCACGAGCGCGAGGATGGCCAGCTCCAGCGTGTCTTCACCCGCACCACGACCGGCCCGCGCGACGTGATGTTCGTGCCGCAGTGGTCGCCCGATTCCAGCCGCGTCGCGTTCGCGGCGTTCGAGCAGTCGAGTGGGCAGGTGTCGATTCTCGAGGCGGGCTTCGACCTAGTCGAAGACGAGTCGGCGCCCGAGGCCGCGCCCACCGAGGCCGATGGCGAACGGCGCGAGCGCGAGGTCGCACAGGACCGCGAGGACCAGGACGGCGAGGACACTCAGGATGGCCATGACGGCCAGCAGCAGGACGAGGCCCCGACCTCCCAGCCCGCCGAGGCCGAGCCGGCGCCGGAGCCGGAGTTCACGATCGAGAACGCGAAGGTCGTCTACCGCTTCCTGCACAACGGCGGGCCGAACACGCCCAGCCTGATCGTGCCGCGCTACCTCCCGGACTCGCGGCACCTCACCTTCATCACCGAACTCAGCGGCTTCCGCCACCTGCACGTGCTTGACCCGGTGTACGAGCGGCTCGAGCAAATCACGACCGGCATGCTCGAGGTCTACCCGTTCGACCAGTCGCGCGACCACGAGCGGCTGTTCCTGACGGCGACCGTCGAGAACGACCCGGCGTCAGAGTGGGTCTACGAACTCAACCTCCTGACCCGCGACCTGCGCCGCCTCGACGGCGGCGAGGGCGTGGCCGAGCAGGTGGCCGTCGCCGATGACGGCTCGCACGCCCTGATCGTTCAGGCCGACTTCGGCCAGCCGCGGGAGCTGAAGCTTTTCGAGGAGAACGCCGACGGCGAGATGTCGTCGACAATGCTGAGCGACTTCCACCCGAAGGTCGCCCACGAGAAGACGGCGGTCGAGCCGGAATACTTCGCCTTCGAAAACCGCCACGGCCAGACCATTCACGGGCACATGTTCAAGCCCGACGACTGGACGCCGAGCGACAAGCGGCCGCTGCTGATGTACGTCTACGGCGGGCCGCTGGGGGATCGAAAGATGATCACCCGCGGCGCCTTCAGCGCCCCGAGCTACTTTTTCGCCCGCTACATGACCGAGCAGCACGGCTGGGTGACGGCCACCGTCGACCCGCGCGGCGCCAGCGGCTTCGGGGCCGTCTTCGAGAAGGCCAACTTCCAGCGCGTGGGCGAGCCGCAGACGGAGGATCTCGTCGACGCCGCCGACTGGCTTGTCGACCACGCCGGCGTTGATCGCGACAAGCGGGCGCTGCACGGTTGGAGCTTCGGCGGATTCCAGACGCAGATGACGATGTACACCGAGCCCGAGGCCTTCGCCGTCGGCATCGCCGGCGCCGGGCCGACCGAGTGGGTCAACTACAACGCCTGGTACACCACCGGCACCGTCGGGACCAAGGCCGGCTTGAAGGAGGACGCCGAGGCGTTCAGCCTGCTGCCGCTGGCCGAGAATCTCGAGGGCCGCCTGCTGCTCGTCCACGGCATGGAGGACGCGAACGTGCTCTACCAGGACACGGTGCGCGTCTACCGCAAGCTGCTCCAGGCGCACAAGGGACACCTTGTGGACCTGTTCCTCGACCCCACCGGCGGGCACGGCATGGGCGGCGACGTGAACACGCTCGACCGGTACCGCAAGTACGAGGACTTCCTCGTCCAACACCTCGGCGAAGGCGAGCCCGCGGCCACGCCGGCGGGGCAGGACGATGCCCCGACGACGCAGCCCACCACCCAACCCACCACCCAGCCCGCGACCCGTCCGGCCACGCGCCCACTCGGCATCCTGCAAACCGCCGACGACGCCCGCCGCACGACCCGCGCCGAGATTCGCCGCGACGAGTGAGCCAAGTCGGTGCCGGCTCTACAGCTCTTGGGGGGCCATCGCGTCGATGATGTCGGTGGCCCCCTCGGCCTCGTCGTCGGTGAAGACGCCCATCGCTTGCAGCGCCTTCACCGCCGCCTTCTGCTCGGCCGCCTTCTTGTTCGGAGCCCAGGCGCCCTCGTATCGCTCGCCGTCGAGCAGGACGCAGATTTCGAAGCACTTGCTGTGGTCGGGCCCCTGCTCGTCGAGCAGTTCGTAACTGGGCGCCCGCTCGAAGCGCTGCTGAGCGTGATGCTGAAGCAGGGCCTTGTAGTTGTGGGCGTGATCATCGTTGACGACCTTCTCAATCTCCGGCGTGAGCGTCGCGAGCACGTAGCGCTTGGCGACCTCGTACCCGCCGTCGAGGTGCAGGGCGGCCACGACGCTCTCGTACACGTTGGCCGCCAGCGACGCGGGAATCGACTGCCGGCCCAGGATGCCCTTGCCGACGATCAGCAGGTCCGCCAGCCCCGTCCGCCGGGCTACGCTCGTGCAGGTCCGCCGGCTGACGATGGCGCTCTTGAGCTTGGTCAAGTCGCCCTCACGCGAGTCGGGGTAGTCCGCGTACAGCTTTTCGCAGACAACCAGGTCGAGCACGCTGTCGCCCAAAAACTCCATCCGCTCGTTGTTCGTCAGATGATCCTGCGCGGCGCTGGCGTGGGTGAGGGCTTCGGCCAGGAGCGAGGGGTCGGCGAACTCGTGGCCGAGCAGGTCGCGGGCGCGCAGCAGCGTCTCTTCGGAAAGCTCGGACACGATAATCGGCGGGGTCGGGCGCCGCCGCGACGCAAGGGGCTGCGCGGGCGGGGGGCGGAAGTCAATGAAAAAACCTAAGGCGCCGCGCCCCCTTCGTCAACGTGCGGAACGGACGGCAACCCGCCGGCTCCCGTAGACTGCGGCCCCCACCCTTCCCCGTTCTTCCCACGCCGACCAAGCCGATCCACAGTGCCCAAGTCTCCAACGCGCCTCCTTTTGCTCGCCTCGCTTGCCCTCCTGATGGGCCTCTTGGCGTCGGCCGCACGGGCTGGGTCGCTGCCGCCGCTGTTCGACCCGGAGCGGCACATGGCCGTCGCCGATGTCGAGCCCGGCATGACCGGCTACGGCCTGACCGTCTTCGAGGGCACCACGGTCGAGCGCTTCGAGATCCGCGTGATCGCCAGGCTCGGCCGCACGCAGCAGCTGGCGGGCGACATGGTGCTCATCGAGTGCCTCGACGACCGCCTGATCGAGAGCGGGCCGGTGCAGGGGATGAGCGGCTCGCCGATCTACCTCACCGGCGCCGACGGCCGCGATCGCCTGCTCGGGGCCTTTGCGATCGGCTGGGAGTTCAGCAAGCGCCCCCTCATCGGCGTGCAGCCGATCGAGCTGATGCTG
Source organism: Tepidisphaeraceae bacterium (assembly GCA_965214125.1). Taxonomy (GTDB): domain Bacteria; phylum Planctomycetota; class Phycisphaerae; order Tepidisphaerales; family Tepidisphaeraceae; genus CBDCBA01. Next base: position 62,172 of record CBDCBA010000005.1, read on the forward strand.
GCCATCGACACCGCCCCACCACCCCCGCCACCCCGCCGCGGCCCTGCGGGGGCTGCCGCCGACGTTGCGCGGCGAGGTCGTTGCGGCCTTGACTGACA
>CBDCBA010000006.1:0-65320 GCA_965214125.1 Tepidisphaeraceae bacterium
TGCTCGCCGACAAAGCCCTTGATGTCGGCGGACGAGTTCATGTACGTGACCGGGATGACGGGCGGGTTCTCCCCGAGAACGTCGCAAATCTGCTCCCACGCCTCCTCGGTCTGATCGAGGTCCGCCATGTCCGCCATGCTGCAACCGGCACCCATGTCCGGCAGGATGACGCTCACCGACTCCGGCGTGAGCATGTCCGCCGTCTCTGCCATGAAGTGGACGCCGCAGAAGACGACGTACTTCACGCCCTTCAAGTCGGCCGCGAAGCGCGACAGCTCGAACGAATCCCCCTGCTTATCGGCGAAGTCGATGACATCGTCCTGCTGGTAGTGGTGCCCGAGGATCGTCAACTCGTCGCCAAGGGCCTCCTTCGCCTGCTCGATGCGGAAGCGCAGCTCGGGATCGGTCAACTCGCGGTAGATCGCCGGGAGCGGTTGTTGCCAGTGCATTGCCATATCCCATTCTACGAGAACGGGCCCCGCCGGGTGCGGCGACAACCGTCTTCACGCCGCCAACCGTAGCGGTTGCCGCTCAATCGCCGGTAACGCCCGCGCCACCTCGTACAGCCCCTCCGACCGCACGAGCGACGGCTCGGCGGACACCACCTCCTGCCAACGATCGCGTAGCTCTCGGCAGTAGGTGATCGCCGCCTTTTCATACCTCTGCATCGGCCGCTTCTTCGGCGAGGCAACCTCGATTGCCGTCGTGGCGGGAACTATGGATGTCGGCGCTTCCACCGTCGGAACAACGTCAGTCACCAGCGGCACGCGCTTGCGTTTGCCGCCGATGACGACGCTCTTCCACCGCGCCGCCTGCGCCTCGGTCGCCGCCTGCTTAGCACGCCTCGCCTCGGCCCGTTTACGCTTTTTCTCCTCCTTCGACGCCTCCAACGCCAACCGCTCCTCTTCGATCAACGCCGCCGGCTTCCGCGCGTTCTCCGGCAACGTCGGCGGCCGGGCCTCGCTCCAGTGCTCGCGCGTCCCCATCGGAAACACCAACCGATCCTCCCGAATCGCCCCGTTCCGCGTCTGAAACGGATACCACAACGGCGTTACCTCATCCTCCACACAAACCCGCCGCTGCCAAAACACCTGCGTCCTCTTCCTCTGATCCAACCCCCTCCTCTCCGTGCCCTCCGTGCCTCCGTGGTGAGCCTTTCCTCCACTACGAAACGCGACCGGCACGAACCCGAGCGACTCCCAGAACTTGTTTGCCGCCAGATCCTGTCGGCACCAACAACAGTAGAGCCGCACCCCGTACGCCGCCCGCGCGATCGCCTCCTGCACGAGCCGCGCCCTCACGTTCCGCCGCCGAAACTCCGGTATGCACGACACTTGATACACGATGCCCAGCTCGTCCCGTCCACTATAACGGTCGCGAGCCAGTAGATGCCCGATCGGCCGCCCATTACACTCCGCGACGATCGCAAGATGATCCCGAACGTACCCCTCGAACTGCTTCGTCGGAAAGAACCCGAGCGCCCCCTTCGCCGCCTTCTGCTGTGCATCGAAGAACGGCACGTCCGCAAGCGTCGCGTCGCGAATCGTGACCGTTGAAGGTGGCGAGGGAAGCATGGGAGAGAAAGGATGAAGGCAAAAGGATGAAGGATGAACTTGACACAGAGGACTCAGACTCCGGCATTAGTATTGGTGCCACTACACAACGTGTAGTGGAGCGAGGTCTAAGCCGTCTCCACTACACTGCGTGTAGTGGCACCAGTGAAGTCGAGGTTCTGACTCGACTCCTCAACTTCTAACTCCTCAACTCCCTCCGCCACGCCTCACGCCGCGATCTTCATATCCGCCGACTGCACGCCTCCCGCCGCCATCAGGCCGTTGCCGGCCAGGCGGATGCTGGTCGGCAGGCTGAAGGGGCCGCGGATGTTGCGACTGTTGACCCAGGCGCAGGCGATCCAGACCGTCGCCTCGCCCGATTGGTCCGGGAAAAACTGGTCGATCGTCGTCCGCCCGCTCAGCGTCAACCGAGGCCACGCGGCGACATCGCCCGTCGGCTGCGAACCGATCATCATGCGCAGCTCGATCTGCCGCATCCCCGCCGGCTTGCCGCGCCGGTCGGGCGAAAGCGGGTCGCGCACCTCGACGCGCAGCGACGTCTCGCTCGTGACGAACGCCGACACCGCCGGCGCAGCCGTCGGCAGCGGCGCCGGCGTCGGCCGCACATCCCGCGGGCGGATGCCAACGTCCTTCTTCAGCTCGTTGCTCACCCGCGGATCGGCCTTGATCGCGGCGACGATCGGCGAAACGACCTCGAACAGCGCCTTGCGGGCATCGTTCTTCGCCTGCACGCTCGGCTGCGTGCGCGTCGTCAGGTCGACGGCAACATCATACTTCTGTCGATAATCGGCGACGGCCGCCTGTACGTCGGTCACGGTCTTCTCGACAACGTGGTACGCCGCGAAGTTCGCTGCAAGGCCGCTGGCGAACATCTGTCCCCAGTCGTACCAAGCCTTGTCGGCCCTGGGCGGGTAGTAATCGGTCATGGTTGGTTCCTTCTCGCCCCCGGCGCAACGCGACGATCGGGCGTGTAACTGGTGTGACGGCGCGAACTCGCCCGGTGCAGCCGACGCTCGGCCACGCACGCCGGACGGGGGGGCGCGTCGTTGACTGAATCGGCGCAGAGCAGCACCCGGTCAAACCGTGCAAGCTGCGGAACTGCGAGAAACTTTCAGCCGCTGTCGCTCGCTCCCATAACACCCCCACCACGCGGCTGGCCCGGCCATCTGCCCGAGGCACCCCCCGCTTCCCCCCGCGTTACCGGCCGATTGCCGACGGCGCGATCCACGTCCGATCTGCAATTGGGAACGTCTTCCGCGTCGCGCGTTTGACAGCACGAACCGCTGGCATCGTTTTACGCATCACGCGGATGACAGCACGAGCCGCCGGCGTCGTTCTATGCATCGCCCCTACCACGACACGAACCACCGATATCACCTCACGCATCACGCGGATCATGACACGAACCGCTCGCCTCGTCTTACGCCTCGCGCAGATCACGGCACGAGCGCCCGACGCCGTCTTACGTGCGACACAGAAGACCATGCCCGGTGCCACTGCATCCTTGCAGTGGCGAAGGTCGGCTCGCGTCCGCCACTACAAGGATGGAGTGGTACCAAACCTTTACTTCCCCGCTTCAGGCGAGCGCGGAATCCTCTTGCCGCCACATCGACGCATGGGATATTATCCAGGCGTCCCGGCGGGCCGAGGCGAATCGGCTGCCGTAACTGGCTGGGTCATCATCCATTCTGGTTGGTGAGGCCACACATCATGCTCGCACTTTCGCGCCGTGCCGTTCGCGCACTTCGGGCCGCCGCTCTGTTTCCGGCGACCCGCGTATCCGCTGGATGCTCTGAAATTGGGCGTCCTTCCCCGGCTCGCATCGAGGCGTTGGAGGGCCGCCGCCTGCTGTCGGTCACGGTGCTCCACGAGAGCCCGGACGAGCTGTACAAGCAGTCGGTCAGCTTTGACGCCACCACCTCGCTGCAGCACACGGAGGTCACGCTTTCCTGGAAGGGCGGCGGTCGGGTGGATGTTCCCGACTGGAGCGGCCCGCAGGAGAAGCCGCCGGCGCAGGGTTACAGCGTGACCGCCGACGATACCGACGTCCATCGCTTTATGATCGAGGACTGGGTGCCGTTTTGGTACGGCGGCTGGATCATGGGCGACGTGGACGCCTATCAGCACCCCGACCTGAACGTCGGCAACGGCGTCTACTCGATCACGCTCCCGCACGACAGCGACACGTTCGCCGCGAACTTTGACGTCTCGAACCTGACGGGGGTCAACGAGGGTTACCAGATCGACTGGATCAAGGTGTCGATCGACGCGGCACCTGCGAACATCATCGCGTCGACTGACGTCTACGCCAAAGAGAACAACGGTGGCAACGATCAGGACGGGGCTTCCTTCACCATCACCCGGACCGGCGGGAACATCAACGAATCGCTCGAAGTTACTCTCAGCGAGGAAGGCGGCACCGCCACGGAGAATGTCGATTACTCGCCCCTGCCGCCAACGGTGACGTTTCAGCCGGGGCAAACTCATAAGACGCTGACCTTTCAACCTATTCAAGACGAGAAGACTGAAGGGTGGGACGAAGGCGGCGAATCGGTCAAGCGTTCAATCGTCGATGGCGGCAACTACATCGTCGGCGAGAACGACTCGGCGACTGCATGGATACTCGACGACACCTTCACCTACACCGCCCAGGAGTTGGCGAGCGACGCGACAGTTGCCGCCGCGATCAACCAAGCGTGGGCGAGTTCGAACCCGAATGGACCAACAGCAGACAAGGTCGAGCAGGGCTTCTGGATCTACCACAACTACCAGACGAGCCAGCTCGAAGTCGACTGGGCCGTCCGCGATCCGGCCACTCCGCCTGATGAGCTAATCCTTCCGCCGATCGACACGAGGAACGGCGTGCGAGTTCTCGTCGGCTGGTTCCATACTCATCCATTCACTTTGGCGGAGGGCAAGGATCCTGGGCCGAGTCAGGCAGATGAAGGGATCAGCACACGCTTCGGGGTTCCCGGAATTCTCAAGAATCACGGCGGCCTCGAGTATTTTGGGCCGGACGAAAGTCCAAATGTTATCGGTTAGCGACAATTGGCACGAACCTACGATTTCTGCAGGTAGTCTATGTTTTCGACCCCAACACGCACCCATATCCGGCTCATCAGTTTCGGACTCGTCACCTCTGTACTAGGAGCGACCTTGGCCTTGTCAAGCCCGACAACGGACGCCACCACAAGACCGGTTGACGCCAAGCCCCACGCGTTCGACGATATCGTGGCGGCGGCGCATGAGCAACTAATCGAAGAATACCCCTATCCCGAACACGTACACACTCATCCAACAAAATTCACGCGACCCCCGCAGGTCACCCGCTACGATGACTACTGGGAAGTGACCTGGACCCTGCCGCCAAGAACGGCCGGTGGCTCCCCAGTCGTCAAGCTGGAACGGGACAACCTGAAGTTCATTTCCGTGGAGTTTTACCAGTAAGGGTGAAGGGTCAGGAATCGCCACGGGGGGGGCGAGTGAGGCGAGCCGGAGTGGGCGGAGGATCGAGCGGGAATTAGGGAGCTATCGCCGCCTCGGCGCGGCCGCGGGGTTGGTTCCAGGCGGCGTAGGCGTCGGTCGACAGGCCGTCGAGGAACTGTTGGCGCAGGCGGTGCATCTCGGCCTTGACCTGTTCGCCAAAGTTGTCGAGGACGCGGAGTTGGCGGGCGACGCGGGGATTACGGCCGACCTGCTCACGCTGGTCGTCCATGAAAGTCCAATACATGAAGTTGAACGGGCAGGGAAGTGAAAAGGAAGTGAAAAGGGGTCGGGAGCCTTACGTGTTCAGTCTTCGGCGTGCCATCTACGTCCTCACGCCGCGACTTCGACAATAGCGGCCGACGTGCCGGGGTGGGGGATCGGCTCGCCCTCGGCGCGGAGGCCGTCGAGGTGGAAGGCGACGGCCTCGCGCATGTTCTGTTCGCACGCCTCGCGGGTCGGACCGGTGGCGACGCAGCCGGGGAGGTCGGGGGAGTAGGCGCTGAAGCCGGTGGAAGTCGGCTCGATGAGGATGAGGTACTTCATTTCAGGCCCGCCTGCTTGAGGATGCTGTTCAACGTGCCGGGGGCAAGGTCGTCGCTCGGCTTGCCGGCGACGGTGACGAGGCCGGGCTTGGTGGGGTGGTGGGGTGCTTGAACTGACGGTGACTGCCGCGGGTTCGGGCGAGGCTCCAGCCGTCGCGCTCGATCAGGCGGATCACGTCACGGACCTTCACCCGTGCAGTTTAGCAGAGGTCAGGAGCGAAAGGGGTCACCGGAGCGAAAGGGGTCAGGAACAGATTCAGGCGAACATCAGCCGTCCGCGTGGCTCAGGGATGGGGCGGCCGAGCGATCTCGCCGTGTCGATCCACTCGCGGGCGACCTGCTCGACCATCGCCAGCGCGGCCGCCTTCGTCTCGCCGTCGGCCATGCAGCCGGGGAGTTCGGGTACCTCAGCGATAAACGCTCCGTCGGCGTCGCTCCAGTAGATGACCACTTCGTACTTTATGGGAGAGTTAGGCTGTAGGTCGTGATGCTACCACGGATCTGCCTCACCTGATACGGCTTGGCGGTGCCGTCACTGCGCAGCTGGATGTTGATGATCTCGACCACGCGTTCGCGGGTGAAGATGTGGTGGCTGCCGGTGGTTCACTCGTCAAAGCCGAGCGCGGTGAGCAGGTTGCCCAGGGAATCGAAGCAACTCGATTTGTCGGGCGTGCCGCTGAGGACGTCGATGAGAAGCTTATCGCGACGGGACATGCCGCGAGAGCCTATCGCCCCTCCGCCTCGCCGGGGCCGTGGGGAGTGTGATAGGCGGCGTAGGCGTCGGTGATCAGGTCGTACAGGAACTCGCGGCGCAGGCGGTGCATCTCGGTCTTCACGGGGTCGCCGAAGTTGTCGAGGACGCGCAGTTGGCGGGCGACGCGGGAGTCACGGCCGACCTGCTCGCGCTGGCGACGCCGCTCGATCAGCCACCGCCGCAACCACACCCACCACCGCCGCCGCCGCCGCCAGATCCTCCACCACCGCTGCCGCCATTATTCCCTCCGCCACCGTTCGCCCCTCCACTGCTGGTGCTGCCGCCACCGCCGGCGCTGGCGCCGCCGTTCGAGCGTGGGGCCTTACCTGCGGCATCGAGGCCGCTGAAGTACTGCGATGTTCCGCCCGCAGAGGCCGATCTGCCTGACGTTCCGCGAGAGGCGTCCCGCCCGCGTCCGCCTTGCTGCTGCGCCTGCGAGCGAAGCGACTCAAGATGTTGGCGCCCGGCGTGTCCGGCGGCGTGGTCGGGATTGTTCTCGCATGCCGGTGCGTGGGCGAGCGGGTCGGCTGAACCGTCGCCGGCGTCTGCCTTCTGAATCAGAGTTTCGATCCGATGGACGACACCGTTTCGCGCGTATCCGTCGAACCCGACAACCGTCACATCGGACACCGTGAGATCACCCGCGGCTAAATGCTCGTGTGTGCAGTCCGGCCCGTGGCCGGCGTGCGCGTGGTCGGTGTTCTCGTCCCCTTCCCAGCGCAGGATGACGGCGAATCCGGGAAGTGTCGGCCGCATCAGGATGCCTTCGACGTCGGCGCTGCGAATCTCGCCCCACAGCATGTGACCGCCGATAAGCTCTCGCAGCGCCTCGCGGCCCTCCGGTGCGAGCAGCGCCGCCATCTCCTCCTCCGCGATTGCATCGAAGGCGGCATCCGCGGGCGCAAAGACGGTGATCAGGTGCTCGCCGTCAAGCACCCGTCGCAACCCAGCCTGCTCGGCAAGTTCCAGAAAACGCCGGTGCTCGCCATCGGCGCGCAGCACAGCCCACGCGGAGCCCGGCAACTGCGCCTCGGGCAAGTCCAACAACGGCTCGGAATCCGCTGCATCCTCCGACTCAACGGCGTGCGAGGCAGGCACGCACGCGAGCACGGCCGCCAACCCTGCCACGGCCGAGATGAACCGGCACGTGGCTCCAAACTTAAATCTGTACCCCGAGTGCATGAACATATTTGTAGCAGGACGAGCGAGATGTGCCAAGGATTTCCCGTCGCGAATCGGGCACGGCGGCTCGGGAGCATCCGGAGTTGTGAGCCGGTCTCCTCAAGCGAACATCAGCCGCCCGCGTGGCTCAACGATCGGCTGAACTACCCGCTTTAGCCATTGCCGTTAGGCGGTCCGAGGCGAGCCTTATCGTCGCTGGCGTAGGAAATCGGCCGGGTTTGAGGACTGGAAGGTTGTAAAAGGTTGAACCGAGTAGGTCGCCGAAGTCGGCGGCGTCGAGGGTGAGCAGGACGTCGGCGAAGGCGAGGGCGCTGAGGAGCACCGGGCGGTCCTTCGACGCCTCGAACACAACCGGACGGTCGAGCGTCAGCACGTCGCGGACCTCGTTGAGAGCGCGGTGACATGTTGACCAGCGAATTAGGCCGTTCGGGACGTGGTTCAGGTTCCGCTTGACCTCATCACGTAAGGGTTGACCAGAAGCGTCCATCCGACAGCGGCGTGACGATAGAAAATCTCCGCCGATGCGCCCGTCTCGGACCCGCACGCGGCGAGGACGACGCTGGCGTCGAGAAACAGCTTCAATCTCTGTTCCCTTCGTCTGCCTCTGCCGCCGATTCCTCGCGGAGCGTTCGCATGTCGGCCTCGTCCTCAGCGATCCAGGCGGCGATCTGTTCGCGAGAGAATTTCCGCGGTTCGGGGATCGGTTCGTTTCGGGCCCATCAAGCGCGACTTGAGGAAGCCGAACAGCTCCCATTTCTGCTTGGCAGGCAGGGCGTCAGCCGCCTTCTCGACTTCGGCGAGCGTGGTCATACTCCGATTCTACCCTCCGCTTCGTCGCGGCCGCGTGGCCTGTTCCACGCGGCGTACCCGTCGCTCGCGAGGCCGTCGAGGAACGCTTGCCGCAGGCGATGCATTTCGACCTTGACCTGCTCGCCGAAGTTGTCGAGCACCTTCAATTGGCGGGCGACGCGCGGGTTCTTACCAACCGCGTTGCGCTGGTCGTCCATAAAGGTCCAATACATGAAGTTGAACGGGCAGGCCTTCGGGCCGATGCGCTCCTTCGGGTGGTAGCGGCAGTCGCCGCAGTAGTCGGACATCTTGTTGATGTAGTTTGCGCTCGACACGTACGGCTTTGTCGCGATCACGCCCCCGTCGCTGTTCATCGCCATGCCGATGACGTTGGGGGTGACGACCCAATCGTGGCTGTCCACGTACATCGCCAGAAACCAATCATTCACCGCCTGTGGTGAAAGGCCGGCGAGGGTGGCGAAGTTGCAGATGACCATCAGCCGTTGAATGTGGTGGCTAAAGGCGTCGTCGACGACGTGGAGGATCGACTGCTTAAGGCAGTTCATATCGGTTTTGGCGTCCCAGAAGAAGTCGGGCAGCGGGCGGTCGTCGCCGCGCGGATTGCGGCGGCGGTATTCGGGCATCAAGGACCAGTAGATGCCGTAAACGAACTCGCGCCAGCCGATGATCTGGCGGATAAATCCCTCGGCGGCGTTGATCGGCACGCGGCCGTCGCGGTGGGCCTTCTCGACCAGTCTGCACGCGGCGAGCGGCTCGATCAGGCCCGCGTTGATGAGGGGGCTGACGAGGCTGTGGTAGAGTGTCAGCTCGCCCGTGACCATCGCGTCTTCGTAGTCGCCGAAGAGGGGCAAACGTTTCTTCACGAACGCCGTGAAATGCTTTTTGGCGTTCTGGCGATCGCAGGGCAGGCCGAAGCCTTTTGTTGAACCGGGGTGATCCTCGAATCGACGCTCCACTTCCTTCATCACCGATCGCGTGATGGCGTCGGGCTCGACGTGCGGCCTTTCCGGGAAAACGTGGCCTTTGGGGGCGGGTTTGCGATTGAGCTTGTCGAAGTTCCACGCCCCGCCGGCCGGCTTGCCGTCGGGCTCCATGAGCAGGTCGTGGTCGACGCGCATCTGCCGGTAATAGTGCTCCATCACCACGCGCTTGCGGCCCTTGAGCCACTCCGCGAAGTGCTGGCGATCCGTCAGGAACAGGCGGTTTGGGAAGAACTTGATCGACACGCCCGCAGTGTCGAAGTCGCGGGCGAGGCGGTCGGGAACGGTGTCGAGCCAGGCGCGGGTGTGCCACTCGCTCGGCTCCGTGACCCACAGTTCCCGGTCGGTCTTCTTCTTGAGGTGGTGGGCGAGAGCTGAGAACGAGTCGCGGTAGCCGCGCGGCTTGAGCGGGTAGTACGCGACGGTTCGGCCGGCCTGCTTCAGTTCGTCTGCGAAGTGCCGCATGGCCGAGCACAGGAAGGCGATGCGCTTCTTGTGGTACGGGAACATCCGAAAGTTCACGTCGCTCTCGATCATGACGACCGGCGCGTCACTCGGCGCTTCGGCGAGGGACGTGACGCGCGGGTTGAGTTGGTCCTCGAAGAGCCAGACGGAGGGCATGGGGGAAAGGATGAGGGCAGAAGGATGGAGGATGAACCCGAAAAGTGTTGGGCGGCGAGTGTGTCGCGGCGGATCGACACGCTAAGGTGAGGTCGCACGCCGACGGGCACCACACCCCGCCCTCGGGTTCATCCTTCTGCCTTCATCCTTTCCGGATCATGCGTTACGGCGTCATCATGGCTGGCGGCAGTGGCAAGCGGTTGTGGCCGCTGAGCCGCGGGAACACGCCCAAGCAACTTCTGCCCGTCGCGAAGGGGCAAAGCCTGCTTCGCCTGGCGTTCGACCGGCTCCTCGCGGCGATGCCGGCCGAGCGGATCTACATCTGCACGGGCGAGGTCCACCGCGACGCCATCCTCAAAGAACTGCCCGAACTCGCGCCGGCGAACCTGCTCGGTGAGCCCGAGGGGCGCGACACCGCCAACGCCGTCGGCTTTCCGGCTGCCATCCTCGCCAAGCAGGACCCCGATGCCGCCTTCGCCGTCGTGACGGCCGACCATGTCATCGAGCCCGTCGACACCTTTGTCGACCGCCTGAACGCCGCGTTCGAGACGGTCGAAAAAGCACCCCGGCCTGCTCGTGACCTTCGGCGTCGTGCCGACGCACGGGCACACGGGTCTGGGCTACGTTCAGCGTGGCCAGGCGCTGGAGGTCGATGACCGCGACGGCGTCTACGCGGTGCAGGCGTTCAAGGAGAAGCCCGACCGCCCCACCGCCGACCGCTACGTCGAGAGCGGCCGCTACTACTGGAACAGCGGCATGTTCGTCTGGCGGGCGCAGACGGTGTTTGACGCGATCAAGCAGTACCTGCCCGAAAGCGGGCGAGGCCTCGCGGAGATCGCCGAGGCCTGGGGCACGGACCAGCAGGCGGAGACGGTGGCGAAGGTCTACCCGTCCCTGCCGAAAATCAGCGTCGACTACGCCGTCCTCGAGCCTGCCAGTCGCAAGAGCGGCGCCACCGAGGGCGTGGCCGTCGTGGAGTTGCCGGTCAGTTGGCTTGACGTCGGCTCCTGGCCCGCCCTTGCGGAGACGCTCGAGACCGACGAGAACGACAACGCCCTCGACGCCCCCGCGACCGCCCTGCTCGACTCCGACGCCAACATCATCCTCAGCCGAGACACCAAAACGCCTGACCACCTGATCGCCCTCATCGGCGTGAGCGACACCGTGATCGTCCACACGGCCGACTGCACGCTGGTCTGCCCCAAGAGCGAGGCGCAGAAGGTAAAGGAACTCGTCGAAGGCAAGGTGAAGTCGTTCGGCGACCGCTACCTTTAAGGAAGGATGAAGGATGAACCCGAGCCAGAAGCGAGCGGCCTCTGCCTCTGATTCAGGTTCATCCTTCATCCTTCCGCCTTCATCCTTTCCGCCCGCACCATGCGTCTCCTCGCGATCGACTACGGCACGCGGCGGGTCGGCTTCGCGATCTGCGATCCGTCTGAGGCGTTCGTTTTTCCGGTCGACGTCGCGACGGTCAGCAGTGATGCAGGCGCACTCGACGCGATCGAGCGCGCGGTGGCCGAGCACGACGCGGAGGCGATCGTGCTCGGGTTGCCGCTGAACATGGACGGCACCGAAGGCCCGTCGGCCGCGCGGGTTCGACGGTTCGCCCAAAGCGTCGTCGGCCGCGTCAATCTGCCGGTCCGGTTGGTGGACGAGCGACAGAGCAGCCTCGACGCGGAGGCGACACTCGTGACCCGCAAGCGCGGCGGCGAACGGGTGACGCGCAAGCGGAAACAGGCGCAGTTGGACGCGTTGGCGGCGGTCGAGTTCCTGCGGGCCCACCTGATGGAAGGACGCCCGTCGATCGACGTTCTGGGTCCGCCTGAACCGGGGAGGCCAAGCGCGGAATGTTGATGGTTCTGCTTCGGCGCGCCGGTTGCTACGCTGCGTACTGCGGGCGCGAACTGTCGCCGAGCCCGCCCAACCCTGACGGAGATTTACACCATGAACACGAAGACCAACTGGCTCAAGATCCTGCTCGCCCCCGCCTTCGCTCTGGGCCTGAGCTTCGCCGTCGTCGGCTGCGACGATGGCGATGCCGATGACGACACCCTCGGCGAAAACGTCGATGAGGGCATCAACAACACCCGCGATGGCATGGACGAACTGGGCGAAGAGGCCGAGGATGGCATGAACAATGTGGGCGAAGGCGTGGAAGACCTTGGCGATGAGCTCGACAACGACGCCAACGACCTGCTCGACGACTAGTCGTGGCGCCGTCACCATTGCCACCACCGCCTCCGCCCGGCGTTACGCCTGTAGTCGGAGCAAGCGGTGTGAAGCGACCTGAACCGATCCCCGCCGACGCGAGAAGCGTCGGCGGGGGTTTGACTGTCCGCAACGTGGGCCGACCCAACGGGTGGCCAAGGATGCGCGATGCCCTGGCGAGCCCGACATGATGACCCCCGCGAGTCGCCGCGACACGAGCTTGAGCTCGACGAACTGCCCGAGTCGTACGCCGTCTGCCGCATGCCCCACGGCGCCGATGCACCCTGGGCCAGTGGGACGCTTTCCAGCCTGACCCGCTCCCAGCGCGAGGCGGAGGGAACGACGGTCATCAGCGACGAGACGACGGTGCCCGACACGGTCGAGGCCGACCGCGGCTGGCGGGCGATCCGCATTGTGGGCGTCTTCGGCTTCGGCGAGGTTGGCGTGCTCGGCTCGGTGTTGAATCCGCTGGCCCGCGCGGGCGTGGCGGTGATGGTCGTCTGCACGTTCGAGACGGACTACGTCCTCGTTAAAGCCGCCCGCTTCGACCGCCTAAAAAGCGTGCTGATCGACGCGGGGCATCGCTTTTCGAACGACACCAATCGGTGAGACGACCGAGCCACGTCACCGGATTGGCCGGTCGCGCGGGGTGAACTTGACCGGCAATGGCGTTACATTGCCGGCATGACCCAAGCCCCCGGCGAAGCGTTTGGACAACCCGCCGCCCCCAAGAAGCGCGGCGGCGTGCTGCTGATTATCGGGGCGATCCTGCTCCTGATCGGCGTGGTCGCGTTGGGTCTGGGCATCGCCTCGACCGTCAGCGGCGCGAAGGGGCTGGTCGACAGCTTCCAGCCGTTGCCCGTGCCGGGCAGCGTAACGGTGGACGCCGAGTCCGGCTCCGGTTGGCGGCTCTACACGCCGGACGGCCAACTACCAGATGATGTCACCGTGACCGTGGTCGGCCCCGATGGTGGCGACATCGCGATGGGCAACGTGTTCGGCAACGAGGAGATCTCCGGCGGCCAGTTCAGCGGCAGCGCGGCCCGCAGTTTCAACGCGGACACCGATGGCACCTACACCGTCACGAGCACCGTTGCCGAGGGTGCGGCCACGCCGAGCGGCTACTTTTTGGCCCCCGGCGTGACCGATCTCGCCGGCGGGTTCGCGGGCGGCATCGGCGGTGTCTGCCTGGGTGCCGTCGTCGGCATCATCGGCCTTGTCCTGCTGATCATCGGCCTCGTCCTGCGACTCAAGAGCTAAGCTCCACCCGTGAAGACCCGCATCACCGGCCTGGCGTACGTGCTGGGCGACAACATCGACACCGACCAGATCATCCCAGCCGAGTTCCTCAGCTACAACCCGAGCGACCCGGCCGAACGCAAGTTCTTCGGCAAGCACGCCAACAGCGGCGTGCCCGAAGACCAAGCCGGCCTGCCCCACGGCCGGGTGCCGTTCATCGACCCCGACGGCGACGGGTTCACGAGCAAGTACGCGGTCGTCATCGGCGGCAAGAACTTTGGGTGCGGGTCGAGCCGCGAGCACGCGCCACTCGCCTTGGCCGAGGCGGGTGTGCAGGCGGTCGTCGCCGAGTTCTATGCCCGGATTTTCTACCGCAACAGCATCAACGGCGGGTACCTCCTGCCGATCGAAACGGGCGAGCGCCTGTGCGAGAGCGTCGAGACCGGCGACGAGGTGGAGATCGACCTGGACGCCGGCACCTTCACGAACATCACGCGCGGCACGATCGCGAAGATCGAGCCGCTCGGCGACGTCGCCCCCATTGTCGAGGCCGGCGGCGTGTTTGCGTACGCCCGGCAGAAGAACATGATCCCCAAGTAGGGTGGGATTCATCCCACCTCCGGATTAGTTGATCCAAGTCGCTAGATGGTGGGATGAATCCCACCCTACAGGAGCCCAGATGAGCCGCATGACCGTCAACGAGTTTCTCGAAGCCACCGCCCAGCAGGACCGCGGGCAGGGGTTTTTCGAGCTGGAAAGCCCGCACCTCCTCGAAGTCAATCTCGACGGTGCCAGCCACGGCAACGTCTGGACGAAGATGGGCTCGATGGTCGCCTACCGCGGGAACGTGAAGTTCACGCGGCAGGGTATGATGCAGGAAGGCATCGGCACGTTTCTCAAGCGGCAACTCACCGGCGAGGGGGCCAAGCTGACCAAGGCCGAGGGGACGGGCAAGGTTTACCTCGCCGATTCCGGGAAAAAGCTGACGGTCCTGCTGTTGCAGGGCGAGAGCGTGGTCGTAAACGGCGAAGACTTGATCGCCTTCGAGCCGTCGCTGACGTATTCGATCACGATGATGAAGAAGATCGCCGCGATTGCCAGCGGCGGGCTGTTCAACGTGCGTGTCGAGGGCCAGGGCATGCTCGCGATCGGCACGCACCACGACCCGTTGACGCTGCGCGTCCGCCCCGGCGAGGCGGTCTTCACCGACCCGAACGCGACGGTCGCGTGGAGCGGCAACCTGACCCCGAACTTCAAGACCGACATGAGCCTCAAGACCTTCATCGGCCGCGGCTCTGGCGAGAGCTTTCAAATGCAGTTCGACGCCCAGCAGGGCGAGGGCTGGGTCGTCGTTCAGCCGTACGAGGAGTCGCCGCTTCAGGCCGGCTAATGGGAGGGCCGGGTTCCACCCCGGCCTCCGGAATCGGTTTGTCTGGACAAGTCATCGTTGGTTCGACCCAAGGCCGGGGTGGAACCCGGCCCTCCCGCCCATGCTGAACGTCATCGATCATCCCGTCATTCGCACGAAGCTGACGGAGATTCGCGACTTCGCGACCGGCTACCGCGAGTTTCGGCAGCTCGTCGAGGAGGTCGCGATGCTGATGACGTACGAGATCACCCGCGAGATGCCCACGCGGCCACGGCCGGTGCAGACGCCATTGGAGAAAGTGACGGGCCACGCGATGGCGATGCCCGTCACGCTCGTGCCGATCCTCCGCGCCGGGCTCGGGATGACCAGCGGCGTGATGAAGATCCTGCCCGACGTCCGGGTCGGCCACGTCGGCATGGAGCGCAACGAGGAGACCGCCGAGGCGAACGCCTACTACCACAAGCTTCCGCCGGACATTGCTGAAACGCAGGTGATCGTGGTCGACCCGATGCTCGCCACCGGCGGCAGCGCGATCGCGGCGATCGACTTCCTCAAGAGCAAGGGCGTATCGGGCGGGTCGATGAAGTTCATGTGTCTTGTCGCCGCCCCCGAAGGCGTGGCCGCACTGGAGCAGGCGCACCCGGAAATCCCCATCCTCGCCGCGGCGGTCGACCGGGAGCTCAACGACAAGTCGTACATCCTCCCCGGCCTCGGCGACGCGGGCGACCGGATCTTCGGCACGTGATTCCCATCGCACCCCCAAACCGCGCTGCAACGCGGTTTGGTTGGGGCATCTAGACTTTGACGTGCTTCAGAAGCGTTCAGCCGAGCCAGTTGCCGCGCGAAGGCAAGGCGAGCGGACTGCCCCGCAGTGGGCGATCGGGGTCTGCCTCGTGATCGCCGTGGGCATTGCGCTGGTCGTGGCGGATGGGCTCAAGGACCGGTTCACGTACAAGAACCTCGGCGAAGTCGAGCCGCGCTTGTGGCGGAGCGGGCAGATCAGCCGGTTCACAATCGGGCCAGCGCTGCGGGAGATCGATCCGACGCTGATCGTCTCGCTGAGCAAGGAAGACAACCCGAGCAACTCCGACAACATGGCCGAGAAGAGCGCGGCGGAGACGCTCGGTATCAAGCGCATCCACGTCAACCTCAGCGGCGACGGCACGGGCAGGCCGGAGGAGTACGTCAAGGCCCTCGCGGCCATCATCGAAGAGCACGAGCGGGGCGGGGTCGTCCTCTACCACTGCTGGGCCGGGTCCGAGCGCACGAGCGGCGTGACGGCGCTGTACCGCACGCTCTACCAGGGGCAGTCCGCCGAGGCCGCGGTGCGGGAGATGCACGCTTACGGGCACGACGTAGACGAGGGGAAGCTGATCGCGTACCTGAACGAGAACATCGCGTACATCGCCGAGCGGCTGGCGGGCCCAGATTACCGCGTTCTGCCGGCAGTGCCGGATGTGCTGCCGCGCTTCGAGCGCCCGTAGCCGGGGTCCCCCGGATTGGGCGGGGAGCGGGTTTGTCCGGCGTGGGGGCGACCTCTACCATCGGCGCCCCACGGCCGGCCGCATGTCCGCGGCTGCCCTTTGCACCCGCACCACCTCCGCACCGGCCATTGGCATCATGCGACTGACCGAGATCCTCCGGCCCGAGAACGTCAAGCTGCCCATCGCCGCCACCGGCAAGACCGAGGCTATCGAGGAACTTCTGGCCTTGCTCGAAACCAACGGCGATCTGAGTCAGCCCGCCAAGGTGCGCGAGGCCGTCCTCGAGCGCGAGCGCACGCGCACCACCGGCATCGGCGACGGCATGGCCATCCCGCACGGCAAGACCGACGGCGTGACCAGCCTCACGATGGCCTTTGGCCGCACCGCCGACCCGATCGATTTCGAGAGTGTCGACGGCAAGCCGGTGTCCCTCATCTGGCTGCTGACGAGCCCCGCCGACCAGACGCACCCGCACGTCGTGGCGCTGGGCCGCGTGAGCAAGATTCTCAGCCAGCCCGCCGTTCGCCGCCGACTCCTCGATGCCAAGTCGGCCCGCGCGATCTACGACATCATCGCCGAGCAGGACGAACAGGTTTAAGCCGCGTTGCCCGCCAGCCGCGCCCGCGCCTGCCTGACCGCCGCGGCGACGACACCGAGCTGCTCGCGCACCGCGCCGCTGTGCCGTTGCACGTCATCCGCCGCCGCAGAAGCGGCCTTGGGGTCGGGGCGGGATCGCATCGCCCGCGCAAGTTGATCGACCGTGTCGTAGCAGTCATTCGTGACCTTCCGGATGCTCCCGCCGGCGGCGCTGGATGCAAGCACCTTCGCTTGCGCCGAGAGGTCGCCGAGGCGGCGGACGATGTCGCGGGTGGCAACCTCGTCGCCGGCCCACTGACCGATTGATTCCCGCAACTCCGCCGCCGCCTCGACGGCCGCCTGCGCCGCCGTGTTCGTCTCGTCGACGGCCAAATCGGCGGTGTCGAAGTCGCTGCTCAGGCCATCCCGCATCGCCCGCCAGTCGGCACGCCACGTGCGAAGCTTCGCCTCCAGACGATCGACCGCGTCGCTCAACTCCTCCGACACCGGCGTTGGAGAGAGCGCGCCGACCGGATCGTGGCTCGGAGCAAAATTGCCCGCCGGGATCGCCGTCGGCAGGTAGCCGCGGGCGCGTTGCAACAGGTCCCCAAGCTGCGGAAACCGACCGTTCAGGCCGGCCAGCAGGATGAGGCACGACGCAATTGCTCCGCAGAGAAAGACGATCACGCTCCCGATCCCGATCGAGCCCGGCTCAGGCGGCGCGAGGTCGGTTGCCGTCGCCGCGATGACCGCGACGGGGCGATCGCCGATGTGCTGCACGGGGTGAAAGTTGGTTGCCTCCGATGGCGTGGGCTGCGAGGCCTCGTCACGTTGCTGAACGGCGGCGGCGAGCTGCGCGTCGAGCGAGAACGGCTTGTCTGCCGACGCATCCACTATCGCATCGGGCGGCGCGAAAAACACTTCTTGCCAAGCCAAGCGAACCGAGCCCGGCGGCAGCACGGCCGTCGCTGCCGCGACGCGGCCTTGGGCGCAGGCGCTGTCGAGCACGGCACTTTCGTGGCGGAGCCCCTCCAACGTCAAACGGGCGTCCTCGGCATCGACGCCGACCACGACGACCATCGTCGCCCCCTCGTGCGTGATCGCCCGCTCCAGCGCCGCTATGCCGGCGGTGTCGCAGGCGACCCGCAGCAGCGTCGACGGGTGCGCGTCGAAGAGCCAATCGACCGCCACCGGCGACTGCGGCGGCATCACGATGCACGACAGGGCGGCGGGTGTGGATTTTCCGGCAAGGTCGGGCGACGCTTCACCGGCCACGCGATTCGCGTGCCCGGCTTGGAGACGCTCGAGCGACTCCGCCGGCGTTGCCGCGGCACCCGCGCAAGGTGCGGCGCAGGCGGCGATCATCAACAGGCACGGGAGGCGGACAGCCATGGCCTGTTTATCGGACGACGGCAACGCCCGCGTTGAATCGCCGCCTACCGCGCCAACTGCATCGGCCGCCGCGCGTGAGTTGCGGGTTCGGTCGACGACCGCCCCACCAGCGGTTCGAGCTCGCGCACGAGTTGCCGCATCGCCCCCGCCTGCGTCGCGAGTTGGTCCGCCGCCGACGCCGCGACCGTGGTCACGGCCTGCTGCTCGGGCGCGTCGGACGCTTCACGCCACACCGCCCGCTCGCGAACTGCTGCCGACAGAGATTGAAGTCGAGTCAAGGCGGCGTCCCAGGCGTCGGGCGCGTTCTGCGACGATGCCACCAACGCCGCCACCGCCTCGCTCGCGAGCCGGCCCCGCGTGGAGCAGTTCCCACAGATGCGGCTCGCCTCCCGCGCCGCGCCGGCGCCGCGGTCGGCGAGGGTTCGGGCCTCGGCGGCGAACCGGTCGAGGGCGTCGGTCGCCGGGCCCGCTTGGGCGACTTCCACGCCGGCGTTCAACGAGAGCAGGTTGGCCTGGAATGCGAGCTCGTCCAGCACGCGAACGAGCCGCCCCGTCTCGCCGGCGGCCGCCTCGGCTGCGGAAAGCACCTCCGCTGCCTCCGCCAGCCGTTCGCACGTGCCGACCACTTGGGCGTGCGCCTGTTCGACGGCTGCGAGCGACGCTTCGACGGCCTCGGCAATTTGACGGTCGGAGTCGGCTTCATCGTCGGCAACGGAACGGGCGGCCGCGTCGGCGACGAGGCCGCTCATCCGGTCCGCCACGGCCGAGGCGCGCTCGGCCCCGCATCGCAGCGATGCCGTCGCCCGCTGCAGCGCCGCGCGCATCGGCCAGATAATTGCGGCCAGTCCCCCGACCGTGAGGACCAGCCAGCCCGCAACGACTGCGTACCACAGCAAGCCCCCGCCGCTCGCGGTGCCGGAGGAGGCGGGCCGCCAAAGCAGCAGGAACAGCGCGGACGCGACGGCCAGGGCGAGGCCGCCGATCAGGCGATGAAAGAGGGTCATGGGCGGGGGGGCTGGAGTCCGTTCCGGCGTCGACTGCTGCGGGCGGCCACATCCGTGTGGCCGCCGTGCCCCGATTGGGCACACGTCGTCACCCACCTTCGCACAGGCGGGGTGTTCGTCAAGTACGTGCGGCGAGCCCCGCGGGATCGTCAGGGCGTTTTCGATGCGGCCTTCGCCGCCGTCGCGGCGACCTCGCGGGCGCGGCGGGCGTAGATGCCGTACCACTCTTCGTCGGCATGCACCAGCGCGCGCTCCATCTCGCGGCCGGCCAAGCGCACGTCGCCGTTGGCGGCGTGAATCTCGGCCAGCGTGTCCCAGTAGGCCGTCGCCGGGCGAAGCTGGATGGCCCGCCGGGCGTAGTCGAGGGCCGTCGAGAGGCGGCGGCTGGATCGCGCCGCGAGCCAGGCTCCTTCGTTGAGCAGCATGTGCGACGTTTCGAACGCCTTCACCTGCTCGCCGATGCGTTCGAACTGCTCGGCGAAGGCAATGTTGGCTCGCTCGGTCTCGCCGGCGGCATCGAGGGCGCGGACCCAGTCGATCGTGCTGCCGATGCGCAGCGGCGTGATCGCAAGCTCCCGCGCGCGGGCGACGTCGGCCGCGGCGAGGTCGCCGGCCGCGATCGCCATGCGGCACCGGCTCGCGTAAATGCCGCTCGCGCCCGCGACCACGCCCGCCGCCGGCCGCAACCGCACCAGCGCGGGCGGTACCGTCCGGCGGGTCACGTCGGCGTAGGCGGGATCTGTCAGCAGCGCCACCAGCGCGGCATAGCACCGGGCCGCTGCTGCGGGATCGCCCAGATCGTCGAAGCGATCGGCCACCTGCGGCACGAGGCGCGCGGCATCCCACGGGTCCAGGAGCGAAAGGGTCGCGATCGTCCGAAGCTCATCGGCCAACCAATCCGTCTCTTCCGGCCGCGCCGACCACAGCAGGTCGAGCGTTGCGAGGCGGCGGCTGACATCGTCGAGCGCCGGGTGCAACGTGCCGGGCGTCGCCTGATCGGCCGCGAGCAGTGCCCACGCGGCCTCCGCCGGGTCGACCCTCGCCAGCATCGACGCTGCCTCGTGCGAACGGCCTTCGACCGCCTCCATCCGAAGGTCGTGGAACTTGCCGAGCGGCGCTTCCGGGAACCGCCCGTTCCCGTTGCTCTTGAGCAACGCCTGCTCGTAGGTGCGCTTGATCGACCGGGCGGCGAGTTTGGCGTCGTTGTCGTTGGCCCATCGCGGGAGGTCGTCGGCGTTGACGAACGAGGCGTACTGGCCGCGGTCGAAGAGCACGCCGAGCGTGTCGGCCACGTCGAGCCGGGCCTGCGCCGCCTCGATGGCCGCGTCGTCCGCCGCGAGGCACGCGGCCGCCAACTGTGTGAGCGGGTCCGCGTCGGTCACATCCGCAGGGAGGATGGGGCGGTTGTCAAGCTGATCGACCTGCGCCAGCGTGCAAAGCAGTTGAAGGCGTGTCTCGTCGGCGGGCGCGTTTGCATCCGGCGGCAGGCCGAGCAGCACGCGGCGAGCCGCCTCGATTCCCGGCCGAAGTTCGGCATCGGGCAGGGACGCGGGCGGAAGCGTCGCCTCGGCATCGCCGGCCGCCCACGCCTGTAGGTCGGGGTCGTCCAGCAGCCCGGCGGCGACGGCGGTCGACGCCTTCGGGCGATCGCTCGCCCGCAGCCACCGAGCCGCGGCGTCTCGACCTTGCGGCCCGAGCTTCAACAGCGCGCCCACGAGCGCGGACCGATCGTGCCTGCCGGGCTCGCTCCACGACGTGCGCACGTGAAGCTTCGCAAGACGATCGGCGATCGTGCGGAGTTCCGTCTCGTCGGCCTCGACGATCAGCCGCGCCAGCAGCGGGGCCGCGTAGACGGGATCAGCCACCAGCGAATCGAGCCCGGCGCGGCGGGCGGCGGGGTCGGGCGAGTTGGCCTGGATGGCCGCCCGCACGAGGGACGGATCGAGCAGCGCGACCGGCGCATCGGCGACGATCTCAAAGCGGCGGACCAGCCGGTCGGCCGCCACGGTCACGGCCGGGGGAGCGTCGTCGTCGGCCGCGGCTGCGCGGAGGGCCGGCAACGCGGACGAACCCAGCGCTTCAAGCTCCTGCCGCGCCACCCGGCGAACCTCGGGGTCTGGGTCGGCCAGCCGCTCGATGTGGTCGGCGGCCGTCGGCGCGGCGGCGAGCAGACCGGTCAATCCTATCGCGAGCACGTCCAGCGGCATGCCGCAAGTCTACCCGCGACGCAAAGCCGCCGGGCCGGGCGATCGAGATCGTCCGGCCCGGCGTGCGGGCAAGTGTTGAGATCGTGCCGAGTCGGCTAGAGCAGCAGTTGGAACTGGCCGCGGATGGTGGCCTGACCCTCGTCGCCGGTCTGCGGGCGGTACCCGAGGCCGCTGCCGACGCCGCCCGGCGTACCATTGAACAGGTAGGAGACGTCCACGGTCATCTTTACCTTGTGGCTCTCCCAGTACTTGTTCACGCCAACCGTGACCTCGTGGAAGAAGTCTTCGCTCGCGCCTTCGCCGAGGGCGATCTCTTCGTCGAGAAGCACGAAGTTGTAGCGGCCGAAGATTTCCCAGCCAGCGTCGGCGTCGAGCACCTTGGCGTACTGCGCCTCGGCACCGAAGTTGGCGAAGTCGTCGTCGCCGTTGTCGGCGTAGTTGAAGTAGCCGGCGAAGAACAGGCTGTCGCCCGCGGTCGTCTCCAAGCCGAAGTCGGCGGTGGCGAGGATCACATAGGCGAAGTCGTCGTCGCCGTCATCATCGAGCTCAACGGCGTCGAGTAGGGCACCGAAGCCAAAGCGGGCCGAGGTCTCGTCGGTACCCAGGGCGGTGAAGTCATCGAACGCTTCATCGTTGCCGGCGAGGGTGAAGTCGCCGCGGAAGCTCACGGCATCGCGAAGTTCGCCGGCGTCCTCGAAGTTCGTGTTCGCCGTGTCGGTGCCGTCGATGTAGGCGAGCAGGCCCGTGAACTTCTCACCCTTGAAGATCAGGCCGGCACCCTGGACGAAGCCGGTGATGCCGCCGCCGAGCGACTCGTTGACCATCGAGCGGTCGGCCGCCATCTGCTTGCTGGAGCTGGTGGACTCCTCGTAGAAGAGCGGGTCCTTGTACTGGCCGATGCGGAGTCCGAATCGGCCTGGGGCGTAGTCGACAAAGCCATTCTCGAGGATGGCCTCGCCGCCGCTGCGATCGAAGGCGAACTTGATGTCGTAGGTCAGGTCCTCGCTGAAGGCGTTGCCCTTGAAGCCGATCTTCGTGCGGCGCAGCTCCCAGCCGAAGTCGAGGTCTTCGAACTCGTCACCGCCTTCGGGGGCGAAGTTCGCGACATGGCGAATCTGGAGCTGGAAGTTGGGGTTCAGGCTGAAGCGGCCGTCCGGGCTCTGAAGCAGGAACTTGCCGTTGTGGCCGGCGGTAAAGGGGTCGGGGTCGTCGGCGAACTGCATCAGGAGCGGCTGGGCGCTGCGAGCCTTGGCGTCGGCGAGGGCGGCCTCGACAGCGTCGCCCTCGGGCGCGACGGCGTCGCGAGCCTGCTCGGCGGCCTGAATCTGCTCGACCTTGGCTTGAAGGGCTTCGATCTGCGAGAGAAGCTCGTCGGTCGTCGGCTCGGCCGCGCCGGCGATGCCGCCAACGCAAAAGGTGCCGGTCAGGAACGAGGCGAGCACCGCGGCCTTGGCGGCCGGGCGCGTTGCGGTAGTGGTGTGCATAATGCGCATAGTGCGATGGGTGCGGTGCGACGCCGCCGCGGGACGAAGGTGCGGGCGCGTCTGGAGTCAAAGGGCCGGTCACGGTGTGCCGGCGGCGGTCGTGAGGCGTGCGCGAGGCCGCCCACTGGCGACGCCGACGCCCCTCCGAATGTCCGTGGCAACCGCGTTCCCCGGAGCCGAACCCTTCGGCACCGCGGGCGTGGCCCTCGGACATCTGCCTTGTCGGCTTGAGCGGCGGTCGGGCAATACCGCTTTCTCTGCACCGTCCGAAAAATCGGCCGCTGCCACTGCTGCCCGACCGTCCCAGCCGACCGGCCACGTCCTTGGCCCAAATCGCCCGCACTCCCGGCGGGCACGAGCAAACCTAGCTCCCGCCGCCGATGCCCGCGTGTTCGACCCGTTAGCCTTCGAAGAGGATTGCGACAACACCCCACCCCACTACCCACCGCCCCACCGCTACTTGAACAAACGCTTCTGCTGCCGCTCGAAGCCGAACTTGCCGTACGTCTCGCTGACCGGCACCTTGTAGTTGCCCGTCCAGCACGCGCTGCACGCTCCGCGTTCGGAGACGCCCGCGCAGTCCAGCATGCCGTCGAGCGACAGGTAGGCCAGCGAGTCGATCTCGAGAAAGTCGCGAATCTCGTCCACGCTTCGCCCGTCGGCGATCAGTTCGCCGCGGGTGGCGAAGTCGATGCCGTAGAAGCACGGGTGGCGGATCGGCGGGCAACTGATGCGCAGGTGGATCTCGCTCGCCCCCGCCCGACGCAACGCGCGCATCTTCGAGCGCGTCGTGGTGCCGCGAACGACCGAATCATCGACCACCACGATCCGCCGGTCGCGCACGAGCTCGCCGATGATGTTGAGCTTCAGCGCCACCATCCGGTCGCGGTCCGCCTGCGTCGGCAGGATGAAGGTGCGGCCGACGAAGCGGTTGGGCACGATCGCCTCCTCCAGCGTGATGCCGCTCTCCTTGGCGAACCCGAGCGCAGCGCTGCGGCCGGAGTCGGGCATGGGCATCACGCAATCGGCCTCGACCGGCGCCTCGCGCGCGAGTTGCCGGCCCATCGCCTCGCGGACGAGGTGGACGTTCTTGCCCCACATCACGCTTGCCGGGTTCGCGAAGTAGACGTGCTCGAAGACGCACCGCGCCCCCTCCCCCGCCGGCTCCGCGAACTGCCGGCTTGAGAGGCCGTCGTCGTTGATCGTCACGATCTCGCCCGGCTCGACGTCGCGGACGAAGTCGGCGCCGATGGCGTCGAAGGCGCACGTCTCACTCGCAATCACGTTAATGTCCCGATCGTTTTCGACGAGCTTCCCAATCGACAGTGGCCGGATGCCCCACGGGTCGCGGCACGCCTCGATGCGATCGGGAAACAGGAAGACCAAGCTGAACGCCCCCTGGAGATGGCGAAGCACGTGGGCGAGCGGGTCCCCCTTGGCCGCGTGGTTGGGGCGGGCGAGCATGTGAACGATCACCTCGGTGTCCGTTGCCGTCTGGAAGATGCTCCCCTGCTCGGCATACTCGCGCCGGATGTGGCCGGCGTTGATCAGGTTCCCATTGTGCGCCACCGCCATCGGCCCGAGGTGAAACCGCTGCAACAGCGGCTGGGCGTTGCAGAACTCGCTCGACCCGGTCGTGCTGTACCGCACATGCCCGATCGCCGCGTGACCCTTGAGCTGTTCCCGCATCAGCTTCGGCGGAAAGACCTGGCTGACGAGCCCCATCGCGGCATGGCCTTCGAGATCTTCGCCGTTCGTCACCGCGATCCCGGCCGACTCCTGCCCGCGGTGCTGCTGCGCGAACAGCCCCTGGTACGCGAGCCCGCTGGCCCCGTCGGTCCCCCAGACGCCGAAGACACCGCACTTTTCCTTCTTTTCGTAGGAGTCAGCCTCGGCGATGACGGGCAGGGACAGGGGCACGCGGGAACTGTATCGCCGCCGCCGTGGTCGCGCCTCGGGCACGCGTGCCATCGCCAAGCTGACGCGTCGTCACGCTGAACAACCCCGCGAGAGTTGCGGTTTGACGATTGAGACCTGTGTAGATGATGCGCGTCTCTTAACGAGCCCGCGTTAGCCGCCCCGCCTTGCGGGGCGCTCGGTGGCTATCCACGCGCCCCGCGGGGCGGGGCGGCTAACGGGCTCACGCATCATCGATCGCGTCCGCAGCAAATTTCAGGCTTCGCCTTCACCGAACGGAGTCGGCCGCGGCGTGAAACTCCTGCGGGAGCTGGCCAGACGCAATTTCCGTCTCGAAGAACTCGCGCGGGTCTATGCCCTCCCCCATGCAACCACCGAGGAAAGCCAGGATCGTGACATTTGGCGGCAGCACCTTCGCGGCTTCGGGCAGCCGCTGTGGGTCGCTCATCTGGATGTGGCACAGCGCGTAAAGCTGGCCCGGCGGGTGTGCCCGTGCGAGCAGATCGTCGAACAACGCGTCGGCGTCGGGCTCGTCGCGAAGGCCGATGAAGGCGCGATACTGCATCGTCGGGGAGCCGGCGATACCGACCCGCGTTGCACCAAACGTTCGCGTGCGAAGCAGAAGCGTGGATGCCCCTTCCGCGTCCAGCGGAAGATCGACGTGGTCCACGTAGTCGGTGCCGAGCAGGCCGGACTCCTCGTGCTTCGCGCCGGACCAGTCGGTCGAGACGCGCGAGAAACGTGACGCGGTCGGCTGAGTCGAGGCACAGCCCGCGACCAGAAGAACGGCGATCAAAAGCAGGCGGGGGCGCATCGGTGGAGTGTACCGGCTGAGCGTTGGCGGGTACGTTCGACGCAGATGCCCCGACGCCGACCGCGCGAGAAGGATTATTCGGACCTGCTCGACGAGACCACCGGCGACTCGCGCGTCGACGCGCGCGGCGGGGGGTCGCAGAAGTTCGGGCAACGCAGCAAGCACTACCAGAAGAACAAGACGCTGCGGACCGCGGCCGAACGGATGGGCGATGCGCGGCTTGCGGCGGAGAAGAAGGCGCTGCCGGTCGGCGAAATCGTGCAGGTCCACTCCCTTTACGCGAGCGTCGAGGATCGGTCGGGCGACGCCAGGCGCGGCGAGGGGCCGATGTTGCTTTGCACGAGTCGGCGGACGATGCGCAAGGTCATCGCCGAGGAGATGGGCGAGGTCTGCGTCGGCGACCGCGTGCGCTTTCGCCCCACCGGCGGGACGGCCAACCTGCACGCGGGCGAGAGCGTCGACGGCGAGGCGATTGAGCTGCCCGAGGGGGTGATTGAGGCCGTCGAGCCGCGGACGACGATCCTGATGCGGGCCGACTCGTTCGACGACCGCAAGCTCGACCCGATCGTGGCGAACGCGGGGCAGTTCTTGATCGTGGTGAGCATGCACAACCCGTACCCGCGGTGGGGGCTGGTCGACCGGATGCTGGTGGCCGCCCAGGCGGGCGGGCTGCGGCCGGTGGTCGTCATCAACAAGGCCGATCTACGCGGCGAGGCCGACGATGCCGCCGGTACGCATGAGGCCGTCGCCCACTACCGGTCGCTCGGCGTCGCGTGCATTTTCACGAGCATCGAGACGAACGAGGGGATCGGCGACTTCCGCGATGCGCTCGCCGGCGAGACGACGGTGCTGGCGGGGCATAGCGGCGTGGGCAAGAGCTCGCTCGTCAACGCGGCCCTGGGCGTGAACCTGCGCGTTGGCGCTGTCAGCGAGGCCCACAGCAAGGGCCGGCACACGACGACCAGCGCCCGGCGGTACATGCTCGACGGCCCAACCGGCGGCGCGGTGGTGGACACGCCGGGCATCAAGGTCTTTGGGCTGACGATCGAGGCCGACGCATTAGAGGGCTTCTTTCCCGACATCGCCGCCGAGACGGCCCCCGACTGGCGCGTCGAGAGCTTTGAGCGCATCCGCGAGTCGCTCACAAGCGCGCGGGATTGATTCGAGCCCCCTAAGGTGTTGCCGAATCGCCCTACTGCCGCGCCGCGTGGCGCAATGGTGGCGGGCGACTGTTTCCGGGAGACCCACCGAGTGGCACGAGACGACGACACGATTGAGATGGAGGCAACCGTCGTTCAGGCGTTGCCCAACGCCATGTTCAAGCTGCGCCTGGAGAACACCGGCGAGGGCGACGACCACGAGATCCTCGGGTTCGTCAGCGGCAAGATGCGCAAGCACTTCATCCGCATCCTGCCGGGCGACAAGGTGAAGGTGCAGCTTTCGCCCTACGACCTGACCAAGGGCCGCATCGTCTTCCGCCAGCGGTAGCGACCAGCGCCAGGAGATGCCCGACCACAGCGGCGTTGGCCGCGGCGGTTTCTGCTGCGCGTCGCTATTTCTTGCGACAGGTCCGAGAACCCGGCAAGTTGGGCTCGGACCCGGTGGGACGACGACGACAGAGGTGAGTCGGAGCCGCCCGCCCCCGCGATGCCGCCTGACCCGTCGCACCATGCCTGCCACCCACCTCCATCGTTCCGCCAACGCCGCGAAGGCTCACGTGTCTGGTTCTGCGACGCAATCGCCGCGTCGGAAGGACTCCACCATGCACGCCATCCCCGGCACCGACCGTACCCGCACCACGCGCGGTGACGACGTCAACACGATCGTCTCGCAGCCCACCACCGGCCAGACCGCTGCCGGCGACTGGTTCGCGGCCGCCGCCCTCTTTGCCATTTTGGGCGGGGGCGCCGCGTTGCTGATCGCCGACTGGTCCGTGACCGCCGCCGCCGTCGCGGCGCTAGTCAGCGGCCTCGCGGGCATCCTCTTCGCCGACGCTTAGAGCGGTTTGCACGACGTTTGCTCGCGCCGCGCTCGGGTCTGCTTAGGCTCGTGTGGAACATATGCGCCGTCGCACGGACTCCCGTTAGCCGCCCCGCCTTGCGGGGCGCTCAGTGGCCGTCCACGCGCCCCGCCAGGCGGGGCGGCTAACGAGTACGCGCTTTGTCCATCGCGTCGAAGGTAAGACCGCAGCGGAGTCAGCGTGATGCCGGCGGCGTCAGAACAGTTGGGACCGCCGCGTCGGCCGTGCCACGTGGAGCAACGCCGGCGGGCGGGTTTTGCTTTATGATGACCCTCGGGTGAATCGCGCGGCGTTTCCAGGTCGACACGGCATCGGCCGCCTGCTTCGGCGGCGGCACTGCCTGCGGACGCGCGTCGACCGCGAGAGCCACGCCCCGATGGTCTGGCTGTCGCTGGCGTTCCTGGGGCTGATGACGCTGGCCCTGCCGCACTCGTTCATCGCCGCTGACGGCGAGGACTTGCCCGACATCCAGGAAGTGCGCCAAATGCCGCGCGCCCAGCGGTCGCCGTTGGAGCGGGCGGAACTGCTGACCCACTCGGCGGCAATCGGGCTGGCCGTGCTGGCCATCCCGTTCTGGGTCGAGGCGGCGGCCCGGCTGATCTGGGTCGAACGTGGCCCGACCGGCACCTGCGGCGTGCCGCGGCCAAGCAAGCGGCGGACCATGCACCTGGTCGCCTGCGCGCTCGTCCCCCCGCTCCGGCCGGGCCTGAGCCCCGCGTCGATGCCCGGTCGAACGTGGCTGCCAATCTTCGGCTGGCGCGTCGCGAGCCGGCCACTGTCGCGCCGGGTGCAGAAGGCCTTCAGCATCCCGATGATCGGCATCGGCCTGCTGATTTTGCCCGTGCTCGCCCTCGAACTCACCGCCGCCGACTACATCCACTCCGTCCACGGCCTGGCGCTGGGGCTCGACGTGGCGACGCGCATCATCTGGTTCGCCTTCGCGTTGGAGTTCCTCGTAATGCTCGCCGTCACGCCGCGCAAGCTGGAGTACGCGACGCGGCACTGGGTGGACCTGGTCATCATCCTGCTGCCGTTCGCGGCGTTCCTGCGTTCGTTCCAGATCATCCGCGCCGGCCAGATCCTCAAGGCGCAGCGGATGAGCAAGCTCGCCCAGACCTACCGCCTGCGCGGGCTGGCCGTGAAACTGTTGCAGGCGGTGCTCATGCTCCGCGTGCTCGAAACCCTCAGCGACGGCATGGCCAAGAAGCGCATCGACAAGGTCCGCGAGACGATGCGCCGGCACCGCGAGGAACTTCAGGAACTCGACGAGGAGCTGGTCGAACTACGCAGCACCCTCGCCAGCCGGCTGCGCCGCAAGCGGGCCAAGCGGCGCGAGAAGGCGCGGGCGAACTCCGACCCGGCGGCGGCCGTCGACGCGGGTGGGCGGAAGTTGCCCGCTTCGGCTACAACGCCCGCATGACGCGACCGGCCGTGCTGTGGACCCTCCTCGCCCTGCTGCCGGCGGCCTTCCTGCTCGGCTCGATCCCCTTCGGCCTGCTCATCGGCCGGCTGCGCGGCGTGGACGTGCGCGGCATCGGCAGCGGGAACATCGGCGCGACCAACGTCGGCCGGGCGCTGGGCAAGCGGTACTTCTTCCTCGTGTTGCTGCTCGACGCGCTCAAGGCCGCCATGCCGGCGGGCATCGCCTCGATCCTCGTCCACGTAAATCTCTCGCCGGGCGAGCGGTCGGCAGGCATCTACGGCCTCTGGATCGGCGTGGGCGTCGCCGCGATGCTCGGGCACATCTTCAGCCCCTTTCTCGGCTTTCGCGGCGGCAAGGGCGTCGCGTGCGGCCTGGGTTTGGTGCTGGGCGTCTTCCCCTACCTGACGCTGCCGGGGGTCGTCGGGCTCTCGCTCTTCGTGATCGTCGTCAAGATCAGCCGGTACATCAGCCTCGGCTCAATCGTGGCCGCCGCGTCGCTGCCGTTAACGTACCTGGGCTTCGCCTGGCTGCTCGACTGGTCGCTCGACCGCCAGTGGCCCGTGCTGCTGCTGCTCGCGCTCGTCGCCGGCCTCGTGGTGATTCGGCATCGAACGAACATCCAACGACTCATCGCGGGCACGGAAGAAAAGACCTGACGGAGCGCGCGTTGACGTGACAGCCGCGACGCCGTCGTTCACAGTGCCCGCGCCGCCCGTTCGACGGCGGCGTAGTGCTCGCGGAACACGCCGCCGAGTGCGGCGCGTTTCAGGGAGAGGAACGATGCCCCCTGATCGCTCGGCAACGCCTTGCGCTCGGCGCGGATGTCCTTCACGTCCTGCCACGAGATCGGCAGCGATGTCAGGTTGGCCAGCAACTGCTCGCGGGCGGTGACGTCCTCGACATCGAGTACGGCCGAGTAGGCACGGTCGAGCGCCTCGCTCGCCTCGATCCACGCCGCCTGCCAGACGAGGCGCGTCTCGGTGAACTCCGCCATCCACGCGCCGCGTTGATTGAAGCCGCCGGTTTCGGTGAAAGGGTTGTTCGCGTCGGTCCAGTCGGTCATGTCGCCGAAGACGTCGCGGCGGATCGGCGTGCGGCGCAGGGACCGGTCGCGCGGCCCGCCGGGCGTGCCGGCGGCCTTGACCCAGATCGCCTGGCCCTGCGGCGTCAGCAGGTACTCGATGAAGCGCTTGGCGTGCGTCAGGTCATCGCCGGTCGTGCCGTAGCAGACGGCGATGGGATCGGGCGTCACCGCCGTCGCCGCGGGCGGGACAACGTAGCGAATGCGATCGACGCCAACCGTCTCCTCCTCCACGCGGCCGTAGAAGTCGATGGCCGTTCCCGCAGCCGCGTTCGCGTGGCTGACCTCCGCCGGCACGGCGCTGGCGGAATCGGTGAAATACCGGGCGTTCGCCGCGATCAACAGCAGGTCGGCCATCCCCTTGTCCCACCCGGCCGACACCGCGGCGTCGTAGTCGCTCGTGCCCGCCTCTCCGCCGCCGGCGAGAAACGCCTCCTCCGCGTCGGCCATCGCGCGTTGCAGAACCATCACGTACGCCACCGCCGCGCTGCCGCTCTTGCCGGGGTCAGCCAGGACGAGCAAATCGTGAAGCTCCGGCCGCGTGAGGTCCGTCCACGTCTCCGGCGGCTCGATGCCGAGCTGGCCGTACAGGTACGGGCTGTAGACGAGGCCGAAGCTGCTCAGGCAGACGCCGACCCAGTGTACGCCGTCGTCGTCGTTGTCGTACAGGTTGATGCCCGCGAGGTCGGCGCTCGGGAACGCCGCCGCCAGCACGTCGTCGTCATATTCGACGGCCTGAAGCGCGCCGAACTTTTCCATGACCTGGTCGAACTCGTAGTCGCCGCCGCCCCAGGTCATGTGGTACGGCGGGACGACCTCTTCGGGCGGCGGCAGCGCGTCGCCGTGCTGCTTTTTGACCTGCCCGTAGAAGTCGCCGAGCGTTTTGACCATGTCCTGCGTGCCGCCGACGTTGCGGTAGTCGAGGTCGACGACGTAGCCGAACCTGTCGGCGTGCCACTGGCGAAAGCCTTCTTCGAAGGCGATGAGGATATCGCGGTTGTGCGGCGAGACGATCACCAGCCGCGCCTCGGCTTGGGCCGACAGCGAGGCCCCGCCATCGTCGCGGCCGATGGCCAGGCGCAGGGCGAAGGGGGAGATCAGCACCAGGACGAACAGCGCCGGGAAGAGGTAGCGGGCCATGCGTTCATCCTAAGCGGCCGTCGCGGGCGGTTGCATTTTCTGGACCTCGATCACGTAGCGCGACAGCCCGAAGATCATGACGGTCGAGACGATGCCGACCAGAATCTGGCCGATGCCGAGGACGAGCCCGAACGCCGCACCCGGCTGGCCGGCGTTGCCCTGAGCGGTCTGGAAGCCGACGGCGAAGCCAGCCGCCATAATGGCGATGTACAGGACCACGCTGCCCACGAACAGCAGCAGCAGCGTCTTCGGCGACCCGAGCCCCCCGCCTCCCTGCGCGGCGCGGCCGCTCGCTCGCCACAGGCTGAAGAGGAACATCGGCACCATGATCAGGTTCGCCAGCGGAATGAACCACGCCCCCACGCCCAGGCCGGGCCCGAAGGTCGTCGGGTTGCCGATCGCGTTCGCGTTGATCGTGGCGCGGTACTGCCACATCATGTAGAACACGATCGTGACGATCGCGAAGATTGTCCCGCCGCACCCGAGAACGGCGGAAACACCCAGGTAGATCCAAAAGCCCACGCTGGGCGTCTGCCCCTGCCCGAACGCCTGGCTGGGCTCGAGGAACCGGGCCTGGTCGAGGAAGTACGGCACCGCCTGGTTGATGCCGGCGACGAGCGAGATGATCGCGTAGATCACGAGCAGGAGGGCCGCCGTTTTGGCGCGGCCGGCGTTCTCGTAAATCGCGCCGTGCAGATCCCCGCCGTAGCCCGACATGGGCGGGCCGGCGTACCCGAGGTTTTGCGGCGGCGTCGGCGACCCTATCGAGGGCGGCTGGTTCGGCGGGACGGGCGGCGGTGTGTCGCTCATGCCGCGGGTTATACCGCTCCGCCGGTCCCGCGTCACGTCGCCGGCAGCACGACCACGTCCTCGGCGTCGAAGGTCAGGCCGAGCTCGTCGCCGGCGTGGACGTCGAATCGCGGCGGCGCGGCGATGGCCTTGACGGGCGTGCCGCCGACGTCGATCACGTGCTCGCTCGCTTCGCCGAGGAATGTTGTCTCGATCACGTTGCCGGTGATGCTGTTCGCCCGCGCCGGGCGGCCGTCGCCGACGAGTTGTATCTGCTCGGGGCGGATCGACAGCATCACCCGGCCGTCGATCCCGGCCTCCGGCACCGCGCTGAGCAAGCGGCCAAGCTTTGTATCGACGGCGACGCTGCCGTTCTCACGGCCGACGACTTCGCCGGTGATCAGGTTCGTCTGCCCGACAAAGTCCGCCACGAAGGCCGTGCCCGGCTTGTGGTAGAGGTCTCCCGGCGAACCGATCTGCTGGACGCGGCCGTCCTTCAGCACCGCGATGCGGTCGGCGACGCTCAAGGCCTCCTTCTGGTCGTGCGTGACGTAGACCGCCGTCAGCCCGCTCTCCTTGCAGATGCGGCGAATCTCGCCGCGCATCTCGTGGCGAAGCTTGGCGTCGAGGTTGCTCAGCGGCTCGTCGAGGAGCAGGACGTCCGGCTCGACGGCGATCGCGCGGGCGAGGGCCACGCGCTGCTGCTGGCCGCCGCTGAGCTGGTTGGGCTTACGGTCGGCGTACGGGGTCATGCGGACGAGCTCGAGCACTTGCTTGATCTTCCCGTCGCGCTCTCCGCCGCGAATGCCCTTGACGTCGAGGCCGAACTTCACGTTGTCACGCACGGTCATGTGCGGCCAGAGGGCGTAGCTCTGAAAGCACATGACGGCGTTGCGTTTCTCGGTGCCGAGGTCGGTCACGTCGCGCTCGCCGAAAAAGAGGCGGCCCGAGGTCGGCTCGTGGAGGCCGGCGATGAGGCGCAGGAGCGTGCTTTTTCCGCAGCCCGAGGGGCCGAGCAGGAAGAAGAGCTCGCCGGCGTGGATCTCGAACGAGGTGTCGTCGAGGGCGACGGTCTCGCCAAAGTGCTTGGTGACGTGGTCGAGGCGAACGGGGGTCATCGGCGTCGGCAGCGTAGCAGAGGCCTCCGGCCTCTGCCCGAAGCGGGCGGTGCTCACGGAACGCAAACACGGACCGAGACGGTGATTTTCAGGCGGTCGGGCAGACGCTGGAAGCCTCTGCTACGTTCGGAGGCGATGGCCGAGACGCTCGAATACGCCGCCCCTGCGAAGCCGTTGCCGAAGGACCCGATTCCGCTGCGCAGGCGACTGGCGGCGGAGGGGGTGGGAACGTTCCTGCTAGTCTTCTTCGGCTGCGGCAGCATGGCCGTCGACGCGGCGTACGGGGGCGCGGTCGGGCACGTCGGCATCGGCATCGTCTGGGGCGTCGTGGTGATGGCCCTGATCTACGCCCTCGGCGACGTCGGCGGCGCCCACTTCAACCCGGCCGTCAGTTTCGGCTTCTGGCTGAGCCGGCGGTTCCCCGGAAAAGACGCGATCGCGTACAGCGTCGTGCAGATCGTCGCGGCGACGGTGGCGGCGCTGGGGCTGGTCGCGGCTTTTGGCGATCACACGACGGACATCGGTCAGACGCTGCCGGGAAGATTGGAAGCTGAGGTGAAGGATGTCCAGCAGCAACGCGACATCGCTCTCAAAGACTTCCACGGGCCGGGTGAGGACGGCATCATCACCCAGCGCCGCACGATTCAAGTTCCTGTTGTCGCCGAAGCGGACGTCGCCCGCGCCTTCGGCTTCGAGGTCGTCCTGACGTTCGCCCTCGTCTTCGTGATCCTCTGCGTCGCGATCGGCTCGAAGGAGCGGGGGCTGATGGCCGGGATCGCGATCGGCGGGACGGTCGGCATCTGCGCCCTCGCCGCCGGGCCGGTCTGTCGGGCGAGCATGAACCCGGCCCGCAGCATCGGCCCGGCGGTGGCGGCGCTCGACTTCACGCATTTGTGGCTGTACTGCGTCGCCCCGTTCCTCGGCGCCGCCGCGGCCGTCGGGGCGTGGACCTACATCTACCGCCACCCCCGGCCGGGGCGCGAGGTTCACGCCGTGACGAGTCCGTCGTAGGGTGGGCACGGCCCACCTCTGATCGGGATGGTGGGCCGTGCCCACCCTACTGGAACAGCGAGCTGTTCATCATCTTCAGCACGACCGGCCCGGCGAGGACGATGAAGCTGGCGGGGAAGATGAAGAGCACCAGCGGGAACGTGAGCTTCACGCTCGCCTTGGCGGCGGCCTCCTCGCTCTTGTGCTGGCGCTTCTGCCGCATCGCCTCCGCCTGGATGCGCAGGGCCATCGCGATGCTCGTGCCGAAGCGGTCGGCCTGGACGAGCATGGCGGTCAGGGCCTTCAGCGGGGCGTAGTCGGTGCGCTCGCCGAGGTTGCGCATCGCCTGCTGGCGCGGCAGGCCGATCTGGGTCTCCATGTGGCAGACGCTCAGTTCGCGGGCGAGCACCGGGTGGGCCAGGGCGAGCTCTTCGCCGACGCGCTGCATCGCGGCGTCGATGGTCAGGCCGGCCTCGACGCAGACGACCATGAGGTCCAGCGCGTCGGGCAACCCGCTTTCGAGGGCCTTCTTGTTCTTCTTGACCTTCGTGCCGAGCCAGAGCACGGGCAGGAAGTAGCCGACGCCGCCGGCGGCGCCGGCGTAAATCCACGGGTCGCCGCCGTTAGACGTGGCCAGCAGGAAGCCGCCGCCCAGGCCCAGGACCAGCAGCGCGTAGCGGGCGACGGCGAAGTTGCGCGGGGCGTCGGGCAGGTAGATTCCGCCGCTGACCAGCTTGCGGCGCAGGGCGAGCTTCTTCTCGCCCTTTTCGTCGTAAACGAGCGACGACACGCGCCGAACCAGTTGCAAGCCGAGCTCGCGCAGGCGCTGGGAGAGCTCCTGCTGCTTGCTCTTGCCCTGCCCGCCGATGCCGCGCAGGCGTTGGCGCACGCGGGCGTCGCCGCCGGCGGAGGTCGCCAGGCGCACCGCCGCATACCCGAAGGTGGCGGCGCTCAGGCCGCACAGGGTCGCGAAGGCGGCCATCATCGTCAGGGTCGAAGTCATATCGGTGAGGTACGGGAGCCGCGGACTAGAGCTTGACGGCGGTGATCTTGCGGATGACGAACAGGCCCATCGCGCACAGGGCGATCGCGGCGCCGAGCATCATCTTGCCGCTGGTGGTCGTGATGAGCACGCCGGCGTTCTCGGGGCTCATCAGGTACATGATGACGAACATCACCATCGGGAACGCCGCCAGGATGAAGCCGGTGAAGCGCCCCTCGGCGGTCTTGGCCTGAAGGTTCTGGGCGAGCTGAATGCGTTGGCGGAGCATGCCGGTGATGTTGTCGAGCACCTGCGCCAGGTCGCCGCCGGTTTGGCGTTGGACCATGACGGCGGTGACGAAGAAGGCGAAGTCGTTGCTCTCGATGCGCTCGGTCATGCCCTTGAGCGCGGCCTCGGGCGGCTGGCCGAGGCTGATCTCATCGTGGCAGCGGCCGAACTCTTCGCAGAGCGGGTTGGGCAGTTCGTCGCCCATCATCTGCAAGCCAACCGGAAAGCTGTGCCCGGCGCGGAGAGAGCGACCGAGGAAGTCGAGGCCGTCGGGAAGCTGCTCAGCGATCATGCGCTGGCGGCGCATGCGGCGGTTGCCGAGCCAGAGGAACGGCAGGTACCCGCCGACGACGAACCCGATCACGGCCGCGATCAGGCTGTACTGCACGAGGAACATCATCGTCCCGAGCACCGCGCCGATGGCGGCGCACACGGTAAGGAAACGTTCGACGGTGACGTCGCCGGTGGCCTGCTTCAGACTCGACTCGAGCTCCTGGGTGAAGCTGTACCGCGCGAGCATCTGGCGGAGGGCCGACTGCTGCTCGCCGGTGGAGAGCAGTGTTGGCTGGCCCGCGTCGGCCTTTTTGCCGGCCTTGGGCTTCTTGTCGATCAGGCGCGAGCGCAGGCGCTGGCGTTCCTCGCCCCGGCCGAACGCGCGAACCGATCCGCAGACCAGCAGCGCGACCGTCGCGAAGACAAGGGCGCAGAAGCCGAGCTGCTGGAGCATGAGGAGGAGGGCGTCGTTCACAGGGGGGCTCCAGTGGCCAGTTGGGGTGCGCTGGCAAACGGACCCGCGACTGCCGTCGCGGCGTCGGGCGGACGGGGGTTTAGAAGGTCAGGCGGCGGTGGGTGAACATGTCGCTGGGCAGGCGGATGCCGCGGTGCTCGATGCGGTCGCAGACCTTCGGGCGGATGCCGTTGCACATGAAGTGACCCTCGGCGTTGCCGTCGTGGTCGACGCCGCTCTGCTCGAAGGTGAAGAGGTTCTGCGTCTGGATCGTCTCGCCTTCCATGCCGTCGATCTCGGTGACGTAAGTTACCTTGCGCTTGCCGCCCGCGAGGCGGCTGGCCTGAACGACGATGTTCACGGCGCTGCAGATCTGCTGGCGCAGCCCGCGCGGCGGGATGTCGTAGCCGGCCATCGCGACGAGCACTTCGAGACGGCTCAGGGCATCGCGCGGCGTGTTGGCGTGGACGGTGGTCATCGACCCGTCGTGGCCGGTGTTCATGGCCTGGAGCATGTCGATCGCTTCGCTGCCGCGCGTCTCGCCGATGATGATGCGATCGGGCCGCATGCGCAGGGAGTTCTTGACTAGGTCGCGGGCGCCGACCATGCCCTTGCCCTCGATGTTGGCCGGGCGCGTTTCGAGGCGGACAACGTGCGGCTGCTGGAGTTGCAGTTCGGCGGCATCTTCGCAGGTGATGACGCGCTCGCCGGCAGGGATGTAGCGCGACAGGCAGTTGAGCAGGGTTGTCTTGCCCGAGCCCGTGCCGCCGCTGATGATCACGTTGCACCGCGCCTGCACGGCGGCGCTGAGGAAGTCCATCACCGCCGGCGGGAACGCGCGGTGGCGGAGCAGGTCCTCGAGTTGCAGCGGCTTGGAGCCGAAGCGGCGAATGCTCATGGAGCTGCCGTCGAGCGCCAGCGGCGGGATAATGGCGTTGACGCGCGAGCCATCGGGCAGGCGGGCGTCGACCATCGGGCACGTCTCGTCGACCCGCCGCCCCACGCCCGCCACGATGCGGTCGATGATCTGCCGAAGGTGCTTTTCGTCGCGGAAGGTGATGTCGCTGACGCTGAGCCGGCCCTTGCGCTCGACGTAGATCTGGTCGTGGCGGTTGACGAGGATGTCGCTGACGTCGGGGTCCTTCAGGATGGCTTCGAGCGGGCCGAAGCCGAAGGTTTCGTTGAGCACTTCCTCGACGAGCTTGTCCTGCTCGCTGGCGGAGATCAGGCCCTTTTCCTCGCTGGCCATCTCGAGGATGAGTTGGCGCACCTCGCGGCGGACCTGCTCCTGGCGCATCTTCTTGAGCGTCTGCATGTCCAGCCGCTCGATGAGCTGCTGGTGGATTTTCGTACGCAGTTGCTGCAGGTAGACCTGCCGCTCGCTCATGGGCTGCTTGACCATCTTCGCCCGCACGGGGGCGGCCATCCCCTCGACGCGCTGCTGCGGGCCGCCGACGGCCTCGGGCGCCGCGGCGGGCCGGGCGCCGAAGATCGCCTTGCCCTTAGCAGCCGGCGTGGCGGCCGGGGTGGTCTCGGCGTCCGACACGTCGGGCACCGGAAGCGGCGCCTCCTTCGCGGGCGCCTTGGTCTTCGGGGATGGCGCGGGCGCCTGGGGCAGACCTTTGATGGCCTCCTCGGCGGGAAGCGTGGGGGCGGTGCCGGAGCGGTTGAACAGGCCCATAGGGTGTCTCGGTCGGTGGTCGGTGCGGAGGAGTGCGAACTGGTGCGGAGCGCGGTCGCGGACCTAGGCGGCCTTGGCCAGCTCACGCTTGCCGTCCCTGGCGACAGCCGTATTGCCCAGCGACTGGGCGAAGCGGCGGATCATCACGCTCATCTCGGCCTTGGGGCTGCGCGTCACCGCCGGCTCGCCGTAGTTGATGGCGTTGATTGCGGTCTTGTAGTCGTTGGGCACGGTCCAGCTAATCTCGATGCCCAACGCCCGCTCGACCTCGCTCGGGTTGATGTCCCAGCCGCGCTTCACGAAGCGATTGACGATCACCTTGATCTTGCTGACCTCCACGCCCTGGCGGCGCAGCGTGCCGACGTAGCGCTCGGCGTTCTTGGCCGACGGGACGTTGAGCTGCATGACCACCACGTGCAAATCGCTGCTGGCGGCGGCGGTGGCGTAGATCGGGTCGACGCTCAGCACGCTGTCGAGCACCAGGTAGTCGTGGTTGCGTGCCAGCAAACCGATCAGGCGCTGGCAGCCGACCTGGGTGACACGCTGCGTCTCCTCCATCAGCTCGGGGCGGGCCATAATGCGCAGGCCGCTCTTGTCGTGAGTCACCAGCGCGTTCTCGACAAGCTGCTGGTCGACGCGATCGGCCGACTCCATCACGTCGGCGATGGTGTAGCTCGGGCGGATGTCGAACGCCCCGCTCACGCCGCCGCGGACCAGGTCGAGGTCGAGCAGCGCCGTGCGGTTGCCCTCCCCCGCGAGGCTGGCGGCGACGTTGCAGGCGATCGTGGTGCTGCCCACGCCGCCGACGGTCGGCACGACGTGGACGACCTTGGCCTTGCGCCCCTCGCCGTGGGCGGCCGCGACGCGCTCCAGGGCGGTGCGCAGCGACTCCTCCGTCATCGGCAGCGGGATGAACTCGCGCACGCCGAAGCTCATGGACTTCATGAGCATCTGCGGGTCGAGCACCTGGCTCATGGCGAAGAAGGCCGTGCCCGCGTGGCGGCGCGGCATGCCGTCGAGGCCGTCGAGCACCTCGGCGGGCGAGGGGTCGAGGTTGACCATCGCCACCTGCGGCGCGTCGGCGCGGCGCAGGTGCTGCTCGAGCTCGGCGACGGTGCCAAACTGGTGCAGCACGGTCATGCCGTAGCCCGACAGCACCTCGGCCAGTTCGCTTCGATTGGTTTCGTCGGCGTCGACGATGACGGCGGTGAGTTGAATAAACATGGCGTGCGTGGCGTGCGAGTCTGGTGTGGAGACGTCCCCCTTGCCCATGTCGGCTTGGACACGACCTCGGTTTAGGTCGGGCGATTTCAGAAGAGTCGAAGGGCTGGAAAAAGGCCGCCGCGCCCGAATCGGGCGCGGCGGCGGCGGTTGCTGGCTGGGTTCGCGGCCTACTCGTCGGCCGGCGTGAAGGCGTAGCGGCTTTCGAGGCGCGGGCCGGGCCGGGGGTGGGGGGGGTGGCCCTGGGCGTGGTTGTCGCGCCCGCCGCGGTCGGCGTCGTCCGGCAGACTCACGCCCGCCTCGCCGCCGAGTTGGCCGAAGACCATCAGCTCGAGGTCGTTGGGATGGTGCCACTTCTCGCCGGGGGCGGGCATCGCCTCGTCCAAAGCTTCGACGAGGTGCGGCGTGATCATGATGACCAGCTCGGTCTCCTGGCGCGAATACCGCACGCTGCGGAAGGCCGCCCCGATGATCGGAAGGTCGCCCAGGATCGGCACCACGCTCTTACTGGCGATCGCCTTGCTTTGCAGCAGTCCGCCGATCGCAAGGGTCTGGCCCTCGTGCAGCTCGACCACCGTCGCCGCCGCCCGCTTGCTCAAACCGGGCACGCGGGTGCCGGCGGCGCTGACGCCGATGGAGTCGTCGAGGTCGCTGACCTCGGTGGCGAGGCGAAGCTCGATGCGGCCGTCGCCCAGCACGATCGGCTGGTACGTGAGCTTGACGCCGAACTCGCGGTACTCGATGGCCACGCCCTCTTCCTGCGGCACGGGCACCGGGTACTCGCCGCCGGCGAGGATCTCACCCTCTTCGCCGCTCTTGACGACCAGCTCGGGCTCGGCGAGCATTTTCAGCAGATTGCTGTCGCGCAGGGCGTTGAGGTAGTACGCGAACGGGTCGCCGCCGAGGCTGCCCAGGCCGAAGAGTTGAATGCCGGCGTTGGGATCGGGGATGCCGATGCCGGTCGCGCCGTCGTTGAAGCCAAGCGCGCGGACCTGGCCGATGTTGCTGCCGAAGATCGTGGCGGTGCCGTCGTCGAAGCCGAAGTTCACGCCGAACTCCTTGCCGGCCGTGCGCGACACCTCGGCGAAGCGGATCTTCAGCGCGACCTGCTGCTTGCCGGCAATCGTCATAAAGTCCTCGACCTCGCCGAACGCCGCGCCGATGCGGGCCGCCTGGCCGGCGACCGCCAGATTCGAGACCGTGCCCGTCAGCCCGATGCGGCCGCCCAGATCGACCGCGCGGACGTCCTCACCCGGCAGCATCTCCTCGAGCTTTTGCTGCACGATGCGGAGATCGGTACCGCTTTGAAGCAGCAGCGTTTGCGACTGGTCCCACTGGTCCCAGAAGACAACCTGCGTCGTGCCCGCCTCGTGCGCGGTGACGAGCAACTGCGTCGGGCTAATCGGCTGGATCGTCGCAAGCGAGTCCTTCGCGATTGCCACCCGGTGAAACGGGCGTGTGGTCTCGATGATGCGACTGTCGTTGACGGTGACGAGCAACGCGCCGTCGAGCAACTGTCCGCCGGCGATGATTTCCACATCGTGCGGCGGCTTCTCGCTTACCGCTTCGGACACCGGCATCGATGAGACGGGAACTTGTGGTTCCACTGCCTCGACCGGCTCGGCAACTGGCACGATCGCGGGCTCAACGGGCGTGAACTCAGGCGTTGCCGGCGCGGGGCCGACATCGAGCACGTCCAGCTCGTTCGCCTCGGGGGCGACGGTGTCTTCACCGGTGAGGAGCGCATCGAGCAGTTCCATCGCTTCCTTGGCCTCGGCCTCGCGATCAGGCGACGGCTTGTCCGCCATCGGCGCGTCTGCGTCGAACGGCGGCAGCGGCATGATCGGCAAATCGACCTGCTCGGCCTCCGCGACAGACGGCTCGGCCTCCGCGGGAAACTCAGGCGCCGCAAAACTGTTTTTCGCGAACGGGTTGCCGACAACGAGCAGGTCGTCGAGCACGCTCCAGCCGGCATCGTCGGACTCGGGCGCCGGCGGCTCGACTTGCAGTTCGTCGGCGGCGCGGGCCTCCACGGCCTCGGCCTGGGCGAGCAGGCGGTCGAAGGCGGCGTCGATCAGGTCCGCCCGCGGCGCGCCGGCGTGTGGGTCTGCGGCCGTCGGCGCGGGGGAGCCGCCGAACAGGGCGTAAACGCCCAGCGTGGCGGCGGCCGTCGCGGCGGCGACGAGCATCTTGCCGGTGCCGCGCGTGCGAATCGCACTGGCCGGGGCGGCGGGGTGGGCGGGGTTGGCGCGGCCGGTCGGCCCGCGCTTCGCGGCGGCACTCTGTTGGGTGGTGTTCGAGGTGCGGTTCATCGCGGTGGGGCAGGTGGCGGTTATGGCAGTGGAGGCAGGATGGATTGGACTGCGACGCCACGCGAACGAGCTGGCGGTGTGCAGAAACTTGGCGGCTACTCGTCGGACGCGGTCGCGGGCGTATCGCCCTGCTGCGCGGGCTCGGCCGGCTTCTGCGATGGACGGTCCGGCACGGTGGCCCGATCGCTCACGCCGCCGCGGATCACCTCAACGACGTGCGGCGCCGGACGGGGCGGGCCCGCCGGGCGAGTGGCTGGGGAGTTCGGAGCGGTCGCCTCAATCGGCGTGGCATCGCCGATGGCTCCCACCGGGCCGGGCGCTTCGATGGGCGCGTTGCCACCGATCGACGCGATCTGGCCGCCGGGGGCGAAGGGATCGACTGCATCCTCGTCGTCGCCGGCCCAGGGGTCGCGCGGCGCGGCCTCGTCCTTCTTGCGGCCGGTGAGCTCGGTGAGTGTCAACCCTTCGAAGCGGGAAAGCGTGCGGTCGCCAGCGGCGCGAAGCACCATGCGGGGCGCGCCGTTGGCGTACGCGAGTTCGATGCGCGCCGCCTGCTCGGGGGTCACAAGGAGCGTGACGCTGCTCTTGGGCCCCTCTTCGTTGAGCTTCTCGCCGTCGGTCGCCTCGACCTTGGCGCGGCCCGCGAGGGTGCCGTCGACGGCGAGCACGCGAACGTCCTGGACGATGGTCCGGGCGATCGGCGGGCCGTCGCC
Organism: Tepidisphaeraceae bacterium; assembly: GCA_965214125.1. Classification (GTDB taxonomy): domain Bacteria; phylum Planctomycetota; class Phycisphaerae; order Tepidisphaerales; family Tepidisphaeraceae; genus CBDCBA01. Next base: position 42,129 of record CBDCBA010000006.1, read on the forward strand.
GCGCAGGGTCGAGACGATGTCGACGCGGGAATCGGGCAGGAGGAAGCCGCGCAGGCCGCTGTAGGCGTCGACGTTGACGGTCATGGCACGCTTGCCGCTTTGCAGCAGCGCGGCCAGGCCGCCCTCGGCGCCGGCGGGGGCCAGGTGTTCGGTCATAATCGGCTGGCCGGCGGCAATCGGACTCGCGGCGACTCGCGGCCCTTGCTTGCCGTCGGCGTCACTCGCGGAGAACGCGTCGGCCTGCAGGAGCGAGGCGATGCTGCCAAAGGCCGACGGCGGCAGCACGTCCACCGGCACGTAGACGACCTTCAAATCGTCAGGGTTGATCTCGTCGCCGGCGGAAACGGCCTGCGTCGCGACGACCATCTGGGCCATCGGTACCGCCGGCTGTTGGTTGGCGCCGTTGCCGCCGGCTTGGCCGGGGACGGGGCGTTGCACGAGCATCCAGCCCATGCCGGCGGCGCCGACACCGAGGACGCCCGCGGCGGCGAGGGGCAGGTACTTTTTGATCTTGTCGGTGTCCATCGCGAGGGGGTGAGAGAGTGGTGGGGGCTGGGCCGGGGTGGCGTCCGGCATCGGGCCGCCTTCACCCGGTGCGTCGGGCCGTCCTCCCGAGCGGTTTAGCCTGGGCAAAGCGACTCAAAGATTTGCAAGCAGCCTGCGCGTTATCGGCGACGGCGGCTTGAACCCAATTCGCTCTCGGCAAAACGTCAACGCGAGCGGCCCGACGCGTGGTGCGTCGGGCCGCCGTTGAGTTAGGGAGCGCGGACATTCAGGTCAGGTGGTGATGCCCGCGGCGAGCCAGACGAAGGCGAGGTAGTTGGCCGCTTTCTTCTCGTACCGCGTGGCGACGCGTCGGCAGGCCTTGATGCGGCCGAAGAACCGCTCGATCATGTTCCGCCGCCTGTACCGCACCGGGTCGTGGGTCCGGCCGGTGTTGCGGCCGCGGTGAGGCTTGATGCAGCCCCGGCCGCCGGCCTGCTCGATCAACCCGTGGTTCTCGAGGCTGTCGTAGGCGGCGTCGGCGACGACGTGGCGTGGCCGCAGGCCGTCGATCAACGCCGGGAGCATCGGGCAGTCGCCGTCGTTGCCGGGCGTGAGGATCAGTCGCCGCGGGCGGCCCCGGCCGTCGGTGGCGGCGTGGAGCTTGCTGCTGAGCCCGCCGCGGCTGCGCCCCAGGCACCGTCGCCGGTCGGCGGCGTCTTTTTTTCGTCGGCGAGCCGCCGGCCGGTCGAGGCGGTCGGGTGGGCCTTGATGCTCGTGCTGTCGATCTGGAGCTCTTCGGCTGCCCCGCCGGCCAAGTCCTGTCCCAACGCCTGTCCGACCCGCTCCCACACGCCCGAAGCGGCCCAGCGGTCGTACCGCTTCCAGACCGTGTTGGGCTTGCCCAACCGCGGCGGCAGGTCGGCCCAGGCGGCACCGGTCTTGAGCACCCAGAGGCAGGCATCGACGAAGGTGCGGTTGTCGGCCGCGGTGCGGCCGGGGTCGGTGGCCTTGCCCGGCAGCAGGTGCTCGATCCGCGCCCACTGTGCGTCGGTCAGCTCGTGGCGTCGTCTCATCTCGTCATGCTGCCGCCACGGCCCAAATCGCGCTACGCCTGAATGTCCGCGCTCCCTAGATGTCGAGAGGCCGCGTCATCCCTCGCGTCGCATCACTGCGCGGCCGGACAGGTCGCCGTTGATGTGCCCGCCCAGGCTCGTGACGAAGACGCTGAACTGCGACCAAGGGGCATTGACCTCGATGAGAATTGCGTCGCCCTCCCCCATCGCGCTGACGGTTGCGGCCGTGTCAGTGTTGCCGTCCTTGATGTCGACGTTGTAGTTCGCCCCGGAGAGCCCGCCGCGCGACATCGCGAGGGAGACGGCGCTCGTCACGTCGCTGTTGGTCGCCCCCGGCACAATCGCCGCCCGCGCTCCGGCGTAGGCGGCGCCTTGAAGCGAGTGCTTGATGTAAAACGCCCAGCCGAACTCGATCGCGCCGAAGACGACCATCAGCAGCACCGGCAGGACCAGCGCGGCCTCGAGCAGGATCGAGCCGCGCCGCCGGCGACGGCTCGGGCGCAGCGGCGGACGGGCGATGGCGATGGCGTCGGCTTGCTGTTGCATGAAACGGTCCCTTGTGATCCTTCGAATCCGGCGCCCGGCCACGCCAGTGGCGGCGACTTTTCGGACGTGGTGCGGTGTGGTGGTCACACGTGCCCCAACAGCAGGCAGAGCATTAACGCGACCAGCGCCGGCACGGCGTGCGGCAACGGGCGGTCGATCGACTTGAACCCACTACCCTCTTGGTCCTCACCCCCACCACCGCCACCACCCCCACCGCCACCGGCGTTGTAGACGGTCAGGTGCTGCCCCGCCGCAGCCGTCGTGGCAAGACCGAGTCGGCGGACGTTCAGCAGCGTGGTTGCCAGGATGATCGTGTTGCTCGCCAGGTGCGCCAGTTGCCCGCGGACCACCGCCCGCCCGACCACGAAGACGGCGCCGACGATCGCCTCGACGAGAAAGAGCGCCAAGATCCCGCCCGGCCCGATCCAGACGCCGGCGGCCATGTACAGCTTTGCGTCCCCCGCGCCGCGTGCGCCGAGGATGAACAGCGGGACCGCCAGGGCCGCACCGACGAGGAAACCGAGCAGCCCGTTGACGACGCCGACGCCCACGAGCCATCCGGCAGAGGCGGCCACGCCGTTGAGCAGGCCGAGGCCGCAGAGCGTGAACGTCAGCCAGTTGGGGATGCGGCGGGAGCGCCAATCGATGGCGGCGGCGGCGAGCATCGCGAGCATCAGCGGCGCCAGCGCGGCGACGTCCCGCCAGCGGTCGGGAGACCACCGTGCGGGCGAAACGATCTCGAAGCTGAGCAGGTCGGGCATGGCGAAAGTTGGCGTGAGGTGAGCGGGATGGGCCCGCGCTGTTGGATCGGTGGTAGCCGCGGAGCTTGCTCCGCGTGTCTGGCACTACTTATCGTTCGAAGCGCGGATCAAGGTCCGCGGCTACCACCAGCAAACGAAAGTGCAAGCTGCTCTAGTGCGCTTGTCGGCGCCACGCGGGGGTCACTTGAGCCGATGGCGGCGCAACGATGCACGCCGCCGCCGGCCCAAGGCCGACGGCGGCGCGTCGCACTGCACACACTGCGCGATGTGGCGGCCCCGGCCATCGCGGCGGGGGCCGCCTTGGCTCTAGGATCCGGTCGACGACACGTTCACGTTCGTGACGGCGTTGCCCATCTCCTTGAACTTGTTGCCCATGGCACCGGCGAAGACCTTGATCGCCGCGATGGCGGCAATCACGATAAGGCCGGCAATGAGGGCGTACTCCAACAGCTCGCCGCCATCCTCTTCGGAGTAGAGCTTGGCGAGGGTGGGACGAACGATGTCCTTGGCGGACTTGAGGGTGGTCATCATGGGATGCTCTCCTGTGTGCCGGGGTGCTCCCGGCAGGTTGTGCCGCGCGTCGGCGGCGGAAACTCGACCGACCGGCCTGCCCGCAACTGGATGGGCGGCAGTCGCGTTGCCACGTGGCGCGGCGGACTCGTGGCCGATGCGGCAACTCCGCGTCGCGGTCACCACGGCGGCGACCTTCTCGACAAACGGATTGCCTTCACGGCACCGGCCTCGCCGGCCTCAGGAAGAGCGGTGGCGGCGGCCCGCGGCCCGCACGCCGCCCAATTGGACGACAACGCACCGATGGCCCACGCCTGCATCTTCCCCGGAGCGTTCAAGCACCTCCCGAGGGAGACGCCGTTGGAGCGACTGGCACGTCGCCGGGCTTGGCCACCGTGGCCTGACCCGTCGGACCCCCGCTCCGCGGCAGGGTTCGATCTCCAACCCTCCAATCGGAACGGCCGTCACGCCACTTAATGATCCCACGAAAAAACGCGCCTCGGTCGAAGCGCGTCCGTCGGCTGTCAAATGTCGAAGCCCTCTCGCTACCCCAGCCGCAGGCTCGCCTCGGGGTGCGCCACAACGTTCACCAGCGCCCCCTGCTCGATTGGGCCGTTCGCCAGGTCAATCGCGCTGGCGTCCTCGGGCAGCTCCACGAGCACCATCGCCCCCGCCTGCACGAGCAACTGCCCAGTGCCGTGGGCGCCGCCTTCCCACAGGTCGATCACGCGCCCCTGCACGATGCGTGTCGCGCCGACGATCGGGACCACAAAGTTCCCGCCGCTGGGCACCGTGTAGACCTTGCGGGCCTCGACGTGGACCAGCGCCTTCACCGGCTTGCTGACTTTGGCGGTAACGTCGTCGCCGGCGGCGAGGTGCAACTCGTACTGCGTGCCACGCGGCTGGAAGGCAACGATGCCCCCCCCGCGACTCTCGACGATCTTGCCGCGCCCCGCGTGCGCCAACGCGGCAGGACTCGGGTCAAGCTGCGCGGGCGTCGGAACGTCGGCGACAGGCGTGGCGGCGGGAGGGGCGTACTGAGTCATGGTGGGTGCGGCCTGAACGTCGGGGCGACCGCGGGCACTCTACGGCGCCCCGCCGGCCGGGCAAAGTCCGGGAACGCACGGGCCACCCGTCGCCCTACCGTTGCCCATGCGCATGCCGTTCCTGCATCGTCCGCCTAGTCGTGGCGGGTTCACTCTGGTCGAGCTGCTCGTGGTGATCGGCATCATCGCGTTGCTGATCGGCATCCTGCTGCCGGTGCTGTCCGAGGCGCGGCGCGCCGGGCGGGCGACGGTCTGCCTGTCGAACCTGCGGCAGGTCCACGCCGCCTTCGTGCTGTACGGCAACGACAACAAGGGCGTGGTCCCGATCGGATACCGGCGGACCAAGCAGTTCAACAGCATGATCTACAGCCGCACGACCGACAGCTACGTGCTGTTCGGCAAGCTCCACGAGAGCGGCCTGACGAGCGACGGCGGCACCTACTTCTGCCCGAGCGAGCAGAACCCGCAGTTCCAGTGGGACGTGCCCGAAAACCCCTGGCCCCCCGGCGAGGGCGCGAATGCGGCCAGCAACACCTTCAGCGGCTACGCGAGCCGACCCATCGTTGAGCTGCCCGACGACTGGGCCAACCCGCCCGAGCGCCTGCGGCCGCTGCGCCTGCCGAAGCTGTCACGCCTCGGCAACGACGCGATCTTCGCCGACGTGATGAACAGCCCAGACCGCCTCGACACGCGGCACGTCGACTTCGTCAACGTCCTCAGCGCCGGCGGGTCGGCCACGCGGTTCGACCGCGACCGGTTTCCACAGGCCTTCCCCGTCCTGACGGTGGACGACTTGGGCCGGCCGACGTCGCTGGGCGACTTCGACGGCGGCTTCGAGGACCTGCCGCCCCCCGCCGGCTGGCCGCCGGACCCGCAGTGGGACGACGAGCAGGACGCGATCTGGGCCACCTTCGACCACGGGGCCTGAGGCTTGCCGCCGTGCTTTTCGCACCCGCCGCCATTCTCGACCGGGCCATCGTCGGCAGCGATCTGTTGACGCCCGACGACGGCGCGACCACCCTGCGCGCCCAGCTCGACCGCCGCGGGCCGACGTTGCTCGTCTTCCTTCGCCACGGCGGTGCCCTGAGCCGGGAGGGGATTCGGGCGGTGCGGGTCGCGAGCGACCGGTCGCCGCTCTACCCGCGCGTAATCTTCGTCCACCCCGGCCGCCCGAGTGCGGGTCGCTACCTGCTCCATGCCTCCTGGCCCGGCACGCCAGCCATCAGCGATCCACGCCGTGATCTCTTCGAGGCCTTCGGACTCCGTAGGGATGACCCACGCCGCCTCGGCTTCTGGCAACGCGGCATCCAGGCGGTGCTGGGCGTAGATCAATCGGGCCACCGCATCGGGAGCGGCGGGCTCGCGGGCAGTGTGCTCCTCGCGCAAGCGTCCGATCCGACCGGCGCGGCCCATGTCCTTTGGCGGCACGAGCCCGCCGACGCTTCCGACCTGCCGGATTACATCCCGCTCGCCACGTACGGCCGTCGCTCGTGCAACAACGCCTCCACCGCCGGCGGGACGAGATAGCGCACCGACCGCCCCTCGCGCAGTCGCCGCCGAACGTCGGTTGAACTGATCTCGATGCGCGGCACCGCGACGACGGATTCCGACAAGTGCCGGACGGTTGGCGGCAGCGAATCGATGTCCAGCCGATGTCCACCGCGGGCCATGACCGTGAACTGCACGAGCGTGGCCGGCTTGGCAGTGAGCTCTTCGGCCCGGTGCCACGTTGGCAGACCGGGCAACAAATCGACGCCGATTAGCCAGTGGATGATGCCCCCGCCTTGCTCCGTTCGAATCTGCTCGGCGGTGTCGGCGGTGAAACTCATACCGTCCCGTCGCACCTCGCGATCATCGACCGTGAAGAAGTCGTCATCGGCGACGGCGGCGCGCGTGAGTTCGAGACGAAGGGCCGCGGGGGCGACCTCCGGGTCGTTCACCTTATGGGGATTCTGCCCCGCGACGATCAGCCGCACCCGGTCGAATTCACCCGCCTCGGCGGCGGCGCGGGCCGTGATGAGGTGGCCGACGTGCGGCGGGTTGAAGCTGCCGCCAAGGCAGAGTTCCCAGGGAAGATCGTGCTTTTTCACGGCCTGAGCGTAGCGGTCCGGCGGGCGGGCGCGGGGCCGCTTGACCCGGCCCGGCTATGGCGACGTGGGCTCCCCTGTCTAAGTCGCGCGGATTTTTGTTGACACCGTTTGCAGAAGCTTTATGTTCCGCGTCCCGGCACTGCCCGCCGCCCGACCCGGTCGGCGTTCGGTGCCAACGCAGGTGAGACCCAGCCAGCCCGGCCAACGGGCGTGCGATGCCCCGACCGTCGAGGCGTCTGGCCCTCTCACCGCGGGATGCCGCCTCGCTTGAACGGGCGAGACTGCATCTTGCGGTCGAGCGGTGGCGAAAGTCTCCGCGTCCCATCGATTGGCGTCGCGTTTGCGAGCGGGGCGAGCATCGGACTTGTCCGAGGTTCGCGACCGCGGCGGACGACGCGACCGATCGGCGGGTCGGGCCCTCTCCCTGGCGGGTGGAGGACTTCCCGAGCCGGCGTGGCGTGCCCGCCGCCGTCGCGAACGACGGCGACGTGCCCGGCGTGCCTGACGCGGCGCGGAAATTGCTTGTAGGAACAACCATTGCCTCGCCGGCGCGTGTCTTCTTCGGAGGGCCGACCCGAGTGAAGGCCTTTCACCCCGACGACTGACATCCACCCGCCGGAGTCGACCGCCCCCGCGGTTCCACCACGACGCCGGCACCTGAGATCCCCACCGATCAAGAACTAAGAAGGCGAGTAGGACATGAGCGCCACCACCAAGACGAAGCCGGCGGCGAAGGACACGGCCGCCGAGGCCAACGACACCGTAGAAAAGAAGCGGCGCGAGCCGATTCCCCGCCTCCTCCGCGCCCGCGTCGATCAGTTGATGCAGGAGGAGTTCGACTTCATGGACTCCGAGCAGTTCAAGAACAAGGGCATCGAGAAGGAGCTCTTCGAGGAAGAGATCCCGCGCCTGCCCCTTGTGGACTGGTATCAGCCCACGCGCGACGACGCGTTCGAGAAGCAGGAGAGCGTCTCCTCCCCCACGCTGATGAAGCCGGCGGAGGAGAAGCTGATGTTCCTGCGCTTCAACTTCGCGAAGCTCAAGATCGGCCGCATTCAGCGGCGGATCAAGCGCAAGGGCGTGAACAACCTCGAGCGTAAAGACGCCAAGGAGCTCGTCCAGTGGTTCAACCGCTTCGAGCATTTGCGCGAGTACCTGGTCCGCACCAACCTCGCGCTCGTTCTGGCCATGGCCAAGCGGACGCGGTTGGGCGACGTGGACTTCGCGGAGGTCGTCTCCGAAGGCAACATGGCGCTGATCCGGGCCGTCGACAAGTTCAACGTTGACAAGGGCTTCAAGTTCAGCACCTACGCCTGCCGCGCGATCCTGAAGGCGTTCAGCCGCACCGCGATGAAGCACTCGCGTCACCGCCAGCGCTTTCCCGTCGAGTTCGAGCCGGACCTGGAGAAGTCCAACTGGCTCGAGACCAAGCGCGGCGACGTCCGCGAGGACTGCGTCTACGAGCTCAAGCAGATCGTCGACCGCAACGTCGCCGACCTGACCGACGTGGAGCAGACCGTGCTGCGCGAGCGCTTCAACTGGGACCAGAACGCCAACAGCCCCAAGACGCTCGAGCAGGTCGGCAAGATCATCGGCGTGACGAAGGAGCGGGTCCGTCAGATCCAGAACAAGGCCCTGACCAAGATCCGCAAGCTCATGGAGGAAGGCGTGCTGCGTCACGACGCCCGCGAGCGTGAGTTCGACACCGACGGCCTGCGCGATCGGATCGAAGCGTTCGAGACCGCCCGCGTGGAGGCCGAGCAGCGTGGTGAGTTCCTCGACGTCTTCGCCGATGAGCCGCTGACGTACGACGCCGACGCCTTCGAGCTCGACCCCGAGCCCGTCGGCGCTTCCCGCTGAGGCAGTTGCGATTGACCGTAGTCGCGCCCGCCGATGCGTTGCATCGGCGGGCGTTTTTACATTGGGGACATCCGCGGTAGGCTTTCCATCGAACTGTTCCACAGGCGCCTGCCCCGGCGTCGTGTCCCGCTGTCGAGGAGTCTGCCCGATGGGCCTGCGCGAAAAGATCAACAAGAACCCGGCGATCGGCTTCGCTCTGGCCGCCCTCGGCCTGGTGTTGGCGGCGGCGCTCGTGTTTTGGACGCTGAGCAGCAACAGCGCGCCCGAGCCGCCGGAAACGGAGTTCTACTCCGTCGATGATGGCGCCACCTGGTTTGAGGCCCCCAAGAGTCGTTACGCCCCGTTCGAGCACGAGGGCCAAACCGCCGTCCGGGCGGTTGTCTTCACGTGCGGCGGCGACGAGTTCGTGGGCTACCTGGAACGGTACCGGGCCGACTTCCACGAGCAGTTCATGGCCGCCACCGCCGACGGCGGAGCGCCCAGCCCAGGGCTTGTGCAGGCGGCGTCGCTCAGCGGGCTCGAGGTCAAGAAGCCCGGCGAGGACGCGTGGGTCGGCAAGGACAACGGGGCCGAGTTCGGCCGCGTGCAAACGGTGCGTTGCCCCGACGGCACGCTCGCCAAGCCGGTGTTTCCGGATTGACCATTGGATTTCAGGAACGTGTCCGCCGGCCTCGCTCACGCTTGGCTGGCTCATTGACGCGGAGGACTTATGAAACGACCCACTCACTCAACGCACTCATCCCACCCACGCACGCGCGGCTTCACCCTGGTGGAGCTGCTAGTTGTCATCGGCATCATCGCCCTGCTGATCGGCATCCTGCTCCCGACGCTGTCCCAGGCGCGGCAGGCGGCCAACTCGGTGGCCTGCCAGTCGAACATGCGGCAGATTGGGCAGGGCCTGACCTTCTACACCAACGACGCCGACTTCGCCCTGCCCTGGGGCTGGATCGACAAGCCTTACGAAGCCGGCAGCTTCGAGGTCGCCGAATACCACTGGTGGATCCCCGTGTCGGAGAATCTTGAGATCGCCTCCGACCTGACGCGCACCAGCATGGAGGACAACCGCTTCTCCGTCTCGCGGGCGCTGAGCCCGATACTGCTGGACTACGACACGCGGCCGGGCTTTTCGGACGGCGTTCCGGCGGCGCACTACACCGCAAACGAGCGGATCATGCCGTACAAGAACCTGATCGGCAATCCAGGCTTCTCGACGGGGACGCTGCCCGCGGGTCGCATCGTGGACGACCAGGTGAAGATCACGCAGATCGCCAGTTCCTCGAACACGGCGGCCATCTGGGACGGCCCGCAGATCGTCAACTGGCGCAACGCCAGCGCCTGGTCGCGGTCGGCGCACGGCGACGGCTTCAGCATGGGCGGCTACGGTCAATGGTTCGGCTTCGAACTACCCGCCGGGCAGTTGCAGGGCGGCTGGGCCGTCGAAAACTACGACCTTCCGCTCGCCCTCGGCATCAACAATGGCCCCGAGAACCGCACGCGGGAGGGCCAGGAGCGTTACAACGTCGACGCGATCGAGGTCTTCCCCGAGTTCGTGACCGAGTGGCCGACCGTCATGCGGTTCCGGCACAAGGGCAACACGTCGATCAACATGCTCTTCGTTGATGGCCACGTCGAGGCGCGCGTGCTCGGCAACGTGTTGGCCCGCGACGTCGCGGTCGACATGACCATCCCGCGCGGCATCGAGCCGTGATGCATTGAGCCCGCCCATCGAGTGAAATCAGGAGGCCTTCCGGCGCTTGCGCGGGGAGGCCTTCTTCTTTGGCTTCGCCTTGGCCGGCGGCGCGAACTCGGCGGCGGCGTGGGCGAGCAGTTCGGCCGCCTGCGCCCGCGTGGTGGCGGTGATCTGCTTCCCGCCGATCATGCTGGCCAGCTCCTCCAGCCGATCGTCGCCCGCCATCAGGCGGACGGTGGTTTTGGTGTCGTCGGCCTGCTGCTTCTCGACCACAAGGTGGCGGTCGGCGTAGCACGCGATCTGCGGCAGGTGCGTGATGCAGAGCACCTGGTGCCCGTCGGCCAGGCTGCGCAGCTTGTTGCCAACCACGCTCGCCAGCCGCCCGCCGACGTTGGCGTCGATTTCGTCGAAGACCAGCACGCTCACCCGGTCGTCGCGGCTGAGCACCTGCTTGATCGCCAGCATGATGCGGCTGAGCTCCCCGCCGCTGGCGATCCGGCGCAGCGGCTGCGGGTCCAGGCCGGGGTTGGTCTGGGCGATGAACTCCACCGCGTCGAGCCCCGTTGCCGTCGCCCGGTCGGCCGAGTCGCCGAGGGGTTCGACACTCACGCGGAACGTCGCCCTGTCCATGCCGAGCTCGGCGAGTTGCCCCTCGATCACCGGGCCGAGCTGCGTAGCCGCCCGTTGCCGCCTCGTTCGCAGGGACATCGCCTGCTCCACCAGCTTGCGTTCGAGGGGCGCGATGCGCTGTTGCAGGTCGCCGAAGTCCTCGGTCTGACCAGCCAGGCGGTCGATCTTGCGGCCGATGTCGGCGCGGTAAGCCAGCGCCTGCTCCATCGTGCCGCCGTACTTGTGCAGGATTCGCCCGATGGCCGTCAGGCGATCGTTCACCTCCGCCAGCTCGGCGGGGTCGAGGTCGAGCTTCTCCTGGTACCGCCCCAAGTCGCGGGCCGCCTCCTCGAGTGACAGCGACGCCCCGCGCACGCCCTCGGCGATCGGCAGCACAGCGGCGTCGAGCGCGCCGAGCTCGTCGAGCACGCGGACCATCCGCTTGAGCCGATCGACGATCGCCCCCTCCGCCTCGTACAGCTCGTCGTAGGCGTCGGCGGTGTCGGTCTTGAGCTGCTCGAGGTTCTCCAGCACACTCGCGCGACCTTCGAGCCGCTCGAACTCTGCCGGATCGAGGCCAATCGCGTCGATCTCGTTCGTTTGGAAGCGGTAGAGCTCCAGCGTCTGCTGGCGAAGGTCGCGGCCTTCGGTCAGTTCGGCGAGCCGCCGCTTGGCCTGCTGGAGCTCGTCGAAGATCCCGCGGTAGGCGTCGCGCTCCTTGACGAGCTCGGCGAAGTCGTCGACCACGTCGAGCTGGTTTCCCGGCTTGAGCAGGTAGGCCGAGTCGTGTTGGCCGTGGACGTCCACGAGCAGGTCGCCGATGGCCTTGAGCTGGGCGAGGGTGATGGGGTTGCCGTTCAGGCTGACGCGCGTCCGCCCGCTGGCGAAGAGGCGGCGCGTGAGCAGGAGTTCGCCCGCCTGCGCTTCCTCGCCATCGAGCGGCAGGTCGACGAGGTCGCGGACGGCGTTCATCGTGCGCGGGTCGCCGATCTCGAAGACGCCGGTCACGCGCCCTTCGTCCGTTCCCTTGCGCAACAGGTCGGCCGCGCTCTTGAGGCCGAGCAACACGTTGATCGCCCCGATCACGAGCGACTTGCCGGCGCCCGTGGCGCCCGTGAAGCAGTTGAGCCCGCCGACGAGCTCCACGCGCGCCTCGGCGATGACGGCCAAGTTGACGATGTGCAGTTCGCGAAGCAAGGAAAGAATGAGGAATGCGAAATGCTGAATGAGGAATGCCGGAGGCGGAGTCGTCTGAAGCATTCCGCATTCAGCGTTCCGCATTCCTCATTCATCCGACACTTGAGCCGGCGGCAATCTCGCTCATCGGCGACACGACGACGACGTTCGAGCGTTCGTCGTCGCTGGCGGCGAGGAGCATGCCCTGGCTGATCTCGCCGCGCATCTTGCGCGGGGCGAGGTTGGCGACGACGACGATCTGCTTGCCGACAAGGTCGTCGGGCTCGTAGATGCCGCGGAGCCCCGCGCAGATTTGCCGGCCGTCGGGCGTGCCGTCGTCGAGCGTGAGCTTGAGCAGCTTGTCGGCGTTGGGGTGCGGCTCGCACTGCTTGACGGTCGCGACGCGCAGGTCGAGCTTCAGGAAATCATCGATGGTGATTTCAGGCTTGCCCTGCGGCTCGGGCGTGGCGTCGGGAGGGGTCGCTTGGGGATCGTCGGGCATGTACGGCAATGGTACGGCACGCGGGCGCGGGACGTTGTTGATAGGCCGCCGCTGCGGGCTAGAATCCTCGCCCCGCCGGCCACGTCGTGTGGCCGGTGGTTTTGCATCGACACAGCCGACCGAAAGGATCCCGCCCCACATGATCAAAGTTAAGCTCCGCGGCACCGAGACGACCGACCAACTCCTCAAGCGCTTCAAGAAGGCCTGCGAGAAGGAGGGCCTGACCAAGGACCTCAAGAAGCGCGCCTACTACGAGAAGCCCAGCGAGACCAACCGCCGCCGCGGCCAGCGCCGCTCGTCAAGCAACTAGGGCACGATTCCCGCAATGTCCGCCCCCACCGCCGAGTTGCAGCCGGATGCCATCGCCCCGCGCGACGCGGAGCCCGCGTTGGAAATCAGCGGTCTGACGAAAGTCTACAAGGACTTCTGGGGCCGCCCGAAGGTCACGGCGCTGAGCGACCTCAACCTGACGGTGCCCAAGGGAGAGGTCTTCGGCCTGCTCGGGCCCAACGGCAGCGGCAAGTCGACGACGATCAAGCTGCTGCTGGGCCTGATCTTCCCGACCAAGGGCACCGCCCGCATCCTCGGCCGGCCCGTCGGCGATCCGGAGATCAACAGCCGCATCGGCTTTCTTCCCGAGGAAAGCTACCTCTACCGCTTCCTCAACGGCGAGGAGACGCTGCGCTTCTACGGCAAGCTCTTCAAGCTGTCGCGGAAGGAGCTCAACGAGCGTGTACCCCTGCTCCTCGACGCCGTCGGTCTCGATCGCAAGGCCCGCCGGCGTAAGCTGCGCGAGTATTCCAAGGGGATGGCCCGCCGCATCGGCCTCGCACAGGCCCTCATCAACGACCCGGACCTGATCCTGCTCGACGAGCCGACCACCGGCCTCGACCCGATCGGCACGCGCGAGATGAAGGACCTGATCGTCAGCCTCAAGGCGCAGGGCAAGACCGTCATCCTGTGCAGCCACCTGCTGGCCGACGTCGAAGATGTCTGCGATCGCGTGACGATCCTGTTCCGCGGCAAGATGCAGACGCTGGGCCGCGTGCAGGAACTCGTGCAGGTGCGGGACGTGACGCAGGTCGAGGCGGCCGGCATCACCGAGCAGCAGCAGGACGAGCTACGCGAGTTCCTCGCCAGGAGCGGCATCGACGCGAAGCTCACGCACCCGCGCACGACGCTGGAGGACCTGTTCATTCGCATCGTCCGCGAGAACACGGGCGAGGGGCGCAGCTACACCAGCAGCGAGTGACCGCCGGACCGTGCCGATGTTGTCGTTCCTTCCCGAAGATCCGATCCTGCTTATCGCGGTCGCCGTCGCGACCCTGGTGGTGCTGGTGGGGCTGGGCGTCTACGGCTTTCGCGACCTGCGCCGCCTGAGCGGCCGGCGCATCGGGGCGGTCGCGGGGCTGACCTTTCGCGAGGGCGTGCGCCGCCGCGTGCTCTGGATCACGCCGCTGGCGATCGGGGCGGTCCTGCTGCTCGTGAGCCTGGCCGACCCGCTCGACGAGGCGCGGGCGATTGCCCAAAGCGTCGGCGTCTGCCTGTTCGCCAGCGGCTTCGTCGCGATTGTCGTGCCGCTGGTGCTCGCCAGCACGTCGCTGCCGCGCGAGGTGGAGAACAAGGCGATCTTCACCGTCGTCACCAAACCGCTCACGCGCCTGGAACTGCTGCTGGGCAAGCTCTGCGGGTTCGCCCTGCTCAGCGCGGTCGTGCTGGCGATCATGGGCGTGTTTTCGTACGGCCTGCTGCTGGTGCAGGAACGCTCGCTGCTGGGCGACCTCGAGACGCGCCTCGAGTCGGCCCTGGCCGAGCCGGGTCGCCGGCCGTACTTGCAGCACCTGGTCGACAGCGGCCCTGCTGAAGTCCGAGGCGATTGATCCCGGCGATGATTTCCAGGTCTACGCCCTGCCGCCCGACGCCGACGACGATGTCCGCTGGACCTTCGCCAGTCGTTACATGATTGCCTTCCCGTTCCGGCTCGAGCCCGACCGTGCCGAGGCGCTCTACCTGCAAACGCTCGGCGACACGCCCGCGCGGCTGCGCGTCCGCGCCCGGCCGCACTGGGAGGCAAAGGGCCGGCTGCCCCGCAGTTCGCTGCCGCTGGGCGTGATCCATCCCGATCGGATTCCGCCTCCGGTCATCCGGTTCGGCTTGTACGACGCCGCGCTCTACGTCATGCCGGCCGCCTTCGTGTCGCCGGCCGCCCCGCCGGACGCCCGCGGCAACCGCTCGCTCCTGAACACCAACGCCCGCGCCGCCCAACTCCCGACGACCGATTGGGACAATGTCGTCCCGATCCTGATCGACCAGGAGGGCTCCCAGCGGCTGATCGAGCAGATGAGCAACCCCGGCGGCGCGTTCGTCGGTTTGTGGGGTGCGAGCGCGAATTACCTCTACGGCGCCAACGCCGACACGCTGCGCCTCGAACTCGTCGACCCGGCCGGCAATGTGCTCGACACGATCGAGCCCGCCGTCGAGGGCGACCCGCGCGACGACATCCTGTTCCGCACCAACCTGGGGCCAGCGCGGGTTCGGCCTGACCGGGCCGGAGGACGATCGCCCCGTCGTCCATCGGCGTCATCGCCTACCGCGACAGCGGCGACGTCGCCACCGTTCGCCACGGCGATGATGCCGGCCGCATCGGCATCGAACTCGAGGTGGTGGTCGAGCGGCTCAGCGGTGTGCTCGACGAAGGCAACGCGACGCGCCTGGAGGCGCAGGTCGTGAACATTGCCACCGGCTACGCCGCCCCGCCCGTCGTACTCGAGCCTGAAACGGGCGCCCGCGTCTGGCTCACCGCTCCCGCCGAAGCGACGGCCGGCGGCGACTTCGACATCCGCCTGCGCACGCTGACGCGGAACCAGATCGTGAGCCTTCGCGCCGACGACGTGCGGGTGGCCGTCGGCCGCGACCCGTTCGCGGTCAACCTCGCAAAGGGCTGCTGGGCCAGTGGTTGCTAAGCGTGTTGGTGGCGATGCTGGCGTTGACGTTCAGCACCTTCGTGAGCTGGCCGATCGCGATCGTGCTGACGGTCGGGGCACTGTCAGGCCGGTGGGTGGCGGACCAGTTGTCCGGCTCGCTCGAAGGGCTGGGTCGCGAGGCGGTGACGACGTCGGGCGACCTGCTCGACGACGCGGCCGCGGCGCTGGGTGGTCGAGACTGGCTTCGACGCCCTTGGGAACACGTTCGCGGTGATCGCGCAGTTCCTGCCGCCGGTGGCGCCGTTCGATGCCGCCGAGCCCGTCGGCGATGGCCGCCGCGTGCCGGCGGGCCAACTGCTGTTGGCGGCCAGCGTTACGATCGGGTTCGGGCTGCCGCTGCTGACGGTTGCTTACGTCGTGTTGCGCAACAAGGAGGTGGCCCCGTGACGAAGAACGCGCCGCAAAACACAAACCTCCCACCAGCCCACCGACCGCTCCGCCGGCTCGCGCATCGCCCTCGTGGCGGCATTGGCGGGCACGCTCGCCGCGACCGCCGGCGCCCGCTGGCTGGCCGGCACCGCCCGCCGGCACCGCGGCGCCCACGAACGAGGTGGTCGCCGCCGTGCGCGAGGGGTCGGAGCTTGGCAAGCTCGACAGCTTCGCGCTGGGCCTGCTCCTGGGCGGGCTGCGCGGGCCGCTCGTGATGGCCCTTTGGTCCGGCATCGACCAGCAGCGCACCGCCCGCGAGCTGGAGGACATCGACACGAAGATCGAGCTGATCCGCCTGCTCCAGCCGCAGTTCGACTCCGTCCACGTCGAGCAGATTCACAACAAGGCCTACAACCTGTCGGCCGAGCGGGCCAACGCGGCCGGGCGGTACGCGGCCATCCTCGACGGCATCGAATATGCCCGCCGCGTCAACGCCGAGCGGCCGGGCGACATCGACATCGAGACGCAGATCGGCGAGGTGTTCAGGGCCAAACTCGGCGCCGGCGGCGAGGACCGCGGCTACTTCAGCCGGCGCGTCCACCAGGAGACGCAGGCGAACCAGCCGGTGGTGCGCATCGAGTTCCCCGCCGCGCTCGAGTCGGAGCTGCGCGATGCCGCCCTCGTTGCCGGCGTGTCGCCGCGCGACCTGCTGGTGCGGCCCGTCAGCCGCGACGCCGGCGAGGGGGACGGCCAGAACCAGGACGGCCGCCGCCTCGCCGCCGTGGTTCGGGCCGAGTACGCGCCGGCCATCCTCGCGTCCTTCGACGGCCCCGACGTCACGGCCGTCGAGCTCCCGCCGCCCGCGACCACGGCGACCGGAAGTCCGCAACGCCTTCAGCCGATGCTCGACGCCGACGGCAACCTGCTGCCGGAGCTCACCCGCGCGCGGGTGCAGGCCAGCGGCAACCCGATCTGGCCCGACGAGGTCGACCGGCTCGACGGCAGCGAGATCCAGTTCCTCGACACGCTGGGCCCGTTCCCCGAAGGCCTGAGCCCGTACGCCCTCGCGTACGAGCATTTCTCGAAGGCGCTGGTGTTGCAGGAGTCGGGCGGGCAGGAGCACCTGTCGCAGAGCGAGATGAGCGTGCGGGCCAACCCCGGCCGGGCCCTGCGCGACTGGGCGCTCGAGGCGTACGAGGCGGGCCGGCAATTGGAGGCCGAGGCGTTGGGTTTCGAGGCGGTGCCGCGGTCGAACGAGGGGCTGGCGCAGCAGCGGGCCGAACTACTGACGGCCGCCGTGCCATTGCTCGCCGATCCGCCCAGCCCGCCGTTGCTGCGCGACGCAATCGAGCTGTACGAGCGGTCGCGGGATGTCGGCTCCCGCGCGATCGAGTGGCTCGACCGGCACATGGAGCGTTACCCGCGGTCGGCCAACGTGTTCTCGGTGGCGGTCGATCGCTTGGAGATGCTGCGCGTGCTGCTCGAGGCCGACATCCTGTACGCCAGGCTGCTGCTGGACGATGTGCCCGCGAACGACCGCGCGCAGACAATTGCCGACGCCGCCGCTCTCTACCGGCGGGCCGACGACCTGGGGCTCACGCTCATCGCCCGGTACTACGGCCAGGACGTGCTTCCGCCCAACCTTGATCTCACGCAGGCCGGCCTGCTGCCGCTGGGCGTGCGCGACCAGGCCTATCGCGAGTTGCGCGTGCTTCGCGATCGTCGCCGCGCCTTGGAGCCGGACGCGCTCGACTTCGCGCACGTCCGCGTGATCGACGAGTTCGACGGCATTCGCGGCCGCATCGCCCAACGATTGCTGGCCCTACGCCGGGCGACCGAACCATCGCCAACAACCACCCCGGCCGCGGAGTGATGCGGGTTCCGGCGCAAGCACGCGCTCCGAATCCAGAGCAAGTTCAATTCATCTCTAGAGCGGTCGAACTTGTCTCGTAGCGTCGACCTCTGTTGTAGGGTGGGCACGACCCACCTCCGAATCCCGATGGTGGACCGTGCCCACCCTACAGCAGATGCCACGGTTGAAGTTCAAGCGGTTCTGGGCGTAAAACCCGCAGGTCCGGGCCAAGGTCCCTGTTACTTCTCCATGTCCGGCGGTGTCGATTCCGCCTCCGCGGCAGGCGTATCGGTGGGCTCGGACTCCGACGTGTCGGACCGGGCGTCGAGGGCCCACGCCCGCTTGACGTTGGTGTAGAAGGCGTCGTTGCTGCGGTCGCGGGCGAGGTCCAGGAGCGTGGCCGCCTGGGTGTAGTTGCCCTCGCCGTAACTCAGGAACGCCAGCAGGAACAGCGGCTCGGCCGTTGATTCGTCGGCTTGGGCCCGCTGCCGTAAGTCTTCGGCAAGGGCGTCGAACCGTGCCTGGCCCAGCAGCGCGGCGACGTCGACGCGGGCCATCGTCAGCTCCGGGTTCCTCGCGAGCAGGCCGCGCAGGTCGTCGGCGGCGCGGCGGTAGTAGCCGGCGCCCAACTCGGCCGTCGCCCGGCCCAGCGCGACGAGCGGCTGGTTCGGCACGAGTTGCTCGGCGGCGGAGAACCGGGTGATAGCACTCACGTAGCGGCCCTCCTGCAAGAGCGTCTCGGCCTCCTCGAGCAGCCGCTTGAGCGTCGGACTCGTCACGCCGTTCGCGAAACTTTGCACCTGCACGGCCGGGTCGACGGGATCGACGTCGGCACCCTCGGCCCCCGGCAGCTCGCTCGGCGCCGGGTCGACCCCCTCGGGCGCGTCGAGATCGAGCGGTCCACCGTCGAGTCCAGGCACGCCGCCGAAGCCGGGCATCAGGCGCTCGAAACCGGGCAGCGGGTCGGCCTGCTGTTGCGATTGACGCTCGCGGTCGAGCCCGCCGGGACGGAGCGAATCGGCCAGCGGGTCGGACCGGAACCGTTCGAGCCGCCGCTCAAGCTGGGCGTAGAGGGCGCTTTGCTCGCCCGGATCGACGAGGCGGCGCATCGGATCATCCGCCGCGAGGTTGCCCGGCTGCCGGGCCGCCTGGTTCAACGTGTCAAGCCGTTCCTGGACGGCGGCGTCCTGATCGGCACGAGGATCGACGGGCTCGCCTCCTTCCTCGCCGGCCTCACCTGCATCACGGAGCAACTCGCCCTGCAACGACCGCAGGGTCGCGGCGTCGAGTGCGGCCAGGCGGGCGTCGCGGCCGAGCTGCGTGTAAGGCGACAGGCTGCGCCCGCCGAGTTCCCCGAGCGAGCCACGCTCCGCCGCAAGCTCGGCGCCGGCAACAAGCGATTGCGACGCTGCGGCGTCGGAGGCGGCGGTCCGCTCCACACGAAGGTCCGCATCGACCGCCCCGCCGGCGAACAGACGCGACAACGGCGAGTCCGTTCCTTCCGGCAACGCGCCGGCGCGGCGGGCGGCGTCGTAGTCGGACAAGTCGGCAGTGTCGCCGGTGATGCGGGCCGGCACGTACCCGCCGGTGCCGGGGGTCTGCACGAACGCGGCCGGCGGCTGGGCGACCGTCTGGTCGCCGTAGTACGGGGCCACGCGGCTGGCGTAGTCGAGGCTTTGCCCGCCGGTCGTCACGCCGCTGGACGAGCGGCTGAAGGCGTCGAAGCTCGACCCGCCCACGTCATCGCGAAAGCTGCGGGAGTCGGTGTAGCCGATGTCGCCGCGAAACTGCCGTCCGCCGGTGATGTTGCCGGTGATCAGGTTGTTCCCGAACGAGCCGTAAGACCCGTAGCCGCCGTACCCGGTGCCGTACTGATATTGGTTGCTCGCCGAGCCCGTGTAGCGGCCACCGGATCCGACGGCTTGATTCGCATCGAGCGCGCCGCCGTTTTGCCCCACGGCGGTCTGACCCGCCGCCGGGGCGACGGCGGCCAGCGTGAGGGTGACGGCAAGCGCAAGGGCGGCGGACGGGCGGGTGTGCAGGTTCATCGTAAAACTCCGGTCGCAGGCGGGGAACGCACGCGAGGGGCATGCCAGGAAGCCTGCCAAGTCTAACACGCGGCGCGTGCGGATGTGGGCGACGCGTGTGCCGACGTCGGCCGATCGATCTTGCCGGATCGTCGGACGTCTTGCCCCGCCTGCTCGCCAAGTTGACGCGACCGCAACGCCCCACCTGCCCGCCGCATCGAAGTCGGTGCGGCGAAACCGTATCCGACGCTTGCGGTGGATAAGCCGGCGCGCCCGGAGACGCGGCGCGGCCGGCGGACGTTTGGGCAGTACCGTCGCCCCCCGCGTCCTGTCCCAATCAGCGGCGCGCAACCCGCGGCGCCCGGCAAACTTACGGGCCAACTTGACCAGGTCCGATCCGTCGAACCAACCACCGAAGGTAGAAATGGCCTTGCCAAGCACCAGATGTTGTGTATCCTGCCCGACCGTCGCTTCTCGCTCGGTGTAAGGCGAATGTGGCGAACGACCGGTAACGCGATCGGGCATTGGCGGCACGCCCGTTGCCCTTGCCGATCGCCGGACGACACGCCTCACGCCCGACAGCCTCCCCTGCCGATCTCGCCCTCTGGCGCGCTCGGTGCGCCCTCCTTACGTCCCCGCTTCGCCATGCCGATTCTTTGTGACACGCAGATTCGCGAGCTCGTCGGCATCGAGCCGTTCGAGGAGAACGACAAGCGGCCCAACCGCATCAGCTACGGCGTCAGCTCCTACGGCTACGACGTGCGCGTCGGCACGCTCTTCAAGATCTTCACGAACGCCCCCGTCGACGGCGGGGCGAGCATTGTTGATCCCAAGTCCTTTGACGATCGCAACTTCGTCACCGTCGACACCGCCGACACGGGCAAGGACCACGTGATCGTCCCGCCGAACAGCTTCGCCCTGTGCGAGACGGTCGAGACGTTCAAGATTCCCCGCGACGTGCTCTGCATCTGCGTTGGCAAGAGCACGTATGCCCGCTGCGGGATCATCGTGAACGTCACGCCGCTCGAGCCCGAGTGGCGGGGGAAGGTGACGATCGAGATCAGCAACACCACGCCGCTGCCGGCCAAGATCTACGCGAACGAGGGAATCGCCCAGATGCTGTTCCTCAAGGCCGACCGTGTCTGCGCCGTCAGCTACGCGGACAAGAACGGCAAATACCAGGACCAGGGCGGCCTCGTGCTGCCGAAGGTCGACGCGTAGCAACTCACCGGTTGCGTTCGCTGTTGTTCGGGTTATGTTCGCAGAAAAGGAGGGGCACCGTGTCACGTCATCACAAGCCGAAACTTACTCCGACGCTCGCGATCGTTCCGTTGCTGGGCGTCGCCGGCTGCTGGGGTCACGAGTCTGCGTTGCCCGAGGATCGGCCGGAGTCCGCCCTGCCGACCGTGACGAAAGAGGAGGCGGAGGCGATCGATCTGGAGCGGCGCGAGTCGAGCCAGAGTGCCATCGCCACGCCGGAGTCGCTCACGATGCTGCCGCCGGCCGCCATCCTGGCCGCGAACGAGGAGACGACGGCCGTGAAGGTTGCATCGCCGATGCGGATCCGCGTCACCCGGCGTCCACCCGGCGGCGAGGAACGCCAGGTTGTCGCCTACGACGCCAGCAGGGGCGGCTACCTGTTCGTCAGCCGCTACGCCGGCGTGAAGTTCAGCGGCGACACCGTGGTCAGCGGACCGCTCGAAGCCGGACACGCTTACCTGTTCTACCTCGACCCGCCCGGCGGTGTGCGTCGGGAGGTGACGCGTACGCGCGTGCGTCCGATCACCGACGCCGAGCTCGCCGACGAACGCGAGCGGCTGCGCGAGGAGGGCGACCGTCCGCCCCGTCGACGCCGACCTTCCCCCGCCGGAAGGTTAACCCGCACGCCCTGTTCTCGACTCCTCGCCCCACCTCGCCCACCGCCCCATCACCGAACCACCCGACGCCGCACCGATGCCGCGTCGTCCAGCCCAGCCGTCGGCCCCCTCAGGACGAGGCGGACCGCACGTCCCGTTGTCCTAGGGAAGAAGCCCCCGCCATGAAGATTGCCCGCCGTTTCACCGCAAACCTGCCCCGTTCCGCCGACGGCTCGCTGAACGTGTTCGACCACGTCGAGTACGCCAAGCGCACCAGCCGCATTACCAACCCGGACGGCAGCGTCGTCTTCGAGATGACCGACGCCGAGGTGCCGGCGAGCTGGTCGCAGTTGGCCACCGACATCATGGTCAGCAAGTATTTCCGCAAGGCCGGCGTGCCGCGGAAGGACGAGGCCGGCAACGTGCTACGCCACGAGGACGGCACGCCCGTCACGGGTCCGGAAACGAGCGCAAAGGAGACGATCGCCCGCCTGGCCGGCTGCTGGACGCATTGGGGCAAGAGCCACGGCTACTTCGATTCCGACGAAGACGCCGCGGCCTTCCACGACGAGCTCGCCTGGATGCTCCTGCACCAGATGGCCGCCCCGAACTCGCCGCAGTGGTTCAACACCGGCCTGCACCACGCCTACGGCATCACCGGGCCGGCACAAGGGCACTTTTTCGTCGATCCCGCGGATGAAACGGTCAAGAAGGCGACCAGCGCCTACGAGCGCCCGCAGCCGCACGCCTGCTTTATCCAGAGCGTGAGCGACGACCTCGTCAACGAGGGCGGCATCATGGACTTGTGGACCCGTGAGGCCCGCCTCTTCAAGTACGGCAGCGGCACGGGGACGAACTTCACGAAAGTGCGCGGCGAGAACGAACCCCTCAGCGGCGGGGGCAAGTCAAGCGGACTGATGTCGTTCCTCAAGATCGGCGACCGCGCCGCGGGCGCCATCAAGAGCGGCGGCACGACGCGCCGCGCCGCGAAGATGGTCTGCCTCGACCTCGACCACCCGGACATCGAAGACTTCGTGAACTGGAAGGTGCGCGAAGAGCTCAAGGTCGCCGCGTTGGCCGAGGGAATCAAACACCTGGACGGCGACAAGAAGGAACTCGCGCAAAAGCTTGGCCTGAAGCTCGATTACGACTTCAACGGCGAGGCCTACTTCACCGTCAGCGGGCAGAACTCGAACAACTCCGTGCGCATCCCCGACGCCTTCTTCAAGGCCCTCGAAAGCGACGGCGACTGGACGCTTTACAACCGCACCGACGGCACGGTTCACAAGACGATTAAAGCCCGCGCCCTATGGGACGAGATCAGCGAGGCCGCGTGGCGGTGCGCCGATCCGGGCGTGCAGTTCGACTCGACGATCAACGAGTGGCACACCTGCCCCGCCGCCGGCCGCATCAACGCGAGCAACCCGTGCGTCACCGGCGACACCCGCGTGCTCACGCCCGGCGGCATCTGGCGGCGGATCGACGAGATGATCCACCTGCCCAGCCGCGTCGTCACCAACCTCGACGACCAGGCGATCCACGTGATCGACGGCGCGTTCCCCACCGGTGAAAAGCCCGTCTTCGAACTCCGCACCGAGGGCGGCTACAGCCTGAAGCTCACGGCCGATCACAAGGTCTGGACGCGCACCCGCGGCTGGGTCGAGGCCCAGCATCTGACGCGCGACGACGAGGTCAAGCTCGTCAGCAGCCCCGCCGCCGTCCAGCAGGTGGGCGAGCCGACCGACCCCAAGCTCT
>CBDCBA010000007.1:0-117191 GCA_965214125.1 Tepidisphaeraceae bacterium
AATCACACGTGGTACGGCCACATCCTCAAGGGTCACGCCGAGATGAACGGCCGACGCCGTGAAACGGTTGCGACGCTCCAGAGCCCCGACGCCATTCACTTCAGTACCCACGACTCCGACGCCCACCTCTACTACGAAGCGGTGCAACCCGACGGTATGATGATCGTCGTCGTCGCCGACCTCCCCGGCGGCTACGTCAAGACCGCCTACCGCACCAAGCGACGCAAGGGGAACCAGGAATGGCCGTGACCTCCACCATCGACACCATCGAGGGCAAGATCGGAAGCGACTTTGACTTCCACTACGATGTCGGCAACGACGTCCTGTACGTCCACCGCTCAGCCGACCGCGAAACCGACGCCTACGGAGACGAGGACGACACCGGCATCATCGTCCGCCACCGCACGAGCGACGACGCCATCATCGGCTTCACCGTCATTAACTGGTGGAAGCGTTTCGGCAGTGGCGAGCTGTCTGATTCTTTCCAAGCGATCAGCAAGCAGATCGAACCGCTGACGACGCGACTCACCGCTTGATACGGCTCTCAACCCCTATATTCTGTCCGTGGCGGCTTAGACGGGCGAGACTAATGCTCCTGGCGCTCACTTTCCCCCGAAGCATAAGCGAACGTTAAAAGCCAACCTGGCCACCCCTCTCACCCCAGATGATCCAAACGAAGCTCAGAGATCCGCAGGATGTTGATTTTGGCGATGTCGCTGCGGAGCGAGATCTTGCTCACGGGTTGCTCTCCTATTTCATGGAGTCCAAGTCTTACGACTCGATCGTAAACGGAAGCAAGTTCATCGCATTGGGAAACCGCGGGGCCGGTAAGACTGCGATACTCAAGAAGCTCAAAGATGCAGCTAAGACAGATAAGTCGAATGTTATCGAGTTATCTCCAGATGATTTCTCTTACGAGCTTTTATCATCCGCGCTTAAGGCAGAGCAAGAAGGAAACTGGGCTAAACAGAACGCTTTCGCTGCCGCTTGGAAGTTCTTGATTTACGTGCTTGTCATGAAGAAGCTCGTTGAGAAAGGAGGATATAAGGGTGGGAACGAGAAACGCATTTATGACTATGTCCGAGACAATCACGGCAATGTTGACAAAAATCCCATTGCCGTTATGGTGTCCTACCTAAAGAGATTCGAAGGGATCAAGCTTGGCAATTACGAGGCCTCCTTAAAAGCAACGGAGTTGATGAAACTGTATCGGTTGGAAGAGATTGACCGACTTCTTCCCTGCCTTGATGATGTACTTTCCCGCCAGAACTCGTTCTTTGTTCTTGTAGACGAGCTTGATCGCGGGTGGGATGGCTCTGAAGATGCTAAGGCGTTTGTTGCCGGGCTCTTCAACGCATCAGTCGCGCTGAATGATCGCCATCAATCGTTGCGGGTTATCGTCTCACTGCGAAGGGAGCTCTATAACAACATCCCATCGCTGTACGAGGACGCGCAGAAGGTTCGTGGAGTTATAGAACAGGTCGAGTGGGACGAGGAACGCCTATACCGTTTGATTGCAGAGAGAATTCGGCACTCGTTGAAGACACCATTCATGGAAGACGAAACAGCGTGGAGCGTCTTTATGGAGCCGACGCTTAATTATCGCAAAACAAAATCCTTCAATTACTTGATTGACCGAACGCTATATCGCCCACGTGAACTGATCCAGTTCTGCAACGATCTCAAGGATGCCGCAATTAAATCTAGCACGAAGATGCCCCTTGATTATAGTACGGTTGTCGAGGCTGAAATCTCTTACTCTCGATCTCGCTGCCAAGACATCGCCTCTGAGTTTCGGTTCCAGTACCCTGGCCTGCTAAGTATATTCGAGACGTTCAGAGGGCACGTTTACAACTACGACCGTGACCGCCTTGAAGAGCATTGCCTCCGAATAGCTTACACCGATGTCAAAGTCTCACCAGAAGCGCAGGCGTGGACTGTCGATCTTGAACCAGATCCTTTCATCGACGTGCTCTGGCAAGTTGGCTTCTTGCGAGCATTGGCTGTTGGCGGCATAAAAGGCCAGCAACGCAGCGGCAGTCGATTCTTAGGCCCACACCAAATTGATTCGCTAAACTTAGAAACCGTACGCAGTTTTCATGTTCACCCGATGTTCCGCTCGTATCTTGGCTTGAAGGAAAAGTAGCCTATCTATCTCCGTGATCCTGCGGGTTGCCCAATTCCGCGTCATTTGTCATAAGTGGTCAGTATTATGCGGGCGACATCGTCGGCAATGCCGAGGACGACGACCTACTTGTCGCGGAGGGCGAGGCCGAACTGCTTGTTCAGGCGGGTGCGGTGGATGGACTCCATGGCGAAGATGATGTCGGCCCACGCGATGGCGGCGGCATGTGGGGGCGAGTTTAACAGTGTGTCGGGGCGGGCGTGGTATCGTGCGGGCATGATGACGCCCCGCCCTTCGCTGACGATCCTGCTGACCCTCGGTGCCCTCGCCCTGCCGCTGCCGGCCGCGGAGGCCGGGCAGGCGGAGGCGACGACGCAGCCTGCCTCGCGGCCGACGACGCAGGCGGGCGTCCTCGCCAACGGCAAGGCGACGGGCATCAGCGAGCACCACGGCAACGTCTACACCGACATCAAGGCCGACCGCTACGAGGAGCTCGGGCTCGAGCCGGGCGACAAGATCAAGCTCGTTTGGGAGGAGAACGAGGTCGCGCTCACGGTTGGCGAGCGGTACAACAGCGTCCCCACCGGCGAGGCCGTGGCCGTGCTGCACCGCGAGGGGCTGACCTTCGCCATCCGCGACGGCAACTTTACCGAGACACACGGGCTGACCAAAGGCACCGCCTTTCGGCTGCTGTCGGCGGCCGAGTAATGCGCGTGGCGCTGCGGGGTCAGCGGGCGGCAGAACGGCCAGGCGGATCGCGGTTGACCCGCCGAGGACAAGTGCAAAGGTGCAGGCGTGATGATGTCGCGCTCGACCACTGACGGAGAGCCCGTGGCCGTTGGCAGGGGGCGGCGGTGGGTCGTGAGCGGGCTCGTCATGGTCATGGTCGGCGGGCACTTGGTGGCGGCGCTGCGCGATGTCGAATTGTGGCCGTTCAGTCGGTACGCGCTGTACGACAAGCGGTTCAATCCCGGCACGCATCGGCAGCTTGGCCTGTACGGGGTGACGCTGGACGGGGCGGAGTTCCGGCTGGACGATCGCCACTTTGACCCGCTCGACGCCGGGCGGTTGCGCAAGACGTTGTGGCGTGTGTTTCCCAAGGATGCCGACGGCGTGCGTCCCGGCGACGCGCTGCCGGCGTGGTTGCGGTACTACGACCGCCGCCGCGAGTTGGGCCTGCACGACGGGCCGGAACTCGTGGCCATTCGGCTGTATCGTGAGCATCGCACTTACCCGCCGAACCCGGACCGCCTTGTCGGCTGGCCGGACGGGCTGGACTTCCTCGCCGAGCACGCGCGCGACGGCATCACGCTCGACCCGCCCCCGCCGTACGTCCGGCCCGACGACCTTGGCCGGTCGGAGGCGCGGCGATGATCGGCGTGTGGAACCGTTATTTCTTCGCGCCCGAGCGGCCTGAACCGCTGGCGTTGTGCCGGATCGTCTACTGCGGGCTGCTGGTGATCTACTACGTCGTCTTCGCCCGGTTCACCGGCTGGGCAGACGCGACGGCGGTGGCGTATGACCCGGTCGGGCCCTGGCGGTTCCTGCCGAGCACGGCCATCGCGTCGGACGGAACGATGATGGCCCTCGCCTGGCTGTTTCGCGCGACGCTGCTGCTGGCGTGCATCGGGTTGTGGACACGCGCCAGCCTGTGGGTCGCCTTCGCCTTGAGTTTGTACCTCGTCAGCGCACCGGCGAACTTCGGCAAGGTCAGCCACAGCGAGCCGTCGGTTGCGTGGGTGCTGCTGATCCTGGCCCTGAGCCGCTGCGGCGACGCGTGGTCGCTCGACGCTCGGCGGCGTCGGATGCGCCCGCCGCCGAGCGGCGAGTATCGCTGGCCGGTTCGGGCGGTGTGGATCTTCCTTGCGATCGTCTTCACGTTCGCGGGCTGGCAGAAGATCGCGAGCGCCGGCCTTGCCTGGGCGTCGCCGGATGCCTTTGCAGCGTTGATGCGATCGCACTTCTACGAGAACGAACCGGTGACAAGCGTCGGCCTGCGCATCGCGTACGTGCGGCCCCTGGTTATCATGGCGGCGGTGGCGACGCTGGTGGGCGAGTGCCTGTTTCCGCTGGCGCTGGTCAACCGTTGGCTGCGGCTGGTTTTCGTGACGTTGATGTTCGGAATGCAGCTCAACATCTCGCTGCTGTTCGGCGTCTACTTCGGGCCGTTCTTGCCGACGTACGTCTTTTTCATACCGTGGGCGTGGATCCTGTTCGACCGCCGCCTGCCCCGCATTCCCCTGCTTCGCCATGTCCGACCCGCAGCCCCAGCTCGCCGGCAACCCGATCTTTCCGGGCCACTACGCCGATCCTGAAGTGGCCGTGTTCGGCGGCCGCTACTGGATTTACCCAACCTACTCGGCCGCGTTCGACGACCAGACCTTCCTCGACTGCTTCAGCTCGCCCGACCTGGTGAACTGGACCAGGCACGAGCGCATCGTCAGCACCGAGCAAATCCAGTGGGCCAGGCGAGCGATGTGGGCGCCGTGCGCGATCGAGCACGATGGCCGGTTCTACCTGTTCTTTGCCGCGAACGACGTGAAGCCGGGCGAGGTCGGTGGTATCGGCGTGGCGGTCAGCGACCGGCCCGAGGGGCCGTTCGAGGACCACCTGGGCAAGCCGCTTATCAACGAGAACATGAACGGCGCCCAGCCGATCGACCAGCAGGTGTTCCGCCACGACGGCCACTGGTGGATCGCCTACGGCGGCTGGGGCCATTGCAACCTCGGCCGGCTCGACGCGGGCCTGTGCAGCTTGGTGCCCTTCGAGAATGGTGAGCTCGTGAAGGAGATCACGCCCGAGGGCTACGTCGAGGGGCCATTCTTCTTCAAGCGGACGGACACCTGGTATTTTATGTGGAGCGAGGGCGGCTGGGCCGGGCCTAACTACCGCGTCGCCTACGCGACCGGGCCGAGCATCTGGGGCCCGTGGGAGCGCGGCGGCACGGTGCTGAAGCCGAACCCGCAGGTTGCGACCGGCGCCGGGCACCACTCGATGCTCAACGTGCCGGGGACGGACGAGTGGTACATCGTCTACCACCGCCGCCCGGCCGGCACCAACGCCCGCGACGCGCGGGTCACGTGCATCGATCGCATCACCTTCGCCGACGATGGAACCATCCAGCCGACGGACATGACCACCGAGGGCGTCGCGGCCCGCCCGCTCACCAAGCGGTAGACTCGCGGCGTGCTCGCGCTCCTGCTCGCCGTGCTGTTGGGTGGCCCCTCGCAACGGGTGGTCGTCGGCTACCTGCCCGACTGGCGCACGGCCGAGGTCGAGCCGGAACGGCTGAAGGGGCTGACAGACATCGTGTGGTTCGGTTTGGAACTCGAAGCCGACGGCTCGCTCAAGGTAGATGAGTTGATCGCCGCGGAATCGGCGCTGTTGGCGAAGGTGCGCGAGGTCACGAACGCGCGACTGCTCGTCTGCGTCGGCGGCTGGAATCGCTCCGAAGGCTTTGCCACGGCGGCGGCGACGGAGGTGTCCCGGCAACAGCTCGCGGCAGAGCTGCTCGACTACTGCCACGCCAACGGCTTTGCCGGCGTCGACTTCGACTGGGAACACCCGGCCGACGCGACCGAGTTGACCAACTACGCCGCCTTGCTCTCAACGACCAAGGCCACCTTTGCGAAGCACGACCTGCTCGTCACCGTCGCCCAGGCCGGCTGGCAGGACATCGGCGCGGCCGGCTACGCCGCGGTCGATCGGGTTCACCTGATGAGCTACGACCACGCCTTTCCGCAGGCGACGTTCACCAAGGCGCAGGAGGACGTCGAACGGCTGATCGCCTGGGGCTGCCCGCCGGACAAGATCGCGCTCGGCCTGCCTTTCTACGGCCGCAACGCCGAGGGGGAGGCAAAGTCGTGGCGCGAACTGTTCGCGGCGCACGGCGTCGGCAACATCCTCGGCGGCTACGCAACCAACGGCCCCGAAACTGTCCGCCGCAAGACGCGCTGGGCAATGGAACGCGGCCTCGCCGGGGTGATGATTTGGGAGGTGTCGCAGGACGCCCCACCCGGTCCCGATTCGTTACTCGACGCGATCCGGCGGGCAGCGCATCGCTGATCGACGGCTACGGCAGCGCCTTGAGCAGCGTCTTCATCACGCGGCTCAGGCCGCTCTTGGCGCCGACGATGAACTGCTGGAAGATCTTGTTCGTCACCTCCATGAACTCGCCCATGTCCGCGAGGCGGCGGCGGGTGAGCTTGACGTTCTCGTCGCGGGCGGCGCTCTTGCCGAGTTCCTTCTCGCTCAGCAGGTGCTGGCACTGCTTGATCGTCTCGAGCACCGGGTCCATCTCGCGGCGCTTGCGCTCGGCGGCGATGATTGAGAACATTTCCCACACGTCGCCGACGCTCTCGAAGTACTCGCGCCGCTCGCCCCGGCGGTGGAAACGGCGGATAATGCCCCAGTCGCACAGCGCCCGCAGGCTCATGCTCGCGTTGCCGCGGCTGATGTTGAGGCGTTCCATGACATCGTCCGTGCATTGCGGGCGGCCGGTGATGAAGAGCAGCGCGTGGATTTCCGCCTGCGTGCGGTTGATGCCCCAGGTCGCGCCCATCTCGCCCCAGCGGCGGATGAAAACGTCCTGCACGTCGCGCAGCTTCTGCTCGGGGGAGGTCTCCTTCGGCCGCGACGTGTAGCCGCCGACTTGGCGCAGCGGCTTATCGGGCGCGCCGGGACCGGGATGATCGGCGCGGCCGTTGCCATTGACCGCGCTGGCGGAGCGGCGAAGGTGAGCGGCTACGGTTGCGGTGACGGGCATGACGAGGTCCTTGGCGGGGTCCGGTCCGGGCGAAGCTGACAACCCGCTGCTGTCGTGACTTCAGCACACGTTGAAACATCAGAAGTTAGGCGACCGGCATCGGTGAGACGACGTTTCATCCGTTTCAACATGGCTGAAACAGGTTCAGCAAATGGGGAACGCCGCAACACGGGCACGCCACGACAAGCGGAGCCGGCGCTGATGCGCCGGCTCCGGGAGGCTTGGCAAAAACTGGCTGGCGTTCAAAGCAACCCGCGTCACAGTCGCCCACGCCTGACGCCGCTCTAGCTGGTGGCCGCCTTGCGCTTTAGCTCGTTGTCAATCTGGTCCATCATCTTCCGCACGGCATCATCGAGGGCGAGGCGGAGGATCTTTCCCTTGTTGTCGTCGGAAATCTCCAGGCTGGTCGAGTCGTTGCTGCTGCTGAAGAAGCGGTCCATGCCGAACGAACTCGTAGAGTCCGTTTGCTTGAAGTCGGTCGACTCCGCAGCCAGTACCCGGCCGGTGCTGGCATCAATCAGTCGCAAATCCACGCCGACTTCGACGTTGATGTCGGTGCCGCCCGTGCGGGTGCGGCCGACGACCGGGATGTTCATCGAACGCCCGCGATCGACCTGTTCGGCGCTGAAGTTGGTGATCTTGCCGACGAGCAGGTAGTCCACGCCCTGCACGTTGCCGGCCTCGGCCATCGTCTCCGCGTCGGCTAGGCCGCTGTCGCCAAGGGCCTGCTCCTGGACGATCTTGTCGAGCTGAGCGCGTTCGATCACGTCGAAACGACCCGCCTTGACCATCATGGTCGAGAGCTGGTCCGCCATCAGTTGGTTCAGGCCGTTCGACAGGCGAACGTTCGATCGGTTCGACTCGGTGCTGAACGGTGGAATGGCCACGCTGGGGCGGGGGTCGAGGCTGAGCACTTCCGGCGGCGGCGGCGGGTAGTTGCCGACATTCGCGGTCAGCGCCGTCGCCGAGCCGCTTTGTTCACGTCCCGATTCGGGAGCGGTCGGGCAACCGGCCACCAGCAGGAGCGTCGCGCCGCAGATGGCGGCCGGTGTCACGCGTCGAAGGAGGTTTAAGGTCGTCGTCATCATCATCTTCAGCATGGTCTGGGGAATGCCCGGCGAGCCGAGAACGCTCGCGCGGGCGCAAAGGTCAAATCGCAAGTTTCACCCCTCGCCCACCACCCTTGCTCACCACCACACGTCGTTTCCACGAACCGGTCGCCAAGTCGACGCCTACTCCTCCGTGAGCGTGGGTGCCACCGACATCCCGTCCCGCGGCTTCATCTTGCGCGTCCACTCCTCGTAACCAGAGAGCGACAGCGTGATCTCGAGCGCCTCCCCAACGGGCAGCGCGATTTTGAGCGGGGTGTTGCCGACGTACTCCCCCTCGATCATCACGTCGGCACCGGGCGGCGTGCTGGCGATCTCGATCTCCACCTTCTCCGCCGCCGCATCACTGGCGGAGCCGACAATGCTCTGGATGAACTCCTCGTCCTCGGCCACCTTCTCCATCACCGCGTCGATGACGTCACGGGCGACATCGGACGACTCCTGGCGGCCGAAGTTGCTGCCGCGGTACGTCACTTCCGCCTCGAAGGTCCTGCTACGCAGGATCTCCATGGTCTCCAACTCGATTGCTCGGATGTTGATCTTGCCGGTGACGACGATGTTCTCCGTATCGACGCCGTACCCCTTGAACTGCTTGCGCTCCTGCTCGATGGATCGGATGGAGCCAAGCACCACCGTGTTGGCACCGAGCACCTTGCCGAGCCGGAAGGCGCTGTCCTCGTCGACCATCATGCTCTTGTCGGCGAACTCGCCCTCGGCGAGCATTTGGTCGAGGCGCTGGCGTTCGATCAGCTTGAAGCTCGGCCCGATGTGGTCGGCGAGGATCTCTTCCAACCCGGTACGCGGCGCATGGCTGTACGCGTCGACCTGGATGCGCACCGTTCCCTCGCCGTCGCCACCGCGAATGGGAACTTCGTAATACGTCAGGCTTTTCTTGTCCGAGAAGTTCTCGAAGGGCGGGATCAGTACCACCCGCCGCCTCGCATCAGCGGGTTCATCCTGAGCCGCGACAGCCGCTGTGGCCGGTGCAACCACGGCCACCGAGCCAATCAGCAGCACCGCCGATGTCAGCGATGTAGCGAAAGCGAAGATGCCCCGAGCCCGTCCGCGAGTGAGTCGTGCCATGCCGGCCAACCTAATGACTCGGCCGACGCATTGCAATTTCTCGCCACTTGGATCAATGTTTGGGAATGCGACGGCCGGGCAGACCACGCTCACGCCGCGGCGGGGTGGGGTTTGGAGGGACCGATCAGGCGTCGCGGTAGAACTCGATCATCTTCGCCAAACCCTCACGCCGCTCCACCGTCGGCTCCCAGCCAAGCTGCGTGCGCGCCCGCGTGATGTCGGGGCGGCGGACTTTCGGGTCGTCCTTGTAGACCTCCGGCACCGGCAAGTGCTTGATCTCGCTCGACGACTCGGGGATGAGTTCGAGCACCTCCGTCGCGATCTGCCCGACGCTGAGCTCGTTCGGGTTGCCGAGGTTCACCGGCAGGCCGGGCTCGTCGAAATCGCGTTCCATCGTGAGGTGGATGCCGCGAACCAGATCGCTGACGTAGCAGAGGCTGCGCGTTTGCTTGCCGTCGCCGTAGACGGTCAGGGGCTCGCCGGCGAGGGCCTGCTTGATGAAGTTGATGACGACCCGGCCGTCGGTCGGGTCCATACGCGGGCCGTAGGTGTTGAAGATGCGAATCATCCGCGTGTCCGCCCCGCGTTCGCGGCGGTAGGCCATCGTGCAGGCCTCGGCGAAGCGCTTGGCCTCGTCGTACATGCTGCGCAAACCGATCGGGTTCACGTTGCCCCAATAGCTCTCGGGCTGCGGGTTGACGAGCGGGTCGCCGTAGCACTCGCTCGTGCTGGCCATCAGGAAGCGGGCCTTCTTCTCGATCGCGAGTTCCAGCATCCGCCAAGTGCCTTCGCTGTTGACCTTCAGCGTGGCAATCTGGTGCTTGAAGTACCCCTCGGGCGACGCGGGGCTGGCCATGTGGTAGATGCGATCGATCGGCCCCTGCGTCATGGCGTCGGGCAGCGGCTCGATGACGTCCGCCTCGTGCAAGTCGTATCCGTCGCGCCCGTCGAGGTGGGCGATGTTCTGTCGCCGGCCGGTGAGGAAATTGTCGACACCCACAACCTCGTGCCCTTGCCCAAGGAGCAGGTCGGTCAGGTGCGAGCCGAGGAACCCGGCGGCGCCGGTAATCAAAATCCGCATGGTCGAACCTTACGATCTGCCCTGACCCCGCCCGTGGCATTCGCCCGGCAAAGCGTTTAGATTTTGCGACATGCCCACTCGTCAACGCCGCGTCGGCGTGATGGTCAACAACGTCGGCGGATACAGCCGCGGCGTCGCCCGCGGCGTCGGGGCGTACGGCGTCTCGCGCGGGTGGAGCATCAGCATCCTGGGCGTCTACGGCGAGCGCGGCCAGATCCTCCACGACTTCGACGGCCTGATCGTGCAACTCAGTCTTGATGAACCACGCGCGGTCGCCGAGCGGACGCGCGCGCCCACCGTCAACGTCAGCAGCGCGATCGAACGCTATCCCAGGCCCAGCATCGTCAGCGACGACCGCGCCGTCGGGCGTCTTGGAGCGGAGCATTTGCTGGCGATGGGCCACCGCCGACTGATCTTCTACCGGCCGGACAAGCGGCAGTTTGCGGATTTGCGACAGGAGGGGTTTCAACAGCGATGCGGCGAATCGGTCCAGGTCAGCGTCATCTCGGAGCCGCGGCAACTTGGTCGCCTGCTCCGGCGCGGGCCGACGCCGGTGGCGATCATGGGGGCCAACGATCGAATGGCGCTGGCGGCGCTGGATTTGGCTCGGTCGCTCGGCCGCGAGTGCCCCGGCGAGGTGGCGGTGCTCGGGGTCGACAACGACGACCTGATCGGCTCGCTGGCCGACCCGCCGCTGAGCACGGTGAACACCGCCCGCGAGCGCATCGGCTACGAGGCGGCCGCCCTGCTCGATCGCCTGATGGACGGCGAGGCGGTGCCGGACGATTTCGTCTCCCAGGTCGCGCCGCGTGGCGTGATTGTGCGACGGTCGACGGACGCGCTGGCGGTCGACGACGAGGCGGTCGCGGAGGCGGCGCGGTTCATCGCTGCCAACGCTGCGCGGCCGATGGGGACCGACGACGTCGCCGCCCGCGTTGCCGTGGGCCGGCGGCAACTCGAGCGCCGCTTCCGCGCCGCGCTGGGCCGGGGCGTTCACGAGGAGTTGCAACGCTGCCGCATCGACCGCGCAAAGCGCCTGTTGCTCGACACGGATCTGACGCTGGCGCAGGTGGCCGACGCGAGCGGGTTCGGGTCGGCCAGCTACTTCGCCACCGCCTTCCGCCGCGCCGCCGGCGAGCCGCCGGGGGCGTTCCGTCAGCGCCAGTCGTGACGGGCTACTGACTGAGCGCTGCGCAGATGATGTGCGTCCGCCCATAAACTCTCGTTAGCCGCCCCGCCTCGCGGGGCGTTCTGCGCCCATCCACGCGCCCCACAAGGCGGGGCGGCTAACGAGCATGCGCATCATCGATCGCGCTCTCAGTGACGCCAATCGTGACAGGTCAGCGCCAGTCGTAGCGATCCTCAAGGGGCATCACGAGCCAGAGAATCAGGTAGACGATTGTGCCGGGAAAGGCGGCCGAGAGGACGCTGACGAGGATGAAGATCACGCGCGTGAGCGTCGGGTCCCAGCCGAGCCAGTCGGCCAGGCCACCGCACACGCCGCCGAGCAGCTTGTGCCGGCGCGATCGAACAAGAGGATTTGAGACGCTGGGCATACCCGTTACATGCTAAACCCGCGCCCGAAGTTGCGGGAAGGCCACTCTTGGCGACGATGGTGGGCCATGGCAACCCCCAAGCCGCCCGCCGTCGCCGATGCTGAACTGGCGCAGCCGCTGGGCTACAGCTTGATCCGCGACGACTTTGGCCTCGCAACACTCGGTTTGCGCCTGATCGCCGTCTACCTGCTGCTCTCAGCAGTCGGCACGGTCGGGTGGCTCGCGGCCACTCTGGGCCAGGAATTTCTTGATTTCAGCGGCGGTACTGGCCCAGGGTGGGGATATGCCGTCTACGCCTTGGCAACTCCGGCAGTGAATCTCGTGTTCAGCGTGCTACTCCTCGTACTGGCCCCACGCTTGGCGCGGTGGCTGCGTATGGGGGCGACGCTGCCCGAAGCGTTCCCGTTGCGCCAGCTTGCGGCGGTCGCGGTAGCGGTGGTCGGGCTGGTTTGGCTCGCGTACGGCGTTGGCGAGATGGTCGCTGCCACACGCGCCGCGGCGACGGGAGCGGACGCCTCTGGCTTTCTCTACTACACCCCCTACGGTACGACTGAACCGGCAGCACAACCGCTTGACCTGTCGCGGTTCATCAAGCTCTTCACTCTCCCGCTGACGACGCTGCTCATCGGCGTCGTCCTCATGCTTGGTGCCAAGCGAATCGTGCGGATGCTGAACCTCGTCGATTCCAAAGAGACCCCGTAGGGTGGGATTCATCCCACCTCCGACAGATGGTGGGATGAATCCCACCCTACGGCCGATCGACGCTTAATCCGTGAACCGGAAGCGAATTATCGTCAGGATTGCCTTCACGCCGTCCTTCCACGTGATCTTCTTCCCCTCCTCGTAGCTGCGGCCGTAGTAGGCGATCCCAACCTCGTAGATGCGCAGCCGCGGGCGGTGCTTGGCGATCTTGGCGGTGATTTCCGGCTCGAAACCGAAGCGGTCGCACTTGATCTGGAAGTGATCCAGCACCGGCTTGCGGAAGGCCTTGTAGCAGACCTCCATGTCGGTCAGGTTCAGATTCGTGAACATGTTGCTCAGCCACGTCAGGAACTTGTTGCCGAGCGAGTGCCAGTAGTAGAGCACACGGTGCGGCTCGCCGATGAAGCGGCTGCCGTAGACCACGTCGGCCACGCCGTCGACGATGGGCTGGAGCAGCTTCACGTAGTCGGCCGGGTCGTACTCGAGGTCGGCGTCCTGGATCAGCACCACGTCGCCCGTCGCGAGCTTGAACCCTTCCCGCAGCGCGGCCCCCTTGCCCTGGTTCACGGGCTGATGGTGGACGAGGAACTCGACGTCGCCCATATCGCCGTAGCGGTCGGGCAGGCCGTCAAGGACGGCGGCGGTGCCGTCCTTGCTGGCGTCGTTGACGCAGATGATCTGCCGCCGCAGGCCACCCGGCAGGTGGGCGCGCACGACAAGGTCCACGAGCTTGGCGACGGTCTTTTCCTCGTTGTAGACGGGAATGACGATGCTGAGCGTGCGCACCTCGCCCGCGGCGGCGATGTCGCGGGCGTACGGGTGCGTGATCGGCGTGGCGGCCGGCGGCGCGGTGGCGACGGGCATGGAATCGTTGGCGTCGGGCACGGGGCGACACCATAGACCGCCCCCACCCGTTGCCAACGCCGGCGGCGCGCTAGGATCAGGGTCGGCCGGCGCGACCCACGCAGCCGATGAACCTTCTGTATGCCCGCCCCCAGCCAGTTCGCGAACGGCGTCGATGGGAAGGAACTGGTGCGCGCGGCGGTCGACCTCGTCGCCCTCGTCGGCGAAACCGTTAAGCTCAAACGTGTTGGCCGGCGGTACACCGGGCTCTGCCCGTTTCACAGCGAGAAGAGCCCGAGCTTCGGCGTCGACCCGGAGAAGGGGTACTTTCACTGCTTTGGCTGCAAAAAGGGGGGCGACTGCTTCACCTTCGTGATGGAGCGCGACCGCTGTGACTTCCGCACCGCCCTGACCACCCTCGCCGACTGGGCTGGCGTCGAGTTGCCCAAGTTCGGCGGACCGAACAAGGAACAAATCGACCGCCTGCAACACCTGCGCGACGCCACGAGCGCCGCAGCCGGGCTGTTCCGCAAGGCGCTGCTGGGCGATGGAGGCAAGGCCGCCCGCGACTACATGATCGGCCGCGGCTTCGATGACGCGACGCTCGAAAAGTTCGGCGTCGGCTTTGCGCCCGACGCCTGGGACTTTCTCGCGACCGAGGGCCTGCCCGACAAGTTCGGCGATGATGCCCTGCTCGACGCGGGCCTGATCAAAACGAACGAGCGCGGCAACACCTACGACGTCTTCCGCGGCCGGGTGATCTTCCCGATTCGGGATGAACAAGGCCGCCCCATTGCGTTCGGCGGTCGCGTGCTGCCGGGAAGCGATTCGCCGGCAAAGTATTTGAACTCGCCCGAGACGCCGCTGTTCAGCAAGAGCCGCGTGCTGTTCGGCGTGGACGTGGCGAAGGCGGCGATTGTGAAGAGCCGCACGGCCGTCGTGTTCGAGGGATACGCCGACGCGGCGATGGCACACCAGCACGGCATCGACAACGCGGTGGCGGTCCTCGGCACGGCACTCACGCCCGAGCACGCGGCGGTGCTGCGTCGGCTGGCGGACCGGATCGTGCTTGTCTTCGACGCCGACGCCGCCGGAGGGATGGCGACACGGCGAAGCGTGGAGTTGTTCCTGAGCGAGCCGGTCGAGGTCGCCGTCGCCGAGCTTCCGGCGGGCACCGATCCGGACGAGTTTCTTCTAAAGCACGGCGCCGACGCCTTTCGTAAGATCGTGGACGCCGCCGCCGACGCGCTGACGTACCAGTGGCGCCAACTTCAAACGCATGCGGGCGGCGGCGTGACTGCGGTGCAGCAGGCGACCGAGGCGTACCTGAAGGTGCTTGACGAGGCGAGGCGGTCGGCCGGGTCGGCGATCGACTCGATGCGGTGGGGAGCAATCCTGACGCGGGTCGCCAAGCACACGGGGCTGAGTTCGGAGGAGCTTCACCGCCGCTTCGCCCCCCGGCAGACGCATCGCGGGCCGGCACGCGGTCCGGCGCGGCCGCACCGCGCGGGCACGACCGCCGCCGCTTCGGCCGGGGCAGAATTGCTCGGGGCGTTGTTCGTTCGGCCTGCGCTGTGGGAAAAGGTTCAGCCGCACGTGCAGTTGACCGACTTCGCCGACCGCCAGCAGCATTGGCTCGCGGAGACGTTCTGGGAGCACTTGCGCCACGAGGGCGAGCCGGTGTTCGGAGAGTGGCTGGGCGTGGTGGAATCGGCCGTTTTATCGGCGGGCGGCGATGCCGATCGGGCCGGGCGGGCGCGGTCGACCTGCATACAATACGCCAACGCCGCCGAGGCCAAGGCCGACTCGGTGGGCCGGGATGACGGCGGCATCGACGGGATCGAGCGGGTGGCGGCGGAGGCCGTCGCGTCGATGCGTCGCCTGCGGGAGCGGCGGGAGCTGGACGAACTGATTCACGCCACCCGCCGTATGGGTGGCGATAGCGGCGTGCCCCAATTGGAAAGTCCGGTTGGCGACGCCGAGGCGGAATTGCTGCGCTCGCTCACGAAGCGGCTTGCGGAGGCAGGCCGGGTCAAGCCCGCGTCGGGCGCGGCGAAGTCGACGACGGACCGCGACGGATCGAGTCGGCGAGCATGAGAAACAGGCCCGCCTCCGCGTCGAGCGCGGCCGGAACGGCTCAGGGAGGAGGCGAGAAACCGGTGCCGGCAGAACCCGACCACGCGGCGCACGCGGCACGGCCGGCGCTACGCTTTCGCGGGCGGTTCGGGATGTTGCCGTCGCCGCCGCAATCGGGTTGACCCGGCGTGGGGATAGCGCATGGTTCGGTTCGGCCCGACGCCGTTTTGGCCACTGATGTACCCGATGTAACCCGGTTCCTCACAACGTCCTCACCCCCGCCGCCCGCGGGGGAGACTGCGCGAGGCGCCCCCGCCGGTTCCCGGCACCACGCCCCGACTTATGAGTTCAACAAGCACCTCCGCCACCAAGGTTCGGCCGCCCAAACCCGAGGCCGCCGGACAGGCAACGACGCGGGCGAGGAACGTCGCCAAAGATGTCTCCAACAATGACGCGACGCGGGGCACCGCCCGGAGCCCCGCCGGGACCGACCAGAGCAAGGCCAACCCCAACGTGAAGAAGCCCGAAATTCAATCCCCCGCCGACACCAAGCCCGCCGCCGACACCAACGGCCACGGGCCCATTGGGTCTGGCCCGCGCCCGCCGACCGACCCGCTCATCGGCGCCGGCAGCGAGGAGGAGGTGCAGCGCCGCATCGACGCCCTTGTCGACATGGGGACCGACCGCGGCTACCTCACGTACGAGGAACTCAATAGCCGCCTGCCCGACGAGGTCGTCAGCCCCGATCGCCTCGAGCAGTTGCTGATGACCATCGACGAAATGGGCATCAGCCTGATCGACGACAACGACGTCCAGCAGTTCGAGGCCACCTACGCCAAGACCGCCACGGCCCGGCGGCGCCGCTCGCGTAAGCACGAGGCGCCGACGATTCGCATCCACAAGCCCAGCGACCGCGTGGGCCTTGCCGCCGACGTGGCCGACCCAGTGGATGCGACCAACGTCACGCAAACGGAGCGCACGCAGCTCGAGAAGAGCAAGAACGACTTCATCAACAAGGTCCTGAGCGACTCCAGCCGCGGCATCAAGGGCTTTACGGATGAGCCCGAGCGGGTTGGCCACGCCGACGCCGACCCGGACGAGCACCGCGGCGACGAGCCCGCCGGCCACGTCGACGCAGACGACGAGCAGAACGACCTGATGGTCGGCGGCGAGGACGACATCGACCTGGCCGCTCTGGAAAAGGAGCTGGCCGAGGTCACGACCAAACGCATCGACGACCCGGTGCGCATGTACCTGACGCAGATGGGCGAGATTCCGCTGCTGACCCGCGAGCAGGAAATCAGCCTGGCGAAGAAGATCGAGATCACCCGCAAAATCTTCCGCAGCAAGGTGCTCGAAAGCGACTACTGCCAGCAGCAGGCGTGCGAGATGCTCGAGCAGGTGCGCGAGGGCGCGCTGCCCTTTGACCGCACGATGAAGATCAGCACTGCCGAGGACATGGCCGACAAGCAGACGGTGGCCGACCGCATCCCGGTCCACCTCGCCTCCGTGCGGCGGATGCTGGAGCGCAACCGCCACGACTG
Organism: Tepidisphaeraceae bacterium; assembly: GCA_965214125.1. Taxonomy (GTDB): domain Bacteria; phylum Planctomycetota; class Phycisphaerae; order Tepidisphaerales; family Tepidisphaeraceae; genus CBDCBA01. Next base: position 16,885 of record CBDCBA010000007.1, read on the forward strand.
GGCAGCGTTCCGCGAGGCGAAGCTCAAGAAGGAGCGAGAGGAGATTGACCGCCGCCTGCGCCGCCGCCGGCGGCGCATCGTCCGGCTGATCGAGGAGACGACCCTGCGCACCAGCCGCATCTCGCCGCTGATGAAAAAGCTGTCGAGCATCGGCAGCAAGATGGTCGAGCTCGAGCAGCGCATCGGCGAGTTGAAGAAGCTGCACACCAGCGGCCGCGCCGCCGCTCACGGCATCGACGCCAGCGAAGATCTCGAAGTCTGCCAGCAGGAACGGGCCGGCCTCGAAGACCTTGTCCTCGAAGACGCCGACCGCCTGCACGAGCGCATCGTCGCGATCCGCAAGATTCACAATCGCTACGAAGACGCCAAGCGCAAACTCAGCGGCGGCAACCTGCGGCTGGTCGTCTCGATTGCCAAGAAGTACCGCAACCGTGGCCTCTCGTTCCTCGACATCATTCAGGAGGGCAACACCGGGCTGATGCGCGCCGTCGACAAGTACGAGTACCGCCGCGGCTTCAAGTTCAGCACGTACGCGACGTGGTGGATCCGCCAGGCCATCACGCGCGCCATTGCCGACCATGCCCGGACGATCCGCATCCCGGTCCACATGATCGAGACGATGAGCCGCTTGCGGAACATCCAGAAGTCGCTCATGCAGGAGCACGGCCGCGAGCCGACGATGGAGGAGATTGCTGAGCGTGCCGAGATGACCGTCGCCGAGACGCGCCGCGTGATGAAGATCAGCCGCCACCCGATCAGCCTCGACCGCCCGGTTGGCGAATCCGAAGACTCCTACTTCGGCGACTTCATCGAGGACGAGCGCGCCGACGACCCCGTCGACTCCGCCACGAGCGAGATGCTCAAGGACAAGATCGAGCAGGTCCTCAAGACGCTCACGTATCGCGAGCGCGAGATCATCAAGCTCCGCTACGGCATCGGCGACGGCTACACGTACACGCTCGAAGAGGTCGGCCGCATCTTCAAGGTGACGCGCGAGCGCGTCCGCCAAGTCGAGGCCAAGGCGATCCGTAAGCTTCAGCACCCGGTGCGTAGCCGCAAGCTCGAAGGCTTCATGGGCGGGGCCGTGGGCGAGTAAGCCTCGCCCAGGGTGGGATTCGTGAGGTCGCGTCTCTCCTCCTACCCCGGCCGAACGATCAGGCGGTGCAGCTTGCGATTCTTCACCGCGTAGAAGAGCAGGCGGCCGTCCGGCTGGGTGTGGTAGTAGGTGCGCGAGCCCTCGCCGTCCCGGTGGAGGATCAGGTCAAATGACCCGAGGTCGCGGCCGTCGACAAGCAACTGCTGCAAGGACCGCGTGCTGCGCGGCGTTCGAATGACGACTTTCGGCGCGGCCGTCCCGATCGTGATCTCGCTGAACTTCGGATCGGCCGGGTTGTCGAGGCCGCGCGTGATCGCGGGCGCCGCGGCGGCCGGCAGCAGCGGCGGCTCCGGCACGCTTTGACCACTCGCGTTAAACCACCCTTCGGCGGTGCGCACGTGCAGGTCGTAGCCGGCGCCCGAGGCGGCGGGCTGCCAGCGGAACTCGTTTACACCCATGCCTTCGGCGGCGCTGATTTCGGTGCCGGGCGGGGCAACGACTTGGCCGTCGACCCACAGTTCCGGGAACCTGGCCGGCCCGATCGTCGGAAGCGCCGCCCAGTGCAGGCCGTCGGGGCTGAAGCTGAAGCGGGGCAGGCTCGTGTTGCGGAGCGGGCCGATCGGCTTCTCGCCGTCAATCAGCAGGTGCCGGCCTTCGCCGACGCCGAGCGGTCCGGAGGCGAAGTGGGCCAGGCGTCCATCGCGCGACCAGACCACGCCCTCCTCGACCACCCGCGTGAAGTCGGCCGACGCCGCGCCGGCCGGGCCGACGCGCTCCATCGTGTGGTGGTCGCCGCCGTTCTTCGTCCCGTGAACGATGCCCACGTGCTGCCAATCCGGCGAGATGGCGATGGGCATCGCCAGCCCGGTGCCGGTGTCGTAGACGATCACGTCCTCGAGATCGGCGATCACGCTTTGCTCGTCATCAGGGCCGCAGCCGGCGAGGAGGTGCAGACAAAGGAGAACGCTCCAAGCGAGGAGCCGGGGATGTTGCATGTGCCAGAAATATAGCCGGGACACGCCGGGCACGTCCGACAACCGGGCGGTGCAGTCGGTACGGCAGGGTTTAGACGGGTTGGTCGCCGATGTACCTACCGGGCGACTCGCCGCCCACCCGCCCACCACTCGCCGCCACCCGCGAGGTTCGCCATGCCCTTCAAGCTCTTCTCCGCATCCTCCCCCGACTCCCTCGCCGTCGGCGAGCACCGCTTTCCCAAGGGCGAGTTTCGGCGCATCCAGTCGTGGATGCAGGCCTCCGCCGACCGGCTCGAAGACGCCGCGACGCCCAAGGCGATCCGGTTGATTCCCGCCGACGATCGGCGCGAGCAGCCACGCGACCGCCTGGCCGGCAACGGCGTGGTCGCGAGCATCCGCATCCTTGGCACAAGCGGCTTTGGCCGACACGTCGCCGGACGGCTGCGCGACGTTTCCATGGAGGGCGTCAGCCTGCTGCTCACCGAGCCGCTTGAAACCGACACCGCCGTCAGCGTCGCCCTGGCACCCGTCCACGAACACGCCGGCCGACGCGCGCGGCGAGATCGGCCGGTCTTCCTGCGCTGCACCGTCCTTTGGGGCCGCCCCGACTACCAAACCGGCGGCTTCGTCATCGGCTGCCGCCTCGGTGTGGAATGGGCAGAGTCGCTCTCCGACCTCGTCGCCGCCCGCGACGACCTCGGCCGCCGCGCCGCGTAAACACGTGCCACACCGTTGGGGCGCACGCCCTACGCTGCCGCGTGCTCGGCTCGGCGGAGACCCTCGGCTACGCGGCGGCGACGTCCGCGGCAATGCTGTGGGCGGTCGCAACGCTGCTTTACGGCCGGGCGGGTCGCGTGCTGCCGCCGATGACGCTCAACGCCATCAAGGGCGTGTTCGCGACAAGCCTGTTCGCCTTCACGCTCTGGCTGATCGAACGGCCGGGCCACGCCGAGCTGCTCGCCCTCGACCGCTGGCGACTCTGGCTCCTCGCCGCCAGCGGCATCCTCGGCATCGCCATCGGCGACTCCTTCTACTTCGCCTGCGTCAACGCGATCGGCGCCCGCCGCGTGGCGTTGCTGAGCCTGCTCGCGACGCCCCTCGTCGTCATCGGCGGCGCGGTTGTGCTCGGCGAATCCCTGAGCCCCCCGGCTTGGCTTGGCGCGGGCCTCACCGTCGCCGGCGTCGCGTGGGTGGTTGCCGAGCGCGACAGCGGCCCGGTCGCCAACCGCCCGATGCCGCCGGAGAAGACGACGACGCCGAACAAGCTGGCGATCGGCGTCGTCTTCGGCCTGATCGCCGCCGCCTGCCAAGCCGTTGGGGCACTGATGAATCGCGGTGCGCTGCGCGACCTGCCGGCCGACTCGCTCGACCCGCTAAGCACCGCGCTCTGGCGACTCGGCACCGCGACGGTCGTGCTGCTGCCCGTCGTCGCCCTGCTCCGCGCGACGGCCAAACGCCCTCGTCCGCCAAAGCCGCGGGCCTCGCTCAACCTCTGGCTAATCGTCATCACCGCCGCTCTCATGGGCACCTACGGCGGCATCTGGCTGCAACAAGTCGCCTTCGCGCGGGCCCCCGCCGGTCCGGTGCAGACGCTGCTCTCGACGACGCCCGTTTGGGTGCTGCCGCTCGCCGCGTTGACGGGCGAGCGCGTCACCCTCCGCGCCGTCGGCGGCGCCGTCATCGCCGTGGCAGGCGTGGCACTGCTGGTCGGCGCCGACACGATCTGGTCCATCGTGATCGGGTGAATCACTTTGCGCCTCAGTAAATTCGGAACGGGTCGGTGTCTTCCTCGCTCACTTGCACCGACACGTCGAGCTCCTTCGCTAGCGTCTTGGCGACGCGGTCGAGCACGCAGCGTTCGCTGTTGGAGTGCAGCACGCAAACGGCCGTCATGCCGAGGCGGGCGGCGCGCAGGGCGTCGTGGTGGCGCAGTTCGCCGGTGACGTACAGTTCGGCCCCGCGCGCGGCGGCGAGGTCGAGCATCTCCCCGCCGCAACTGCCGGCGCAGACGGCTACGCGCTGCACCTCGTCCGACTGCGGGCCGGCAACGAGGACGTGGTCGATGCCGATCTCGCGGCGTAGCCGACCGATGAGCACCTTGCGCGGCACGGGCTCTTCGAAGTCGCCGATCCGTCCCAGGCCGACGCCGTCGTTCACCTCCGCGCGACGAAGCAAGTCGAACGCCACCTCCTCGTACGGGTGGGCCTCCTTCAGCGCCGCGATCACGGCCGCCTCGCGCCCCTTTGGCACGAGCAGTTCGACGCGCAACTCGTCGACCCGTTCCCGCCGCCCCGCCTGGCCGTACTGCGGGTTCGTGCCATCCGTTCCGTGGAACGTGCCGACGCCGCTTGATTGAAAGCTCGCCTCCTTGTAATCGCCCACGTGCCCCGCCCCGGCGGCGAACACGGCATCGACAACCGCGTCGGCCTTGTCCGTCGGGATGAACGTGACGAGCTTGTGCTCCCCTTCGCCCGGCGAGGCCGGCTTGAGCGGCGTGCGGTCGGTCAGGTAGATGCAGTCGGCCAGCACGTCGTTCGTTCCGCCGGGCGCGACGTCGAGGGCCGTGTGCGGCGAGTAGAGCGCAAGGCCCGATCGGGCGGCCTCGTAGACGATGCCGCTGTCGACGCTCCCGGCGAGAACCGACTTCATTCCCTTGAAAATCGGCGGGTGATAGGCGACCACCGCCGCCACCCGGCTGGCTTTGGCCTCCTGCAACACCGCCGGCGTCAGGTCGATGGTCAGCAGCACGCCCCCCGCCAGGTCGGCCTCGGGATCGCCCAGCAGCAGGCCGACGTTGTCCCACGGCTCGGCCAGCCGCGTGGGCGCGATCGCCTCCATCGCCTCCGCCAGATCGGCCACCGTCTTCTCGCTCATGCGGACAGGGTACTCTCTGCCCCATGCTCGCCGAAACGCCCCGATCGCTTGCCGACTTCGTTTCCGACCGCGCCAAGGGCGTCGACGCCAGCGGCATCCGTCGCGTCTTCGACCTTGCCGCCAAGCTGAAGGATCCTATTAACCTGTCGATCGGCCTGCCCGACTTCGACGTGCCGCAAGAAGCCAAGCAGTCGGCCATTGACGCCATCCGCCGCGGCGAGAACCGCTACACGCCGACCCAGGGCATCGGCCCGCTGCGCGACCGGATCGCCGCCGAGCACGGCGTCCCCATCGGCCAAGTCTTCATCACGAGCGGCGTGAGCGGCGGGCTGTTTTTGAGCATTCTGGCCACCATCGACGCGGGCGACGAGGTGGCCTTCCTCGATCCCTACTTCGTGATGTACCGCCACCTCGTCACGATGGCCGGCGGCAAGAGCGTGCCGATCGATTCGTACCCGAACTTCCGCTTCGACCCCGACAAGGTGGAGGCCGCGATTACGTCGCGGACGAAGCTGCTGATCCTCAACACGCCCAGCAACCCGACCGGCGTGACGATGACCGAGGCCGAGGTGAAGGCCGCGGCCGAACTGGCGAGAAAGCACGATCTGCTCGTCGTCGCCGATGAGATTTACGTCCCGTTCCTCTACGGCGAGGCGAAAACGGTCCCGAGCCTGCACACGCTCTACGACCGCACGATCCTGCTGCGCGGCTTCAGCAAAACGTACGGCATGACCGGCTGGCGCCTCGGCTACGCGATCGGCCCGGAGCCGATCATCGACCAGATGATCAAGCTCCAGCAGTACACCTACGTGTGCGCCCCCAGCCCCTTTCAACACGCCGCCCTGACGGCGATGGATCTGCCGACCGAGCACCACATTGCCGCCTACCGCCGCAAGCGGGACATCGTCGTCCAGACGCTGGGAGACCCGTTCAACCTCACCACTCCCGACGGCGCCTTCTACGCCTTTCCCCGAGTTCCCGAACACCTCGATTTGACGGCGACGCAGTTCTGCGAACGGATGATCGAGCGGAACGTGCTGGTCATCCCCGGCGGCGTCTTCAGCGGGCAGGACACGCACGTTCGCATCAGCTTCGCGACGACGGACGAGAAGTTACGCGAAGGGTGCCGCCTGCTGGCGGAAACCTGATGCGCTTTTCCAAAGTCTCGTTCACGCATAGCAAGCACGAGGCTTGATCGGGTAGAATCACCGCGGATGACCGTCACGCTCGACATTCCGGAAGAACTCGCCGAGGAACTTGCCGCCGGTGGAGTCGACGTTGCGGAGCGGTCGCGTGATCTTCTGTTGATCGACGTTTATAAGGAAGGTCGCATCAGCATCAGCCGACTCGGCGTTCTGCTTGGCGGCGACCGCTGGACGGCCGAAGCATGGCTTGCCGAGCACGGCGTCGGGCCCAACTATGGAACCGCTGACTTCGAGGATGATGTGAAGACGCTCGACGCGCTCAACCGCCGCGAAGGATGAGTCGCGACGTCGCCGTGACCGACGCCGGGCCGCTGCACTACCTCGCGGCGATCAGTGCGACTGACGTGCTGTCAAAGCTCTTCCACCGCGTGCTGGTTCCGCAGTCGGTTGTGACGGAACTGTCAGCCCCTCGCGCACCCCTTGCCGTCCGCAGTTTCATCACGCATTCGCCGGCATGGCTCGTTCCACAGAATGATCCGACTTCGTTGGCGGCCGTTGATACAGCGAGGCGCGGCGCCGGAGAAAGAGCGGCAATCGCCCTTGCGCTCGAAGCGAAAGCCGACGTTTTCCTGTGCGATGATCTGGAAGCTCGCGCACTCGCGCGTACCGCGGAACTCAAAGTAATCGGCACCCTCGGCCTACTCATCGACGCCGGGAGCAAGCGACTGCTCAACTTTGATGCCGCACTCACAAACCTCACAACGCGGACCAACTTTCGCCACTCCGCCGACCTGATCGCGAAGGTTCGGGCGGAGTTTCACCAAACGAGGCAATCGGATCGAGACTAAGCCCCCTACGCCTCCTCCTCCACCTTCTTCAGCTTGCGCCGCACGAACCACGTCAGGCCAACCGACAGCACCAGGGCCAGGGCGAAGCCGGTGCCGTACATCCACCAGTCGGTCGCACTGATGCCTTCCTCCTCGCCGCCGTGGGTCAGGGTCATGTGGCCGGCGCTGCCGAGGTAGGCGTAGACCAGGCGCGTCGGAATGCTCGCCAGGAACGTGCAGGCGGTGAAGACCCAGAGCTTCACCGTGGTCGTGCCGATGCAGTAGTTCGTCAGCGCCGTCGGCAGCATCGGGTGCAGGCGAACCATCAGCAGCAGCTTCCACGGCTCCTTCTCGCACTGATCGAGCACCGCGTCGCACGTGGGGTAGCACTCCATCTTCTTTTGCACCCAATCGCCCAGCAGGTGGCGGGCGAGGAGGAAGCTGACGATCGCCCCAAGCGATGTCGCGACGATCGCCCACAGCGCGCCCCAGAGCACGCCGAAGGCAAGCCCCGCGCCGATGTTCAGCGGCGTGCTTGGTCCGCCGAGGCAGACGACGAGGATGTAGATGCCGACGAACGCGACCGGGCCGATCCAGCCCAGACCGTCAATCCAGGCGATGCTCACGCGAAGCCAGTCCGTGACCGGCAGCAGCCAGATGGCCAGCGCCGCCGCGACGACAATCGCCCCGCCGATGGCCCAGTGCCACCACTGAAAGCCTTGCTTCTCGCCATTGCCGTCGTTGTCCGAACGGTCGGTGGATCCAGACGTGTCCGCGTCGGCGGGAGCGGTCGAGGGTGAAAGTCGCGCGGCGGTCACTCGGTTATTGTCGCTCAAAGAAGCGATCGCGGCCACGCGTAAACCAGACTCACCGCAGCGGCGGAAGCGTGACGTGCATCACGCGGCGGACATTCGACAGGCCACGCAGCTTAGCGACGAGGGCCTCGGTCGGCGACGCGTCGACCTTCAGGACCATCAGCGCCCGCTGCGCCGCACGGCTGATGACCATGTCGGCAATGTTAATGCCGGCCTCCCCGAAGGCGTGGCCGACGTTGCCGATCACACCCGGCTGGTCGTCGTTTTCGATCAGCACCATCGGCCCGCTCGGGATCAGGTCCATCGCGAAGTCGTCAATCCGCAGGATGCGCGGCAGGCCGTCGGAGTAGGCGGTCCCGAGAATGCGGTGGCCACTGCGCTCGTCGTCGCCGGCGCGGACGCCGACGATGTCGCCGGTCATGCCAGACGGCGGCGCGCTCTCCTTGATGCCGATCAATTCGATGCCGCGCTCGTCAGCGAGCGGCTCGACGTTCACCACGTTCACGGGTGTCTCCATCGCCGCGCCGAGCATCTCGACGGCGGCGAGGCGCTTGAGCGTCTCGAGGTTCTTCTGCACCCGGTTGCCGCTGGCTCGGACGGTGAGCGTCTTGAACCCGCCCCCACCACCGTCGGCAAAGAACGCCGTCAGCAGCCGGCCGGCGCGGCTGGCGAAGTCGGCAAACGGGGCCTCGTCGCTGGGCAAATCGAGCTTCACGCCCGTGAGGTTGACCGCCCCGCTGATCTCGCCGTGGAGCAGAAAGGCCATCAGCGCCCGGCACGCCTCGACGGCAACGGCGTTTTGCGCCTCCTCCGTGCTCGCCCCAAGGTGCGGCGTGAGGACAACATTGTCTAGGCCGAACAGCGGGTGATCCTTCTGTGGCGGCTCGGTCGCGAAGACGTCGATGGCGGCGCCGGCAATATCCCCGTTCTTCAGGGCGTCCGCGAGGGCGAACTCGTCGACCACCTCGCCGCGCGCGTCGTTGACGACCAGCAGCGTCTTCTTTGCGACGTTCTTCAGGCGGTTCGCGTCGAGCAGGTGCTTTGTGCCTTCGCCGCCGGGGACGTGGAAGGTGATGACATCGAGCTTTTTCAGGAACTCGTCGAAGTCGGCGATCACGCGCACGCGCCCGTCGAGGGCGGTCTCGCCCTTGAAGAACGGATCGAACCCGACGACGTCCATCTCCATCGCGAGGGCGCGCGTGGCCACAGTCTGGCCGATGCGGCCGAGGCCGACGACGCCGAGGGTCTTGCCGGCAAGCTGCGTGCCGCTGAACTGGTTGCGCTTCCAGTTGCCGCCGCGTACGTGCGCGTCGGCCGCGGGAATGCGACGGGCCAGGGCGTACATGAGAGCCAGCGCGTGCTCGGCGGTCGACAGCGTGCTGGCGGCGGCGGTGTTGACGACGAGGATGCCCTTGGCCGTCGCGGTGGGCAGGTGGATGTTGTCCACGCCCACGCCCGCGCGAGCGATCGCCTTGAGCCGGCCGGGGTTGTCCAGCACCGTCTCGGTCACTTTCGCCCCGCTGCGCACCGCCAGCCCGTCGTACTCGCCAACGATGGCGGCCAGCTCGCCCTCGCTTAGCCCAACCTTCTCGTCAAAGGCGATGCCCGCCTCTTTCAGCAGCTCCAGCCCTTCGGGAGCGAGCTTGTCGGCGATGAGGATTTTCAGGTCGGATGCGTTCGTCTCGGCCATGGGGCCACAAACATAGGGGTCGCGGCGCGGCGCGACGATGTGGTGGCCGCGGGCACGGTCGCTATATTCCCCGCCATGCGAATCGCACGGTTCCTTCGCGACGGCAAGCCGACCTACGCCATCGACACCGGCGGCGGGTTTCGGCTCGCCCGCGGCGACGACGTCTTCAGCCTCGCCGCCACCGACGAGCCCGCCGACGCGGCGCCCGATCGCCTGCTCGCCCCGCTCGTGCCGACCGACATCCTCGGCATCGGCAAGAACTACCTCGACCACGCCAAGGAGATGGGCGCCGCCGAGGCGGATCTGCCCGTCAACCCGATGATGTGGATCAAGAGCTCCAACGCGCTCGGCCACCCGATGGACCCGGTGCAACTGCCCCGCAACAGCGAGAAGGTCGATTACGAGGCGGAGCTGGCGGTCGTCATTGGCAGGGACGCGCGGCACGTCGACGAGGATGCCGCCCTCGACCACGTCTTCGGCTACTGCTGCACGAACGACGTGAGCGCCCGCGACTGGCAGAAGGACCCGAAGCTCAACGGCGGGCAGTTCGCGCGCGGCAAGAGCTTCGACGGCTTTTGCCCGCTCGGCCCTTACCTCGTCACGAGCGACGAGATCGCCGACCCGAACGACCTCTCGATCGTCGGCCGGTTAAATGGCGAGACGGTGCAAACGTCGAACACGCGGAACATGATCTTTTCCGTTCGGAAGATCATTGCGTCGCTGAGCGAGACGATGACGCTGCGCCGCGGCAGCGTGATCCTGACCGGCTCGCCCGCGGGCGTCGGCGCCGCCCGGACGCCGCCGGTGTTCTTGAAAGACGGCGACGTGTACGAGGTCGAGATCGGCAACGTCGGCACGCTGACGACGCGCTTCGTCGCGGAGCCGTAGGGTGGGATTTATCCCACCATCCGTACAAACCCAGAGGTGGGATAAATCCCACCCGACCCAGACCCATGCCCATCACTGCCAAGAAGATTAAAGGCCGCCCGCTTCGCCTCGCGTACATCGGCGTGGGCGGCATCGCCGCGCAGCACCTGCGGGCGCTGGAGAAGGTCAAGCAAAAGGCCGGCGGCGTCGACTTTATCGCCGGGGCGGACATCAACCCGAAGGCCCTCGACCTCGCCGTCGACAACCACGGCCTGCAAAACCGCTACGAAGACTGGCGGGAGATGCTCAAGACGCACGCCGACGAGCTCGATGCCTGCGTCGTCTGCACGCCCAACGCACTGCACAGCGAGATGACGATCGGCTGCCTGGAAGCGGGCTTGCACACGATGGTCGAGAAGCCGATGGCTCGCACCGTCGCCGAGGCCGAGGCGATGCTCGCCGCCGCAACGAAGGCCAAACGCGAGCTCGTGATCGGCTTTCAGTGGCGGTACCACGCCGAAAGCCGCTTCATCAAGAAGCAGGTGGAGGCGGGCATGTTGGGCGACATCGTCTACACGCGCGTGCAGGCGTTGCGGCGGCGCGGGATCCCGAACTGGGGCACCTTCGGCGACAAGGCCAAGAACGGCGGCGGGCCGATGATCGACATGGGCGTCCACCTGCTGGAGCTGGCCGTCTTCCTGATGGGCCGCGTGCCCGAGCCCGTGGCCGTCACCGGCCAGACGTGGACGTACCTCGGCAACAAGCCCGATCAAACCGAAAACATGTGGCCCAACTGGGACCACAAGGTCTACACCGTCGAGGACCTGGCCGTGGGCCACGTGAAGTTTGCCAACGGCAGCAGCCTGGTGATCGAGGCGAGCTTTGCGGCGCACATCCCCGACTCGCACAACGACGTGCAGCTCATGGGCACCAAGGGCGGGGCCGTTTGGAGCAAGGGGGAGGTCTACACCGATTTGAACGGCTTTATGCAGAACCTCAAGCCGGCCTACATGGACAAGACGGACATTTGGAACGAGAAGGTTCTGCACTTTCTGCAAGTGGCGCGCGGCGAGCGAGAGAACATCAGCAGCGGCGCCGAAGGGCTGGCGGTGCAGAAGATCCTCAACGGCGTCTACCGCGCCGCCGAGGCGGGCTGCGAGGTGACGTTTGAATAACGGTTGGGTCCAATTGGTCAACACGCGTGGGTAGCCGCGACGCAACGCGGCGCGGTCGGGCACTGCTGCAACAACGACGACGGACCGCGACGCGTGGCGTCGCGGCTATCGAATCAACGTTGCAAGGATCGTCCGCTATGGTGCGCTCATTCCCGCGAGCCGCGGGCGGTCGGTTGAGGGGCCGCTAAGTGGCGGTGCCGTTTCACAGCGGCTCGCCAGCCGCCCGTCTCGCTCGCGGGAATCCCGTCTCGCTCGCGCTGTTGGCGAATGCCGCCGCGGCCGGCCGATACGCCCGATAGCCGTTATGCCGCGCGTCACCCCCAAACCCAAGTCCGACCGCAAGCCCACCAAGGCGAAGAAGCCCAAGCTCTCCGCGAAGGCGTTGGCCGAGCAGAAGGAGCGGCGCAAGCTGCTGCTGAAGCGTGGCGCCGTCGTCGGGGCGATCGCGGTGGCTGTCGGGGGCGCGTCTGTCGGGTACTCGGCCCTGTCGGCGTACGTGCGCGACAGCGTCGCAATCCCCGCGACGCCGCCGATGATCGGCCTCACCGACCGGCCGGCCTGGATGAGCGACCGCATCGCGGGCCAGATCGTCGAGCCGCTGAGGCTGTTGGCCGAGGACGCGCCGGCGAGCCCGCTCGACGACCGGCTGTTGCAGTCGATCCACAGCCGCCTCGCGGGCGACGCCTGGGTGATGGCCGTCCACTCCGTGCGTCGCGAGGCGCCGGCACGTCCGGGCGAGCCGGGGATGATCTGGATCGACTGCACCTGGCGCGAGCCGGTCGCGATCGTCCGCACGGCCGATTCCCGCGACATCGGCGAGTACCGCCTTGTCGCCGACGCCCAGCCCGAAGGCGGCACGGGGGCGATCCTGTTGCCGATGCAGTACCGCTACGACGACCTGGCGAACATCGTGCAGCGTCCCGGCGACGGCGCGCCGCGGGTGATCGAGGGCGTGAAGGCCGTCCCGCCGCAGCCGGGCGGCCAGTGGAACGGCAGCGACCTGCGGGCCGGGCTCGACATGGCCGTCCTGCTTCACGGCCGGCCCGAGGCGGCGGACGTGGCGACCATCGACGTCGAGGGCGTCGCGAGCCTGCGGCACGCGAACACGCAAAACGGCCCGCCCTCGCCGATTGTCCTGCGGACGCGCTACGGCACCGACCTCTACTGGGGCCGCTCGCCGCGCTCGAAGGACTTTCTGGTCGAGGCGACCGTCGACGAAAAGCTGGCCGGGCTCCGCAAAACACGCGAGCAGTTTGGCCCGAGCGGCAACTATCCCAACTGGGTCGACCTCCGCCTCGGCAACCCCCGCATCCCGGCACGGTGAATACGAACCAAACCGCGTTGCAACGCAACGCTGGTCCGGCGAACGGGAATGAACATCCGCTTGTCCAGACCAGCGTTGCGTTGCAACGCGGTTTGGTTTGGAAACTCGTGGTTCTACAGCCCCGCGGCTTGGCGGAGGGTGTCGGCCTTGTCGGTCTTCTCCCAGCCGAAGGAGCCGTCGGCGCCCGGCTCGCGGCCGAAGTGGCCGTGGGCGGCGGTTTGCTGGAAGATCGGCTTGAGCAGGCCGAGTTGCTTGATCAGGCCGCGCGGCGTGAGGGCGAAGTGCTCGCGGATGAGCTTGATGATTTTGCTGGCGCTCACCTTGCCCGTGCCGTTGGTCACGACATTCACACTCACCGGCTCCGCCACGCCGATGGCGTAGGCAAGCTGCACCTCGCACTCGTCGGCAAGGCCCGCCGCGACGACGTTCTTGGCGACGTACCGGGCCATGTACGCGGCGCTGCGGTCGACCTTGCTCGGGTCCTTTCCGCTGAACGCCCCGCCGCCGTGCCGGCCCCGGCCGCCGTAGGTGTCGACGATGATCTTCCGCCCCGTCAGCCCCGCATCACCGTGGGGCCCGCCGATGACGAAGATGCCCGTCGGGTTCACGTGGTAGATCGGCTCGCCCTTGAAGTACTCCTTGGGAATGCACGGCTTGATGACCTTCTCGATCAGCTCCTGCTTCGCGGCTTCGCTGAAGAGCTTGCCGTCGAGCACGCTTTCGTCGTGCTGTGTCGAGACGACGACCGTGTGGACGCGCACCGGCCTGGGCGGCGTGGCGTTGTCGTACTCAACCGTGACCTGGCTCTTGGAGTCGGGCCGGAGCCACTTCATCTCGCCGTTTTGCCGCAGTTCGGCGAGCTTCTCGACGATGCGGTGGCTGAGGTGGATTGGCAGGGGCATGTAGGCGTCGGTCTCGCGGCAGGCGAAGCCGAACATCAGGCCCTGGTCGCCCGCGCCCGGCTCGGCGTCGGCCTTGCCGCCCTCGTTGTCAACGCCGCGGGCGATGTCCTCGCTTTGGGCGTGAATCGCGCTCAGCACGCCGCACGAGTCGCCGTCGAACCGCATGAGCGGGTCGGTGTAGCCGATGCGGCGGATGGTCTCGCGGGCGATCTCCTGGACCTCCACGTACTGCGTTGTCCGCACCTCGCCGGCCAGCACGACCTGGCCGGTCGTGACGAGCGTCTCGACGGCCACGCGCAGGTTTTCAGGCGAGCCTTGGCTGCCGGCGTCGATCTCCGCCTGCATGAGGGCGTCGAGGATCGCGTCGCTGATCTGGTCGCTCACCTTGTCGGGGTGGCCCATCGAGACGCTCTCGCTGGTGAACAGGCTGTGGCCCTCGGGCAGGTCGTGAAGGTCTGGCACGGCAGCTCCTAGCGCTTGGCGGCTAACGGGGAAAATGAGTAGAGACCCCGGCAACGTCCGGGGCCGGGAATGTACGGGTCGCATCGGACGCGGGCAAACAACGTTCCCCGGCCGCGTGCGCCGGCGTTAGTCGAACAACCCGCGCAGCCGGTCGATTGCCTTGCCGGGGTCGTTCAGCAGGTCGCCGGTCTGCCGCTCGACCGCGGCGTTGACAGCGCGGGGGATGATCTGGTTGAGGCTGCCGACCGCATCGACCGTCGGCCGCCGCGTGGTGCCGCCGAGCGCGAGGGTGAAGCCATCGGGCATGATCCGGCGGATCGGCCGTTCGCCGAGGTAGTCGGCAAGGTAGTCCGGGTTCTCGCCGAGCCATTTCTCGACAAGGTTGGTCGGCACCGTCGTCGAGAGATCGACCGCCAGCGTCTGCACGTTGACGGCCCCGGCGAACGTGAGGGCGTAGCGCTTGTCCGCCTCCGAAGCGTCGGCCGAGGCGCGGGGGTCGGCGACGTTGAAGGTTACGCGCGTGCTCGCGACGCCGCGGTCGAGGCGGAACTCGCTGTCGGGCACGCTGCCGCGCAAGGAGCTGATCTCGTCGCGCACCTCCTGTTCGAGATTCAGCCGGGCCAGGGCCTTGTCGACTTCGCCGCCGAGGCCGGGGATGCTGCGAAGGGTCCGCGCCTCGACGCCCGCGATCGTGGCGGCCTGATCGGCGACGGCCTGCGCCACCTCGCCGATCACGTCGTTGTCGACGCGGAACTCGCGGATGTTGAAGGTGATAGCCAGCGTGCCGCCCTCGGGCCCGAACGGGTCGGACAGGTTCAGGTCGAGCGGCCCGTCGAGGCGCACGTCGAGCAGGCCGCCGGCCTCTTGCGGCTCGGTCAGCACCGGGTGAACGAACTGCCCCAGCGCGTCGAGCAGCACCGGGTTCAGGTTCACGCCCGTTGCGAGCGATCCGGCCGGGCCGGTGAGGCGGAGCGTGTCGAGGTTCAAGGCCAAACTGGCGATCGCGAGCTGGCCGTCGTTGGCGACGAGGGGCGCCGCGTCATCCGGCACGCGCACGACGCCGCCGCTGGCGCGGAGCGGCACATTGCCCGACGCCGAAGCGCCCATGGCCACCACGTCCGCGAGCTTCAGCAGGCCCTCGCCGTCGAGCGTCGCCAGCGCCTCCTCGGCGTCGAACGTTCCGCTGAACGTGACGATCGCCCCACCAGTCGGAGCGTCGGCTTCGGCTTTAAGGCTGCCCAAGGCCACCAGCAACGGCTTGGCGGCTGCAAGGTCTGGCAGCGACGCCGTCACGTCGACGCTCGACTCGCCTTCGGCCGGCGTGGCGAAGTCCAGCGACTCCACCTGAGCCACCGTCGCCCCGGCCACCGACACCGCCAGCGGCGCCGCCACCGTCGCCAGGCTCGCCTCGCCGTCCCACGCGAGCGTGCCGGTCACGACGATCGGCCCCGGGTTCGACTCCAGCTCCGGCAGCTCCGCAAAGTCGCCAAAGGCGCGGCCGAAGCGCTGCGCGTCGGGCACCTCCAGCTTCGTGATCTGGATCGAGCCGATGCTCGTCTGGCCCTCCTCGTCCTCGGGTGGCGTGATCTCGCTTAGCATTGAATCGAGCGAGACGAGCGGACCGCCGGCATCTTCCGCGTCGGCACGGACGAGCAGGCTGACGAGTTCGAGGGAATCGTCCGCCGGCTGGAGCGTCGGGACGACGAAGAGCGACATCGCGTCCAGCGAGAGCTCCCGCCGCGCCCCCTCCTCGCCGCCGGCATCGGCGTAGCGGACGTCGGAGCCGTTGAGCCGGATGGCGCCCTGGATGCTCGCCCCGTTGACGCGCGTCTTGACCGTCCCGTCGACCGCGCCGCCGACCGTCACGTCGTCGCCGATCAGCCCGCTGAAGCGTTGCTGGATCGCGTCGAGGTCGGCCGTGAGGGCCAGGTCGAGCCCGCCGATCGACGCCGCCGGGCCGCTGTCGCGGACGGTCAGGTACGGCGTGTCGACGTCGATGGAGATGTCGCGCAACGACTGCGGGCCGGCCGGCCGGTCCTCGGTCGGCAGGTCGAGCGCGGCGGCCAACGTCGCGCTGCCGTCGCCGTCGGTTTGCAGGCGAAGCTCGTCCACGGTCGCCGTGTTCGCCGCCTGGTCGAAGCTGCCGCTGAGGTCGAGCGTGAGCCGCTCGTTCGCATACCCCTCGCCACCGTCAAGTGGCCGGACGGCGAACGTGTCAACCGTCAGCCCGCCCGCGAGCGTGCCGGCGGCGCTGTCGAGCCGAAACTCGCCGTTGAGCGTTCCCGCCGCCTCGTAGGGGAACGGGGCTAGATCAAACGCCTCCACCAGCAGCGCCGCGGCGCCGAGGTCGACCGCCGTCATCGTGATCGTCTCGTCGATCGCCCCCGCCTCCGGGTCGGCCGTACCGACGGCGCTGAGCCGGCCGGCATCGACGTTGCCGACACGCAGCGCGATCGGCAGATTGTTGGCGATCGACCCGTCGTCCCCCAACGCGACCGTCGCATCCTCGATCGAGACTTTCACGGGTGTGCCGACCGTGCGGCTCGCATCGGACGGCGGGCCGCTGGCGCGTTGGACGGTCATGTCCAAGTCGATCGCGAGGTCGCCGGTGACGCGGGTCGTGTCGCCCGATTCCTCGTCGGCGTCGGCGGTTCCGAAGACGCGGTCGAGGTTTGTGGTGCCGTCGGGGTAGAGCTCGACAACGGGCAGGCTGCCGCGGATAACGGTGTCGCCGAGGGCGAGCTCGCCCCGCATGCCGCCGGTGATAAGCGTCCAAAGTCCCGCGTCGGTCGAGAGCTCGCCCAGCTCGACCACCTTGCGGCCGTCGGCGTCGTAGATGCTCGCGCCGATGACCGTCGTCGGCCCGCCCCAGCCGAGGGAGAGGTCGCGAAGTTCGGCCGTGCCGTCGAGTTGTCCGCCAAGGCGGCCGGCGACGAAGCGTGTGCCCGGCCCGGTGCTCAGCAGGGTCGGCAGCAACACGACGAAGACGACCAGCAGCACAACGAGCGCGGCGACGATGCCGAGCGTCCAACGCAGCCATCGGCGACGTCTCTTTCGCGGCGGCGTCCGGGTCGCTTCGGGAGCGGGCGTATTGGGGGTGGATTGGGTCTCGGTCATGCGGCGGCGGCTTCGGGGATGGCGCGGGGGAAGGGCGGCATTGTCGCCCGTCCGGGTCGACGCCGCCACTCCTGTTGCGAGCGGCCAGACGCGCGGGATCGGTGGGCGGTTTGGATTTGCGGTCGCGGTGACGAATAATGTCGCCCCCGCCGCGACGCCGCGACGGTTCTCACCGCCCCACCTGATTAGGATCCCGAAGATGCCCCCCGAGACCGATCACGCCGACGAAGCCGCCCGCGCCGCCAAAGATGACCTGATCGTCGTCTGCGGCGCCGGCGGGTTCATCGGCGGCCACCTCGTCGCCCGCCTGCGCGAGCAGGGGCACACGAACATCCGCGCCGTCGATCGCAAGGACTTCACGGGCTGGTACCAGAAGTTCGATGACGTCGACAACCACGTCCTGGACCTCCAGGAGCTGCCCGCCTGTCAGAAGGCGGCCGACGGGGCGCACACGGTCTACCAGCTCGCCGCCGACATGGGCGGCATGGGCTTTATTGAGAAGAACAAGGCCCTGTGCATGCTGAGCGTGCTGACGAACACGCACATGCTGATGGCCGCCAAGGACACGCGGGCCAAAAACTTCTTCTACTCCTCGTCCGCCTGCGTCTACAACGCGACGAAGCAGACCGACTCCAACGTAACGGCCTTGAAGGAAGAGGACGCCTACCCCGCCGACGCCGAGGACGGCTACGGCTGGGAGAAGCTCTTCAGCGAGCGCATGAGCCGCCACTTCCGCGAGGACTTCGATTTGCGCACGCGCGTCGCCCGCTTCCACAACGTTTACGGCCCCCACGGCACCTACGACGGCGGCCGCGAGAAGGCCCCCGCCGCCATGTGCCGCAAGGTCATCAAGGCCAAGATGTCGGGCGAGCACGAGATGGAAATCTGGGGCGACGGCGAGCAGACGCGCTCCTTCATGTACATCACCGACTGCGTCAAGGGCGTCGACAAGATCACCCACAGCGACATCCTCGAGCCGATCAACCTTGGGTCGAGCGAGCTCGTGAGCATCAACCAGCTCGTCGACATCGTCGAGGACTTGGCCGGCATCAAGCTCGAGCGCAAGTACAACCTCGACGCCCCCAAGGGCGTGCGCGGGCGCAACAGCGACAACACGAAGATCGAGGAGTACCTCGGCTGGGAGCCCAACGTCTCGCTGCGCGACGGCATGGAAAAGACATATAAGTGGATTCACGACGAAATGACCAGCGGCCGCGAGTCGGTCGTGAACGTGGCGTGAATCTCAGCATCCGATGGGACGCGCGATCCATAAGAAGGGTCGATAGCCGCGACGCAACGCGGCGCGGTCTGATGCGGTTGCAGCATCGCCCGACCGCGCCGCGTTGCGTCGCGGCTACCAAACGTTCCCTGAAGTTTCAACATCGCTGATCATGTGAAATCCCCGCGAAGTCGGATTCTCCGCACCGTTGCCGACCTCCCTGCCGGCCGCGTCAGCACGTACGGCTGCGTCGGTGCCGCGTGCGACGCGGGGCCGCGGCAGGTGGCGGCGGTGCTCGCCCACGATCCGGGGGCGGCCGACGTGCCGTGGCACCGCGTGGTCGGCGCGGGCGGACTCCTGCGCATCCCCCACCCAGTCGGCCACGCCGAGCAACGCAAGCGCCTGCTGGCCGAGGGCGTGCTGCTAAGCGAGCGCCGCGTGCGCGACTTCGCCTCAGTCTTCCTTGACGTCAGCGCAATCCGGTGACGCGATGACCTGCTCGCGCACACGCGATCGGGCCACGCTCAGCCGCCAGCGGACGGTCGAGGTGGCGACGCCGAGTCGATCAGCGTGGGCGGCGGCGTCGCCGGTCAGGCCGTGCAGGCGAAGCGTGGCCCGGAGCTCGGGCGGCAAGCGGCGGATAGCGGCGGCGATGCGTCCGCGCGTTTCTATCGCGACAAGGTCTTGCAGCGGGTCGATCGGCTGGCCCTTCGTCGCGCGCTCCGCGACGTACCGGCCGTAGGCGCGGGAGGCGGCGGCGCGGCGGCGGATGTGGTCGATCGCCAGCCGCCGCGCCGCCTTAAAGAGCCACGCCAGCCGGTCGTGCTCCGGGCGATCGCGCAGGTCGTCCGCGTGCTCGATTGCCCGGACGAACAGCGTTTGCAGCAGGTCGTCCGCCATCGCCGCGTCGCCGGACCGCCACGCCAGCTCACGCAGCAGGCGGTCGCCGTGGTCGCGGAACAGGTTGCCGAGGGGGTCGTCGCGTGGAGGATTTACCCGCGAACCTCGACGTGCCCGTTCTGCTCGCGGCAGAGGAACCGTGCCGCCGCCGCCGCCGACCTAGGCACCGACAGGTGTCCGTTGCAGACGATCTCGCCGATCTTGGCCCGCAGCAGGTCGTCCGTGACGTCGTCGTCGATCTTCAGGTGGCCGTTGGACACGAGGCACTCGGGCCGGTCGATCATCGCCAGGAACGCGGCGTCGAAGCTGGAGTGGCCGTTGACCTGGCGTAGCGGCAGGTCGTCGGCGTAGGTGTTCATCTGGCCGGTCATCGACGTCAGCGCCGCCGACACCGCCGCCCGGCCGCTGCGGGGCACGAGCAGTTGGCCCGTCACGTGCATCTGGCGGTAGCGGCACTCGGTGATCGGCGGCGTGATGACGATTTGGCCGGAGGCGACGAGGATCTGATTCGACGCCGCGTCGGTCGACAGCGCCTCGCCGGCGAGCTCGACCTGGCCGGTGCGGATCACGACTTGGCTGTCGTCGCCGTCGGGCAGCGTCACCACCGCGCCGACGTCCGCCACCTTCGCGACGAGGTGGCCGGCGTTGGCCTCGCTCAGGAGGAGGAGGGCCACGTCCACAATCTTACGAATCGCCGCCACTGCCTCGGGCGAGTGGCGGCGGAGGTCGAGCAGTGGCAGGTCGCAGTACTTGCCGCCGTGATCACCGTTGTTGTCGTTGCGTTCGTCGCTCATGGTGCGAAGGGAAACGCACGACTCGCGTCGACCGTTGGCGCCGCGGCGAATTTATCGCGCGACGAACTCGACCGGGATCGACTCCTGTGCCACGCGCTTGCCGAGTTCGTCGCGGACGGTCACCTTCAGCCGGTGCGGGCCGGGCCGTGTCGTGGCGGGCAGGACGAGGCGGCCGCAGAGGAAGAAGTCGCGGCGGCGGCGGCTGCACGTGTCGACGATCGGCGTGTTCGGCAGCGAGTAGACGGGCTGCCCCTCGCTGTCGTACAGGACCGCCGACAGGGCGATGCGCGTCTCCCACTCGCCACCGGGCTGCTGCTCGCTGGCGAAGTTATCCACCTCGACGTAAAGCACCACGGGATGTCGCTGGCCGACCGCGAAGGTGTCGCTGGCCGCCTCGTACTGGCCAAATGCCGTGACTTCGCGGCAGAGGGCAACCTCCGGCAGAACCAGGCCGATCTCGCCGCGCAATTTTTCGGCGGCGCGGAGCAGCGGGGCTACCCGCGCGGCGCTGGCGGCGCGGTCGTCGCGGCGCAGGGCGTCGAGGAACTGCTCGATGCCGTCGCTGGCGATCTCGAGCACGCGCTGGTCTTCCGGCGGCAGGGCCGTGAACTCGAGCCCGGCCGATTCGTCGCCGACGAGGAGCTTGAGCATCTGGTGCTCGAACGCCGCCGCGGGCGAGTGCGGCCGCCGACGCAGCGAGTCGACGTAACGCTCGCCAAAGCCCTGCTGTTGCGCCACCTGGGGGGCAGGTTGAGGCACCGGGCCCCACGGTTCAGGCTCGGCCGCGCCCGTCGGCTCAACGCGCGGCGAGGACTCGGCAACCGCTGGCTGGCCCAACGGCGCAACGGTCGAGGAGATGCCCGGCTGCCCCGGATCGGTCGGCGACCGTTCCATGGGGCGGCGTTCGGTCGGCTGGGCGGAGCCATCCGACGAGCCCGCCAGCGACTCGCCGAATTGCCGGACCTGCTCGGTCAGGGCAGCGACCGCCGGGTCCATCGTCTCGACGGGCTCGGTCGGTTGCAGCGTGTTCGATTCCGGCGACGCCAGGCCGGGCGATGCACCGCTGGGTGACGGGTCGCCGCCTCCCGACGCGCAGCCAACGACCGCCGAGGCGAGGGCCACGGCGCAGCAGAGGAGAGATGGGCGAGGCAGGCGTGTCACAGTCCCTCCTGGACGTGCGGGCGCGGGGGCGGGTGGGTTAATGCCGGCGTCCGATGCCGGCGGGCCCACCATACGGGTACGCCGCGGGCGTTCAACCGTTCTGCCCCGGCGGGGAATGGTGGTGGGTTGTGGTGGCGGGGAACGTGGCGTAGGGAATCGCGCCGGTTGCGTCGACCGGGCGAATTAGACTGGGTGTACCGTCCACCGCACGCTACAACGGGTCTCCCGCGTCCTCGTGCCGCGCCCCCTTCTCCCGCCCGCCCCAACCGCACCTTCGGAGGGTTCACTTGCAGTTTCGAGGTACCGATCCCAATGCTCCCGCCGACCCGTCGTCTTACCCCAACGGCCAGCTCCCCGCGCACCGCAACACGGGGCCGGCCGCATCGACGAGCATCGGCTCGGCCCTGCAAAGCCTGACGGGGCTGCGCCGCCCGCGTGGCGGTGCGAGCGCGAGCGAGCCGGCGGTGTCGCCGCGCGACGAGCAGCCGCTGCGGGGCGATCTCTACAGCGTCGACCAGCTCGCCCAGCACGCCCGCACGCTCGCCGGGTGGCACGAGGTCGACGCCCAGCCCGCCAACGGCGCGCCCGAAACGCTACTGCCACGCCTCGAGGAGAACGAGCGCGTGCTGGAGCGGGCGTACGACGAGATCGTCCGCGCCGCCGAGAAGGGCCGCCACGTCACGCCGGCCGCCGAGTGGCTGATCGACAACTTTTACCTCATCCAAGAGCAGATTCGTCTCGCCAAGCGACACCTCCCGCGGGGCTACGCCCGTGAGCTGCCGCGCCTCAAGAACGGCCCCAACTCCGGCCGGCCGCGCGTGTACGACCTGGCCCACGAGCTGATCCGCCACGTCGACGGGCAGGTCGACGCCACCGCCCTGACGCGCTTTGTCGAGGCGTATCAAAGCGTCCAGCCGCTGCGGCTGGGGGAGCTCTGGGGCGTGCCGATCATGCTGCGGATCGCCCTACTGGAGAACCTGCGCCGCGTCGCGGCGCGCGTGGCCGCAGGCCAAGCCGATCAGGATCTAGCGGCAGCGTGGGCGGGGCGGATTCTGTCGTCGGCGCGGCGTGACCCCAAGGCCGTGGTCCGCGTGCTGGCCGAGCTCTACGAGGCTCTGGAGCGTCGCCCCGATGCGCCGGCCGAGGGCAAGGGCAAGACCGAGGCGATCCCGTCGCTGCACCTGTCGAGCGCGTTCGTGACCGAGTTCGCGCGCCGGCTCCAGGGCCAGGGGCAGGGGACCAACTTCCCGCTCGAATGGCTTGCTCACGCGCTCGGCGAGCAGGGGGCGAGCATCGACGGCATGGCGATCATCGAGAGCCAACGGCAGGCGGCGGACCAGGTGAGCGTCGGTAACTCCATCGGCACGCTGCGCTTCATCCAAAGCCACGACTGGTCGCTTTGGGTCGAAGGGCTTAGTGCCGTCGAGGCGGTCCTGCGGCGCGATCCGGCTGATGCCTACGCCGACTCGACCTTCGCCACGCGCGACCACTACCGCCACGTGGTCGAGGATGTCGCCGACCGCGCCGATCGCGCCGAGACCGAGGTGGCGCAGCTCGCCGTCGAGGCCGCCAAGTCTGCGGGCACCACGCGGGACGCCGACGCCGCCGAGCAGCGACGCGGTCACGTCGGGTACGCCCTGATCGACGCCGGCCGCCCCGCCCTTGAGCGCGCCGCCGGCGCGCGGGCCGGGCTGCGCGGGTGGTTCCGCTCCACGAGCCAGCGGGCGCGGGTTCTGCTCTTCGTCGGCTTCGTCGCCCTGGTGGCGGCCGCGGGGACGATCGCGGCGATCTGGTGGTCGCTCGACACCGCCCTTCCGCTCGCCGCCGCGATCCTGCTCGCCCTACCGCTGCTGATTGCCGCGAGCCAGCCGGCGGTCAACCTGGCGAACTGGGTCATCGGCGTTCTGGTCCCGCCGCGCCCGTTGCCGCGCCTCGACTACAAGCTGGGCATCCCCGCCGGCAGCCGCTCGATCGTGGCCGTGCCGACAATGCTCGGCAGCGTCGAGGCGGGGCTAGAACAGGTCGAAGGTCTGGAACTTCGTTACCTGACCAACCGCGACGAGCACCTGCACTTCGCCCTGCTGACCGACTGGCCCGACGCCGATGCCGCCGAGGAGTCGGGCGACCGCGAGACGGTGGCGGCGGTCGTGGACGCCGTCGAGCGGCTCAACCGCAGGTACGGCTTCGAGGCCGGCGAGAAGTTCATGCTCTTCCATCGCCCGCGGCGGTGGAACGAGAGCGAGGGCGTGTGGATGGGCTGGGAGCGCAAGCGCGGCAAGCTGAGCGAATTCAACCGCCTGCTCCGCCCATGCCACGCCGACGCCGACCGGGCGCTGAAGGCCTTCGACACGACCCTCGCCCAGCGCGAGCTGCTTTTCGGCGTGAAGTATGTGGTCGCCCTCGACGCCGACACCGAACTGCCCGCGGGCGCGGCGCGGCAGCTTGTGGGCACGATGGACCACCCGCTCAACCACCCCGTGTGGGATGACGAGAAGGGGCGCGTCGTCGCGGGGTACGGCATCCTCCAGCCGCGCGTCGGCACGGGCCTGACCGGGTCGCGGGCGAGCTGGTACGCGCGGATGATGGGCGGCGACGCGGGCATCGATCCGTACACGCTGGCCGTCAGCGACGTCTATCAGGACGCCTTCGACGAGGGCAGCTTCGTCGGCAAGGGCATCTACCACGCCGACCTCTTCGAGCGGGCGTGCGGCGAGCGATTCCCGGAAAACACGGTTCTCTCCCACGACCTGATCGAAAGCGGCTTTGCCCGCAGCGGGCTGGCGAGCGACGTGGTGCTCTACGAGGATTACCCCGCGAGCTACGTCGCGGACATGGCCCGCCGCCACCGCTGGATTCGCGGCGACTGGCAGATCGCCCGCTACGCCCTGCCGTGGCTTGGCAGCGAGAAGAACCACCTGTCGGCGCTGTCGCGCTGGAAGCTCTTCGACAACCTGCGGCGCAGCCTCGTGGCGCCGGCGATCGTGCTGACGTTGCTGGTCGCCTGCCTCGCTCGGCCGCACGGGTTCTGGGCGTGGACGCTGTTGCTCGTTGGCTACTTCTTCCTGCCTCCGCTCCTCGCCGCGGCGGTGGGCACGGTCCGCACCGCCTTCGCGGGAGACGACGAGGACGCCGAACTTCGGGTCACGGCCATCGCTCGGTCGCTGCGCGGCGATCTGGCGCGGGCGGGGATGAACCTCGCGTTCCTGCCGTTCGAGGCGTACCGGCACGTCGACGCGATTGCTCGGACGTTGTACCGGCTCTGGGTCTCGCGCCGCCACCTGCTTGAGTGGCAGACCGCCGCCGACGCCGAGCGCAAGGCACGCCGCGACCACTGGAGTTTTTGGGAAACGATGTGGCCCGGCTGGATCCTGGCGCTGGGCCTGATCGCCTACCTCACCGGCTGGGGCGCGTGGACGAGCCTGGCCGTCTTCGCGCCGATCGCCTTGGCGTGGGGCAGCAGCCCGACGCTGGCCTTCCTGCTCAGCCGGCCGACCCGGCGCAGCGACCCGGCCACAACGCTTCCCGCGCGCGACCGCCGCTTCCTGCGCAAGCTGTCGCGGCGGACGTGGAGCTTCTTCGAGCGGTTCGTCGCCGCCGCCGACCACTTCCTGCCGCCGGATAATTACCAGGAGGTGCCCGAGGGCCGCGTGGCATCGCGGACGAGCCCGACCAACATCGGCCTGGCCCTGCTGAGCAACCTCGCCGCGTGGGACTTCGGCTACACAACGCTCGGGCAGACGCTCGACCGCACCAAGCGCACCCTCGACACGATGGGCCGGCTCGAACGCCACGAGAGCGGGCACTTCTTCAACTGGTACGACACCCGCCGCCTCGCCCCGCTGACGCCGCGCTACATCTCCAGCGTCGACAGCGGCAACCTCGTCGCCAGCCTGCACGTGGCGCGCAGCGGCCTGCTCGACCTGGTCGATCAGCCCGCGATTGCCCCGCAGGCGTGGGCGGGCATGGTCGACGTGATTCGTCTCTTCCGCGACACCTGCGAGGGCCGGGAAGTGTTGGCCCGGCCCGACGATTTGCGCGCGGCCGACGACGCCGACGAGCCGTCGCCGCCCGCGAAGGTCAAGCTGCCCGGCGACCTCCGCCGCACGCTCGACGCGCTGGTGGCCGAGTGCGAGTCGGGCGGGCCGGCGAAGCTCAGCGGCGCCAAGCTCCTCCTGCAAAAGTTGGCCGTGGGCGCGAGTGATTGCGTTGCCGCCGTGGCCGCGAGCGGGCACGGCGAAGCGCGGCGGTGGGCGGGCGAGTTCGAGCGACAGGCGGCCCGGTTCGCCGAAGAACTGCACCACCTGTGCCCGTGGGTCGATCTCGTCGCCCCCAGCCGACCGTACGAGCCGGCCGACCTCGCCTCGCGCGCCCGGCTCCGCCAGCTCGAATCGTCGCTGGCAGCGTTGGAGGCCTACCCGACGCTGCGGCAGGTCGCCGAGCTTGCCGAGGCGGCCCTGCCGGCGGCGGAGAAGACGGTCGACGAGGTCGAGCACGCCACGCTGCGCCCGCACGTAGATTTGGCCTACTTCCGGCAGCTCCACCGCGTCCTGGGCGATGCCGCCGCCCGCGCCCGTCACCGCATCGCCGAGCTCAATGGTCTCGCCGCCCAGTGCGAAGACTTCGCTCAGGCGCAGTGGGATTTGCTCTACGACAAGGGCCGCGACCTGTTGACGATCGGCTACAACGTTACCGAACGCCGCCGCGACGCCGGGTACTACGACCTGCTCGCCAGCGAGATGCGCCTGGGCAGCTACGTCCTGATCGCGACGGGCCAACTCCCGCAAAAGCACTGGTTCAGCCTCGGCCGACAGCTTACCAGCAGCGGGCGGCACAGCGCGCTTATCAGTTGGTCGGGCAGCATGTTCGAGTACCTGATGCCCCTGATGCTCATGCCGAGCCACGAGGGGACGCTGCTCGACGAAACCTACCGCGGCGTGATCGACCGGCAGAAGGGGTACGCCCGCAACAACGGCATCAAGGCCGGCGTGCCGTGGGGCGTTAGCGAGAGCGGTTACGCCGCCATCGACGCCGAGCAGACGTACCAGTACCGCCCCTTCGGCGTGCCGGGCCTGGGCTACAAGCGCGGCCTCGGCGAAGACCTGGTCATCGCTCCCTACGCCAGCATGATGGGCGTAATGGTCGACGCCCCCGCCAGCGTCGCCAACCTCAGGCGGCTGCGTGACGAGGGGAAGATGGGCGAGTTCGGCTTCTACGAGGCGATCGACTACACGCCCACGCGCGTCAAGCGCGGGCAGAGCGAGTCGATCGTGCGGCAGTGGATGGTCCACCACCAGGCGATGGGATTTCTCAGCATGGCCAGCGCCCTGCTCGGCGAGCCGATGCAGCGGCGCCTGCTGCGCGAGCCGGCCTTCAGGAGCGCCGACCTTTTGCTTCAGGAGCGTGTTCCCTTGGCCAAGCCCGTCTACCCCCACGCCGGCGAGCACGCCGGCAGCCGTCGCGCCGAGCACGAGGCCGTCGGCACGCTGCGCGTCTTCACCACGCCGCACACGCCCACGCCGGAGGTCCACCTGCTCAGCAACAAGCGGCTGGCCGTGATGGTCAGCGCGGCCGGGGGCGGATACACCCGCTGGGACGCCGACGGCGACGGGACCAACGCCATGGCCGTCACCCGCTGGCAGGAGGACGCCACCCGCGACTGCTGGGGCACCTTCGTTTACGTTCGCGACGTCGAAACGGGCCAGTTCTGGAGCAACGCCTACCAGCCGACGCTGCGCAAGCCGCTGCGGTACGAGGCGATCTTCAGCCAGGCCCGCGCCGAGTACCGGCGCTACGACCGCATCGGCGACGACGCCGACGCCGGCCCGCTTGACGCTCGGCCGGAAATCGAAACGTACACGCAAATCAGCGTCAGCACCGAGGACGACGTCGAGGTTCGGCGCATCACCCTGACCAACAACGGCCGCGAGCCGCGCACGCTCGAGCTGACCAGCTACGCCGAGCCGGTCCTGGCCGACCCCCAGGCCGACGCGGCGCACCCGGCGTTTCAGAACCTGTTCGTCCAGACCCGCCTCGTCCGCGGCCGGCAGGCCATCCTCGCCAAGCGCCGCGCCCGCAGCGAGGACGAGCGCACGCCCTACCTGCTCCACCTGATGACGTGCTACGGCACCGAGGTGGGCGAGCCGCAGTACGAAACCGACCGCAGCGCCTTCGTCGGCCGCGGGCGCTCGCTCGTGAGCCCGCTCGCCATGCAGCAGGACCGCCTCGGCGACGCGAGCGGCAGCGTGGTCGACCCAATCGTCAGCGTCCGCCGCACCGTGCGCTTGGAGCCGGGCGAGAAGGCCGTCTTCGACGTCGTCACCGGCGTGGCCGAAACGCATGAGGAGGGTCACGGCCTGATCGAGCGCTACCACGACCGCCGCCTGTGCGACCGCGTCGGCGAGCTCGCGTGGACGCACACCCAGGTCACGCTGCGGCAGCTCGGCATCGACGAGAGCGACGCCCAGACCTACGGCCGCCTCGCCAGCAGCGTGATCTACGCCACCCCCCAACGCCGCGCCGCTGCGGCGGAGATCGCGCGGAACGTGAAGCTCCAGCGCAAGCAGAGCAACCTGTGGGCGTACGGCCTGAGCGGCGACTGGCCGATCGTGCTCGTGCGCGTGGGCGACCTGGCGAACGTCAGCCTCGTGGTCGAGGCCGTCAAGGCGCATGCGTACTGGCGGCGCAAGAAGCTCAAGTGCGACCTGGTCATTCTCAACGAGGACAACAGCGGCTACCGCAACGAGGTCAACGACGCGATCATGGCCGCCATCGCCAAGGCGGGCGAGCAGGCCGTCCTCGAAAAGCCCGGCGGCATCTTCGTCAAGCGCGGCGAGCAGTTCGCCGAGGAGGACCGCACGCTGCTGATGGCCCTGGCGCGCGTGCTCCTGACCGACAAGGCCGGCAGCCTGGCCGACCAGCTCGACCGGCGCATGACCGTCGAGCCGACGATCCCCCGCTTCGCCCCCGCCCAGCCCCGCGCCGGCCGCGCGCCCCTCGACGCCAGCGAGCTGCCCGAGCACGAGCTGATGTTCAAGAACGGCATCGGCGGCTTCACCCCCGACGGCAAGGAGTACATCACCACCACCACGCTCGACCAGCCGACGCCGGCCCCCTGGTCCAACGTGATGGCCAACCCGAACTTCGGCACCCTTGTCACCGAAAGTGGCGGCGGGTACACGTGGCGGACCAACGCCCGCGAGTACCGCCTCACGCCCTTCTACAACGACCCCGTCGGCGACACGAGCGGCGAGGCCACCTACCTGCGCGACGAGGAGACGGGCGAGTTCTGGTCGCTGAGCCCGCTGCCCGCCCGCGGCACGATGCCCTACGTCACGCGGCACGGCTTCGGGTACACCGTCTTCGAGTACAGCCAAAGCGCGATCCGCAGCGAGACCACGGTCTTCGTCCACCGCCACGAGCCGGTGAAGTTCACGAGCGTCAAGCTCACGAACGACTCCGACCGCCCCCGCCGCGTCTCCGTCACCGCCTACGCCGAGTGGGTGCTGAGCGACCAGCGGGCCAAGGGCGCGATGCACACCGTCACGGGCGTCGACCCGCAGACCGGCGCCGTGACGGCCCAAAATCCGTACAACGCGGAGTTCGGGCACGAGGTGGCCTTCCTCGACTGCTCGGAATCGACCCGCACCGTCACGGGCGACCGCTTGGAGTTCCTCGGCCGCAACGGCACCCCCGCGAAACCCGCGGCGTTGCGGCGGACCAAGCTCAGCGGCAAGGTCGGCGCGGGACTCGACCCGTGCGCGGCCATGCGCATCCCCGTCGAGCTCGGGCCGGGCGAGGAGCGCGAGATCGTCTTCGTCTTCGGCGCCGGCAACGACGCCGACCACGCCCGCGCCCTCTGCAAGCGCTTTGCCAACAGCAACGAGGCCCGCCTCGCCCTGGAGGAAAACTGGGGATTCTGGGGGCGAACGCTGGGCACGTTGTATATCGAAACGCCCGACCCCGCCGTCAACGTGCTCGCCAACGGCTGGCTTGAATACCAGGTACTGTCGTGCCGCTACTGGGGCCGCACCGGCTTCTACCAAAGCGGCGGCGCGTACGGCTTCCGCGACCAACTTCAGGACGTCGCGGCCCTGCTCTGGTGCGAGCCTTCGCTCATCCGCGAGCATTTGCTCCGCGCGGCGCACCACCAGTTCAAGGAGGGCGACGTTCTGCACTGGTGGCACCCGCCGAGCGGTCGCGGCGTGCGCACGCACTTCAGCGACGACTACATGTGGCTGCCCCTCATCGCCGCCCGCTACGTGACCGCCACCGGCGACACCGGCGTGCTCGACGAGGAAGCCACCTTCCTCGAAGGCCCGCCAGTTCCCGCGGAGCAGGAGAGCGTCTACGACGGCTTCCCCAGCACCGGGGGCGTCGGGACGCTTTACGAGCACTGCAAGCGAAGCATCCTCAACGGCATCGAGCGTCGCGGCTACGGCACGCACGGCCTGCCCCTGATCGGGTGCGGCGACTGGAACGACGGCATGAACCTCATCGGCGAGGACGGGCGCGGCGAGAGCGTCTGGCTCGCGTGGTTCTTCGTCTCCACCCTCCTCGACTTCGCCAAGGTCGCCGAAGTTCGCGGCGACGGCGAGTTCGCCAACCGCTGCCGCGCCGAAGCCGACACCCTCCGCAACGCCGTTGAGACCACCAGTTGGGACGGCGAGTGGTATCGCCGCGCCTACTTCGACAACGGCGAGCCCCTCGGCAGCCACACGAATCCTGAGTGCCAGATCGACTCGCTGCCACAGTCGTGGTCCGTCCTCTGCGAGCGCGGCGACCCGGACCGCGCCGCTCAAGCGATGAGCATGGTCGACCAGCGTCTCGTCCGCCCCGAAAAACGTCTCATCCAGCTCTTCGATCCGCCCTTTGACGACAGCGACCTGAACCCCGGCTACATCAAGGGGTACGTCCCCGGCGTGCGCGAGAACGGCGGGCAGTACACGCACGCGGCCATTTGGGTTGTCATGGCGTTCGCCAAGATGGGCGACGCCCGCCGCGCGTGGGAGCTGTTCGACCTGATCAACCCCGTCAACCACGCCGCCACGCCTGGGGACATGGCGACGTACAAGGTCGAGCCGTACGTCGTCGCCGCGGATGTTTATGGCGTCGAGCCGCACGTCGGTCGCGGCGGGTGGACGTGGTACACCGGCAGCGCCGGCTGGATGCTCCGCCTGATGGTCGAGCACCTGCTGGGCCTGCGCATGGCCTTTGAGAACGGCCAGGCCCGCCTCTACGTCGAGCCGCTTCTGCCCGAGGGCTGGGACGGCTACAAGGTTTCGTATCGCCACCGCGACACGCACCACCACATCACGGTTCACCACGATCCGTCCGCCACAGGGCCCACCCGCTTCACGATCGACGGCCAACCGCAGCCCGAGCCCTACCTCCGCCTCCGCGAAGACAACCAGCCCCACCAGGTGGAGATCTACATCGGCGGATAACGGCGGCTATTCCGCGTCGACCACGTGCGACTCCAACGCCTCGATCGCGGCCCAGTGCTCGCCGTCGGTGGCGTGGTTGATCGCGGTGCGGCCGTCGAAGTCCTGCGCCTTCGCGTCGGCGCCCGCTTCGAGCAGCGTGCGGACAACCTTCGCCCATCCACGCCGTGCTGCCGCCATCAGCGGCGTGCGGCCACGCGAATCGGCCGCGTTGACCGACGCTTCGTGCAAGATCAGCCGCTTGACAAGTGCGTCGGCCGCCTCCTCGACTGCGTCGTCGCCGCAGTGGTCGAGCGCCATGAGCATCGGCGTGGCGCGGTGCAGATCATTGCCGGTCCTTTCCTCCACCGACGCGCCCGCCTCGGCCAACGCTTTGGCGACGCTCTCGTCGTGCCGCACCGCCGCCATGTGGATGGGGCAAAGGGCGTGCCGACTTGGTTCGTTCCGCTCCACCGCCGCGACGTCCGCGCCTCGCTTGATGAGTAGGCGGACGAGCTTGTCGTCGCCGCGGCGAACCGCGAGCATCAGCGGCGTCTCGCCCTCGCGCCGGGCGGCGCCATCGCCGAGTCGCCCTTACCGACGGCGCGGTGCAGCGGGGTACGGTCGGCAAGCTCATCCTCAATCCTGCCGACGCGGTTCGCCGCCTCTCGGTCGCGCGACAGGATCTTCGCCGCCCGTCGACGATCCCCCTCGTCGATCGCCTCGTGCAATGCATCCGCGAGCGCAACAGGCGGCATCAGGAACAGCAACGCGACGAGCCCAAACCACCGATGGTGCGAACGCATGCCCGCATTGTGATGTCTCGACCAGTGCATGGCAACGGATGCGGGCGTCACTCGCCGTGCAGTTCCGCGTCGGTCAGGGCTTCGGTGACGCTTACGTTCGTCGCGAGGTCCTTGCGCACCCGGCGGTCGAGGCTGCGGCTGCCGGCGTCGGCGAGAGCCTCGCGGATCTCGCGCAAGGGCCGCTTCGGGACGGCCAGGTGGCAGATCGGCTCGCCCGGCTTGACCACCGGCAGCGTCGTCATGCCCAGCACGATGCCATCGCACGGGGCGACCAGCGTGTTCTGCGTCTCGCCGAAGACGCTCACGTTCGTGCTGATGGGTTGGCCCTCGTCGACCAGGTCGCCTGGGGCGACGTGGAAGCGCAGCAGGCCGCCCATCTGCGCGCGCAGCCACGTGGTGCGAACGACCCGCGTCTGGTACGGCGGCTCGCGTACGGGGTCGCCGACCATCTTCAGGTTCGACAGAACGTTGAAGACCCCGCGCACGCCGATCTCCAACACGGTCGGCTCGATTTTGCTAGGCTCGCCCGCCTCCAGGATGATCGTCGGCACGCCCGCGCGCACGGCCGAGCGACGCATCGAGCCGTCGGGGCCCGTGCCGTTGACGATCAGCTCGCACCCGAATGCCTTGGCCAGTCGGCGGCAGCCGACGTTGTCGAGGTCGGCGCGGACGTTGGGAAAGTTGGTCCGCCCCGTCGCGGCCGAGTGGAGGTCAAGGCAGTAATCGCACTTGCGCACGATTTCCCGAAAGAGCGCGTGGGCGACCCGCTTGCTGAGCGGCCCGCCGGCGTTGCCGGGAAAGCAGCGGTTCAGGTCGCGCCGGTCGGGCATGTAGCGCGACTGCGTCTCGAAGCCGAACAGGTCGACCACGGGCACGAGGATGAGCGTGCCGCGCGTCAGCTCCGGCCGGTTCGAAAACATCAGCTCGTGGACGATGCCCGTGCCGTTGATCTCGTCACCGTGAACTGCGGCGGTGACGAGCAGGATCGGCCCCGGCTGCTGTGCCCGCATCACGCGCAGCGGGATCGCCTGCTCGTCGCCGGTGAAGGTCGCGCTGACGGGCAGCCGCAGGTCGGCCACCTCGCCGGGAGAGACGTCGTGTCCGGCGATGCTTAGGGGCTCGCCTGCGTCTTCAGGATCGGGCATGTTCGAGCTTAGGAGTCAATCGAAACCTCTCCCATCGCTGCGACGCAAAGGGTCACGGTCGAGCACGCCGACTCCCGACCGCGACCCGTTGGGTCGCAGCTATGCGGTGGTCTTCTTCGCCTTCTTGGCCTTCTTCGGCGGAACCAGTGCCTCCAGGGTCATCAGCTTGCCGAAGCAGACGAGCGTATCGCCCTCCAGGATTTCGCGGCTGCCCTTGGGGTTGGGGATGGTCAGACCTTGGCGCATGATGTTGAGCACGAGCACGTCGCGGTCGCGCAGGCCGGTGTCGGCAATGGTCTTGTTGAGCAGCTCGCTGCCGGCGGAGACGGGCACCTCGGCGACGCCGTAGCCGGCCTTGAGGGTCAGGCGCTGGCGGATGTCGACCTCCGGGAAGTTCACTTCACGTTCGAGGTGGGCGATGATCTCACCGGCCACGTCGACGCCGGTGGCGCCCTCGATTCCCTCCAAACCGGGGGAGCTGTTGACCTCCATCACCTGCGGGCCGTTGGCACCCTCGAGCATGTCGACGCCCGCCACGCGCAGGCCCATGATCTGGGCGGCGTGGACGGCCGTCTGCTTGTAGTCGTCGTCGAGGTCCAGCGCCTGCGTCGTGCCGCCCCGGTGGACGTTGCTGCGGAACTCCGTGCCGACCGCGCTGCGCCGCATGGCGGCCACGACCTTGTCGCCCACGACGAACGCCCGCACGTCCTTGCCTTTGCTCTCGGCGACAAACTTCTGGATCAGCACGTTCTGCTTGAGCCCCGCGAACGCCTCGACGATCGCCTCGGCGACCTTGTTGCTCTCGGCCAAAATCACGCCCACGCCCTGCGTGCCTTCGAGCAGCTTGACGATGACCGGCGCGCCGCCGACCTGCTCGATGGCGCGCAGCACGTCGCGGTTGTCGTTGACGAACGCCGTCCGCGGCATGCCGATGTCGTGCCGGCCGAGGGCTTGAAGCGAGCGAAGCTTGTCGCGCGACACGCTGATGGCCGCCGAGCCGTTGTGGCAGTAGACGCCCATCTGCTCGAACTGCCGCACGACGGCCGTTCCGTAGAAGGTAATGCTCGCGCCGATGCGCGGGATGACGGCGTCGTAGCTGCTGAGCGGCTTGCCGCGGAAGGTCAGCCAGGGCTTGTGGTGCTCGAGGTAGATGCCGAACTTGAGCGTGTCGAGCACCTTGCAGTCGTGCCCGCGATCGAGCGCGGCCTCCTTCAGACGCTTGGTCGAGTAGGCGCGGGGCGAGCGGGAGAGGATGGCGAGCTTCATGGGAAACGGTGCGGGTGAAGGCGGGCGAACGGGTCGAAAGAACTACTGTTGCTCGGCAGGCTTGGGCTTCTTCACAGTCTTCTTGGGCTTGCGCAGTTTTCGCCCGAGCAGGTAGCGGTGGCCGCTGTCGACGAGGAAGTCCCCCTCCAGCGCCTTGCGCCCCAGCAGCACGCGACAGATCATCTTCCTGCGCGAGACGAGCCCGAGCTCGACTGTCTTGCTGTGCTCCCCCAGGCGGATGGTCGTGAGGACGAACAGGCGGTCGTGGGCGTGGCCGAAGGCGCTGCGGACGCGGCTGCGCCGGCTGATGTCGGCCTCGATATGCCGGCTGACCCGGCCGGTCTTGCGCGTGGTGCGGACGGTGAAGCGCACGCGGTTGTCGGGCAGTTCCTCGATCTCCGCCACGTCGATCGCGCCGGTGCGCGCGCCCGTGTCGGCCTTGACGACAATGCCGCGCACGTGCCAGTCGGGAAAGTCGGCGTACTCCTTCCACCCGATGGTGACGGCGGACGGCTTGAGCGGCTTGGGGATCTTCAGCGGCTTGGGATCGCGTGGCACGGCCCGCCAGCGTAGCGGACGGCGAACGCGGACGACAGGCGGGTGCAGCCGAGCACGGTTGCGCGGCCCAGGTCGTTGGACCACGCTCCGCTATCCGCCGGCGCGCAGGTCGGTCATCTCGTCGATCTGCCCCGTCTCCACGTTGTAGATCACGCGGCCGAACTGCCCGAGCGGGGCACCGTTGGCGTCGAGCACGCGGACGGAGCGACCCTCGGTGCCGACGGCGACGAGCGTCTGCGTTGCCGGGTCGTAGATGGCGTGGTCGGCGAGGATCGTCTGTCCGCCGCTCGCCGGCACGACGCGCACGGTTCCCTCCACGAGCGCCCGCTCGATCTGGCGCTCCTCGCCGACGGTGGCGAAGAGAACGTCCATCCGGTCGCCCGTCAGGCGGAACGGCCGATCGCCCGCGGGCTCGACGGCGACCGTCGCCTCGCCGCTGATGCGCAGCCGGTTGGCGTCCGGGTCGAACACGAGTGATTCCGACCAGCCGATCGCCGCGTTGCCGCGGAACTTCGCGCCCGCTTCGGCATCTTCGTCCGGCTCGGGGCGGTCGTCGCGGTAAAGGGCGCGGCCGGGGCCGGGAATCTCGACGGCCTCGGTAGCGGGCCAAGCCGAGAGCGTTTCGGCGCGCAAGTCGAACGTGCGATCGCCCGCCGCGTCCCCCGGCTGCGCGACGGCGAGTTGCACGTCGCCGGCAAGGTCGACGCGGTCGATGTCCGCGAGCAGAGCCGTGCCGGCCGGTTGCGTGGTGGGGATGGTGGGGGTGGTGGACGTGTCGTCTTCCATGGACAACGCGACGCCGACCGATTGGGCGGCGAGGTCGAATGTCGCGCCATCTTCAAGCGGCCCGCTCGCGACGACATCGCCGGCCACGTCGACGCGCTGGTCCGTCGCGGTGAACGTGCCAGACCACGCCAGGCGTTGCTCGCGAACGACGCCATCCTCGTCCACCAGCCGCGCGAGCAGCGTTCCGCCGTCGCGGGTGGCGAGTGATTGGTCGGCCGGGTCGAGCACGACGGCCGGCGCGTCGATGCGGAGGGTCGAGCCGTCGAGCGCCGCCTCGACAATGGCCGACGCGCCGTCGCCGCCCACGACGACCAGCGGCTGGCCCTCGCCGTCGAGCGTGGCGACGGCGCCGCGCACGGTCTGACCGTCGACGTCGGTGGCGATTACGCGGCCGTCGACGCGAAGCGATTGCAGTTGCGGGCGGCCCGTGTCACCATTCACGATGCGGGCCGTCAGCCGGTCGCCGCGCATGGTGCCGTCGGCCTGAACGGTCGAGACGTTGCCCTCGGCCGTGGCCTCGATCGGGCCGTCGACGCCGTCGGGAAAGGCGAGCCAAAGGGTGTCGGCGGCGAACGTCGCCTCGTCGGCGCCGCCGGCGTTGACAAGGCAGTAGACATCGCCCGTCGCGCGGACGGCCTCGACCGGCGTCGGCTCGTCGCTGTCCGGCGGCGGATCGCCGAGCGTGATCGACAGGGCCTGGCTCGTCAGCGCCAGCTTGTTCGCGGCGACCTCCACGTCGCCCACCGCGTCGATCTGGCGAAGCACACGCTGTTCGGCGTCGCCCGCGCCGACTTGCTCGAAGCGGAAGTCGCACTGCGCGGCCCAGACGAGCTGCGTCGACTCGCTCTCGCCGGGCAGCACCGCGCGCCCGGCGCCAAGCGCCGTGGCCGTGCCGGCATCGGGCGCGGCGATCAAACGCGGCGACTCCAACACGTTGCCGTCGGCGTCGGCGAAGCGGACGGGCTGGCCGCCGAACCCGTCGACCTCCAGCCGGTCGGCCGACTGCTCGAACCAGAGCCGGCCCGCGGTGATCGTCCCATCCTCCGTGTTCGCGATCAGCGGGCTGCCGACGAGCTCGACCTTCGAGTCCTCGCGGTCGGCCAAATCCACCTCCGGCGGCGCGGGCACGAGCGTCAGCGGGCCGGTCCACGTGACGATCAGCGGCGGCTCGGACTCCTCCTCGGGTTTGGGCTGCCGGGGGCGGCGTTCGGTGCGCTTGGCCTTTCGCCGGGGCTTGGCGGCGGCGGGTTCGTCGGCCTGCTGGTCCTCGAAGGCGAGCGGGACGTAGAGCGTCGCGCGGTCGCCGGTGAGCAGCGTCCGCTCGCCCTGCGTCGCCTTCAGGTCGTCGAGCAGCGTGACGGCGTACGGCACGACGTCTTCCGCCGCGGCGGGCTCTTCCTCCTGGAAGAGTGCCGCGGTGAGCGTGCGGGACGCCAGCGCCGGACCCACGTTCGGGGCCGTCGCAGTCGACGAGCCCTGCAAGAGCGTGGACGGCGTGAGGAACGTGATCGACTCGCCGCGCGCCACCTGCAACAACTCGGGCCGCTTCGCCTCGGGATCCCACTCCACGGTCAGGCCGTAGCCGACGAACCGGTAATCATCGCTTTCGACCGTCACACGCACGTCGTCGGCAAGCACGGTCTGCTCGTTCACCGTCGTGTCGCCCGTGCGGAGCACGAAGCGGGCGTAATCGAAGACCAGGTTGTCGACCAAAAGCGTGGCCGTTGCCGGGTGGTTGCCGTTCAAGTCGTTCGCGTCGGCGTACCACTGAACGCGCACGTCCTCGAGCCGGGCGGACTGCGCGTTCGTGAGCGACTCGGCGTCGATGCCGCTTTCGCGACCGCTCGCGGGCGGCTCGACCTCGACGGTGCCGCCGGGGCTCTGGATCACCGCCGCCGCCCCGCCATCGACCGTGACGGTCACGCGCACGTCCGTCAGCGAGACGGTGCGCTCGCCGGCCCGTCGATACCGGCCGATAACGATCTGTGCGACGGGCCGGTTCGTGTCGGGATCGAAGACGCGGAACTGCACGCCCTCGCTCGGCCCAACGCCCTCGCCGGGGGCGGTGGCGCGGGGGAGGTCGAAGTCGCTGCCGGCATCGTCATCGCGGCGGACGACGCTCGGGTCGGGCAGCAGCACGCTCGCCGCGAGATACGCCAAAACGGCGGCGCCCAGGGCGGCCAGCATGAGGAGTAGCGTGCGCTTCATAGGGTCCTCACGTGCCGGCGGCGCCGACGTCGAACAGCTTGAGCATCACCAGGTCCTGCACGTCGATCAAGCCGATCGGCAGGCCGTCGGCGTCGACCACGGGCAGTTCGTCGATGCGGTGCTTGCGCATAACGGCCATCGCGTCGGCGGCGAGTTGATCGCCACGCACGTGCTTGGGCTCGGCCGTCATCACGTCGCCGAGGCGCCGCTCGAGCGCCGCGCCGCCGTCCTTCAGGATAAGGCGGCGCAGGTCGCCGTCGCTGAAGATGCCCGCCAGCGTGCCATCGTCGCCCGCGACCACGATCGCCCCCGGCCGGCGCGTGATCTTGCTGACGTTCTGCAGCGTGGCCCCCACCGTCTCGTCGGCCGCCGCGACGGGCAGGTTCTCGCCGGCGCGGAAGGTCATCGCCTCGTCGACCCGCATCAGCTTGCGGCCGAGCTGGCCGGCGGGATGGAAGCGGGCGAAGTCGTCGGCGGTGAATCGACGCTCGCGCATGGCGCACATGGCCAGGGCGTCGCCAACGGCCAGCATCGCGCTCGTCGAGCACGTGGGCGCGAGGCGCAGCGGGCAGGCCTCCTCGACGCGGCCCAGCGACACCACCGCGTCCGCGTGCCGGCCGACCGACGAGTCCGGCCCCCGGCAGACCGCGACCACCGGGTGGCCCAACCGCCGGACGATGCCGAGCAGCCGAACAACTTCCTCGCTCTCGCCACTGGCGCTGAACAACAGGAGACAATCGCCGTCGCGAACGCTGCCCAAATCGCCGTGGACCGCATCGGCGGGGTTGAGAAAGTGGCTCGGCGTGCCGGTGCTGGCGAGGGTTGCCGACACCTTGCGGGCCACGTGCCCCGCCTTGCCCACGCCGCTGGTGACGACCGCGCCGCGGCATTCGACCAGCAGCCGCACGC
Source organism: Tepidisphaeraceae bacterium (assembly GCA_965214125.1). Classification (GTDB taxonomy): domain Bacteria; phylum Planctomycetota; class Phycisphaerae; order Tepidisphaerales; family Tepidisphaeraceae; genus CBDCBA01. The sequence goes on from CBDCBA010000007.1 coordinate 55,324, forward strand.
CCGCGACAAAGCCGGCGTCGACCGCGTCGGCCATCGCCGCGACGGCCTTCGCCTCGGCGTCGATCACCTCGCGGGCGAAAGCCTGGATGTCCGCGTCGTCGGCCACGGGCGCATTCTCCCCCGGCGCACGCCCGTGTCCATCGCGATTGCGAAGTCGGCGGCTGTAGGCGAATCGGCCCGGCGGCGGTAGCGTGGCAACCGCCGTGGCGTACCGCGTGTCGCTCCCCATCTTCGACGGGCCGCTCGACCTGCTGCTGCACCTGATCCGCAAGCACGAGCTCGACGTCTGCGACGTGGCGTTGGCGGCGATCACCGACAGCTACGTGTGCCACGTGGAGCATTTGCGCGAGCTCGCGTCGCGCGGCGAGGGGGCGGGCGTGGACTTGGAGAGCGTGGGCGAGTTCCTCGTCGTCGTCGCGACGCTGCTGGAGGCCAAAAGCGTGCGCCTGCTCCCGCGTCGCGAGGCCGAGCCGTCGCTCGGGGACGTGGTCTACGAGGTCGACCCGCGCCTGGAACTCGTGCAGCAGCTTGTGGAATTCAAGGCGATCAAGGATGCCGCCGGCCGACTCGAGGAGCGACGCGAGGAGACGGCCGCCAGGTTCCCGCGGGTCCCCGCGCGGCGCGGCACCGACCGCGACGACCCGCCGCCGCTGGCGTTGGAGGAGTTCCACGCCTGGGATCTGCTGTCGATCTTCCAGCGGTTGATGGAGGAGGTGGGCCGACGCGGGCCGACGCGGCACGAAGTCATCGATGACGACACGCCAATCGACTTGCACGCGGCGGACCTGCTCGACCGCGTGCGGGCCAGGGGAACGCTGAGCTTTCGCGCCGCGCTGCGGGCGGGCCAGACACGGGGCGAGCAGATCGGGCTATTTCTGGCGTTGCTCGAACTGGTCCGCGACAAGCAGATTCTGCTCGAACTTGACGCCAGCGCAGACTTGCTCTTGCGTGAGGCCCCGCCCGAACACCGCCAATTTGCACCGGAGGACTGACGCATGAACCGCGACCAACTCGAACAACAACTTCGCGACCTTGGCCACAAACTCCCGCCGCCGATGAAGCCGGTGGCGAGTTACATCCCGGCCAAACGAATCGGCAACCTCATCTACGTCAGCGGCCAACTTCCCGGCAAGGACGGCCAGATGCTGGTCACGGGGCCGGTCGGATCGAAGGTGTCGCTCGAGGACGCGCAGAACGCCTGCCGGCAATGCGTGCTGAACGGCCTGGCCGCAGCGATCGCGGTGGGCGAGATCAGCGGCGTAGCGCGCGTCGGCGGCTTCGTGCAGTGCGAGCCGGGCTACGCGGATCAGCCAAAGGTGGTAAACGGCGCGAGCGACTTCCTCGAGCAGATTTTCGGCGAGTCCGGCAAGCACGTGCGGGCGGCCGTCGGGACCAACGCCCTGCCGCTCAACGCGAGCGTGGAGGTGGAGTTCATCTTCACCGAGTAGAACGAGTGGGAACGAGACGAACTACGTGCGGCCACTGCCGTTCGCCTGTTCGTCCCCGCTTTTGAAAAGGGACGGCAAGGGCTCTATTCGCGAGACGTGATTTGGCGAGAAGTAGATGGTGTTCGTTGGCAATCCGCTTTCGTCCGGTTCAACCCCGACTGCGAAATGAAGCACGTCGACATGCGCGTCCGCCGGATCAAGTACGTCGTACGCCGACCCGTCGCTTCCATGCACGCGAAACGGCATGAAAGGGGATCGTTTGAGGAACTTTCGAATCTCCTGCGGAGCCATGCAGGAATTGTAGCCGCTGCCTACGCTTGCAACCCATGGCGGAGCTGATCCACGAGAACCTTTCGGACTCGCTCGAGTCCCTGGCGGCGCGGATGTTGACCATCCGCGACTCCCTTTGACTTGCCGACCAAACAGGCGCGATTGACCGAACTTGAGGCCCAAATGGGCGGCGCGGACTTCTGGAACGACCAGGAGGCGGCCAACGTCGTTGTGAGCGAGGTCAAGCGGCTCAAGGCCCAGATCACGCCGGTCCAGGAGATGCTCGACGGGCTCGGCGACGTCCGGGCGATGGTCGAGCTCGCCGACGAGGCCGAAGACCCCGACGAAAAGGCCGAGGCCACCCAGGAGGCCGACACGATGCTCGCCGCCCTCGAAACGCGCGGCGACAAGGTCGAGCTGCAGGCGCTGCTCAGCGACAAGAACGACCCGCGCAACGCCTTCTTCACCATCCAGGCCGGCACCGGCGGGACCGACGCCCAAGACTTTGTTGAAATGCTTCTGCGGATGTACCTTTACTACTGGGAGAAGGCCGGCTTCAAGGTGGAGGAGACCGACCGCCAGGACGGCGAGCAGGCGGGCCTGAAGTCGGTTAGCCTGCGCGTGGAGGGGCCGTACGCCTTCGGCTACATGAAGGCCGAGGCGGGCGTCCACCGGCTGGTGCGGCTGTCGCCGTACAACGCGAACAACAAGCGGCAGACGAGCTTCGCGGGCGTCGACGTGGTGCCGGAGTTTGATGACGAGGGGGAGATCGACATTCCCGACGTCGACCTCGAAGTCGAACCCTTCGCCCGCAGCAGCGGTCCCGGCGGGCAGAACGTGAACAAGGTCGCCACCGCCGTCCGAATGACGCACATTCCGACAGGCCTGCAGGTGGTCGCGAGCGTTCACAAGAGCCAGCAGCAGAACCGCAAGCTCGCGCTGTCGTTGCTCAAGGGCAAGATGGAGATGATCCAGCAGGCCGAGCGCGACGCCGAGCTCAAGGCGCTCTACGGCGACAAGGGGGCGATCGCGTGGGGCAACCAGATCCGCAACTACGTGCTCGACGACCGCCGCGTCAAGGACTTGCGGACCGGCGTGGAGACGGGCAACGTCGAGAGCGTGCTGGACCGTGGCGAGCTGCAGCCGTTCATCGACGCCGAGCTGCGCCGCCGCCGGGCGAACCGCAGCCGGGGCACGACGTAGCAGGGGCTGCTGCGAACGCGGCGGCGCCTGGCCAGGTTGCTCGTAGGGCGTCAACCGAATTGAAACGGAGGTCCGTCCCCGTCACTTTGACGAGGCGATTCGGCGTCGGGTATAGTCCCGCGCTTCCATCTCGCCCGAACGGCGCGGGCGAGCCGGCATCTGGTGAGACGGCGGCCGGTCGATCAACGGAAAGCGGCGACAGGAACCAGGGCATGTCCGAGCCAACCAACGTGCTGTCGCGAGAGGTGCTGTCCTACAGCCCGGACGTCGTGTTGCTGATCGACGACGAGGGCATGATCGTTCAGGCGGGCGGTCAACTGACGGATCTGCTTGAGGTCGGCCCGGATGAGGTCGAGGGGCGGCCGCTGCGGGAGCTCGTGCTGCCGCGCGATTTGTACCTGCTTCCCGACGATGTCGCCGACCTCGTCGGTTGGGAGCGGAGGATGCGCCACCCGCTTGAGGTTCACCTGCGGCACGGCAGCGGCGCGGGTGACGAGGCCGAGGGGGGCGAGATGGCCGGCGGCAAGGGTCAGCAGGCCGATCGGTGGCGGCTCTTCAGCGTCAGCATCCGCGACTTGCGCGATGAGCCGGAAGTCGGGCTGATCCTGCTGAGCCTCCAACCCGTGGGCCAGCCGGGCGTTTGGGACGTCTCCCGCAGCCTTCTCCTTCAGGCGGTCGAGGCGGCCAACAGTTGCATCGTTATCGCCGATCTCAAGCAGAAGGACCAGCCGCTCGTCTACGCCAACGAGGGCTTCCGCCGCCTCACCGGGTACGAAAACGAGGAGGTGCTCGGCAGGAACTGCCGCTTCCTGCAACGCCGCGACGACGGCTCGCGCGACGAGGACCAGGAGGGCGTCCCGCACATCCGCGAGGCCGTCGATGCCGGCAAGCATGTCACCGCCACCATTCGCAATTATCGCGCGGATGGCGAAATGTTCTACAACGAGCTGTTCCTCACGCCCGTCCGGCAGGAGGGGGAGCTCGTCGCTTACATCGGCGTGCAGAACGACGTGACCGCCCGCGTGATCGCGCAGAAGGAGTCCGCCCAGCGCGAGGAGGCGCTGCGCAGCCTGTTCGAGGCGACGCCGATGCTGATGGGCGTCGTCGAGTTGGAGGATCACCAGGAGAGTCGCGACAGCGTCGACGCCTGGCTGCGGGCGACGCACGTGATGCTCAACGAGCCCGCGGCCGAGGCGCTGGGGCTCAACTCGAGCCGCCTCGACGCCGCGACGGTCGAAGCCTGCGGCGGGGGCGACCGCGTGGCCCGCCGCATGGCCGAGGCGTTCGCGGCCGCCGTCGCCACGGGCAAACCGGAGCGCTTCGTGCTGAAGGTGAGTCCCGAGCGGGGCGAGTTGGCGGGCAAGGCACGCCGCTTCCGCGTGGTCGTTAACGTCGTTCGCCCGGGCGACGGCGAGCCGCCGCGGTGCAGCTACATCGCCGACGACGTAACCGAGGCAGCCGAGGGCGAGGAGCAGCGCAAGCTGCTTCAGGCCGCCGTCGTGAACGTACGCGACGGCATCCTGATCACCGAGGCGGACCTCGACGAGCCGGGGCCGCGCATCCAGTATGTCAACGACGCCTTCTGCGAGATGACCGGCTACGAGCGCGACGAGCTCATCGGCCAGACGCCACGCCTGTTCCAAGGGGAAAAGACGGACTCCGCGGTCCTGGCGCGGCTGCGCCGCGATCTGGCCGCGGGCCGACCGTTCTTCGGCGAGGCGGTCAACTATCGCAAGGACGGCACGCCCTATTACACGGCCTGGAACATCGCGCCCGTGCGCGACGACGCGGGCACCGTCACCCACTGGGTCAGCGCCCAGCGCGACATGACGCGCCGCCGCCAACTTGAGCGCCAAGTGCTGGACGTCCAGGAGACCGAGCAGGCGCGGATCGCCCGCGACCTGCACGACACGGTCGCCCAAAGCCTGAACACCCTCTCGCTCTACGTGGGCGGCGTGCGGCGCGAGCTCGAGCAGAGCGGCATCGCCACGGCCGACCAGATCGAACAGCTCGTCGAAGCCACCGAGCAGGCCCGGAACGCGGCGGAGCAGGCGCGCAACCTCAGCCACTCGCTCACCCCCGTCGACGTCGAACAGGGCGGGCTCGTCCTCGCGCTTGAGCGCTTGGCCCGGCGAAGCCAGATTGCCTACGGCATCGCGTGCGAGGTGAACGCAAAGGCATTCTCCCAGCCCATCGCCGATCGCGAAACGGCGACGCACCTGTTCCGCATCGCCAGCGAGGCGATCTCCAACGCCATGCGCCACGCGGATGCCGCGCGTGTGTCGATGCGGCTGTTCGTCGAGGGCAACGCCGGCAAGCTACAGATCGCCGACGATGGCACGGGCATGCCCTCGCACCTGCGCGTGAACGTCGGCGAGCTCATGGCCTCCTCCCGGTTCGAGGGCACCGAACTCGCCGCGGGCGAGGGACGGAGCGGCCTCGGCATCAGCACGATGGCATACCGCAGCACGATCATCGGCGGCAACCTCAAGGTCAACCTCGGCGACGGCCCCTCCGATCGGCCCGGCACCGTCATCACCGTCACCTTCCCGGTCGAATCGGCCTGAGTTCAGGCGGCACGGCCCAAGCCACGCGGGCTTTGCGCGGGCACCGCCAGCGGGAGGGTGAAGGCGGCGCGTGTTCCCTGGCCGGGCTGGCTTTCGAGCGAGAGCGTGCCGCCGTCGAGCTCGACGAGACGCTGCGCGACCGTCAGCCCCATGCCGCGCCGCCGCCCGGCGGCAAGGCCGCTGTAGAACGGGTCGAACGCCCGCTTCAAACCTGCCTCGTCCATGCCGATGCCGTCGTCCTCCACCCGAAGATGGACCAGATCGTCGAGACGCGCCGCCCGCACGATCACGGTGCCGCCGTCGGGTGGCGTGGCCTGCACCGCGTTCTCCAGCACGGCCGCGACCGCGCGGGTCCACTGCCGCGCGTCCACCGCCACCGCTGGTAGGTCGCGCGGCAGGTCGATTGTCAGCGTCAACCCCCGCGGCATCGCCCCGCCGAACGAGGCCGCCACGAGCTCGATCGCCGATTCGACGATCTCTCCCACATCCCCCTTTGGCGAAACGCCGTTGTGCCGGATGACCTCGGGGCGGGCGAAGCGCATGAGCTGCTCGACCATCTCACCCAACCGGCCGGCGTTCTGGTGGATCGCCAGGGCCGCCCGCTTGTGGCGCGGGTCGGTCGCCTCGCGGTAGAGCAGTTGCCCGCGGCCGCTGATGACCATCAGCGGGTTGTTCATCTCGTGCGCTGCGCCGGCGGCCATCTCGGCGACGGCCAGGAGCGAGCGATCCCGCACCGCCTGTTGCCGCAACCCCGCCATCGCCCGCGACTTCTCGGCCAAGCGATCATTCGCCGCCTGCTGCCGCTCGCGCTCGAGCACCATCTTCAAGGCGAGCGTCCACCCCTCGATCACATCGCCGCTGATCCGCACGTTCGTACCCGGCACCACGACTTCGCCGGCATCGCCGCAGTCGAGTCGCGTGCGCTCGCCGGGAAGGTGAAGGCCCGCCACCGCGTCGCTGAGGTCGGTGGCGTCGGGGATCACCGAAAAGTCGACCTCGCCACCATCGGCCCAGGCGACCGTAGCGATACCACCTTCGCACCGGGCGAAGGCGACCGCAACCGCCGGCGACGCCGGCGTGTCGGCGCGAGCCGAAAGCAACTCGCAAGCGCTCGCGGCGATGCGCCCCAGCGCCGACCGCACCGTGGCCGCGGGCCCCACCGCTGCCGCGAGCGTGGCCAGGTGGGCGAAGCCCTGAGTCGAGTTCTGCGCCTCCCGCTGGCGTTGCTCGTGCGCGGCCGCCTCGGCCCGACGCTGCCGGCGCTCCTCCGCCAGCTTGCGCCGCGCGTCCACAAGGTGCGACTCGCTCGCCCTCAACTCGCGATCGGCCTCGGCGACAGCTTGACGGTACAGCTCGTTGTTCGTCGTACTCTCCAATCCCAGCCAGCCGACCCGCTCGCGGACGTACTCGACAAGCCCGGTTTCCACGCTCGCAACCTGCGGCTCGGCGATGCCCGTCTCGCGCAGGAGCCGGTCACGCGGCGTACCAAAGGCGTGGTTGCCGCTGTAGCCCAGATGCTGCCGCCGGACGACTTGGTCTGCCAGGCTCACCAGGTGCACCAGCGCCGGCGAGGCCACATCGAGAGTCGCCAGATCGTCGGGCGGCGTGTTGTGCAGGAAGACGACGTCGCTGAGGTGGGTCGGCAGATTCCACCGCTCCGCAAGTCGACGGCCGGCCGCCTGATGGTCGACGCCGATGATCTCGCGCTCGAGGCGGCACAGATCGCTGCGCAGCACGCCCGCCGCCTCGCAGACGCGGGCGTGGGCCTTGGGAAAGGCGATCCGCAGGGCGAGCTTGCCAAGGTCGTGCAGCAGGCCGGCACAGAACGCCTCGCCCGGTTGAATCTTGCCGCCGGCGGGCTTGGCGTGCTCGGCGAGCAGCTCGGCCGCGGTTGCGACCGCAAGGCTGTGCCGCCAGAACCCGTCCAGCGTAAATCCCTCTACGCCCGTCGCGGGAACGTCGGCGGCGGCGCCGGACATCGCATCGACCACGCCCAGCGACAGCACGAGCGATCGCACCGCCTGCACGCCCAGCTTCACCACGGCCCGCTCGACCGTCGCGACGCTGCGCGTCCCGCTGCTGGCACGGTTGGCGGCCCCGAGCACGCGGGCGGCAACGCTGGGATCGACGGCCACGGCCTCTGTGAGGGCGCTCAGGTCGGGCGCGTCCTCGCGCGTCGCCTCCAACACCCGCACTGCCGCGGCGGGAAGCTGCGGGAGTTGATCCACCTTGCGGAGAATCAGGTCGATTTGCGCGGCATCGATGGGCACGCCTGCGCATCGGCACGCGAGAGGCGTGGCTGAACTACGCGTTGACCAAACCCGCGGCTACGCATAGACCAAACCGGCGCCTATACGTTGACCATGCCGGCCACGCGGCCGACGAGCGACTCGATATCAAACGGCTTTTTAATGAATTCGTCCGCTCCGCTGGCCATCAGGTCGTCGACCTCGGCCTGGTTCGCCACGCCGCTGATGATGATGATCCGCATGTTGGCGAACTCCGGCTTCTCCTTGATCGTGCGGCAGACCACGTTGCCGTTGATGTCCGGCAGCATGTAGTCGAGCAGGATCACGTCGGGCTTGAACTCGCCCGTCAACAGCCCGGCGGCGTAGCCGGTGCTGGCGCACTGCACCTCGAAGCGGCCGTCGCGATCGAGCACGTCGGCGAAGAGCTCCAGGATCTCCGGGTCATCGTCCACCACGAGCACGCGCATCTTGCCGTGGGCCCGACCGAGGTTCTCCGGCGGGATCCCGTTCTCCTTCATGAACGCCGCCAGCGCGTCGCGCGGGATGCGGCGAAAGCGGCTGCCGGGCACGCGAAAGCCCTTCAAACGGCCGGCGTCGAAGCAGCGGATAATCGTCTGCTGGCTGACCTTGCAGATGTCGGCGGCCTCGCCGGTGGTAAACACGCTCTTCATGGGGAGTGCCTTTCGCGTCCGCACGCCGCGGTCGGGGCGGAGGGTCGTGACGAACAGCCCAGTTTATCGGCCGTCCACTGCAACGCCACCCCCGCCCCCACCCCCACCCCCACGCCACCCGCGCGGGGGCGTCGCCCAACGCATCGGCGTTACAACCCGTACGGCTTAACTTCCCGCCTCGGACGAGCCGCGCGACTACGCTTCGGTGTGACTGAAACCGGCACGGAGAAGGCGCTTCCTCCCCAACGTCCTTTTAGCGTGCGTGACCACCGAACGCCTCGCGAGGTGGGCGGTTAACGAACACTCAGATAGACCAGCTTGCGCTTTCACCTGCCCGTTGCCATGCTGCCGGCGATGAGCACCTACTCGATGGGCCTGCGGCACAGGGTGGTCGCCGCCAAAGGCACGCTGGCTGAGGTCGGCCGACGCTTTGGTGTCGACCGCCGAGGGCTTGCCCTCGGCAACGAGTCGAGCGTCAGGGCCGGCATGACCCGCCTCTACGGCCGCAGCATGGAGGGCTCACGCTGCGTTGACTTCGCCCCCGGCGGGCGGTGGGAGACGCACACGATGCTGATTCAGGGCAAGCCCTGAACCCTCGCCGCCATCCGGGCCTCAGGCGTGGTGCGCGAAGCATCAAGGCGTCGCTGGTGGGGCCGGGGGCGGTCGACGGCGAGGTCTTCCTCGACTGGGTGAGGGATCGCCTTGCCCCGGCGCTGTCGCCGGGCAACGTGGTTGTCCACAAGGTGGCGGGCGTGGAGGAGGCGGTCAAGGCGTTGTACGAGGCGGTCGAGGCGTTGTACGAGGCGGTCGGGGCGGCGTTGGACGCGCTGACGCTGGACGCGCTGACGCCGGCCGACTGCCTCGCCTTCATCCAGAGCTGCGGGTACGGCAGGTGAAAGTACAAGCTGCTCTAGTCATCGGCGATTGCCGAGCGTAAGGCCTTGCGGGTGAGCTCGGCGAAGACGCCGTAGGCGAGGTGGGCGCCGAGGCCGACGAGGTGATCGCTCGTCGGCTGGTTCGTCGGCTTGGGTGACAGGCCGGTGGCGGTCATGCCGAGTTGGCGGCCCAGGAGGTAGGTTCCGACACCCAGCGGCAGGCCGTAGCCCTTCTTCAAGACGGGCAGGAGCTCGACCGCCCCGCCGTAGATCGCGCCGGCGAGCACGCCGGTGGCACCGTGGACGATCGCCCCGCCGATGGCCTCCTCCTGCCCGGTTGCCGGGCGGCCCATCGCGGTCTCGATGGCGGCGCCGGCGGTCTCACGCTCGGCCTCGGCCTGGGTGCGGTCGCCGTAGCTCGGCAAAGGATCATTCCGCGGCGCCTGCTTCTCGACCACCGGGTTTAATCGGTGCGAGTTGGCGTCCTCCAACTTGCCGTTCATCTTGTTCCACAGCGTGACCATCCGGCCCATGCGCAGCGAGCCGACGAACCCGCCGGCCGCGCCGGCAAGCACGCCCTTGAGCACGTCCGGGCGGTCGCCCTGGGTGAAGCGTTCTACGAAGTCGAGCATGCCGCGACGCTACCGCAAGACGCGCTCGGGCCGGAACGCTGCAACTGCTAGACTCGCCGTTCCATGCTCGGACGCGTCTCGAAGCAACTGCTCACCCTGCTGCAATTGACGCGGATGGCGCTGGTCTTCACGGCCCTCAGCAACGCCTTCGCGGCGCTGGCGTTGCGGTCGCTTTACACGAAGCAAAGCGTCTGGCCGGATGTCGACCTGCTCGTGGCCACCGTGGCCGTCGCGGTCGGCTTGTACGGGTACGGGATGGCGCTGAACGACATCATGGATCGCCGCCGCGACCGCCACCTCGCGCACGGCCGGCCGTTGCCCAGCGGGCGCATCGGCGTGGGCGGGGCGAGCGTCGTCGCCGGCCTCATGCTCGGCGTCGCGCTCGGCGGCGGGTGGATCTTCGTGCAGCAGGCCGACCCCGGCGATGTCTTCGGCTGGACCAGCCTCCTGCTGGTGGTCATCACCGCCGGCTTCATCACGGCCTACGACATGCTCGGCAAGTACCTTGTCTGGGCGGGGCTCTTGCTGCTCGGGCTGATCCGGTTCTTCCACGCGACGGTGCCGGCCCCGCAGTTGCCGGTGGTCTGGCACCCGCTGTGGCTATTGAACCACGTGGCGATCGTCAGCGCCGTCGCCTACCGGTGGGAGGCCAAGCGCCCGCCGCTGACGCGCCGGCAGGCGGCGTGGATCGGGCTGTCGCTCGTGGCGATGAACGTGCTGCTGGTCGGCACGATCTTCTTCCGCCGCGGCATGGGCTTCGCCGAATCGCTGAGCCTGTCGTGGGCGCTGGTTCCGCCGATCCTGCTCGCTGTCGGCTTCGCCTGGCTGGGGGCGACGATTAAGAAGCGCGCCAACGATCGCCGCGCCGCCGGCAAGGCCCTGATCCTCTACGGCCTGCTCTGGCTCGTGCTGTACGACGCCGCCTTCGTCATCGGCTACGTCAGCCTTTGGTATGGCCTGGCGCTGCTCGCGTTCTGGCCCGTCAGCTACGCCGCCGTGCGGGCGATGCGCGTCTGGTCGAGCATGACCGACCTTGCCCGCCGCCCCGAGTACGTGCGCGCCGACGAGCCAAGCCGGTTCTGACCTGGGAGGGCTACGCCACGTACGCCTGCACGATCGCGATGGTCGGCAAGAGCGTGAGGGGGCTCAGCAGCGTCGTCCAGAAGACGCAGTCGCCGACGAGGCGTTCGTCGCCGCCGAGTTCCATCGTGATGAGCAGCGTGTTGACCGCCGTCGGCACGCCGGCCGTCACGATCAAGACTGCCGCCGTGGCCGGCCAAAGGTCGAACTGGCTCCCCGGCAGCAGGGCGTGGCCCGCGTAGCAAAGGCCCGCCATCACCAGCGGCGCGGCGACGAGGCGGAGCAGCATCACGAGGCCCACCGGCTTCCAGCGCGGCCAGCGCGGGCTCGTCGCGAGCTGTGCGCCAAGGGTGACGAGCGCCACCGGCACCAGGCCCGCGGCGAGGTAGCCGGTCGTCGCGTCGAGCCACGTCGGCAGCGTCGCCGCCCCGCCATCGGCACCGATCCACCGCCAGATCATCGCCGCCGCCAGGGCGTAGATGATCGGCAGCTTCGCCATCTTCTTGAGGACGGCGAGGTGGCCGCCGCCGGTCGCGCTGCCGGCCAGGGCGAGGCCGAGGGTGAAGGTCAGGATCGACTGCGTGCTCAGCACGAACGCCTGCACGCTGCCGCCGAAGTCGCCGTAGGCCAGCTTGGCGAGTGGGATGCCGTAGTTGCCGCTGTTGTAGATCATCGTCGCCAGCATCGCCGCGCTGGCCGTTTGCCAACGCACGTTCGCGGCGCGGCAGACCGCGTAGGCCACCCCCGCCAGCGACAGCGATAAGATTGCCGTTGTCCCGACGATCCCCAGCATCGCCTCGCCCCCGATCTGCGCGACGGCCACCGACCGGAAGACGAAGCCGGGCACGAACAGGTAGAGGTTCAGCTTGACCAGCGTCGCCAGGTGCAGCCCGAACAGGCGCTGCAACGTCACGCCCGCGGCGATGAGCAGCAGGATCGGCAGGAGGATGTCCGTCAGGATCGTCGCGAGCGGGCCGAGCACGCGGCCACCGTAGCCACTGACCGCCCGTCGCCACCGAGTACCCGTTGACGCCGACCGCCCAGCGACGATGATCGCCCTCATGTTCCAGCTCTGCGGCTTTGCCGACGAAATCGGCCCGGACCTCGACCAGCAGATCAAGGTCTGCCAAACTACGGGCGTGACCCACTTCGAACTGCGCGGCGTCGGCGGGGTCAACGTGCTCGACTTCTCCAACGACCAGAAGGCCGAGATCCGGCGCAGGCTCGATGATGCCGGCCTCGGCGTGGCGAGCATCGGCAGTCCGTGCGGCAAAAAGCCCGTCGACACGCCCGAGCCCGAGCTGCTCGACATGTTCAAAGCGGCCCTGCACATGGCCACTCACTTCGCGGCGCCGTTCATCCGCGTCTTCTCCTTCTACCCGCCCGGCGGCGAGGGGCAGGGCGATGTGGCCGACATCCGCGACCGGGCCATCGACCTGCTCGCGAAGCAGGCGGCCATCCTCGACGACAGCGGCACCGACGTCGTGATGGTCCACGAGAACGAAAAGGGCATCTACGGCGACACCGGCCAACGCTGCCTCGACCTGATGACGAGCGTCGACTCGCCCAAGCTGCGGACGGCCTTCGACTTCGCCAACTTCGTGCAGTGCGGCGAAAACCCGCTCGACAACTGGCCGCTGCTCAAGGAGTACACCGCGCACATCCACATCAAGGATGCCCGCGCCGGCAGCGGCCAGGTCGTGCCCGCGGGCCAGGGAGACGGGCACATCGGCGCGATCCTCGCCGACGCACACGCGAGCGGATACGACGGCTTCCTGTCGCTCGAGCCGCACCTGAAGGTCGCCGGACACAGCCACGGCGAGACCGGGCCCGATCTGTGGGCGACGGCGGTGAACGCGCTGCGCGACGTCTGCCGCCAACGGAACCTCCCGCTGGCAAGCTGAGGGCGCCGTGCTGGCAAGCTGAGGGCGCCGTAGAGTGCCCGACCCGTGGCGGATCGGCTGCACTTCATCGACGTCCCGCCGCCCGAGGTGATCTGGGTGCTCGGGCCGCCCGCAGACTCGCTCGAGGGCGTCGACCCGCCGGGCGAGTCGGCCCATGCCGGCCAGCGCGTGGTGGGCGCGGCCGGAACCAGCGGCGCCGGCATCGCCAGCCTCGGCGGCGCGGTCGGCCGGCCGGAGCTGCGCCGCGACACCGGCCATGTCCGGCGCCAGGCCGTGCCCATCCTCGTCGATGACGACGCCGACGCACCGCTGCCGCGCGACGAGCAGCTCCTCGACCTCGCCGCCTCCGCCACGCGCGACGGCCTGCCGCAGTGGGTCGCGCGCCTGGCCAACGGCGGCCTGCGGGCGACGCGGCGAACGGCACCCGACCTCGTCGCCCAGCTCGCCGCCTGCGGCGACCGCCCGCCCGACCTGCTCCTCTGCCACGCCCTCGACGCCGACCCGCTGCTGCCCGTCCAGGCGCAGTGGGGCCTGCGGCAGATCGCCCCGCTACGCGACGGTCTGGCCCTGCTCGCGAAGCTGACGGCCGCGCGCGAGGTGCGCCTGGTCGTGCCCGACGCCCTCTCGCGCCGCTACGCCCGGCTGCTGCGCCGGCTGGGGCCGCTGGGTGACGTGCCCTTGCCGCGCGTCGTGTCGGTGCCCGACGCCTATCCGCAAGCGGACCCGACGCTGCTGTCGCGCACCGTGGCGGACCGATCGCTGACGCCGGGCGAGTTGCCGACCGACCGCGGCCTGTTCATCTGCGACGCCGCCGGCGCCGCGGCCGTGGGTGAAGTCGCCGGCGGCAGCCCGTGCGTGCGACGCCAGCCGGTAGGTATCCGCGATCACGTTCACGACGTGGCCGTCGCCGCCTGGGCGTGGCGCGGCACGCGCGTGGCCGACCTGCTGATGTTCCTGGGCATGCTCCACCACGACCCCGAGCGCGGCGTCTGGGAAGGTGATGAGTCGCCGCCCAAACCCGAGCCGTTGCGTGGCGGCGACTACCTGCGGGGGATCGGGCTGGGGTACGGGTCGGTCCTCGACGGCAGCGAGTGCATGATCCACGTCGGCCGCCCCCCGGCGTTGGCGGCGCTGGACGCCCTGCCGTCGCCGTGCATTAGGTGCGGGTGGTGCCTTGAGATTTGCCCGACCGGCGTGCAGCCGACCGGCACGCTCGAGGCCGCCGCCGAAACGGGCCATCGCCGCCGCAGCCTCGCCCAGCGTCACGGCGCCGCCGCCTGCATCGGCTGCGGCCTGTGCGATCTCGTCTGCCCCAGCCGCCTGCGGCTGCACGAGGCGGCGAAGCTGGCGCAGGCGTCGCTGTGATGTGGATCCAACCATTCCTCGGCTCCTTCACATAACCCGACGCCGGAGCGGAAGCTCCGGGTCTGGGTGTTTGAACTGGATAGCCCCGCACCCGGAGCTTCCGCTCCGGCGTCGAATCATCTATCTTCTGCAAACGTATGAAACCTCCGTACGACGGTTGGTGGCACGTCGTCCTCGGCACGCGGTCGAGCTGGTTGCCGGGCGACCCGCGCGGGTTCCGCGACCACGACCACCGCATTCACTCGTCCGGCGACTACAAGCGCCCGCCGCCGCCCGGCGAGCACGCGGCGTTGCTGCGGTTCGCGGAGCAACGGGCGACGCCGCGCGTGACGCTGGCGCGAGAGGTTCGCCCCACGGTCGTGAACGCCATTCGAGGCGCGGCCGCCCACCACGATGTCCCGCTCCTGGCGGCGAGCGTTGCAGACGTCCACGCCCACCTACTGATCCAGGTGTCGGGCGCGTCCTACGCCGATGCGAAGCGGGTCGCCGGCGGCATCAAGACGGGGTCGAGCTATCTGTTGCGCGACGAACTCCCTGGCCGCATCTGGTCGACCGGAACGTCGCCGAAGCCGATCGCTGATGCCCACCACCTCGCGTCGGCCTTCCGCTACATCACCGAACGGCAGGAACCGGATGCGGAAATCTGGGGAGACTCCGACCTCTTGCCCGAGCCCGCGCGACGGCACCTGTCTTGATCTGCCCGACGCCGGAGCGGAAGCTCCGGGTGCGGGGGTGCCACGGTCGCATTCGTTCGAACCCGGAGCTTCCGCTCCGGCGTCGAGATGACGCTCCTGTGGAGGTGCCAGACGTTGCCACAGACCCGCGGGCTCTGTGCCTTACGCCGTCGCCGTGTACTCGGAGAAAATGCCCAGCTCGACGAAGCGCGAGGCGTCGGGCAGGCCGGCGTCGCGCATGGCGGCCAGGACGCGGTCGGGTGGGACACACTGGGCGATCGTGTCCCAGTAGTACCGCATCAGCGTCCGCGACGACCGCCCGCGGCCGGTGAGCAGCAGCAGGGCCGGCACCACGCTGCGCAGGTGCGCCCGCAACACGAAGTTCGCGGGCCCGAAGCGGGCCGGGGTGATCTCGAGGATGCACATCCGCCCGCCGGGCTTCAGCACGCGGCGGAACTCGGCGAAGGTTGCCCGCAAATCCTCGACGTGCCGCAGCGCGTACCCCATGCTCAGGAAGTCGAACGAGTCATCCGCGAACGGCAGCGCCTCGGCCAGGCCGCGATTGAGCGACAGGCGGTCGATTTCACCGACCTGCCCGATCATCCCTTTCGACGGATCGACCCCCAACACGCGCCCGCCCTCCCCGACGAGCGTGGCCGCCTCCCGCGCGACCAGGCCCGTGCCCGTCGCGACATCGACCGCTTTCATCCCCTCGCGCAAGCCCCCCCGCCGCAGCGCCCGCCGGCGGTACCAGCGGCCGGAGCCGAAGGAGATGTACTGCTCAAGCCGGTCGTAGTCCGGGGCGCTCTCGTCGAACATCCGGCGGACGAACGAGCGCTTCTCGCCTTGGTAGTAATCCGAGAGTTCCGAGTGCGGCGGCAGCGGCGCGGTCGATGTCGAGGCGGATTCAGTCACCGCCCTATCGTATCGCGATCCCGCCGGATGCCGCCAATTGAGGTCGATCGCGCCCGCCGTCGTCTTGCATCGGCTACGGCCTGTCGTTGAGCTCAAGGGCCAACACCTCGGCATAGCGACACTTGGCAAATGGCTCCTGACCCCTTACCTTGACCCCTTACCTGTCTGACCCCTTACCTGTCTTCGTCGCGCGAGAGGAAGACGACGGCTTCGTAGAGGCCGGTTTTGCTTTGGCGGCGACGCATCTTCTCGATCGAGTCGAGGCGGAATCCGTGGTCCTCGAACAGACCCGCCAACAGTTCGTCGGACGGCAGCGGCTGGCCGTAGAACTTGCTGTTGCCGATGACGTAGGCGAGCTTGGCGCGCGGGCGGCAGACCTGGGCGACCTGGGCCGCGTGGACGTGCATGTCGTTGAAATACTTGGTCACGTATGCTGCCATGAGTTCGCCGCCGCCGTCGATGGCGGAGAGGTAGGGCTCCAGCAGCGAGGCCACGGCGTCGTTGGCGGGCTCGACGCCCTTGGCCAAGACAGAGGTGGCCCGGCCCCAGGTGCCTCCGATCGCGTCGGTTTCTAGTTCGCCGACGGCGGTGGCATCGGGGATGAAGTCGAAGAAGAACATGTGCGGCCGAGTCTCGCGGGCGTAGCTGAAGCGGTTGGGGTACGGCGGCGAGGTGATGACGACCGACGGACGCACGTCGCCTGGCAAGGCGTCGGTGAGGCGCTTGCTGTTGCCGTGATAGACGGTTGCGGTGGCAGCGGGCGCGTGCTCGAGATCGCTTGCGATCTGGGCGAGCTTGTCCCGCAGCATGGCGACGATGTCGAGGGTTGGCTGTGGCTCGTCGGCGAAGGTGAGCGAGACGTGGTTGTGTTTGGCGTTACTGGCCGGGACGAGAATGCCCAGCACACCCAGTTGGAGAAGATCAACGTGCTCGCCGGTTTCTTCGAGTGCGAGGACGAGCCTGCGAATCAGGACGAGCTGCGCGAGATTGCCAGGCGACCACCATCGCTCGGGTCGATGAATCGGCGGGACCCATTGGGCATGCTCGACGAGCCATTGCGCCAGAAGATCGTCACGTCTCGGCAGCGTGCGCATGTCGGCGGCAAGACGGTCGAGGAAATTATCGAAGAATCGGCGGACCTGGGCGACGTCCGGGCGTCCGCGACACTTGACGGTGCTAACGAAGTGGAGAAACGGGTTGAACTCGACCGAGCAGGCGCGAACGCCCCGCTGTCTCATGCACAGCGGGACCGTGCCGACGCCGCTGAACGGGTCGAGCACGAGGTCGTCGGGACCCAGGCGAAAGTAGTCGGCGATGTCGTCGGCGAGGCGCGGGCTGAAGCTGGCGGTGAGGCGGTACCAGCGGTGGATGGGAAGGCTCATCTTCCCTTTGAACGTGACGTCGCTGGTGGCGCGATCGGCGAATTGCGCTGTCGAGTCGAAGAGCTGCTGTTGAACACCGATCATGCGGACAACCTTCCCAGCACATCAAGAATCGGCCGGCGGAAATCGTCACGGTTCCTAAGCAGGAAGTCGTGAAAGTCGTAGCCGGAGACTGTGCGAAGCAGGTCGTAGCTGGCCATGCCCTGCGTCACGACCCAGACGCTGCGATATCGCTTGACGATGCTTCGATTGGATTGATCGCAGAACAACGTCATCACCGGGAGAATGCCGCTGACATAGAAATGGCGAGCAAGTGCTTCGTCGGCCTGCGTGCGCTTGCTGTCTCCGGTTTGATAGCAGTGTCGAACCTCTAACCCGAAGCCGACGAGGTCGATTCGCGGGTCGTCCGTCAACGCGCGGAGCTGCTGTTCACAAGATCGTTCGACAGCACTGCGTCGCGCTTTGCTGGCAATCCAGTCGAACCGAACGTAAGCGTCGGCAGTACGCGATTCATCACGATCGCCCGAGGCGATTGGGGCCGAGTAAACGAGGCGTTCGAGCGACAGTTTCAGGCGGTCTGCAAGAATCGCCTGCACGCACCGCTCGTAGAGGTCGCCCAGCTTGCGATGGATCGAGGTGACCGTTCCCCCGCCGAGTGTCGCGGCGATATATTCCGGCGTGTCGAGACCGAACATCGAAAAGAGCGGATCGGCTCGGTAGCGTGTGAGAAGCGCGGGCACACTTCCCCCTGCCGCCTTGACGGGACCGGGCTGGTAGGACTCCAACCGCTCAAGGTGCGACATCACGATGTCGTGCAAAGTTTCATCGAGTTTCACTGCTCGCTTTGGCACGCACTGAACGTACCACGGCAGAGGCAAAGGATCGAAGAGGAGCCTCTTCCACCCCAGTGCCGCTGCATCCTCGCGGTGATCGGAGGCGGTTTGTGTTCGCCAAGGCAAGGATCTAGTGGCACCTGGACCGCGCAGAAATGGATGGGTCAGGAGCCTTTGTCTACTGTCGGCCGGCGCTTGTGGTGGGCAGTTTGGCTCTCGTACAACCGGGCGACTTGGAGCATCTTCTCCTCGCCGAACGCCGGGCCAATCAGGTGCAGGCCGATCGGCAACGGCTGCTCGCTTTTCGTGAAGCCGCATGGCAGGCTCATCGAGCAGTTGCCGGCGATGTTGCTCGTGACCGTGAAGACGTCGCACAGGTACATGCTTAGCGGGTCGGCCGCCTTGGCACCCAGCTCGAACGCGGGGAACGGGCTCGTCGGGCTGGCGATCACGTCGCACTGCTTGAACGCTTGCTCGAAGTCGCCGGCGATCTTCGTGCGGACCTTCAGGGCCGTGTTGTAGTAGGCGTCGTAGTAGCCGCTAGACAGGGCGTACGTGCCGATCATGATGCGGCGCTTCACCTCGGCCCCAAAGCCCTCCTCGCGGCTTTTGCTGAAGAGCTCGATGATGTCGCTCGCCGGCTCGCTCGTGCGGTGGCCGAAGTGGACGCCGTCGTAGCGGGCCAGGTTGCTGCTGGCCTCGCACGGGGCGATCACGTAGTAGGCCGCGATGCCGTACTCGGTGTGCGGCAGGCTCACGTCGACCACCTCGGCCCCGTGCTCCTGGAGGATCGCCAACGCCGCGTCGAAGCTGGCCTGCACCTCCGGGTCGACGCCCCCCGCCTGCTGGGCGGCGGCGGTGAACTCCTTCGCGATCCCAATCCGCAGCCCCTTCGCCCCGCCGGCGTCGACGAGCGCGTTGGCGCTGGCGAGAAAGTCGGGCACGGCGTGCGGGGCGCTGGTCGAGTCCTTCGAATCGTGGCCGCACAACACGTTGAGCAGCAGGGCCGCGTCCTCGACGTTCCAGGCAAATGGGCCGATCTGGTCCAGCGACGAGGCGAAGGCGACAAGGCCGTACCGGCTGACGCGGCCGTAGGTGGGCTTGATGCCGACCACGCCGCACAGGCTGGCCGGCTGGCGGATGCTGCCGCCGGTGTCGCTGCCAACCGCTCCGCAGGCGAAGCCCGCCGCGACCGCCGCCGCGCTGCCGCCGGAGCTGCCGCCGGGGACGCGTGTCGTGTCCCACGGGTTGCGTGTCGGGCCGAAGGCGCTGTTCTCGGTCGAGGAGCCCATCGCGAACTCGTCGAGGTTCGTCTTGCCGAGGATCACCGCGCCGGCCGCTTCGAGCTTGCGGATGGCCGTCGCGTCGTAGGGCGAACGCCAATGTTCGAGCATCTTGCTGGAGCAGGTCGTGGTGCCCCAACTCGTGCAAAGGTTGTCCTTCACCGCGATCGGCACGCCCGCGAGCGGCCCGGCGATGCGGCCGCTGTCGACGTCGGCGGCGCGGCTGAGCGCGCGGGCGGCGTCGGTCGAGGTAAAGGCGTGGATCACGCCGTCCTCCTGCTCGATCTTCGCCAACGCGGCGCGGACGAGGCCGTCGGCGGACACGTCCTTGGCAGCAATGGCGTCGCGGGCGGCGATGAGGGTATCGGGCGTCATGAAGCGGAAAGGATGAAGGCGGAAGGATGAAGGATGAACCCGAGCCGGAGCGGCCGAAGTCCGGCCTCAGGTTCATCCTTCAGCCTTCATCCTTCAGCCTTCGCGGGCCCCTAGCCGGCGCTGTCCTCGTCGCCGCCCAGGACCTTGGGGACCTTAAAGAAGGGCGGGTCGCTGTCGGGGGCGTTGGCGAGGACCTCGTCGACGCTCAGGTGCTCGCCGACGACATCTTCGCGCAGGACGTTGGTCAGGTCGGCCGCGTGGGCGGTCGGCTCGACGCCGCTCGTGTCAACGGCGCGGATCTTCTCGACGTAGCCGAGGATGCCCGAGAGCTGCTCGGCATAGCCGTGGACCTGCGCGTCGGGCACGGCCAATCGGGCGAGCTTGGCAACGTGGCGGACGTCGGCGTCGCTGAGCGAGGAGGAGGCGGAGTCGGACTCGGGCATAACGGACCACGTTGTAGCGATGACGCGGTGGCGAATCCATCGGGCACGGGCGGCAGTCGCGGGCGGCGAGTCTGTTGGGGCCGCGTCGCGTTGACATGCCCCACCCGCGATTGGTACAACGGCGGGCCCACCCCTCCCCGTCGTGTGCCGGCACCGGCCTGTTGACGCAGGTTCCGCCGGCGCCGATCCCGCCCCCCCGTCCGCCTCGCACCCGACGCGAGGTGATCCAGCCCCCGTGACCACCTCGTAGACTCTGTTGTTTGCCACGCGCAACTGCACACTTGCCCGCTGACTGCCTCCGCAATGGCGGCGTAACCGGCACATCCTGTTCGCCACCCGCGAGCGTGTGGACATTCCGGCAGGGCCCTGCGACACTCGCACTGCCGACCCGTACACCCGCCCCCGCGGGTTAGGCCGAGGCTCCCCCGTGCCGCCGGCGAGCAACTTTGGTACCAAGCGTGAGACTTTGACCGTTGAGAGCGACTTGAAGCGGCATTCCGTGACCCCCCGACCGGCCCTGGGCCGGTGCAACTCGCCCCGCCGCGGCGAGTGATTTCGAAAGCTGCTCCGGCGGCCCGCCCACCACCGGCCACCCCCGCCCACCACCGGGCAGCGCCAACGGCCTTGCCTTTCGCCGTGACCCAACCCGACGCCCAGCGGGCGTCCCCGATCGAACCAGCCATGACATCGACCTTGCGCCCCACGTCGGATCGTGCCATTCCCGCCGGCCGCGGCACCCGCGTTGCTCGCGGCACCCGCTCCCTCGCCGCCGCCGCCCGCGCCTGCTGCGCGCGTCTATTCGGCGACACCGTCGCCACGCCGGCGGCCCGCCCGGTGAGCGAGCCGCTCGAGCCGCGCCGCCTGCTGACCACGCTCATCGGCGGCGACACGTTCACGTACCAGTCGTTCGACTTCGGCGAGGTCGATGAGCAGGGAATGCGGAACTTCATCCCCGTGACCGTGGAGGTCACTGGCTCGACCGACGCGGAGGTCAACCTCATCGCCGCCGGTCCTGGCTTCGACGAGAACGGCGTCTTCGGCACGATCGCCAGCGACCTGTCGGGCACGATCCGCAGCGCCGACGGCACCATCCGCACCGTCAACGGCGGCGCGTTGGGCGCCGTGGGTGCGCAGCCGATCATCGACTCGAACGCCACGTTCATCAGCGAGCTGGAGACGGTTCCGCCCGACAGCGACGGCACGCAGCCGTTCGTGCTGACGGACTACGTCAACGCGCCAGCCCGCCCGCCGGCGAACGTCCAACTCGCGACCAGCGGCGCGATCAACTTCGACACGCTCGCGACGAACGACCGCGGCGAGACCTACGGGCTGCAACTGCTCGATTATCCGATCGGCCCCGACACGATCCGCCAGATCCAGCTCGTGCGGTTCAACCTCGACGCCTCCGACGTCGCCAGCGGCGGCGCATCGGCGCGCAACACCTTCACGACATTCGCGGGCCTGCCAAGCGACGCCGAGCTCGACGCCGCCACCAACGTCGGCGATGCGTTGTTCATCGACGAGCTTATCAACAGCGTGATCCTCGCCATCGGCGAACTCGACGGCGACGACAACGAGGCGCAGCGCGATTCAATCATCGAGCTCACGGGTGCCGCCTTCGCGCGGGGCAACAGCGACCTGCTCTACTTCGGCGTCAACGGCAGCGCACCGCGGCGCGACCCAGCGGGCGGCGAGCCGACGGTGGTGCCGGTGTCGTACATCCTGTCGGTGGACCTGAACACGGTCAACGCCGGCGGCCCGCCGAACGTGCAGGTTGTCGCCAGCGACTTCGTCGGCGACGAGTCGCGCGACGCCGCCACCATCGGCCAAGTGCAGGCCTTCACGATCAACCGCGGCTTCGTAAGCAGCAACGGCGACATCGCCAACGACTTCCTGATCTTCGGCACGATCAACGAGCGCGTCTCCGAGGGGACGGGCATGGCCACCATCGAGTCGACGACAGGGCTGTTCAACCTGGAGGTCAACTCCGGCGGCAACCGCATCCGCAACGTGGCCCGCGGCGACGTGGAGGAGACGCCCGAGCTCGGCGAGGTCCGCGCGCTCGCGTCGACCAACACGCAGGCAGGCATCAACCTCGTTTATGCCCTGACGCCCGGTGGGCTCGCGACGATCAACGTCAACACCGGCGACGTGGTTCTCAACGGCGGCGTCGCGTCCGACAACGGCGCGGCCGGCGAGAACTTGTTCGGCCTGACGTTCAACCCCAACGGCTCGAACTCCACCCGCGGCGGAGCCGACGCGCTGCTGAGCTTCGACGTCGTCAACGATATAGTCTTCACCATCGACTCGCGTCAGCGCCAGTCGGGGCTGGTGCTCTTCGCCGTTACCGTCGAGAACAGCGACGCCTCCACGGGCATCCGCATCTTCTCGCTCGGCGAGGAGGGCGACGAGGATCCCTTCGCCGGCAACAGCGGCGGCTTCCTGCAACAGGGCGAGGACGTTGTCGGCGAGATCGACGGCACCGGGCCGCTCTACCTGGGCTTCAAGGAGATCTTCACCGGCGGCGATACCGACGTGCTGCGCCGCACCCGCTCGATCAACCCCAACAGCGGCGCCTTCGAGGGCGGGGCCTTCGCCGGGCCGCTGTTCGACGGGCAGATCGAGCCGGGCGTCTACATCTTGGGCGACCGCGACGTCGACGTTGACGGCGACTCGGTCGCCGACGAGATCGAGGGCAACGCCTTTGGCGACTTCATCTTCGGCGGCATCCTCACGGGCAACTTCCTCGTCGAGGGGAGCATCAACAGCGTCCTCAGCGGCGGCCTGTACACCGGCCTGGACGGCCAGAACATCGACAACTTCGCCGTCTTCGGCGATGTCGGCACGGTCGCGTCGGTCGTCAACATCGGCTTCACCACGACCGGCGACGATGACGCCGACAACCCCTTCGGGCCGGCACGCACGCGCTTCGGCACCGACATCGCCATCGGCGGCAGCGTCCGACAGATCACCGGCGGCAACATCGTCGACGCCCAGATCGATGTGCGCGGCGACCGGCGCACCGACGACTTCGTCGACGGCATCAGCTTCTTCCGCGAAATCGAAGGCTCGGTCCGCGAGTTCGAGGCGCTGCTGGTGAGCTTCAGCCAGCCGAACCTCGTTCCGACCACGGCGTCGCTGATCAACTCCGCCGATGACATCTACGAGCCGCTCAACACCAACGCCGACGGGGAAATCGTCGTCGTGGGCACCCTGGCCGACTTCCTGTTCCCCGACGACGTGGACGACAGCGACGTGGTCGACGTCTACGGCCTGCCGCTCCTGGCGGGGCAGACCGTCGAGCTCCAGCTCACCGGCGCCGGCGGAACGGGCATCTCGGGCGCGTTCCTGGGCGTGGTCGACCCCGACGGCCGCACCGTTGCGGGCAATATCGAGAACAACATCCTCACGTCGAGCACCATCGACGCGGCCCCCTTCCTATACACCGCCCAGACGCCGGGCGTCTATCGACTCCAGGTCGGCGGCAGCGGCTCCTATGCCCTGCAGGTGCGTCGCGCGGGCGACGTGACGCTCGGGGCAATCAAGGGCGTGAACGGGGTCAACCCCGGCGCGCCCGTCTCCGCGCTCAGCAACATCCGCGTGCAGAAGGGCGACTTGGGCGCGATGGAGGGCGTCAACGGCGACGTCTACGGCGGGGTCAGCGTCGAGGGGGGCAGCCTGCGCAGCGCTTCGGGCAACAGCGTCGGCATCGGCCGCGAGAACATCGACTTCCCCGACACCTCCCGCGAGGTCTCCAGCTTTGACGCCAGCGTTGCCTTCAACATCGGCCGCATGGAGGCCACCAACGACGGGGACACCGAGGGCGGCTACGTCTTCTACAACACGGGCCTGTCCGTCTCCGACGGCCTGCCGACGGGCGAAGGCATCGTCGGCGACGATATTCAACTCGTCCGCGCAGCCCTCGACGTCAACGGCGAGTTCGTGGTCGGCCGCGGCGTCGGCTCGATTGTGGCCGAACGCGACTTCAGCAACTTCCGCTCGTTCAGCAACGGCGCGATCTTCACCAACGTCGACGACATCAACAACGACGGCTTTGTCGACATGGTCAGCGTCGGCCGGCACTTCGGCGTGCAACAAAGCGGCGACGGGTTCCTCGGCAGCGGCGGTCCCGCCATCGACCTGGGGGCCGCGGGCAACTTCCGCTACCTCGACGTCGAGGGAGAGATCGCCCGCGATTTCCTCTTCGGTGGCGGCAGTGGCGGCGTGGACGAGCCCGTCACGCTCGATCCCGGCGAAAGCTTCGAGTACGTCGACGACAGCGGCACGCGCACCCGCGTGCTGCCGGGCGAGAACGAGCGCAACCTCGACTTTGATCCCGCGACCGACCCCGAGTCCGAGCGCTTCCTCAACCCCGGCTCGCTGGCGCTGCGCTTCTACCCCGTGCGTAGCGGCGGCTCGATCCTGGCCGATGTGACCAGTGACCGCGGCGTCACGGTGCGCACCCTCGACCGCGGGTCCACCGCCACCGCCGAGGTCGGCCGCATCATTCTCACCGGCGAGGGCCGCCCGGTCGTGCTGGCGACGGACCCGAACGTGACAACCGTCCCCGGCGTCACGCCCGACTTCGACCTGGTGTTGGCCAACACGTTCTTCAACCCGAGCGACCCGCTGGGCACGGGCAATGACTTCCTCGATGTCAGTGTCGAGCTCGAAGGCAACAACGTCGATGTCTTCAGCATCCGCGGCGCCACCACCGGCGCCAACACCGGCAAGGTCAGCCGGATCAGCAACAACACCAACGGCGAGATCCTCGACACGCAACTCGCGAGCATCGGCTTTATTGAGGCCGAACGCATCGGCATCGCCCAGCCGCGTGGCCTGGCGGACATCCAGGCGGTCCAGGATCGCATTGCCGATTCGGGCCTGAGCGACGTGTTCTACCCGTTCGCCATCCCGCACTACCTCGTCTCGGTCGAGGGCGACATCATCGAGGTGCGCGGCGAGCAGGTCGGCAACGTCTTCGCCGGGCTCAGCCAGGACTTTGGCAACCTCGACGGCGACGGCACCCCGCCCGGCGATGACGGCGACGGCGGCGGAGCCGGCGGCGGGGATGGCGGCGGCGGCGCGGGTGGTGGCACCGGTGGTGGTGGCGCGGGTGGTGGCACGGGTGGTGGAGGGACCGGCGGCGGTGTGGGTGGTGGTGCGGGCGGTGGTGGCACCGGCGGCGACACGGGTGGCGGTGGCACCGGTGGTGGCACAGGCGGCGGTGGTGACGGCGGCGGCGGCACGGGCACCGGCACGGTCTTCGTCGGCGACCTCTACGGCGGGGCCGGCGACGGCATCGGCGGCACCCGCGGCAGCGGCACGGGCGGCGTCAACGGCATCGGCAACGCCGTGGTCGGCGAGAGCCGCGCCCGCATCGGCCGCGTGATCGCCGACAGCGACGGCTCCCCCAGCGGCATCGGCTTCGACGGCATCGTCGCGCCGATCGTCGCGGCCACCCCGGAAACCGGCGATCTTCAAGGCCAAATTGAGTTCGTCGACGTCGGCCAGGGCCTCCTCGACTCCGGCAACGGCCTGCGGCTCGACCTCCAGCCCGACGGCGGGATCACCTCCGATGTCAACTTTGCCCGCAGCGGCATTTACGCCGAGGCCTTCATCGTCGAGGTTCGCGCCAACGACGCCGACATCCGCGGCGACATCAACGCCAACGAAATCAGCGTGATTCGCGTGAACAACGGGTCGCTGATCGACAGCGACATCTTCGCTCAGGGCACGCTCGTCAACACCGGCACCGGGCTCCAGGAGTTCTTCGACAGCGGCTCCGAACTCAGCGCGGGGCTCGAGTCCTCGGAAATTGCCGAAGTCACCGACTCGCCGCAGTTCGAGATCGACCTCATCGAGGTCAATGGCGGCGTGATGCAGAACGTGTTCATCGCCCACGTCGACATCGACACGGTGCGGGTCGACGGCGTCGGCATGTTGAACTCGGTCGTTCTCACCAGCGGCGACAACACGATCAATCGCGTGGAGGCCAGTGGGCTGGGCATCCGCAATGCAAGGATCGGGACCGGCCGCAATGTCAACTCCGTTGAGGCCATCGGCGACGCCGAGCTGCTCAACCTGCAGAACTTTTTCCCGACCTACCCCGACTTCAGCGGTGCGGGCGAGGAGTTCGATCCGTTCAGCGGGCGCTTCCTCGACCCGAGCAACGACGTCCGCTTCGCGATCGGCCTGCCGACCGACGTCTTCCCCGAGCGCCGCCGCGTGACCAACAGCGGCGTGATGGAGAACGTCAGCATCGTCGGCAGCGGCGACCTGGGCTCGGCGACGGCCGCGGTGATTCGCAGCAACCTCAACTCCATTATGCTGTCCGGCCGCTTCGAGGAAGACGCCACGGGCTTTGGCCAGGGCACGGTGGCCGCCGAAAGCTTCCCCTCCTCCATCGACTTCGGCCGGGAGATCGGCACGATCGAGGCCATCAGCACCTACGGCCTGCGGGTCGAGAGCGGCGATCTCAACCTCGTGACCATGAGCGAGGACCTGCTCAACACGGTCCTGCGCATCAGCGGCGAGATCGACAACGTCCTCGTCGACGACCTGGTCGGCGACGAAACCGTAATCCGTGCGGAGGGGCCCGACGGCGTCCTGAACAACCTCGAGGCCGGCCGCGTCCGCGGCATCGTGCGGGCCGACGTCGGCATCGGCTCGATCGTCGTCGACGGCGACCTCGGCCCCGTGAGTGCGGCCCCGGCCGTCTTCGGCGCGACCGACACCGCCACGATCCGCACCATCAACGGCGACATCGGCTCGATCACCGTTGGCGGCGACATTCTCACCGGCGCCTACATCCTCACCAGCGACGCCCTCAATGCCCTGGCGGTCGGCGGCGACGTGCAGGATGGCGTGATCGTGCAGTTCCGCGACCTCGGCACGCTCGACATCGACGGCGAGAACCGCGGCGACTTCATCGACGTCGGCTAGGACCGCCCGCTTCGTCGCAACACCTCACGCCCCGCGCCGCCTCGGCGCGGGGCGTTTTCGTTCGGCTGAATCGCGCCTCAACCGCGCGACTTCAGCGATCCCGCCGCGCGGCGTCGGTCTCCCGGCGTAGCCGGCGGTGGCGTCGCAGGCAGAGGAGGGCCAGCACCGCCAAACCGAGCGCCATCAGCAGGAGCACGCCGCCGCCCCAGGCGACCTCCCGCGAGAGTCGGCGTGCGGCGAGCACTCCGCACTGCAATGCCCCGCCCGCGCTGGCGAGGGCGGCGGCCAGGCTGAAGTCGCGGGCGCGAGCCAGTGCCTGGCGCTGCATCGAACGCCGCTTCGCCCGCACGGTGCGCAGCCGCACATCGGGATCGTCAGGAAGCTCGTCCGGCCGGTACTTCATCGGCATCCCCCAATTGTTGCGGGCCTTTGCCGCGCATCTTGTATGGTGCGTCCGTGCTCTCGCCCGACGCCACCCCCACCACCACCGCCACCACCGCCACGACTCCCGCCACCACCGCCGTTGCTTCGCCGGCGCCGGTCGATCGGCCCGAGGAACTAGCCAACCTGCTCACCCACGGCGTCGGGGTGCTGCTCGCGGTTGCCGGAACCGTACTGGCCGTCGTCGCGGCGGTGGCGACGCGCAGCCCGATCGCGATCGTCAGCGCCGCCCTTTACGGCGGGGCACTGATCCTGGTCTACGGCGCCAGCACCGGCTTCCACGAAGCCAAGTTCTTCAATCGCCCGGCGCCGCTGCGCGAGCGGTGGCGCCTGCTCGATCATGCGGCTATCTACGTGCTCATCGCCGCCACGTACACGCCGGTCATGCTCGTCAGCGTCGGCGGCGCGTGGGGGTGGAGCATTGTCGCGATTGTCTGGAGCCTGGCCGTGGTGGGCGTGGGGATGAAGGTAGTGCTTGTCGGCCGGTACGATCATTTCGAGCGGATCGACACAATGCTCTACCTCGCGATGGGCTGGCTGAGCCTGGTGGCGGTTGTGCCGCTGTGGATGAACCTCAGCGGCGCCGCCTTCGCGTGGCTGGTGGCCGGGGGCATTTTCTACAGCGGCGGGTGCGTCTTTTTCCTGTGGGATAAGCTGCGGTTCAACCACGCGATCTGGCACCTGTTCGTTCTGGCCGGCAGCGCGTGCCACTGGATGACGATCGTTGCCAACGTGTTGCCGGACGCCGCCGCATGACCGATCGCCCCACCGCCGCCAAGCAGTCGCGCCGTCGCCTTTCGCGCGAAGAATTGGCCGCGTTTCAAGGCAAGACGGTGCCGGACGTGATCGCCGCCGGGCTCGACGTAATCTTTTGCGGGATCAACCCCTCGCTGTCGAGCGCGGCCGAACGCCGTCACTTCGCGACGCCGGGCAACCGGTTCTGGCCCAGCCTGCACCGGGGCGGCTTCACGCCGCGGCAACTGGCGCCGGGGGAGAACGAGGAACTGCTGAGCTACGGCTGCGGCGTGACCAACCTCGTCCGCCGCGCCACCGCGGCCGCGAGCGAACTTCAGGATCACGAGTACTCCGCCGGCGTCGCGCGGCTGCGCCGCAAGTGCCTGAAGTATCGGCCGCGCTGCGTGGCGGTCCTTGGAATCGGCGCCTACCGCCTGGGTTTTGGCGAGCCCAAGGCGACGCTCGGCCCGCAGGAACGCACGCTCGGCCCGACGCGCCTCTACGTCCTGCCGAACCCGAGCGGCCTCAACGCCCACTACACCCCTGCGGCGATGGCCGAGCTTTTCGCTGAGCTGCATGCCTTCGTCGGAGCGCTTCGTGAAGACCGCGTTCAGCCGCCGCGTCCCTAGGATGCCGCGATGCGTCGATTCTCCCGTTTGCACGCCCTGCTCGTCGCGAGCCTCGTTCTGATCCTGGCCGCGCCCGCGAGTGCGTGGTCGTACAAGGAGCACATGCTCTTCACACGCCTGGCCGTCCAGCGGATCCTGGCGGACGAGGCGGCGCCGCAGGGGCTTAAGGACTTTCTCAACAAGGCGATGCCCAACGCCGGCACCACCGAGGATGCCCGCGCGATGCTCGTCGACACTTGGATCGGCCCGCGCAAAGATCAGGCCGAGGGCCTGCTGCAATGGTCGATCCGGCCCGACTTCGATCGCCGCGAGCCCGTGCCGCAGTTCAACACGGTCGAGGCGCCGATGCATTTTGTCGACCTCGAGTTTTTCAATCGCGATCCGGCCCGGCAGGTCTATCGCGACGACCTGTCGAACAAGCCGAGCCTGAACGACATCCCCCGCGACCCGACCGACGAGCGGCTCAAGCAGGCGGGCTTCCTGCCGTTCCGCGTGGAGCAGTGTTACAACGATTTGGTCCGATCGTTTCGCGAAGACAACCTGATGCCCGCCGGAGAGGATGACGTCGACAACGCCCTGGTCTGGGCCGGCTACCTCGCGCATTACCTTCAGGACAACACGCAGCCCCACCACAGCACAATCGACTACCGGTCGGCGAGCTACTTCGGCGGAACGGGCCGCACGCCCAACATTCACGGCATGATGGAGTACGGCTTTCTCGACGACGAGGAGCTGGCCTACCCCGAGCTTCGCAAGGCGTACTGGCGGGAACTTCAGACGAACCTCGACAACCTGCCCCCGGCCGGCGGCGACGTCACCTTCGGCGATCCGTACGAAAGCACGCTGCGCATCAGCCTGAGCGCGTACGACGCCCTGCCCCTCATCGGCCGCGCCGCAATGGCGGCGACGGGCCAAGGCGGCACCCCGGCGGAGCCCGAGGGTCGGCCCGCGAACCCGAGCGGCGACCTCGAAACCTTCGCCAACTTCCGCGGCGATCCGGGGCCGGGCATCCGCCGGCTTCAGGTTCAGTTGGGCCGTGAAATTGGTGAAGTGTCGATCCTCGAACTCAAGGCGATGCTCGGCGCCGCCGCGGTTTTCCGGACGGAACTTGCGATTCGTCAGGCGTGGCAGGACGCGCAGGACGGCACCGACCGCATGGCCGCCCCCGCGACTCTGCCGGCGACGCGGCCGACGTCGGAGCCGACCCGACGCCGCTCCGATTAATCGCGTCGGCTTGCGGCGGCATCGGCGGCCCTAATAATCGGACCGTGCCCGTTCGCCGCGTCGACCTCAACGATTACACGCTGGACCTCCCCTCCGCCGCGGAGGAGGCGGCGGCCGAACTGCGGGCGGGGCGGCTGGTCGTCCTGCCGACCGAAACGGTTTACGGCATCGCACTCAAGCCGAGCCAGGCCGCCGCGGCCCAGGCGGTTGCTGCCTTGCGCGGCGACCGGCCCGCAACGCCGCTGACGCCCCACCTCGCGTCGCCGCAGGAGTTGGAGCAGTATGTGGCAGATCCAGGGCCGGCTGGCCGTCGGCTGACCACCAAGCTTTGGCCGGGGCCGGTGGCGATCGTCTTCACCGTCGGCGATGCGGCCGAGCGACGGACGATTGCCGAGCGGCTGGGCGTGGAGGTTGCCGCCCTCTTCACCGACGACGGCCGCCTCACGCTGCGCTGCCCCGACGACGCCTTCGCCGCCGCCGTGCTGGAGCGGGCCGAGCAGCCAGCAGTCCTGACGCGGCTGGGCCTGCCGACGGGCTCCCAGGCGACCCAACCCCCGGCCGACACGGACCTGGCCGATTTACCCGTCTCCATCGCCTACGACGGCGGGCCGACCCGGTACGCCCGCCCCAGCACGGTGGTCCGCGTCGATGCCGATGGCCAGGGGTGGAGCGTGGTTCGGGAGGGCATTTACGACCGCCGCATTCTTGAGCGGTTGCTGCGCAAGTCGATCCTGTTCGTGTGCAGCGGCAACACCTGCCGCAGCCCGATGGCGATGGCGATTGGCCGCGAGGTGATTGCCAAACGGCTGAGCGTGAAGCCGGACCAAATCGGCGAGCGCGGCTACGACGTCGCCAGCGCCGGTAGCTACGCGATGCCCGGCATGCGTGCCACCGGCGCGGCCGTCGATGCCGTCGCAAGCCTTGGCGGCGGACTCGCGGCGCACCGCAGCAGCCCGCTCGACGTGGCCGCCATTCACCGCGCGGACCTCATCGTCACCATGGGTCAATCGCACCGCGAGGCCGTCCTCGCCATGGTGCCGTCGGCGGCCGCGAAGACGCAGATGCTCGACCCGGCCGGCGACGTGGACGATCCCATCGGCTCCAGCGCCGCCCATTATCAGGAACTGGCCGACCGCATGCGGGGTCTTGTCGAGGCGCGAATTCCCCCGGCATTCACCGGCGACGACGCGAACGCCCCGACCGGGCCGGGCTACTGAACACTGCGTGGATCCTGCGCGTCGTCCCACAAGCGCTCGTTAGCCGCCCCGCCTTGCGGGGCGCTCCGCACCGATGCACGCGCCCCGCGAGGCGGGGCGGCTAACGAGCATCCGCATGATTCATCGCAGTCTCGGTAGCCGTCGGCAAGTTGTCGCCCTCGCGTGCAAACAGGCCGAAACGCCGGCATTTTACAGGCGGCGCAACCGTTGCAAACCGTTCCCAACCGTCCGGTTATCGTTCCTCGGCGAGAGGCGGCAAGGTGACGCTCGCACGACGGCGTGCCATGCGGTAGGCTACGCCGTTGCCGTGGCAGCCTGTTCGGACGCCGGCACCGGGGTGAAGTCGGGTCCGTCGACAGCACATTTCAAAGGATTGCGATGCGTGACGTAGAGGATCAGGTGAACGGCGACTCCCAATTGCCGCTGCCGCCGCACCCCCCGCACCCCCCGCACCCCGCCGTGTCGCGGGACGTCACCACGGAGGCCTGGGCGCCGCTGGTCTTCTCCGCCGACGCGCCCGAACAGCCGCCTCGCCCCGCGGCCGGCGCGGGGCGTGTAGCCGCGGGGCCGATTCGCCGATAC
Source organism: Tepidisphaeraceae bacterium (assembly GCA_965214125.1). GTDB lineage: Bacteria > Planctomycetota > Phycisphaerae > Tepidisphaerales > Tepidisphaeraceae > CBDCBA01. The sequence continues at coordinate 87,266 of CBDCBA010000007.1, forward strand.
GAGTCGGGGGGACCGCGAACACCCAAACCCACGATGCTCGCCGAGGATGCCGATTCGGACCATCACCAGGACTCTGACGACTCGTCCCGGCGACTCGTGATCGCCTGCGACCACCGCGGCTGGCACGCCAAGCACCGCCTGCTGCCGCGCCTTCGGGCGCTGGGTTGGGAGGTCCGCGACCTTGGCTGCGACGACGCCGACACGGCCTGCGATTATCCCGACTTCGCCGCCCCCGCCTCGCAGCTCGTCGCCGACGGCGAGGCCGACGTGGCCGTGCTGCTCGATGCCAGCGGCATCGGCATGGGCATTGTCGCCAACAAGGTGCGCGGCGTTCGCGCGGCGACCTGCCACGACGAGTTCACCGCCCGCATCGCCCGCGAGCACAACCACTGCAACGTTCTGTGCGTCGGCACCGACCTCGTCGGCGACCGGGCGCTCAATCGCATCGTGGAGCTGTTCCTCGACACAAAGTTCGTCGGCGGCCGCCACGTTCGCCGCGTCGCCAAGCTGGCCGACCTCGAACGCCAGCAAACGATGCGATCTGCCGAGACGCTGCGGGCGTCGGTCTGAAGTCTTCATCCCACCGCAACGTCCTCATCGCCGGCAATGGCGGACCACCAAATCACGCCCCACGGCAGCACGCGGCCCAGCGTCATGGCGGCCGCGAGGATGTAGCCGTCCGCTCCCGACGCCGACACGGGCGCTGCGCTGAGGCCAACGTTCCCGCACGCCGCCGCCGCGAGCACGGCCACGCGATCGACCGGCAACGCCGGCAGGGCGCGAACGAGCAGGACGAACGTCACGCCGAACATCGCCACGAGCCCGGCCAGCCATGTCGCGGCGATGGCGAAGGTCCGCCCGACGCGGCCGCCGCGATAGAGTCGCCATAGCCCCAGGATCAGCACGAGGGCCGTCGTCACCTTCAACCCGCCACCCGCCCCGCCGCCGGCGGTGCCGAGCAGCAGCAGCGGGACGAGCGTCCACCGGTCGACGCTCGATGCCGTCACGCCGCTGAACCCGCCGTGTCGCGCGTCGAGCGCGAGGGCCGCGTTGGGCACCGTCCAGCCGTTGGCAAGGCCGAGCAGGAGCAGCGACGCCGCGAACGCCGCCGCCATGCCGAGGAGGTTGAGGCGGAGCGTCGGGGTCGTCCGCCCGCGCCACGCCGCCGGCCCCAGTGCCCCGGCGGCGGCGAGCGGCAAGAGCACGAGCCACAGGAACGGAGCCGTCGCCGACAGATCGTGCAGCCCCGCCCCGCCAATCGCCGCCAGCGCGTGCGTCACGTTCCACCGAACCACCGACGCCACCAAGGCCACCGCCAGCAGGATCACCGCCGACTTCGCGAGCAGCGACTGCGGGGAGACAACGCCACGCAGCACGGCACCGCCCGCGATCGTCCAGGCGCAGAGGATGCCAACCGCCAGCAGCCCCGCCGTCAGCCAGCCGCGTTGGCTCGCGAAGCCGGCGTCGAAGCCGGTAAGCGACAGCGCGTTCGCCGCCAGGAAGAATGACCGCCCGAACGACAGGGGGTTGCCCGCCTCCGACTCCACCGCGCGCACCGCGGCCGTTCCCACCAGCAGGCAGAGCAGCCAGCCGGCCGCGAGAATGCTCACCATCGCCGGCAGGCGCGGCGCGGGTCGTGTCGAAGGTTCGTCGGCCGGGTCGGGCACGCTGTAGAGCATCGGCAATTGCCCCCGCTGCGACAAGCGGCGGCCGCGTCTAGCATCGCGCCATGCCCCGCAAGACCATTGCCGACCTCGACGTCGCCGGAAAGATCGTGCTGATGCGCGCCGACTTCAACGTGCCGCTCGACGGGAACACCATCACCGATGACCGCCGCATTACGCAGGCGATGCCGACGATCAAAAGCATTGTCGGCCGCGGTGGAAAGCTGATCCTGATGAGCCACCTCGGCCGGCCCAAGGGCGAGCGCAACGACAAGTACAGCCTAAAGCCCGTCGCCGGCCACCTGAAGAAGCTGCTCGTCGCCTGCGTCGCCGACCCCGCCGACGGCCTGGGCAAGAAGAAGGACGTCAACGATCACGGCGGCGCCGACTCCACGCTCGACCGCCGTCCCGAGGTCCACTTCGCAAGCGACTGCGTCGGCGGCGACGTAAAGCAACTCGCCGCCGGCCTGAAGGACGGCGACGTGCTGTTGCTCGAAAACCTTCGGTTCCACGTTGGCGAGGAGAAGAATGACGTCGACTTCGCCAAGCACATCCTCGGCGACACGATGGCCGACGTTTACGTCAACGACGCCTTCGGCACCGCCCACCGCGAGCACGCGAGCACCTACGGCGTGCCGAAGCTGATGAAGGAGGCCGGCGGTGGTGGGAAGCCGGCCGCAATCGGCTTTTTGATCGAGAAGGAATTGCAGTTCCTCGGCGACGCCGTCCGCCAGCCGAAGCGGCCGTTCGTGGCGATTCTGGGCGGGGCGAAGGTGAGCGACAAGATCAACGTGATTGAGGCGTTGCTTGACAAGGCCGACACGCTGCTGATCGGCGGCGCGATGGCGTACACATTCTTTCTCGCCCAAGGCAAGAACGTCGGCAAAAGCCTCGTGGAGAAGGACAAGGTCGACCTCGCCAAGCGCCTGCTCGATAAGGCGGGCGGCAAGATCAAGCTGCCGGTCGACACGGTGGTCGCGGGCGAGATGAGCGATGACGCGAAGACGCAGGTCGTGGAGGGGGACATTCCCGACGACCTCGAGGGCTTCGACATCGGCCCGAAAACGCGGGAGAACTACGTCAGCGAGATCAAGGACGCCAAGACGGTGATCTGGAACGGCCCGATGGGCGTGTTCGAGAAGAGGCCGTTCGCGGCGGGCACGCGGGCCGTCGCGGAGGCCTGCGCCAGCGCCACGCGCGAGAGCGGGGCCATCACCATCATCGGCGGCGGCGACAGCGCGGCGGCCGTGGAGCAGATGGGCCTGGCCGAACAAGTCAGCCACGTCAGCACCGGCGGCGGCGCGAGCCTGGAGTTCCTGGAGAAAGGCCAGTTCGAGACGTTGAAGTTGCTCGACTAGGTCGTGTTGCGTAACTTGTAGGGTGGGATTCATCCCACCATCGGGAGCGACCGGAGGCGGGATAAATCCCACCCTACAACCCGCCAACGTGGGTTACGCAACAGGACCTAGAGGCTGTTCTGAACTTCTGACTGCGCGCACGTGGTTTGCGGCGGTGTGGGCATGGCGCGGAAGCCTTACCCCAGCGACGAGTGGATGTTCATGGCCCCCTACCTGACGCTCATGCGGCCCGACGCCCCGCAGCGGAAGCACTCGCTCCGCGAGCTGCTCAACGGCGTCAGGTACGTCGTCAAGGGCGGCCAGCACTGACGGATGATGCCCCAGCGGAGGGCTTGCCCTCCGCACACGACCTGCCGCCGTGGGAGGCGTGCTACCAGCAGATGCGGCGGTGGATGGCGTCGGGCGTCTTCGAGCAGGCCGGGAGGGCAAGCCCTCCGCTTGGGTGGTGGAGCGGAGCTTCGCGTGGGCGTCGCGGTTCCGCCGGCTGACCAAGGACTATGAGCGGCTGCCGGGCACGCTCGCCGGACTCCACGTCGTCGCGTTCGTGACCCTTATGCTCTCGCAGTCCACCGCCGTGGCGAACCGCGACTAGGTTGTGTTGCGTAACCGCCTGAGTAGCACTTGCATCATGGCGAGTTGGACGAAGCCGTAGAAGCGGGCGGCCAGCTTGTCCTGCCGCGTGCCGACGCGACGCTCGCCCTTGAGCCATCCCACGCACCTCTCGACGGCGTTGCGGCGGCGGTAGCTTTCGGCCTCGAAGCACGACGGCCGGCCACGCTTGCCGAGCTGGTCACGCTTGCCGAGCTGGTCACGCCGCCGCGGGATCACCGGCTTGACGCCCCGGCCCCACAGCAGCCGCCTGACCTGTGGGTAGCTGTAGCCTCGATCGCCGGCGAGCTTGCGCGGCCGGCGTCGGCGTCCGATGCGGACGGCCGCCAGCAACGCTTCGAGTTGCGTGCTTTCACGCTTCGAGCTACGTGGTTCATGGGCCTGGCCTGCGGTGAGGGTCGCCGCCAGCGGGACGCCGTTGCCGTCGGTCAGTAGGTAGAGCTTGGTAGGTGGAGCTTGGTCCCAAACCCTCCCCGGCTGCGGCCCAGGGCCTGGTCCGGCGGGCCGGACGCCCCCTTTTTGCGCCGGCCGCCGAACGGCCGGCGCGAACGCTCGCCCCATCGGCCAGCCACAACTCGTCCCATCGGCCAGCCACAACTCGTCCCATCGGCCAGCCACAACTCGTGGTCGATCAGCCCCTTCTCGTCGAGTTCGAGCCGCAGGGCGTTGAGCACGCGAGCGAGTGTTCCATCGGCCGACCAGCGGGCGTGGCGACGGCAAGCGGTGCTCCACGGGCCGTAACGCTCGGGCAACTCCCGCCACTACGCCCCGGTGTGCAAAACCCACAGGATGCCGTTGAGTACCTGCCGATGGTCGCGGAAACGCCGGCCGCCGCGACATGTGACCCTCGGCGGCAGGTGCGGCTCGACCCGCCGCCAGTCCTGCTCGGTTATCTCATAGCGTCTCGCCATCTTCGGCCTCCTTGCCTGCCGAAGCCGATGCTAGCAGTTACGCAACAGGACCTAGTAGACGAGGCGTTGTCAGTCGAGGCGGCCGGGGTCGTCGAAGTTGATGAGGAGGCCGACGCGGAGGCGCGTCGCCTTTGGGTAGTTGATGAGCTGCGACTGCTCGTGCGGCCCGCCCTCCCGTTGCGCCTTGAGCTCGTAAAGCACCGAGCCAAAGCAGATCAGCTCGGCGAAGTATTCCTTCGCCAGCAGGTGCCCCTTGTAGTGGATGCGAAGCAGTGCCTGCCTCTCGAACGGAATCCCGCGGTGCGCGAGTTCAATCTCCATCGCCTCCCGATACACTGCCTCTGCAAAGCCAGTACCCATCTCCCGGTGCACCGCCCCGACCGGCCGCCCCGCGGCCGACCGCCGCCTGATGCTCGAGGCGATGCTCCACCAGCTTGTGGCCGGCTGCCAGCGGCGACGCCTGCCGCGGAAACGCTTCGGCCCCCACACCACCGTCTTCACCCGCTTCAGCCGCTTCAGCCACCGGTTAGCGCCCGCCGGATCCGGCCGCTGCCCCACCGGTACGTCTCCTCGTCTACCTCGACGTAGCACCACCGCCGCCCCAGTTCCCGCGCCGCCAGCGTGAAGTTCCCGCGCCGCCAGCGTGAAGTTGCCGCTGCACCCGCAGGCGTCGACCACCAGCTCTCCCTCAGCCGTGTGACGCCGGATGAGCTCGCGGCATAGCGCCGGCGGCTTCGCGAGGTAATGGTCGTCCACGTCAGGGACGGTCGTGCCATTCAGGGCCGGCTCGGCGTGACGCTGCAACGGGCGGTGCCGCAGGATGTTGCCGCCGGAGGCGCCGTTGTGGTGCCGCGGCCGGTTGCCGGCGCGGCACAGGACCATGATTCGCTCCGTCTGCGGCCGGTAGGCGTCGGCGAAGTTGCCTGGCCGCTGCCTCCCCTTGTCCCACCAGACCTCGCACGCGATCTCCCACCCGTAGTCGCCGATTGCCGCCAGGACGGCCACATCGTGCGGCCGCGGCGCCTGGAACAACACCATCACCCCGCCCGCCGCCAGCATCGAGGGGCCGAGCCGCAGCACATCGAGCGTCAGCTTCCGCGTCTCGGCGATGCTCAGCACCCGGCCGCTGTCGCGCCACCGTGTCGGGCCGCCGACACATGCAGTCCTCGCCACGATGACACCCCGCCTTGCTGCACGGCGACAGGCCGTACGGTGGGTCGAAGACCAGCAGCTTGATCGACCAGGCCTGGGCCTGTTTGAGCACCTCCTGGCAGTCGCCGCGAATCGTGCGGCCGTCGAGCCCGCTGCCCGGCGACGAGGTGGCCGGCACATCCGCCGTCGCCCGCCGCCGAAAGTGGGCCATCGCGTCCCGGCGCTGGGTGATGCCATGGTCGCCTAGCTCCCGCAACGCCTCCTTCGGCGGAACATTGAACTTGCGGGCACATGCGCCGGTGTGCTCGTAGCTGGTGAAGTTCTTATCCTTGTCCCGGTCCTCCGGCGGAAAGTCGCGGGCCGTCGCGTAGGCGGCGTGAATGCGGCGTGAATGCGGCTCTGCGACATCTCCGTCAGCCGCGCGAGCCGTCAGAAGCTGTAAAGGTGCTCCTCTTTGAGCACGATCAGCGCGTTGCCGATCTCGAACAGGTTGACCTTGGACCGGCGCAATAGCTCCCTGAGCTCGCCGACGAACGGATGATCGTCTTTATCTTTCACCGCCGCTCCCGCTCGGGGTGGCGGTACATCACGTTCCACACGTCGTGCAGAACGTGGCCGTATGTGCGATCGCGGTAGTCGGTGCCGACGCACTCCTTGATCTCGCCGCAGACGACGTTGTTGAAGCCGTGCTTCGCGAAGAGCCACATGGCCAGCGAATCTACCGCCCGCGACGACGAATCTACTTCCCGGCCGACCGTTGGATTAGGCCGACCGTTGCGATCAGGAGGAGCGGTAAGGTGGGCCGATGGAGGACACACTCCCGCCCCTGCCGCCTGTCGCTGCCGAACTGTGCGTTCGGCTCGGCGCTCCACCGCGGCGAGGCGGTGGCGTTGGAGGATCCGCTCGTCGCGGCTGCCGACCTTGCGTGGCGTGGCTGGCGAAGCCTGAACAAGCCACAGCGGCTCACCGTTCACAGGCGGCCAGCACGAGCCGGCGCACAAGGCGGTTGACGCTGTACCAGCCGTCAAAGTCCTCGGCCCCGTCGAGCCCAAGCCCCTCGACCAACGCCGGGCTGCGGCTGGCGCCCTGCTCGCAGTGGATGACCAGGTATTGCACGCCGTCACACATCATCCGTCGAGCAAAGGCGACGATGCCGTCGGCCTGCCCCGGCGTCATCAGCACGCGCCCGCTCGGCGGCTCGGCATCATCGAACGCGAGCCGCAGCACGCCGCGTGGCGACGCCGGGTTGCGGAGCGTCGCGCGCGGCCGGTCGCTGTCGGTGATGCTGATGAGGGCCCACGTCCCGCGGATGACGAGCCCGCGCTCGATCTCCTCACGGCCGCAGGTTTGGATGGTCATGCGCCACCTCCCGCCGCGCGCCGCACCGCCGCGGTAAGGCGGCGGGTGACGCCGGCGAGGCGCGGGTAGTCGAGTGTGTCGGGCAGGTCGCCCGGCCGGTGGTAGTTCGGATTGCGGTAGAGGGCCGTGTCGGTCGCCATGACGGCCGGAAAGTTGTGCTGCCAATAAGACCAGTGGTCGCTCAGGCCGGTACAAAAACGCTGTGGCAAGGCGGCGGGAATCAGACGGACCATCGGCACCTCCGGGTGCGGCGGACGCGCGTAGCCATCGCGAAGCCGACGCAGCAGCTTCGCCGATGGGAGGTCCGCCTCGAGCACCAAGAAATCGCCCACGTCCCCCAACAACCCGTCACTTGGTGTCCGCGACAGGCCCAGCAGCTTTGCCGCCCCCGCCAGCACCAGCGGGTTCATCCCGGCCGACGGGTCCTCTTGGCTGCCCGGTCCGTCGTCGTAGTAACCGAGACTTTCGAGGCACAGCATCTCGACGTCCCACCCGCGCGATCGGCAGTGCCTCGCGTGGTGCAGGCTGCCCATGTGCGGCGTCTGGAAGTACGGCGGCTCCTCGTTGGCGTAGAGCGCGAACCGCAATCGGCCATCGGCCGTCGCGTCGCGCAGGGCTTCGAGCATGTGCAGGAGGCAAGCGACGGCCGAGGCGTTGTCGTCGGCGCCGGGCGTGTCGCGCCACGTGTCGTAGTGGGCGCCGACCAGCAGCACCGGGCCGTTGGGATCGGCGGGCGCGTCGGGGTGACGCAGCTCCAGGTTCGTCGCCGTGCCGTCGGGCGTGTCGAACCGCTGGAGGTCGATGTGCCACGCGGCGCCGACGCGGCCGATGAGCATGTCGCGGGCGGCGTCGAGCGTGCCGAGGGAGAGGGCCCGCGGGCCGATGGCGCACAGGGCGTCGACGTCGTGGCGGAGTTGGTCTTGCAGGTCGTCTTTCATGGGTGATCTCCGGGCCACTTGTGCGGGCCTTCGTCGTCCGGGCTTAGGTCATGGGCGTCGCTGGGGCCGTGGGGCCAGTCGGGTCGGCGGACGCCGGGGCGTTGCGTGCCGCAGCGGGGGCAGAAGCGGGCGTGCTTGCCGGACCGCTCGAAGCGCCGGCCGCAACGCGGGCAGGTCGAGTTGCCGCGGGCGACGAGCGTGTCGAGGCGCCCCACCACAGGAGCACGCCCAGCACCATCAGCACGATCAGACAGCAGCCGCCCTCCATCAGTGTTGCCCCTCCTCGCGCCGCGGCTCCCAATCAGCGCGGCGGCCGGTGAGCACGGTCGCGGTTGACCGGCGGGCGATGTGAACCGCGATGCGGGCACCAACCGGCAACAGGGCCAGCGTGTTCAAAAATGCAGCCAGGTGCGGCGGCGTAGCGTTGGCCCGCTCGGCTGCCAGTCGCAGCCTGTTTGGCATGACGCAGAACCCCCGGCGCGGCGGGTCGAGGTCAAGCGTCGCCCGCGGCGTGACGCCCGTCGCCAGCAACGCCGCCTCGGTCGATCGACCCGCGTCGTCGGTCCCGCAAACAAGCAGCACCCGCCACCGCTCGACGGCGAGGGCCTCGCGTAGACGTTGCAGTTCCCCCCGCGCCGCCTCGGCATCGGCGTCCATCTGGACGCCCAGCAGCTCGAGCGGCGCGGCGGGCTCGTTAGCGTCTGGCCGCGTCCGCAGGGTTATCGACCGCCAACGCCGGTCGATTGCCCACAGCCGGTCCGTCAGATCGGTGTCGATCACCCGCAGCGGCGTCGATCGGCCGAACAGGTCGGGCCGCTTCTTGACGAAGTCCTTCAACGACCGGCGAGCCTGGGGCAACATGAGCCGTGACCAACCGTTCGGCAGGTCGTAGCCGGGGATGAACTGTGACATCAGGACGGCATCGTTGTGGTACAGGCCGCTTCGCGAACCGGGTGGCAGCACCGTGTGCACCTGCATCAGGGGCGGGCGGAGCTTGGCCCGGCCGTGGTGGATCTCGTCGGCCATCAGCCGCTCCGCCGGCGGCCGCTCGTACTTGCCGAGCCCCAGCTCGTGCGCGAGGTCAATCAGGTCGACGGCGTTGGCGGGGCCGGCGGTCCGGCTGGCTCGTTGGTCATCGTCAGGCATCCCCCGTTACCACGCTCGACCGCAGGAGCGTCTGACAGCGCTTCAGGCAGGGTGCGGCATTGCGTTCATGCAGAACCCAGCATTGCTCGCGCCTCTTCCACCCGCTCGGCGAAGTCGTTGAGCCACTGCGGGTCGTCGCGAAAGAACAGATCGTGCTTGGCAAGCAGCCGGCCGGTGTTGTGCCGGGCGATGGCGAGGTTCAGCAGTCGTCGCCTCGCCACCGGCGTGGTTGCGTCATCTCCTGAGATGTCGAGCTCGTGGACCCTAATCGCCGCCCGGCAGATGTCGGCCCAGCGTGGCCCGGCGTAAAACGGCCGGAACGGCAGCCGCTCGAACAACCTTGCGCCAAGCTCGGCCAGCTCGCGATCGCTCATTCCCGATGCCCGCCATGCCTCGACGGCTGCGGGCTTGGCGACGGTGTGACGCCGCCTCTCGGCGTAGCCGTCGAAGTAAGCACTGGCCTCGTCCCGCAAAGCCGGCGGTGCCATTTGCACGACCTCCGCGGCCGCGTTTAATGTCAGGCAGTGCCGCAGCTCCTTGGCGATCTCCTCGGTCGCGGCGTCGAGGATGGACGTGAAGACCCCGATCGGCGCCGTGGCCTTGCCGCAGGCGACGTCGAGTAGACGGTTGAGCAGGTCTTCGGGGTTGGGTTCGTGCATGGATGAAGCCAACGCCCCCGCCGACTCAGGTCTGACGGGCGGCAGGTCGAGCGCCTTCGCCATCGCCGACGCGTCGGCATCCGCCGGCACGAGCGTCAGCAACGGATGATCCCGCCACCCGCTCGCTTTGTCGCGGCACAGCCAGCCGGACGTGAACGGCGCGTCGTCGCCCTCGGCCTCGACAACGCAGACCGGCGCCCGCAACGCCAGCGCCATCCGCACCTCGACGCCCGCCTCACGCCGGTGTCCGCCAGGCAGGCACAGCAGCCGCTGGCCCGACAGGTCGACGCGCGACGAACGCAGTGAGACTTCCATCGTCGCCACGAGCGACGAGAGGGACGCCAACGGGCCGCACATTGCCTCAGCGACAAAGCGCGAGCTTGGCGGCAGGTCGCGAGTGACGGTGTCCGCCGAGGCGAGCGCCGCCGACGCGGCCTCGGTCGGCGGGCCGCCGCACGTCGCCGCGAGCGACCGGCCGACGCCGTGGCCGCGGGAGTCGATCACGTCGTGGCACAGCTTCAGCACGAGCTCGATCGCCTGCGCGTGCGGGACCAGCCCCGCCGTGCCTGGGCCCGCGGCGCGGAGGTGCTCGAACGTCGACCGCGCCGATCGCACCTGATCCGCCCGCGGGCACGTCGAGACGCCCAGCAAGTAATCGTCGATCAGCGCGTGCGCCTCGACGCGCGGGTCATCGATCGCCAAGAGCAGGGCCAGCTTGCCGGCGTTGAACCGGCCGAACGGGAGGTCGATGCCGGCTGCGGCGTCGGCGCGGCGCTGGTCCCGTACCGACGCGATGACGTCATGCATCACCCGCACGGCGGACCGCGCTGCGTTCGACGTGCCGGCACAACAGACGTTGTGGAGGACGAGATTCGTCAGCGGGTTTGGCGCATCGGGCTCGACCTCCATCGCCTCGCCGAACCGCCGGGAGGCGACGGCGTCGGACCGGCGGGCAGTGTCTGAGTCCTGTACTCGGCGGGCCTCGTCGGCGACCTTCTACGCGGCGTGACCGAGCCTTGTCAGGTCGTTCGACAGCATCCGCCGCACGATTGTCTCGGCGGGTCCGTCGCCGCGCCCCCAGGCTTTCGCCAACTCGACGCGCAAGCCCTTGACCGTCGCTTCGAGCACGATGGGCCGCTTATCGGCGACGGCGTGGAGCAACGCCGGCTCGAGCCTGCTGCCGAACTCGAGCAGTGCCGCGCTCGCGTCGCTCTCAAGCCGCTCGACCAAGTCGGGCCCCGCCGCCGGATCACCACGGACGATGCGTGCTTCGAGGTGGGCCGCCAGCGGGTTCGTGTCGTGGCCGCCGTCGGCTTCGGCCTCGACGTAGGCAACGGCCAATGCCAGCGGATCGTTGAGCGAGCCGGCGTGGTTGTAGTGTGCCCGATCGGACGCCGCATCGGCGCCGCTGACCGCTCGCGCGTTGACCACCATTGATCGGTGCCGCGCGTGCATGTCCCGCTCGGCGTCCTTGAGCTGCTCGCGGAGCCGGACCACCCGGTCGCGGTCCTCGTCGAGCCGGCGGTTGACCCGCCTCACCGCCGCTTCGCCGATCGCGGTCCCGTCGCCGCTGAAGCGAGCGTCGGCCTGCAGCCGAGGGTGACGCACCAGCCGCACGCCGCGAATCATCAATGCCGCCTCCGCCGCCTCGATCCACTGCGCGGCCGGCATCGGCGGGACCTCGATCACGTTCGCCGGCTTCGGCCCGACCTCGTCGGGCGTGACGGTGAGCATGAACGCCAGCCCGTGATCGGCCGCCGTCGCGCACTTGTCGCCGATGCCCCCCACTTCGACCGCTGACGAGCCTTGCAAGGTGCCGCTTACGGCGATCGGCCGGTCCGGCCACAAGCCGCGCCTGTGCCACGACGCGAAGCAGGCCGCCGCCAACGCCGCACTGCCATCGTCGAGCGGCGACGTGTTGCCGTCGCTTTCAACGGCCATCGGCGGAAACCTGGTAAGGCACGGCTCGAATGTCAGGCGTCCCGCGGTTGCCTCCGCAAAGCCGGCCTCGACCGCCACCCGGAACCGGGGCGTCGAGCAGCCCGGCAGATCGAGCAGCCGCACCGCCGCCTGGCCGCCGCCGTCGTCGTCGTGTTGGTCGCCCAGCTCGAGCCAGACGATCACGCCTGGATTGCGCAGCACCTGGGCGGCCGCATCGTTCTGCCGCGCGTCGCCCGTTTGGACGACGGCCAGAATCGGCACGCGGAGCCGACCGGACCACCACGCTCGCAACGCGTCGCCACGCCATCGCAACTCGGGGCCGACGCGACGCCGCAACCGCCTGTCGGCGTCGGCGACCCGTGAAAGCACCCTTGTCCGCCAACGCCCCACGCCGGCGGCATCACGCTGCACCTCACGACGCAGGGTTTCAAAATTAACGGCGTCGAAATCCCCCAAGATGGCCGACAAACCTATCGACACATTGCCGGGCCTGCAACCTTGGCCAAGCGCTCAAGCCGGCCGCCGGGCCGCCAGCGTCAGCGCCTGGAGATCATTGCTCGACAGCTCCGCCAGCCGCAGGTCGGCATGGCCGTTGTGGACGACGTCCACACGCTGAAGAGGCCGGTCTTCGGCACCAACCAACCGCAGTTCGACGCCCTCGAGTCCGCCGCCGATGTCATCGACGATGAGCAACTCGAACTCGGCATCGACCCGCACGTGTACTTGGTGGTCGCGGCCATCGAACCGGACCGTCAGCTCGGCATCGCCTAACGCCCGCGTGGCGAGGAACGCCGCCGTGGCCGGTTTGCCCGAACCGCTTGCCGCAGCCGACGACTCGGCCGCGTAGCGGGCGGCGTGGGCCGGCGTGGTCGCCAGATGTCCTAGGGAGGCGGCGAGCGTCCACCGGCTCAGGTCGCCGACGATCATCTCGTCGAGCAGGTCGAAGTCGTCGAGCAGGTCGCGCACGTCATTGGTGTCGGCGGGCGCTTGGGGCACACGGGCGACGGCGCGGCAGACCATCAGCGGCGGCCACGTCCGGGCGTGTCCCAAGGCCGCCAGCCGCCTGGCGCCGACCCGCGCGTCGGCCAGCGTCGCCGGGTCGTCGGCCACCCGCGGTCCCGCCGCGAGCGTGTCAGCAATCAGCGTCGCCAGCGACTTCCCATCGGCGATCGCCAGCAACACCACCGCCTCGCACCACGTCTCGGGCGAGGGCGCATCTTTTAGCCGGTCGCCGACCTCCTGGGCGCGGGCGGCGAGCTCGGGCGAGCGGGTCGTCCGAGCGTCGGGCGTGGGCGAGGCCGTCGGGGCTCAGGAAGTGGGCGAGGGACGTGAAGTCGTGCATGGCTAGTGTGCTGTTGAAATCCGTACGAACATCACGCACAAGCGGCGTTTGCGTCTGACCGGCCGCGACGAATTAGTGCAGGGATTCCCGCCGCTGCAACGCGATCAGTTCGAGCGCCGCCTCGAGCCGTTCCCACGCCCGCGACTTGGCCTTGGCTAAGTTGTCCCGCGCTTTGATCGGCTCGCCGGGAAACTTCAAGATCCGGGCGATGTCAAGGTCTTCAAGCCTGTTCCGAGAGGCTTCGATGGCGGCAAGCGCCTCCCGCATGGCGACGTCGTGCGGCTTGAACGCCGCGGCGTCGGGCGGCACCGGCGTGGCCGTGCCGGGCTGGGCCTGCGCCAGCTTCAGCCAGACGAAGGCCGCGTCTCGGGGACGCAGCCGATCGCGGGCCTGGTCCACGAGCCGATGAGCCAGATCGGCCTGCACGGCAGAAATCGCGGCGTCGGCGGGATCGGCCTCGCGTTGCTGCGCGGCGGTGTTGATGGGGTCGAACGCTTCCGCCCTGCCCGCGTCGCCGCTGGTGCCGGTTCGGGTCAACCGGTTCAGCTCGCGTCGCCGCCGCTTGGCGGCCTTGTCGGTCCAGTTACCCAGCCGCAGCTTGAACCGCTCGCGAAGCTGCCCGGCGTGCCGCGACTCGGGCAGGTCGGCGACGGTCGTCTCGTAGAAGGCGGCCGCCTGCTCGGCAAGCCATTCTCCGGCGGCCACCTTGTCGATCAGCCGGTCGACGGCGTCCTGGGCGACGTCCCGCTCGAAGTCGCCTTGGCCGTGAATGCCGTACCTCTGCTTCTTCGCCATGGCCAGCGTCGTCAGCCCGCTCGTCGGGTTGTGTCCGACGGTGGAGGCGGCGACGAGCCCTTAAATGAAGCGCCGCCGCGCGTCGTGCTGGTCAGCGGCATCGGCGTCGTAGATGGCCCGCCAGCGAACCACCAGCGCCCGCCACGTTGCATCGGCGGCGTCACCAGATGGACCGAACACACCCCAACGCCGGGCAACCGCGTAGATGATGCCGCACGACGTTGAGCTCGCGCGGGCCGGCCGTATCATCCTGGCCCATGCCCGAGCAAGACATCGTCGTGCCGAACATCGCCGAGAGCGTGTCGGAGGTGACCATCCTCAATTGGCACGTGCAGCCGGGCGAGTTCGTGGACGTCGACGGTCCGATCTGCGAGATCGAGACCGACAAGGCCAACGCCGACGTGCCGGCCGAGGCCGCGGGCGTGATCGTCAGCCACGCGGCCAAGGTCGGCGACACGGTGGAGGTCGGCGCGGTCATCGGGCGCATCGACACGGACAAGACCCAAGCCGACGCCGGCGGGGGCGAGGCTTCGAAGGATGATTCGAAAGCGCCCGCCGCCGCCGAGGCGTCCAAGCCGAGCGAGGCGCCGGCGGCGACAGAGGCAGCCTCGACCGACAAGCTGCTCGACCTCTCGCCCGCCGTGCGCCGCATCGTCAGCGAGAAGAAGCTCGATCCCGACGCCATTACCGCGACCGGGCCGAGCGGGCGGTTGACGAAGGAGGACGTCCTCGCCTTCGCCGATAAGCAGGCCGAGAGCAAGCCGGAGTCGACGCCGCAGACCCAAGCGGCCGCCCCGCCGAGCAAGCCGCCCGTTCGCGCCGTCTCGGCCGCGCCCGGAGATCAACCAACGCGCCGCATGCCGATGGGCCGGATGCGCAAGAGCATCGCCCGCAACCTCGTCGCCGCCCAGCAGACTGCCGCGATTCTTACGACGTTCAACGAGGTCGATCTCACCGAGGTCATCGCCCTCCGCAAGAAGTACAAGGAGCCCTTCGGCGAAAAGCACGGCATCGGGCTGGGCTTTATGAGCTTTTTCACCAAGGCCGCCTGCGTGGCGTTGAAGGAGTTCGAGCGCGTCAACGCCCGCATCGACGGCGAGGACATCGTTTACCACGACTACGTGAACATGGGCATCGCCGTCAGCACGGATCGCGGGCTGAACGTGCCGGTCATTAAGGGGGCCGACTCGATGGGCTTTGCGCAGATCGAGACGGAAATCAAGCGCCTGGCGCTGGCGGCGCGGGACGGCAAGATCGCGCTCGGCGACATGAGCGGCGGGACCTTCACCCTCACCAATGGCGGCGTCTTCGGGTCGCTCTTGAGCACGCCGATTTTGAACGCGCCGCAGTCGGGCATCCTGGGCATGCACACGATCCAGCAACGCCCGATGGCGATCGACGGCGAGGTGAAAATCCGCCCGATGATGTATCTGGCCCTGTCGTACGACCACCGCATCGTCGACGGCAAGGAGAGCGTGAGCTTCCTCGTGCGGCTCAAGCAACTCCTCGAAGACCCGGCGCGGTTGCTCCTGGACGTGTAACACGCGCGTATCGGATATCCAGCTCTGTTCCCGACGCCGGAGCGGAAGCTCCGGGTCACGGTGACGGAGTGCTCGGGTACTTGCGCTTGGTTCGGGGGCTTGACCCGGAGCTTCCGCTCCGGCGTCGGGGTAGATGCGTCGCAGGTTCAATCGTGGCGCGGGAGGTGGCGCCGAGCTTCCTACACTCGCCGCGCCGCATGATCGTTGACGTTCACACCCACGTCTGGCAGACGCCCGACCAGCTCGGCCGGGCCGATCTGGGGGAGGCCGTTGTCGCCAAGCGTGGGCAGTCGCGGCGCGGCGCGGCGCGGCGCATCCCGCCGGCGGACACCGAGCTGCACTGGCAAAGCGCCAAGCCCGTCGACAAGTCGATTGTGCTGGGCTTCCGCAGCCGGCTGCTCCGGGCGGAGGTGCCCAACGCCTTCGTCGCCGACTACGTGCGGCGGCACCCGGAGAAGCTCGTCGGCTTCGCCGGCATCGACCCGACCGACCCGGCGGCGCTCGACAACCTCGCGCACGCCCACGAACAACTTGGCCTCGTCGGCGTGACGATCAGCCCCGGCAACCAGGGCTTTCACCCGAGCGACACCCGCGCCATGGCCGTCTACGCCGAGGCGGAGCGGCGGCACATGCCCGTGGTCCTGCACCCCGGCGGGCACTTGGCCGAGGAGTCGCGCCTGGAGTTCGCTAGGCCGGTGTTGCTCGACGAGGTGGCCCGCTCGTTTCCGAAGCTGCGGCTGGTGATCCCCAAGCTCGGCCACCCGTGGACGGGCGAGACGTGCCTGTTGCTGGCCAAGCACGCCCACGTCTACGCCGACGTCACCGGCCTGCTGCGCCGGCCGTGGCAGGCGTACAACGCGCTGGTCTGCGCCTTCGAGCACGGCGTGGCCGACAAGCTGCTCTTCGGCAGCGACTTCCCCTACGCCAGCGCCAGCGACGCGATCGAGGCTCTTTACTCGCTGCATTTGATCGTCCAAGGCACCAGCCTGCCCGGCGTGCCGCGCGGCGTGCTGCGCGGGATCGTCGAGCAGGACGCGCTCAAGCTGCTGGACATCCGCTCGGACCCGCCCGCAGCCTGACCTACGCTGGCCACGATGCCCGTGCTCAACCTGTCGATCGAGGTGGATCCCCGCCTGCCACGCGGCATTAAAGGCTTGGCGGCGGCCTTCCACCAGCGGGTGACGGCGACCAGCGGAGCGACACCGGCAGGAACATTGGACTGGGTCGCCCTGCCGAACCAGCCGGGCGCCTACCAGTTGATCGATGCCGGCGTCGACCCCGAACTGCGCCGCGGGGGCGTCGGCACGCGGATGCTCGAGTCGGCCGTCGATCAGGTTGTGCGGCACGGCAAGTTGGTGAAGGTTCCCGCCCGTCGGCTGGTAGCGCTCGTCAACCAGCCGGACGTGATCGCCCGCGCCTGGCTGCAACGGAGCGGGTTTGTTCACGTTCACACGCTGGAAGAGCTCGTCGCCGATAGCGAGGTGCTCGTGTTGCAGCGGACGTTCGATTGACAAGGGGATCGCCCCGACGAAGCGGAAGCTTCGGGTACACGGGTACGGTGGTTTGTCGGATTCGGAACCCGAAGCTTCCGCTTTGGCGTTAATTTGTTCGAGGTGTGTATCGATGAGCGACCCACACGTCCCCGACGTGCCGTATCACGATGTCATCGGCTTGATCGCCCGCGGCTGAAAGAAACCGTCTCAACGGTTCGCCGATCGGCTCGTAGCTCAGCTTGAACGTTGTGTGGTGCATCGCCGCGACCTTTGTTGCCTCGGCCTGTTGGGCCATCGCCCACGCCTGCTCGGGGGTGGCGTGGGCGGCGACATACGGGTCGTACGCGCCGACGCCCACGGCCATCAGATCGACCGGGCCAACCCCGGCGAAGGTGCCGGTCAGGGCCGTGTCGCCGCCGAAGAGGATCGACCGCCCGCCGCGCGAAAAGCGGTAGGCCTGGTACGTCCGCCAGCCGTCGATGAACACTCGCGGCCCCCAGTGCCTGACCGGGATGGCCAACACGTCCATCCCGCAGAGTGTTCGCGTCTCGCCGACGCTCATTTCGATCACGGCGCCGAAGCCGAGGTCGTCCACGAGGTCGCGCGTGCCGGCGGCGCACACGACGGTGGCCTTCGGGAATTGCCTCGCCAAGCGGTGCAGGCTGGGGCGGTCGAGGTGATCGAAGTGGGCGTGGCTGAGGGCGATCAGGTCGATCGGCGGCAGGCGGTCGAGCGGCACGGCGGGCTGCTGAAGTCGCTTCGGCCCGCCGGTCGCGAGGAGCAGGCCGATGCCCACGCGGTTGGAGAAGACCGGGTCGGTCAAAATCGTGCGGCCTTCGAGGCGGAACAGCAGCGTCGCGTGGCCGATCCAGCAGGCGGCCAGGGGATGGCGGTCCCAGCCGCGCAGGTTCGGCCGGCGCGGCGGCGGGGGCGGGTCGACGAGCGAGTCCAGCCACCGCAACCGCCCGCGGCCGCGCCCGAGGCGGTCGGCGAGGCGAAGCACGGCGTCGCTGCGCTTGAGCGGGTCGACGAGCGACTTCCAGCTAAACCCCCGGCGCGGCACGGCGGCAGCCTAGTCCGGGTGGGCTCCAATCGCGTAGAGTAAAGGTGATGTCGCAGACCTCCTCTCCGCCGCGCCCCGTGCCCGTGGCGCCCGACGCCGAAGGCAACTACGAGAGCGCCTACGAGGGCTACCACGTCAACTTCTGGCGAAAGCCGTGGGTGCAGACTGTGCTCCCTTGGACGACGAGCGTGGGCGTCCACCTGGGGATCATCGCGCTGGCGGTGGTCGTCCTGGCCAGCGGGGCCTTCTCGGAGCTGCTGCCGACCAGCGAGGTCCAGTCGCAGGCGACAATCCCGACAACGGTGCTCGCCAAGGACAACATCGGCGGCGTGCCGAACGTGGGCAACCTCGACGACGTGACGAGCGAGAACAAGAGCCTCGACCCCGTGGCCGACTCGCAGGACTTTCGCAACCAGGGCGAGGGGGACACCGCGACCGACCTGCTCACGCCCACGGCCGGCGGGAGCAATGCCAACAGCATCAGCGGCATCACGGGCATGGGGGCGTTGAGCGACGCGCTGGGCGGGGGCGGCGGCGACGGGGCGCGGCTCTTCGGCGAGGCGGGCGGGGGCGGCGGGTTCATGGGCATCGACATCGGCCGCCCCGGCGACGGCGGCGCGGCCCGGCGCATCGTCTTCATCTCCGACTCCAGCGGCTCCATGGAGGGCGAGCCCAAGTGGCTGCTCATCAACGAACTCAAAAAGGCGATTGAGCCGTTGGAGGTCGACCAGAGCTTTAACGTCCTCTTCTTCCGCGGCGGCGAGTTCGCGGCGGCCTTCGACCGGGAACTCAAGCCCGCCACGCGCCGCTTCAAGCAGGAGACCTTCGACTTCCTCGACGGCCTGATCGTGCGCGGCGAAACCGACCCGCGCCAAGCGATCGAGGCGGCCTTCGCGATGGAGCCGGACCTGATCTTCTTCCTCACCGACGGCCGCTTCAACCAGCGCAGCAGCTACGACGACATCGTCGCGCTCTTCAACCGCCTGAACAGCGAGAAGACGGTGCCGGTGAATACGATTCAGTTCATCAATCGCGACGAGGGGGCCGAGCAGGTGCTGCGCAAGATCGCCTTCGACAGCGGGTCGACGGACGCGACGCGCGGCATCTACCGATACATCAGCAAAGATGATCTGTAGCCGGTTCGGGCGGTTTTGACCCGGCATGGCGTTGCCTGCACAATGCCCGCCCCCGCCCCCCCGCCGGGCCATTCCCACGGCCCGCACGAGTTTCCCCCTTCGCCGGAGTGCCTTCGTGACGACCCGTCTTCCTGCCGACCGACCCGCCGCCGGGCTACGCGCGGCGTGGCGGCGGCGTGCGATCCACCTGTCGGCCCTTCTGGCGGCCATCCTGCTGTTCGGCGGCCCCGTCTTGGCGCAGGACGACGGCGCCCCCGCCGACGCCGCCGCGACCGGCGAAACGGTCACCGGCAGCGCGTGGCTGTTGCCGTTCGAGAGCATGTTCAGCGGCTTCGAGCCCGTGTCGTGGACGATCGTGCTGTGCAGCATCGTGGCCGTCACGCTCATCATCCAGGCCATCCTGCGGGCACGGCGGACGGTGCTCTTGCCCGAGGAGAGCAACGCCCAGATCGAGCAGCTTATTAACGAGCGGAAGTACCGCGAGCTGATCGAGTTCACGAGCGAGGACGACGCCTTCGTCAGCCAGAGCCTCAATCCGGCGCTCAAGCGGGCCCCCAACCTGCCGGAGATGCGCGAGGCCCTCGAGGGTGGCGTGGCCGACCAGACGGCGGAGGAGTTTCGCCGGCTGGAGTACATCAACATCCTGGCCAACGTCGGCCCGCTGCTGGGGCTGCTGGGAACGGTGATCGGCATCATGGACGCCTTCCTCGAAATGCAGGCCGGCGGCGGCAGCGCGGACGTCTCGGCCCTGGCCGGCGGCATTTCAACCGCCCTGGGCACGACGATGCTGGGCCTGGTTCTGGCAATTCCCAGCCTTGTCGCCTACGGCCTGCTGCGGAACAAGGTCGACCGCCTGACTACCGAGGGCGCGCTCGTGGCCGAGGAGTTCCTGCTGATGATGAAGCCCGAGGGCAAGGCGAGTTCCCCGTCGAGCGGCAGCCCCGCATCGGCGTCGAGCGCCCGCGCCCCGGCGCCCAAGCCGACGTCGCGCAGCAAGGCCCCCGCCCGCCAGGCCCCGCCGCCGGCGCCGACGACGTGAAGCGAATGCGGAATGAGGAACGCTGAATGCGGAATGCTTCAGAAACCCCTCGTTCCGGCCATTCCTCGTTCCGCATTCCTCATTCCTCCTTCCTCCCATGCGCCGCCGCCCTCCCCCGCCGCCCGGCCAGGCGGTGAACATCACGAGCCTGTGCGACATCATGCTGTCGCTGCTGATCTTCTTCATGCTCGTCAGCAAGGCCGGCATCGACACCGGCGCCGACGCCGAGCTGGCGTTGCCCGAGGCGACGCTGGGCATTACCCAGGAGCAGTTCGATGAAGAACGCGGCGCCAGCGCGTTCGTCGTGCTCAACGTGCGGCCGGGGGCGATCCAGGGGAACCCGAGCGTGTACGGCAAGTACATGGTCAGCGGCGAGGACTTCGAGATGAACGTGACCAACCCGCAGGACGGCGACCGCCCGCTGCTGGTGCCGTTCCTCAGGGGCCTTAAGGATGGCAGGCAGGACTTCGAGGTGTACGTCCACGCCGACCGCGCCACGCCCTTCTGGGACATGGAGCCCGTCCAACGCGCCATCAGCCAGGCCGACGTCGCGGGCGTGCAGTACGCGTTCGAGCGACCGGGGTGAGGCCGAAAGGATGAAGGCAGAAGGATGAACCTGAGCCCGAGTCCGACGTCGCCGCCTCTGCCTCAGGTTCATCCTTCATCCTTCTGCCTTCATCCTTTCCGATGCGCCGTCGCCTCCACAAAGCTCCGCACGACACCGCGCCCAACCTCACGCCGGTGGTGAACATCGCGATGGTGGTGCTGGTGGTCTTCATGCTCACGGCCAGCTTTATCGAGCCGCAGGCGTACATGCAGAGCAACGTGGCCCTGCTGGAACAGGGCGGGACGAGCAACTTCGACGAGGATTGGACGCCTCCGACGCCCGCTGCCGATTTTGGTGAACATGGACGCCAGCGTGCCGAGCGTCTTCACCGCCAGCGTGGGCGACCAGCAGACCGGCGACGCCGCGGCATTGACCGATCTGCTCCGCGCCAAGCACGACGCGTTCGTCGCTGCCGGCACGGACATCGCCGACGTGCAGGTGGAGATCAGCCCGCAGAGCCAGACGATCTGGCAGCACCTGCTGACGGTCTACGAGGCCGCCCAGCGGGCGGGGTTCACGAGTGTCACCTTCACGCCCGGCCGGTAGCGACCGCGAACGCTGCATCCTTCGGGATGCAGTGGCACTCAGCAGACGTTTGGAAGCGAAGTTTCTACGATGACGGCGTGATGTTCCGCCCGCTCGTGCTGTTGCCGATTCTCGCGTGTTCGGCAGTAACCGCCGCCCAGGAGGCGGCCGACGTGCCGCCGCAGCCGCCGGGGCTCGAAGCGCTCGACGAGGGGCGCGTGCTGACCGAGATCGCCGGCCGGGGCCTCGAGGAACTGCTCCGCCACGCGCTCGACGCGCAGGGCGTGCCGGAGGACGAGCGCAATCCGCTGCTGGCCAACATCGCGCTGTCGCGGCTGACGGGCGGCGAGCCGATCGCTGTCACCGAGCGGCGCGAGCTCGTGCTCGACGTGGTCCGCAACGTCGACGAGCTCGTGACGGCCGACGTCGACGAGGCCGACGCGGGGGCGCGGGCAGACCTGCTCATGCAGCAGGCGCAGGTGCTGATTGACCAGGGCGTCGGCGAGGAGGTCCGCCTGCTCGAGTACTTCGGCGAGAACGCCGAGCGACGCCGCTACGTGCGGCCGGTGGCCGACGCGGTGGCAAGGATGCTCAAGCGGGCCGGCGAGCTCTTCGGCGCCGCGGCCGATCGCTTCGAGGACCAGATCGACGGCGCTAACGACCCGCGCATCGCCCAGGCGAAACAACTGCGGGCCAGCGCCCAGCAGGCCCAGCAGTTGGCCCTCTTCGCCGACTACTACCGCCTGCTCGCGATGGACCCGGACGACGTGGCTCGCATCGAGCTGGGCGACCGACTGACCGACCAGGTGAAGCCGCTCGACACCGAGCGCAACCCGTCGCGGGCGTTCGTGCAGCAGTTCCTCGGCAAGCTCTCGCTGGCGCGCGGCGGGGAGATTGGCAGGGATCGCGCGCGCGACTACTTCGAGGCGGCAATTGCCAGCGGGTCCGATGCCGCGGCGCAACAGCGGTTCGACAGCTACTTCGGGCGCACGATCGTGGAGGCCGAGGCCCGCGAGCCGGCGGCGGCGGCGGAGCAGGTGGACCGCTTTGCCGACTGGTTCGCCGGCGTCGAGGGTGATCTGCCGCAGCTCAAGCCGCTGTTGCTCGTGGCCAAGTTCCGCGTCGCCGACGCCGCCAGCCGGTCGGGCGGGTCGTCGGAGATGAGAGCCGAGGCCGACGATCGGGCGCGACGGCTGCTGTCGGAGCTGGTCGACACCTTCGAGAGTTACCGGCCGGTCGTCACGGGGCAGTTGCTCGCGCGGGTCGACGCCGAGACCGATCTGGCCCAGTTGTCGCCGCTGGTGCTGGACGCCTTGGTTGATCGTGGCCGCGCCGAGGCGGCGCGGCTGGCGGAGTCGCGGGACGATCCGGACGCGCCGGCGATCGACCGCGAGATGATCGAGCGTGCCATCGCCGCCGCCGGCGAGCTGATGCGGCGCAGCGAGGGCGATCAAGCGGAGATCGATCCGACGATCCTCGCCCGCGCCGGCTACCTGCGGGGGCTGATGCTGCAACTGCTCGACCGCCCCGCCGAGGCCGCCGAGGCTTACCTCGCCTTTGGTGAGATGCCCGCGGCCAAGCCGGAGCAGCGCCTGAGCGCCTATCGCCGCACGCTCGGCATCGTCGGCCAACTCCGCGCCAACGGCGGCGACGCGGCCGTGCGAGCCGACGAGGTGGAGGCGCAGTTGTTGCCGGTGCTCGTCGATGAGTTCGGCGACGCCACGCGTGCGTTCGACCTGGCCAACCGCCTGCACCGCACGGGTGAGTTGGAGCGGGCGGTCGAGTACTACCGCAAGGTGCCCGATGACGACCCGCGCAAGCCGGACGCGCGATACCTGCTGGTGGTCGCGCATTCGCAGCGGCTGGCTGAAATGCCCGAGGGCGACGCGCAGCGGGCGGCGCTGCTGGCGGACCTGCCGGCGTTGGGCGAGGCGGCGCTGGCGGACCTGGAGTCGCGGCCCGAGGAGGCCTACCGCGAGCGGGCGGCGCGGCTGCGGATCACGCTGGCGCGGCTGGCGTTGGTCGAGCGGGAGGATCCTGAGGCGGCGCTGGCGTTGCTGTCCGATATTGAGTCGCGCGCTGCGGACCTGGGCGACGGCGGGTCGATCGTGGAACAGGCCCTGCCGCTGCGCTTCCAGGCGACGGCGGCCGCGGGGCAGATCGACGAGGCGACCGCCGACCTCCTGCGCCTGCTCGACTCGAGCGACGCGCAGCGCGGGCTGGCGTTCATCTCGCAGTTCCGCGAGACGCTCAACCGCGCCTATGAGCGTGCGGCCGTCCGCGGCGACCGAGCGGCCATGCGCCGCGTGATGCAGACGAGGGCCGCCGTGACGCCGAAGTTGGTCGAGTGGATCGAGCAGAGCCAGGACCCGGCGTACCGGCGGTACGTCTACAACTTCCGCCGCTTCAACGCCGAGACGCAGCTCCAGGCCGCCCTGCTGACCGATGACGCGGCCCAGCGGCGACAAAGTTTGCAAACCGCCCGCGAGGCCTTCCTTGATCTGGAGTCGCCCGATAACCTGCGGCAGTACCGCGGCCTGCTCGACGGCCTGAGCGACGCTGAGCGGCAGCAGGTGCCCTACGATCGGGAGGTCGTGCTGAACCTGGGGCGGGTCGCGTACGAGCTCGAGGATTGGGCCGACGCCCGCAGTCGATTTGCGCGGCTGCTGGCCGACCGCTCGCTGGGCGGTGCGACGATCGTGGAGGACCGCGACGGCGTGGCGACGACGGTGCCCAATGACGATTTTTGGGAGACGCAGCTCAAGTTCGTCCGATCCAGCTTGGCCACCGGTGCCCCCGAGGAGCAGATGGCCCGACACCTGCGGCAACTGCGGGTGATCCACGGCAACGCGCTCGGCGGCCGACGCTGGCAGCGAGAGTTCGCCGCCCTCACGGGCGAACTGCTCGGCGAGGCTGCGGCGTGAGGGACCCTGGGGCGTGCTGCCCGGATCGGGGCACGGCAAAAGTCCGCTGTTCAACTGAAGTGGGTCCTGATGAATGCGAAGCTAGGTAACATGCGACACATCCCCCACCCCAATATCAACGAACGGCCGACCCCACGCCACAACGGCGTGTGCGTCTTCGAGCCGATGGAGCACCGCCGGATGCTGTCGACCACGGCCGGGCCCGGCGGCGCCGACCCGGCTGACGCCGCCCCTCCCGTGGCCGCCACGTCGGACGCGGGCCTGTTCGCCCCGGCGGAAAACCATCGCTCGAGTGCGCTGACCACGCCGGCAACGAAGGACCACTTCCGCGTCTTCGGCGCGCTGTACGGCCCTGACGCGGGTGACACGTTGGCCAACGGGATCACCCCCGTGAAGATCAGCTACGGCGAGTTAATCGCCCGCGACGCCGACGGCAACTACATTCTCGATCAGGTCGATGAGCAGGTGGTCCGTCGGCAGGCGCACGAGGCCGCCGATGCGGGCGTGCCGTGGGTGCTCGACATCGAGCACTGGGAGACCGATCTGCGGTACGCCGACGCGTCGGAGGTCGACGCCTCCATCGCCCGCTTCGTCAAGGCGATCGGGTGGGCCAGAGACGAGCGGCCCGACGTGCAGATCGGCATCTACGGGATCCTGCCGGGCCGCGACTACTGGGACGCCACCGCCGTCACGCGGTACGAGCGTCGCATTGACGAGGGAACGCTCGTGGACCCGAGCGGGCAGGGACGCATCGACGCCGAGGCGAAGGTCGCCGCGTGGCAGGCTGCCAACGATGCGCTGGCCCCGCTGGCGGAGGCGGTGGACGTGATCTTCCCGTCGCTTTACGCGTTCTACGAGGACCAGCAGGGCTGGGTCGATTACGCCGAGGCGAACATCGCCGAGGCCAAGCAGTACGGCAAGCCGGTTGTCCCCTTCCTCTGGCCGCGATACCACAACAGCAACGCCGAGCGGGGCTTGCAGTACCTTGAGGCGGATTACTGGCAACTCCAACTCGACACGGTGCGCGACCTCGCGGACGGCGTGGTTGTCTGGAACACCAAGATTCGCGCGGAGGATCCGTCGCACTGGCGCGATCAGCTCAACTCCTTCGCCTCGCAGGTGCAGGCCGAGGAGTTCAGCCTCGGCCGCGCGCTGCGGCAGGACGCCAGCGTCCAGCAGGAAACGCCGGGCCCCGCCGCCGCGCTAAGCGCCCGCGTCACCCCCGTGCCGGTCAGCAGCCTCTTCATTGATGACGGCGAGACCGATGAGGACGCGGAACAGGCGTAAGCGCCGTCGTCGGCTTCGTCACATTGCCATATCTGCCGGCCCGGCGTAACGGGCGCGGTTGCCGAGGATCGGCAGGAGCAGGCGCCGGCCGTCTTCCACGATGAGGTAGAGCGCCGGCACGATCAGCAGCGTGATCGCCGTCGCGAAAACCACGCCAAAGCCCAGGCTGATGGCCATCGGGATGATGAACTGCGCCTGAAGGCTCGTCTCCAGGATGATCGGCACCAAGCCAAAGAACGTGGTGACGGTTGTCAAGAAGATCGGCCGAAACCGCCGCATGCCGGCGTCGATCACGCCCGTCTCGATGCCCGTGGTGCTGTCGCCGTCGCGCATCCGGTTGCGGTTGATCAGGTCGATCAGGATCAGCGAGTCGTTCACGACCACGCCCGCCAACGCGACCACGCCGAACATGCTCAAAAAGCTCAGCGGCGTCGGGCGGACGAACGTGTCCATCACGAGGTGGCCCAGCACCGCGCCCGCGAAGCCGAACGGGATGGCGCTCATCACCACGATCGGCTGCACGTAGCTGCGAAAGAGCACCGCGAGCATTGCGTAGATGCCGGTTAGCGCCACGAGCATCGCCAGCCCGAGCGAGGCCATCGACTCCGCCTGCTCCTGCTGCTCGCCCTCCATGCTCCAAGTGACGTTGGGGAAGAGTTGTTCCATCTCGGGCAACAGCATGTCGGTCAACACGGCCGTCGCCTCGCTGCTGGTGATGGTGCCGGCGTCCACGTCGGCCGTCACGCTGACGACGCGGCGTCGGTCAACGCGCTGGATGGCGCTGTACCCCTCGCCGATGCGGTACTCGGCCACGCGGCTGAGTGGGGCCTCGGTGCCATCGGGCAGGCGGACGTAAAAGTTCTCGACGTCGGCGAGCGTGCGCCGCTGCTCTTCGGGGTAGCGGACGAAGACGCGCACCTCGTCGCGGCCGCGCTGCACGCGCTGGGCCTCGTCGCCGTAGAACGCGCCGCGCACCTGGCGAAAGATGTCCGCCGGGCGCAGGCCCAGGGTTTCGCCGAGCGGGGTCAGGCCGGTGATTTGCAGCTCGGGCTTGCCGTCCTGGCTGGTGTCGCTGATCTCCTGAACGCCCTCGATCTCGCCGAGCCGGCCTTGCAGCCAGTCGCCGGCGGCCTTGATGGCGGCGGTGTCGCGGCTGCGCAGCTCGACATTCACCGGGTCGCCGGCGCGAAGCAGATCGCTGCGGAACTCGAGTTTGCGAGCTCCCGCGACCTCGCCGACGAGCTCGCGCCAGCGGGCGACGACGACCTCGGCGCTGGTTTCGCGCTCCTCACCCTTTTTGAGCTCGACGACGACCTCGCCCACGCGCGGATCGCGTGTGGCGATGGCCGCCCGCCCGCCGGGGCCGCCGGCGACGTCGCCGAAGGGGCTGCCGCCGACCGCGAGCTGCACGTTACGGATCAGTGGGCTCTCGCCGTCCTTCAGGTCGCCGTCGAACTCGACCTTGAGTTGCTCGGCGGCGGCGGCGATGTCGCGCATGATCGCCTCGGTTCGTTCGGCGCTCGTGCCGGGCGGCATCTCCAGGTTCGCCGTGACCAGGTCCGCCTCCACCTCCGGGAAGAACCGCCACGGCAGGATGCCGCTGACGATAAAGCTCACGCACAGCATCAGGATGCACAGCCCCAGCGCCACCGTCAGGTAGCGCAGCCGCACCGCCCAAATCAGCAGCCAGCGATACGGGCCCATGACAAAGGCGTCCAAACCTCTCGCCAGCCCGCCGCGGACCCAGGCGTACCAGCGCGGCTCCCAGCTGCTCTCGCCCGACAGGTGCGCCGGCAGCACGAAGAGCACCTCGACGAGCGACAGCACCAGCACTGCAATCACCACCACCGGGATGACGGCCAGAATCTGCCCGATCGTCCCCTCGGCGAACAGCAGCGGCGCGAAGGCGACGACGGTGGTCAGGATCGTCATCATCACCGGCAACGCCACCTCGCGCGTGCCGTCGACGGCGGCCTGCATCGCGCCCTTGCCCATCTCGCGGTGCGAGTGGATGTTCTCGCCGACCACGATCGCGTCGTCGACGAGGATGCCCAGCACCAGGATGAACGCGAACAGCGAGATCATGTTGATGCTCACGTCCAGCAGCGGCAGGACGGTGAAGCTCGCGACCACGCTCATCACCAGCCCGCCCGCCGACCAGAAGGCCAGCCGCAAGTCGAGGAACAGGCCCAGCAGCAGCACGACCAGCAGCAGCCCGATCGCGGCATTCTTGAGCATCAGCTCGATGCGGCTGTTGAGCGCCTCGGAGCTGTCGTTGTACGTGGCCGCCCGCAGCCCCGGCGGCAGGCGGTCGGCGGCGGTTTCCAGGTAGCTCTGCACCGTCGCCGCGACGTTGAGCGCCCCCTCCTCGCCGATGCGGTAGACGTTCAGCAGCGCCGCCGGCTGGCCGTCGAACTCGACGAAGTAGTCGTTGTCCTCGAAGCCATCCTTTACCGTCGCCAAATCGCCCACGGTGATGCGCGAGCCGTCGTCGTCGGTGCGCACCACCACCTCCTCGAAGTCCGCGCCGCGATACCGCTGGGCCGTCGAGCGCACGAGCACCTGGCTGGCGGCGCCGTCGATGCTGCCGGCGGGCAAATCGAGCGATGAATCGCGAATCGCCTGCGCGACGTCGTTGAAGGTCAGCCCGTATTGCCGCAGTTGGCGCTCGTCGAGCTCGACGCTGATCTCGTACGGCGGGATGCCGTCGATCGTGATCTGGCTGACGGCGCCGGTCTGCTGGAGGTCGTCCTTGAACAGCTCGGCCGCCTCCTTCAAGGCGCGGCGGTCGACGTCGCCGTAGAGGGCGACGGTGACGACCTGGAACTTGTCGTCGCGCTGGCTGACCGTGGGCTCCTCGGCGTCGGCGGGCAGCGTGCTGATGCGGTCGACGGCGGCCTTGACGTCCTCGTAGAAGTCGTCCAGATCGACGTACGACTCGGCCTGGACGCTGAGCACGCCCTGGTTCTCGACCGCCGTTGCCGTCAGCTTCTTGATCCCCTCCACGTCCGCGACCGCCTCCTCCAATCGCAGCAGCACGCCCTGCTCCACCTCCGCCGGGTTCGCGCCGGGGTAGGGCACGCTCACCGAGACGATGCCGGGGTCGATCTTGGGGAAAACCTCCAGCTTCGTGTTCAGGACGCTGAGCGCCCCCATGATGATGAGCAGGATGAACAGCAGGTTCGCCGCCACCTTGTTGCGGGCGAACCAGGCGATCAGGCCGCGCCGCGGGGCATCGGGCGTCGGGTCGGTGAAAGCGTTGCTGGGCATGGGCGGGGTCCGAACGAGCCTGGGTTACTCCGACTCCACGATGTCGCCCACCTGGATGGGCATGCCGTCGGTCGCGACGTCGAGCCGCGTGAGCACGACGAGCGCGCCCGGCTCCACGCCGCGAATAAAGACGTCGGTGCCCGACCGCCGCGCGATCTCGACCGGCCGCAGCCGCAGCATCGCCGCCCCGTCCGTGCCATTCTGCTCGGCAATCCAGACAACGGACTGCCCGTCGGGCCCCAGGTGGATGGCCCGGCGCGGCAGCGCGATCGTGTCTTGCAACGGTCGGCCCGCGATCTCGACCTGCACGAACCGCCCCGGCACCAGGCGCTGGCTGCCATCGGCGCTGGTGGCGGACTCGGCGAGAATCACCACCTCCGTCAGCCGGGTTCGCGGGTTGATCTGCCCCTCGGTGCGGTCGACCCGCCCCGGCCACGTGACGTTGCCGGCCGACTCGACCCGCAGCGTCGCCGGCGACCCCTCGCCGCCGTCGTTGGCAAGGTCGATCCACGGCAGTTGGCGATCGTCGAGGGGAACGGGCACCTCCAGCGCGTCGGCGTCGTAGACGCTCGCGACGGCCGCGCCCGGCACCACGTACTGGCCGACGTCCACGCTTTCGCTCGCGACGCGAAACGCGCCCTCGCCCTGGGCCATCTCCGGGAGCTGCACCTTCGTGCGGGAGAGGTTGACCGTGGCCTGCCGCAGCCGGGTGTTCGCCTGGCGCAGCCCCGCGGCGAGCTCGAGCTCTTCGGTGTCGACGTCGGCCAGTTGCGCCTCGGCGGCGGCGACGGCGGCCTCGGTCTGGCGGATCTGCGGCTCGCGCCCCACCAGCGGCGGAACGGGCTGGTTCGGGTTGACCCGCTCGTACTCCTCCCGCGCCACCTCGGCCTCGGCGCGCATCGTCTCGAGCGACGTCTGCGCCCGCGCCACCTCCGCCTGCGCCGCGCCGCGCCGGGCGTCGATCCGCTTCAGCGCCGCCTCGGCCCGCTCCACGTCCGCCTCGGCGACCTCGACGGCGATCTCGTAGTCCGTTGGGTCGATCTCCAGCAAAATCGCCCCGGCGGGAATCCGGCCGCCGGCGACCAGGCCGGGGTGCGTCGCGACCACGCGCCCGCCCACCTGCGGCACCACGCTTACCTCCCGCGCCGCCCGCACCGTGCCAAACCC
>CBDCBA010000008.1:0-40151 GCA_965214125.1 Tepidisphaeraceae bacterium
GCCGAGAGCGGCGGCGTCTTCTGCGGGTTCGTCGGCAGCGACCTCACGTGGACGCCGGCCGTCAACCTGTACGAAACCGCCAGCACGTACCGCGTTTGCGCGGATCTGGCCGGCGTGGACAAGAGCAAGCTCGACATCACCGTCCGCCCGCCGCAGGACCCCGGCGACCCGATGCGCCTTGTCTTGCGCGGCGAGCGCCCGGTGCCGCAAAGCCCCGACGTCAGCACCGCCAACGCCCCCCGCCGCGATCGCATCCACCGGATGGAGATCGACCACGGCGCGTTCGTCCGCGAGATCGAGCTGCCCGACGACGTCGATGCCGACCGCATCGCCGCAACCTACCGCGCGGGCCTGCTCTGGGTGGAACTGCCCAAGCGTCGGTAGCGCCCCGCCTTTGTGCGGTCGCCGCCGCGCGGGGCGTACAGCGGCGCGTACAGTCGTCTCCAGATGGCGAAGAAACGGAGCAAGCGTGCGGTGGTGGAATCCGACGACGCCCCCCGCGAGGCGAAGCGGCGGTCGGTGGACGTGGACGACATCGAAGAGCAGGACGACCCCGACGGCGACGTCGTCGCCGACAGCGGCGGTAGTGGTAGTGGTGAGGGCGGACGCCCCACCATCGAGGTCGGCGGCAACGGGCAGCAGATCGTCATCCCCGACTCGCTGCCGATCCTGCCGCTGCGCAACCTCGTGGTCTTCCCCGGCACCGTGATGCCCCTGAACATCGGCCGGCCCAAGAGCCGGGCGCTGCTCGAGGAGGTCATGCCCGGCAGCAAGCTCATCGGCGTGGTCGCGCAGAAGGCCGCCGAGGACGAGGACCCGTCCGTCGAGGACATGCACCGCATCGGCACGGTCTGCATGATCCTCAAACTCTTCCGCCTGCCCGACGGCAACCAGAGCATTATCGTTCACGGTCACAACCGCTTTCGGCTGCACGGGCTGAGCCAGGAGGATCCGTTTCACGTGGGCGAGATCCAGCCGCTGGCCGACTCCCAGCCCGGCGGCGCCGAGGCCGAGGCGCTCGTCGGCAGCGTCCGCGAGCAGGCGCGTCGGCTCATCGAGCTCTCGCCCAACACGCCCGACGAGGCGCAGCAGGTGCTCGACAACATCCAGACCGCCGGCGCGCTGGCCGACTTCCTCGCGGCCAACCTGCCCGGCGACCCCGACGAACGCCAGGAGGTGCTCGAGACGCTTAACGTCGGCAAGCGCCTGCGCCTCGTCGCCGACCGCCTCGCCCGACAGCTCGACGTGCTGGAGCTACAGGACAAGATCCAGAGCCAGGTCAAGAGCAACATCGACAAAACGCAGCGGCGCTTCTTCCTGCAGGAGCAGATGAAGGCCATCCGCAAGGAACTGGGCGACATCGACGAAGGCCCCGGCAACGAGGCCGAGGAGCTGCGCGAGCGCCTCGAGAACGCCGGCCTGCCCGAAACCGTCATGAAGGAGGCCGAGCGCGAACTCAACCGCCTCGAAACCATCCCGCAGGCCAGCCCCGAGTACGGCGTGATCCGCACGTACCTCGAGATCATGTCGGAGCTGCCCTGGCAACAGAGCAGCGACGATCAGATCGAACTCGGCAAGGCCCGCGACCAGCTCGACTCCGACCACTACGGTCTCGACAAGGTCAAGAAGCGCATCTTGGAGTACCTGGCCGTCCGCAAGCTCAAGCCCGACGGTGGCGGCGCGATCCTCTGCTTCCTCGGCCCGCCCGGCGTGGGCAAGACATCGCTCGGCCAGAGCATCGCCGAAGCCACCGGCCGCAACTTCATTCGCGTCGCCCTCGGCGGCGTGCGCGACGAGTCGGAAATCCGCGGGCACCGCCGGACATACATCGGCTCCATGCCCGGCCGCATCATCTCCGAGCTCCGCAAGGCCGGGACGAACAACCCCGTGATGATGCTCGACGAGATCGACAAGGTCGGCAGCGACTTCCGCGGCGATCCCGCCAGCGCGCTGCTCGAAGTGCTCGACCCGGCGCAGAACCACAGCTTTACCGACCACTACCTCGACGTGCCGTTCGATTTGAGCAAAACGCTCTTCATCGCCACGGCCAACACGATGGACACGGTCCCCGGCCCGCTGCGCGATCGCATGGAGGTCATCGACATCCCCGGCTACACGCAGGCGGACAAGTTCCACATCGCCAAGACGTACCTCGTCCCCCGCCAGCTCGAAAACAACGGCCTGAAGAAGAGCCAGGCGAAGTTTAACGATAAAGCCCTGCGCCTCATCATCGACGGCTACACCCGCGAGGCGGGCGTGCGCAACCTGGAGCGCTCCATCGGCAGCGTGGTTCGCTCGATCGCCGCCGAAATTGTCGAGGGCAAGAGCAAGAAGATCAGCGTCACCGAGGACTATGTCCGCCAGACGCTCGGGCCGATCAAGTTCGAGGACGAGCTCGCCCAGCGTACGAGCGTGCCGGGCGTCGCGACGGGCATGGCCTACACGCCGTTCGGCGGGGAAATCCTCTTCATCGAGGCCACCCGCATGAGCGGCAAGGGCGGCATCACGCTGACGGGCCAGATCGGCGACGTGATGAAGGAGTCGGCCACCGCCGCCTTCAGCCTCGTGCGCAGCCGGGCGGACGAGCTCGACATCGACGGCGAGGAGCTGGCCAAGAGCGACATCCACATCCACGTCCCCGCCGGCGCCGTCCCGAAGGATGGCCCCAGCGCCGGCGTCGCGATGTACACAGCCCTCGCGAGCTTGCTGACGAAGCAGCCCGTTCGCAAAGAGGTCAGCATGACCGGCGAGATCACCCTGCGCGGCCTCGTCCTACCCATCGGCGGCCTGAAGGAAAAAGCCCTCGCCGCCAAGCGGGCGGGCATCAGCGACGTCATCATCCCCAAGCGGAACGAGAAGGATTTGGAAGAAGTCCCCGAGGAGGTCCGCAAGGCCCTGACGTTCCACCCCGTCGAGCACGTCGACGAAGTCCTCGACATCGCGCTCGGCGCGGGCAAGACGACAAAGAACCGCAAACCCTCCAAACGGTCCAAGTCCTCCCGATAAGCGTGCGGTAGCTGCGGGTCCGTGACCGGCAGTCGGGATCGAACGGACAGCGGGTCATGGACCCGCAGCTACCGCACGGTTTCCACAGCATCTGACCTTCGAAGGACGAAGCGTCGATGCGCCCAACTGATCGACGCCTCCGACTCGGGCGTCATCCGCACGTCGGCGTCCTCCGGCGCGACCACCCTCGCCTCGAACCGCCGCAAGTCGAACGCCGGCACGAACGCCGGCGCGGGGGCGGCCCAGAGGGTGAGGGGGCCACGCGGTTGATGAGCGAGCACCTCGGCGGCTAGCTCGCGCGAATCTAGTTGCCCCGCATCGTCGATGTACGACGTGATCGCCAACATGCCTAGGCAACTCACCAGAACCACCGGTGCAGTGACAAGCACCGCCTTGAGGAGTTGCCCCTTGAGCAGCGGTTCGATCCACGCCCACCGGCGGGTCGGCTGCCCGAGCATGATGAAGAGCAAAGTGATCAACGAGATTGCTCCCAGGCTTGCGAATCGAACGTGGTCCGGTGGGCGGCCGATCGATGTCACCAGAAACGCGACCGAGATCAGGATTGCTGGTGGACCGGCGAGTGATGCCACGCGTAGCAACCTCGGCTTCAAAAGGCCGAGGCCCACCAGGATGGCGAAACCCGGAAACAGAATGGCCGGATCCGCAAGGTACGCGGTGGCTCGCGTGAACCAGGCGTAGCCAGAAGGTGCTCCCGCAAGCGAGATGGAGTAATGCCCCGCCGTCTGCCCCGCGTTGCCGGCGACGGCGCTGGGGTTCGTCAGCAGGTTCAGGACGAGGTACGGATTCGTGAGCGCGAACGCGACAATTCCCACGACGATCGCGGGAATCCAGAGGTAGCCGCGGAGCTTGCTCCGCGTGTCGGGTGCGGGTCGACGTTCGGAGCGCGGAGCAAGCTCCGCGGCTACCCCGGACTTGGCGCGGTCACGCCGCCGGCGCAGCAGCGCCGCAGTCGGTGGGACGAGAAAGCTCACCGCCATCGTCATGACCATGCCCGTCGCCAACCCGCACAAGACGCCGCTCCACAGCAGCGACGACCGCCGCCCGGTTCGCACGAACCGCTCCGCCGGCAACACGGCCCACAGGGCCAGCACCGCGCCGGGCAAATGCGGCTTCGCCTCGTGCGCGCCGACGACGACGACCGGCAAGAGCGCGTACGTCACCGCCGCCGCGATGCCAAGGAGGTCCGACCGCGTCACCCGCCGCACGAGCACGCAAACGACCGCCGCCCCGAGCGCCGCCCACGCCACCGCGTACAGCCGCGCGACGACGTAAAACTTCGCGAACTCCTCCGGATGATCGAGGTAAAACGCCTGCCCCCCACCACCGCCCGGCTCGATCAGGCCGACGATCTGGCACGCTTTAACCAGCACGCCGACCGGATAGACCCACAACCCGCCGTAGGTGTAGAACTGCGGGTCGCCGCGATTCGCCGCCGCCGTGGCGAGGGCGCGGAAGGTCAGCATCTCGTCCGGCTGGTACGAGTAGAGCCGATACCGCGCCACGATCTCCGCCCGCTCGCGGTCGGTGTCGTTGACGATCGCGTTCTCGCTCGCCTCGATTGTGTCCGCGTCGGCCGAGCCGTCGCCGGCGTCGAACCCGCCGTCGAGCAACGCCACGATCTCCTCGCCCGTCCACGGCGTGCGATCTCCGAACAGAAACCGGTCGACGTCGCGCGACGGCAAACCCCACGTGATCCCCGGCAGGAACGCCGCCAGCGACAACAACGCCGCCAGCAGCGGCGCCCAAACGTGCCGGATGTTCACGCGACGCCGCACACGGTAATCTTACCGCCCTTGCCCCACGACCCGACCCACGACCCGCCGCGCGACCGCGCACACGCCGTGTGGTTCGCCCTCGCCCTGCTCGCGATCGTCGCCGTCGGCATCGCGCTGCGCGTGTCGCTACTCGATCAGGCCATGCGCTACGACGAGGGCCGCACCTACATGCACTTCGCGGCTCGGCCCGACCGCCTGTTCGACTACCGCCTGCCGAACAATCACATTCTGCACACAATCCTTGTCGAGTGGATCACGCGCTTTTTCGGCGAAAAGGAGTGGGCCCTGCGCCTGCCAGCGTTCGGAGCGGGCGTGCTGGCGATCCCGCTGACGGCCTGGCTCGGCGCGCGCCTGCGCGGCCGCTCGGTCGGCCTGATCGCGGCGGCGCTCGTGGCGACAAGCGGCTTCCTGATCGCCTACTCCGCCGAAGCACGCGGCTACACGATTATGGCCTGCAGCGCGTTGGGTGCCCTGCTCTGCCTCGACGCCCTCCGCCACGGCGACCGCGGGAAACGCCTCGGCTTCTGGGCCGGGTACGCCCTCTGCTGCGCCGTCGGCGTTGCGACCATTCCCGCGTCCGCCCTCGTCGTCATCGGCGCCGCGAGTTGGTTCGCCGCGAGCGCGCTGGTCGGCGGCGTGGCGATCAAGGCGAAGCGCTGGCTGCCCGCCCTCGCGATTGCCAGCGGCGTCGGCGTGCTGCTGGGGGCGAGCTTCTACCTTCCCGCGATCCGCGAGCACGGCCTGTCAATTGTGACCGCCAACCGTTACGTCGCGCCGCAGCCCTGGGACGAGTTCACCCGCGACCTCGCCCGCCTGCCCGACTGGATCACCAACGCCGGCGGCCTGCTCATGCAGTGGCCGACCGGGACGGGCGGCGCGGTGCTGGTCTTGGCGCTCGTGGGCGTCGTCGCATCGTTCCTGCCGCGCCGGTGGCGATCGACGGGCGGCGCGGCGACGCCCTCGCCACTGCTGGCGATGGCGCTCGTCGCCTTCGCGGCCATCCTCTACCAACACCGCGTCCCGATGGTGCGCGGCCTGGCGTACCTCCTCCCGCCGCTGATGATCGAGGCCGGCTTCGGCGCGGTCCTGCTGGCGAAACTTGGCAAGCGGCTTGTGGCCCGACGCGCGCCGGTCCACTGCTGGATCGCTCCGCTCGCCGCGACCGCGTTGGCTGTCGCGCTGGGGGCTTGGTTTCTCCACGCCAACACCGTCCGCTCCTGGCGTGGCGGCGACTACTACGACGGCGTGCGCGAGATCATGCGCGACCCGGACCTCGCCGCCCTGCTGAACGACAAGGCGGTCGGCCGAGCGTTGATTGGCTCGCCCGAGCCGGCGGGATATTACAAGCGGCTGTACGGCATCCACCTGAACCCGCCCGGCGGGCAGTGGCCGCCGGACGAAGTCTTTGTTCCTCACGGCCGCGCGGGTCGCACGTTCATCAAGGAGTGGCGTTGGGCGCTCGAGCGCGAGGGCCTCGATCCCGTCGCCTACGACCCGCCCCAAGCCTGGGCAACCCGCGGCCCGGCCACGCTCCTGCACGCCCGGCGGACGAACGCCCCGGGCGCCGGTATGCTGCCGCCCTCGCCAACCGATCCCGACTCGTAAAAGGCCCCGCATGCCCGACTCCACCAAAAAGCCGCTGAACATTTGCCTGATCGGCCAGAAGTTCATGGGGCGCACGCACTCCAACGCCTACCTGAACGTCGCCAAGTTCTTCGGCGACCTGCCGTACGACCCGACCATGCACACGGTGTGCGGCCGCGACCGCGACGAGCTCGAACGCTTTCGCCGCAAGTGGGGCTGGCACAACGCCAGCGTCGACTGGCGGGAGGCGGTGAAGAACCCGGATATCGACCTGGTCGACGTCGGCACGCCCAACCACGTTCACCGCGACATGACGCTGGCGGCGCTTGAGGTCGGCAAGCACGTCGCCTGCGAAAAGCCACTGGCCGGCACTCTCGACGAAGCGCGCGAGATGAAGGACGCCGCGGCGGCAGCCGCGGGGAACGGTCAGCGAACCTTCGTCTGGTACAACTACCGCCGCTGCCCCGCGTTGGCGTTGGCGCACCAGATCGTCAACGAGGGCCGGCTCGGCAAGATCTACCACGTCCGCTGCTTTTACCTGCAGGACTGGGCCGGCCCCGACGCCCCGCTCGTCTGGCGCTTCCAAGGCGACGTCGCCGGCAGCGGCAGCCTCGGCGACCTGTGCGCGCACTCGATCGATTCCGCCCGCTTCGTCACCGGCGACGAGATCGACAGCGTCGGCGGCGCGATCCTCAAAACCTTTATCGAAGAACGACCGATTCCCTCGGATGCCGGCGGCGCGATCAGCGGCAAAGGAGCCGGTAAGTCCCAGAAGATGGGCAAGTCAACCGTCGATGACGCCGTGCTCTTCACGGCCCAGTTCAAGCAAGGGGCCGTCGCGACCTTCGAGGCGACGCGCCTGTCCACCGGCGACAAGAACGGCAACCGCGTGGAGGTTCACGGCGAGAAGGGGGCCGTCCGCTGGGACTTCGAGCGGATGACCGAGCTCGAGTGGTACGACGCGACGCTCCCCGAGCACTTGCAGGGGTGGACGACGATCCAGGCCAGCAACGGCGGCGCCGGCCACCCGTACGCGGCGGCGTACTGGCCGACGGCGCACCACATCGGCTACGAGCACAGCTTCGTCAACCAGGCCGCCGACATGGTCAAGGCGATCGGCGGGGTCGCGCCGGTCGTCCCCCTGCCCGACTTCGCCGACGCCTACGAAACCCAGCGCGTGCTCCAAGCCGTCACCCTCGCCGCGAAGAACCGGGAGACGGTGAGGCTCGACGAGGTGAAGTGAACGGGCCAGAGATCGCAAAGGCGCAAAGGAGCAAAGAGAGAAGCAAAGGCCAGAAGAAGTGTAAGCTTCTGCATCTCGAGCCCCATCTGCTCTTCGCTTCTCTCTTTGCCCCTTTGCGCCGTTGCGATCTCCGGTCCTATCCTGAGTGACCCATGAGCGACCAGAAAATTTCCTACGTTTGCATCGGCTGCGGGGCCATCGCCCAGCGCCGCCACCTGCCCGAGATCGTGGCCAACCCGGACGCCGAACTGCTGGCCGTCTGCGACATCCTGCCCGATCGAGCGGCGAAGATTGCCGACAAACTCGGGGCAAAACAGCACTTTACCGATCACGCGACGATGCTGAAGGAAGTCGAGTGCGACGTGGTGGTCGTCGCCACGCCCAACGCGCTTCACGCGCCGCAGACGCTCGACGCGTTCAAGGCCGGGCGGCACGTGCTGGTCGAGAAGCCCATGGCCGGCACGCGGGACGAGGCCCGCTCGATGATCGACGCCGCCAAAGAGGCCGGCAAGTACCTGATGATCGGCATGAACCAGCGCCTCGACCCGGCGCACGTGAAGGCGAAGGAGGTGCTCGAGGGCGGCAAGCTCGGCAAGGTGCTGGCGTTCGAGACGAACTTCAAGCACCCCGGCCCCGACGGCTGGAGCGTCGACGGGGCCAAAAGCTGGTTCTTCCAGCCCGACCTCGCCGTCATGGGCGTCTGCGGCGACCTGGGCATCCACAAGGCCGACCTCATGCGCTACCTGCTCGGCGAGGAGTTCGAGAAGGTCGGCGGGTTCGTCGTCACGCAGCACAAGACCACGCCCGACGGCAGCAAGCTCAAGCTCGATGACAACGCCTTCCTCGAGCTCAAGACCGACAAGGGCACGATCGGCAGCATCCACATCTCCTGGACCAACTACGGCCGCATCGAGGACAACGGCACGATCCTCTTCTGCGAGAACGGCGTGATGCGCGTCGGCATGGACAAGGAGTACGGCGTGATGGTTGACTACCAGAACGGCAAGCGCGACCGCTTCACGACCGGCGAGATGGCGACGAACGAAAAGCAGGTCGCTAGCGGGATCGTCGATGCGATGACCCGGAGCGTGAAGACTAACACGCCCCCGGAGATCGACGGCAGCGAGGGCTTCCGCGCGCTCGACGTCGTCCTGACCGGCATCGAGGCGGCCAACGAAGGCGTGATCAAGACGATCGAGTACACGATGTAGCCCGCGATCGATTCGCGCGGGATGGCGGCTGTCTCCCGAGAAGATTCCATGCTGCGAGTTGGCGTTGCGCAAGCTACAATGTGAGGAAGTCCAAGCCGGACAACACTTCATGAACACGAACCCCCTGCTCCGCGTTGTTTCCCTCGCCCTGGTCGCCATTGCGGCCACCACGCTGATCGTCGGTTGCGAGACGGGCGGCAACAGCGATGCGGCCGAGGAGTCGGCCAGCGCCCGCAAGCCCGAGCTCAACATCCGCGCCGGCGTTCCGACGGAGGCGCAGGAGATGACCCAGGGCACCGGCTCGCTGAGCTACACCGCCGATCAGTCGGGCACGCTCTACCTCTACGACCTGAACGACCAGTCGGTCATCAAGACGCTGCATGTCAGCGAGGGCGACCGCATTCTCGTCAGCGGCTCCAGCGGCCGGGCGACGCTCAACGGCAACGAGGTGACGACCACCGGCGTGCGGGCCAACCGCACCTACATCGCCTACCTCGTCCCCACCGGCGACCGTGGGATGAGCAGCCGCGCGACCCCGCCCGCCGCCACCGAGACCGACACCACCAACTCGCGCAGCGGCCGGCTCTACGTTGAGCTTGCCGAAGAGGGCGACGAAATCGACGAGTAAACCGGTCCAGCCAACCATCATCTGACGTCGAGGCGGGAGCCTCGGGTTCGGAGTCGCTCGACCACCAAACCCGAGGCTCCCGCCTCGGCGTCGTTGTCGAAACGCGCATCACACTTCGTGTCGTCACGGCATCGGCAGGTCCGCCTGCACGAGCTGTCGCTCGCCCTTTGTTTCGATGCGCGTCTCGTAGACCTTGATCTCGAAGCCGGGCATGTCCGCGAACTCGCCGTCAGACAGGCGAAACGCCCAGCCGTGCCACGGGCAGACGGCGCACGGCTCGGTGCCGTTCATCTCGATGTACCCGCTGGCCATGCTTCCGCCGGCGTGGGGGCAGAGGTTGTCCATCGCGCGGGGCTGCCCGTTATGCAGGAAGACGGCCAGTTCGCGGCCGTCGATGTCGACAAAGGTGCCCTCGCCCTCGGCGCACTCGCCCAACTCGCACAGCGTGGTCCACGGCATACCGCAAGGGTATGGCCGGCCCCCACCCCGCGCGGTCGAGCAACTCAACCGTGGACCCGAAGCGCTCGCTCCCGCGAGCGGCTAAAACCGGAGCGGCTTCGGGCGCGGGCAGGCGTGATGGTTTCCTAGTAACCACGGAGTTTGCTCCGCAATCGCGCTCTATCTAGTGAGACGGATGCGGATCAAGTGCGTCCTCCCGCGAGTGCTCGTTAGCCGCCCCGCCTCGCGGGGCGCTC
This sequence comes from Tepidisphaeraceae bacterium, assembly GCA_965214125.1. Classification (GTDB taxonomy): domain Bacteria; phylum Planctomycetota; class Phycisphaerae; order Tepidisphaerales; family Tepidisphaeraceae; genus CBDCBA01. Next base: position 10,164 of record CBDCBA010000008.1, read on the forward strand.
CGAGGCCGTCCACGCGCCCCGCGAGGCGGGGCGGCTAACGCCCATTCGTGGGGATGCGAAATGTTCCGTCCCGTTCTCCGTAGCGACTGATCGCGGAGCAAGCTCCGCGGCTACCGAGGAACCGTCGACGACGTTGTGTCAATGGTGCGTTGCCGGCGGGTCCTCGGCGGGCGGGGCGACCGGGTCTTTGCTGACCACCGCGGGCGCGTCGGCGCGGGCGGCGACGAGTTGGTCAGTGGCCTCGACCTCCACGCGGCGATTCGTGCGGCGGTCGGCGGCGTCGTAGGCGCGGAGCTTGATCGGCTCGTACGGCCCGCTCGCCTGCACGCGCAGGATCTCCGGGCTCACGCCCTCGCCCACGAGGAAGTCGGCCACCGCGCGGGCGCGGGCCAGCGACAGGTCCAGGTGCGCGTCGCGTCCCCCCCCACCACCACCCCCACCACCCGCTCCGCTCTCGGCGACGTCGTCCAGGCCGGTGTGTCCCTTGATGAGCACGACGTTGCGATGCCCGCGAATCTTGCCGGCGATCTGGCGCAGCGCCGCCTGTTGATCGTCGCCGAGCACGGCGTCCCCGGCGGCGAAGGTGGCGCGGCCGCCCAGGCCGGCGAGTTCGCCGTCGCGAATGGTCGTGACCTCGCTCTCGGTGCCGTCGGCCCCGCGCGCGGCGATGGTGGCGTTGCCCTTCTCCCCCTCGCCGTTGCGCTTGATCTGATCGAGCTTGCGCAGCAGCTCGTCGAGGCGGATCTGCACGTCGCTGTCGGCCGTGACGTCGGCGCCAAAGGCGATCTGGATCTCCTTGAGGATCTCCTGCTTGCGGATCTCCTCGCGCGTGGTCTCCTCGGCGGTGTCCTTCACGTCGGGCTTGAGGACCCAGAGGATCACGAACAGGCCCATCATGCACATGAGCAGGTCGGCGAGGGTGAAGATCCACTCGGGGCATTCTTCGCAGATGTCTTCGGGGTCGCAGGCCATGCGTTGGGGAGGTGGGAGCGGGGGAGGTGGGAGGTGGGCAGAGCCAGAGCATCAACGGGGCGTGCGGGCGCGAATGGGGCGTGCGTAGGCGGAGAGCATGCGGGCGATGCTCAGTACCGTGTCGCGCAGGTGCCGGGTGTCGCCGTAGCCGAGGTCGTGAGCGAGCAGGAGCTGGTAGTCGGCCTCGTCGAGCGACGCATGAGCGATGTTCAGGAAGCGCAGCTTGTCTGCGTCGCCCTCGCGCCGGTAGCCCTCGACCATGTTGGTCGGCACCGATGCCGCCGACCGCCGCAGTTGCGAGGCGAGGCCAAAGGTCTCGTGAGACGGGAAGCGTCCGGCAATGCGATAGACCTCTAGCACCCACTGGTGGGCCACCTGCCACATTTCGAGCGACTCGTAACGCTGCCTCGCCATATCTCCTCCGACTCAGGCCTCTGCCCACGTCCCACCTCCCCCACTCCCACCTCCCGGCAAGGCCGCTACGCGGCCTTGGCCATCGTCTCCTGCTTCGCCGTCGTCACGAAGCTGAGCAACTGCATCTCCACCACGCGGGGGTTGTTGCCGGCCTGGATGCTCAGGAGGCCTTGCATCATCACTTCCTTGGCGAACGCCTCTTCCTTGCTGAGAAACGCCAGCTTTTCCGCGATGGGGCCGGCGATTACGTTCTGGATCATCGCGCCGTACAGCGTGCCCACCAGCGCGACCGCCAACGCTCCGCCGATGGCGGCGGCGTCGCCGTCGAGATTCTTGAAGAGCGCGATCTGCGCGACGAGACACGCCAGCAATCCGCAGCCCGGCCCGAATTTGGCCAGGGCCGCCCAGAAGTGCTTGCCGTGCTTGTGCCGCTCGGTCATCGCGTCGATCTCGATGCGCAGGATGCGCTCGACCACCTCCGGGTCGGTGCCGTCGATCGTCAGTTGCAACCCGCGTCGCATGAAGGGGTCGGGGTGGTTCTTGCTCGCCTCCTCCAAGGCCAGCACGCCGTCGCGGCGGGCGGTTTCGGCGAACTCGACGATTTCGGTGATCAGGTGCTCGGTGTCGTGGTGCCCCCCGCCGACGAGCTTCTTGCCCGCCTTGAGGGCCGTCACGATGGCGCCCAGTGGCGTGCCGGCGATCGTCGCGCCCAACGCACACCCGCCGACGAGAATGACCTCCGTCGGCTTGATGTATGGGCCGATCGCGCCGTGGGTGACGTGCCACATGCCAAAGCCCAGCGAGCCCCAGGCGATGCCGTAGCCGAGAAAGGTTCCGAAGTCCATGAGGCGGAAAGGATGAGGGCAGAAGGATGAAGGATGAACCCGAGGCGGAGGCCGAGGCGTCGCCTTCTGCCGTATCGACCGATAACCCAGGCGGCGTCCACTCCGCTCAAGCCGCTACCCTTGCGGCGATGCCAAACGCACTGGTGCTTCGCGCGGCCGGGATCAACTGCGACCTCGAAACGGCCCACGCCTTTGAACTGGCCGGGGCGACGGCAACGCGATTGCACGTCAACCGTCTCGCGAAGCGGCCCGAACTGCTGGATGACTTCGACCTGCTGACCATCCCCGGCGGGTTCAGCCACGGCGACGACATCGCCGCGGGCCGCATTCTCGGCGACCGCCTGGCGCGCGAGTTCGGCGACGCGCTGCGCCGCTTCGTGGACCGAGGCGGGCCGATTCTGGGCATCTGCAACGGCTTTCAGGTTCTCACGCAGGCAGGCCTGCTGCCGGGGCATCTGGACGGTGTCGAGGGCCGCGCGTGCGCTCTGGCCCGCAACAGCAACGCCGCGACGGGCGGCCGATACGCCTGCCGGTGGGTGTCGCTGACGAAAACGTCCGACCGCTGCGTCTGGACGGACGGGCTCGGCCAGGATGAGACGATCGAGCTGCCGATGGCCCACGCGGAGGGGCGCATCGTCTTCAAGGACGACCGCGCACGCCGGGCGACGCTGGCCGGCGGTCGCGTCGCCCTCGCCTATGCCGGCTCCGCCACCGCCCTGCCGAGCGATTTCCCGTCGAACCCGAACGGCAGTGCCGACGCCATCGCCGGCTTGTGCGACGAAAGCGGCCTCGTGCTCGGGCTCATGCCCCACCCGGAGCGGTACGTCGACCCGCTGCAACACCCGGCCTGGTCGCGATTGGCGGCCGACGGCGACGCGCCACAGCCCGCCGGCCTGCGGCTGTTCCGAGCGGCCGTCGAGCATGTCGCCGGCGTCGTCGCGTAGGCGTATGTTAGGATGGGGCCATGTCCTCGCCCGCGTCGCACCTGAAGCCACTCGAACGTCGCATGACGCTAGAGGAGTTCTTCGAGTTTCAAGAGCGGAGCGAGCAGAAGCACGAGTTTCACGCCGGCCAAGTCTTCGCGATCGACGAGGGTGATGCCCTCGCGATGGCGGGCGGGACCGTCCAGCACGGCGACGTCAGCGTGAACCTGACGTTTGCCCTGCGGGGCCGCTTGCGGGGCACCCCTTGCTCCAACACGGCAAGCGACACCGCAATCTACGTCCAAGCGGCGGATCGAACCGTGTACCCCGACGCCGCCATCACCTGCGGGCAACGCGAGGTGTTGACGCTGAACCACAAAGATCTCGCCATTCAGAACCCGGTGGGGATCTTCGAAATCCTCAGCGAATCCACCGAACGTTACAACCGTCTCGAGAAGTTCGACCTTTACCGCCTGATTCCGTCGCTCCGCGAGTACGTGTTGCTGCAATCGGATCAAATGCGGGCTGAACGGTTCTTTCTGGCCGACGACGGGGTCTGGCAAATGAACTTTTTCATCGGTCCCGAAGCCGAGCTAACTCTGCGGAGCGTCGATCTCACTCTCCCGCTCGCCGAACTTTACGAGAGCGTCACCCTCAAACCCTGACCTCCACCGCCCGCCCCGTCTCGCAGCTCTCGACGGCGGCGAAGACGGCGGCGACCGTTTTGAGGTTGTCGCGCCCGCTGGTCAGCCCCGGTCGGCCGGTGCGGACCGACTCGGCAAAGGCCGCCAGCAGTTGGGCCTGGCTCGGGTCCCCCGGCGGGATCGGGCGGAGCTCGTGCTGGACGTCGCTGCCCCACGTCTTGCATGTCGACAGCTCCACGCCGCCCAGGCGGTCGTCGAAGCGGATGGCGCCGTCGGCGCACTGAATCCGCCAGGCACCCTGCCAACTGTTGGGCCGGCCTTTGGCGCTCCAGTCGCCGGCGTAGCTGACGACGGTGTCGTCGTCCATCGTCAGGATCATCCGCAGCGCCGCGCCATGCTCGTACAGGCCCTGCTGTGCCGACCAGGTCGGATTGAAGTCGGTCGCGTAGACCTGCCAGATGTCGCGCCCGAGGACGTGGCGGATCAGGTCGATGTGGTGGACGGCCATGTCGACCAGCAGCACGTGCCGCATCGACTGACGGAAGCTGCCGCGAAAGTCGCCCGGCAGGAAGAAGTCGAGGTGCGCGTGCCCGAAGTCGCCGTAGGGCCGCTCGTCGAAGACCTGCTTCAGCAGCGTCGGCTCCGCATCCCAGCGGCGGTTCTGGCCGACCATGAGTTGTTTACCGGCGGATTCGGCCTGCTCGACCATCCGCCGCGCCGACTCCAAATCCTCGGCCAGCGGCTTCTCCACAAGCAGGTGCAGGCCGGCGTCGAACGCGAGCGAGGCATGCTCCGGGTGGACCGCCGGCGGCGTGACGCTCAGGACGGCGTCCGCCTTCACCTTGGCGACGGCGTCGGCCAACTCACTGAAGCGGCGGTCGGCGGGCAGCTCGATTGCGTCGCCGGCCTTGGCGAGCGCCTCGGCGTTGGGGTCGGCAAGGGCGACGACGTCAAAGTCCGGGCTCTGGCTGGCCGTGTCGAAGAACCAGCTCCGCCCGTGTCCGCCCACGCCCGCCTGGATCAATCGCAGCTTGGTCGTGTTGCTCATCGCCTAAGCCTACCCGCTGCTTCGCCGGATGCCGACGGGCGCGGGCGCGGGTAGGGTTGGCCACGTGCTCCGCCGTGCCGCCGCCAAGACCAGCCAGTCGCTCCGGGCACTGGGCAGCGACGGCGCGGCGCAGGCCCAGGGGTCGCCGGGGCTGTCGCGGCTGCTGATCGTCTTCTCACCAACATTCGTGCGCATCTGGCTCGACCGGCTGCGCGACAGCTTCTGGTTCCTGCCCGGCCTGCTCGCGGGCGCGGCGGCCTTCCTTGGGGCGGTGATGCCCTACGTCGACGGCATCCTGCAGAGCAAGGATTCCACGCCCGGCCCGACGATGCTTCTGTACGACATCGGCCCCGCCGGGGCGCGCTCGGTGTTGACCGCCACCGCCAGCAGCAGCATCACCGTCGCCGCCACCGTCTTCTCGATCACGATCGCGACGCTCACGCTCACCAGCAGCCAGTTCGGCCCGCGCCTGCTGCGTACCTTCACGACCGACCGCGGCGTGCAGTTTTCGCTCGGCACGTTCATCGCCACGTTCATCTACCCGCTGCTGGTGCTGCGTGTCGTGCAGACCGCGGGCGACAGTGAGGAGGCCAAGGCGTTCGTCCCGCACCTGAGCGTCTTCCTCGCGACCGTGATGGCGTTGTTCGCCACAGGCGTGCTGATCTACTTCGTCCACCACGTCGCCCTCATCATCCGCGCGCCGCAGGTGATCGCCGAGGTCGGCAACGAGCTCGACGACGTGATCGACCACGTGATTCCCGTCGACGGCTCGCGCGGCGATCAGGACGCGCCCGACCCGCCCGGCGTGCCGGGCCTGCGCAGCACCAGCAGCGAGCGGCCCGACGATGCGGTCGTCGTCGCCCGCAGCGGGCGCAGCGGGTTCATCACCGTCGTCGGCTACGACGGCCTGCTCGGCTTGGCCGGCAAGATCGACGCGGCCCTCTGGCTCACCGCCAAGCCGGGCGACTACGTGTTCGAGAACGCCCCGCTCGCCTCGGCCGCGGCCGACGTCGCCCAGCGCATCAGCGACGCCGACGCGAAGAAGGTGGCGGCCCACTTCGGCATCGCGGCGCGGCGGACGGTCGGGCAGGACCCGATCTTCGCGATCGAGCAGCTTACGGAAATTGCCCAGCGTGCCCTGTCGCCGGGCATCAACGACCCGCACACGGCGATCAACTGCATCGATCGCCTCGGCGCCGCGCTTGCCCGCGCGTGCGCCCGGCCCTTTCCCGACCAACGCCGCCGCGACGCGACCGGCATCCTTCGCGTCGTTTCAAACCGGCTGGAGTGGCCCACGCTGGTCGCGGCGGCGTTCGACCCGATCCGCCGCTACGGCAAGGGCGACGCGAATGTGATGGGCCGACTGCTCGACACGATCGCCGCCCTCGTCGACGCCTGCCCGCGCCAGGATCGCCGGCGTGTCCTGCGCGAGCACGCTGACGCGATTCTCGCGACGACCACTGCCCCCGACAGCACCCTCGACACGCGCGACCGCCAACAGGTTCAGGCGGCGTACGCGAAGGTGCTCGATCGGCTCAAGGAGTAGTGATTCGCCATGCGCCGGATGGCTACCCCATGCGCCAGATGGCTACCCCATGCGCAGGAAGTTGGCGATCAGGCGGTCGCCATGTTCAGTGAGGAAGCTCTCGGGGTGGAACTGCACGCCCATCAGCGGCCAACGCGTGTGGCGCAGGCCCATGATCTCGTCGTCGGCCGTCCAGGCGCTCACGGCGAAGTCGGCATCGTTCAGGCTGCCGCGGCGGACGATCAGCGAGTGGTACCGCGCGGCCGTGAACGGGCTGGGTACGCCCTCGAACAGCCCCTGGCCGTCGTGGTGGACGCGGTCGGTCTTGCCGTGCATCAGCTTCGCCGCCCGCTCGACCACCCCGCCCGCGTTGGCGGCCAGGCACTGGTGGCCCAGGCAGACGCCCAGGCTCGGGATGCCCGTCGGGGCCAGGCGGTCGAGGATCACGCCGCTCTGGCCCGCCTCGCTCGGCGAGCACGGGCCGGGGCTGACGAGCAAATGCGTCGGCTTGAGCTCGGCCGCACCGTCGGCGTCGATCTGATCGTTGCGGACCACCCGCACCTCCAACCCCGGCCGAACCTCGCGGGCGACGGTTCCCACGAGTTGGACGAGGTTGTAGGTGAAGCTGTCGTAGTTATCGATCAGCAGGAGCATCGGTGGGGCAGCTTACGCAATTCGGTAGAGGTACAGCATGCGGCGCGACAGCCTAAGCATGATCCTGCCATAGAGTTGGCGGAGAACCGGGTCGCGCCGCATCCGGGGTCGGCCGGCGGGCGAATGTTGCGATGGTGAAGTGCGCCCCGGGATTTGGCCGGCGCAGGCAGTTCAATCCGCTTGGAGCCGCCATGACGACAACCCCCACAGACCAAGCCCAAGCCGAGCGCGAGGCGATTGCGCGGGAGTCGCTCAAGCGCGATTCGCTGCTGATCGTGGGAGTCGAGGGGATGCACAGCCACGCCTGCGAGGAGCGGATTGTGGCGCGGCTGTCGGCGACGGTCGGCGTGCGCGAGGCGGAGGTCGACTTCGCCAGCGGGCAGGCCTCGATCATCTTCGATGCCCGGCGGACCACGGCACACCAACTGCTCGACGTGATCGTCGCCGCCGGCTTCCGCTGCGGCGAACACTTTCTCGGCAGCGGCGGCGGACGGGTGGAGTGAGGGCGGAAAGGATGAAGGCAGAAGGAAGAAGGATGAACCCGAGCCGGAGGGGGCGGGCCATTCGTGGCTCCCGATCGTTTCGGCTAGGACGCGGGACGGTGTTCGCATAAGGTGAGGCTTGTGCGCGAGGCGCGGCGTCGCCTCGGGTTCATCCTTCATCCTTCAACCTTCTGCCTTTCCCCCTTATGGCCGCTGTCAACATCGAAGAGGAACTCAAAGCCAACGCGGGCGAGCTTGACGAGGCCGAGCGGCACAAGCCGGCCGAGGAGTTGCACATCGACGCCGACAAAGCCGCCAGCAACGGCGCGACCAAGTCCGGGCCCAAGGTTCCGAGCCTGCGGCAGTTCCTCAAGACCGTCGTCACTGCCGGCGGCAGCGACCTGCACCTCCAGGCTGACTCCACCCCCGTCATCCGCGTCGACGGCCGCCTCCGCTTCCTCGATTGCGGCCAGCCCGACAATGAGATGATGACCGGCTTCGTCCGCGAGCTCATCGCCGACGAGGACAAGTGGAACGACTTCCAGCACAAGGGCTCGGCCGACGTCAGCTATGCCCTGATGGATTCCGACGGCGAGGAAATGCTCGCCCGCTTCCGCGTCGCCAGCTTCCACAGCCGCGGCAAGGTCGCGGTGGTCATGCGGCGCATCGTCACGCAGATCCCGCAGTTCGGCGAGCTCAATCTTCCCAAGGAGATCACGAAGCTCGCCAATCTCTACCGCGGCCTGGTGCTCGTCAGCGGCACCACCGGCTCGGGCAAGAGCACCACGCTCGCGGCCATCATCGGGGCGATCAACCAGGCGCGGTCCGAGCGGATCATCACCGTCGAGGACCCGATCGAGTACGAGCACCGCGACATCAAGAGCCTGGTCAGCCAGGTCGAAGTCGGCACCGACACCGAAAGCTACGACCACGCCCTGCGCGCCGCGATGCGGCAGGACCCGGACACGATGCTCATCGGTGAGATTCGCGACGGCTTCAGCCTGCAAACCGCCCTGCGTGCCGCCGACACGGGCCACCTGGTCTTCTCGACCGTTCACGCCACGAACGCCCCGATGACCATCGAGCGCGTGGTGGCATTGTTCGATAAGCAGCAGGCGGAGCTGATGAACACGCAGCTCGCGACCAACCTGCAATGCGTCTTCTGCCAACGCCTCGCCAAGCGCCGCGACGGCAAGGGGCGCGTGCCGGTGGTCGAAGTGATGAACATGACGCCGCTGGCGCGCAAGTACATCCTTGACGGCGAGTACGACAAGCTCAAGACGATCGTCGGCAACCGCGAGGCGGGCAACCAGAGCTTCGACCAGCACCTGACCGAGCTCTTCCAGAAGCAGGTCATCGACGTCGGCGAGGCCAAGCGCCTGGCGAGCAACGTCGACGCCCTCAACCTCGCCCTCCGCGGCATCGGCAACAGCGACAACCGCCTCGTGCAGGGCTGAAGCGGCTGGATGGCATTGGCATCGCGGCCGGACCAGCGTTGCGTTGCAACGCGGCTTGGGGCGCAACGAACGACCTTCAACCGCGTTGGGTCGCCAGGGCGGCGAGGGCTTCTTCGAGGGTGCCGTAGACCTCCAGCACCTCGTTCATCCGCACGCGCTCCAACGCCGAGGCGATGTTGCGGTCGGCGGCGGCGAGGGCGACGCGGCCGTCGTAGCCCTTCAGCGCCGACGCCAGCGCGGCCATCTCGCCGATCGCCAGCGAGCTCAGGAACGTCAACTCGCCGAGATCGAACACCAGCCGCTTCGGCCGAGCGGCGGCGAGTTCGATCGCCTCGCGCGAGAGCTTGTGCCCGCCCGCCACGTCAGCCTCGCCGATCAGGCGGACGCGCGTGATGCCGTCGGCTTCGTTCATTTCGATCTCCAGCACAATCGGCTCCTCGCGTACGGGATGACGATTACCACCGCTTGCCGCACGCGCGGCAGCGGCGAGCGGTGAGGCGCTGGATGATCCAGCGGCGCAGCCACGGCCCCGGTGCCGCAACGCGGCCGGCGGGCACGATGACGCGCCGCGTCCAATCCAGCCGCGACGCCACCGCACCGCAAGCCGGGCAGGCGACGCTCGCCAGAGCCTGAACGGCCGCCTCCGTCAAGGCGGCCGCGAACGGCGACCGCGCCACCGCCAGAGCGGCGGCCGGCACGTCGGCATCATCGCACCGCAGCCGCCACAGGCCCCCGCCGTCTTCCTCGAGGTCGCACGCCAGTCCCGCGGCTTCGACGACGCACGCGGCCATCGTCGCCCGCCCTCGGTCGGGCAGGCGTGCGAGCACCGGATCGCCCTCGACCTCCCGACGCATCCGGCGCAGCAGGTCGGCCGCGGTTTCGGCGCAGTCGACGGGCACTTGTAATTTGACGCCGCCCGTCGCGAGGCTCAGGCAGTGGGTGGCGGCGGTAAGTTCGTCGAGCAGGACGCACGGGATCTGCGCCGATTCCAGCCGCAGCCGCGCGATGTGCGCCTCGGCCGGGTGCAGGTAACTGGCCAGCGTGATCCACCGGGCCGGCGGCGGCGGGTCGTCGTCGCGTGAGTCACCGCGCCCGTCGCCACCACCCCCACCCCCACCCCCGCCGCCGAAGTCGTCGTCAAAATCGCCTGTACCACCCGGCCCACCCGGCGTGGGCTTGCGCGGGGGTTCGAGTTCGACGATGGACCCCGAGACGGGCATCGCCGCATCCTACCAAAGTGGACGCCGCCGACGGCAGGGACAAACGGGCGTGGCTTCGGCGGGAGGCGACAAGGCGGGTAGACTCTCCGGCTTGAGCGACGCGACCCCCGCAACGAAACCCGACCGCGCGACGCCGGGCCTCCTCGCCCGCGCCCGCGACGCGGCGGCAGTCACCGTCGAGGCGATCGGCGACAAGACGCGCGGCGGCATCACGGCCGTGGGCGCGGTGGCCCTGCTCGTGGTTCAGGCGACCACGGCAATCCCCGCCGCCTTCTTCGGCAAGCGTGGCAAGTCGCTGGCGTGGCGGAACCTGACGTACCAGATGGTCCGCGTCGGCGTGCGGGCGGTGGGCATCGTGAGTCTCGTCGTCTTCTGCATCGGCGCGATCCTGTCGCTGCAAATCGTGCCGATTTTGCGGGAGTACGGGGCGCAGGACCAAGTCGCCCGCATCATCGCCATCGCCATGTTCCGGGAGCTCGGGCCGCTCGTGGGGGCAATCACCCTCACCGGGTTCGCCGGCGCGAGCATTGCGGCCGAACTCGGCACGATGACCGTGAGCGAGGAGATCGAGGCCCTCGAGACGCACGCGATCGACCCGGTCCAGTTCCTTATCGTCCCGCGCACGATTGCGACGGCCTTTATGACCGTCTGCCTCGCCGTCATCGCCGACATCATGGGCGTGCTCGGCGGGATGGTCGTCAGCGTGAACGTGCAGGATCTTTCAGCGGAGCTCTACTTTCAGCTCACCGTCGACGCGATCCTCGTCAAAGACTTTATAACCGGGCTGTTCAAGGCGTTCGTCTTCGGCACGATCATCAGCGGCCTGGCGTGCTGGCTCGGGTTGGCGGTCAAGGGCGGCGCTCAGGGCGTCGGCGACGCGACCACGCGTACGGTTGTGATGACCGTGGTGTCGCTGGCGGTGGTCGATTTGCTCTTCACGTGGGTCTTCTACAGCGTGGGGGTTTGATCATGGTCCGTTGTCAGTTGTATCGGAGCGTCACCCTCCGGGAACAACGGACCACGGACGCCCCCCTATGCTCGCGTCCCATGCGCCACGTGATCTCCGCCCTCGTCACTAACGAACCCGGCGTGCTGGCGAGCGTTGCCGGCATGTTCGCCGCCCGCGGCTTCAACATCGACTCCCTTGTCGTCGGCCGCACCGAGGACCAGGAGATGAGCCGCATGACCGTGGTCGTCGACGGCGACGACAACACCATCGCCCAGGTCCGCGAGCAGCTCGCCAAGCTGGTGCCCGTCGCCCGCGTGCGCGACCTGACCAGCAGCGCCTACGTCGAACGTGACCTCGCCCTGCTGAAGGTCGACGCCCCGCCGGAGCGGCGCAACGAGATCATCGAACTCACCAACATGTTCCGCGCCAAGGTCGTCGACGTCGGCCCGGAGAGCATGACCATCGAGATCAGCGGCCGCGAGGAGAAGGTTGAGGCCTTCATCGAACTCGTCGGCAGCTACGGCATCACGGAGCTGTCGCGCACGGGCGTGATCGCCATGTCGCGCGGCCTGCAAAGCGAGGCGATCGCCAAGCGCTTCACCACCGCCGTGAGCGAAGGCACCAGCCGCCGCGTCCGCTCCCTCGACAACGCCGGCGGCGAGGCGCTGCCGCCGAGCTAATATCGGCGTCATGCCCGCGCTTCGCCGCCTTGTCGCCGCTGCCACGATGTCATCGTTGTTCGCATCGGCCGGGTGTTGGCCGGTGCAGTTCACTAAGGTGCCGGAGTTCCGAGGGCGCGCGGTTGACGCGAACGATGAACCCCTCGCCGGCGCGACCGTGAACGTCTATGCCGTCAACGTAATCCATCCGCCAGGCGGGCCACCCGTGCGTGACCCGGACAAACTGCTCGCGACGGCCACAACCGATGCCAACGGCGCCTTCGCCACAAAGGAGGAGCGCGGATGGGGCCTTTACATCGTGCCGATGGACGTCTTCGGCATCGACGTGCGCGTCGACCTCCTGATGGATGGCGAGGTCGTCGCTTCCGGTGCGGACTGGTTCCGACCGCACCTTCGTTTCTTCGGCATCGGCGGAACGCAGGGACTCGATTTCGGGGCGATTCAGTCTGGCACCTTCGAAGATCGGCTCGACCAGTGAACCGGGCAGGTCATTGATCGCACTCCCACGCTCGCTCTGGCAGATGGCCGCCGTCGCGCTGGCGATGCGCGTCGCAACCATCGTCGCCGCGTTATGGATCGGCGGGTTCTCCCTCGACGCTTACACGGACAAAGGCGACGGCGAAAGCTACAAGCGGTATGCCCAGCCGATCGCAAGTGGCGGCGGCCAGGCGGACGACCTTTCCACGTACGACACGCGTGTCTTCCCCGGCTATCCGCTGCTGATCGCCCCGCTGACGCTGTTAGACCTGCCGGCGGGGTTGGCGGGGCTCGTCGTGACGGTCGGTGCCGCGACGGCCATCCCCCCGCTGGCGGCGTGCGTCTTCCGCGACCGCCGCGTCGGGTGGGCGTGCGTGATGCTGATTCCGCACTGGCCGATCAATTCGAGCCTGGCGATGAGCGAGGCGCCGTGCGTGGCGCTCTGCCTGCTTGGCCTCCTGCTGAGCCGGCGCCGGCCGATTGTGGCGGGCTTGATCTTCGGCATCGCCGGCCTCGTCCGCCCGATGGCGGCCTTCGCGGTCGTGGGCGTGCTGCTGTGGGAAGTTCGCCGCGCCTGGCGTTTCCGATCCAAGCGTTCTTCTTTAGCCGCCGGGCCTCGCCCGGCGCTCGCGGGCCAAGCCGCCCCAGACGCGCCGGCCAAGGGCCGGCGGCTAACGGGACACGTCGCACCTCGTTCGATCCAGATTGGCGGAACTGCCCTCGCCGTGATCGCCCTCGCGCTGCTCGGCATCTGGCTCGCGTTCGGCGATCCGCTGCACGGCGTGCGCGTCTACGCGACCGATCCCGGCGCCTACCGCGGCGACCTCTTCGCACCGCCGTTCGGCTCGATCGTCTCAACGCTGCGAACCGGCGACGTCGGCATCGGCCGGGCGGTCTGGACGCTGTCGCACGTCGCGCTCGCGTTGCTTGCGTGCGGGCTCATGACCGTCGAAGCGGGGCGCACGCGGGGCCGGCTCGCGACCATCGCCGCCGGGTGGCTGGTCGGGAACACGCTCTTCATCCTGACGATCGGCAGCGACTGGGGATTCTTTCATTTTCCGCGTTTTCTCCTGCCCGCCCTGCCGCCGCTGATGTTCGCCCTGCGGCGGTGGCTGCCGGAGGATTGGTGGGTCTGGATTGGCCTTTCACTGGTCCTAGCGCCCGTCGCCGCGTGGGGCGTGATTGACTCGCCGTAACGTCGGGCGTGCCGGACGATGCCGCCGCGAGTTTCCCGCCCGAGAGCGCGATCCGCCGCGTTACGCGGACGCGCGCGGTGTTGCTCTTCGGCCCGGCGGCGTTGGCGTTGCAGGTGAGCCACCCGCTCGTCGCCGCGGGCGTGCGCGATCACAGCGACTTTGCCGAGGACCCGCTACGCCGCCTGCGCCACACCCTCGAAAGCAGCTATGCCGCCGTCTTCGCCCCGCCGGCCGAGATGCGCCGCGCCGTCGGCCGCGTCAACCGGCTGCACGCGACCGTCCGCGGTCCCGGCTACGCGGCACTCGATCCAGACCTGCTCCTCTGGGTGATGGCCACGCTCGTGATGACCGGCATCGCTGCCCACGCACGGTTCCTGGCGCCGCTCAGCGAGGCGGATCGGGCGGGCTTCTACCGCGACATGCGCGTCAGCACCGCCCGCTTCGGCCTGCCGCGAAACCACGGGCCACAGGATTGGGAGGCCTTTTGCGACTACTACGCCGCGCAACTCGCCGATCCGGCCACCGGCACGAGCGATGTCAGTCGCGGCGTTGCCCGGCAGATCACGCGGCCGACGCGGCCTTGGTTTCTCGTGCCAACGGGGCCGCTCGCTCGGCTTTGGTTGGCCGAGACGCTCCCGCCGGTCATCGGCGACCGGCTTGGCTTTGGCCGATCAACCGCCAGCCGCCTGTTTGCCGCCAGCGTCGACGCTGTCGCCCGCCCGCTGCTCCGGCATGGCCCCAGTCGCCTCCGCCTCACCCAAGCCGCCCGCGCCGCCGAGGCGCGCGAGCAATTGTTCTGACTCCCGACCCAGCCGCAAAGCGACTGGGTGTTGCACCTTAATCCAAGTTCGGACCTCCCGCACACCTCGCAACGTCGTGTTTTCAAGGCAGTATGCACGATCCTCGCTCGTCCCAAACCGCGTTGCAACCCTGGTCCGGCTTCGGGACCGTTTGCAAGCTCGCCCCGACCAGCGTTGCGTGGCAACGCGGTTTGGGCGCGAGCAGCAATCGCGCAAGCTGGTCTACGTCTGGATCTCACGGAACCACGGGACCCAGAATGGTCGGAGACTCAAAGAAACAGGACGGTTCCCGCATCGTCGCACAACGCCCAGTCGCTTTGCGGCTGGGTCTGGGTCCGAGTCAAAAACCCCCGACACCCTTACCCCCGCGCCGCGTCGATGAACGGTGGCAACGGACACTGCAGGACGGCGCTCACCGCACGCAGCAGCTCCGCCTCCTCGACCGTCACCACCCCGTCGGCCGCCACCGTTGCGCTGGCGGCCTCCAGCACGCGACGCTTCACCGGCATCTGCGCCTCCGCCAACCGATCGAGCCCGGTGTCGAACTCCGCGAGGCGGAAGTCGCCGCGGTACGCCAGATCGCCCCGCTGCAACTTTGCCGCCCCCTGCTTGTACGCCGCCATCGCCGCCTTGCCCCCCTTGGGATGACCCGCCAGCGCGAGGCCGCTCAGCAGCGTCTGCGCCGCCTCCGCGACGTGATCGAGTTCGGCATACTTCTCGCGCGGCCGGCTGCGCGTGACGAGGCGGCTGACGAGCTTGTAAATCGCGTACTCGAACGGTTCGACCGTCCCGTCGGCCTCGGCGAGCGCCCGGAGCATGCCCAGAAACCGCCCGCCGCGGTTGGCGTCGAGCGACCGCAACGCCGGGGCCGCCAGCTCGACCAGCGGCAGCCGGCCGGCGGGGCCGAGGCGGTCGACGATCTCCGCCAAGGCGTCGGCGGCTTGGGCGGCTTCTGGGTCCTGCTGCGCGAGCGTGTCCGCCTGCAACGTCCGCACGCTCCGGTCGTCGCTCAAGAACAACGCCGCCACGACGCCGCGGGCCAAGTCCGGTCGGCGCACCGCTTGGCGCAACTGGTCGGGGATGGCCTTGGTCATCAGGCCGGCAAACTCGATGTGCTTTTCGTCGAGTTGCCCGACGCGGCCGGCGAGGTCGCTTGACCGCATGCCGCCCGCCTTGGATGCCCGGCCGCCGCGCTGGGCGACCGTTTCGCTCACATCCGCCGCCATGGCCGCGCCGGCGACGGACCCGAGCATCGAGGCGATCGGGTTGGTCGCCCCACCCCCACCACCACCGACCGTGCCCGCGGTGGCCGTGCCGAGGATGTCGCCCAGCGGCCCAAACACCGACTTGGGCCGCTGCCGCCGCTGGCCGCTCTCGTGCTCGACGCGCTGGCGGTCACTGACCATCTCCGCCTTGAGCATTGTGCCGTTCCACGTACCGTCGATCGCCTTGATGCGCTCCGGCAGCGGCGGGTGCGTCGCGAACAGGCTCTTAAACCCGTCGGCGAAAAACAGGTGGCTGCACTCGCCCGCGTGCGGCGTGTGCAGCGTGCCGTGGAACGAACTGCCGCCGATCTTGCGCAGGGCGTCGCGAATGCCGTTAGGGTTCCGCGTGAACTGCACAGCGCTCGCGTCGGCCAGATACTCCCGTTGGCGGCTGATGCTCGCCTGAATCAGTCGGCCGAAAAAGACGCCAATGCTACCGATCAGCCACACCAATGCGCCGACCACGAACAGCGCGATGCCGAAGGCCGCTCCGTTGTTCTTGTTGTTCGACGAGCCGCGGCTGCTCATCAGGTAGGGCGCGTAGCGGAAGATCGTGTACCCGAGCAGGCCGATGACGAGGATTCCGAAGATCACGCCGATCAGGCGCAAGTTGATCTTCATATCGCCGTTGAGAATGTGGCTGAACTCGTGGGCGATCACGCCCTGCAGCTCGTCGCGGCTGAGCTTTTCAATGGTGCCGCGCGTGACGCCGACGACCGCCTCATCAATGCTGCTGCCGGCGGCGAAGGCGTTGATGCCCATCTCCCGGTCCATCACGTAGCAGTCGGGCACGGGCACGCCGCTGGCGATGCTCATCTCCTCGACGATGTTGAGCAGCTTGCGCTCCTCGGGATCGTCGGTCGTCGGGTCGAGCTTGCGACCGCCGAGCATGCTGGCCACCTTGCCGCCGTCGCCGTGAAGCTGGGCCGTCTTGAACGCGCTCGCCCCGCCGACGAGGACGACCGTGCCGAGCGTCACGAGGGCCGCAAGACCCGGGCGGAACCAGTTGAAGGTGTCGCCACCGCCCACCTCCACCTCCCGACCTACGTTCGCGTCATAGCGGGTGCTGGACTGACTGTTGCGGTCGAGAAAGTACATCGCGCCAAGGGCCACGCCGTTGAGTGCCACGACGATGCCGAGCACGGCGAGCGCGAAGAGGATCACGAGCTTGCCCGTGCTCCGCCTGGCCTGATCCTGCGCCTCGAAGAAGTCCATTGTCGGCCAATCTACCGGAGAATCGACATTGTCCCAACGGTGCGGTTATCACGCGGGTTGCCCGGCACCGCGGGTGCCGGAGAGATCGACCTGGACGGCCTGGCGTTCGCGGTCGTCGTGAATCTCAAAGAGGGCTGCCTCGCCGAAGCCGGCGGGGCCGGCAACGAGGGCCGGCGGGAACGACTGGCGGTAGGCGTTGTAGGTCATCACGCTGTCGTTGTAGTGCTGGCGGGCGAAAGCGACCTTGTTCTCGGTGCTGGTCAGCTCTTCCATGAGCTGTCCCACGCGCTGGTCGGCCTTGAGGTCCGGGTAATCCTCCTGCACGACCATCAGGCGCGACAGCAGACCGGACAATTCCCCCTCCGCCTCGGCGGTCTGGCGAACGGCGGAGGCATTGCCTGGGTTCTGCGACGCCTGCTTGTTGGCCGCAACGGCGGTGTTGCGGGCGGCGATCACCTTCTCGAGCGTCTCGCGTTCGTGGGTCATATACCCCTTGACCGTCTCCACGAGATTCGGGATCAGGTCGTAGCGGCGTTTGAGTTGGACATCGATCTGCGAATAGCCATTCTTGAACCGTTCGCGCAGCGTGACGAGGCGGTTGTACACGGAAATGGCGTACACGCCGATGCCAAGGGCGGCGACCACGAGGACGCCGATCAGGGTGTAGACGAGAATCATGGTCGCACTGTAGCGGTCAGCATCGCGATTTGGCGGGAGAGAAGAAGTGACGGGAGGGAATGGGCGGGCGCAAACGAGAACCACCCGGTCGCGTGAAGCGACCGGGTGGTTCGGATATTGACGCCGGCAGTAACCTACTTTCCCGCTGAAGCAGTATCATTGGCTCGTCAGGCTTAACGGCCGTGTTCGGTATGGGAACGGGTGTGGCCCTGACGATATAGCCACCGACGAAGCCCAACCCGCCGCGTTAGCGACGGGGTGGGGGTGTTCGGGTGAACATGTAGGTTCGTTACGAGCCCTCCGGAGGGAGGGGGTAGCATTCGATTCGAGTCACTTCTCAGCGATCGGCATGAATCATGGCTCCCGTTGGAGGGAGATCGATAAATGCGATCAAGCAATCGACCATTAGTACCGGTGACCTGAACACATTTCTGTGCTTACAGCTCCGGCCTATCAACCCGGTGGTCTACCGGGGGTCTTTCGTCCAGAGGACATGGAATCCTCATCTTGACGTGGGCTTCACGCTTAGATGCTTTCAGCGTTTATCCGTTCCGCACTTAGCTATCCTGCCGTGCCGCTAGCGCGACAACAGGAACACCAGGGGTGCGTCCTTCCCAATCCTCTCGTACTAGGGAAGGATCGTCTTCAAGATTCCTTCGCCCACAGCAGATAGGGACCGACCTGGCTCACGCCGGTCTGAACCCAGCTCGCGTGCCGCTTTAAGTGGCGAACAGCCAAACCCTTGGGACCGCCTTCAGCCCCAGGATGCGACGAGCCGACATCGAGGTGCCAAACCGCACCGCCGCTATGGGCGCTCGGGTGCGATCAGCCTGTTATCCCCGGGGTACCTTTTATCCCTTGAGCGATGGCCCTTCCACACAGAACCACCGGATCACTAAGGCCGCCTTTCGGCTCTGCTCCACCTGTACGTGTCGCAGTCAAGCATGCTTCTACCTTTGCGCTCTGCGGACGATTGCCAACCGTCCTGAGCATGCCTTTGCAGTCCTCCGTTACTCTTTAGGAGGAGACCGCCCCAGTCAAACTAACCACCTAGCACGGTTCCCCGTCCCGGTTCAGGGCTCGGGGTGAGATGCCGACTATGCACAGGGTGGTATTTCACCGTTGGCTCCACGGCCCCCGCAAGGGCCGCTTCAACGCCTCCCACCTATGCTACGCAGTGCAAAACCGTCATCAGTACCAGGCTATAGTAAAGGTCCACGGGGTCTTTCCGTCTTGCTGCGGGTACGCGGCATCTTCACCGCGACTTCAATTTCACCGAGTCCGTGGTTGAGACAGCGCGCCAGTCGTTACGCCGTTCATGCACGTCAGAACTTACCTGACAAGGAACTTCGCTACCTTAGGACCGTCATAGTTACGGCCGCCGTTTACCGGTGCTTCGGTCGCTAGCTTGCACCAGCTCCCTTAACATTCCGGCACCGAGCAGGCGTCACTCTGTATACGTCCACTTGCGTGTTAGCACAGAGCTGTGTTTTTGATAAACAGTCGCCAGCGCCGGTTTCTGTGCCCTCTCTTGCGAGGAGGGACCCCTTATCCCGAAGTTACGGGGTGAGTTTGCCTAGTTCCTTAACCACGGTTCTCTCGAGCGCCTGAGGATACTCTCCTCACCTACCTGTGTCAGTTTTAGTACGGACAACCACTTCGTCCCCAGCAGACTCTTCTCGGCCGCACCTTCCTACGCTTCGGAATCCAAGCGTCCTCGGCCTTGCGGCACGCCCACAACTAGTCGGGCGACGCAATCCGGTGCGACACATCTGCTGGCTCAACCTCTGTGGTCGGTGCAGGAATATTAACCTGCTGTGCATCGTCTACGCCGTTCGGCCTCGACTTAGCTCCCGACTAACCCTGGGCGGATTTACCTTCCCCAGGAAACCTTAGGTTTTCGGCGGGCAGGATTTTCACCTGCCTTATCGTTACTTATGCCGGCATTCTCACTTGCGTCCGCTCCACGGCTCCTTACGGTACCGCTTCATGGCTGAACGCAACGCTCGCCTACCACACTCAAATGAGTATCCACCGCTTCGGCATTCTACTTATTCCCGATCATTTACGGCGCCCCCCTGCTCGACCAGTAAGCTATTACGCACTTTTTAAATGGTGGCTGCTTCTAAGCCAACATCCTGGTTGTCACAGCAGGAAGACTTCCTTACGAACTGAGTAGAATTTGGGGGCCTTAGCGGATGGTCAGGGTTGTTTCCCTTTTGACCGTCAAGATTATCCCCGACGGACTCACTGCCCGGATAGTCTCTTGCGTATTCGGAGTTTGGTAGGGATGGGTACCCGGGTAGGGCCCCATTCCCTTTCAGTAGCTCTACCCCGCAAGAGTAGTTGTCCAGACGCTGCCCCTAGAGGCATTTCGACGAGAACCAGATATTTCCCGGTTTGATTAGACTTTCACTCCTCCCCGCAGGTCATGCCAAAACTTTTCAACGTTTATGGCTTCGGCCTTTCCGCACCTGTTACGGTGCGTGCAGCCTGCCCACGGGTAGATCACCGGGTTTCGGGCCATAAGCGTACGACTAAGCGCCATTTTAAGACTCGCTTTCGCTTCGGCTCCGGGGTTCAAACCCCTTAGCCTTGCCGCACACCTATACTCGCCGGCCCATTATGCAAAAGGTACGCCGTCACCCTTGTCAAAGACATAGGGCTCCGACCGCTTGCAAGTGCATGGTTTCAGGTACTTTTGACTCGGCTTTCGCCGTACTTTTCACCGTTCAGTCACCTTACTGGTCGACTATCGGTCACTGAGGAATATTTAGCCTTGGGTGGTGGTCCACCCAGTTTCACACGGAGTTCCACGAGCTCCGTGCTACTCTGGTACATCTCTCAACGGGGGGCGTTCGGTTTGGCGTACGGGGCTAGCACCCGCTCTGGCGTGTCATTCAAACACTTCCGCTACCGTTGCCTTTGTAACCCCTCAAGATGCCCGCAACCCCAGGACGAATCCTGGTTTGGGCTAGGTCCGCGTTCGCTCGCCGCTACTTGCGGAATCGTGGTTACTTTCTCTTCCTACGGGTACTTAGATGTTTCAGTTCCCCGCGTTCGCTTCCAATGCCTATGCGTTCAGCATCGAATCAACACTGTCACCAGTGAAGTGGTTTCCCAATTCGGAAATCCACGGCTCATGCGTCTGGTTGCCGACTAACCGTGGCTTATCGCAGGCTCCAACGTCCTTCATCGCTTCTCAGTGCCGAGGCATCCACCATGCACCCTTCACAGCTTGATCACACTTATCGGTCCCCGTCACGCCCTGCCGTTGCCGACAAAGCCCTCAAGAGACACGACTCGCGTGCCAGCCGCCGAAAAGTTGCTCGATATGCTCCAACCGCTCAGCCCTCGCTGATGCCGGCTGGTCTACCGCATCGACCGCATGTACCAGAGTCACCTGACTCCGCCACGCGGCCTTACCTCGTGTTGAACCTACATATTCACTTGTCAAAGAGCAGGCTCTTTCGAACCAATCGCTTCAGGCGGCAAACTGTCCTTCGGTGCCAGATGACACGTGCGGGCCAGTCGTTCGCAATCGGCGGGTTCCCGTTTGGCGGGTCGGCTAGTTTAGGCCGCCCGTTCTTCGGGTCAAGCGGGCGGGGCAAGATGCCGTCGCGTCGCTTGCCGCCTCGGTCGGTCGCCTTGGTGGCTTCCGTCATCGGCGGGGGCAAGAGTAGGCGCCCCGTCATCGTGGGCAAGCGTGACCGATGATTTTCCTTTGGCGTTTCGCAAGGATCGCAAGGTTGTGAGACAAAGGGCCGCCTTCGCCTCCGCCTGTCAAAACTGCTTCAGGAACCGCACGTCGTTCTCGACGAACTGGCGGATGTTGCCGATGCCGTACTTGCGCATCGCGATGCGTTCGACCCCGAACCCGAAGGCCCAGCCGCTGTGCGTGCTTGGGTCGATATCGCAGGTCGTCAGCACGTTCGGATGGACCATGCCGCAGCCGCCAAGCTCGATCCACTGCTGCTTGTCCTCGAACCACACGTCGACCTCCGCCGACGGCTCGGTGAAGGGGAAGAAGCTCGGGCGGAACCGCACCCGCGTGTCCGGCCCGAAGTAGGCGCGGACGAATTGAAGCACCGTGCTCTTGAGGTCGACCATCGTCACCCCCTCGTCCACCACGAGGGCCTCGAGCTGGTGGAACATGCTCAGGTGCGTGTCGTCGTGCGTGTCGGGCCGGTAGACGCGGCCGGGGATGACCACGCGGATGGGCGACGGCTGGCTCTGCATCACGCGGATCTGCACCGTGCTGGTCTGCGTCCGCAGCAGGCTCAGCGGCCCGCTCCCCCCACCACTCCCCTGCTCCGCGTCGTCGGGCTCGACGTAGAAGTTGTCGAGCGGGTCGCGGGCCGGGTGGCTTTCGGGGATGTTCAGCGCGACGAAGTTGTGGAACTCGTCCTCAAGTTCCGGGCCGGCGGCGACATCGAAGCCCATGCGGCCGAAGAGGTCCGTTAGTTCGTCGATGGTTTTCAGGATCGGGTGCCGCCGCCCCACTTCGGGCACGCGGCCGGGCTCGGTGACGTCGAGGCAATCCGCCCCGGCGGTGGCCGTCTCCGTCAGCTCGGTTTTGCGTTGTTCGTAGGCGGCGGCGACATCCTTCTGCAGCGCGTTGACGGCCTGGCCGAGCCTGGGCTTGTCCTCCTTCGAGGCCGAGCCGAGCAGCTTCATCAGGCCGCGAATCTCTCCCTTGCCGCTGAGGTACTGGATGCGGAAGGCTTCCACCATGGCCAGGTTCGAGGCGGCGGCGAGGTCGGCCTCGGCGGCGCGGCGGGTGCGGGCGATGCGGTCCAGCGGGGAGGTGGGGGGCGAGGCGGCGTCGGTGGAACTCAAGGCGTTGGGGTTGGCGTCTCGGCGGGTGAAATCCGGTGGCAACGGGCGGGTCAGTATCATTGGATCGCCGCGCGGGGGCAACCGATGTCGTCGCCGCGTCTTGCCCCTCCGACCGGACCTTTGCCGATGGACGCCTCCAAGCTGCCGCGCCTCTCCAACACCGACCGCCCCGCCGCTGGCGACGCCCAGGAAACGGGGCAGCCACGGCCAGTGGACTACATGCCGCCGGAGCCAACGGGTTTCGTCGCGGCCCAGGCGTGGATCAGTGGCATCCTCGGCCTGCTCGTGCTCCTTTACAGTTGGCGCTTCGGCGCGTGGCTGCTGACAACGCTCACCGGCGGCACCTACAACACCGGCGTCGGCTGGGGCCCTCCGTTGACAGCGAACGACCCGCCGCAGGGCACGCCCGTCGGGTACTGGGAGTTGATGAGCTTCAGCACGCTCCGGGCCCCCGATGTCGCCTGGACCGAGATGGGCCTCTTCCTGTTCGGCCTGGCGATGGTGGTCGAGGCGGTCATGCTCGTCGCGAGCGTCCGCGCCTCGGTCGGTATGCGACGGCTGACGTTGCTGGCGGCGCTCGGTCTGGCCGCCGCGGCGGCAATCGTGAACGTCGGCGTGCTGATCTACCTCATCAGCATCGGGCTGGCGTTGCCGATCCTGACGTTCGTCGCCGCCGCCTTCGCGGGGTACATGGCGTTCTACCTCTGGGGCGAGTGGAGCCTGCACCGGCGGATGCCGAGCTGAGCCGGGTCACATGCCCCAGTCGCCGAACGGGTCGAACGGGTCGATCACCCGCGGCCGCGTGGTTGGGCCGACCGGGATCAACCGTGGCGGGAGTTGGCGGATGACGATGCGTGCCTGACCGTTCGCCGGCGGAAGCGCGACATCGACGCCGCCAATGGTGCGGCGGTCGAGTTGGATCGAGCCGTCAAGTGATCCCTGGGCCGTCAGGCGGTCGAGCAGCGTTGGCCACGCCGACAGCGGGACAGCGTCGGCGGTGACGATCAGTTCATCCGTCGCTTCGTCGCGGTCGAAGCCCATCGCGACGCCGGCCCCGAGCAGCACGTCGGCCACCGCGCGGCGGGCGGCGGCGGAGTCGGCCGTGTCGAGGGTGAGCGTCGCCCCCGGCCGCGGCAGGATGTCGACGATCGCTGGCGGCGTTGGGTCGACGGCCGGAAGATCGACGGCTTCGGGGATTGTGTCGGCTTCGAGGGTCGGCACCACGCCGGCGTCGGGCTCGACCTGCACGCCGGCGGCGGCGAGATCGGTCATCACGCGGTTGCCCGACCGCCCCGGCAGGAGTGCCGCGGCCGCCACGCCCAGGCCGATTACGAGCAGGATGGCCACGCCCAAGCCGATCGTCGCCGGCGAGAGCGCGGAGAACCCGCTCGGTTGCGGTCCCGCCAGCAGCGCTTTGCGTTCGAGCCGAGCGAGCGTTGGGTCGACGGCCGCCCCCGCTTCGAGGCGGCCGTCGGCGCTTTGGGCGGAGACGCGCGGCAACTCGCGGAGCAATCGCTTGGCTTCGAGGAGTTCGCCCACGATTTGGCCGTACGCCGGGCGTTCGACAAGGCATCGGCCGACACGATCGCGGTTGGCGGCGTCGAGATCGCCGTCGAGGTAGGCCGACAACTCCTCGCGCGACGCCGGCGCCGCCTGCGGGACGGCCGCCGCCTTGCGCTTCAGGTGCTTCGACAGCCGCTCGCGCAGTGCCAAGCGCGCGTCGAACAGCCGGCGGCGGACCTGCGGGACCGGCGCCTGCGTGATGGCGGAGATGCGGGTCGCGGCGAAGCGTTCGACGTCGACCATCACCAGCAGCGAGCGGTACTCGACGTCGAGCTCCGCCAGCGCCGCCGCGACCGGATCGGCGAGCGACTCCGCGTCGGGCTCGGCCGGGCCACGCCGGCGCAGGCGGGTGACGGCGGCGTCGAGGGCGAGGCGAAAGAGCCAGGCGTACGGCTCGGCGTCGCCGGGAAACGTGACGGCGCGGTCGAGTCCTTGCGCGAAGGCGGCCTGCGTGATGTCGGCCGCGTCGTCGTGCCGGCCGACCAGGCGAAAGGCGGCGTTGTAGAGGCGGTCGTGGTAGAGCCCGACGACGCGGCCGTAGGCGATGGCTTCGCCGACGCGGGCGCGGGTGAGCGCCTCGCGGGCCTCGGCGGTTTCGAGGGGGACGCCGGCAAGGCTGCGGGGCGCGGGCGGTTGCGTAGCGGTGGTCATGGCATCCTGCCAATGTGCCCGAGGCGATCGGGCGTGAGATGGGACGCCGCGCGCTTCACGCGGCGGGCTCGGGCGGCGATTCCGTTCGCGGCCGAGACTGCTTCCCGTACGACAAAGCGGTCGCCGGGTTCCCGACAAAATGCCGCAGCGAGCAGCCGCGGTCAAGCTGCGGTACTCAAACCCGCGTGAAAATGCACGTTCTCTCACAATCCGTCGTTAGAGCGGTTGAAGTTTATCCGTAGCATACCAAGCCGCGTTGCTACGCAACGCTGGCCGGGTCGAACGCAGAGCAAACCACGCGAAGCCGGACCAGCGTTGCGTAGCAACGCGGCTTGGTTCCGATGCGGACGCTACGTTTCAAGTCCAGCCTCACTAGGTCGTGTTGCGTAACCGCCTGAGCAGCACCTGCATCATCGCCAGCTGAACGAAGCCGAAGAAGCGTGTCGCCAGCTTGTCCTGCCGCGTGCCGACCCGTCGCTCACCCTTGAGCCACCCGACGCACCGCTCGACGGCGTTGCGGCGGCGGTAGCTAAGAGCCTCGAAGTCTACCGGGCGGCCACGCTTGCCGAGTTGGTCGCTTCGCCTCGGGATCACCGGCTTGACGCCCCGGCCCCACAAGAGCCGCCTGACCCGCGGGTAGCTGTAACCCTTGTCGCCGGCGAGCTTCCGCGGCCGTCGTCGCCTGCCGATGCGGGCAACGGTCAGCAGCGCTTCACGCTGCGTGCTTTCGTGGGCTTGGCCGGCCGTAAGCGTCGCCGCCAGCGGCAGGCCGTTGCCGTCAGTCAGCAGGTGCAGCTTCGTGCCGAACCCGCCCCGGCTGCGGCCAAGGGCGTGGTCCGGCGGCTCCAGCGGGCCGCCCGCCCCCTTTTTACGCCCGCCGCCGAGCGGCCGGCGCGAACGCTGGTTGCATCGGCCAGCCACAGCTCGTGGTCGATCAGTCCCTTCTCGTCCAGCTCCAGGCGAAGCGCGTCAAGGATGCGGGCGAGCGTGCCGTCGTCGCGCCACCTCGCGTGGCGGCGGTAGGCGGTATTCCACGGGCCGTAGCGGTCGGGCATCTCACGCCACTGCGCCCCAGTGTGCAGCACCCACAGGATGCTGTCGAGGACCTGGCGATGGTCGCGGAACCGCCGGCCCCCACGCCGCGTCACCCTTGGCGGCAGGTGCGGCTCGACCCGCCGCCAGTCCTGCTGGGTCATCTCGTAACGCCTCGCCATCGGTGGCCTCCCTGCCTGCGGAAGACAATCGTAGGGGTTACGCAACACAACCTAGTCGCCCCGCCTCGCGGGGCGCTCCGCGGCCAGCCACGCGCCCCCCGAGGCGGGGCGGCTAAAGAACACGGAACTTCCGTCGCGTGCTCCGTAGCTGGCGATCTACGACGCGATTCGCAACCGCCCTTGGGCGCGGCGCGGAGGAGAGGCGTCGTTTGCTCCAGTGTGACAAGCCGATGACCGATAAGTCGAAGGCGGCCGCCCGTGCGGGACCTGGGCCGCGCCAACAATTCCGCCGACGGACCGCCCGATTATGCCCCATCGCCACCAGCTTCACCGCGCCGATTGGGACGCCGTCCGGGCCATCGCAGGCCGCTACGTCGGGGAACTGGCGCGGGTGGAGCGTGTGCCGAGCCACCACAACATCGTGTGCCGCCTCCGCGGGACCAACGGTCGGCGGCGCGTGCTGAAACTCGCGGCAAGCGGCGTGTCCCAGCCCGGCCTGACACGCGAGCCGCGCGTGGTCGAACTTCTGAGCGGCCGGGGCATCCCGACCGCACGGATCGATTATTTCGACGCCGCCGGCACGCTTGTCGGGCGGCCCTGGTTCATCGCCAACGATGCCGGTCGGCGTACCGCCGCCGACGCGAGCGGACTGTCGCCGGCGAACCGTCGCGAGCTGTACCGCGCCATCGGCCGGCTGCTGGCGCAGGTCCACGCGATCCCGTTCGACCGCCCGGCCGACTTCAGCGGCGGCGAACTGGTGCCGGCCTCGTTCGAGTCGAGCCCGCTGCGGCGTTGGCACGAGCGGCAGGTCGCCGACGCCGACCGCCTCGGCCTGCTGCGTGGCCTGGATTCCGCGACGCTCGAGGCGTTGCTGCACCCCGGCGGGCCGGAGAACGCCCTGTTGCCAAGTCACGCCGCGCCCGGCACGTCGCTGGCGGTCGCGCCGCGGCCGGCATCATTCAGCCTGTGCCACGGCGATTACAACCCCAGCCAGTGCGTCCGCCAGGGGGCGAGCGTCAGCGCGATGATCGACTGGGAGTCCTCGCACGTGGGCGACCCGCTTTACGACCTGGCGGCGTTCGAGGTGATGCTGCGCGTCGCCAGCCCGCGCGACCTGGCCGACGAGGCGATGGCCGGCTACCGCGAGGTGCGGGCCTTCGACCCGACGCTCGACGCGGCCTACCTGCCGGTGCGCCTCGCCCACGCCGCCTCGCTCGCGGCCGCCTTCCACCGCGCCCGCCGCACCGGCCCGGCCCGCGCCGCCCGCCTGATGCTCGGCCGCCTCGCCACGCCCACCACCACCGACGCCCAGGCGGCGTGAAAAGGCTTTGTCAGAACGAACCCGCTGCGTGCGACCGAAGCAGCGTCTTGAGAAGTTCGCTCGGCACGCTCCACCGATTCCCCTACCCCGACGCCGGAGCGGAAGCTCCGGGTTCTGCCTGGGTGCTGGGTGGACACGGACCCGAACCCGGAGCATCCGCTCCGGCGTCGGTGCGTTGCTTCGTGCTATCGGCACTCGACGGATGGGTGCAGCGCGGCATCACTCGCTCGCGCTTGGCAGCACGATCAGCAGTTGCGTGCCGTCGCGCGAGAGGCGAGCGACGGTTGTTGCCTGGCGACCGTCCTTGCTGGCGACGATCTCGTAGTCGCCGCAAAAGCCGCGAAGCTCGATTAGGCCGTCGGCGTCCGTGTCGACCGATTCGTCCGTCCACCACTCGCCGAAGACCAGGGCCTTGTACGCCTGGGCGTTGGGCTTGGACGTCCAGTCGCTGCGGAACATGGCCCCGTTGGGCCGCCACTGGATGGCTTCCCAGAAGCCCCACATCACGATCGCCTCGGCCGACTCGTGGCTGAAGACGGCGGTGTAGAAGTCGCGCGTGTAGTCCGCCTGGGCCTGCTCGTCGAGGGTGTCGATGTCGAACTCGGTCACGTGGATCGGCAGGTCGTACGCGGCGAACTCGTCGAGGATGGCGACCACCTTCGCCGGGTCCGTCAGCGTGCTGCCGAAGTGCCCCTGAAAGCCGATGCCCCCCAGCGGCGCGCCGGCATCCTCAAGCCGCTCAATCCACTCCTTGAAGACCGCCCGCTCGCTGTCGGTCGAGCCGCCGTTGGTGAGAATCGAGTAGTCGTTCAGGAAGTAGAGCGGCTTTGGGTTGATCTCCTCCGCCAGCGTCCACCACTCTGTCATGACGTCGTCGCCGAGGATGTCCATCACGTCGCGGTTGACGCGCGGCTCGTTCACGAGGTCGTAGCTTTCCCACTGGTACGGCGCGGTGGTGGCCAGCATGTCGCGCAGGTGGAGCTTGATGAGTGCGTCGAGTTCGTCGGGCTTGTCGGCGAGGGATTGCACGCGGGTGGGCATCCACCGCCAGCCCGGCCAGACCCCGGTGTGGCCGCGGACACGCATGTGATGATCGCGCAGCCACTCGGCGCGGGCGATGTACTTCTCGCGGGTGGCGGCGTCCTCCCAGCCCCAGTCGGCCCAATAGATCGGGCAGGTCCCCATGTTGAAGAGCTCGGCGAACACTTGGCGATAGCGCTCGCCGCTTTCGGAATCGTCGACCATCGCCCCCTCGGCGAAGCTGCCGAAGCCGAAGGCGTGGCGAGTCATGCGGACGTCGACCGTCGCCCCCTCCACCGGCGTGCCGTCGGTCTCGATCACGGTGACGGCCAAGTCGCCCTTGCGAATGCGCTCGATCCGCTCGGCCGCAGCCTGACGCCAGGGGGCGTCGGCGGCGCGGCCGGGGTAGTCGATGGGCGTGGCCGGCAGCGCCGTCAGGTCGGCGTCGGGGCCGAGGTTGAAGACCAGCACCGGCCCAATCTCCAGCGTCTGGGCCTCGCCCGACACGTGGAGCGTGACGACCACGTCGCCGGCCGCGTAGTCGCCCTGGGCCTCCCCGCCGATCACGACGCGCTTCCAGTCGCGGCCGAAGCTGAAGGCGCCGGCGGCGAGGGTGTCCCAAGGTTCTGTATTGAGTTGCAGCCGCGTGTCGAAGCGGCCCTCGCCGCTCTCGTCGTCGGAGGCCGTCGCCCGCGCCCAAAGCACCACGGCCACCTTGTCGCCACGCGCGGGCGGGGTCGCGAGCGTGGGCGTGAAGACCTGGGCCGCGTACGGCGTGTCGCCGACCTCGTTGACGACCACGCGCAGCGCCCGGTCGAACTGCTGGCCTTCGACGGCGACGAGCTCCGCAGAGGCAAGCCCGCCGGGAGCGTCGCCGGTGGGCGTGGACAGGGCCAGCGCGTCGACCCTCGCATTGGCGATCAGCCGCGGCTCGCCCGGCAATTCGGCCTTGACCGAATCGACGAAATCCTGTGCGGACGCGACCGTTGCGGCCAGCGCGACGACAAGGGCCACCATCAGGGACAGGAGGTGCATTCGCGCACGGTATCGCATCCTGCAACCGCTTGCGATTGTCTCTTTTGGCGCGGCGTTACCTCGCGGCGACGGGCTGTTGCTGGGGGACGCCCTTCGTCGCCGGCACGCCGCCGACGTCGGTGGGCGTGTCCTCAATGATCCGCTCGACGACCATGTCTGTCGTGATTCCCTCGGCCTCGCCCTCGAAGTTGAGGATCAGCCGGTGCCGCAACGCCGGGACGGCCACGTCCTTCGCGTCCTGGAAGCTGCAGTGGAACCGCCCGTCGAGCAGCGCCCGCACCTTCGCCGCCAGCGTAATTGCCTGGGCGGCGCGGGGGCTGGCGCCCACGCGCAGGAACTGGTTGACCATCGGGATGGCGAATTCCCCCTCGGGGTGCGTCGCCAGCACGAGGCGGATGGCGTAGTCCTGCACGTGCGGGGCGATCACGACCTTGCGCACCAGAGCTTGGTGACGGGTGATGGCCTCGCCGTCGAGCACGGGATTGACCACCGGCGTCACGCCGGCCGTGGTGCGGTTGAGGATCTCCGCCAGTTCCGCCCGGCCGCTGTAGTTGACGACGAGCTTGAAGAAAAACCGGTCGAGCTGCGCCTCGGGCAGCGGGTAGGTGCCCTCCTGCTCGAGCGGATTTTGCGTCGCCATCACGAAGAACGGCCGCTCGAGCTTGCGCACGGTGCCGCCGGCAGTGACCTGCTTCTCCTGCATCGCCTCGAGCATGGCCGACTGCGTTTTGGGCGTGGCGCGGTTGATCTCGTCAGCCAGCACGATCTGGGCGAAGATGGGCCCCTCCTGGAAGACGAACTGCCGGTGGCCATGCTCGTCCTCCTGGATGATGCTCGTGCCGATCACGTCGGCGGGCATCAGGTCGGGCGTGAACTGCACGCGGCTGAACTTCAGGTGCAG
>CBDCBA010000009.1:0-94403 GCA_965214125.1 Tepidisphaeraceae bacterium
AACAACACGCTCGAGGCAATCGAGCTGCACCGGCACGCCAAAGCCGTTGGCGCGGACGCGGCGTTGAGTGTGAACCCGTACTACAACAAGCCGAGCCAGGAGGGCCTTTACCGGCACTTTATGGCGTTGTCGGAGAAGGTCGATTTGCCGATCGTCCTCTACAACATCCCCGGCCGCACCGGCGTCACGATGGCGGCCGACACGATCGCCCGGCTGCGGCGCGACGGCAGTATCGCGGCGGTGAAGGAGGCGACCGGCGACCTCAACCTCGCCAGCCAGACAATGGCCCTCTGCGACGTACCGCACCTCAGCGGCGACGACCCGCTGACCCTGCCGCTGATGAGCATCGGCGGGCTCGGTGTCATCAGCGTCGTCAGCAACGTCGTGCCCGGCGAGGTCGCGAAGATGTGCAAGCTTGCCGCAGATGGCGACTTTTCGGCGGCGGCGGCGATTCACCACCGGCTCTTCGCGCTCACGCGGTCGCTCTTTCTCGACGGCAACCCGGTCGGCGTCAAGCACGCCTTGAAGCTGCTCGGCCGCGACTCGGGCGAGCTGCGGTTGCCGTTGGTCGACGCGAATGAGGCGGCCGCGGCGCAGGTCGCGCGGCAGGTGGAGGCGCTGAACCTGCGATGACCCGCATCTGCGTGCCGATTTTCGTTCATTCGGCCGAGCAGGCCCGGCGGGACGCCATTGTCGCCGTCGAGCGCGGCGCGGACATGATCGAGCTGCGCATCGACCGGCTCGGTGACGATGCGCTGCTCGACGGCGAGAGTCAAGCGCTTCGCGAGAGCATCATCCGCCTCGTGAACGACCTGCGCGAGCAGGCCGTGCCGGCAATCTTCACCTACCGCCCCGCCGCTGAGGGCGGCCACAGCGAGGCCGACGACGAGACGCGCTTCACGACGCTGGCGCACCTCGTCCACGCGGCACCGGCGTGGGTCGATCTGGAGTGGCGACCAATGAGTCGCGGCGGGGGCTGGCCGATGGCGTTCCTCGACCTCGCCGCCGACGGCGCGGCAGGCGGCGGAACAACG
This sequence comes from Tepidisphaeraceae bacterium, assembly GCA_965214125.1. GTDB lineage: Bacteria > Planctomycetota > Phycisphaerae > Tepidisphaerales > Tepidisphaeraceae > CBDCBA01. Next base: position 1,035 of record CBDCBA010000009.1, read on the forward strand.
CGCTTCATCGTCAGCGCTCACGATTTTGAGACGCGCCCGAGCGATTTGCTCAGCCTGTTTGCTGAGATGAGTCTGAGCCGCGGCGACGTGCCCAAGCTCGCCTGGCGTGCCCGCTCCGTGCGCGACAACGTCGAGGCATTCGAGCTGCTGCGCGAGGCGGCCAAGCCGACGGTCGCCATCTGCATGGGCGAGGCCGGCCTGCCCAGTCGGGTGCTGGCCAAAAAGTTCGGCGCCTACCTCACCTTCGCCAGCCTCGATGTCGATCACGCCACCGCCGACGGGCAGGTGCCGATCGACGAACTCAAGCGCCGCTACCGCTGGGACGCGATCGGGCGCGACACTGCCGTGTACGGCGTGATCGGCCATCCCATCGGCCACAGCCGCAGCCCGCATGTCCACAACGCCGCCTTTGACGCGGTCGGCCACGACGGCGTCTACCTGCCCCTGCTCGTGCAGCCGGGGTACGAGAGCTTTAAGGCGTTCATGGAAACCTGGCTTGGTTTCGGCCCGCTCGACCTTGCCGGGCTCAGCGTCACGCTGCCGCACAAGGAGAACGCCCTGCGCTACGTCCGGGAGGTCGGCGGCGACGTCGACGCGAAGGCGGAGGCGATCGGCGCAGCCAACACGATTACGATCCGCCGCGACGACGACGGCACGCCAAAGCTGCTCGCGACCAACACCGACCACGACGCCATCCTCGAAACGATTTGCGAGGCCCGATCGTGTACGAAGGCGGACCTGGCCGACGTCAGCGTGGGGGTGGTCGGCGCCGGCGGCACCGGCCGGACGGCGGTGGCCGCGCTCGTCTCCGTCGGCGCGACCGTCACCGTTTACAACCGCACGCGATCCAGGGCCGATGCGCTCGCCAACGAGTTCGACGCGGTCGGCGCCGGCCTCGGCGATGCACGCGCTGCGGAGCACGCGGTTTGGATCAACACGACCAGCGTCGGCATGAGCCCGGAGATCGAGCAGGACCCGCTCGGCACGGCGTTCCCAAACGTAACGCCGGCCACGCTGGTCTTCGATACGATCTACAACCCCGCGGAAACGCAGTTGCTCCGCCGCGCCCGCGAGGCCGGTGCGGCGACGGTCAACGGCGAGCCGATGTTCCTCCGTCAAGCCGCCGCCCAGTTCGAGCAGTGGACGGGCCAGCCTGCCCCGCTCGACGAGATGCAAGCGGCGCTGTCGGGCTAATCTCCGATCAGCCCAAATCCTCCACCGCCCTCATTAGTTCCTGCCGGTAGCGATTCCACGTGAAGGCCCGCGCCCGCGCCGCGGCGGACTCGCCCATAGCGGCGCGGCGATCTTCATCGCGCAGTTCCTCCAGAGCGCTGGCGATGGCGTCGGGCGATCGAATCGGAACGACGAACCCATCCTCCCCGTCGCGGGCGAAGCTTCCGGCGTTGGGCGTGACGATCACCGGCATCTGCTGCGACATCGCCTCCGCCACGGCGTAGGCCGACCCTTCGAACAGGCTCGGCAGGCACATCACGTGGCACCGTCGCAGGCTCGCCAGTAGCTGCGACCTGGGCAGGTGCCCGTGCAACGTCGACACGGGCCGGTGTAGCTCGAGGAGCGACTCGGGCAGCTCCACACCGCCGAAAAACTCCAACTGCACCGCCTTTGCCCCGAGCTTCGACGCCGCTTCCATCAGGTCGAGCGCCCCTTTGCGAAGCCCCACGGCGCCGACGAACGCGACGCGCAGCGGCTCGTCGGGCCCGCGATGACGCGCAACGGCCTGATATCGCTCCGCATCCACCCCATATTGCGCGACCCGCAGCTTTTCCGGTGGAAACCCCTGCTGCTCGAAGGTGTCGCGCACGAAGTCGGAGCCGCAGATTACAAGGTCGGCCATCTCGGCCTCGCGGGCATTCGCCTCGACGCGCTCGACGCTGGCGTCGGGCGGCACCTGATATGCGCCCGCGGTCAGCCCGCGGCGATCGATCTCCTCCAGCATCAGGTTCCGCAGGACTTGGCGATGGCCGATGTACTGCTCGAGCACCCGAGGCAGGCCGACGTCGCCAACTGCGTCGAAGGTTTGGACCGCCGACGTGCATGGCAGGTGCAGCCCCGCCCCGTGAGACTCGGCCAACGCCGCGACCTCGCGAGCGAAGGTGCCATCGGCCATGCGAGCGGCAGGCGTCGTGCCGGCGAGTCGAAACAGCGTCCGCTCCATCGCCCCCTTCGGAAAGACGTGGACGCGATCGGCCGGAAGCCGCGTATGGTAATATTCCGCCGCCCGCGTTGCCCGCTCGGTTAGACCCGGAAGGCGCAGCGCGGCGAGCCTGCGAAGCCGGGCCGGATGCCGGGCCCATCGCTGGGTCACAAACCCCGCCAGCCGGTCCCGCTCCGCGTACGCGAGGGCCGTCTGATACAGGTGGTGTCGGCCGGGGTGCGCGACGACGAACGGCCGGCGGGTGGGAACGCCCTCGCTCATTGCTCCGCCTCCGCAAGACGGCGCTCGTCCCGCTCCGAGCGAAGCCGCGCGACCGCCTCGTCAAGCGGTAGCGTGCCGAGGTCGCCGGACTTGCGGCCGCGCAGGCTGACCGTGTTCGCCTCGGCTTCTTTCGCGCCGCAGACGAGCATGTACGGCACCTTCTGCGTTGTTGCCAGGCGAATCTTGGAGCCGACCTTGTCGTTGCCCTCGTCAACCGTCGCCCGCAGACCCGCGTCCTTCAAAGCCGCGACCAGGTCATGTGCGTACTCGTTGAACTTCTCGCTGATCGGCAGAACACGCGCCTGTTCGGGTGCGAGCCACAGCGGGAACGCCCCCTCGAAGTGCTCGATCAGCACGCCGACGAAGCGCTCCATGCTGCCGAAGGGCGCGCGGTGCACCATCACCGGCCGGTGCGGCTGGTTGTCGGCGCCGACGTACGACAGGTCGAAGCGTTGCGGCAATTGATAATCGACCTGCACCGTGCCAAGTTGCCATTCACGGCCGATGACGTCCTTCACGACGAAGTCGATCTTCGGCCCGTAAAACGCCGCCTCGCCGGGCTCGGCTGCGAAGGAGACGCCCAGCTTCTCCGCCGCGTTGATGCAAGCCTGTTCCGCCCGATCCCACTGCCCAGCGTCGCCGACGAACTTGCTCGCGTCCGGGTCACGCAGCCCCACGCGCACGCGGTAGTCGCTCATGCCGAGCGTGCCGAGGACGATCTTCACCAGTTCCAGGCACCCCTCGACTTCCGCCGCCAACTGGTCTTCGGTGCAGAAGATGTGCGCGTCATCCTGCGTGAAGCCGCGCACGCGCGTCATTCCGCCGAGCTCGCCGCTTTGCTCCCAACGGTAAACCGTGCCGAACTCGGCCAGTCGTACCGGCAGATCGCGGTAGCTGTGCGGATCGCTCGCGTAGATGCGGATGTGATGCGGGCAGTTCATCGGCTTGAGCATGAACCCGTCGACCTCGCCGGCCGACAGGCGATTGCTCAGTTCGCCGCACGAACACCCCTCGCTCGCGAGCGCATCGACCGTCTCCTTCTCGATCAGCGGCGGAAACTGGCTCTCGCTGTAATACGGGTAGTGCCCGCTTGTGCGGTAGAGGTCGAGCTTGCCGATGTGCGGCGTGAACACCTGCTTGTACCCCTGCCGGTTCAGGTGCTCGCCGATGAAGGTCTGAAGTTCCTGCCGAACGACGGCCCCGTTCGGCTTCCATAGAACCAGGCCTTGGCCGACTTTGTCGTCGATCGTGTAGAGCCCGAGCTTTGGCCCGAGCACGCGGTGGTCGCGCGCCCTCGCCTGCTCGAGCTTCTCGAGGTAATCGGCCAAATCGCCCTCGCCATAGAAGCTCGTGCCGTAGAGGCGTTGGAAGCGGTCGCTCGTCACGTCGCCGTGCCAGTGGCTGCTGGCGACGCTCGTGACCTTGAACGCCCCGATGCGCCCGGTGCGGTCGACGTGCGGGCCCATGCAGAGATCTTCCCACGGATCATCGCCGAACGTGTAGTTGAACTGGTTGTAAGCCCTTGAGTCTTGTGGCTCGGTTACTGCGACATAACCAGCCTTGAGGGCATCTGGACGCACGAAGATCGGCGGGTGCTCGCTCACGCGCAGCACGCTGTTCTCATCGTCCGTCATGTTGGGCGCTTTAGTCCAGCGCTGTGGCTGACCGGTCTTGTACCAGCTAAGGGTTGCGGCTCCGGCTTGCTGAGCGCGAACAGCGTTATCTTTCTTATACTTATTACCCTGTCGGTTTACCTTCTCGAACCCCTGTTCAAGCGGCAGGTCATATCGGCAAAAGGGGCGATCCTCCTGCACGATGTTCGCCATCTCCGCCTCGATCTTTGCAAAGTCGTCGGAGCTGATGGGCTGGTCGAGGGCGATGTCGTAGTAGAACCCGTTCTCCAGCGGCGGCCCGTACGCAAGCTGCGCATCCGGCCAAATCCGCTGCACCGCCTCGGCCATCACGTGGGCCGTCGAGTGGCGAAGCAGGTGAAGCGCGTCGGTCTCGTGCTGCGCGTCGCGGAACTTGCTGCGCCCCTTCTTGTCGAGCCGCGGCGCAGTCACGATGGCAACGTTCGCCTCCCCCTCCGGCAGCGGCCGGTCGGCGTCGACGAGCGCGTCGTTTACACGCGCCCCCACCGCCGCCTCGGCGAGCTTGTCGCCGATCGTCTTGGCCAAGTCGCGCGCGGTGCTGCCGGCGGACAGGTCTTTGCGGGTACCGTCGGGAAGAATCGCAACAGGCATGGGACGAGAACGATAGCGAGCGCAGCCGCGGGATGTCGGCGCAACTCGGTACGCTTCGGACGTGAACGCCATCTCATGGACGAACCAGAGCGAGGCGCACCGCATCGCCGCAGCGTTGGAGGCCTTCGATCTTGTCGGTGCGGCAACCGTTGAACTGCGGCGGGCCGAGCACCTGACGCTGCGCGCGGATCACCAGCGCGGCCGCTTCGCCTTGCGCGTCGCGCTCCACGATGACCACCCCGATGCCGCCGCCGAGGCGACGTGGCGGGAAGCGTTGGTCGAGGCCGGCGTCCCCGTGCATCGACCCATCCGCACGCCCAACGGCCCTCTGGCCACCGCCGAGGGCGCGACGTGCAGCGCGTGGGTGCACGGCGCAATCCTGCGCGACGAACCCGAAGCCGACGACTCCAACGGCCACGAAGGAATCGGCCGCATCATGGCGATGCTCCACGACCACGCGGTGCATTGGACAAACCCAGACCAACGGCGCTTTCCTCGCCTGACAACCGCCAACCTCATTGACGGCAGCGACGGCGGCACGCCCGTCGACACGTGTCTTGCCATGCTCGCACCGCCCATCGCCGATCTTGCTCGGCGACTTTTAATCGACGTGCGCCCGCGGCTCGACGCGATGTGCGAGCGGGCGATGCTCATCCACGCTGATCTGCACACGGCCAACGTCGTCCGCGCGCCGGACGACAGGCTCGTCGCAATCGACTTCGGCGACGCCGCGTTCGGCCCGCTGCTTTACGACCTCGCGTGCAGTCTGCCCGAGCCCGGCGACGCCGACTTTGCCGCCCGGCTGGATGCACTGCTGTCCGGCTACGCCTCCGTCCGCGAAACACTGAAACTGGGTGAAGAGTGGAGCGTCGCACTCCTGACCCGCAGCCTCACCGGCATCTTCTGGCTCTGCACGATGACGCGCCGCCTCCCGGAGTGGCGAGTAAAGCTTGATCGCTTCGCCGCCACGTTGCCGAGCACCGTCGCGGCTGTTGGATGGTGAAGCGCTACTTCGGCCGCTTCGCTGCGACGAACTTGCGGAGCTTGGCGAGGGTCCAGCAGTTCACCACCTGTTCCTTCGTCGCCCAGGCCCGCCGGGCGGTGACGATTCCGCCGTGCAGGCCCGCGAGGCCGGCGGTTGTGTGGGCGTCGGTGTTGATTGTCAAAACACAGCCGGCGTTGATCGCCATCCGGGCGTGCGTGTCGCTGAGGTCCAGCCGCTGGTAACTGGCGTTGACTTCAAGGGCCGTGCCCGTCTCTTTCGCCCGCGCGACGATGGCCGCCATGTCGAGGGGCAGGCCTTCCCGCTTGTTGATGAGTCGCCCCGTGGGGTGGCCAATCGCGTTGACGTACGGGTGATCGATCGCCCGCAGGAGGCGATCCGTCGCCTTCTTCGTCTCCTGCCGCAACGCCACGTGCGGCGAGGCGACCACCCAATCGAGCTCCGCCAGCACGGCGTCCTCGTAGTCTATGCTGCCGTCACTGAGAATGTCGCACTCGGTGCCGACGAGGAGTGTGACGCCCTTTACCTTCTCATTCGCGGCTCGAATTGCTTCGGCGTGCTTCATCAGTCGCTTGGTATCCAGACCGTTCGCTTGAATCTGGCTCTTGGAGTGATCGGTGATGGCGAGGAACTGGTAGCCAAGCGCCTTCGCCGCCTCGGCCATCTCTTCAATGGAGGCGGTGCCGTCGCTCGCAAGCGTGTGCGTGTGCAAATCGCCTTGGTAGTCGCTGATCTCCACCAGGTCCGGCAACGACTCGGCTTCGAACTCACCACGGTCTTCCCGCAGTTCCGGCGGAATCCACGGCAGATCGAACCACGCGTAGACGTCCGCCTCTTCCGGCCCCACCTCGCTCTCGAGCGTCGGCACCGCACCCGACTTCTTCTCCGCCTCGTCCCAGGTCCCCTTCTCGTAAATGCCCCACTCGTTCAGCGTATAGCCGCGGTCGAGGGCCAGCCCCCTGAGTGTTTTGTTGTGATCTTTGCTCCCGGTGAAGTATTGCAAGGCCGCTCCGAAGCTACTTGCCGGCACGACGCGACAATCGACTTGCAATCCGTCGTGCGTCACGATGCTGCACTTGCTGTCGCCCAGCACCAACACGCGATCGGCCTCCGGAAACTCGCTGAAGGCCTTCAGCGTCGCCGTCGCATCCTCGGCGACGATGAGATAGTCCAGGTCGCCGATCGTCTCCTTCCCCCGCCGCAGGCTGCCCGCCATCTCAGCGCGCGAGACGCCCGGCAGGTCGCGCAGCCGTTCGAGCAGCGGCCGCGCGACCTTCACCGCGCTCCCGAGGCTTCGTCGCTCGTTGCCCTTCGCGAGCAACTCGATCCCTTGGCGAATCTGTTCGAGCTTCTTCTTCCCAAGCCCTTTGATTCCCTCAAGTGACCCGTCCGCAATCGCCGCCGACAGAGCGTCGATCGACTCCACACCCTTTTCCTGCCAAACGGCTGTGACCGTCTTGGGCCCCATCCCGCCGATATCGAGCATCGCCAGCACGCCCGGCGGCACGCTGGCGAGCAACTCGTCGTAATCAGTGCTCCGCCCATCGTTCAGGTAGTCGACGATAATCTTCGCCGACGACGCCCCAATCCCCTTGATCGCCTCGATCCCCTTCGTCCCCCCTTCCGCGTAGACGGCCTTGATATCCGTCGTCATCTCCTCCAAGAGGCGGCCGACCTTGCTGAAGCTGACCGCCCGGAACCCGCCGCCCTTGATGTCGAGCACTTGCGCCATTGTGGCAAACATGGTGGCGAGTTCCTTGTTCAACGGGCTGGCAGGCATGGCTATTTGTAGCGCCCGCCGCGCCGCGTGGCCGGCGGTTGGGGACAGGGTGTCGACGGCGCGACGGGTCGCGTTGCCGTACGGATGATGTTCGTACAATCGCCCCATGCCCGCCGCCGATTCCTTCGTCCACCTCCATGTTCACACGCACTACTCCATGCTCGACGGGGCGTGCCGGGTGAAGGACCTGGTCAAGCGGACCAAGCAGCACGGGATGGACGCGATCGCCATCACCGACCACGGGGCGCTCTTCGGGCTGATCGACCACTACCAGACATGCGTCGACGCGGGAATCAAGCCGATTCTGGGGATGGAGGCGTACGTTTCGCCGACCCGGCGGGACGACCGGACGACGAAGCCCGGCGAGTCGGCTTACCACCTGCTGTTGCTTGCCGAGAACTTGGAGGGGTATCGGAATCTGTTGAAGTTGTCTTCGCTGTCGTACAAGGAGGGATTCTACTACAAGCCACGCATCGACAAGGAACTGTTGCGAGAGTTCAAAGGTGGACTGATTGGGACCAGCGCGTGCCTGGGTGGCGAGGTGGCGTCGGCGTATATGAAGCACGACAAGGCCAAGGCGAAGGAGATCGCCGAGCTCTACGCCGGCATCTTCGGCGAGGAAAAGTTCTACATTGAAGTGCAGGGCAACGGCATCCCGGAGCAGAACGCGGTCAACCCGGAACTAATGGCCCTCGCCGACCGTATGGGCGTGGGGGTGGTCGGGACGAACGATGTTCACTGGCTGGACAAGGACGACCACTTCGCTCACAACTGCTTGTGCTGCATTTCGACCGGAAAGCTGCACGACGACGAAAATCGGCTGATCTACCCGCAGGAGCTGTATCTGAAGACGCCGGCGGAGATGCGGGAGTCGTTGCAAGGGATGGGGGACGCCTTCGCGAACACGCGTCGAATCGCGGATCAGTGCAATGTAGAACTTGATTTTGGCAAGCAATATGCGCCTGTTTACAAGATTCCCGAAGGGTGGGCGGCAGCGAACCGTGCGGATGGTGGGCCGGAGCCCACACTACAGGCGGATGAAGCATACTTGCGCCATCTGTGTGAGGAAGGGTTGCAGTGGCGGTACGGGACAAAGAACGTGGCTGACGACGTACGCGAGCGGTTGGAGAAGGAGATTGGCGTGATCGCGGGCAAAGGCTTTTGCTCCTACTTCCTGATCGTCTGGGACTTCTGCAACTATGCCCGCGAGCAGGGAATTCCGGTCGGCGCTCGTGGTAGCGGTGTCGGAACGATGGTTGGCTACCTGCTCGGGCTCTGCAACGTTGACCCGGTGAAGTATGATTTGCTGTTCGAGCGGTTCATGGACCCCGACCGGGCGGAGATGCCGGATATCGATATCGACATCTGCATGAACGGACGGGCGGAGGTCATTAACTACGTCCGCGAGAAGTACGGGCACGTGGCGCAGATCATTACCTTCGGCACGCTCGCGGCGAAGGCGGCGGTGCGGGATGTCGGGCGCGTGCTGGCGATGCCGCTCGGCGAGGTGGACCGGGTGACAAAGCTCATTCCCGCCGCCCCGCCCGGCATCAAGATTGACGATGCGATTAAGCGCGTTCCCGAGTTGCGCGAGCTGTACCAGATCGACCCGAAGGTGACGAAGGTCATCGACATCGCCAAGAAGCTCGAAGGCCTTTGCCGCAACGCCGGGTGTCACGCGGCGGGCGTGGTGATCGCGGAGCAGCCACTCGACGAACTCGTGCCGCTCTACCGCGACAAGGATGGAAACGTGCTGACGCAGTACGAAGGTCCAACCGTAGAGAAGTGCGGTCTTCTCAAGATGGACTTTCTCGGCCTGCGCACGCTGACGACGTTGCAGCGGTCGATCGATCTGGTAAAGGAGACGCAGGGAATCGAGATCGACATCGAGGCGATCCCGCTCGATGACCAGACCGTCCTCGACCTCTTCCGGCGCGGCGAAACGCGCGGCATTTTCCAGTTCGAATCGGGCGGAATGCAGGACCTTTTGCTGAAGATGAAGCCCGACCGCTTGGAGGACCTCATCGCCGCCAACGCGCTCTATCGGCCGGGTCCGATGGAGCTAATCCCGGACTACTGCGCCCGGAAGCACGGAACGCAACCGGTCCCAAAGGTCCACCCGCTGATGGATGAGATTCTGGACGAGACCTACGGCATCATGGTCTACCAGGAACAGGTGATGCGCATCTTCAATCGTTTGGGTGGCATTCCCCTCCGGGCGGCATATGGACTCATCAAGGCGATCAGCAAGAAGAAGGCGGACGTGATCGCCAAGTTCAAGCCAAAGTTCATCGAAGGGGCGAAGGAACGCGGATTGACAGAAGATGTTGCAACTGAGGTGTTCGGTCTGATCTTGAAGTTCGGCGGGTACGGCTTTAACAAGAGCCATAGCACGCGCTATGCGGTTGTCGCGTACCAGACCGCGTACATGAAGACCTATCACCCCGTCGAATACATGGCTGCCCTGCTGACGTTCGAGTCGGGCAACACGGAAAAGGTCGTTGAGTACATTGACGAGTGCGGCAAGGTGCAACTACCCGGAGACGAGCGTGGCATCGAAGTTTTGCCGCCGGACGTCAACTATAGCGGCAAGGACTTCACGCCGGTGGTTCGCAGCATTGGCAGGGGCAAGAACAAGTCGCAGCAAAGCGTGATTCGCTTTGGCATGACCGCGGTCCGAGGCGTGGGCGAGAAAGCGGTCGAAACAGTGATCGCGGAACGCGAGGCGAGGGGTGAGTTCAAAAGCCTGTTCGACTTCTGCGAGCGTGTCGACGCGAAGGCGGTGCAGAAGAGCACAGTCGATTCGCTTATCCGGTGCGGGGCGTTCGGAAGCATTCACGAGAAGCGGGCGCCGCTCGTGCACGCGCTGGACTCGGCGTACGAGGCGGGCCAGCAGGCGCAGGCGGACAAGCGCAGCGGGCAAACGGCCCTCTTCGGCGGGCCGGCCGACTCGACCGTGGTCGACGAGCCCCCGCTGCCGCATGTGAAGGAGTTCGACCCGCGCGACCTGTTGCAGTTCGAGAAGGAGTTGCTCGGCTTCTACCTCACCAGCCACCCGCTTCGCCAGCACCAGGCGACGGTCGAGCGCTACACGACGGCCAGCACCGGCGAAGCGATGGCCGCGAGCGAGGGCAGCGAGGTCGTCATCGGCTGCATGATCTCGGCCGTCCGCAGCCGCATCGGCAAGAATGGCCGGTGCGCCGGAAAGAAATGGGCCATCATCGAGTTCGAGGACTTCGATGGCAAGATCGAGGGGATGGCGTTCGCGGAAACCTACGAGGAGATCGAACTCGCCTACCCCGGTTGCTTAAAAGCCGACCAAATCATCTTTGTTCGCGGCAGCGTGGATAAGCGGCGGGAAACGCCCTGCCTGATCGTGCGCGACGTGCTCCCGCTCGAGGCGGCGGCGGGCAAGCTGACGACGGCAATCCGGCTGGACCTCGACCCGACACGCCACACGCCGGAGATGCTGGCCGCGCTCAAGCCGATTTTCCAGCAGTTCCGCGGCGGGTGCGACGTCTACGCCCGCGTCGCGAGTGACAAGGTGTGCGGTGAGCGAAAGACCCTCACGCTTCGGTTCGCGAATGATCTGCGCGTGCGGCCGGATGGCGAGATGCTGGGTGAGGTCGAGCGGGTGCTCGGCGGCAACTACGTTGCGCTCGTCGGCGACGGCATGCGGCGAATGAAGCGGCTTAACGAGCGGCGCCGGCTGGCCGTCGCAGAGTCAACGGCATCGGCCGCGAGCGACGCGGATGGCGTTGTCGATGAACTCGAAGCCAACCAAGTCGAGTCGGAACTCGCCACGGTCTGAGGGTGTGGGGGGGGTTCCCACGGCGCGAGCTGAACGAAAGCCGGTTGCACAGGCGAGACGACCGCACCCGTGGAGGGCGCGGTCGTCGCTGAATGTGTGCTCAACTATTCAGTTCTACCGGATGAACAACATCTCGCGGTAGGTCGGCAGCGGCCAGAGGTCGTCGGGAACGATCTCCTCCAGGTTGTCGGCCGCCTCGCGGAGTTGGAGCATTGTGCCCAGCACCTCGTCGCGCATGTACTTGGCGGCGGCCTCGGGATCCTCGGGGTGGTCGGCGGCGAGGGCGGCGTCGAGCTTCTTGATGTTTGCCATCAACTGCTTGACGTTTGCCTTGAGCGAGTTGGTCAGGTCGCCCGTGAGATCGCTCAGTAGGCCGGTCGAGCTGTCGAGCTGCGCCGCGAACCGCAGGGCGGCCGGCAGGATCATCGTCTTGGCGATGTGGCTGGCCGTCTCACCCTCGATACTGATCGTGTTGCAATAGCTCTCGCTGAGGATGTTGTACCGGCTTTCGAGCTCCTTCTCGGTGTAAATGCCGTACTTGCTAAGGAGCTTCTTGCACTTGTCGCTCTTGAGCACCGGCAGCGCGTCGGGCGTGTTCTTCAGGTTCGGCAGCCCGCGGCGCTCGGCCTCCTGGTGCCACTCGTCGCTGTAGTTGTCGCCGTTGAAGATGACGGGCTTGGCCTCCTTGAGCATCTTGCTCAGCAGTTCACCGACGGCCTCGTGCAGCTCCTTGCCGCCGCCCGTGGCCTTCTCGAGCTCCGTCGCGACGTAGTCCAGCCGCTCGGCGACCATCGCGTTCAGGACTGTGTTTGGCCCGGCGATGTTGTGGCTGCCGCCGACGGCGCGTAGCTCGAACTTGTTGCCGGTGAAGGCGAATGGGCTCGTCCGGTTGCGGTCGCCGGCCTCTTTGGGAATGTTCGGCAACACGTCCACGCCCGTGTTGAACACGCCGCCCCTCTTGCTGCTGGTGGCGTCGCCCTTCTCGATTTGGTTCATCACGTCCTCAAGCTGATCGCCGAGGAAGACGCTCAAAATTGCTGGCGGGGCCTCGTTGGCGCCGAGGCGGTGGTCATTCGCCGCCGTCGCGATTGCCATGCGCAACACGTCGCCGTAGTGGAACAAGGCGCTGATCGTCGCGATGCAGAAGACCAGGAACTGCGCGTTCTCGTGCGGCGTTTCGCCCGGCTCGAGCAGGTTCTCGCCGTCGGTCGTGCTCATCGACCAGTTGTTGTGCTTGCCGCTGCCGTTCACGCGGGCGAAGGGCTTTTCGTGCATAATCGCCTCCAACCCATAGTTGGCGGCGACCTTGCGGATCGTGCTCATCACCAGCATCTGGTGATCGACCGCCACGTTCGTCGTCTCGAAAATCGGCGCGATCTCGTACTGGCCCGGCGCCACCTCGTTGTGTCGCGTCTTGACCGGGATGCCAAGCTTCAGCATCTCCGCCTCGCTCTCGGCCATGAAGGCGAGGACGCGGTCGGGGATGGCGCCGAAGTAGTGGTCGTCCTGCTCGTGCCCCTTGGGCGGCTTGGCACCGAACAGCGTGCGGTCACACGTCAGCAGGTCGGGGCGAAGGACGAACAGACTCTTGTCGACGAGGAAGTATTCCTGCTCGGGCCCGACCGTGGTGAAGACGCGGGCCGGCTCCTTGCCGAAGAGCTTTAGCACGCGCTTGGCCTGCTGGTCGACGACGGCCATGCTGCGGAGGAGGGGCGTTTTCTTGTCGAGCGCTTCGCCCGTGTAGCTCAGGAAGGCCGTCGGAATGACGAGCGTCATGCCGTTGGGGTTCTCCATGACGAACGCCGGGCTCGTCGGGTCCCAGGCGGTGTAGCCGCGGGCCTCGAAGGTGGCGCGTAGGCCGCCGCTGGGAAAGCTGCTGGCATCGGGCTCGCCCTTGACGAGCTCCTTGCCGCTGAAGGAACTGATGGCCTTGCCGTCGTTGAGGGGGCTAAGGAAGCTGTCGTGCTTCTCGGCGGTCAGCCCGGTCATGGGCTGGAACATGTGGGTGAAGTGCGTGGCGCCCTTTTCCATCGCCCAATCCTTCATGGCGCTGGCGATTGAGTCGGCGTGCTCGGCGGCGAGGGGGGCGCCCTCCTCGACCGTGTGCCGCAGGGCCTTGAATGCCGGCTTGGGCAGGCGGGAGCGTTGCTCGTCGACGTTGAAGACGTTGACGCCGAACAGGCTCTTGACGTGGTTCTTCTGGAACTCGAGGCGCTTGAGATTACGCGTTGTCGTCGCGATGGACGCGACGGCCATTTGGCGGGCGTTGGGCATTGGGGGAGGGGTTCGTTCGTCTGCGAAGGGTCCGGCGGTGGTGGGCGCGGGCGGTTGGCACACATTAGATAAGAAAACGACGCCGCGCGTCAAACGGACGCGGAATCGGGCAAGTCGAGGACCGAAAGCGGCAGGAGAACGCCGTCGGCATCGCCCGCCGCCTCGGCCACGAACGGCCCGACCGCAGTGCGGCGAAGGGCCGTCAGGTAGCCGGTTGTTCCGATCGCTTCTGCCACGTCGCGGGCAAGGCTGCGAACGTAAAAGCCGCGGCCGCAGCGCACGTCGAGGCGCAGCGTCGGCCAGTCGTAGGCGAGCAGGTCGATGTCGTGGATCGTCACCGGTCGCGCCGGCAGGTCGACCGCCTCACCGCCGCGTGCCAGGTCGTACGCCCGGCGGCCGCCGACTTTGATCGCGCTGAACGCCGGCGGCTTCTGCTGAATCTCGCCGCGGAACTCCGCCAACGCCGCCTCAATAGCCTCGCGTGTTGGTGGCTCGATTGGATGGGCCGCGCGTTCCTCCGACTCCGGGTCGAGCGTGTCGGTGGTTGCGCCGAGCTTGAGCGTTGCCTCGTACCGCTTGGGCAGGGCCATCACACGCTCGCAGGTTTTGGTGGCGCGGCCGATCATCGCCACGAGCACGCCGGTGGCGAATGGGTCGAGGGTCCCGGCGTGGCCGACTTTCACGCCCTTGCCGAAACGAGCCTTGACCCGGTTGAGCGCCTTCGCCGACGAAACGCCGGCCGGCTTGTCAAGCACGAGAAATCCTTCGGGGGCTGGCATTCCCGTAGCATGGCGGCATGTTCGGAGCGATCAAGAACGACATCGAAACCACCCTCGGCGAGATCCGCGACAACGGGCTCTACAAGGGCGAACGTCTTATCACCACGCCGCAGGGCACGAGCGTTGGCGTGGGCGTCGACGGTGCGAACGCGGAGGAACTGACGCGCGGCGTCATCAACCCGGCGGGCGACGCGGACGCGGGCAATGAAGTGCTGATCCTGTGCGCCAACAACTACCTTGGCCTGGCGCAGCACCCGGAGATCACCAAGGCCGCCCACAAGGGCCTCGACGACTACGGCTTTGGCATGGCGAGCGTCCGCTTCATTTGTGGAACGCAAATCATTCACAAGCAACTCGAAGACAAGATCAGCGGCTTCCTTCAGACGGAGGACACAATTCTCTACGGAAGCTGCTTCGACGCGAACGGCGGGCTGTTCGAAACGCTGCTGACGGCCGACGACGCGATTATCAGCGACGAGCTCAACCACGCGAGCATCATCGACGGCATCCGACTCTGCAAAGCGAAGCGGTTCCGGTACAAGAACAACGACCCGGCGGACCTCGAAGCCAAGCTGAAGGAGGCCGACGAAGCGGGTGCACGGCACAAGATGATCGCGACCGACGGCGTCTTCAGCATGGACGGGTACATTGCCAAGCTCGACAAAGTGTGCGATCTGGCGGAAAAGCATGATGCGCTGGTGATGGTCGACGATTGCCACGCCACGGGCTTTGTCGGTAAAACCGGTCGCGGTACGCACGAGCATTGTGGCGTGATGGGCCGTGTGGATGTCATCACCGGAACCCTCGGCAAAGCCCTCGGCGGCGCCAGCGGCGGGTTCACGAGCGGGCGGGCGGAGATTGTTGAACTGCTCAGGCAGCGCAGCCGGCCGTACTTGTTCAGCAACACGATGGCACCGCCGCTGGTGACGGGGGCGATCAAAGCGTTCGAGTTGATCGAGAACGACCCGCGCCTGCGCGACACCCTCGAAGCGAACACGCGTTTTTTCCGTGATAAGATGACACAGGCTGGCTTCGACCTGCTGCCCGGCAGCCACCCCATTGTGCCGGTGATGCTCTACGACGCGGCCCTGGCCTCGAAGTTTGCCGATCGGATGCTGGACCTGGGCGTGTACGTGGTCGGCTTCAGCTACCCGGTGGTGCCGCAGGCGAAGGCACGGATTCGCACGCAAATCAGCGCCGCCCACAGCCGCGAGGATTTGCAGAAGGCGGTCGAGACGTTCAAGCGGGTGAAGGGCGAGCTTGGGGTGTGATAGACTTTCGCCATGACGCTCCTTGCCGATCCGCCGTCGAAGGTTGCGGAGAAATCAATTGCTCCACCTCCAGCCGAGCCCCGCAGCCTGGCCGATTGGTGGGAGCTGCTGGGTCAGGTGCCGCTGGATCGTATCATCTCCAATCCGTCGCCCGGCACCGTCACGTTTGAACAGTTTGAGCGAATGGATGCGCGGCACGACGGTCGCCTTGTGGAACTTGTGAACAACACCCTTGTGGAGAAGGCCGTGGGACGACGCGAAGCCGAACTTGCGGGCGAGGTCTTCTTCGCAGTCAAGTCGCACGTCAAGGCGAACAAGCTCGGCGGCAAAGTTGTGCCCGGCAATGGCCCAATTAAAATGGCCGGCGGCAACAGCCGACTGCCAGATGTGAGTTGGACGGCACCCGGCGACGTCCGCGACCCCGAGCGCAAGGAAAAAGTTCCGCAAGAGCCGCCGACCCTCGCCGTCGAGGTCATCAGCGAGTCCAACATCGAGGCGGAGATGGACAAGAAGCTTCGCGAGTACTTCGCCAGCGGCTGCCGCCTCACGTGGCTGCTCTACCCGGCGACCCGCACCGTCCGCGTCTACGCCGACGCCGATCACTACCACACGCTGACCGCCGACGACACCCTCACCGGCGGCGACGTGCTGCCCGGCTTCGAGGTCAAGGTCGCCGATCTGTTCGACGTCTAGCCGCCGCTACACTCGCCCGCGTGAGCGACGACCCGGTTCACCCTTCGAAGCAGAAACCGATCACCGACCCGCTGCTGCGGCGCGCCGTTGCCTGCATCGACACGGGCCGCGTCGGGGAACTGCGCCGGATGCTTGCCGACGACCCGTCGCTCGCGACGCGGCGGGTCGAGGACGATCACCCGCCGTTCGTCATCTACTTTGCCCGCCCGACGCTGCTGCACTTTGTGGCGGAGAACCCGGTTCGCACCGGTTCGCTGCCGGCGAACATCACCGAGATCGTCGACGTGCTCGTTGCCGCCGGCGCCGAGGTCGATGCCGGCTGTGGCACCGATGGGGCCGGGACCGCGCTCGGCCTCGTCGCCAGCGGCATGGTGCCGCGCCAGAGCGGCGTGCAACTGGCGTTGGTGGACACCCTCGTCGGCCACGGTGCCGACCCGACCGCCGCCCTGCACGCCGCCATCGGCCACCGCGAGGTCGCGGCGGCGCTTCGGCTCCGCGAGCACAGGGCAAGGCTGGATCTCCCCGCCGCCGCCGGCTTGGGCGACCTCGACGCGATGGCGTCGCTCCTTCCCTCTGCCGACGACGCCGCGCTCGCCAGTGCGTTGCGGCTGGCGACGATGAACGACCGTCGCGAGGCGGTTGCCCGATTGGTGGAGGCCGGGGTCGATCCGAGCACCCAGTTTTCCACCGGCGAAACCGCCCTGCACCTTGCCGCAGCGTTCGGCCATCGCGAACTCGCGCTCCGCCTCGTCGAACTCGGCGGCAGCCTCGCCCGACGCGATCGCGACCATCAAGCCACCCCCGCCGATTGGGCCGACCACTGCGGGTTCCCCGCTCTCGCCGCCGAGCTGCGTCAACTCAACGATGCAGACAACCTCCCCGGCTCGGGCTAAGCTTCACGCCCCTCGGCGACGTGGCGGAATTGGCAGACGCGCCGCACTCAAAATGCGGTTCCTCACGGAGTGTGGGTTCGAGTCCCACCGTCGCTACTCGGGCTGTTCATCCTCGTAGATCGCTACCTTCAGTGTGCCGTCGCGGGCGACGTGGCCGCGGTACATGCCCTCGGTGTTAAACGAGTAGAAGGCGGTTCCGTCCGCACCCATGCCGACGAGGCCGCCCAGGCCGCCGGCGGTGGTGAGGCCGTCGATGACGGCGGTCGCGGAGTCAGATGCGGACTCGTCCAGGTAGGCAACACGGGCGGCCAGGTCGCGGGCGATGCCCAGCCGGATGAAGTACTCGCCCTGCCCCGTGCAACTGACGGCCACGCGAGCGTCCGCCCACGTGCCGGCGCCGACGATCGGCGAGTCGCCCACGCGGCCGAAGCGTTTGTTCGACAATCCGCCCGTGCTCGTGCCCGCCGCCAGGTTGCCCTCGGCATCGAGCGCGACGCAGCCGACCGTACCGAACTTGCCCTCGCCGATGCCCAGCGCTCGGCCCTCCTGCGTCGCCTCCTGCTCCTTGAGCCGTTCCAGCGCCTCGCGGCGGCGGTCGGTGAGGAAGTAGTCGTTCTCGACGCGCTCCACCTGCGTTTCGTCGGCGAACGTCTCGGCTCCGTCGGAAACGAGCAACACGTGGCCGCTTCGCTCCATCACGAGGCGGGCGAGCTTGATCGGGTTCTTGATCGTCGTCACGCTCGCGATCGCCCCAGCCTGACCGGTGCCGCCGTCCATCACGCTCGCGTCGAGCTCCGCCTTGCCCTCGGCCGTGAGGACGGCACCCTTGCCGGCGTTGAAGAGCGGCGAGTTTTCCATCGTCACGATCGTCGCCTCGACCGCGTCCATCGCCGAGCCGCCGTCGAGCAGAACTTGCTCGCCCGCCCGCAGCGCCGTCTCCAGCGCCGCCCGGTACTCGGCGTCCTGCTCCGGCGTGATGTCGCCGCGCCCGAGCGTGCCCGCCCCGCCGTGAATGGCGATGGCAACGGGCGGGCGATCTTGAGCGTTGGCGGCGAAAGTCATAAGCGTGAGCCCGACGAGAAAGGGGAGGAGTCGCATCGTCTGGCAGTGTCGCCGGGCTTGCCGTCGACGCAACTTCATCGCGCCCCCGCGTGGCCGTCCTTGCGGGGGTCGCTGGACGCCTCGTAGATGCCGTTGGCGTGGCGGCGGATAAGTTGGGCACCGCCGAAGTTCTCGTAGCTTTTCACCTGCAAGCGATGGCCGCGGCGGGCGAGGTCGCTCAGCACGTTCGCGTCGAAGTTCTGTTCGTGCCAGAGTTCCCAGTCGCCGTTTGCGTCGCGGGCGAGTTGCCAGCGGGGGGCGTCGTTGGCGATTTGGAGATCCTGGCCGGTGGCGAAGATGCGGAGCATCATTTGCAGGTGGCCCTGGGCCTGCATCGGGCCGCCCATGACGCCGAAGGCCATCGTCGGGTCGCCATTCTGCGTGACGAAGCCGGGGATAATCGTGTGGAACGGCCGCTTGCGCGGGCCGACCTGATTCGGGTGGCCTTCATCTAAAACGAAGCCGAAGCCGCGGTTTTGCAGGGCGATGCCCCAGTCGCCGACAACGACGCCGCTGCCGAAGCCGAAGTAGTTGCTTTGGATCAGCGAGATCATCCGCTCGCCGTCGGCGGCGCAGAGGTAGACCGTGCCGCCGGGCCGCGGCTGGCCGGGGCCGTAGTCCCTGGCCATGTCCCGATCGAGCAGGTCGAGGCGCGACGCGGCGTAAGCGGGATCGACCAGCGCCGCCGGCGGGAAGCTCATCGCGGCGGGGTCGGCGACGTGGGCGTGCAGATCGGCGAAGGCGAGCTTCATCGCCTCGACTTGCAGGTGCAAACCGCGCCCCCCGAACCAGTTGCCGTCAAAGTGCAGCGCGTCGCAGAGTTGCAGCGCCATTTGGCCGGCAACGCCTTGGCCATTCGGCGGGATTTCGTGGAGCGTGATCCCGAGGCCAGCGGCGGACAGCAGTTCGTCGGCCGTCAGCCAGTCATTCGCGTGGGCGGCGAGGTCGTCGGTCGACAGGACACCGCCGTCGGCTTGGATCGCCTCGGCGATGGCTTGCGCGATCTCGCCGTTGTAGAAGCTGTCGCCGCCGTCGGCGGCGATCGTCTCGAGCGTGCGGGCGTGGCCGGGGGCTTTCCAGATGTCGCCAACGGACGGGGCGGGGCAGAAGACTTGCTTGAAGCCGCTGTTCTCGCCGAACTTCTTCGCGGCCCGTTGCCAGGCGGCGGCGGTGATCGGCGAGACCGGATGGCCGTCGCGGGCGTGGCGGATGGCGGCCTGAAGATTCTCGCCGAGGCTGCATTGGCCGAAGCGGTCGGTCAGGTCGCGCCAGCCGGCGACGCAGCCGGGGACGGTCACGCTGTCGCCGCCCCACTGCGGCATCTGGTCGAGGCCGGCGAAGCGCTCGGGCGTCCACGCGGCGGGGCTGCGGCCGCTGGCGTTGAGGCCGTGGAGCGACTGGCCGTCGTGGAGGATGGCGAAGAGATCGCCGCCGAGTCCGTTGCTGGTCGGCTCGACGACAGTCAGGCAGGCCGCGGCCGCGACGGCGGCGTCGATCGCGTTGCCGCCGTTGGCCATCGCGTCGAGCCCGCCTTGGGTCGCCAGCGGGTGGCTGGTCGCGACAACTTGTCTGCCAAATACGCCTTGTCGGCCAACTTGCGGGAGCATCGGCCGTCACGGTAGCCAATTCGCGGCTCGCACGGCGTTTGCGATAGACTGGGTCCCATGGCAGATACCAGCAAACTCAACGATCTCGTTCAAACCGCAATCGACGGCAAAGCCGGCTACGAGCAGGCCGCCGACAAAGTCAACGACGCGTCGCTCAAGACGCTGTTCACGCAGTACGCGCAGCAGCGGGCGACGTACGCGACGGAGCTACAGGGCATCGTCCGCGCCGCCGGCGGCACGCCGACGGATCACGGCAGCGCCGCCGCCGGCCTGCACCGTGGCTGGATCGGCCTGAAGGACGCCCTCACCGGCGGCGACGGCGCGATTCTCGGCGAGTGCATCCGCGGCGAGGAGCACGCCGTCAAGTCCTACTCCGACGCGCTCCAGGAGGGGGACGTCTCCGCCGATGCCAAAAGCGTGATCGCCCGCCAGCACGGCGAGATCGAGCAGGCGTTGGCGCACATGAACTCGCTCAAGTCGAGCCACTCGTAAGTCGTTCTCCGCAGAATTCATAAGCAAAGCCCCGCGCGTAACGTGCGGGGCTTTTGCTTTTTCTGCGGCGTACCCGCGTTCACGCGCCGATGGTGACCTCGTCGACGATCTCCACGCCGCCGTTGCGACGCAGGTCGCCGAGCGTGCGTTCGCCAACGGTGGCCTGGAGGATCGCGACGTCGCCCTCGTACGTCCGGTCGTGGATGACGGCCGAGCGTTCGAGCTGGCTCATCAGCGCGCCGTCGGTCACGGGCAGGCGGAGGGTGACGTCGGTCCGGGTGCCCTGGTACAGCTTCGCGACGTGACCGGCCAGGCGGTCGAGGCCGGTTCCGGCCTTGGCGCTGATGGCGATGGCATCGGGGTGGACGGCCAGCCATTCGTCGACGTTGGCGGCGCCCTCGGGCGTGTCGGTTTTGTTGAGCAGCAACATCTCCGGCCGATCGCCGGCGCCGATCTCGGCCAGCACGTGCTTGACCGCGTCGTACTGCTGCCTCGCCCGCGGGTGGCCGACGTCGAGCACGTGCAGCAGCACGTCAGCGTGGATCGCCTCCTCCAGGGTCGCCTTGAAACTCGCGACAAGGTTGTGCGGCAAGTCGCGGACGAACCCGACCGTGTCGCTCAGAAGTGCTTCGCCACCCCGGCCGATGGACCAGGAGCGCGTCTTCGTGTCGAGCGTCGCGAAGAGCTTGTCGTCGGCGTACGTGCCGGCCTGCGTGAGCGTGTTGAACAGCGTGCTTTTGCCCGCGTTCGTGTAGCCGACCAGACAGGCGGTGAAGTGGCGATCGACGCGCTTCTCCACCTCGCGGTGCTTGCGGGCCTGCACCTTGGCAATCTCGGCCTTGAGATCGCTGATGCGCTTGCGGACCAGCCGGCGGTCGATTTCGAGCTGCGTCTCGCCCGGCCCGCGCGTGCCCACGCCGATCGTCCCGCCGCCGGCGATGCGCTCGAGGTGGCCCCACATCTTCGTGAGGCGCGGGTAGGTGTACTCCATCTGCGCCAGCTCGACCTGGAGCTTGGCCTCGTACGTCTGGGCGCGGTTGGCGAAGATGTCGAGGATGATCTCGCTGCGGTCGAGCACCTTCACGCCCCGCCCGCGCGGGCTTTCGAGCGTGGTGTTGATGAGCTTTTCGAGCTGCCCGATCTGGCTGGGCGTCAGGTCGTTGTCGAAGGCGATGAAGTCGGCGTCGGTCTGCTTGGCGAGCATCGCGATCTCGTTCGCCTTGCCGCTGCCGACGTAGGTGCCGGGATCGATGGCGCGACGGTTTTGCAGCACTTGGCCAACGGGCGTGGCGCCGGCGGTTTTGCAGAGGCTGGCGAGCTCGCCCAGCGGGTCGCGCGGGTCGGCGGTCGAGTCGGGCAGGAGCACGCCGACGAGCACGGCCTTCTCCTGGGCCACCTTCATGTTTTCGCGCGTGAGTTCGGACAAGCCGGCAAGTGTAGCACGAACGCAAGCGGGCAAGTGTAGCACGAACGGTCGCACCCTTTTTGCGCGGCGTGGCGGGTCGCCCGCTTACAGTCCCGCATGAGCGATGCCGCCGGCGACGAAGGGTACGACGAGCAGGAGGTCGCCCCAAGGCCGCAGTACAGCCTCGACCGCAGCCACATCGTGCCCGCCCGCGTGCAAACCGTGGGCATGTGGCTCTTCCTGCTCGGCTTGGCCCTGCTCTTCGCCAGCGGCATGCTGATCTACGCGATCCTGCGCATCCAGATGCGCAGCGAGTTCCCCGTCGGCTACTTCCGCGAGCAGATGGGGGACTGGAAGCTGTTCCTCAGCACGGCGATCGTGCTCGCCGCCAGCGTCGCGATCCACGTGGCCGTCAAGGCGGTGCGGCGGGAGCGGCAGGGCAAGTTCCGCGCGTGGCTGTGGATCACGAACGGTTTGGCGCTGCTGTTCCTGATCGTGCAGACGCCGGCGATGATCCAACTGCTCGGTCGCGACGTCGGGGCGGGCCCGGACGTGGTCGCCAACAGCGGCCCGCGTGACACGCGGCTGTGGGGGCTGCTGTTCGTCTTCGTCCTGATCCACGCCGCCCACGTGCTCGGCGGCGTGGCCTACTTGGCGACGGTCACGATTAAGGCCCACGCGGGCAAGTACGACCATGAGCACTTCGTGGGCGTGCGGCACGCGGCGCTCTACTGGCACTTCCTCGACATCGTCTGGCTGATGATGTTCGGCACGTTCCTGCTGATGGGGTGAGGCTCAGGCGCAGGCGGCGATCTGGTCGCGGCCGTTTTCCTTGGCTTGGTAGAGGGCGCGGTCGGTGGCGATCATCAACTGCTCGGGGTTGACGGGCGCGGGCTTGGCCGTCAGGCGGCTGCCGACGCCGATGCTCATCGAGCGCGACTCGTCCTTGAGCAACGCGAGGCTGGCGTGGGCGTAGTCGCGCCGAATCCGGTCGGCTACAGCGCTGGCCAGGGCGCAGTCGGTCCGCGGCAGCAACAGGATGAACTCGTCGCCCCCGTAGCGGCAGGCCACATCCATTTGGCGGAGATTGCTCTGGATCGCCTTGGCGGCCGTGCGGATCAGGTCGTCGCCGACGGCGTGGCCGAGGGTGTCGTTGACCTGCTTGAACTTGTCGAGATCGATCATCACGCACGTCAGGTCCTCGCCGTTGCGGTAGCTTTGAGCGAAGAGTTGCTCGAAGATGCGTTCGAACGCGCGGCGGTTGTAGCAGCCGGTCATCGCGTCGGTGCTGGCGCGTTCCTCGGCGTCGGACAGCTCGGTGGCCAGGCGGGTCGCCTCATCGCGCAGGTTGGCTTCGGCGTCGGCGCGTTCGCGGGCGAGGCAGCCGGCGGCCAGGTTCTTCTCGACCAAGAGCGGCATCGTCATCAGGTACGCGCCGGCCTTGACCACGTAGTCGGTCGCGCCGCGGCGAATCGCCTCGCGGGCGAGGGCGGTGTCGTTCTCGCCCGTGAGCATCACGATCGGCGCGGCCGTGTGCTGCCGGAGGTGGGCCAACAGGTCCAGGCCGTTGCCGTCGGGCAGATTGACGTCGCACAGGATCAAATCGAACGACGCCAGCGCCGCGGCCTGGGCGTCGCCGCAGGTGCCGGCGACGGTCACGCAGCCGGGGGCGAACTGCTCCTCGAGCGTCTCGACCACGAGCTCCTGCTGGTCCGGGTCGTCCTCGATCAACAGCAGCCGGCACGGGACGGCAGGGGGAATCGGAGCGGCGTGAGGTTCGGGAAACGGCATGGCGACCTACTTGAGAAACGGCAACAGCGGGGCGAACGACTCCAACATCCCATCTGGCCACGGCCCGCGTCAGGCAGCGGCCGCCGGCACCTTGGCACTAGCGGCGACAATCTGACTGCGGGCGGTGCCGCGACGCCGTCTGGTGGATGACCAGCCAGTACTCGGCTGTCCGCGTCACGGTCTGCACGAACCGCTCGGCGTCGGCGGGTTTGACGGCGTAGCTGGTGGCCCCCGCCTCGGTCGCCGCGGCGATGGCCGCGCCGTCCGCAAGGCCGCTCAACATCACGATCGGCACGCCGGCGAAGTGGCCCGTCGCCCGCAGGCGGCGGACGGTCTCCACGCCGTCCAGGCCCGGCATCTCCATGTCCATCAGCACCAGGTCCGGCGTGTACGGCAACGGCTCGCTCACCGCCGCCAACGCCGCGACGCCGCTCGGGTACTCGTAGAAGTTCACCGGCCGCTCAATCGCCTCCTCCACCGCGTCGCGCACGAGCAGCCGACAGTCAGCGTCGTCATCGACGAGCATCACCCGCAGCACGTTCGCCCCGCCGGATGTGGCGGGCGTGCTCGCGATCGAGGATGGGAAAGGGGCGACCAGCACGGGGACAATCAGTGGGCTACGCGGCGAGCGGGATGGTGCCGTCATCGGCCTCGACCGCCCCCCCGGCGGTCGGCTTGGCATCGGCGGTCGGCTTGGCGAAGACGCGGGAGCTGTCCTGCACGAAGCGGCCGTTGATCGTGAAGCTGAAGCTGCTTCCCACGCCGTCGCGCACGTTGGGCTCGACCCAGATCGTGCCCTGGTAGTTCTCGACGATCGCCTTCACGCTCGCCAGGCCCACACCCTTGCCTTCGACGCCGCTGTGGTTGTTGCCGCGGCGAAAGACGTAGAAGACCTTCTCGCAGTCCTCGGGCGCGATGCCGATGCCCGTGTCGCGGACGTTGAACGTCGCCTCCTCGCGGCCGAGAATCACGCTCAGCACGATGCGGCGGCTCTCGCTGTCGCCCATGTACTTGATGGCGTTGTCGATCAGGTTCTGGAAGATCTGCCGCAACCGGGCCTTCTCGACGACGAGCGTGGGCATCTGCGTCTCGATCACCAGCTCGATGTTCTGCTCGCGCAGGTCGTTCTCGAACAAACCGCGCAGCTCCCAGATCAGGTCCTGCACGCGCACGGGCTCGGGGTCGTCGCGGCGCGTCTTGATGCGGCCGAGTTCGAGAATCTCGCTGATGAGCTCGGTCTCGGCCTGCACGTTGGCTTTGACGCGGTCGAGGCGGCGGGAGACGTCGGGATCGAGCGTTTCGCCGTGCTTTTTTTGGATCATCGAGACCATGCCGTCGATGTTGCGCAGCGGCGCGTTCAGGTCGTGGCTGACGGCGCGGAGAAAGTCCTCCTTCTCGGCGATCTCGCTTTGCAGGCGTTGGCTGGCGCGCTCGATGGCGGCGGTGCGATCCTGGACCTGGCGTTCGAGTGTGGCGTTGAGCTGCTTCAGGCGACGCTGCGCCGCGGCGGCGGACTTCCGCTCGGCGGCGACACGCTGAACCATCACGTTGAACGTTGTCGCCAGCCGCCCCACGGCGTCGCGGCCTTGGACATCGACGGTGTCGAACTTGCCTTCGGCCACCATCTGCGCGGCTTGGCCGAGGCGGCGGATCGGCGTGAACATCAGGCCGATGATCGCGAAGCAGCCAGGCACCAGCGCCGCCAATGCGAACAGGATGATCGCGGCCGTGCCGCGCCAGGCCGCCTCGGGATCGGCCGACAACGCCTGGAGCGTCGCGGCCCCTGTGGCGCCCACGAGAACGATTGCCGACAGCGCGACCAGCGCGAGCATCATGCGGTCCGGCAGCGTCGGGCGGAGCTGCCCACGCGGGCGCAGCGTGCCGGTGTCGGCCGGTGTCGTGGGATTGTCGGTGGCGGCTGGCATGATGCTGCGGGGCGCGGGCCCAATCCCAGCATCGGACGCCGCGCCGTCGGAATTGACCGCCGCGGTGCGTTGCGGCGCTGACGCCGCGGTATCGGACGTGGGCCGCGGCCGGTTTATGCTCGTCGCATGCCCGATCCTGCCGGCCGTCTCGACGACTCCCGCCGCGTGCGGTTCGGGCGCGGCGCGTGCTGGCTGCTGGCCAACCCGCGTGCCGGCCGCGGTCGCGCCGCCGGCGTGGGCGCGGCCGTGGCGCGGGCCGTGCGCGGGGCGGGGTGGGACGTCACGGTCCAGACCGATCACCCCGCCTCGCGCCTGCCGTCAACCGAGCGGCCCGACGCCGTGATCGCCCTCGGCGGCGACGGCACGATCCGCGCCGCCGTCGCCGCCCTGCTCAATCGCTTCGGCAATGATCCGCCGCCGGTGCTGCCCGTGCCGATGGGCACCGCCAACCTGCTGGGCCAGTACCTCGGCCTGCCGCGGCCGGTTTGGCACATCGCGGCCGAGGGAAGCTGGCAGCTCGCGGCAACGCTCTATGCCAAAATGGCCAAGCCGACGGTCGACACCCGCCTGCCCCGCCGCCTCCGTCACACGATCCGCCGAGCCGGCTACAAATTAGCGCCCCACGCGAAGGTCGCCGACCGCCAAGTGGCCGCGCGAACGCTTGCGGCGCTGGAGACGGGCCGGGCGACGCGGCTCGACGTCGGCGCCGTGAACGGGGAGCCCTTCCTGCTGATGGCCGGCATCGGGTTCGACGCGCACGTCGTCAGCCGCCTCGACCGCCGACGCCAGCGCGGCGGCGGTGCGATCGGGCTCGCCAGCTACGCGGTGCCGGCCCTCGACGCCGTTGCCGGCTACGGGTTCCCGCCGCTGTCGGTCGAGGTCGACGGCAAGCCGCTTTGGGGGCCGGCGCCGGGGATCGTGATGATCGCCAACGTGCCGCAGTACGGCACGGGCTTCCCGATCGTGCCGAACGCGACGGCGACCGACGGCGTGCTCGACGTCGTCTGCCTGCCCGTGGCCAGCAAGCTGGCGCTGGCCCGCCTGTTCGCCTTGGCGGCGACGGGCAAACACCTCTCCCTCGCCGACGGCGCGGCATCGCGCGGCCGGAGCGTGACGGTCTCCGCCGACGCCGACGACGTGCCGGTCCAAGTTGACGGCGACCCCGGCGGCACGCTGCCGATCACCGCGACCGTCCACCCCGCCGCGGTGCCGTTCGTGTCGCTGAAGACCGAACGCTAATCCGCACTGACGACGTGCCGACGCCGGAGCGGAAGCTCCGGGCTCGGGAGCGGGCACTGGTCACTTGCCCGGACCCGGAGCTTCCGCTCCGGCGTTGGTTAGGAGTTCTAAAGGAGGAGCGGTCAGATTCCCACGCGCGGCGCCACGCGCTCGGCGTCGTCGGCGAGCTCGAAGTAGTCGCCGGTGGTGAAGCCGTGCTGCGCGGCAACGAGGCGAGACGGGAAGCTTTGCACCGTCGCGTTAAGCTCGCGTACGTTGGCGTTGAAGAATCGGCGGGCGGCGGCGAGGCGATCCTCGGTGAGCGCCAGTTCCCGCTGAAGCGTGCGAAAGTGCTGGTCGGCCTTGAGGTCGGGGTAGCGCTCGGCCAGGGCGAAGAGTTGGCGCAGCTTGCGCTGGAGTTTGGTCTCGTCCGTCCCCGCCGACGCCGGCTCGGTGTCGGCCGCGGCGGCGTTGCGCAGGCGGATGACCTCGGCCAGCACCTCGCGCTCGTGCGCGGCGTACCCCTGGACGGTGCGCACAAGATTCGGGATCAAGTCGTGCCGGCGCTTGAGCTCGACGTCGATGTCCGCCCACGCCTCGCGCTGGTGTTGCCGCAGGCGGACCAGGCGGTTGTAGACCGCGATCCACCACCCGCCGAGCAGGAGGGCGACGACGCCGACGCCGATCAATAGGCCAAGGAGCGGGTTCACGCCGCCTCCGTCGCGCGCAGGTGGCGCGGCCAGTGCGCGAGGAAGTCGGCGGCGAAGTCGAGGTTCGGACCGAACCAGTCCGGCCCGCGCGCGCCGCTCGCGACGATCGCGAACCACCCGTGTTGAAGGCGAAACCCCTCGGGGCGACGGCGGAGCATCATCTCGATCATCGGCGGGTGGAACAGGTCGTAGCAGAACCGCTCGTCCTCGGCGGTCACGTGGAAGGCGTCGCTGAACTCAACGCTCTCGAAGTCAAGGTCGTTCATCCCCACCGCCGCCGCCATCCGGTCGAAAAAGCCCTCGGGCCGCACCCAGATGCCGGCGCGGGCTTCGGGCATGAAGACGAGCAGGTAGCTGTGGCGATGGGTCGTCTTGCGGCGGTTCTTGCCCGATCCACTGACGGTCTCGTACTGAAGCACGCCTCCGTGGATCGGGTGGTCGGCGTCGTCGGCGCGTACGGCGCCGCCCAGTTGGTTGTAGCAGAGGCGGTCGTCGCCCCGGTGGAACTCGCGGAACAGGCGCATCGGCACGCGGTAGGGCGCGGCGTGATCCTTCGAGGTGTCGAGCGCGAGGCGGCGATCGAGGGCGAATTGCCGCATCGCGTCACGCAGCTTCGCCGCCCGTTGTGCCGCAATGACACCGAAGACGGCAAACAGCACCAGGGCGCCGGCGACGATGAAGCAGAACTGCCCGTCCACCCGCGCCAGCTTCGCGTGCGACGCCGGCACGTCAAGCCGCCGGACATCGGGCCAAGCCTCTACACTCGCCGCGCGATGATCGACTTGAAGCTGCTGCGCGAGAACCCGGAGCGTTTCCGCGAAGGGGCCCGCCTCAAGAACTACGATCCCGGCGCCGTCGACCGCGCCCTCGACGCCGACCGCCGCCGCGTGGAGGCCCAGCGCGAGCACGATGCGCTACGCCAGCAGCAGAACGAAGCGGGCAAGTCGATCGGCAAGCTCAAGGGGGACGACAAGGCGGCGGCCGTCGCGAAGATGGCGGAGGTCAAGACGGGCGTGAAGGCGTCGGCGGACCGCATGAACGCCGCCGCCGCCGAGCTCGCCGAGGCCGCGATGGCCATCCCGCTCCCGCCCGACGCCGATGTGCCGCGCGGCAAGGACGACACGGAGAACGTCGTCGTCCGCACCCACGGCGAGCCGACGAGCTTCGACTTCGAGCCCAAAGACCACCTCGCCCTCTGCCGCGACCTCGGCATCGCCGACTTCGAGGCGGGCGTGAAGCTCGCCGGCAGCCGCAGCTACGTGCTGCTGGGCATGGGGGCCCGGCTGTCGAACGCGGTCACGCAGTACGCGCTGAACCTGATGATCGACAAGGGCTTTACCGCCGCGACGGTGCCGGTGATCGTGCGCGAGGAAGCGTTGGTCGGCACGGGCTTCTTCCCCGCAGGCCGCGACGCCGTGTACGCGGTGCCGGAGGACGGCCTATATCTCGTGGGCACCGGCGAGGTCGGGCTCACGGGCCTGCACATGGGCGACACGCTCGACGAGGCGCAGCTTCCGCTGAGGTACACGACCGTCAGCACCTGCTTCCGCCGCGAGGCCGGCACCTACGGCAAGGATGCGGCCGGGCTCTACCGCGTCCACCAGTTCGAGAAGTGCGAGCAGGTCGTCATCTGCAAGAACGACGAATCCGAAAGCCGCAAGTGGCACGAGACGATGCTCGGCTACAGCGAGGAACTCCTGCAACACCTTGGCCTGCCGTACCGCGTGATCGACGTCTGCACGGGCGACCTTGGCGTGAAGAACGCGGCGATGTACGACGTCGAAACCTTCATGCCCAGCCGCGTGCGCGACGGCGACGTGTCCACCGGCTACGGCGAGACGCACTCGGCCAGCCGGCTGTACGACTACCAGTCGCGCCGGCTGAACCTGCGGTACAAGACTGCCGACGGCGAGACGAAGTTCTGCCACACGCTCAACAACACGGTGGCCGCCAACACGCGGCTGGTGCTGGCGATCCTGGAGAACTTCCAGCAGGCCGACGGCGGCGTGGCCGTTCCCAGGGTGTTGCGGCCGCTGATGGGCGGTGCCGAGCGAATCGAGCCGACATCCTGACGCGGCGCGCGGTTTGCCGGGGGATCCGCATGGCCGACTCCAGCAAGACCACGACCGACCACGACACGATCCAATCCTGGGCCGAGGCCCGCGGCGGCAGGCCGGCGACCGTCGAGGGAACCGAGAGCAGCAAGAGCGACGCCGGCCTGATCCGCCTGATGTTCCCCGACAGCAAGCACGCCGACGACGACAAGCTGACCGAAATCTCCTGGGACGACTGGTTCGCCAAGTTCGACGAGTCGAAGCTGGCGCTGCTCTACCAGGAGGAGACGGCCGACGGCAAGAAGAGCAGCTTCAACAAGCTCGTCAGCCGCGAGTAGTGCCCAGGCGCGGCGGACGGTATCGTGCTGGCGGAGACACGATGACCGCCACCACCACCGCTCCCACCGCTTCGCTGACCGACGCCGACATCGCGTTCCTGCTCGACAACGGCTACCTCGTGAAGCGGGGCCTGGCCGGCCGCGAGCGGGCCGAGCGGGCGCGGCGGCTTATCAACGCGACCCTTGGCACGAACGGCATCGACCCGGACCGGCTGCCGAATTACCGCACGCAAACGTACGTTCCCGAGATTCGCGACCACGAGGCGATCGTGTCGCTTGTGGAGAATCCCGAGGTGCGGGCGGTGCGCGACGGCCTGTTCGACCCCGACACGCTCAACCCGGTTGGAGGCGGGCAAATCGCGCTGCGCTTCCCGAAGTTGCCCGACGGCGACGATGAGGCGATCCGCGCCGGCTGGGGTAAAGGTAAACGTGGAGGTGGGTATCACATCGACGGGTTGCCGATGCGTCCCGGCGCGCCGAGCAACGGCGTGCCGCCGGGCGAGGTCCACAACTTCGCCTGCCTTGTCGGCGTCCTGCTGAACGACCAGCCAACGGACTTCCGCGGCAACTTCACGGTCTGGCCCGGCAGCCACCGCGAGATGGCCGCCCATTTCCGCGAGCACGGCGCCAACGACCTTGCCGAAACCGGCACGCCCAAGGTGGTCACGTCCCAGCCGCTGCAAATCACCGGCGAGCCGGGCGACGTGGTTTTTGCCGCCCACCTGCTGGCCCACGGCATTGCCCCAAATCTCAGCGGCGACGTGCGCTACAACTGCTTTTTCCGGTTCTGGCCGAAGCATCGGGGGCGGTTCTCGAACGAGGCGCTGCTCGACCCGTGGGCCGAGTGGAAGATCGGCCACTGACGAATCGGCCGCCGGGCGGTTCAATGCCACCATGGCCAGCGACGACCGCTCCGCGTCTCACCTGCTGCCCCCGCTCCTCGCCGGCGCCGCGGCCGTCGGGGCGGGCGCGTGGCTCGTCCGGGCCGCCATCCGCCGGCGGCGCCACTACGACCTGGCCGGCCGCGTCGCGATCGTGACCGGCGGCAGCCGCGGGCTGGGGCTCGAGCTCGCCCGGCAACTCCTCGAGCGCGGGGCGCACGTCGCGATCTGCGCCCGCGACGAAGCCGACCTGCGCGACGCCGCCCTCGACCTGCGCCGGCGCGGCGGAACGGTGTTCAGCAGCCAGTGCGACGTTACCGACCCAGGGCAAATCGAGCGGTTCATCGAGCAGGTGCGCGCCGAGCTCGGGCCGATCGACGTGCTGATCAACAACGCCGGCATCATCACGGTCGGCCCGTTTGACGCTCAAAACGCGGAGGATTTCGAACAGTCGTACGCGACGCACGTGACGGCCCCGCTGACCTTCGCCAAGAGCGTGCTGCCCGACATGCGTTCACGCGGCGGCGGGCGGATCGCCAACGTCGCGAGCATCGGCGGGTTGCAGCCCGTCCCGCACATGTCCGCCTACGTCACGAGCAAGCACGCGCTGGTCGGCCTGACCCAATCCATGCGGGCGGAGCTGGCGGACGACAACGTGCTCGTCACGCTCGTTTGCCCCGGCACCGTGCAGACCGGCAGCCCGTACGCGGCGGGGTTCAAGGGCGATCCCGAGGCCGAGTACGGCTGGTTCGCCGCGAGCGACAACCTGCCGGTCCTGGCGATCCCCGCGCCCGCGCTTGCGGGGCAGATTCTCGACGCGATCGAGGACGGCGACGCCGAGCTCGTCACGCCGGCCAATGCGTGGCTGTCGAGCCTGTTCCACGGGATGTTCAGCGGCGTGAGCACCGAACTGGCGACCCTCGTCAACGCGCTGCTGCCGAGCGACGGTGGCGTGCGTCGCCTCGTCCGGGGGCGGGAGGCGAGCGTCGGGCAACTGCCCGATATTCTGGAGCGTCGCCAAGCCCGTCGCGCGGCCGAGTTCAACCAGGGCGAGCGGGCCTAGCGTTCGGAGTTGGCACAGCAGAAAGGGCCGTCGGCGGGTGATGCTGACGGCCCTTCCTTTGAGATCTGACGGAACGTCCTGGGCCCACCACGGCCCAATGCTCCACCGTGCGGCCGTCAGATCGCCGGCCCCGACGCGAGAAACAACGAGGCGAGGCCCGGTCAGCCCGCGTCGCGGCCGGATCATGTCCGACGCCGTCCATTGTGCCCCTGGTAAGCTGTCCCGCCAGATCGAACAGCGGCCGAACGAACTCGGTTTTGCGACGCACTCCGGAATGCGTCATACTGGCCCCATGCGCCGCGTCCTCGCCGCTCTCGCGACCGAGAGCCACTCCGAACGCGAAGCCTTGCGTGGCTTGCGACGCATTGAGGAAGTCTCGGACTGGTCCGTCACCTGCGTACGGGGAATCACGTCCGCCGCGATCGACTCGCTTTGCAATCCGACGCCGCCGCCTTACGACGGGGTCATCCTCGGCACCTACGTCGAGCCGGCGGGCGTGCTTGCGAGCGTCTCCGCCGATCGCCTGCCGCCGGTGGTCGCCTTCAACCGCGACACGCTCGCCCACGGGTGGCCGTGCGTGCTGCCGGACGACGAGCAGATCGGCGCCGTGGCGGCCGATCACCTGCTCGATCGCGGTGTCGGCCGGTTCATCGTGGTGAATGTGTCCACGCACGCCTTCTCGACCGAGCGGCGTCGCGGGTTTGCGGAGCGCATCGTCGCCGCAACGGGACAGGAGCCGATTGTGCTGCCTTTTCACGACGTGATCCGGGGCGGCCTGGCCGCGATGGCGGCGTGGTTTCAAGCGGTGCCGATTCCGCCCGCGGGGCCGCTTGGCGTGTTCGCCCTATGCGACTCCTGGGGCGAGGTCGTGCTCAACGCCTGCGCGTACGGGGGGCTGGCGGTGCCCGAACAGGTGGCGGTCGTGTCGGCCGACAACGACCCGCGGAGCGAGGTGACGCGGCCCCCTCTGAGCAGCATCACGCTGCGCTGGGCCGACGCCGGCGCCCGTGCCGCCCGCATGCTGAAGGAGCGGATGGACGGCGACGCCGCTTCGGCGCGGATCGAGCGCATCGCGCCGGGCGAGGTCGTCACCCGCGCCAGCAGCGACGTGGTGGCCGTCTCCGATCCCGTGGTCGCCAACGCGCTGCGGTACATGCACGGGCACTACCAGGAGGGCATCCACGTGCAGGAGGTGGCCGACCACATCGGCGCCCAGCGTCGCACGCTCGAACGCGCCTTCCGCGCCGCGCTGCGCCGCACGCCGAAGCAGGAGCTGACGCGCCTCCGCCTCGATCACGCCAAGCGGATGCTGATCGAGGGGGAGGCATCGCTGGCCGAGATTGCCGCCGACGTGGGCTACGCCGCGCCCACGCGATTGGGAATCAGCTTCAAGGCCAGCTTCGGCGTCACGCCGATGGACTTCCGCCGCAAGCATCGCGAGGATTGACTGGCCCCACCCGATGACGAACGCCGTGCCAAACCTCGTGTGGATCGCCGCGTGCCTCCTTGCCGTCGCGAGCACCGCGCGGGCGGGCGAGCCGGCCACGGTTCCGGCGGGCGGGTGGGTGGAGGTGTCGTTCCGGCTCGATGTCGAGGGCAACCCGTTTGACTTCGAGCAACACGACGTTCGCCTTGCCGTGACGACGCCTGCGGGCGAGCGGTCGCTGCCGGCGTTCTACGACGGCGACCGCTGGCGCGTCCGCTACCGGCCCGCCGGCGACGAGGCGTACACGCTCGGCGACATCACCCGCAACGGCGAGGCCGTCGACGTGGACCGGGCGATCGCGGTGATGCAGCCCGCTGGCCGTGCCGACTATGGATTCGTCCGCCTCGACCCGACGAAGCGGCACTTCGTCTTCGAAGACGGCACGCCCTACTACCCCGTCGGCTACAACCTCGCATGGCGGTCTCGCGGCGAGGCGAACATGCCGCCGCTGGTTGAAAGCCTTGCCCGCATGGGCGGCGCCCGCGTGAACTGGACGCGCCTGTGGATGAACCACTGGGACGCCAAGAACCTCGATTGGATCGAGGGCGACCTCCCCGGCGGGCAGCCGCCGATCGGGGAGCTCAGCCTCTTCGTCGCCCGCAAGTGGGACGGTCTGATCGCCGCCGCCGAGGCGAACGGGGTGTGCCTGCAAATGGTCCTCCAGCACCACGGGCAGTACAGCACGGCCGCCGATCCAAATTGGGCCACCAACCCTTGGAACGCCGCCAACGGCGGGTTTCTCGCGTCGCCGATCGACTTCTTCACAAACGAGCGGGCGCGGGCGCTGACGAAGCGCAAGCTGCGCTACATCGTTGCCCGCTACGGCCACTCGCCGGCGGTGCTGGCGTGGGAGCTGTTCAACGAGGTGCAGTACACCGATGCCTACCGCTCGGGCGACCCCGCCGACCGCGAGGCGATCTACGCCTGGCACGAGGAGATGGCCACCTTCCTGCGCGAGCACGACCCGCACGGCCACCTCATCACCACCAGCAGCGTCGTCGATGATGCGGGCCCCTGGCGGGCGACCGATTATTACCAGGGCCACGTCTACCCGCCGGACCTGATCGCGGCCATCGACGCGCTCGATGGCGTGGGGCTCGACCGGTCATACTTCTACGGAGAAATCGGCTCCGACGCCGCTGGCGATGATCCCAACGCCGCCGCCGACACGCTGCACCGCCTGCTCTGGGCCAGCGTCACCAGCCAGTCGGCGGGGACGGCGCAATACTGGTACTGGGACCTTGTCGAGCAACGCGACTTGCTCGGGCAGTTCACCGCGATCCAGCGCTTCCTCGACCTCGCGGGTATCCGCGGCCGCGCGGATCTGGAGCCGATCGACGTCGTCGTCGACGCGGGCGCACTCGGCCCCCTCACGTTCGGCCCCGCCCTGGGCTGGGCGCCGAGCCGAGCGACCGAGTTCACCGCCCTGCCGAGCGGCCGCATCGAGGGCGGCTCCGGCATGAGCGCGTACCTTCAAGGCGACAGCAACCGCGCGATGTTCCCGCACGCCACGTTCCGCGTGAACTTCCCTAAGAATGGCGAATTTGCCG
The DNA here is from genome assembly GCA_965214125.1 of Tepidisphaeraceae bacterium. GTDB lineage: Bacteria > Planctomycetota > Phycisphaerae > Tepidisphaerales > Tepidisphaeraceae > CBDCBA01. The sequence goes on from CBDCBA010000009.1 coordinate 35,840, forward strand.
TAGCGTTCGATGGGGTCGCGCCGGGCGGGGCGGCGGTGGATATTTCGGTCGACGGCGAGGTGCGGGCGACCGCCACGCTCGCCCCGCCACGCGATGGCGACGAGGCCGAGCCCCGCCCGCTCGCCCTGACGCTGAGTGTTCCGCTGTCGGCCGGGGAACACGAGATTCGCCTTGAGAACGTCGGGCCGGACTGGATTCGCATCGCGACCTTCACGCTGTCTCCGTACGCCCCGCCGCTGGCCGTGCGGGCGAAGGGAGACGCGGACCTGATCGTTCTCTGGGCCTACCGCCGCGACACCACCGCGGCCGCTACACCCATCGAGCACGCGACGCTCATCCTGCCAGACGTCCCCGCCGGCCGATTCAACGTCGACTGGGTGGCGACGGCAACGGGCACCGTTGTGTCGCGCGGCGAGTCCACCTCCGACGGCACGTTGCGTCTGTCGCCGCCCGCCATTACGCACGATCTTGCCGCAGTCGTGCGGCGTGTGACCGAGGAGTAGCCGGGTGCCACTGCATCCTTGCAGTGGTCGGACCCCGACACTGCAAGGATGCAGTGGCACCGGAGATGCGTTCAACAATCGAAGGTTGCCGTAGGCTCCTGCCGCGTGCGCGACCATCGTTCAACCTCATGCCGCGGTGTCGGTGGGATGCGGCTTGGGCTCCAGGCGTTCGCGTCGCCGTGGGCGTGGGTGCCGGCGGCGTTGGGTGGGCTGGCGTTGGTCATCCCGCTGCTGACGGGCGATCGACCGGGGGCGGACTTCCTGCTCTTCCTTGGCGGGCTTGGGCTCGTCGCGGGGGCGGTCGTCGCGGCTGTGCGACTAGCGACGGCGCGCGAGGAGTTGGAGCGCGAGGTGCGCGACGCCCTGCGTCACGGCAAGGCGAACCTGGTGGCGCGGCGGCAGCGACTCGACGACGCGATGGACGCCGCCGGCCGGGCGAAGGATCAACCGATCGACCCGCGGCTGCACCGCCTTCGCCGTGCCCTGGACCGCCTGGTGGCCGTCGCGGATGAGGCGCCGGACCTGCCGGTGCGTCTGGAAGCCAAGGCGGGCGAGCTGTGGGATCGGTGCCTCGCCGCCTGCCGCCATGCGACCACGCTGCTGACCCTCGGCCGCGACCTCGCCACGCCGGCGGCCCGCGCGACAATCGACGGCGAACGCGCGGAACTCCTGAGAGATGCCGACGCCGCCCTCGATCGCTTGGAGGCGGCGCTCGATCACCTCCAACTTGCCCTCGCCCGCCGCAGCTTCGATGTGGCTCAACTCGTCGAGCCCTCCGACGAGCTCGATCGCGGCCTCGAAATCGCCCGCCGCGTCGATGACCGCATGGCGGCCGTCGACCGATCCTCCCGCGACCGCGAGTAGAGCAGCTTACGGCATGCCTGTTCGCGCCCAAGCTCGCTCCGGTTTTAGCGTTGAGAATCACGGTGTCCAGCGGGCGAGGCACCCTTCGGCCTCGGTGATCGTCACCTCGTCGAGCCGCACGCCCGTCGGCAGATCAATCTGCCGGCCGATCTGCTCGGCGACGCGCTCGGCGGTGGGGTTCACGCTCGCGTCGAACGGCGGGACGTCGTTCAGGTGGGCGTTTTGCCAAGGCTTCAGGACGGCGTCGAGGCGATGTTCGAGGTCGTGGAAGTCGACGACGCAGCCAATCGCGTCGAGATCGCCGTCGTCGCGGGCGACGGTCAGGCGCACGTGCCAGTTGTGGCCGTGAACCGGCTCGAGCGAGCCGTCCGCCAGGCGCAGGGCATGAGCGGCGCAGAAGGTGCGGGCAATCGTCACCGAGAACGGCACGGCGCCAGCGTAGCGACCCCGCCGGGGGACGGCGGGGTCGCTACGGATCGTCGTGGTGGCTGCGGGGTTATTCGCCGAAGCTTTGCAGCATGCGGTCGGCGACGGTGTCGAGCTTCGACTCGACGTCGTAGCTGCCGTCGGCGATGGCGGCCTTCATCGCGGCGACCTTGTCCTGGCGGACGTCGGCCCCCTTGGCGAGAGCCATCAGGCGGTCCATTTCCGTGGTCTGCGTCAGCTCGACGCGGTCGGCCTTGGCCTGCGGCTGGGCGGGCTGCGCGGTGCTCACCCCGTAGGCCTTGCCCACGCTGGCGGTCTGGCGGACGGCGGCGGCCTGGCTGATGCCGGGGTTGCTGGTGTTGATGTTCATCGGGGCGATCCTTCGGGGGGAGGCGAGTTCGGTCCGTTGCTGCGAACCAGTCGGGGCGGGGCCGGCGTTGCGTTCCAGCACTGCCCGTCCGGTCTATATCGGCCCGTCGGCTTCGAGAGCATGAGCCATCGAAAAGACTTTAGGAAAAATTGATCCCGTTCCTCCGCAACGGCTTACGGACATTATCCGGTGCTGCCGAAAGATTTTTTCGGCCTCCGGCTCAAGTTCCGCCCGCCTCGGGGGCGATAACCGACGCCGGCTATCGGACGAGGCTCTGGCCCCGCAGCACGGCCTCGGCCACGCGGTCGGTCATCGGGGGGTTCCGGAAGATCAGCGGCAGCAGGAACTCCAGGTTCTGCTGTGGCCCGAGCAGGTACTCGCCCAGCGTGCCGCCCCACTGCCGGCGGTAGTCGCCCAACGCGTCCTGCACGTGCGGGGCCTTGAGTGCCTTGCGGGCGGTGTCGGCGGCGTAGAGGGCGCTCCATGCCGCCGGATAAAGCTCCTCGCCGAGCGACGCGACGAACCCGCCGCACGGGCCGCACAGCAAGGTGCGTCGGCCGATCACGTCGTGCTGCAACGCCCCGGCGGGCCGAGTCGCGGCCGTGCGAACGCAGCGGCCGTCGACGGTCGAGTCGCCGGTGACGATCTCGGCGGCTTGCAGTCGGCCCAGCCAATCGCGCAGGACGGCCGTCGCCTCGACGCCGGCGGGCACCTGGGCGGCGAGCTCGATCGCATCGCCCTGCCGCCAGAGCCAGCCGACCGTTCCCGCGACGCCGCCGATGTCCAGCGCCATCGGCACGACGTTGTCCGGCAGGCCGCGCGTCGCCTGCACGCCGCTCGGGCAGACGGCGACGCGGGCGCTGGGCCGGCCGTCGTCGACGCCCGCGTGGCCCACGCCGAGCGCCGCGGCGAGCTCGGTGGGCAGCGGGTCGCTCGCGATCGCCAGCGCCGGCGCGACGCGGCTGCGGCCGACCTTTAACGCGAGCCCGCCGGAGCCGACCTCCTCGGCCGTCACGCTCGCCGACTGCTGTTGCACCCCCGCGTCGGCGGCGAGACGCTTCACCGCAGCCGCGAGATCGGCAACCTGCACGATCAGGCTGAACGGCTCGTCCTTGGGTCGCTTCCCAAGGTTTTTGCCGAGTTCGCCCGTCGTCGCGGCGACGTTTCCCTCGCCGTCGAGGAAGCGCACCCCGGCGATCGGCGCGTTGCCGAAGTCGGCCGCGACGTCCTGCAACTCCGGCATGAGCGCGAACAGTTGCGGGTTGAGCGGCAGGACCTGCTGCGCGCACGGGTTGGTGCCAAGGTCGACGCAAAGGACGCTTACGCCGGCGTTCGCGAGGCGCAGCGAGGCAAGGTGGGCGGCCAGATGATCGCCGAGCACTACGACCTGCGGCCCCTCGGCGGCGGGCGCTTTGCTCGACTTCTTTGCGGGCTTCTTCGGCGACGGCATCGCCCCATGCTACCGCCCGGCCACCCGCAGGCGGATGCTGCTGGCGTGGGCGTCGAGTCCCTCCGCGTCGGCCAGCGCCGCCGCGGGGGCGGCGTCGGCGGCAATCGAGGCGCTGTCGTACCGCACGACCCCGCCGCGCTTCAGGAACTCGAAGACGCTGATCCCCCCGCCGAACCGGGCCGTCGTGTTCGTCGGCAGGCAGTGGCTCGGCCCCGCGACATAGTCTCCCGCGGCAACCGGACTGTGCGGGCCCAGAAACGCGCAGCCGGCGTTGGGAATCTTCGCCAGCGTTTGGCGCGGGTCGTGCGTCTGCACGCTCAAATGCTCGGCGGCGATCTGGTTCGCGAGGGCAAGCAGCGCGTCTTCGCGTTCGCTCCAAATGAGCGCGCTGCCGTCCGCCAGCGCCCGCTCGATGGCCGGACGGCGTTGGAGCGAGGCGATCTGCCGTTGCAGTTCCGCGACGATCTTCGCCGGCAGGGTCGGGTCGGTTGTCAGCAGGAAGCAACTGCCCGGATCGTGCTCCGCCTGGGCGAGCAGATCGGCCGCGACGAGCGCCGGGTCGGCCGAATCGTCGGCGTAGACGAGCACCTCGCTGGGCCCGAGGAATCCGTCGACGCCCACGCCGCCGCTCACGAGGCGCTTGGCGATCTGCACGTAGCTGTTGCCGGGGCCGACGATCTTGTCGACGCGCGGGACGCGCTCGGTGCCGAAGGCCATCGCCGCGATCGCCGCCGCCCCGCCGGCGCGGAACATGAACGGCAGGCCCAGCAGGTGACCGGCGGCGAGGACGAGGTCGGTCGTCCCGTACCGGCTCGGCGGCGTTGCGGCGACGATCGTCTCCACGCCCGCTACCTGCGCCGGCACGACCAGGTGAATCAGGCTCGACGGATAACTCGCCTTGCCGCCCGGAAAGTAGCAGCCCGCCGACGCCAGCGCCGTGTAGCGCATGCCCAGCTCCAGCCCGCCGCGGCGCAGGTCCGGCGGGTCGCTTGGCATCAGGTGTTCCTGATACGCCCGCACCTGCTCAATCGAGCGCCGCAGCGCGTCGATCAGCTCGCCGGGAACCCGTTCGGCCGCTTCGCACATTTGCGAGGCCGGGACGACAATTTGCTCGGCCGTGAAGTGCGGATCATCGAATTGTCGTGCGGACTCGACGATTGCGTCATCCCCCCGGTCGGCCACGTCGGCGAGGGTTTGGCGCACGCCGGCCGTGCGGTGGTCGTCGCGGAAGAGGTCGCGCGGGTCGAGCCGGAGGTCTTCCAGCAGATGCTCCACGCGCTCGCGGTCGGTGGCGGCGTCGAGGCAAAGGACCGGCACGGGCGAAGCGGACATCGCGACGACAATAGATGTGGCCGCGACCGCGCGGCGCGGCGGGCGGAGGGTCCAGTGATCCGCTAGGCTCTGACCCCCTTGCTCGACCACTGGTTCCCGTTCGTCCACCTTGTCGACGCCGCCCGGCCCGCGCCGCGGCTGCTGCCGATCGTGCGGACCGAGGGCGACCGCGTCATCCGCCGGCCGATGGATGATGCGCTACTCCGGATGCGGGCCGCCTCGCCGGCAAAGCGGGTGGTCAACGCCCGGCTCGTCGCCTGGGGGCCGCGCGCCCGAAAGACCGCCCGGCAGGTGACGGCCGGGGCATTCGTGTATCGCCCCGAACCCGACGAGCCGCCGGGCGTGCCGACGCGCGACCTGATCCTTTGCCACTCGAACGCCCACGCCGCGTGGCATCGGCGGCGGGGCTGGGCGGGCGATCGGCTGCGCGTCGTGCCCGATCCGGTCGACGCTCCGCCGCCGGTTAATCGTCAGGCGCTGGGGCTCGACGAGGCCGATTTCCTCTGGCTGCTCCCCGCCGACGCCACGCGCCACGCGGGGCGCGGGGCGGGGTTGAAGCTCGCGGTCTGGGCGGGGGCGCTCACGCACGTGCTGATGCTGAGATCAGGTCGAACGCACCGGCTGCTCCTTCCGGGCGACGGTCGGCCGCAACGCGACGCGCGGCGCTTTCTCGACTCGCTCGGCCTGCCGAACCTCGCCACCCCGCCGCTGGCGACCGCGCCCGAAACGCTGGCGCGTGTGGCAAACGGGGCGATCCTGTCGCCGCTGGGGCCGATCGACCCGTGGGCGGTCTCTTTGGTCGAGGCCGCGGGCCTGCCCACGGCCTACCTGCCGGCGCCCGAGACGCAGCGGTTGGCGGCAGACGATCACAACGTGGCGGCCACGAGCGCTAAGCCGCGCCACTTGGCGCGGGCGATGCTGGCGATCCTCCATCGTGTCGGCGGCGCGGCGTTGCGGGAGGTTGCCTCGACGCGCGACGCCGCTTCCGACGCCTGGCGGGCCGCGACGGCCGATCTCCTGCCGGGGGCGAACTTTGTTGAAGCGGCGGCGCCGTTGCGGTAGCATGCACGTCACGTCCGGCCCGACGCCACCCCGGCAGACGACGCCACCCTGGCAGAACCCGCCGATTGGGCCGAACGTAGACAGGAGGTGGCCACGCGCCCGCGTGGCCCGCACCGACACCACCGCGGGGCCGCCCCGCCAGGCACCGTCCTTGGTGCCGCCTCGGCCCCTTTGACATCCGATTCGCAGCGGGCCGACGTACGGATGCGAGGCCCACCGGCCGCCCGAGCGGTCCTGCGGGTCGCGACCCAGCCCGATCGGATTCACCTTCCACCGCGCCGCCTTGCACGTCGCGGGTCCGCGCAGGAGACAGTTATGGCAAACGCAGCATGGGGCATCGACGTCGGCAACCGCGCCCTCAAGGCCGTCAAGGTCGAGCGGGGCAGCGCGGGCATTCAAGTCACCGACTACGCCTTCATCGAGCACGACACGATTCTCAGCGAGGCCGGCGACAACCGCGAGTCGCTGCTGCAAACCGCCCTCGCCAAGTTCGCCGGGCGGCACGACACACGCAAGATCCCCATCTGCCTCGGCGTCAGCGGTCAGCAGAGCTTTGCCCGCTTCGTCAAGCTTCCGCCCGTCGAGCCCAAGCGCATCCCCGAGATCGTCAAGTTCGAGGCGGTCCAGCAGATCCCGTTCCCGCTTGACGAGGTCGAGTGGAGCTACCAAATCTTCGACCGCGACGACGACCCGGACGTGGAGGTCGGCATCTTCGCGATGCGCAAGGAACTGGTGAACGAGCAGGTGAGCCACTTCCAGGACGTGGACCTCGACATCCACGCCGTCCAAACCACGCCGCTGGCGGTTTACAACGCGGCCCGGTTCGACGGGCGGTTCGACAAGGGGCACGCGGTGGTGCTCGACCTCGGCGCCGACTCGACGGACCTGATCGTGGCCGACAACGACGGCATCTGGATGCGCAGCCTCGACGTGGGCGGCAACGCCTTCACCGAGGCGCTGGCCAAGGCCTTCAAGATCGACTTCGAGAAGGCCGAGGAGATGAAGCGCAATGCCAAGACGAGCAAGTACGCCAAGCAGATCTACCAGGCGATGCGGCCGGTTTTCGGCGAGCTCGTTGGCGAAATCCAGCGCTCGCTCGGCTTCTTCCAGAGCGGCCACCGCGACGCCAAGCTCCGCAAGATCATCGCGCTCGGCGGCGGGTTCAAGCTCAACGGCCTGAGCGGGTATTTGCAAAAGAACCTGCAAATGCCCGTCGAGAAGCCGCAGCGGCTGGGCGCGGGCGCTCCCGAGGAGTCGTCGGCGGCGGCGAACCTCACCGAGCACCTGCTCAGCAGCACCGCCGCCTACGGCATGGGCCTGCAACTGCTGGGCGAGACCAAGGTCAACTCCAGCCTGCTGCCAACGCACATCCGCGACGACAAGATGTGGCGGGACAAGACCAAGTACTTCGTCGGCGCCAGCGGCCTCGTCGTCGGGGCGGCCCTCATCGCCTTCGGCAGCTATTTGTTCCAGGACGGCGCCTACGGCTCGGCCCAACCGACGCGCACCGCGAACGCGGGCATTCTCAACAATGCCGAGTCGCTCGACAGCGAGTTCGCCGAAGTCACCAGCAGTGGCGGCGACAAGCTGGCGACGGTCCAGAACGTCAACAGCCTTGTCGCCAACCGCGGCTACTGGGGCCAGCTTGTCGGCGACCTGATGGCCGCCCTGCCTGCCCCCGAGGGCGAGCTCGCCCAGGCCCTCGCGGGCGAGCTGGGCGACCCGAACGCCGTCGACGACGCCGACCGCGCCGTGTTCGAGCGCATCCCGGCCAACCAGCGCGAGTACGTGAAGCTCCAGGAGCTGGAAAGCGTCTACACCGACGAGCTGCACGTGGTCATCAACTCGCCCACCTTCCTCGCCACGGCTCAGGGGATTCTGGACAAGGGCGACTACGGCGACTTTCGCGGCGTGCTGGCACCCAGCGCGACCGTCATGGACCCGCCGCGACTCCAGATCGACAAGGCCCGCGGCTACGTGATCCGCCTGACGCTGACCACGCCCGTTGACATCGACACCGCCTACCAGCTCTTCGACGGCGACGGCAGCCGGTCGCTGCCGAACATCCTGACGAGCCTGGAGGTGCCCGAGAACGCGCCGTACAAGGTGATCCTGGCCGCCCTCGACTCGCCCATCAGCAGCGTGCGGGAGTCGTCCGAGCAGCTCGATTACCTGCGCGACCTCCAGGACGCCCGCGAGGCCTACGCCTCGGGCGAGGAGAGCGAGGGCGTCGGCCGAAGCACCGCCGACGACGATGATGCCGGACAGGACGAGTTCTCTCGGTTCGGCGGGTTTCCCGGGGGCTATCCGGGCGCCGGCTACCCCGGCGCCGGATATCCGGGCGCGGGCGTTCCCGGTGCAGGTCGCCCCGGCGCCGCGGCCCGCAACAACACACCCGAGGCCGACGAGGAGGATCCAGCCTTCACCGACCCGACGACCGGCGAGAGCCTGCTCGACGGCACGGTGATGCAGGTGATCGTCGTCGTGATGCTCAACCCGACCGAAGACGTCCTGCGCCAGCTCGACGGCGAGCCCGCCGAGGGCGATGGTGGGTCCGAGGACGGCCCGGCGGGCGACGAGTTCAACGAGCTCGGCGGCGTCGCCGGCGCGGGCGGTTGACAGTTCGCGGGAGTGCTGAGGGAGTAGCGGGCGGATACGACGGGATCGGTCGGTCACACCAGCAGGAGCTTTACAATGGCCAAGTCAGACGCAATGGACGTGGTGAAGAAGAACGCGGTGAGCATCGCCGCCGGCGTGGTGGCGCTCGTGGCGCTCGCGGCGATCTTCTTCTACGTGGACCCGCAGTTCGAGGACCTCCAGGCGAAGGTGACGTCCAGCGCCAACACGGACAAGGAGATCCGCGGGCAGATTTCCAAGCGACGCGAGGTGCAGTCAATCGACCGCGAGGGCGGCCGGGGCGACGGGCTGACGCTCGCCGGCTTCCCCACGCGGGCGCTCGTCGCCGACGCCCGGAAGATGATGGCCGACATCGACGGCCAAGCCGACGGCGTGCTGGCCGAGGCCAACCGCGTCAGCCGGCGCCTGCCGCTGCTCTTCCAACCCGAGGGTCCCTTCGCCGATCAGGACGCCTACGTCGCGGCGTTCGAGGATGCCTTCGAGCGTGCCGCCGAGGCCTGGCCCCTCATGGGCGAGTCGGCCGCGAGCCAGCGCGACCTCTGGCTGCGCGAGTACCGCCGCGTCATCAATGCCGATGGGTCCTTTAACGACGACACCGGCGACTACCCCGACGGCACGCTTCAGGCCAGCCTCAACGCCACGCGCCCGCCCACGAGCGAGAGCATGGAGATCGCCCAGGACATCCAGGCTCGCCGCATCGAGGCCGCCGAGCCCAAGGATCAGGACGGCAACGTTCTCGACCCCACGGGCCTCGAGACTCGGCTCCAGGAGGCCCGCCAGTCGCTGGCGCGGTCGCTCAAGAACCGCCGGGCATTGCGGCACCGCATGTACATCGACGAATCGGACGATTCGGGTGGCCTGTCGATCCACCCCGTTGCCGAGAGCGAAGACCCGACCGCCGCCGACGTCTTCGAGGCACAAGTGCAGCTCTGGGTCCAGCAGGAGGTGCTCGCGGCAATCGCGCGGGCGAACGAAATCGTCCTGCGTGGCGAACCCTCGGGTGGGCAGAACGTGCTCAACGCCCCGGTCAAGCACCTGGTTCACCTGAACGTACCCGAAGAGTTCATCACCGACGGCCCCCTCGCCCAGCCGGACGAGGCCCCCGCGGGTGGCGTCCCCGGCGGACCCGGCAGCATTCCCGGCGCCCCGTTTGGCGGCATGCCGCCCGGCTTCGGCTTCGGCGAGTTCGGCGGCTATCCGGGCGGGGGTTTCCCCGGCGGTCCGGGCGGACCCGGAGGCCTGCCTGATCCGAGCGCCCCGCCCGCCCCCAGCGGCGGGTCGAGCGGCGGCTCCGACTCCGGCGGTGATTCTCCGCCGGCCGTTAGCGACGACGGCATCAGCATCGGTGGCAAGCAGGTTCGCCCTGGCACTACCAACGAGCCCGACATCGAGCTGACGGAGATCCCGGTCAACCCGGCGGCGCAGATCGAGCCCGAGCCGCTCTACAGCCCCAGCGCCCGCAAGCTGCACACGCCGTTCTACGACATCGTGCAGTTCAACCTCCGCATGCGTGTGGCCGCCGCCGACCTGCCGCTGGTGCTGCAACAGCTTCAGACCGACAACTTCGTGACGGTCCTGAACGTGTACGAGATGGTCCCAATCGACCCGCTCGTGGCCCTGCGCGAGGGGTACATCTTCGGCAACGACCCCGTCGTCGAGGTGGCCTTGCAGTGCGAAATGGTCTTCCTCCGCGAGTGGCTGGAAAAGTTCATGCCCGAGGAGACGCGCGTCGAGCTCGAGCCCTGGGGTTCGGACTGAGCGTGGCGGACTGGGCGTGACGTGATTTCAACCGGCATGGCCGGGCCGGGCCGCAAACGGGCGGCCCCAATTAAGGAGCGACGATGGACAAGGTTCAAGATTTCCTGAAGAAGCACGTGCAGTGGATCGCCCTCGGCATCGGCGGGCTGATCTTCATGTGGGCCCTGTGGACCTACGTGATCGACGCCAAGTCGATTACCGCCGAGGTCAACGGCGTCGAGTACGGCCCCGGCCAGATCGACGGGCGCATCAACGAGACCAGCGCCGACGAGCTCAAAGGCCTGGTCGAAGGCCCGAAGCCGAACCTGCCGCCGCAGGTGCAGAACATCGACCTGAACTCGCTGTTCGTCAACCGGCTCAGCCCGAACGACGCGCCGGCCGAGTTGACCGTCGCCGTGCTGCCGCCGCCGTCGGACCGACTCGCGCAACTGACCGACGACGGCTTCGAAGGCCCCGGCACCGTGATCGAGGAGCTGCCCGAGGTCGCGCCGGTCGTCATCGTCGACGCCGAGAGCGGCCGCCAGACGGTGGCCGTGCCGGTGCCCGACACCGAGGACGAGACGCGCACCGAAAACCTCGGCAGCGTGATCGTCCGGTACGTCGTGCCGGTCGATGAGCTCAACACCTACTTCGGCCTCGTCGGTCTGCCCGAGCGGGCGTCGCTGACGAGCATTCTCGACGTGAAGCTGATGCGCGAGCGCCGCCTGGCGGACAACAGTTGGGGCGAGCGGACGGAGGTTCCCCTGCTCCGCAACGCCACCTACGACCGCATGCCGGGCGAGGACGCGACGTTCGAGGAGAAGAAGGAATACGCTGAGTGGGCCAAGGAAGACGAGAACGCGGGCCTGATCGTGCAGCCGCCCTTCTACCCGCTCGACTTCGGCGACGAGCCGGCCACGCTGGCGCTGGGCGGCGACGAAGACGACGACGACATGGACGAGGCCGAGGAAGAGGACGGCCCGGTCTTCGTCAACGGCATCCGCCAAGGCTTCGACCCGTACGACCGCGACACCTGGCCCAAAAACCTGTCGGACCTGACGCCCGAAGAGCGTAAGGCCATTCGCGAGGCGCGGAAGAATCCCAACGGCGGCGGTCAGGGCGGCGAGTTCGGCCCCGGCGGCTACCCCGGCGGTGGCTACCCAGGCGGCGGTTTTCCGGGAGGAGGCTACCCCGGCGGTGGCTTCCCGGGCGGTCCCGGTGGGCCCGGCGCGAGCCTCGGCGGTGGCGACGGCAACATCTACGCGAGCTTCCAGGGTGGGCGGGGCGACCAGGACGACGACCAGTCGGATCAGGGCGGCGTGCCCCCCGGCTATCCCGGTGGCTTCCCGGGCTACCCCGGCGGCGGCTTTCCCGGCTACCCCGGCGGCGAGTTCGGCGGCTATCCCGGCGGCGGCTTCCCCGGTTTCCCCGGCGGCCCGCAGAACGACGACCAGCCCGACCGCCGCTCCGTCGGAACCGTGCCCGGCGAGTTCGCCCCCGCCGACTACGGCGATGAGATCGAGGGCTGGGCCTTCGACGAAACCGTCGTGCCCGGCGAGACTTACCGCTACAACGTCGTCTACTCCATCCGCAACCCCGCCTTCAACACACAGAACATCGTTGAAGACGAGGCGATGACCCAGCAGTTGGCCCTCACCAGCGACATGAACGAGGAGTGGGAATCGCGTTGGAGCGACTCGGTCCGCGTGAAGCGCATGAGCGACTGGTTCATGAAGAGCGTTCTGCCCGGCCGCGACCAGCGCGTGCAGTTCGACGTCTTCCGCTGGCAGGACGGCCAGTGGCAGAAGCAGACCTTTGCCGTCGGGCCCGGCGACCTGCTCGGTGGCGAGCGTGGCGGCGTGGATTACGTCACCGACCGCGTGCTCGTCGACGTCCGCACAATCATCGAGGGCGGCCGCGAGGAGACGGTGGCCGTCCTGATGGACCAGACCGGCCGCTTCACGCTGCACGACAGCACCGAGGACGACTCCGCGGCCTACGAGGAACTCGACGACGAAGTCAACGACGCCGTCGCCGGCCGATAGCCCCGACGCCGATGGTTTGTTCCGCAGGCCTTGCCCGCCGTCGCGCCCGCGCGACGGCGGGCATTTTGCTGCGTTTCCCGCCGTTTCAGAAGTCGCGCCAAGCGTCTGGCCGCGTTGCCGCTGGGGCGCGTGGCCGTATGATGGACTTGAGATGACCGCCAACGCGAACGCCCCCAGCATCCGTCCTCTTGACGATTCGACCGACGCCGCCGGCCGCCCGCAGGGCGCGGCCATGGGTGCCGATCGCGCGGCGGTGGGCGCGGGGTCCAAGCGCACCATCCGCATCCGCATCAAGCGGCAGGACGGCCCCAAAAGCGAAGGCCGTTGGGAGGATTTCGACATCCCCCACCGGCCGAACATGAACATCATCTCCTGCCTGCAAGCGATTGCCGCCAACCCGACGACCACGGCCGGCGTCGCCAGCACCAGCCCCGTCTGGGACAGCGGCTGCCTCGAGGAAGTCTGCGGCAGTTGCACGATGCTCATCAACGGCATCGCCCGACAGGCGTGCAGTGCTTTGGCCGACAGCATTAGCCCCGACGGCGAGCCGATCACGCTCGAGCCGCTGAGCAAGTTCCCGCTCGTCCGCGACCTCTACGTCGACCGCAGCCGCCTCTTTAACGACCTCAAGCGTGTCAAGGCGTGGGTGCCCATCGACGGCACCTACGACCTCGGCCCCGGCCCGACGGAAAGCCAAAAGACGCAGGAAGAGCGTTACCCGCTCAGCCGCTGCATGAGCTGCGCCTGCTGCCTGGAGGCCTGCCCGCAGTACACGCCCGTCAACGGGTTCGTCGGCGCGGCCGTCATCAGTCAGGTGCGGCTCTTCAACGAGCACCCGACCGGCAAGAGCCTGAAGGACGACCGCATGGCCGTGATGATGGGCGAGGACGGCATCGGCAACTGCTCCAAGGCCGGCAACTGCGTGGAGGTCTGCCCGAAGGAGATCCCGCTGCTCGAGAGCATCGCCAAGGTCCAACGCGAGGCGACGTGGAGCACGCTGAAGAAGCTGGTCGGCCGGTGAGCAATTCACCACGGAGGCACGGAGGCACAGAGAGTGAAGAAGGTTGGGACTTGTGTTCCTCGGCGGCCTGCGCGTCGTGAGCACACCTCGGGCTCGTTCAGGTCGTTGAGCTGTTTCGCTTCGATGGCAGCTTTTTCTTTCCACCCTCCGTGTCTCCGTGCCTCCGTGGTGAACTAAACTCCCGCCTTGGCTAAGAAGGGCAAGAAGACCGACCTCTCCGACCCGCCGGCGATTGTCAATCGCAAGGCCCGGTTCGACTACCACATCGACGACACGCTCGAGTGCGGCATCGAGCTGGTCGGCACCGAGGTTAAACAGCTCCGGCTTGGCCAGGCGCAGATGGCCGACGCCTACGCTCGGATCGACCGCGGCCAGCTCTACCTGCACGGCATTCACATCGACCCGTACCAGCACGCGGGCGAGATGGCCAACCACGAGCCGCGGCGCGTCCGCCGGCTGCTGGCGCACCGGCGTGAGATTACTAAGCTCGACGACGCCACCCGCGAGCGCGGGACCACGCTGATCCCGCTGAAGATCTATTTCAAGGAAGGTCGCGCCAAGGTCGAGGTGGGCGTGGCCCGCGGCAAGCGGACGGTCGACAAGCGCCAAGACCTCAAGGCCAAGGCCGCCGAACGCGACATGCGCCGCGCGATGGCGCGGCGGTGAGAGTGCAATGGACGCTGCCCTTCGCGCCAAGCCGCCGGCACGACTCGACGTCATCCTTGCGCGCCGGGCCGATGTCGCCGTCGTGTTTCGCCGCGGGCCGAGTCGCAGCATCGCGGTGCTCTCCTGGAACTTACGAACGGACCGGCTTGTCGAGGGGCAGTGGCTGCGAGGTCGCATCTATACCCAGCGCTGCGATCTCTCACCGAGCGGCCGCCACCTCGTCTACTTTGCGGCGAACTTCCTCGAAGACGGCCCCTACGCGTGGACGGCTGTGAGTGCGCCACCAAACCTCACGGCGAAGGTGATGATCCCGCAGAACCACACCTACTTTGGCGGCGGCCTGTTCGTGGACGATCGTCGCCTTTGGCTGAACGGAATCGACGAGCAAGACCTTGGCTCGCACGGCCTCGCCTACTCGAAGCCGTCCGAGACTTGGGACGCGACTTGGGGCAACAGCGAGTGTCTGGGCGTCTACCTGCCCCGCCTTCGCCGCGACGGCTGGACCGATGTCGAGGTCCGCCGTGACGTGGCGACGGGTGAGGTCAACCGCGTGACGCTTCAACGCTCGATTGGCAGTCGGTGGTTCCTGGTGAAGCACGTTCATCTCGGAAGCGGACCGCCGACAACCGGCAAGTCATTCTATTGGAGCTCGCACGCGCTGGTTCGCGGCGACGTCGGCGCCGACTGGAAAGGCGGCGAGTGGGCCGATGTCGACCGCCGCGGCCAGCTCTTCGCCGCCCGCGATGGCCGGCTCTTTCGGCTGGCCCTGAACCGGGGCGGTGTTGACGAGCGGCTCGTTGTCGACCTCAACCCGCTGACGTTCCGCGCGGTGGAGCCGGGCACGCCGCCGCGGCCAGTTTCGTCGCCGGCGGGTCGCGACGTCGAGGCCAAGCATTAAGATAAGGCCATGCCCGACTCCGACCCGGCCGCCCCATTGCGGGAGGCAATGCGCCTCTCGCCCGATAACCTGCCGCTTCGCCTGCACCTGGCGCGCACGCTGCTGGACCTGGGCCGCGGCGAAGAGGCCGAGGTGGAGTTCCGCGTCGCGCTCGATCAGGACGGCGTCGACGTGGCCGCGAAGGTCGGGTTGGCGCGGGCGTTCCTGCGGCAGGGCAAGCGCTCGCCGGCGCTGATCGTGGCCGAGGAGCTGACCAAGGCGGAGCAGGTCCCGCCGGCCGTCGGCGTCGATCTGGCCGCCCTGCTCCTGCGACTCGACATGGAGGACGACGCCCGGCGCGTGCTCCGCGCCGCCGCCAAGGCGGACAAGTCGCTGCGCAAGGACCCCAAACACAAAAAGCTCTTCGACCAGCTTGATCCCAAGGGCGGCCTGTACGACGACATCCCCTTCGGCGACCCGAGCGACGACTTTGGCGAGGACGACATCCCCTTCGACCTGCCGCCGGGCGAACACTTCGACGACGAGGAGGAGGACGACGAAGACGACCTTCCCTTCGGCGACCGCCGGCAACGCAACACGTGGGAGGCCGGCGCCGACGACGCGATCGTGGACGTGGAGAAGCCGACGCTGAGCTTCGACGACGTCGGCGGGCTCGACGAGCTGAAGGCGGCGATCCGGATGAAGATCATCCTGCCGATGGAGCAGCCGGAGATGTTCGCCGCCTACGGCAAGAAGGCCGGCGGCGGCATGCTGCTCTACGGCCCGCCCGGCTGCGGCAAGACGTACCTCGCCCGCGCCACGGCCGGCGAGACGGGGCGACGGTTCATCGCGGTCGGCATCAACGACGTGCTGGACATGTACATCGGCAACAGCGAAAAGCAGTTGCACGCCCTCTTCGAGCAGGCGCGGCGGCGGGCGCCGTGCGTGCTCTTTTTCGACGAGGTCGACGCCCTCGCCGCCAGCCGGGCCGACATGCGGACGAGTGGCGGGCGGCACCTCATCAACCAGTTCCTGGCCGAACTCGACGGCGCCGAGGCGAACAACGAGGGCCTGCTGATCCTGGCGGCGACGAACGCGCCGTGGCACGTCGACCCCGCCTTCCGCCGGCCGGGGCGGTTCGACAAGGTGCAATTCGTCCCCCCGCCCGACCGCCCGGCCCGCGCCGCGATCCTGCGAACCCACCTGAAGGACAAGCCCCAGAACGATGTCGACGTCGACAAGGTCGCGGCCAGGACCGAGGGCTTCAGCGGCGCGGATTTGAAGGCCGTGGTCGACGGCGCGGTCGAGGCGAAGCTGGAGGCGGCCTTGAAGAGCGGCAAGATTCAGGCGATCACCACGAAGGATCTGCTCGCCGCCGCCAAGGGGCACCGGCCCAGCACGAAGGAGTGGTTCAGCACCGCCCGCAACCACGCGCTCTACGCCAACGACGCGGGGCAGTACGACGAGATCGTGAAGTACCTGAAAATGTAGCCGCGTTGCGGCGGGCGGCCGTTTGCGGATGATGGACCCGCCCATGCCCGACGAGCGGTTCGACTTTGATGATGACGACCACGCCCCGCCGCCGCCGGGCGGGCTCACGATGTCGACCGGCGTCGGCAGCGACCGCGTGGGCGCCCTCATCGCCACCCGGCGGTGGCCGGACGCGGAAAAGGAGCTACGCCGCCTGCTGACAAGCGACCCGCAGTCGGCTTTCCTTCACGCGCGGCTGGCGTTCGTGCTGGTGGCGCAGGACAAGCACCGCGAGGGGACCGACGCCGCCCAGCACGCGATCGGGCTCGACCCCGAGTTGCCCTTCGCCCACCACGCGCTGTCGCTGGCCTTGCTCGAGCGGGACCGGCCCGACGAGGCGCTCGCGGCCGTCGGCGAGGCCCTGCGGCTCGACCCGTACGACGCGGACTACCAAAGCGTGCGGGCGGCGGCGTTCATCCACAAGCGCGACTGGCGGCAGGCGCTCGCCGCCGCCGACGCGGGGCTGGCGCTCGACCCGGACCACGATTCCTGTCGCAACTTCCGCTCACTCGCCCTGCGCCAACTCGGCCGGCGCGACGAGGCGGACGCGACCACGCGCGGCACGCTGCGCCGCCGGCCCGACGATGCCTTCGCCCACGCGAACCAGGGCTGGTCGAGCCTGCACGCCGCGGACTACAAGGCGGCCAACACACACTTCCGCGAAGCGCTGCGGCTCGACCCGTCGAACGAGTACGCCCGCGAGGGCATCCTCGAGGCGCTCAAGGCCAAGAACGTGCTCTACCGCGGCCTGCTGCGGTGGAAGCTGTGGATGAGCACCCTGAGCGGCGGCAAGCAGTGGGCGGTCATCATCGGGCTGTACGTGCTCTTCCGCCTTGTGCGCGAAGTCGCCCGAAGCAACCCGGCGATGGCGTGGGTGCTTTACCCGGTGATGGGACTGTACGTCGTGTTCGTCCTGATGACATGGCTGGGCGACCCGGTCTTCGACTCGCTGCTGCGCCTGAACCGGTTCGGCCGCCTGGCGCTCACCGACGAGCGCCGCCGCGCGAGCAACGTGTTGCTCGGGGCGATCGTCATCCTCGGCGTGACGGCGGGCATTATCGCCTACACCGGCCAGTGGTGGTGGACTGCGACCATTTTGCTCGTCACGCCGGTCCTGCTCTTCGCGACGAAGATCTGGCAGGCCCCGCACGGCTGGCCGCGCCTGGCGATGCTGGGCTACCTCGGCGCGATGCTGGTGCTGGCCCTGACGTGCGGCTCGCTCTTCGCGCTCGAAGGCGGGTTCGTTTACGGCGAGCCGGTGAGCACCACGGTCACGGTCCTGTTCGTCCTCTACCTCGTCGGCCAGGCCGCCGGATGGTTCCTCGTGAACATCCTCACCAGCGCCCGCCCGCGCCGGTGAGACGCCGCCTGAGTACCCGACCACGCGATCTACGGGTACTCGAATGTCAGGCCCTGCGGGAAGGTGTCCTGCGCCTCGTAGCCGAGCAGGTCCAGCGCGGGCCGCATGTCGAAGGCGGGCTCGGCGTCCGCCGGCGGGCGGCTGGCGGCGTAAGCGACGTGAAAGCCCGTCCACTCGCGCTCGACGCAAGCCAGGAAAAAGCGGGCGGCATCGTCGTGACTGAGAAAGATGCGCTGCGAGTTGCGGTCGTCCATCCGGCCCGCCTCATGGGCGTTGCGCACGTACCAGCCGATGCGCACCGCGAGCAGGTTCATCGCGTGGCGTCGCGCGTACATGGCGGCCATGTCCTCAGCCCAGAGCTTCGTGAGCGCGTAGAAGTCGCCCGGCGTCCGCAGGTCGACCGGCGCCGGCGCGTGCTCGCGCCAAGTCCCCGCGACACGCATCGTGCTGGCGATCGCCGTGCGCACGACGCCGTGCTCGCGGCAGGCCTCGACAACGTGGTACAGCCCGACCACGTTCGGCGGCAGCAGTTCGCTCAAAAAGTCCGCCGAATCCGGGCAGGCGGCGAGGTGGATCACGACCTCCCGCCCCGCGACCGCCGCGCTCACCGCGTCGGCGTCGGTCAGGTCGCCGACGTGCGTGACGTGCTCGCCCGCGTGCCGATCGAAGCCGCGCACGTCGTGCCCGGCATTGGCGATGGCCCGCGCGACGACACATCCAATCGCGCCCGCTGTGCCCGTCACAAGAACTCGCATGACGGCAGTGTAGTTCGCGTTCCCGCGTGCCTGCCTGATCATCGCTCACGCACCGACGGTCGCCAGGCATTGCTCAAAGCGTCGCAACGTCTGGTCTTTGCCTAGGAACGCCAGCGTGTCGAAGATCGGCGGGCTGACTGGGCCGCCCGCGACGGCAATGCGGGCCGGCTGCGCGACTTTGCCCAAGCCGACGCCGCGTTCGTCGCACAAGGCCTTCGTCGCCGTCTCCAAGGTCGCGACCGTCCAATCGTCCGTCGCCGCCAGCCGCTCCTTCAAGGCCGCCAGGTGGGCGAGCCCGGTGGTGGGTGGGTCGCCTTTGAGCAGAAACTTCTCGTTCGCCTTCGCGTCGTCATAGGCGATGTCCTCCGCTTTTGTGAAGAAAAACCGGCTCTTCGCGTCGACGTCGGCGAAGACGTGGAAGCCCGCGTTCATCGCCAGCAGCTTCGCAAGTTGCTCGTCGCTCGCGGCGTTCAGCGGCGAGTCGGGGTTCGCGTTGAGGTAATCCTTCATTCCCGACAGCAACCGCTCGGGTGACGCCGCGTCGGCGGCCTCGGTGTTGAAGGCTTGGAGCTTCTTGTAATCGAACTTCGCGTTCGCCCGCCCGACCCGCTCCAGGCTGAACGCGGCGATGATCTCGTCCATCGTCATTCGCTCGCGATCATCGCCCGGCGACCAGCCAAGCAGCGCGAGGTAATTGCAGAGCGTCTCCGGCAGGTATCCGATCCGGCGGAAGTCGTCGACGCTGATCTGCGGCAAATCCGCCTCGCTCAGCCCGACGTGGGGCAACAGCTTGTTCCCCTCGCTCGGGTCGAGCTGGGCGGTCTTGTCCTTGAGCCACTTGTCGAGCGCGATCACGCCGACGCCGGCGTTGTTGGAGAGGTCGACGAGGTCCTTGGTCGTCTCCTGGTGCTTGAGGACGGCCTGCTTGATGAGCTTGTCGCGGTCGCGCTTGCCCATCTTGCTGCCGTCGGTCTTGAGGATGACCGGCAGGTGCGCGAACGTCGGCCGGTCGTAGCCGAGGGCGTCCATCAGGGCGATGTGCTGGCAGGTGTTGAGCAAATGCTCCTGGCCGCGCAGGACGTGCGTGATGCCCATCGCGTGGTCATCGACGACGACGGCGAAGTGGTACGTCGGCATGCCGTCGGCCTTGCGGATGACGAAATCCTGCACCTGCCGGCGATCCACGCCCTGCTTCGGCCCGAGCACGGCGTCCTCGAAGTAGTAGTCCTTCGACTCGTCCATCTTAAAGCGCAGCACCGGCTCACGCCCCTCGCCTTTGAACTGCGCGAGCTGCTCGTCGGTGTAGCTGGGCCTCTTGTAGAGGAACGGCCGCTTCGCCGCCTCGGCCTGCTTGCGCTGATTGGCCAGCTCCTCGCGACTCTCCCACGCCTCGTAGGCCAGGCCACGGGCGATCAGGTCGTCGAAGAGCTTGTTGTAAACGTCCACCCGCTTCGACTGGAACATCAGGTCATCGGCGTTGTCGTGCTCCAACCCAAGCCACGCGAGGTCGTTCAACACCCCGTCGACCGCCGCCTCCGTCGAGCGCGCCCGGTCGGTGTCCTCGATGCGCAGCAGGTACTTCCCGCCGCTGTGCCGCGCCAGCAGGTAGTTGAACAACGCCGTCCGGGCGCCGCCAACGTGAAGGTAGCCGGTCGGGCTCGGAGCGAATCGGGTGACGATCTCGGGCATAGGGGCGAGTCTAGACGACCCGACCAAACGCATGGCAACCCGTAGGGTGGGATTCATCCCACCATCTGGACCGTCGCCCGATGGTGGGATAAATCCCACCCTACGAAACTGCATCCCGTCGACGTCTACGAACCTACCCGGCGCCGCCTCGGCCGTCCGCGCCGTCGTCATCGGTCCTCAACCGTCAATCGTCTCACATGCGAAGGCCGGGCCCGCCGAGGGCCCGGCCTCGTCGTTGGGGAGGACGGCCTGGCGTGGCTCCTGTAGGGTGTGCTTCAGCACACACTAGTTGAACTTAAGCGAGAGGTTGAAACGATGACTGAATTCGAACGCGATCTACGCGACAACCTATTATATATGGATCTAAATGTCCCGTCCCATTTTCAGAGGTCATTCGCTGTTCTACAGACGAGAGGCAGTTCGAAGGAGGCGAAGAGACATCGCCACATCGTCCTCCACTTGATCGGAAATCTCGTGACGCTAGCGTCAGCTCGGCTATCTGGTTCAGTGCCTGCTGATGTAGTGCCGCAATGCGATGGGATACTCTCACGCTTCGAGCCTCTGATTGAGCAGTGCAAGGAAAATGCTGTAGATCTTCCTCCTCAGATTATCGACGCTATAGCTCTGGTCAGGAGCAGCGACACTGGAGCCAAATAGCCAGCCAAGCAGGGTGGCTTCAGCCCACCCTACACGTAAACGTCGGGTGCCACGGCATGAGCGAAGCGGTTGCCGTGTCGTCGTTCACCCGCTCACGGCACGGCAAGGATGCCGTGGCACCGAGCTCGGCCGCGACGCCGCTGCTCTTCATCGGGCGACAAGGGGATCGTGACGCTCATGCCGTTTACGGTAGAAAAGGCGGCGTTGCGGTTGTTGGGTGCGAGCGTCGGTAGAGACTGCGGGCCGTGGGCCCGCAGCTACCTTGGGTGGAGGTGGATCGTCAGGTGGCCGAGGTCCGGCGCAGCTTCCGGCTCACCCACGCGATCGGGCCCAGGGCGGCGAAGAGGAGGCCGACGAGGCCGAGCGTGTACCGGTGCGCCACCACCAGGCAAAGCAGCACGGCCAGCCACAGGACGATGCGGCCGAAACTCTTGTTGCCGCGCAGGTAGCGGTTCACAAAGTGCGGGTAACGGATGTCGGCCACCATCAGCAGGGCACAGCCGCACAGCACGATCGGCAGCGCGACCGTCGTCGCGACGGCCATGCCGGCGAGAACGCTTCGCCACACGCCCGGCTCGGCCAGTCGCGACTCGATCAGCAGGTCCTGCTGGATCAGGATCACGCCCAGCACCGCCCCCGCCGCGCCGGGGCTGGGCAGGCCCAGGAAGCTCATGTGGTTCTCCTCGCCGTGCTCGTTGCTCACGTTGAAGCGCGCCAGCCGCATCAGCGTGCAGGCGAGGTAAAGCCCGCCAATCGCCCAGATCAGGCGGCTGACGAAGAGTGGCACCTCCACGCCGTCGAACTTGAAGACGTGCAGCGCGATGATGGCCGGCGCCGCCCCGAAGCTGACGGCGTCCGCGAGGGAATCGAGTTGACCGCCAAAATCCGTCGTGTGCCGCGCCAACCGCGCGAGCCGGCCGTCGATGGCGTCGAAGAACATCGCCAACGCCAGCAGGTAGACCGCGATGATGAATCGGTTGCCCGCGATGGTCTGCGCCAGCGGGTCCGCCTGCACCACCTCCGGGCTGAGCGTCGCGACGTAAATGGCGGCGAACCCGCACAGGGCGTTGCCGAGGGTGGCCAAGCTCGGCAGGAACTGCACGCTGCGCACATACGCCCGGCGGCCCCGACGGTGGCGGCGCCGCTTGCGGAGCTCGCGGATCCGCGCTCGGCGAGACGGACCCGGCTCGCGCGCGTGCGTCATCTGCGTGTTCGAATCCGGGGCGCTCACGGGAGAAGCTTACGTCTGATGCGAGCACTCCCATAGCTGGGACCCAGCGGGTCGCGGTCTGGCTCTGCGATCGCTCAACCCGACCGCGACCCGTTGGGTCGCAGCTATGGGAGACACAGGTTCAACGCTCCCATACCGTGTCCGCATGTCGGACCCGTACGAGCCCGAGCCCGTTCCGCGACCCACCGACGATCCGGCGCAGCCGACGCGACAGCCGACGGTGGTCGCCAAGCCCAAGAACGAGAGCCCCAAGACGATTATCGAGCAGGTCATCGTCGCGCTCGCGCTCGCGTTCATCTTTCGCGGGTTCGTGGTCGAGGCCTTCGTGATCCCGACCGGCAGCATGGCGACGACGCTGCTCGGGGCGCACATGCGCTTCGACTGCCCCGACTGCGGCTGGAAGTTCACCGCCAACTACGACACGGGCGGCGGCGCGACGGGCGTGCCGAGCAAGGCCGTTGTGCCGATCGGCGGCCAACTCGTGCCGCGGCTTTACAACATTCGCTGCCCCAACTGTGCCTATCGCCTGCCGCCGGTCGACGGGCCGGGCGATAAGGACGCGGTCGCGCCAACGGTCTACCACGGCGACCGCATTCTCGTGCTCAAGCCGCTCTACCTGCTCCAGTCGCCGGATCGGTGGGACGTGGTGGTGTTCAAGAACGTCAACCGCGAGGCGAGCGGCTACGGCAATTTCAACCGCCTCGACCCCGACAGCACCGAAGCGTTTCAGGAGAGTTACATCAAGCGGCTGATCGGCCTGCCGGGCGAGACGCTCGTGCTCGCCGGCGGCGATGTCTACGTGGCCGCCGACGCCGCGAACAAGGCGACCGGTGAGCTCACGCCGGACGACTTCCAGATCGCTCGCAAGGGAGACGCCGCCCAATCGGCGCTGTGGCGCGTCGTCTACGACGACGACCATCGCCCGCAGGGTCTCGCACGCAACGTGGTCTTCGAGGGCAGGTCGTACGACGACAACGCCTTCGCCCTGCCGTGGCAGGCCGCCGGCGGGGCAAGTGTTGTGGAGCCGGGCGACGGCGGCGGATTCGCGTTCGGACCGACCGGCGGCACGCTGACCTTCGACCCCGACGCCAACGCGCGCACCTTCGCCCTCACCGACTATCTCGGCTACGACCAGACCGCCCGCGACCAGCAGTTCCGCTCGCGCTCGCTTCAGGACCGCACGTTCGGCCTGCGCGGCGAGTTCCCCGGACGGCTATCGAACCGCGACCGCAACGGCGTCTGGCTGCTCCGCGCCAGCGACCTGCGGCTGCGCTTTGCCTACGAGCGCGGCGACGGCGACGCCAACACCCCGCTTGTGGCCACGCTCTCGAAGCGCGACCAGACGTTTACCCTCGAGCTTCGCCCGGACTCCGCCACGCTCGTCCGGCGTTCCGACGACGGGGCCGAGGAGGTGCTGGCCGACGTCCAGCGCGAGGGCTTGCTCGACGGCGTCCGGCTCGTCGAGTTCGCCAACGCCGACTACCGCGTCTCGCTCCGCATCGACGGCGACCTCGTGCTGGAGACGACCCCGGAGCAGTACGCCCCCGATCTGGCGGCCATCATCGAGGAGGAGCTCAGCGGCGAGGTCGAGGCCGAGCCGGAGATTTCCCTTGCGGCTGACGGCCACGCCGCGACGATCTCGCACCTCTCGCTTTGGCGTGACGTGGTCTACACCGCCCGCGTGCAGGACCAGCGCCTCGGCACCAACACGTTCTGGCCTTACGCGAGCCCGGATCGCTTCCCCTCGAACGTGATTCGCCTGGGGGACGAGCCGGGCGAGGAGGAGTATTTCGTGCTGGGCGACAACCCGTTCCTCAGCGGCGACGCCCGCACGTGGCGCGACCCGGTGTCGCTGCGGTACGAAGGAATCGACGTGGCCGAGGGCGGGCGTGTGCCGGCGCGGTTTCTGGTGGGCAAGGCGTTTTTCGTGTACTGGCCCGGCGGGTTCCGGCCAGCGGAGTGGCTGCCCAAGATCGTGCCCAACTTCGGCGAGATGCGCTTCATCCGCTGAACGCCCCCGTGGCCCGCAGGATTCGCAGGTGCTTGCAGGCGGCGTGATCGTTATGATCGGCGCCGTACCCGCGGCAGCCGCTGCCGTGGCCCGCAGTTCGTCCGGCCGTCTCGGCGGCGGATGACGTCTCAACTTGCCACCAAACAGCCGGAGTCACTCGGATGCCCAACCCCCTCGCCCGCCGTCAGCCCCAGGTCCAGCGCGTCCTCGGCGACGCCTGCCGCCACGTTCGCCTGACGATCGACGCCCTTGAGCCGCGCCGCCTGCTGGCCGCCCCGGAGATCGACGCGCTGCCCTTCGTGGTCGACGCGCCCGAGGAGAACGCCCTGTTCCTCCCGGTCAACACCAGCGACGCCGACGGCGACGCCGTCACCCTCACCGCCACCACCGACGGCGACGCCGACGTGCAGTTCCTCGACGGCGACCGCTTCCTCGAGGTCGAGGTCGACGACTTTGGCACGATGCTGTTCCAGCTCTTCGACGACATCGCCCCCAACACCGTCCGCAGCATCACGGCCCTGGCCGATACCGGCTTCTACGACGGGCTCGAGATCACGCGCGTCTCGACCGACAACAGCGTCTTCCAGTTCGGCAGCCCCTTCAACGACGGCACGAACGCTCAGCCCGGTCCCGACGGCCTGCTCGGCACCGACGACGATGTCCGCAGCCCCGAGTTCGAGCTCACCGACGAGTTCGACACGAACGCCCTCTTCACCGGCGACGGCCAGCTCGCCCTGGCCAACCGCGGCAAGGACACCGCCAGCAGCCAGCTCTTCGTCACCAACGGCTCGCCCCGCGCCTTCGACCTCGACTTCACCATCATCGGGCAACTCGTTCGCGGCTTTGCCGTCAAGAACGACATCGCCGACGAGCCCGTGAGCGGCCCCAATCCCGGCGACGGCCCGCCGCAGGACACGATCACGATCAACTCGATCCGCTCGATCAGCAACATCACCGACGGCGTGCTGCGGATCATCACGGATGCCGGCACCGCCGGGACCGACATCGACGTCACGATCACCGCCACCGACTCCGACGGCGAAACCGACACCGAGACGATCACGATTTCGAGCGTCGCCGACACCGTCGACACGCCGCCGATCCTGCTGGACTTCGACGACACCCTCGTCACCGACGCCGGCGAGGAGATCACGTTCCCCGTTCCCGCCACCGACCTGGAGGGCGACGCCCTGACCTTTGACGCGGCCATCGTCGCGCCCGACGGAGTCACCGAGGACTCGATCGGCACCGTCGCGGTGGATCAAGCCGCCCAGACCGTCACGTTCACGCCCGCCGACGGCTTCGAGGGCCAAGCCGAACTTGTCGTGGGCGTGCGGCAGACTAATGGCGCCTCGCGCGGCGGCGCAAGCAATCCCTTCGACCTGCAAACCGTCTTCATCGGCGTCGGCGACGAAGCGATCAGCGCGAGCGGCCGCGAGTTCGACGCCTTCCGTCAGGGCGATGGCCGCCAGTACACCGTCGCCAGCTTCACCGATGCCGACGACGACGGCGAGGCCGGCGACTTCACCGCCCAGATCAACTGGGGCGACGGCACCGTGACCGACGGCACCATCGTCGCCAACGACGACGGCGGCTTCGACGTGCTCGGCAGCCACGACTACGACCTGCTCTCGAGGGATGTCGCCGTCGACGTGACCATCATCGGCGACATGGGCGCCCGCGCGACCGCGTTCAGCACGGTCAACGTCGTTGATGCCGCCTTCTCCGACGGTGTCCTGACCATCTCCGGCACCGCCGGCGACGACACGATCTCCATCGACGACGACGGCGAGGGCAACATTACCGTCACCGTCAACGGCGAGGAATCCGACTTCACCGAAAACCCGATCACGAGCGTCGAGGTCATCGGCGGGATCGGTGATGACACGATCGACGCCTCCAGCGCCACCGTTCCTGTCGTACTCCGCGGCGGCGTGGGCGAGGATAGCCTGTTCGGCGGGTTTGCCGATGACACGTTGTTCGGCGGCGACGGCAACGACGCCCTCGACGGCGGCGCCGGCAACGACAGCCTGCTCGGCGAGGACGGCGACGACTACCTCCTCGGCGACAACCTGCTCGAGGATGGCGAGGATCTGGATGACATTTCTGACATCTACGACTCCGACGACATCGCCGACAGCTTCTTCGACCGCGACACGCTTGAGGGCGGCAACGGCAACGACACCCTTACCGGCGGCCTCGACGGCAACCTCCTGCGCGGCGGGCCGGGCAATGATCTGCTCAACGGATCGGGCTCCCGCGACACGCTGGACGGCGGCGAAGGCGACGACACGCTCCGCGGCTACGGCAACGCCGACAGCCTCGACGGCGGCGACGGCAACGACCGGCTCGAGGGTGATGCCCTTGACGGCCCACGCGGCGGCGACTTCGTCAACGTCGATGACGGCGACACCCTCAACGGCGGCGACGGCGACGACGTGCTCCTGGGACGCTTCGACAACGACCAGATCTTCGGCAACGCCGGCAACGACCGCCTCTTCGGTGACGACGGCGACGACCAACTCTTCGGCGGCGACGACGAGGACGACCTCTTCGGCGGCGACGGCGACGACACCCTCGCCGGCGAGGCCGGAGACGACACGCTCACCGGCGGCGAGGGCGACGACCGCGACGGCAGCGGCAACGCGATCTAACCCGCCCATCCAAACCTGCACCCTCGCCCGGCGAGCCGCCCCCGCGGCTCGCCGGGCATTGCGTTGTGCTGTCGGCCTCTGCCGTGCCGCGTTGCACGAGCCGGCGGAATCTCCGATAATCGAGCACACAAGGGTCCGCTGTATTCTCGCCGGAGGGTGATTTGGTGAATCGGAAACGTGTTCTGCTGGTGTTCGTGGTTGGCCTGCTTCTTGTCCGGGTGGGCGATGCTCCCGCGGCGCCGGGCACGGCGCCTTCGACGCGGCCTGCAACATCGCCCGCTGAGCAGGCGG
Source organism: Tepidisphaeraceae bacterium (assembly GCA_965214125.1). Lineage (GTDB taxonomy): Bacteria > Planctomycetota > Phycisphaerae > Tepidisphaerales > Tepidisphaeraceae > CBDCBA01. Next base: position 63,008 of record CBDCBA010000009.1, read on the forward strand.
GGCCGCACCCGGACGAGCGGCAACAGCGGTACTACGCCGCCCTGTGGACGCCCGCGCCCAACGGCGGCGAGCGATCGCCGGAGATGTCGGCCCTCATCGGCGACCTCGCGCGGTACGCGGCGGCGTTCGACTGGGCGGGCTACCCAATCTGGTACGAGGTCCGCAGTGCTTCCAGCATGATCGACGCCATCGGCGAACACCGGACCGCCGGCGAGGCCGACGCGTTGCTCGACGCGTGGGAGCCGATTCTCACGGAGCAGACGAGGGCGCGCTTCGACGAGTCGATGCGCCGCGCCGATGCTCTGCCGGCCGCGGGCTACGGCCCCGAGGCCACGCTGGCGTTGCGCCACGCGTTGACCGCCATTGCTGCCCGAAACAACGTCTTGGAACCGGAGGAGTTCGCCGCCGCCGTCGAGGTATGGCGCGAGGGGTTCGGCCGGCTGATGAAGGAGCCCGACCGCCGCGAGGTCGACGACCGCGGTCTGTTCCGCATGGCGGAGTTGCGGCTCGATGATCAGACAGACCCCGATCCGGCCTGGGCGCGGGATCTACCCGAAGCGGCGGCCGATTCGTGGATCGGCCGGGTGGCACTCGGCCACAGCTTGATCGAGGCGGCGTACGCGATCCGCGGGACCAAGTTCGCCAGCGAGGTTCGGCCGGCACAGTGGCGGCTGTTCCAGCAGCGGCTGGCGCTGGCCGAACCGCTCCTGCGGGCCGCCCACGCGGAGCGGCCCGATCGGCCGGAGGCGGCGTTCCTGATGATGCGTATCACGCAGGGGCCGTTGGGCGACGTCTGGCTTCGAAAAGCGTTTGAAGCCGACCCCGGCGATTCGCGCGCGTTCATGGGCCAGTTGAACTACACGCTGCCGCGTTGGGGCGGGTCGCCCGAAGAGATGTTCGCGGTCCTCGAGCTTGCGGTGCAGGCGCCGGCCGACTCACCGGTGCCCGACCTGCTGCGCTACCAGTTGGCGAACATCGTGGACGCGGGCGGCGGCGCGTGGCTTCGCCGCAACGGCGATCGCGTCTGGACCGCCACGCAGACGTACCTCCGCATGCGTTCGCGCAACCCATGGGGCAGGCTGAACAGCCGCTCCACGATTCGCTTCGGGACCGGGGTGGCCTCGCTGTTGGGTCGCGGGGAAGACGCGGTTTACCTGCTGGGCCTGTTGCGGACCAACGGCGGGTACGGGCAGATGACCGAGTTCAGCGGCCTCGATGTCGATCGGCGGTGGGCGGTGGGCGCGGCGGTGGCCTCCGAGGAGCCGGCCGTGATGGAGGCGTTGGAGAATGCCCGAGCGATGGCCGACGCCGGCGACTTCGCCGCGGCCGTAGAACGTGCCCGTGAGGCCGAAGGGGTCGCCGAACACGAATGGGCACAGGCGCACGCGCGGGACCACCGCGTCCGCTTCGAATGGCAACGCCAGCTCGCCGCCGGTGAGTGGGTGGACCTGCTCGAACATGGCCTCGCCGGCTGGCGGCCGTATCTCGGGCTGGTTGTCGGCGATCGCGACGCGGGCCAGATGAAGATGCAGTTCACCGGCAAGCACCTTCGAATGATCGCCGACCTGCCGCTCCCGGACAATTACGAGGTCCGCGCCCGCTTCCGCGTGCCGCCGGGCTTCACCCAGGAAGAGGGCCGCAGCTTCGGAGTGCTGGTGGGGGAGGCGATTGACGCGACCGACCGGGACTGGGGCGTCGCCGGCGGAGTCTCGCGTAGGAACGGAGACCTGATCTGGTTGCTGACCGGTCCGCAGTTCGAGCCCTACCGGCCAGGCCGCGAGCTGCGGCAACGTTCGATCACCCTGCTGCTGCAACGGCGCGGGCCGGACCTTTGGGTGAATCCTCGGGAACTGCGCGACGGCACCGTTCGCGGCGAGATGGAGATCGTCGTCCCGCCCCACGTGGGCCCGCTCTCCTACATCGGGCTGGGTGGCTTTAACTTCGGCGGCAAACTGCCGGAGGCGTTTGTGGTTGTGGAACTCTCCGTGCGAATACTGCCGCAAGATAATCCCGTACAGGCATCGGACTAGTCCACCAAACGGCCGCTCTTGTACTCGTCGGTCACGCGACGGGTCAGGTTGGTATCGCCGAAGAAGTCGCTGCTCTTGGTCAGCTTGATTTCGTCGCCCCAGAGGCGGCCGTAGAAGTCGACCTTGCCGTCGAGCTGCACCACGCCGTACGGGTTGTAGATGTCGGCCAGGATCACGTGCTCGTTCGACGTGCTGTGCGGCGCATCGACGAGCACATCGGCGGCGGAGGTCTGCACGATGCGGAGATTCTCCGGGAAGTTGTCGTACGTCGTGATCCGCCCGCTGAGTTGGGCGTCGCCGCGCAGGTAGACCTGAACGGGCCCGGTGAATGTGATGTGGGAGTCGCGGCCAAGATTGAGCGAATCGACGATGTACGTCCCGCCGGGATAGGTGTGGTTGCCGCTGTTGACGGAGATGTTGCCAAGGTTGATGGCATTGCTGGGGATGACCGGATCGTCGAACTCGATCTCGTAGTCGATCTCCTTCTGCTCGCCGCCGGATCTGAACATGTTGTTGTTGATGTTTGCGTTGCTGTTGGGGCTGGAGAAGAAGTCGCCCCAGATTTCGGCGCCGTTCTTGAGCTTAACGCTGCCGTTGGTGCCGCCCATGAAGTCGCGGTCGCCCGCGCCGTTGCTGCCGGGGAAGGTTTTGCGCTCGAAGGAGTTGTAGCTGTCGAAGTCGGCCGTGCCGTCGGCCTCGATGCCGCGTCGGCCGAGCATTGCGTAGTAGTTGTGCTGCCGGTCGGGTGCCAGCGCCGGCACCGCCGTGGCCGTGGCGGTGATCCCGAACGACTGGACCCCGATGAACGGCGCGAAGAGGAAGCCGACCTCTGTCTCCACATCCACCTTCACCGCCTGCGTCTGCGTGAAGGCGGTCCGCGATCCGGTGCTGAACGTGCGGGGCACCCCGTCCCACCAACCACTTTGGGCACCGCTGGCGGCCAGGGTCGGGGTGAAGGTGGCGGTGGTGTTGTCGGCGATGGAGGTTTCGATGCGCGCTTGCCAGTCGCCGTCGACCACGCCAGTCGCCCCCTGCAATGCCGCGGCGTCGGCGACAAGCTGCAGTCGGTTACGCTCGTACGCCAGCTTGCCCACGTCGACCGCGAGCATCGCCAGGCTCAGCACGATGATCGACAGGAACAACGCCAGCAACATCACGCTGCCACGCCTTTCCGCTCGGGCAACGGCGGCCTGGGTCGCGTTCGCTAACGCTGGTGTATCGGCGCAGGTCGGGAGCATGCCCAACCCGACGATTCGGGCGCAGGTCAAGCAACTGCGACGGCGTTATCGGAGCTAGACCGGTCCGCCACGCCGGGGCGCGGGTGGGGCGAGCTCGACAGGGACCACGCCGTCGGTCATCCAGCAACCGTCGTACTCGCCGCCGGCTTGCCGGCTCACGCGGAAGATGAAGACCCGCGTTCGCCCGTGCTTGCCGACCACGCGCACCGCCTGCTCGGCCACGCCCTCAATCTCGCGGAACGGGCCCATCTCCCGCTGGGCGCTGCCAAGCATCACGTCGTACGGCGGCTGCTTGACGAGCGGGATGAACCGCTCGATCGGCCCGGTCTGCTGGCGGTTGCCGGGCGAGGCGAACTCGAAGGTCTTGCGGATGCCGGCATCATCCTCGCCGTTGGCGGCAAGGGCCTCGATCACGACCTCCACCACCTGCTGCGGCGACAGGTCCGGCGACGGTTTGGCCTCCCGCCACGCGGGCCGAGTCGTCGGCTCCGCAGCGGGCGGGTCTTGCGCCTCCTGCTGCGCGGCGACGTTGGCGATCAGACAAAGGGCGAGCAGGCTGGCAATCACGGGAGCTCCGGGTGAAGTCGGACGTGGCGGACCGAGCCAGTCTACCGCAGAATCACGCCCATGCCCGCCCCGCTTCTTCTTCTGCTCGCCGCGCTGCTGATGCCGGCCCCTTCGGTCGAGGACCGCCTTGCCGCCCGGTCGTTCCCGAGCGTCTTCATGCCGTGGGGCAACATCGACCCAGCGCCCGGCGACGAGCTCGAGGCGGCCGCGAAGCACGACCTGATCTTCCACGGCCCGCAGTGGTTCGGGCTCGAGTTCGACCACGACTCGACCGTCCTCTGGACCGGCTTCGACCCCGACACCCTCGACGCCGCCCGCAAGAAGGTGGCGCGGCTTCGCACGCTCAACCCGAATGTCCTGCTGCTGGTGGAGCTGCGGTACCGCGATGCGCCGCCGAACGCGATGCCCGCGGATCACCCGTGGTGGCTGCGCGACGACGGCGGGGAGCGCGTAATGGGCTGGGCCGAGGGTGGCTACCCGCGGCTCGACGAGAACAACCCCGAGCTACAAGCCCACGTGGCCCGGCAGGCCGAGGCGGTGATGTCCACCGGTCTGTTTGACGGCGTGATGCTCGACTGGTGGATCGATGACGACCCCGCCCGTCTCGCGCTCGCCACCGCCATCCGCGAGCGCGTGCCGCCGCAGACGCTCTTGATCGTCAACGCGAACGCGCGCAAGATCGAGAAGACGGCCCACCTCGTCAACGGCAGCTTTATGGAGTGCTGGCAGAGCGCCGACTGGGACAACTGGCGACAGATTGAAGAGACCCTGATCTTCAACGAAGACAACCTGCGCCAGCCGCGCATCAACGGCCTGTCCACCTGGTTCGAGACCGGCCGCGACGAACTCGACCGGATGCGGGCGACCACCGCGCTGGGATTGACGCGGTCGGACGGCTTCGTGCTCTTTTGCGATCCCGGCCCGCTGCCGACGCCCGACCATCGCCACGACTGGTACGCCGCGTGGGACATCGATCTGGGCCGCCCCGTTGCAAAGGGGTTCGAGGCCGAGGATGGCTCGGTGCGGCGGGAGTTCACGCGCGGCTGGGCGATCTACAACCGGCCGGGCCGTCGCGAGGTCGTGGTCGAACTCGATAGCCCGCACCGCAGCGTGCGCACGGGCGAGGTGGCGCGGCGGCACGTCGTCCCGCCGGCGGACGGCGACCTGCTCGTGATCGCTGAGCCAGCGAAGCGCGGCGAGGACCGGTAGGATGCCGGGCCGATGGATGCCGCCTCCGCCCCCGCTGCCGACCCCACCCCCACCCGCCCCGCCACCCGCGCCGCCTCCCCCGCGACCGGGGCAAGCGGGCAGAACGGCCAGGCGACCAAGGCCGTTGCCTCCGACACGGTTGCGGAGCACATCGGGCGGCTGCGCGAGAACATCAACCGCGTCTTCCTCGGCCACCCACGCGCAGTCGATTTGCTCATCATCGCCCTGCTCGCCCGCGGGCACGCGCTGCTCGAGGACGTACCCGGCGTCGGCAAGACCACGCTCGCTAAGGCGTTGGCACGCAGCATCGACGGGCAGTTCAGTCGCATCCAGCTCACGCCGGATTTGCTGCCGGCCGACCTGCTGGGCGTCAGTGTCTTCAACGGCGGCACGGGCGACTTCGAGTTCAAGCCCGGCCCGATCTTCGCCAACATCGTTCTGGCGGACGAGGTCAACAGAACCACGCCGCGTACGCAGTCGGCCCTGCTCGAAGCGATGGCCGAGGGGCAGGTGAGTATCGAGAGCCGCACCTACAACCTGCCGCCGCCGTTCATGGTGGTGGCGACGCAGAATCCGTTCGAGTTCGAAGGCACGTACATGCTGCCCGAGAACCAACTCGACCGCTTTCTCCTGAAAATCGGCCTGGGCTACCCCGGCCGCGAGGCCGAGCGCCGTCTGCTGGCGACCCGGCCGGGCGAGGAGGCGCTGAGCCAACTCCAGCCGGTGCTGGGTGTCGCCGACGTGGTTGCACTTCAGGTGGCCGCCCGCAAGGTGCGGTTGGAGGCCGAGCTGCACGACTACCTGCTCGATCTCGTCGAGGCAACGCGCACCGACGATCGATTCCACCTGGGCGTCAGCCCGCGCGGCGCGTTGGCGTTGCTGTCGGCGGTGCAGGCCAAGGCGTTGCTCGAAGCGCGCGAGTACGCCACGCCGGACGACGTGAAAAGCCTGTTCCGCGCCGTCTGTGGGCACCGCGTGATCCCGCGCACGTACCTGCACGACGGCGACGCCACCGCCGCGGATCAACTGCTGGGCGAGGTGCTGACCAGCGTTGCCGCCCCCGGCTGAGGCTCAGCCGCCGATGAGGACGGTCGGGCAGCCGGGGCCGCTGATCACCCCGCCGTGCGCGGTGGTGTCGCCGACGCGGGCGGCGGGCAGGAAGTTGATGAGAACGCTGCTCGACCCCTTGGCGATCACGTCCGGCGGGCCGACGCAAACGCACATGTGCGTGGCCGTGGCGGCGGGCATCATGCCGATCAGCACCGTCGGCACGCCCGGCGGCAAGATCGGCCCGCCCACGTGCGGGATCGGCGGCGTGCCGGGCGTGACCATCGGGCAGACGTGCATGTCTCCAACTCGTGCGGCGGGCAGCATGGGGATTCTCCTTCCAAACGTCGAACGGTTCGATTCCACTCAGCGGGCGATGACCCACTGCTGATCGACGCGGGCGAACATCACGTGCATTGGCAGGGTGCGCCCCTCCTCGTTGCGGAACAGAACGCACCGGGTCCCATCGGCACGTGAGGCCAGGACCAGCCGGTCCTCGCCCACCACCTGGAGGTTCGCGGAGTCGGGGTCGAACGGGACCGGCTGAACGCCCGGCACCCGCTCCAGATCGCTGTACATGTCGATCACCGTCTGTCGCATCTGCGCGGGTGACTTGTACAGCGCCCGCGCCTCGTCCTCGTAGCGGAACCGCGCGATTTCGTAGGCGGCCTCGTACTCGCGGGCGGCGAGCAGGCGTTGGAACTCGTTGATCGCGTTCGCCAGGTCGAGCCGATCCGTCGGCGACAGCGTTCCGCCGGCAATGGGCTCGGCCTCGGTCCAAAGCGCCAGCTCCACCGCGTCAACCGCCTCGAACGGCACGCGCGACTGGTACGGGTACGCCTCCGGCACCGCGGGGCGACCGAGCTTTTCGTCCGCGGGAACCGGCCAGCGAAACCGGGCGAGGGTGCGAAGCGGGGTCGGCATCTGGTGCGCCGGGTCCGCCTCGAACACCTGCGCCTCGAGCGACGCGACGCCCGGCACGTAGTTCCTGCCGCGCGGCCAGTCGAGAAAGGTGGTGAGCTCGTTCTGGCCCGGCTTGAGGAATGCGTTGATGCTGCGCACGCCCTTGAGCGGCTCGCCGGCCGGCTCGATGCCCACTGGAATGCCGTTGACGCCGACCCGGTAGACGAGTCGCGAGCCGTCGTAATCGAGGAAGTAGTAGGTTTCGGCCATAGCGGTGCGGCGTCGGAGGCAGGAGCTAGTTGTCGGGCAGGAGCTAGTTGTCGGGCAGGATCTGGATGCGGCCGTCGCCGCTGCGGGGGTAGAGCGTTTTCTTGTCGATCGCCTGGAACTTGAATTCGTTGCTGCCGATCTCGTGGTCCCAGACGCTGGTGGTCAGCGTGATCGCGAGCTCGAGCCCGAGGAACTCGACCTTGGGCGTGATGCCCAGCCCGTTGGGGCCAAAGTCGATGGCGGCCTCCACGCCGATGCCGCTGGAGCCGCCGCCCCGAAGCTCGGCCCCGAGCACCTTCTCGCTGCCGACGCGCCCGCCGATTCCAACCGTGATCTTGATCTCGCCCGACGGCTTGATCTCGCCGCTGATCTCGCTCGTTCCGTCGGTAAACCACTTGCCGCGCGGCCCGCCGCTGATGGCGACCTTGCCGCCGGAAGTGAAGGACATAAAGACATCGGCGCCGTACCGCGCCACAGGATCACTGAATGACGGCGGGATCGCGATGACGAGCGCCGCGCACTTGATAAGGCTGGCCTCGATTCCGAGCGTCAGGCCGAACAGCGGGTCGAGCGCCACGTCGACGCCCACGTTCCAGGCGGCTTTCCAATCCCCCTCTTCCTTCCAGCCCCACGTGCCGCCGATGGTCACGTTCGCGCCGGGCCCCTGCACCTCCATGATCGGCGTTACCGGCAGGTTCCGCGACAGCATGCCGAACAGCTCCTCGATAAAGTCGTTCAGCTCGTTGTAGAGCGCGCGAAGCTTGCTGATGCCGATCTTGGCCTCGTACTGCTGGGAGGGATACACCTCCACCTTGACCTTGCGCGTCACGTCGTCGCAGCCGCAGCCGTACACCTGGTGGGTCGTCGGCGACGCATCGGCGCCGGCCCAGAGGTCGTTGTTGGGGTTGCCCGGCACCGCCAGGTCCGTTCCCGCCGCCTTCCATGCGGCCGATCCCTGGGCCGGCGGGGCACCGCTGCCGTCGACGATCGCGATCAGCTTCGGCCCGCCGCTCGCCTCGTCGACGAGCGTCACGGTGCCGCCGACCTTGTCGGTGCCGCCGTACTGCTTCTTGAAGCTCACCGACACAACGCCGAACCAGGTCGCGCTCGTTTCTACCGTGCTGGCGCCGTCGGCCCCAACGAGTTGAAGCACCCCGCTGTCGGACGCATTGCGCGGCACGCCATTTTCCGTGTCGAAGACGACCAAATCCTTGATGCCGCACGGCTGGTCGCTGACGTTCTCCGGCGGCGGCACCGGGGGCGGCTCGGGCCCATCGGGAACGCCCGGCGGGGGCGGCGGCGGCAGGTAGGGCAGCACGTCGTTGTGGTCGAGCGAGCGCGGGCTGTTGCTCCGCCCGCCCCCGCCGCGGCCGCCGGTCTTCTTGCCCGTTTTGCCATCATCGGCGGCGTAGGCGTCGATCGCCTCGAGCGGCTCGAACTCCGGCACATCCTCCGCCGGGTCCGCCGCCTTGGCCGAAGCGCTCACGACCGCCGGCGCGCCGGGGCCACTGTTGATGCGGACCAGGGTTCCGGTGATCACCACGCCCGCCGGGCTGATGTTCACCTCGTTGCTGCCGCTCTTGAGGCTGATCACGTTCCCCTCGACCGCGATCATCGGCGCCTTGATCTTCACGCCCGCCGACGCCTCGTGGGCGATGTTGATCGCCTTCATCGACGCCGTGCCCGGCCCGCCCTTGGCCTCGATCGCCACCTCGCCGCCCAGCACGTGCACGCCGCGCGAGCCCTCGAGCGTCATCTTCGTCGTCAGCGCGCTGAACGACGTGGCCCCCTTGAAGTGCATGTCCTCCGCGTAGAGCGTGAACAGCTCCTTGACGTAGTTCTTCGACCCCTTCTGGATCGCGTGCTCGTGCTCCTCGGTGATGATCGCCGTCTGGTTCTTGTCGATCAGGACGAACTCGTTCTCGCCCAGGTGGAAGTTGTGGTTCTGCTTGACAAGCGTGTTCAAATCGCCGCCGACGTCGCCGCCCTTCTCCCAGCCGACGCGCTGCTCGCGGTTGCCGTAGTTGGTCTCGTAGTAGCTGCCGCGAACGCGCACATCCATGCGGCGCTGGCCGTGGATGAAGATCTGCTCCTTGCCGTCCTTGTCCTCGAAGCGCAGCTCGTTGAACCCGTCGCCGCCCGGCGTGGAGTTGGACTTGTAGGTGCTTTTGGTGACCTCGTCGGGCAGCTTGTACGGCGGGTTGTTCGTGCCGTTGTAGACGCCGCCGGTGACGATCGGCCGATCCGGGTCGCCCTCGAGGAACTCGACGACCACCTCCTGCCCGATGCGCGGCCACGACGCGAACCCCCAGCCACGGCCGGCGATCGGCTTGGCGACGCGGATCCAGCCGCTGGAGTTCTCGTCGGCGGTGCCGTAGCGGTCCCAGTGGAACTGCACCTTGACCCGGCCGAACTCGTCGACGTGCAGCTCGCTGTCGCTGGGCCCGCTGACGATGGCCGTTTGCGGGCCGGGCACGATGGGCTTGGGCGTCACCCGCGCCGGGCGGAACGGCACGTCGGCGCGGATGCAAGTCACGCGGATGACGAACGGCGGCCCGCCGCCCCCGCCACCGCCGCCGCTCGCAACCTGCGCCGCGTTGTTCGCGATGCGATACGTACTGCCGATGATCAGGAACTCGCCGCTGTGATCGTCGAGCGGGTGCCCCTCGACCTTGAACGTCGCCCCGGTGAAGAGGCCGTCCGCGTCGCCGGCGCCCTGGAAAACCGCGCGTTGAACCCGGTTGAGCTCGCCGCGGATTTTCGCCTGCGCGGCGCCGGCGGCGTCCTCGTCGGCGTCGGCTCCCTTGTCGCCGGGGTCGTTGACGAACTCGACCGGATAGTCGAAGTGAGCCATCGTCGACACCTCCGACTCCGGGGCGGCGTCGGTGTGCGACAGCGGCTTACGCGGCACGCGGAAGTTGAAGTCGACCACTTCCGCCCCGCCGCTGGTCACTTGGCGGCGGCCGTGCCACTCGGCGAGGGTGTCGCCCGAGCCCTCGCCGCCGGCGCGGTCGAATTGGATCGTCTCCTGCCCCTCGACCGGTCCGTGCCCGACCGCGCCATCGACGAGGACGATGCGATGCAGCCCGTCCTCGTGCTCGAAGAAGTAGTAAATGCCCTCGTGCTCGAGCAGGCGGTGGATGAAATCGAGGTCACTTTCGCGGTATTGGCAGCAGTAGCTCCACGTGCGGTACAACTCGGTGAGCTGGTCGTCGATCTCGGAGATGCCGGCCTGGCCCAGCACGTCCTTGACGATCTCCGGGACGCTCATGTCCTGGAAGATGCGGCAGTCGCTGTTGTGCTTCAGCAACGCGAGCTGCGGGACGATGCGGGCGTGGTACCGGTTGGTCTGGGTCGGGGCCGAGCCGGGGGCGCCCGAGCCCACGCCCTCCTCGGCCGCGAGCAGCGTCAGCTCGCTGACGACGCCGTTGAAGTAGCGCGTGGTGCCGTCGGCGCGCTCGTGCCGCACCGTCAGCGGCTGGCCGACCACGTCGTCAAACGGCACCTCGATGCCGGGCGTGGTGAACTCCAGGTCGAACGTGAACGGCCGGCCGAGGTGCTCCTTGCCGTTGAGCCCGACCACGACGGCCTCGAAGGAGGCCAGCGGATCGCCCGCGGCGAGTTCGCGGCTGTCTTGGGTGGTCATGGGCATGGGTGAGTCCTCGCCGGCTGCGATTTTCTTTATGATCGAAGTTGCACAATAACGACAGCGGCGTGTCGGGAACTAAAAGGGGTTGAACGTCGCCGTCACCTCGTCGCGGACGCGGTTGCAGTAGGCAGTCTCCTCACGCCGAATCCGGGCAAGCAGAGAGGTGTCTTGCGCGGTGGCCGGGAACGCCGCGGGATCGGTCACGGTGCAGAAGCCGTGGTGGTTCAACCGCAACGACGCGCTCGCCCCGCCGCTCTCGCTGAGGTAGACGTTGGTGACGACGATGGCGAAGAACTCCTCGAGCGTGTCGTAGCCGGTCATGCCGCTCGCATCGCACAGGGCGCGCCCGACGTTCTGCCGGTAGCTGTGGCACAGCTCGTGGAAGAGAACCTCGTCCGCCCGCCAACCCGCCCCGCCCGGTTCGGCGCAGCTTGCCGCCGAGGCCGGGGCACTGGCAAACGTGCTGGGCGTGAAGCTGACAGTGCTGTTGCTCCCCTCGCCCGTGCCGACGAGCTCATCGTCGAACATGTCGGTGCCGAGACGATCGTCCACGTGCTGCCATCGGCCGCGCCGGGCACGCCCGACGGTTGCCCCGCCACACGACAACGAGGTGCGGCCCGACGGGGTGGCATCGGCCCAGTCGCTCGCGCCGGCGAAGGCGTTGTACTCGTCGGTCCCGAGCGGCTGGATCGTCACACGCTGGCCACTGTCCTTGATCGCGTCGAACAGGATCACGCCGCTCCGCGTGCGCAGGATCTGGTCGTTGATGATCCCGATGATCGCCACGCTGTACAGCAGCGCCTCGGCCCCGTCGTCCCACACGCTCAGGCGCCCGCGGACGTAAATGCAGTCTCGATAGTCGTAGAGGCTGGGCATAACGGGCAGGGATGGGACGGCAAACCGCGGGTCACTCGAAGTCGTACGTGAAGGCCTTGTCGTCGCCGATGCCAACCTTCACCCGCTCCACGCGGCCGCCGACGAGCATCCGGTTCAGCAGTTCGCCGCTGACTTCGGGAAGGAGCGTGTGTGTCAGGATCGCGTCGACCGCACGGGCGCCACTTTCGGTCTCGGTGCACCGGGCGGCCACCTGTTCGACCACATCATCGCCGTACTCCAGCGGGATGCCATGGCCCCGTTCAAGGCGGTCGGCGATCTTCTTCAATTGCAGCCGGATGATCGCCCGCAGGGCGTCGTCGGCAATTGGGTAGTACGGCACCGTCACCATCCGGCCGAGCAGCGCAGCCGGGAACGTTTTGAGCAACTCCGGTCGTATCGCCTTCGCCAGATCCTCGACGTCCGGCGCGAGGTCCGGGTCGGCGCACATGTTCTCGATCAGCCCGCTGCCGACGTTGCTGGTCAGCAGAATCAGCGTGTTCTTGAAGTCGATCTTGCGCCCCTCGCCGTCCTCCATCTGCCCCTTGTCAAAGACCTGGAAGAAGAGCTCGTGGACGTCCGGGTGGGCCTTCTCCACCTCGTCGAGCAGCACCACGCTGTACGGCTTGCGGCGGACGGCCTCGGTGAGAATGCCCCCCTCGCCGTAGCCGACGTAGCCGGGCGGGGAGCCCTTGAGCGTCGAGACGGTGTGCGCCTCCTGGAACTCGCTCATGTTGATCGTGACCAAGTTCTGCTCGCCGCCGTAAAGCGCTTCGGCGAGGCTCAGAGCGGTTTCGGTCTTGCCCACGCCGCTCGGGCCGACGAGCAGGAAGACGCCGACCGGCCGACCTGGGTTGTCGAGACCGGCCTTGTTCGTGCGGACGCGCCGTGCGATTGCGTCGAGCGCGTGGCGTTGGCCGATCACGCGATCCTCGATCCGGTCGGCCAGCTTCAGGACGCCGGCGATCTCGTCCTTGACCATCCGGCCGACGGGGATGCCCGTCCAGTCGGCGACGACCGACGCGACCGACGATGCGTCGACCGCCGGCAGGATCAGCGGCCGCTCGCCCTGTAACTCGTGCAGCTTGTCTTGGAGATCCTTCAACTTGTCGAGCGTTTGTTTACGCTCATCCTCGCTCATTTGTTTATGATCGTTTTCGCCCGTTTCCTGCGCTTCGCCAGAGTCGGGCAAGGCGCCGGGATTGCGGAGTTTGGCGCGGAGGTCGAGGATCTGGTCGACGAGTTCCTTCTCCGCCTTCCAGTCCTGTTCGAGCTGGCCAAGTCGCTCCTGCTCGTCGGCGACCTCTTTCTCAATCGTCTCGGCGCGGTCGGCGCGGTCGATGCCGACGCCGGTTTCCTTGGCCACGATTTTACGCTCGATTTCGAGCATTTCGATGCGGCGGCGGCTGTCCTCGACCTCTGCCGGCGTCGCGTGCTGGCCGACGGCCACGCGGGCGCAGGCGGTGTCGAGCAGGCTGACGCTCTTGTCGGGCAACTGCCGCGCCGGGATGTAGCGGTGGCTGAGGATCACACTCGCCTCGATCCCCTCGTCGAGCACCTGCACGCGGTGGTGCGCCTCGAGCGCCCCGGCGATGCCGCGCATCATCAGGATGCCGCGGTGCTCGTCGGGCTGGTCGATCATCACCGTCTGGAACCGCCGCGTGAGGGCGGGGTCTTTCTCGATGTGCTTCTTGTACTCGGCCCAGGTGGGTGGCGGCGACGGTGCGGAGCTTGCCACGCGCCAGCGCCGGCTTGAGCAGGTTGGCCGCGTCGCCCGTGCCCGCCTGCCCGCCGGCGCCGACAAGCGTGTGGGCCTCGTCGATGAAGAGGATGATCGGCGTCTCGCTCTGCTGGACCTCGTCGATCACGTCGCGCAGGCGTTGCTCGAATTCCCCCTTCATGCTCGCCCCCGCTTGCAGCAGGCCGATGTCGAGTGACAGCAACCGCACGCCCTGCAGCGGCGGCGGGACGTCGCCGCTGGCGATGCGCAGCGCGAACCCTTCGACCACCGCCGTCTTGCCGACGCCGGCCTCGCCGACGAGGATCGGGTTGTTCTGCCGGCGGCGCATCAGGATGTCGATGATCTGGCGGACCTCCTCGTCTCGCCCGACAACCGGGTCCATCTCGCCAGTTTTCGCCTGCTCGGTCAGGTCAACCGTGAAACGCTGCAACGCCTCCTGCTTGCCCATTGCCGCCGGGGCGACGGCGCCGCTGGCCTCGCCGGGGACGGCGCCGTCGGCCATGGTCGCGCTGCCGGCGGCGCTCGCCTCGTCGCTGTCGCCCAGGTGCTTGTTGTAATTTGCCTCGAGCTCGTCTCGCTTGATCTTCTTGAACTCCTCGCTGACGGCGAAGAGCTGCGGGCGCAGGTGACTCGTCATCAGCATCCCGAGGATCACGTCGCCGCTGCGCAGTTTGGTCCGGCTGTGGCGTAGCGAGGCGTAGAGCCAGCCGCGCTCGATGGCGTCCTCGAGCGTCATCGACAGCTCCGCCGTCGAGCCGCCGCGCGGGAACTTGTCGAGGGCGGCGGTGATGTCGCGAGAGAGGTTGGAGACGTCGAGGTCGAACGCGCGGATGAGCGCGTGCAGGTCGTTCTGCGCCGGCGCGCTGCCGGTGCCGCCGCCGTCCTGCTTGGCGAGGCCCTCGACCCAATGGGCGAGCTCGAGGTAGGGGTTGCCGCGCATCTTGCAGGTGCGGGCGGCGGCCTCCATCGCCTTGTAGGCGACGGTGTTGAGCTTGCCGAAAAGCGTTGCGCGGTCGTTGTCAGCCATGGCGAAATCGTTGGGAACAAAGGGAACTTGAGGCGGTCAGGCCGCGGCGGAATCGGTTGGGCGAAGGACGAGGTCGCCGCGGTTGCGGCGCCGCGGGGCCGCGGCGGTCGGCAGCCACGCGCTGTGGCCCAGGCGCAGCGAGCGCGCCCCGAGCTTGGCGCGCGGCACATCGTCGCGGCGGAGGATCAGTCGGGCGTCGTAGCCCATGCCCGGCTCGACGTACTCGGCCACGAGTGCGAACAGTCGCTGCGCCGTGGACGCCGGGCGGAGCCTGGCCGTCGCGGGGTCGGCAGTCGGCAGCAGGCGTTGGTAGTGCCGCCAGTCCATCGGACCCAGGCGCAGGCGAAAGCGTTGGCGCGGGTCGAACACGCGCCGGCCCAGCAACGCGCCGCGGCCGAGGCGGGTGGGCGCCGCCCCGCCGCCGACGGCCGCGCCCAGCCGAGCCCGGCGCTTGTGCGGCGGCGTGACGAGGCGCGAGCGTTCGGCCGGCAGCACGACCAACCAGCGGCCGGTGAACTCGTCGATGCGCACGCGCGTTGAGAGCGTGCCGCCGAGCAGCGCCGCCAGGCCGGGCGCGGATCGATTGGTCGCGGCGAGTCGTCCGGCGAAACGCAGCGCCCCGTCCGGCAGCGCCGCCAGGCGGTCGCCCCCGCCGAAGGAAGCGGCGACTTTTTCGGCGAACGCAGTCGATCGCCCCATCGCGCGGTCGAGTTCCACCGGCGGCCTGCCGATCATCCACGCGCGGTACAGCGAGGTCGCCAGGCGGTGGTGAAAGACGTCGAGAAAGGCCTTGGCGGTCGGATCGCGCGGGCGTTGCTCCTCGGGGCTGGGTCGCTCGCGGCGGCGGACGTACTCGCTGAACGCCAGCGGCATCGGCCCCTGTGCCCCGAGCACGCCGAAGAAGTTGAGATCGAGCCGCCCAGCGATCGACGCCTGCGGGACGAAGCGGTCGATCTGACTTGCCGCAAATCCGAGGTGCGTCGCCTGGCCGATGCGGATTGCCTCCTCTGCCGGCCGACGCCCGGTTCCCAGCGGCGGCAGGTGCGGGTGGGCGGCGTCGATCTGGCGCAGCGTTGCGAAGAAGCCGGCCGACCATGGCGCCTTCGCCAGCCGCGCGAAGATGGGCGCAGCCGTCACGGGCGCAGTGTCGGCGGCGTCGGCGGGCGCGTCAGGAAGTTGGGCGGGCGCTTCGTCCAAGGGAGTTCTCACGCGATGTAGCGTCGCCCCGGCAGCGGGCGGAAGTGGCTCAGGGTGCCGCCGGTCGGGGAGCGGACGATCGTCTCGACAAAGCTGTTGATGGCGACGGTGCGGGTCAGCACCTGCTCGAGCACGGCCCCGAGCATCACGGTGCCGCCGGGCGGGGGCGGACTGTCCTCCAGGTCGAGCGTGACGCGCAGGCCACGCGCGAAGCCTTCGAAGTCGCCGTTGCTGGCGCGGGTGCGTCGAGCGACGGGCTCGGCCGCGACGCGCAGCACGGAGCGGGCCGCCTGCTGGGCCGACGCCTCGCCACCGCCGAGCAGGCGCAGCAGCGTGCGCAGCGGCTTGGCCGCCCGGCGTCCGCCGCGGCCGGCGAGGGGGACGTGGTTGAGCCCGAGCGCGTTGACCAGCCGCCATGCGGTCGGCAGGCCGTCCGTCGCGTCGCCGGCATCCAGCGAGTCCTCGCCCGCCCACGCCGGGCCCAGCCGCGGGGCGGTGGGGCTGCCGCTGAGGCAGGCGATCGACTCCACGGGCTCGCCCTGCATGAGCGACAGCGCCCGCTCGCCCGACAGCGACACGCCCAGCGGCAGGTCGCGGTTGGTACACCACACGGTCGCGCCGATCTGCTTGATGGCCTCGTCCTCGCCGCGCGGGTCGGGGCCCAGGGTGACGAGCACTTCCGTCCCGGCATAGCGGCTGCGCATGGAGCCGTCGGCGAGCTCGCGATCGGTTGGCCGGCGCGGCAGGCGGCGGTAGGTGAAGTGGCGCTCGCGCAGGACGGCCGCCGCCGTGGCGGCGTCGGCGTTGGCCTCGTCGTCCGAAGCGTCGGCCAGATCCGTCGGCTCGAACATCGGCACGTAGTTAGCGGTCGCCTCCGCCCCGCCGGCGTAGGCCTGCACCGAGTCGACACGCCAGACCTCGTGATCGAGCGGCCGGGCCCGGTCGACGATGATCGGCAGCTCCGCCCGCAAATCCGTCAGCTTCTGCCGGCCCGTCTCCTGCGGGAACAGGTTCACGACCGGCGTGCAGAAGAGCGCAAAGTCGTTCACGTCGAGGCCGCGCTCGAGTTGGGGCTCCTCGGCCCACAGCGGCAGGATGAGCTCGACCGACTGCGGCCCGCCCTCCTCGTCGCCCTGGGCCGGGGCACAGGCCGCGGCGATGGCCCGCCGCAGGCCGCGCAGCTCGACGAAGCGGAAGCGCTCGGGCAGCATCAGGTACTCGAGGATCAGCCGGTGCGGCTCGGCCAGGTGCGGCCCCGGTGGGACCATCGCCTGGTCCGGGTCGAAGCCGAACCGCGCCACGCCGCGCTCGACCACGCGCACCGCGTCGTGCCGACCGGGGGCGCGCACGACGAGCGGCCCGCCGTGGCGGACAAGGTGGCCCCAAATGCGTTGGGCGCCGGCGGCGTCGTCGGTGCCGGGCAGGTAGATCGGCAGGCGGTCGAGCCCGGCGGCGGCGAGGGCGGCCAGCGGCGGGCCGCTGGAGGAGATCGTCAGCTTCAGCGCCGCACGCACGCGCCGGCGTTGCCCGCCGCCGGGGTCGGCGATCGTCAGCGACGGCGGCAGGCCGAGCGAGCCAAGATCGCGCGCCGTGAAATAAGCGGCGGCGTCGAGACGAAGCGGCCAAAGTTGCATGTCGTGGGCGACGCGCCACTGGCAGCGCGTTTCGCCGCTGGCGCCCGCCGACCGCATCAGCCGGCCGCGCGGCAGGGTGTAGCCGGTGGCCACGCCCTGGTCCTGCGCGTCGGGCCGCAACTGCACGACCGCCGCCGACGGCACCGGGCTCAGGCAGGCAGGGCAGAGCACCTCCAGCATGGCCTGCGCGAACGCGGGAAAACTCTGCTCGACCTCCATTTGCACCCGCGCCGCCAGGAACGCGAACGACTCGGTAAGGCGCTCGACGTACGGGTCGTCGCACTGAAGCCCCTCGATGCTCAGCCGCCCCGCCACCTTGGGGAAGCGGCCGGCGAACTCGCGGCGCATCTCACGGACGTGCCGCAGCTCGCGCTCGAAATGCTCGACCAGGCGTGGGTCCACGACGCGGCGTTCCGGGGCAAGAGGAAGGGACTGGCAGAACGGATCAGTCGTCGCCGACGCGGCACTCGCCGCTCTCGAGGTCGACGCGCGTGCGCACGAGCAGCGGCTGGTTGGCGGGCTGGCAGAACATCTCGCCGCTGATCTCGATGATGACCTGCCCGCCGGCGGCGACGTGATGGGCGCTGAGCCCGCGGCCGGCCGAAACGGGCGCGGCGTCGTCGCCCTCGCCGCTGAGCACGCGGACGCGCAGCGTCGACGGGACGATGCGCGGCTCGAAGGTCTTGATGGCGTCGCGGATCGCCGACTCCATGCGGCGGCTGGCGGTGGCGCCGCGCATGCTCTGGACGCTTTTGCCCGACATGTCCTCGACGCCGAACCGCAGCACGCTTTGGCTCGCCAGTTCGCGGCCGGCGACGCTGGCGTCGAACTCCTCGCAGATGCGGGTGTTCAGCAGCCAGTCGAGATCGCGGAGCAGGCGTGCGCGCAGCTCACCGAGCGAGGCGGTGCGGCCGGCGCCGGCTTCGGCGGTCGTGGCCGGGTCGTCGTCGGTAAGGCGGTCGAGGAGGTAGGGTTGCAGGCGATCGCGTCGGTTGTCGCCGCCGAGCGCGCCCGCGCGGGCGCCGCCCGTGTCGCCGCGCCGGCCGATGGCGGCGCCGGTGCCACGCTCGCGTAGTTTCTCACGCACGCTCGCCCTCCGCGTCGGTGGGCGCCGACATCCCGCCGCCGAGGCCCATGCCTTGCAGGCCTGGGTCAACGGGTGGCAGGTCGTCGGCGATCGCGTAGCGCACCCGGCCGATGCTCAGCAGGGGCCGGTCGATTTCGTCGTCGTCGTCACCGATGGTGATCCACAGCCGCTGGCCGACGCCGACGTTGTAGCCGTCGGTCGGCTGCTTGAACTCGGTGCCGCGCGCCAGCAGCAGGTTGGCGTCGGCGTCGCCGGCTTCGGTGCCGAAGTAGCGGACCGGCAGCAGCACACCGGTGGTGCCGCCGGCGGCCCAGGTGGCGACCGCCGGCTGCCAGACCAGGTCGCGCAGCGACGCCGGCGGCTGCATCCGCAGGTCGGCGATCGCGCCGGGCGGGGCCCAGGCGTATTCGCCGTCGGCGAAGAGTTCGATGATCGGGCCCAACCGGTCGTCGGCGTCGTACCAGCCGGCGAAGGCGTCGGGCTGCGTCGCCTCGTGCGTCCAGAGTTCACCGCTCGCGGCGGCGTCTTCGACGGCCTCGGCGGCGCGGTCCAGTGCCTCGCCGCGCGACCGCTTGGCCGCCTCAGCATTGCCGCCGGCGAGCTGCTCGACGGCTGCGGCGAGCACGCCCACCCACTCGCTCGGCTCGCCAAGGATCGTCGGCTTGCGCTTGCCGTTCCAGACGGCGATGCGCCCCTGCTCGCCGGCGATGGCCGCCTGCCACCCGGCGCTTTCGCTGGCGCGGCTCGGGTCCATCTGGCCGACGGTTTGTGCTTGACGAAACGCGCTTTCCCACTGGCCGGTCAGGCACATGAGATTGAAGAGCGTTTCGCGACGGAGCGGTTCGGCGGCATTGTCGCGGACGGCCTGCTTGGCGGCGGCGACGGCGGCGGCGAGGTCGCCCTGCTGCACAAGGTCGCGCACGGCGCCCTCGCCCTTCCACGGCTCGTCCGTCGGGGTATGCGTTGGGTCGGGCATGAGCGAACTTGCGGGGGAACCGATCCGGCATTAGCCGCCTTGTGCGGCGGCGAAGCGACGCCCCGGCGGTTAGGCCGAGGCGTCGCGGTGCGGCCTTGGGACAGGCCGCGGGGTTGGGACCACTAGGCGGTGGTCTTGTTCTCCTTCAGGCTCCATCCGGTGCGGATGGGCGTCTGGGCCTTGCCCGTGTCATCGACGCCGGTGTAGGTCCACTCGATCTCGCTGAAGCGAAGGCCGAACGCCTCGCTGGGACGCTGCCCGCCGCCCATGCTCGCCGAGTGCGAGACGTTGGAGACGATGGCGTCCTTGAGCTTGTAGACCATGTAGTTGTGGGGGTTGTCGGCGGCGGCGACGAAGTGGATTTCGACCTCCTTGATCGGGCTCGCCTTGCAGCAAGCCTCGATCAGCTTGGGGGTCGCCTTGTCCATCTCCTTGGTGAACTGCAGGTCGGAGATGTCGACGCGGCCGGCCGTCTGGAAGCCGGTGCCGCTGCCGCCGCCGCCGCCCTGCTGGGCGAGGGCGCTGGAGAAGGATTCGATCTCGATCCAATCCTTGTGCTTGTCGTCGGTGCTCTCGCCCTTGATGTCGCCGATCTTGATGTATGCGTCTGAGGCCATCAGTCTGCTCCTGTGATGGAAGAGGGTGCCAGGGTGTCGTCTTGCGAGCGTCCGTGCCACTCGGCCCGGTTCCGCAGCCCGTGAGGGGTGCCGCCCGACGTTTGCCCGTGCGGGTGTGTATCCTGAAAGGTCAGTCGGTCTTCACACGCGGAAGACTCGGGTTACATGGGAAGGAACGTTGCGTGGGTTCGGGTGAAAACCGCTGCCTGTTCCTCACCTTGCTGGACGCATTCTGGCGAGATTTCGACTCGCCTCAATTGCCCCGAAAGGGCCAGCCCCGTCGCGGGCGGGCGGGCGAGCCCGGTCGCGGGCCAACGGGCGCCGCAACGGTCAACCGCCGGCCGCGGGAAGCTTGCTCGTGAGCGACAGCGTCACCTTGAGCCCTTCGAGCTGGTAGTGCGGCACGAGGTTGAACTGGCTGCGGTAGTAGCCGGGCGCCCCCTCGACATCCTCGACGATCACCTCCGCCGCCTGCAACGGATAGCGGGCCAAGACCTCTTGCGGCTTGGTGGAGTCGGTCTCGACGTACTGGTTGATCCAGCGGTTGAGCTCGTCCTCCATCTTCGCGCGGCTCTTGAAGCTGCCGATCTGGTCCCTCACCATGCACTTGAGGTAGTGCGCAAAGCGACAAACGCTGAACTGATAGGGCAGGTTTGCCGCCAGCCGCGCGTTGGCGGTGGCGTCGGGATTGTCGTAGGTTTCGGGCTTTTGCACGCTTTGTGCCCCGAAGAAGACGGCGTGTGCCTCGTTCTTATAGTGGCTGAGCGGCATGAACCCGAGGTCGGCCAGCTCCTTCTCGCGGCGGTCGCCGATGGCGATCTCCGTGGGGCACTTCATGTCGAGCCCGCCGTCGCTGGTGGGGAAGGTGTGCACCGGCAGGTCCTCGACCACGCCGTCCTGCGTCCCGCGGATGGCCGCCGTCCAGCCGTAGGTGGCGTAGGCGCGGTTGATGTTGGCGCCCATGGCGTAGGCGGCGTTCATCCAGGCGTACTTCTCCGGATTGGGGCCCGCCGAGTCCTCGCTGAAGTCGAACTCTTCGACGGGGTTGTTCGTCGCGTCGTACGGCATGCGGCTGAGCACGCGCGGCATGGCTAGGGCGACGTACTTAGCGTCCTCGCTGCCGCGGAACGCCCGCCAGTTGGCAAACTCCGGGCCGCTGTGAATGCGGCTCAGGCTGCTGGGATTGTTGAGCTCCTGCCAGTTGTCGAACTTCATCATCGACGGGTCGGCCCCGGCGATGAACGGGCAGTGGGCGGCCCCGGCGATCTTGGCCATGTTCGCCATCAGGTCCACGTCCGGCTTGGCGGCGCTGAACGGGTAGTCGCCGATGATGCACCCGTACGGCGTGCCGCCGGGCATGTCGAACTCCTCGCCGTACACCTGCTTGAAGATTGGGCTCTGGTCCCAGGCGGCCCCCTCGAACTTCTTGAGCTGCTTGGCCAAATCGTTCTTGGAGATGTTGAAGACGCGGATCTTCAGATCCTCGCGCGCCGGGCTGTTGCGGACCAGGTGGTCCAGCCCGCGCCAGGTGCCCTCGAGCTTCTGGAACTCCGGGTTGTGGAGGATTTCGTTGAGCTGGCGGGTGAGCATCTCATCAATGCCCGCCATTATCGCGCGGATGGTGGCCAGCGCGTTGCCGGGCACGACCTTCGCGCCGGCGACGACCTGCTGGGCGAGGTCGCCCAGGGCCTGCTTGATCAGGCTGCGCTCCTCGTCGGAGCGACTCTTCTTGCCGAGGATCTCGCCGAGCGCGTCGGCGCTCATCTCTTCGGTGGCGCCTGCGGCGTCGGTTTGGGCTTGGGCGTCGGACATGGGGGTTCTCCTGCGGGCCAAGGGCGGCCCCGTCGAAAAACAAAGGGGAAACGGGGAAAATCGGCCTATTCGGCGTCGTCCTTGGGCGACTCGTCCATCAGCTTCTTCAGCAGTTCCGGATCGTCGAGCGCCTTCTCCAGCGCGGCCTCGGCGTCGTCGTTGCCGTCGACGTTCGCCAGCAGGTTGCTCAGGCGCTCGCGGGCGTCGAGCAGCTTTTTCAGCGGCTCAACCTGCCGCGCCACCGCCGCAGGGCTGAAGTCGTCCATGCTGCGAAACTCCAGCTCCACGCTCATCTCGTCCCCCTCGCCCCCGCCCTCGAGCGTGTTCGGGACGCTGAACTTCACCTTCGGCTTGGCGCTGGCGAGTTGGTCGTCGAAGTTTTCGGCGTTGATCTCGCGAAAACTCCGCTTCGTCACCGGGTCGAGCCCCTCGGCCGCATTGCCGCTGAGGTCGGCCATCACGCCCATCACCCAGGGCAGCTCGGTCTTCTTCGTGCCGCCCAGGGTGGGAACCTCGTACTCGATGTGAACGCGCGGGGCGCGGTTGCCGCCGATATCTTTTGCTCCGCCTAGCTTGGCCACGGGGGGCCTCCCTTTGGGTAAGTCTTGGGTGAGTCGTGAAAATTGCGGGATCGCGGTGATCCGATCGCTCGGGCCGGCTCGTAGGCCATGGCACTGCTGCTCGCGGCGCGCCGCGGGCGACGGGTGTCGTGCAGAGATTGGCCGCGCCCGTCGACCCGTCGCGGGGCGGCGTGTGGTCTGGAATTGTCGCCGGTGCCGTCCTGCACCTGGCGGGCCGCGTGCCCTGTGTTCCGGTTGTATCAGACGCGGCCGGAGTTTCAAGCAATTGCCGTCTTCAAGCAATTGCCCGTCGCGGCACCGCAACGGCTCGACCAGTCGCCGGGCCGATGCGCTCGCTACTCGCCCGCCGCGTCCGGATTGCGGATTTGGCGCAGCCGCTCCATCAGCCGGTCGTCGGCCGCCAATTCCTCCTGCCATTCGAGAAAGTGCATGTTCACCAGGTGCGAGGCGTACAGCAGCAACTCGCGCACGGGGCTGCTCGGGTCGTAGGTCTCGAACCAGCGAACAAGGTCGTGGATCGCCTTCTCCGCGTCGGCGCGGCTGGTGATTCGCCCGACGCCCGGCGTCCCACCACCCCCACTTCGCCCACCGTCCGCCTGCTGCGCCGGGTCGCCGCCCGCGGGATCGTCGCCGGCCGACTCGCCTCCTCCGACGAAGGGCGCGAGGTATCCCTCGGCCGGCCGAATCCAATCGTCCAGCGGCGCGAGGTCGGGTGCCGTGTTCTGGGAAAGCTCGTCGAGCCGCTCCTGCAACGATTTGAGCGTGGCCCGCGCCTCGCGGGCGGCCTCCAGGTTGGCGGCGACGCCCTCGGGGTTCTCCTCGGCCGCGGCGCGAAGGGCGCTTTGGATCACGTCCTGCGCCGGGGCCTCCTCATCGCCCGTCAGCGCGAGTTGCCCGTCGGCGGCCAGCGCCAGGCGCAGCGGGACCTCGCCCTCGGCCCGGCTCGTCGCCAAGGCCGCGGCGCGGATGGCGCGGCCCATGCGCTCGGGGTCGCGCAGCGCCAGCAGGCGGTTGTTGCGCGCCATCGGGTCCGGCGGATCGCCCGGCTCGTCGGGCTCGAACAGGGCCGGCAGGAGATTGGTGGCGCCGTCGTCGCCCGTGCCGTCGCCCGACTCGCCGCCGGACCAGTACCGCTCGACGAGCCCGTCGGCCAGGCGCAGCGACGCGAGCAGGCCGGGAAAGCCGTGCGCGTGCGTCGCCGCCTCGGCCATGCGCACGACGACCTCCAGGTGCTTGCCCACGCCCAGCAGTTGCTCGCCCAATCGCAGCACGGTGCGGTAGGCCTCGCCGGCGGGCTCGCGGGCGTCGAGCTTGGCGACGGCGTCGGCGTATGCCTCGTCGAACTCGAGCCACGCCGCTTCGTTCTCCGGATCGCCGCCGGTGCCGGGCGCGAGCAGTCGGTCTAGGTCAATGGTCTGGCTCATGGGAAGTGCGGGGTATCCGGGAAAATTAACGGGCGGCGGAGAGCCGGGCGGTGGCGCGGGCGACGAACCCGTCGTCGAACCGGTACGGCACACGCGTGATCGGAGCGATGCGGGCGTCGGTGGCGCGCAGCCACATCATCGTGGACGGGTCGGGACGCCCCAGCACCAGGTCGACGTGGCCGCCGGCCTCGAAACCGTCGTCCGCCGGCAAGTCGGCGGTGGGGGTGGGGGTGGGGGTCGAAAGCAGCAGCGGCACGTCGGTGCGGAGCGCCGCGAGCAGGAACCAGGCCCAAAGGCGCAGCGACGTGCAGGCGTCGGGCGACGCCGCCGGCAAACGCACGTGGGCGGACGTTTGCGACGGCGCCGTCTGCCGCGCCGCCGCCCGGCCGAAGCCGCGCAGGCGCGCGTCCAACTCGTGCAGGACCGACAGCAGCGCCGGGCGGCGAGTCTGCCCGCTGTCATCGGTCGGGTCGGGCACGTCGCCCAAGAGCTCGTCCAGCGCCGCCAGCGCGGCCTCGCCGCGCATGGTGCGCCCGCTGCGGGCAAGCTGGACCTGCTCGCCCGCGCTCACGTCGGCCAGGCGCACCGAGGCCGCCTCCACCGCCCCGGCGGCAGCCTCCGGCGTGGTTGTGGTGGTGGTGGTGGCGAGCCGGGCCAGGACGTGGTCCAGCGCCGGCAGCACCCGCCCGCACGCCCAGCCGGCCCCCGCCTCCGGTCCGGCCGCGGGCACCGGCGGCGCGAACGCGCAAAGCGTCAGCGGATACCGCGTGCGATCGCGGCCGTCGCGGCTTGGTGCGACGCGCGCCGCGATCCACCCCTGCGGCTCAGCGTCGTCTCCCCCGTCGCCCGGCCAAGGCGGGCGGTAGAGCATCGCCAAATCGAAATCCCCCGTCGCGTCCTCGGGCGGCCACGACTCCCAGGTGCCGTGTTCCACGTGGGCGGCAATGCCGTTGTCGAACAAAATCCACTTGAACGCCGACAACGCCGCGTGGCCCAGGCCCAGGTCGG
Organism: Tepidisphaeraceae bacterium; assembly: GCA_965214125.1. GTDB lineage: Bacteria > Planctomycetota > Phycisphaerae > Tepidisphaerales > Tepidisphaeraceae > CBDCBA01. The sequence continues at coordinate 87,898 of CBDCBA010000009.1, forward strand.
GCATGAAGTCGTCCCACGCCGGATGCTTGCCGAAGGCGCCCACGGCCGCGGGCAGTCGCGCGTACCTCGGCACCGCGGACGACCCCGCGTGGCGTCCGGTCATCCACCGACCGACGTGGCGCAGCAGGCCCCCCTCGCCGCGCTTGGCGTCGGGCCGGCCGAAGTTGTGCGTGGAGGAAAAGGGCATCGCGACGAGTCTGCCTACCGGGCGAAGCGCGCCCGCAACGCCGCGGGCATCGGGCGGCTGAACCGCAAATCGAGGAACAGCGGCTTGTTTCGCTGCTGACTGCCGGCGCGGACGTAGAGCGTCACCTGCGCCGTCAGGCCGTCGCCAGACACGGTGACGTCCTCGGCGTCGAGCAGTTGGATCAGGTCGAAGCCCGCGGCGTCGAGGCCGGGCATCTCGACCGCCCGTTCGCCGGCCTGGCCGCCGGCGTCGCGCTGGTCGACCAGATCCGTGGCCGCCAGTTCGATTTTGCCGAACGCCGCCGGCTCCGCGTCGAGCAGCACGTACGGCGGTCGGCCGTCGCCGCGGCGGAAGCTCTGCTCGCGCCCGGCGGTGACGTACGTAAAGCCGCTCGCCGCCGCCTCGGCGCCGATCGCCTCGGCTCGCCGCGCCTGCTCGTCGAGGCCGGGCATCTCAAGCGTGTAGACGAGTTCGCGCTCCCCCGCACCCTCGCCATAGAGCCAGCGATACGTCTCCTTTGCCAAGGCGTACCGCTCGACGTCGAGCCCGAACAAACCGCGGAAGGCCGTCGCCCCCTGCTCGCCATGCGTGGACGCGAGGGCGGCGGCGTCGCCCTCGACCTCGGCGTTCGCGTCGAGCAGCGCATCGATCGTTTGGGTGACCGCGTCGCGCATCGCGTTGGGCTGCATCGGATCGCCCGCGGCGCCGGCGGCGGCGGGGAGCAGCGGAAACCGGATCGCCTGCAAGTCGGCGTCGGCAACGGGCAGCGGCCGCGGGCCAACCTCGCGGTCGAGCATCGCCGCCAGCGACGCCGTCGCGCGGCCGAGGTAACGCTCGCGCCAGTCGGTCGACGTCGCGTCGCCGGCAAGGTAAAGCTGCGGAAAATCATCGGCCCGCACGCTGCGGACGACCTCGACGGCGGCCTCGGGCGCCGGGTCGAGCTCCAGCCAGCGCGACAGCGCCGGCGGCACAGGTGTGCCCGACTCGCCGCCGCTGGCCTGCCGCCACGCCGCGAGCGACTCGGCCGCCGCCACGAGTTCCGCCGCGTTTACCGACGAGTCGTCCGGCAACACGCTCGCCGGAAGCTCGGCCGCCCGCCACGCGCCGGCCGCGCCCTCGGCCATGGTTGCCAGGCTTGCCACGGCCGGCGGCACGTCGGCGGGGTCGAGCTGCCGCAACGCGCTTGTGCCCCACTCGCCCCCCTCGGGCGTGACGGCGGAATCAAGCCGGTTTCGCCAGAAGTTCGCGAACGTTGCGAGGTACGGCACGAGCGTTTCCCGCGCGACGGCGTCGCGTGCGTTGGCAAGATTGCCGCGCTCCAGCAGCGGCGGCACGTCCGGTTGAACGGCCCGGCCGGCGGCGGCGAAGTCGCTCGTATAGCGGGCCACGATCGACGGCGCGAACGGCCGCGCCGCGTCGGCGGGCAGTGCGGCCACACCCGGCAGCGGCTCGGGCGACAGCGCTGCATCGTCCAGCGCATCGGCCTGCTCGGCAACGCGGCCCTCCATCGCCGACGGCGAGGCCGGCAGGCGGTCGATCGCCGCGTTCACCAGCGCGTTCCGCCGGCCGCGCGAGACGACGTTCGCCCAAAGTTCTTTGATTTGGTCATCATCTGAGCGCTCGACCGCCTCGGGCGTCGCCGGCCAGGACGCGAGCAGGTCGGCCGCGGGCTCGCGTTCCAACGCCTCGGCGGCCGCTTGATCGACGGCCTCAATCGGCTGCGCCCCGTCTCCCAACGCGGCCGCGGCGGCGCGGATGGCACGCCACTGCACCACGCCGTCGCCATCGGCGTCCACGCCCGCCTCGTTCGCAAGGTTCTTCGACAGCCGCGTGCGAAGATCGGCCGTGGCGGCGTCGGCCTGTTGCTCGATGTCGTCGGCGCTCTCGGCAAGCTGCCGCGAAACGGCGTACGCGGCCGTCTGCTCCGAGGCGCCGTCGAGCCCGGCCAACGCGGCCCGCGCGGCGGTGGCGCGGGCGGCGAGCCGATCACGCCGCGTGGCGATGGCGTCGTAGAGTGACAACGTGTCGGTTCCCGGAGCAATAGCCGCCGCCGCCGCCGCTTCGGCGGCTTCGAGATCGGCCGCCGCCCGCTCCAACGCCGCGGTTTCGCTTCGGATCGGCTCGGCCTGATCGCCGTACTCGCCGCGCGTGTCGGGGGCGTCCCGGTCCGCCAAACTCGCCAACGAACGCCGACGCTCTTCGAAGCGCAGCGACGCATCGCTTAAATCGCCGTAGAGCGCTTCCGACAGCGGGCTGGCCCCGGTTGTGCCCAGCAGCGGTCCCTGCGTTTGCCGGGCCCAGTCGGAGTTGTCGAGACCCGGCCGCACCTCGATGAGCGTGACGCGCAGCGCGTCGAGCTCGTCGGGCGAGGGCGTGCCGTCGAGCCCGTGAGCCGCGCGGAGGGCGTTGTCGTAGACGGGCACGTCGACGCCATCGGTTCGGCCGTTGAGCGCGTGGGCGAAGAGCGGCGCGAGCGACAGGCCGCGCAGCTTATCGAGGTCGTCGTCGGCGGGCTCGCCCTCGCGGAGCAGGCCGGCGGCGCGGTCGGCGTGGTACTCGTACTCGAGCGTGCGGGCCAAGGCGTCGCGGTATCGGGCGGCGTCGGCAACGTCGGCGGCGTCGGTGTCGAGCACGCGCGCCGCCAGCGGCCGGGCGACGCTGCCGCGGAAGACCGCGCGGTACGCCTCGCGAGCGCGGGCGGCGGCACCGTCGGCGTCCCCCAGGCCGTCGCCGAACACGCCGGCGGGAATCTTGAAGAGGCCGGGCACCGTGAGGGCGTTGGCCAGCCGATCCGGGGCGGCGCGGTGCAGTTCTTCGAGCGACTCGCCGCCCGCTTCGCTATCGCCGACGTAAGCGTCCTGATCGAAGATGCTGCGCCGCGGCAGGTCCTCGGCCGGCTGCGCGAAGGTGAGCGCGTCGGCATCGCCGTCGGTGAAACGGGCGCTGAGGTCCGACCAGTAGGTCGAGTGCGGCAAGACCTCTCGGCCCAGCCCGCGGGCCGCGACGGCGAAGAGCCCGCCCGCCGCCAGCAAAGAGGCCGCGGCCGCGAGGCCCACGAGCAGGCGCTGGCGCCGCCGCACGCCGCTGGGCTTCTGCACCGCCCCGCCGACGACAAGGCCCTTTTCCTGGAATGCCTTCTCGGTGAAAACGTCGCGCAGGAAGTAGCTTTTGTCGACGGCCCACTGCCGCCCCTCGGGCAACTGCTCGGGCGGCACGCCGCTGATGGCGCTCACGAGCGTGTCGAGGGCATCCCCCTCGCGCATGGAGCTGGTGAAGTAGACCCCGCGGACGAACGGCGGCTGCGTCCACTCGGCGGCGGTGAAGGCCCCGTCGAGGTACGGCCTCAGCCGGTCGGCGGCGGCGAGGAAGGCGTCGGGGAAGTCGTACAGCTCGTCAACCGCGTCGAGGGGCCGGTCCGTCTCCCGCCGCGCCGCCGCCTGCGCCAGCACGACGGTGCGCCGCCGGCGGAGCTTGTCGTACAGCGCGTCGAGCTGCTGGTCGTAGCGCTCGGTGCGAAAGGCTTCGTCGAGGTCGGCCGGATTGCTCCAACCGAGGATCTGGTTCTGCTCGGCGGCGTCGGCGCCGTCGAAAAATCCCTTGAATCCCGTGATCTTGTCGCACTTGCTGACGACGACGTAGACGCTGAACCGCACCGCGAGCGTCTTCTGGATCAGGTCGAGGTTCTCGCGGATGAGCTGCGCCTTGGCCTCGATCTCGTCGGGCGGATCGACGAGCAGGCTGGTGGCGGGCACCACGAGGATCAGGCCGTTGATGGGGCAGGTCGGCCGGGCGCGCTTGAGGGTCTCGAGGAAGTTCTTCCACACGCCGCGGTAGCCGTCGCCGAGGGCGCCGCTCTTGTCGCGGTCGCCGAACATCAGGCGGCCGGCGGTGTCGATGAGGACGGCCTTGTTGGTGAACCACCAGCTCATGGAATAGGTGCCGCCGGCGCCCTGCATCGGGTCTTGCAGGCCGGGCGGGAAGCCGATGTTGCTGTGACGCATCGCCTCGGTCTTGCCCGCGCCTGGCTCGCCGACGATGAGGTACCAGGGCAGGTCGTAGACGCTTTTGCCGGCAGCCTTGAACTTGGCGAGGCCTTCACCGAAGCGGCGGGCCAGGTCGTCGTTGGTGGCGACCTCCTCGGGCCGGGCGTCGGCCGGGCGGTCGTGGCCCATCTGGGCGAGATCGCTCTGCATGCGCGCCTCGCGCTTGGCGCGGCGTCGTTTGAAGAGCCAGCGGACCAGCAGCAGCAGGCCGACGATCAGCAGAAGGCCGCCCAGGACCAGGCCGATCAGCAGGAAGTCGCGCGTCGCGTAGGCGTACCACGCCGCCGCCGCCAGCAGCAGGCCGATGCCCAGGCCCGCCGCCAAGAGGACGATCGGGTTCATCCCCCCACCACCACCGCTCGGCGCCGAGGGTGCCTGGACCGTCATGTGCGGCACGGTCGGTGCCTGCACGTGGGGCGGGGTGATTCTCGGCGGCTCGATCGACATGCGGTTGACTCCCTATTCCCCGGCGTTCTCCACGGCTTGCCCGTCCGACAGGCGGTCGAGCGCCCCCGTGTACGCGGCCGTCTGGCTGCGGTAGACGTAAAAGGTCAGCGCCAGCATCACGGCGATGAGGCCAACGGCGCCCACCAGCACGTAGGTCAGCAGGCGGCCGGTCTTTTCCGGGGGCAGATCGCTGCGGTCGGTGTGGTCGTAGGCGTCGGGCGTGAGGCGGCTGCCGGGCTTGTCGAAGGCGTCGGCGCCGCGCTTCTTCGCGATGGCGGTGCGGCACTGCTTCATCCGGTTCAGGACCTCGCGCGGCTCGCTGGCGTACATGCCGTGAAACCCCAGGCCCATGCACTCGTGGTAGAGCGCCAGCCGCTCGAGGCTGGTGGGCGTCTCCTTCGCCAGGTCGCCGTCGACGACCTTGAAGAAGCGCTCGTCGCCCACGATTTCCTCGAAGTCTTCCTCGGCGATGTCCTGCCAGTCGAAGGCGAACGGCAGGGCGCTGTTGCGCACCTGGTAGTCGGCGAAGAAGACCAGGGGCTTCTTGGCCTTTTCCCATTGCCGCTCGGCCGTTTGCGCGTCGCGCGGGTCGGGGCGGTTGGCGAGGTAGCGCCGGCGGGAGGCGTCCAGCGCCTGCCGGATCTGCTGGCGCACCTGATCAGGCGTGGTGGCAAGACCCCCTTTGCGGGCGGCCCGGTTGAGGCGACAGATGAGGGCGAAGAGTGGCTCGCTTGCCTCGACGAGTCCAACCGGCTCCGTCGCCGCCTTGGGCTGGCGCGGCTCGAACGAGCCGTCGACACGCCGCGGCGCCGCGCGCGGCACGGGCTTGGCCATCGCCGCGGGCTCGGGCCAGAAGCCGTCGTCGCCATCGGTTGGCGGCGGCCCGAGCGGGTCGTCGTAGTCCTGCGAGGTTGCGGGGGCGTTGCGGCGGGCCATGGTTTCAACCGGCGGTGACGGGGCCAGATCAGTCGTGCTTTGCCCGGATCAGTCGTACTTCACGACGTTGCCCAGCGGGTCGTCGTCATCGTCGCCCGGCGGCGGCGCAGGCTTGGGCGGGGGTGGGGGAGTCGGACGCGGACGCTGCGCCGGGGCGCGTGTCGCCGGCGGGCGACGCGGTGCGGGCGTCGGCGTCGGCGCGGGCGCGGGCGTTTCGCCCCCCTCGTCGATCGTCCCGCGTGCCGTCGGCGTCGGGGCGGCACCAAGGGTCATGAAGAGAGACAGATCCAGCCGCACGCGCTCCATGTCCGGGTACTTGATGGCCACCAGCTTCTCGCGGCAGATCTCCTGCCACATGCGCTTCGGCCGGCCGTTCTCATCCGTGAGCTGAAGCTTGAAGTACCGCAGCTCCGCCCCCTCGGGCGGCAGCTCGACCGGCGGGCGACGCTCTTCTTCAAGGCGGATGCCGTAGATGCGCTCGTTGCGATACCGGCCGCTCATCACCTTGAACGCGCGGGCGTCGGTGACGAAGGCGGCGAGCTGCTCGTCGGTCATCCGCCCCGCCGCCCCGCTGGGCTGCGTGACGCCGAGGTAGTAGCCGGTTGGCTCGCTGACGTCGCGGCCGTTGAGCTTCACGCTCACGCCGCCGTCGGGGTCGGGGCGGAAGTCGTGCTTGCGGAAGCTCTCGCGCGTCTCCTCGCCCAGCAGCGGGCGCAGGACTTCTCCTCCAACGTCGCGAACGACAAAGGCCGGGTCGGTGTGGCGGTAATCGGGACGGCGGCGAAGTCGTTGTCGCGCTCGGGGAAGCGGCGGCCATTTCGGCCAGCAGCTCGCGCAGCTCCATGTACGCTGGAACGGCGGAAGATTCGGCACCCGCGCCAACGCCCGCAGCC
>CBDCBA010000010.1:0-78453 GCA_965214125.1 Tepidisphaeraceae bacterium
GGCCGCGCCGGACCCGGAGCGGGCAACCCTCATCGCCGACGTGATGCGCTCGATCCTTGCCGCCAACGGTGGGCTGCCGTTCCTGCAAAAGCTCGCGCTCATCGGCGCCGTTCACGGCAGCGCCGACCTGATCGTGAAGGCCGCGTCCGATCTCGACGGTCACGCGGACGTGCCGTGCAGCACCGCCAGCCTGGGCGGCATCGCGGGCGACGCCGGGTCCGAGGCCGACATCGCCGCCCTGGCCGCGGCGGTGCGGATCGAGCTCGTCGAGCCCGCCCGCGCCTTGCCGATCCTCGATGCGGATGATGACGAGCGGCTTCTCGCTTATGCTCAAGTCTGGTCAACACCCCGCACGACGGCCGCGACGACCGAGCCCGCGAGCAATCGCGCCGATTGGATTCGTCGCGTTTGGAACGCCGCCAGCCTCCCGGCGGCCGAGGCGGCGAGCGACCTCCACGTCGAGGTGATCGGCCCGCGCGGCTGGCAGCGCTGGCGCAACGGCCGGCTGATCGACTTTGGTCATAACTCGCTCGGGCTGATCCCGGTCGCCCACGTCCAGAACAGCGTGCTGCCTTTCGACCGAGGCGGGGCGGGCGATGTCGAGCCGCTCGTGCCGTTGCAGGACGAGCTCAACACCCGGCTGAGCGACCGCGCCCACCGCACCGTGTTGCAAAGCCAGCGGATGTACCTGGGCGTGGGGATCGAGAACTTCGGCGACGAGCCGATTCGCCCCGGCCGCATGTGGTCGACGGACAACCCCGACGCGCGCATCGAGACGTTCGGCTCCGACACCGCCAGCGCTGGCGAGGCCGAGTCCATTCGCGAGGTGCGCCAGGCTCTCGACAAGACGAGCGGCATCAATCCCGCGGCCACCGGGGCGATCAGCGGGCGCGTCGGCAACCTCTCCAGCGCCGCGGCGTTGCGGCTGACGTTCCAGTCGCTGCTCGCCCGCACCGAACGCAAGCGCGCCAACTACGGCGCGGCCATCAGCCGGGCGTGCGAACTGGCGCTGGGGTGGCTGCACGCGGCAAGGCTGTTCGAGACGAACCCGGAAGAACGCCGCATCCGCCTGACGTGGCCCGACCCGATCCCCGTCGACGAGGGCGAGCGGCTCGAGCAGGCGCGGCAGAAGCAACTGCTCGGCATCGACCCGGACACCGTCCGCCGCGAGCTCGGCTACTGACCCGCCGCCGCCGCGCCAGCGGGCCGCGGGGACGGACGGCGTGACCGAAGGCGACTCGGCCGAGTGCTCGCGCTGATCGCAACCTCACGCACGCCGCGCCCTCCCCGCGGCCCGCTGGCCCGGCCACTTTCTTTATGAACGTTTTCGATCACCGACCATGTCCACCTTCTCCTCCCCGCCGCCACTTCGCCGCCCGCCCGAGCCGCCACCGCACCGCCGCAGCGACCCGCCGCGCCGGCGCCTGCTGACCCTCGCGGCTCGGCTGCTCGACGGCGGCCGCAACGCTCGGGGCCTGCTGCACGAGTACCTGCGGCTGCGACGCCACGTCAACCGCCGCGGCCGGAACCACTAGCCCACTCTTCTCTTTTTCCTTTCCACTTCTGGAGACCCCATGCCCTTCACCGGAAAAGCCACCTACTCCGCCGGCAGCGAGCTGCCGGAGATTGCCGAAGATGTCGCCGACCTCGTCGCCATCGCCGCCGGCACCGAGACGCCGCTGCTCGACGCACTCGGCGACGCCGCCCGGCCCGCGCGCAGCGTGCTGCACGAGTGGCTCGAGGACGCCCCGCTGCCGAACACGGTCGGTGTCGTCGGGTTCGACGTGCCCAACCTCATCGAGGTCGATCACCCTAACCGCGTGCGGATCCATGACCAGCTTCGGCTCGAACTTCCCGACTCGACCGAGGTGTTCCGCGTCACCGCGATCAGCGGCAACGAGCTGACCGTCATCCGCGGCTACGGCAACACGCCGACCGGCACCACGCCGTCGTCGGGTCACACGCTGCGCATCCTCGGCAACGCGACGGCCGAGGGTGCCGACGCCGCCGACCCGCGGTTCACGCTGCGGTCGCGGCGCTCGAACACCACGCAGATCTTCGCAGCAACCGTCGAGGTCAGCGGCAGCGAGCTCGCCGTCCGCCAGGCCGGCGTGAAGGACGAGCTCGAGTACCAGAAGGCCATGCGGCTGCGCGAGCTGTTGCGCGACCTCGAAAACAGCGTCGTCAACGGCGTGGCCGACGCGAACCCGCCTAGCGGCAACCCGGCCGGCAGCGACGCGGCGCCGCGCACCATGCGGGGCATCGCCGCCTCCATCGAATCGCACCGTTTCGCCCCGGATATTAACGGATTTCCGGCAGAGACCGATCTGACCGAGGAGCAGCTCAACCTCGCCCTGCGGGAGATGTGGCAGGGCGGCGGCGCGGGGGCCGACCTCATTGTGGTCGGCGGGCGGCAGAAGCGGGCGATCAACCGCTTCGTCGCCAGCACGCGAAGGTTTGCGTCGTCGGCCGAGACGTTTAAGGACAGCATCGGCGTCTACGAGAGCGACTTTGGCGAGTGCCGCGTGATCCTCTGCCGCAGCGTGCCGCCGGGCGCGGTACTGCTGCTCGATTCGAGCCGGATCGGCGTGTTGCCGCTGGCGGGGCGTAGCTTCGGGTATCGGCCGCTGGCCCGCACGGGCGACCGCGAGGCGGGGCAGCTCGTCGGCGAGTACACGCTCGAGTTCCGCAACGAAGGGTGCCACGGCCTCATCACCGGCTTGGCCGCGTAGCGGCGCATCGGACCTCTCCTTCTCCCCTCCCGCCCGTCCCGGCCACCGTGGCCGGGGCGGGTTTTCAACGTTCAGAGGTCGAGGCCTTCGAGCGCCGCGGCGAGCGCGAGGTTCACAGCGACCGACATGTGCGGGCGCGGTGCAAGTCGGCGGGTACGATCGCGCCATGCCCCTGCTCGGACGAACCGGCGTCGAGGTCTCCCCGCTCTGCTTCGGCACGATGAGCTTCGGCGGCGACGCCGACGAGGCGATGAGCGAACGTCTCTACCGCCGCTGCCGCGAGGCGGGCGTCAACTTCTTCGACTGCGCCAACGTCTACGCCGGCGGCGCGAGCGAGACGATTCTCGGTAAGCTCATCAGCGGCGAGCGCGACGCGCTCGTCCTCACCAGCAAGGTCGGCTTTGGCGCCGGCGGCTTCCGTGTGGCAAACCTGTCGCGGCGGAACATCGTCCAGCAATGCGAGGCGAGCCTGCGCCGCCTCAAGACCGACCGGCTCGACGTCTACTTCCTGCACACGCACGACCTCAACACGCCGATGGAGCAGTCGCTGCGGGCGCTCGACGACCTGGTGCGGGCGGGCAAGATTCTCTACCCCGGCGTCAGCAACTGGGCGGCGTGGGAGGTGGCGCTCTCGCTGGGCAAGTGCGATCGCGACCGACTCGCGCCGTTCGAGGTGATGCAGCCGATGTACAACCTCGTCAAGCGCCAGTGCGAGGTCGAACTGTTGCCCCTCGCCCGGCACGCCGGCATGGCCGTGATGCCGTACAGCCCGCTCGGCGGCGGGTTGCTGACGGGCAAGTACGCCGGGGACGACGCCCAGGGGCGGATCAAGTCGAACCGGATGTACGCCAGCCGCTACCGGAGCGAGGAGGCGCACGCCGTCGCCGCGACGTTCGCCGAGCACGCGCGACAGTCCGGCCACCACCCGGCGACGCTCGCCGTCGCGTGGGTCGCTAGCCACCCGGCGGTGACGGCGCCGATCATCGGCGCGCGGAACGTAGAGCAGCTCGAGCACTCCCTCGCCGCCGCATCGCTCGAGCTGAGCGACGAGCAGCGGAAGGAAATCACGAAGCTCGCCCCGTCGCCCGGTGTCGCGACGGACCGCACCGAGTGCGACGATTAGCTGTCCTCGGCTACTTCGCGAGGTGCGCGACGGCGTCGGCGGTGGCGTGGACTTTTTCGTCCAGGTTCGGGTGCGCCCGGACGACCGTCGACCGCGGGTGGTCGCTCCAGAGATCTTGCAGCAATCGGCCACTTTCAAGGGCGGCGTCGGCGGATTCGAAGCGCACGGCGTTGCTGGCGTCGCCGTCGTAAGCGGCCGCACCGAGGGCGGCAACACTTTCGAGCAGCACGACGCCGCGATACCGGGCAAGTTCTTCGGCTGCCGTTGTCCCGAGGTCGTTCCAGTAGGCCGCCGCGCCGTCGGGCCAGTAGGCGCTGCCGTCAATCGTGCCGCGATCGAGCAAAAGCACGCGCTGGCCCCGCCGTGCCGCCTCGGTTCGCAGGCGATCCTCCTGGTCGCGCTGCAGCGCGTAGATCGCACGTTGCACATCGAGGCGGCCAGCGAGATCAAGGCGGTCCCAGCGCGTGCGGCGACTCTCGTACACCTGCGTCGCCGCCTCGGGAACGGCCAGCACGCCGCCGAGTTTGGCTCGCCATTCGGCAAAGGCATCGTCGTCGGCAAGACGCCGCGCGATGGTCGTCTTGCCCGCGCCCGGCCCGCCGGTCAGCACGATGGAGATGGGCTCGGCGTCGGGCACGAGCGAAACCTTAGTGCCCGTCGTCGGCACGCTTCAGGAACGTGAGCGCGTAGACCGCCCCGAAGCCGATCACCAGGGCCACAATCGTTCCGCCCAACTCGCTCGGCCCCGTCGCGCCGCGCGGCCAGATCGCGACGGCGCTGCCCCACAGCACGCCGAGCAACAACGCCGCCATCGGCTGTTCGTACTTCTCCAGCAGTACTTTCAGCAGGTTGCTCACCACGATCAGGCCGACGATGGCACCCACGACGTACGGCACGATGATCGGCCCCCACCAGCCGACCGGCGAGACCGTCTGCCACGGCACGAGAGCGGCCCACGTCTCGCCGATGCTCCAGACGGTCGGCTCATATCGGCCGAGGATGAGCTTGATCGTGCCGCCGCTGATGCCCGGCAGGACCATCGCGCTGAGCGCCGCGGCACCGGCGAGGAGGTCCAGCGGGATGTCGATCGCCGGGCGATAGGCCGCGCCGACATCCACGTCGGGCTTCTCCGCCGGCGTGCCGAACACAACCAGGACCACAAAGCCGATCACGCCCAGCGCGATCAGGAGCCACTTCGGCGAGGTTCCCTTGCGAACAAGCTTCCAAAGAATCGGCGTGCCGGCGAGGGTCATGCCCGCGAATGCCGCGTACGCGAGGGAGCGATGGTTGACCACCAGCGCCGTGACCGGCCCGGCGAGCGCACCCATCGCCGCGAGCTTGGCGCCCCACAGCAGCACGATGAACAGCACGACCGGCCGCGTGAACTTCAGGCGCGTGGCCGCCGCGGTCGACGCGACGAACGGCGCGTACACGCCGCACGCCAGCACCATCGTTCCCCCGCTCACGCCCGGCACGAGGTTGGCCGCTCCCATCAGTGCGCCGGCGACGAGCGTGCGGACCACCGGCACGCGAGCGGGCGCCACCGCCTCGGGCTTTTGCTCGTACTCGAGGTCGATCTCACGCTGCGACATCGGCCCGACCGTACCGGAGCCAGAACACGAGCGTCATGGCCGAACTGACTGCGCATTTCGGACAGGTGCGGACGGCTGGCATTTCTGACTTAATGCGGATTCTTTTCTTGACCCACGCTGTCCATTTCACGATCGTCAGCGGGTCCTGTTGAGGAAGATATTCCACCACCCCGCCTGGGAACCAAGCCATATAGCATCTCATCGAACAGCTAGACACCCGCGTCCTTATATCAGGAAACAGCCGTCTTTGACGGCAACGGGAACGACATCGACGGAGCATTCTTCATGTCGTACTCCGGTTCGCTCGCACCAGTCGAACATGATATTATCCGAACAACGGTACCACCTACAGGCTGACGATCCCTATTGGCACTGACATGAAGTTTGATTACGACGAAGACGGCAAACCGGTTTTGCGAGGCTTCATTGAGCTTGATGGGAATGAGGTCCACTGGCAAGTTCATGGCCCATTGTAGACGTGCAACCCAAGCGTGGCGGAAACCGTTCTTCTACAACTCGATGCACACGGCAAAACGGTTACATTCGAACACACTCGATTACGGCCGAGATGCTGGTGTGCCGCTCGTACGCCGCTGGCGCACCGTAACGTGTTGCGCGCTCTTGGCGACAGCGGCCTGTTTAGCTGCGCTCACTTGGCCCAAGGCTGATTTCTACGTTACTAGATACTTCGTTCTCTCCTCCGCGCGAAGTGACACGACGAAGCACCTCGAAAGCATAAGTGCCGACTACCCGTCCGCGAATAGCTCGCTACTCGGCCCACCGACACGCGTAAACAAGCTGATCCACACTGCAAGCGGTGGTCGCGTCGGGAAAAGCGAGGTCACGTACGATTACGTTCTTACACTCTATGTAGACGAGGAGGAATATCTTGTTTTGCTGCGAAACTTCTCTCAACATTATCTGGTCGCCACATCTTCTACCGTCACTGTTCCTACGAGCGATTTAAACTTTGGTGCAGTTTCAAAGCGGCTTCGTTGGTACACCGGAGCGTGGGAAGGCGACTCCAGCACCGTTTTCGTGTATTCCAATGAGAAAATTGTGGTTCAAGAGTACATGGTTCATCCGCCGGTGCTCGACCTAGTTGACCGCAGCCGATTTCGTTTTGACTACAGGCTCAACGGGGAGCTCGGTTCGGTCGAGGCGGAGATCGACTCGCTGGGCCAGATTCGGTTTTTCGTGAGGAGCGGGCCCCTCTCGTCGACCATTCCGCTAGCAGGCGTGCCGACGCTTCAACCCGGCGGGGCCCGCTAGACGATCCCGTTGCGGCTTTGTAGTGTCGCCCGGTGATCGACGCCCTCCCCCTGCCCGCCGTTGAATTGCTCCCGCTCGCCGCGAGCGGGTCGGCGATCGGAATCGGGCTCACGCTCGTGCTCGTGCTGGGCGTGGGGGCGCAGTGGCTGGCGTGGCGGCTGAAGGTGCCGTCAATCCTGCTGCTGCTCGCCTTCGGCTTCCTCGCCGGGCCGGGCGCCTTCTGGTTCACCAGCAGCGTGCTCGGGCTCGAATACGCCTACTTCCTGGATATTGACAGCATCTTCGCCGAGGAGGTGCTGCTGGCACTCGTCGGCTTGGCGGTGGGCCTGATCCTCTTCGAAGGAGGCCTGACCCTCACCTTCGGCGAGATCCGGGGCGTGCGCAACGCGGTGCTGAGCCTTGTCACGATCGGCGCGCTCGTGACGTGGGTGATCGCGTCGCTGGCGGCCAAGTTCATCCTCGACCTGAACTGGGGCGTCGCGACGCTGCTGGGGGCGATCCTGGTGGTCACGGGCCCGACGGTCATCGGGCCGCTCTTGCGCTTCGTCCGGCCGACGGGCAGCGTGGGCAAGGTGCTCAAGTGGGAGGGAATCGTCATCGACCCCATCGGCGCGCTGCTGGCGGTGCTGGTGTTCGAGGCCGTGATCGCCGGGCACGGCTTGCGCGAGGTGGCCACGTTTTGGACGTTCCTTTCGAACGCCGCCCTCGCGTGCGTGATCGGCTCGACGCTCGGCCTGCTGGCGGCTTGGGCGTACGTGGCGATGCTCAAGCGGTTCCTGATTCCCGACCACCTCCAGGTGCCGCTGGCCCTGGGTTTCGCGGCCGCGAGCTTCACGGCCAGCAACGCCGTCGTCAGCGAGGCGGGCCTCTTCGCGACGACCATCATGGGCATCGCCCTGGCGAACCAGAAGAAGGTCAAGGTCGGCCACGTCGTGGAGTTCAAGGAGGTGCTGGTCGTCCTCCTGATCGCCCTGCTCTTCATCGCCCTCAGCGCCCGGCTGACCTTCGAGGACTTGGCCAAGGTGCAGTGGCTGCGGTTCGTCGGGTTCCTGCTCGTGCTGGTGCTGGTGGCCCGGCCGCTGGCGATCTTCGCGAGCACGCTCGGGCCCATGGGCGGGAAGGTGAACTTCAAGGACAAGCTCTTCCTGAGCTGGATGGCCCCCCGCGGCATCGTGGCGGCGGCCATCGCGTCGGTCTTCGGTTTGGCGCTGACGCAGGCCGGCGTGGAGGGGGCGGAACTCCTCACGCCGTACGTCTTCCTCACGATTGTCGCGACCGTCGCGCTCTACGGGTTGACGGCCGTGTGGGTGGCGCGGCGACTGCACATCGCCAACCCCGACAACGCCGGCTTCCTGATCGCCGGCGCCGGTGCGGTTGCCCGGCAGATCGGCAAGGCGCTCCAGGAGGAGAAGGTCGAGGTGCTGCTGGTCGACCTCAACTACGGCAACATCCAGCAGGCGCGCCTCGCCGGGCTGCCGACGGTCGTGGCCAACGTGCTCGGGCCGCAGGTGCATGAGAAGATCGAGCTCACCGGCATCGGCCGGCTGCTGGCGATGACGCCCAACAACGAGGTCAACAGCCTGGCGGCCGTCCAGTACGGCCGACACTTCGGGCGATCGAACGTCTTCCAACTCAGCCCGCACTCGCCGCGCACCCAGGCCAAGGCCAGGGCCAAGGGCGACGCGGTTTCGAAGAAGACCCAGGTCAGCGAAGAGCTCAGCGGCCGCGTCGCATTCGCGGGCGCCCCGACCTTCGACCGCCTCGACGACCTCTTCGACGCCGGCGCCCAAGTGCGGCAAACGAAGCTGTCAAAGGAGTTCAGCTTCGAGGATTGGAAGAACCGTCACGGCCTCGACGACGGGCGATCGCTTGTGCTCTTCGTGGTCGACGAGGCGGGCGCGGTTCACGTGACCACGCCGGAATCGAAGCCGCAGCCCAAGGCGGGGCAGTCGATCATCGCCCTGACCAGCGAGGGGGCGACCGTGCCGGCGAACCCGCCGACGGCCGAGGAGGTCGAGCAGGCCGAGGACGGCGTCGATGCCGCCGAGCGCGTGATGAACCCGCCGCCGGCCCACGAGCCTGAAGCTCGCCCCGCTGGCCCGAGCATGGCCGACGCGATGACAAGGCCGTAATCACGCGCTTCGCGGGTCGACGCCAACGCCCGCCTGCGGCTACAACACGCGGCATGCCGAAGCTCACAGTCGAAGGCGGACCCAGCGTCGAAGTGCCGCAGGACAAGCGCATCGTGCTCGCGCTCGAGGACGAGGCGGGCCTCGACCAACTGCATGCCTGCGGCGGCAAGGGCAAGTGCACGACGTGCCGCGTCACGATCGTCGAGGGACGCACCAGCCCGATGACGGGCCAGGAGCAGGAAACGCTCACCGCCCGCGAGCTCATCGGCGAGGCGGGCCTGCGGCTGAGCTGCCAGATGACGATGGTCGCCGACCTGACCGTCAAGGCCGAAAGCCGCCTCGAAGGTTCCGATCGCAACGATGTCGGCCCCCGCCCCGCCGACGTCATCGAGCCGCCGCCGGTGTTCGTGAACGACCGCGCGACCGACCCCGCCCAGGAACGCCCCGACGAGCGGGTTTAGGCTGCATCGCCCGCGTGGCCGTCGCGGTTGAGCTTGTTGTAGCGCCGCCACAGCGACGCCGGCTCGATGTTGCAGTTGTCGAGGGCCATCAGCAGCATATCGAGCGTCATCTGCCGCAGGATGCCGCGCTCGACGAAGCGCCGCGGGCTGGTCTTGACCGCCGGCTGGAGGATGGCCGTGCGCCCGGCGCGGCCCATGCGGCGGCTGAAGCGGGCGTCCTCGAACAGCGGCTTGGCGTCAAACCCGCCGATCGCGGCGAACACGTCGCGGCGGCAGAAGATCGCCTGGTCGCCGTAGAACGTGCGGTGCCAGCGGAACCGCGTGCGGTTGAGGATCTTCACGAGTTTGAGCTTCTGCTTCGCCAACCCGCGGGCGCGGGCGTCGGCACCGAAGCTGAAGTCGAACGCCCCGCCGACGCAGCCGTTGCGGATCGCCCGGCAGATCGCCCTGTCGAAGCCCGGCGGCAGGCGCGTGTCGGCGTGAAGGAACAGCAGCACGTTTCCCATCGCGGCCGCCGCCCCGCGGTTCATCGCGCTGGCGCGACACCGCCCGCCGCCCACCACCGTCAGGCCGAGCCTTTGCGCCACGCCGGTCGTGTCATCGTTGCTGCCGCAGTCGCTGACGATGATCTCGCACGAATCGAGCGTTTGGGCGCCACGCAGCGTCTCCACCGTCCGCGGCAGACCGGCGGCTTCGTTAAGGGTGGGGATGACGATGCTAATCACTCGGGCGGCTCCGGCCAAATCGCCGGATCGATGTGTCGCAGGCGGTGGCAATTTGAGCAGAGCATGTCGCACTTTTCAAGCTCAGTTCGCACAGTCGACCACCTTAGCAGGCGAAGCTTCTGCCATCCAAACTCCTTCTGCGTCGGGTCGCGGTGATGGAAGTCGAAGCAAGCCGGATGGAACCGGCCGCCGCACTCGGCACAGCATCCGCCTCGCTCGGAGACGACCTTCACTTTGCGCGTGTTCCACCGTAGCTTCTGCACGTGGAGGAGGCAGCGCTTGCAGTACGTTTGCAGTCGCCCCGGCCGATCCGGCCTGGCGTAGAAGGCGTCGAGCGGAAGCGTAAGCTGGCAGCGAACGCAAACGCGAGCACCTAGCGTGCCCTCCACGTCGGCCTCGTCGCGATGCGGCAAAGTGACCCCGTCGGTTAACAGGACAAACCACCAACCTTCTAAGTTGGCACTGTGGGTTCGAGTCCCACCGGGGTTATTGCAACCGATGCAACGTTTACTCGCAACCCTTCCGCCGCTCAAGCGCCCGCGGCACGGTTCGCGAGGTCGGCGCGGCTCACGCCGCTCTCGGGACGGATCACGATCGTGCCGTCGGCCTCGACGCGGAAGGGGCACGTGGCGCACTGGACGCGGCGTTGCGTTGGCGACTGGTCCTCCACGCGCGGGTCGGCCTCTCCGGCGGCCACGGTCGGCTGCTGGCCCACCGTGTCGAACCGCTTTTTGAGCAGATCGAGGATCAGGTCGTCGAGCAACAGCGGCTCGGCGAGGGCGTACGTGGTGCCGGGAAACGCCTCGGCCGCCTGGCTGGTGAGCGAGGGAATGTCGCGCGTCCAGTGCTTGCCCTTGGCGAGAAAGAACGGCACGAGCACGACGTGCTTCGCCCCGCGTTCCACGCACCGGCCGTACGCCGCGGCGATGTCGGGCATCGCCAGCTCCATGTGCGCCGGCTCAACGATGTCGCACTCGTCGAACCGGGCCGCGAAGGCGGCGGCGACCTGCTCGAGCATCTCGTTGCTCTCGGGCCGCCGGCTGCCGTGGTCGACGATGATGATGCCGGTCGTTCGCGCGTCGCTCATTCGACCCGCACGTTACGAGCACCTTCGCGACTCGGCAGACACCGTCGCAAGAACTGAAGCCCAGCTAGTTGCCCGCCGCGACCGATCGCCAAGCCTCCGATAGGACGTCGATGACAGCTTGAAGCTCGCGCGGGCGGCCAAAGCGCAGAACGCTCGCGTGCGTCGCGTCGGTTGCGAGCCACGCCGCCAGCATCCGCCGATTGCGTCCGGCGGCGAACAAGACCCAGCGCGTGAACTCCCACGTGAGACGCTCCGGGCAGCCGGCGCCCATGTCCAGGCGCGTCCGGCCTCGCAAGGTGCGCCAGCGGCGAAAGACGCGCCATGCGAGCAGCGGCGTCGGGTAGTCCAGCCAGATTACCAAGTCCGCCCGCGCCAGGCGCGGCGGCAGCGTCGAGCCGTAGCCGCCGTCGATGATCCAGCGGTCTTGCGCCACCACCTCCGCGACGCGGGCGGCGAAAACGGTGCGGTCGATCTCCACCCAGCCGGGCCGCCAGAAGATGGCGTCTAGGTGCGTGACCGGCAAGCCCAGCAACGGCCCAAGCTGCCGGGCGAGCGTGCTTTTGCCCGCTCCGCTGTGGCCGACGATGCAGATGCGCCGCGCCGCGCGGAGCAACCTGGCATCGCGGGCGGCGCTCACGACGCCACCCTCAGCGGGACGCCCGGCCGCAACATCTGCTCGCACGCCGCCAACACGCGGTCGGGCGAGAGTTCGGTCAGGCACCGCTGCGTTTGCGGCGGCGGGAGCGGGCAACGCTTGAGCTGGCACGGGCGACACGGCACCGGCTCGCTCAGCTCGATCTCGCGAACGCCGTAGAGCGTCGTCCACTTTTCGTTCGTCGGGCCGAACAGCGTGACGAGCTTGGCCCCCACGGCGGCGGCGACGTGGCGGGTGCCGGTGTCGTTCGTCACGACCAAGTCCGCCGCGCGGCAGACGCCTTTGAGGGCGCCGAGCGTAAGCCCGTGACGCGACAGGTCGACCGGCTTGGCGAGGCGGCAGCGGGCGCGGATGTCGTCGGCGATAGGCCGCTCGTTCGGGGCGACGCTGATCGCGACGCGCGCGTCGAACTGCTCGACGAGCCGATCCGCCAGCGCCGCGAAGTGGGCCGGCGGCCAGAGCTTGGCGCTTCCGTAGTTGCCGCCGGGTACCAGGATCACGCGCGGCCCCCCGCTGCCGGCGACATTGGCCGCTTCCAACACGGCCGCGGCAGCCCGTGCCTCCCGCGCCGTCTGACCGAGCGTCATCTCGCGCCCGTTGGCTTCGATGCCCAGCGGGTCGAGGAGGCGCAGGTAGTAGTCGATTGTCGGCACGGTCGCGTACGAGCGGCGTGGCCAGCGGCCGACCGTCTCGGGGGCAAGCGCGTCCGTCAGCAGCCAGCCGCGCCCGTCGCGCCCATACCCGATGCGTCGCGGCACGCCGGCCAGACGCAGCACCGCGGCCGATCGGAACGAGCCCGGCAGCAGCATGGTCGCGTCGAACCGCCCCGCCCGGATCCGCCCGGCCTGATCCAGCAGCGATTCGTTCTTGCGCCGCGTGCGCAACCGGTCAAGATACGGCAGGCCGCGCAGGATGCTCGCGGTGCCGCGTGGGCCCCAGCCAACGATTCGCGCCTCCGGGAGCCCGCGTCGCAAGGCCCGCAACAGCGGCGTGGCCATCACGCAGTCGCCCACCCACGTCGGCAGCACGACAAGCAGGCGTTGGGGCGGTTTGGCGTCGAGCGGCACGGGGCGGCGAT
Organism: Tepidisphaeraceae bacterium; assembly: GCA_965214125.1. Lineage (GTDB taxonomy): Bacteria > Planctomycetota > Phycisphaerae > Tepidisphaerales > Tepidisphaeraceae > CBDCBA01. Next base: position 12,858 of record CBDCBA010000010.1, read on the forward strand.
GTTACGGGCGGAGCGTGGTGCAGAAAAAGACGCGACCCGGAGCAAAGCTCCGGATCGCGTCGGGGGGTGGTGGGGACCAGTGGGTTGACCGTTGCAGGTCTTCCGTCTGAAAGCAGAATAGGTGAGTCGACCGCCCGTGTCGAGGAGAATCCGGCAGGAGCAGCATCTTTAATCGCCGGCAAACCGACGACGTTGACATGGCCGCCGATCCATGCATCTGGCAAACCGTCGGCCACGCGACCGGAGAGCGTTACGAGCCCGACTTCGACCGCTCGTAGCGCTCGTTGATGTAAGGCCAGTTCACCACGTTCCAAAATGCCGAAACGTAGTCGGGGCGCTTGTTCTGGTACTTCAGGTAGTAGGCGTGCTCCCACACGTCGAGCCCGAGCAACGGCATTTGGCCGAACATGACGGGGCTGTCCTGGTTGGGCGTGCTCGTGACCTTGATGTCGTTGCCTTCGGCGACAAGCCAGGCCCAGCCGGAGCCGAAGCGGGTCTTGGCGGCCTCCTCGAACTTCTCCTTAAAGCTCTCGAAGCTGCCGAAGGTGCTCTTGATCTTCTCCGCCAGCTCGCCCACGGGCTCGCCGCCGCCGCCCTTGCCGGGAGGGGCCATCATTTCCCAGAAGTGAACGTGGTTGTGCGCCCCGCCGCCGTTGTTGCGGACGGCCGTCTTCTTGTCCTGCGGCACCATGGCGCACTCGTTCGCGAGCACCTCGTCCATCGCCTTGCCCTCCATATCGGTGCCGGCGACGGCGTCGTTGTACTTGCTGACGTACGCCGCGTAGTGCTTGTCGTGGTGGATGCGCATCGTCTCTTCGTCGATGTGCGGCTCGAGGGCGTTGTAGTCATATTCCAGTGCTTCGACTTCGACTTTGCTGCTCATGGTTCGTCCTTTGGGATAGTTCGAGAGACGGCGACCGAGCGGACCCGGCCGAGCGGCGAACGTAGCGGGCCAGGCGACGACTGGCAGCGGCGAAAACCGAACGTGCGGCAATGCGCAGCACGCGGGCAGGGCTTCAGATGTAGTACATCGCGTCGGCCTTCTCCGCTTGGCGGGCGGCGTCGGCGGCGAGGTCGGCCAGGGTCCACGCATCGCACTCGCGCGCGCGGCTGGCGTCGATGGCGTCGGCGACCAGCCCCACGGCGCGGCAGCCGACGGTCGGTGGCTTCGTCCGATCCATCTCCGCCGGCGGCTCGAGGGCGTCGAGCAACTGGCCGACGCTGATGCGCATCGGGTCGCGTCGCAGCCGGTACCCGCCGCCGCTGCCGACCTTGCTCTCGAGCAGATCGGCGCGGCGGAGGATCAGCAGCACCTGCTCGAGAAACTTCGTCGGCAGCTTCTCGGCCGTCGCCAGATCGCGGCTTTGCACGTACGCCCCCTCGGCAGGCCCGGCCTGGTACTGCCGCGCCAAGCGGACTGCGGCCCGCAGGCCGTACTGGGTTCGCTTCGACAGGTGCAACCAACGCTCCGTTCGCTCGTGACGCTCGGGGCCGCCATCGAACCGGGCGGCGTCTCTACCATGCACCTTATGCGACGACCCCTGCTCCTGTTGGCGTCGACGATCCTCCTGGCCCTGCTCGCGCGACCGGCGGGGGCGCAGGACTTTCTAAACTCCCTCGGCAACGCCGCGCCCGGCGGGGAAAAGGCGGCCGTCGATGCGGCCGCCAACCTCACCGCCGCGCAGCCGGGCCAGCAGGTGGTCGTCGCCGTCACGCTCGACGTCGTCAAGGGGTGGAAGGCCCAGTCGAACCAGCCGCTGACGCCCGGCCTGATCGCCTTCAACGTCCGCGTTGGCGCGTCGGATCAACTGACGGCCTACGCCCCGCTCTATGCCGAGCCAACCGTCATGGAGCTCGGCGTCAACGGCGAGGTCAGCGTCTTCGGCGGGCGGACGGTCCACTACGTTCCGATCGAGATCAGCCCCGACGCCGAGCCCGGCACAATGCTGTTGATCGACGGCATCGCTACGGTGCAGGTGTGCGACGACTCGCTCTGCCTGCCGCCGAAGGATGTGGAGTGGTCGATTTCGCTGCCGATCGTCGCCGACGCGGCCTCTGTCGAACCGGCGAACGCGGCCGTGTTCGACGGCTTCGACCCGAGCGTCTGGTCGCGCCTCAAGCCGATGGCCGACGCGCCCACGACGCTGGCGGCCGGAAGCAGCGGGACGGCCTTCAAGCTCTTCGGCTTTGAACTCGACCTTGCAAACTTCGGCCCGGCGATGATCCTGCTGCTGGCGTTCGTCGCCGGCATCCTGTTCAACGTCGTCCCGTGCGTGCTGCCGGTCTTGCCGATGAAGATCATCGGTTTCTACGAGACGGCCCAGCACAGCCGCAGCCGTTGCTTTGCCCTGGGCGTGGCGTTCAGCGTCGGCATGACGGCCGTCTTTGTTGTGCTCGCGGTGCTGCTGTTCGGGTTCAGCGAGACGCTCGGCTTCACGTGGGGGGCCCAGTTCAGCAACCCATGGTTCAGCGGCACGATGGCCCTGCTGCTGTTGATCTTCGCCCTGTACCAGTTCGGTTTGCTCACGTTCGTGCTGCCGGCGAAGGTCTACTCGATCACGCCGCGCCACGACACCTACGCCGGCAACATCGGCTTCGGGGCGATGACCGCCGTCCTCAGCACGCCCTGCACGTTCGGCCTGTTCGCGGCGCTGCTCGCGTGGGCGGCGACGCAGCCGACGTGGCTGGGCATTGCCGCCGTCAGCACCACTGGCCTGGGGATGGCCTCGCCCTATCTGATCCTGAGCCTGGTGCCCGAGGTGGCCCGCAAGTTCCCGCGCACGGGCAAGTGGAGCGAGATTATCAAGCAGACTGGCGGCTTCCTGGTGCTGGCGGTCGCCTTCTACTTCGCGTGGGCGGCCCTGCGCGTGGTGCTGCCGAAGGCGATCGTCGGGCCGAACTACTGGTGGATCGTCTTCGCCCCCGTCGCCGCCGGCTGCGTGTTCCTGGTGATCGCGGCGGTGCGAATGAAGTCGCCGCGTGGCATCCTCGTCTGCACGATCACGGCCGCGGTGCTGGTCGGCGCGACGCTGCCGGTCTTCTGGCGGCTGGCCAATCCGCCGGCGGGATGGACGTACTTCAGCGAGACCGCGCTCGCTGAGGCGCGGGCGTCGAATCGCCCGGTTCTCGTAAAGTTCACCGCCGACTGGTGCCTGAACTGCCAGACGGTCGAGCAGCGTGTCTTCGGCACGCAGGAGCAGGTCGACGCGTGGGCTGACGGGTACAACCTGCGGCTCATCAAGGTCGACCTGACGCAAAATGATGCCCCCGGTTGGGACCTGCTGAGCGAGTTGAACCCCGCGCGGGCGATTCCGTTCACGGCCGTTTACCTGCCGGGCGAGGATCGGCCGCGGGCGCTGACGGGCATTTACGGCAGCGACGATCTGCGGGACGCATTGGAGTAGGTTGGCCCAAGGTTGACGCCGACGCCGCGGGCACAACGATGGCACGCCCGTGTTCCCGTTCGAAACGCCGCTGCACCTCGCGCTGTCCGCCCTGATGCAGTGGGTCTGCCACGGGCTGGTGCTGGCCGCGATCGCGACCGCCGTTTTCGAACAGCGTGGTCGCCTGCTCAGCCCCGCTTGGCGGCCGCGGCGCGACTGGCTGCGCGAGGCGGCCTGGGTCGGCCAGTACGGCCAGGGAACGTGCGTGGCCGTGGCCGTTCTGCTCGTGGGCCTGCTCGACCCAGAACGCGGCTGGTCGGCGGCTGCCTTCGTGCTGGCGACCACGCTCGGCACCTGGGTCGTCGGCTACGCCTGCAAACGCCTCTTTGGCCGGGTGCGACCCGGTGGGTACAAGCGCGGCGCGATTCCCGGCGAGTTCCTCGGCTTCAACCGCCGCGCCGCCTCGTGGCGCGAGAGCTTTCCCAGCAGCCACGCCGCCGCCGCCGTGGCGCTCAGCGGCGCGCTGGCAGCCCTGTATCCCGAGGCGGCGGCCGTCTTCTGGGCACTGGCCTTCGCGACGTCGGCGCTGCGGTGGATCGGCGGCGCGCACTGGCTCAGCGACGTCCTTGCCGGCGCGGTGCTGGGCCTGCTCGGCGCGTGGGCGACGATCACGCTCTGGCCGTAACGTTGCTGCCGATGCATTGGCGGTTCGATGAAGTGGCCGACGCCATCGGCGAAACCCTCCGCCGCGCCGAGGCTGAGCTACGCCTGGAGCAAGCTGTCTACGGCCTGGATGCGTTGAAGGAAATCCCGCTGCAAACGGTCTTCGCCGACGGCCTGGCCGCGTCGGGGGCGGCGACGGTCGCCCGCGAGGTGCATTATCCATCCGAGGCCGGCAAGAAGTCGGCGCGGCGGCGGTGCGACCTTGTACTCACGCCGCCGAATCGCCCGCTGCTGGTCGGCGAGGAACAGAACTTGTTCACCCCCGCCGACGCCTGCCCGCCGTGCGAGGCGTTGTGGCTGGAAGTGAAGGTCGCCCACCAGTTCGCCGAGGGCGGCCGACGTCACGGCGGCTACGGCCAGCAGTGGCGCCAGGCGACCGTCAAAGATTTGCAGAAGATGGAGCAAGATCCCCTTATCCGCGAGGCCGGGCTGCTCCTGCTCGTCTTCACCGCCGACGAGGCAACCGTCGCGAGAGACCTCGAACTGTTCGAGGACGTGCTGGCGAAGAAGGAAGTCCTCGCCGGCTTCCGCCAAGTGCGAACGGTCGAACTCCTCGAACGCAACGGCCACACCCGCGCCACCGCCGCACTCTGGCCAACCGTTCAGCGGGCGGAGAACTCGTGATTGGCGATTTGAAATTGGGAATTAGGGCCGGAAGAGAGGCAGTCTGACCCAATTCCAAACTACGAATCCCCAATCACAAGTTGATGAACACGCCGACGCCGACATACTGCAAGTCGTCTTCCCAGAACTGCCCGTTCACCTCGCGGCCGTTGTAGTACTCGATGAGGAAGCGCACGGCGCGGCCGTTGATGCGGGGGTGCTCGATCTCCAAGCCGCCGCGCACGCTCAGGTCGAACTTGAAGTCGTTGCCCTCCTGGTGCTGCACGTCGGCGGCGACGACGGGGCGGAAGATGTCGAACAGCAGCTCGGGCGAGCGCAGCTCCACGCCGTACTGGAAGCGCCAGTTCTCCCAGCGGTCCGGGTTGGGCGAGGCCAGCGTCGTGCCGCCGCCGCCGTAGAGCCGGGCGAGGGTGAAGTCGCTCTCGTCGTTAAAGTCGTAGCTGAGGTAGAGGTCGACGCGCTCGAAGCCGAAGTTCTCGCGTGTCACCCCCGCGTCGGCTCCCTCGTTCAGCAGGAACTCGTCGCCGACGTGGCTGCTGCGGTGAATCAGCCGCCCCAGGCCCGACCAAGGCCCGCGCCGCGCGGCCAGGTAGACGCCGGCGAAGAAGTCGGAGTTGAACTGGTCGCGGCTGGGCTGGTCCTGGTCGAACGTGCTGAAGACTGCCCCCTGCCCGCCGAACTCGAACAGGTCAAGGCCGCGCACGTTGTCCCAGCGGTAGATCGGCACCGTCTCGCCATAGCCCGCTTGGAAGACGTTCTCGAGAAAGTCGTCGCCAACGTACCGCTGGTAGCCCAGCTTGAAGACCGGCCAGTACGGGTCGGCCACGAGCGGCTCGAAGATGTCGCCGGACGGCAGGACTCCGACATCAACGTCGTCGGCGAACGCGGGCGCGGCGAGGAGAAGAACGGCAATCGAGAACAAGCGGCGCATCGGGCGGGTAGGCTACCGCCCATGGAGCGGTTTCCATAGCCGCAACGCGCCGCGACCAAGCCGAATCAGAAGCTGAACCGAATCGCCACGCCGGCCGTGCGCAGGTCGTCGACGAAGAACTGCCCGTTCGGGTTCCGGCCGTCGTAGTAGGTCAGGGCGATCGAGAACTGCCCCCCGTCCGCGTCCGGCTGGCGCAGGCGGATGCCGGCCTGAACGCTCACGTCCGCCTGCCAATCGAGCGATTGCAAGTGCTGCACGTCGATGGCCGCGTACGGGACGACGCCGCGGTCGTTCAGGCGCGGCAGCTCGACGTCGAGGCCGTATTGCAGCGAGAGGTCGCCGTACTCGTCCGGTCCCGTTTCATGGAAGATCCAGCCGACGCCGCCGTAGGGCCGCAGGCGCACGTCGTTCGCGAGCTCCGCGTCATAGTCAATGAACGTTTCCCACGACTCGAAGCTGAAGTTCTTGCGTTGCACCGGCGGGCCGAAGAGCAGGAGTTCGTCGCCGAGGTGGCTGCTGATGTGGTAGACGCGCGTGAGCACGCCGACGCGCCCGACGCGGCCGGCAAGGTAGCCGCCGGCGTTGTAGTCGGCGTTGATGAGCGGCTGGCTCTGGTTGGCCAAGTCCAGGTTCGCGAAGAGCGCCGCCTGCACGCCGACCTCTGCCACGTCCAATTTTGAGAGCGGCCCGCTGTAGAGGGCGACCGTGTCGCCGAAGCTCGCCTGCCACAAGTCTTCATAGCCGTCGTCGCCAAAGGTCTCGTCGCCGAAGATGCCTGCGCCGTCGAGCACCCTGGCGTAGCCGAGCGTGAACTGCGGCCAGCGCGGCGCGGCCGTGAGGGGGGCGAACGCGTTGCCGCCGACGAACCACCGCGCCCGCTCGGCCATCGCGGGCGTGGCCAGCAGCAGGATCGCCAATGCGGCCAATCGAGTCGACATCCCCGCCACCATACCGGCCGGCCGCACCGCGCCAGCGCATCGAACTCCGTCGCGCGCAACACGCCGCCTCTTGGATTTTTGCCGGGTTGGAGTTAGGTTTCATCTTGTTGCCCGCCGACGCCCCCGGCAGCTCCACGCCTCTCAACCTCCTCTCCACCGCCATGACCGACACCAATCCCACCACCGCTTCCCCCGCCACCCCCGCCACTCCGCCGGCGACTCCCGCCGCCCCACCCGCGACGGCGACGACCACCGACCCGGCCGTGGCCGACGGCGACAAGCCGAACGTGGTCATGTGCGTCCTGAGCTACCTGGGCATCTTCGCGCTCATCCCGTTCTTTATGAAGAAGGACGACCCGTTCATCCAGTTCAACGCCCGCCAGGGGTTGGCGTTGTTCGTGGTGGCGATCCTCGTCGCCGTCGTCTTCACGATCCTGGGCATGCTCTTCCTGCCAACGCTCTGGTCGATCGTCAGCCTCGTCATCAACCTGGCTATTCTCGCCCTGGCGATCCTCGGCATCGTCAAGGCCATCGGCGGCGAACGCTGGGTCATGCCGGTCGTCGGCCCGATGGTGAACAAGACGGCGTGAGAGTGTTAAAGGATGAAGGCAGAAGGATGAAGGATGAACCTGAGTCAGAGCAGAACGCCTTCCGCTTCGGTTTCGGGTTCATCCTTCATCCTTTCACGCCGACGGCTCGGTCATCGAACGCGGGTCGAGCGCCTTCTCCAGCGCGTCGGCGTCCACGTCGCCGCGTTCGGTCATGATCTGGCGGATCGTCTTGCCCTCCGCGTGCGCCTGCTTGGCAACCTTGGCGGCCTCGTCGTAGCCGATGAGGGGGTTGAGGGCCGTCACGAGCATCAGGCTCTGGTCGATCAGTTCCTTGCAGCGTTCCTCGTTCACCTCCAGGCCGACGAGGAGCTTGTCGACGAAGACGTCGCAGACGTTGCTCAGCAGCGTGACGCTTTCGAGGAAGGCGTCGATCATCACCGGCATGGCGACGTTGAGCTCGAAGATCGACCCGACGCCGCCCATGCCGGCCATGGTGACGGTGGCGTCGTTGCCGACCACGCGGCAGACGACCTGCATGACGCTCTCGCAGACGACGGGGTTGACCTTGCCGGGCATAATCGAGCTGCCGGGCTGGATGGCCGGGAGGATGAGCTCGCCGATGCCGCAGCGTGGCCCGGAGCCGAGGTGTCGGATGTCGTTGGCGATCTTGGAGAGGGAGACGGCGAGCGTTTTCAGTGACCCGTGAGCTGCCACGAACAAGTCCTTCGCTGCCTGTGCCTCGAAGTGATCACCAGCTTCGTCGAAATCGAGAGGTTCGTCGTTGATCGTCTTGTCGACCCGTTCACTGAGTACTGTACAAACGTACTCGGCGAATTGCGGGTGCGTGTTGATGCCAGTGCCAACCGCAGTGCCGCCGATGGGCATCGTTGCAACCAACGTCTTCACATCTTCGGTAACGGCGTCGATCGAGCGCTCGAGCTGCGATCGGTAGCCGCGAAAGACTTGACCAACGCGAACGGGCGTGGCATCCATCAGGTGTGTTCGACCGATCTTGATGATTGTGTTCCAGCGTGCAGCTTTGCGGCTCAGTCTGTCAACGATGCGTTCTAAAGATTCAAGTAAACCGCACAGATCTACAATCGCCGCGATGTGCATCGCCGTCGGGAAGGTGTCGTTGCTCGACTGCCCCATGTTGACGTGGTCGTTGGGGTGGACCGCGTCCTCCTTCCCCTTCGCTCCCAGCGCCAGGCCGAGCTTCTGGTTCGCGAGGTTGGCGATGACCTCGTTGGCGTTCATGTTCGTGCTCGTGCCGCTGCCGGTCTGGTAGACGTCGACGGGGAAGTGCGCGTCGTGCTTGCCGTCCGCGACTTCCGTCGCGGCGTCGATGATGGCTTTGGCGCGGCGCTCGTCGAGCTTGCCGAGGTCGAGGTTGGCCTGGGCGCAGGCGGCCTTGAGGTGGCCGAAGGCGTGGATCATCGCCGGCGGCAGCGGGCGGTTGGCGATCGGGAAGTTCTCGACCGCCCGCGCCGTGCTCGCGCCGTACAAGGCGTCGGCCGGAACGGTCATCTCGCCCATGCTGTCCTTCTCGATCCGCGTCTCGGTGTCGCTCATGCGAACAGGATACGCGGAGCCGAAAGGATGAAGGCGGAAGGATGAAGGATGAACCCGAGACCGAAGCGGATAGCCTTCTGCTCTGACTCAGGTTCATCCTTCATCCTTCTGCCTTCATCCTTTCACCCTCCCCCCCTCGTCCGTCGCACAAGGTCTTCGGCGGCGGCGGGCCAGTTGGGGTGGCGGAAGACGAAGCCGCTCTCGGGCAGCGCCGCCGACACCACGCTGCGGCTCTTGAGGATCAGCTCCGACTCCGTCCGCAGGACGAACGCGCCCACCTCCAGCATCCACCGCGTGGCCGGCAGGCCGATCCGCTGGCCCCAGGCGCGGCGGAGCGAACGCATGAACTCCGCCTGCGGCAGCGGCCCCGGCGCGGCGAGGTTGATCGGGCCGTCGAGGCTCGGCGTGGCGATCAGGTGCTGCACCGCCGCGACGAAGTCGGCGTCGTGGATCCACGACATCCGCTGCTGCCCGCCCGCGACCGATCCGCCCAACCCCAGGCGTACCAAGCGGAGCAGCACGCGGAAGACGCCGCCGGGGTCGGGACTCATCACCATCGCCGTACGCATCAGCACCAATCGCGTGGCGGACGTGTCGGCGGCGCGGGCGGCCTCCTCCCACGCCTTGGCCACGTCGATACTGAAGGCCCACATGTCGGGCACGTTCGGCTCGTTGCCGCCAAGGTCGTCGCTGCGCTCGTCGTGCGGCGGATCGCGGCGGTCGGCGTAGATCGTGGCGGTGCTCATCTGCAGCCACGTCGGCGGCGGGTTCGCGGCTTGAGCAATCGCCTGGCCAACGGCGCGGGTGGAGTCGACACGCGACTCCATGATCTGCCGCCGGCTCGCGCGATCGTACCGGCAGTCGACGCTCCGGCCCGCGAGGTTGATCACGACGTCGGCCCCGTCGACCTCCGCCGCCCAGTCGCCGAGCGTGCGGCCATCCCACGCGACGCCGCGACCCACGTCGGCGTTGCCGCCGCGGCTGAGGACGACCACGTCGTCACCCGAGGCGACGAAGCTGCGTGCAAGGATCTGCCCGATTTGCCCACTTCCGCCGGGAATAACAATCCGCATGACGGACGGTACCACCCGCGCGCGTCCGCCGTTTCAACAACGCTGGTTCAACAACCTGTACCGTGGGCGTGCAGTGATCTTCCGAGTGGAAAACATCGTCCTGGTCGCCCTCCTGCTGATTGCGGGCGCGTGCGGGCTCGCCTACGTCAGTTGGCTGGACGACCCGGCGGGCTTTTGGCGGGCGGTGCGATGGACACTAGTCGCGCTTGCCGTCCATGTCGTGGCGACGCCGGGGTTGGCGGTGGTCGCCGGATGGGTGGACCGGCGGCGCGACCTGAAGCGGCGCGGCGGGGGTGTGGTGTGGGTGATGATTCTGACCGGCTTGGTCGCAACCGTGGCCGCCGGTGTGGGGGCGGCGATGCTGCCGGGGCCGTGGTACGCGGCCGTCCCGCTCGCGGGCGTGGCTGGGCTGGCGGCGATGGTGATTTCGTGGGGAACCGTCCCCCTCGCGCGTCCACGCGATGCCGAGGCGGCCGGCCCGGAAACAATGGCCGTCTTGTTGCCAACCCTGCTGCTGCCGATCGCCCTGCTCGTCGGCTGGATCGCGCGCGGGTTGCTCACCCTCCTGCCGTAATCGGCGGACGACCGAGGGCGCTTACAGTTCGATATACTTATGGTCGCCGCCGCCACACAAGGCCACCGATGGACCCTGACCTCGATCCCGCCGTTGCTCCTGTCGCCTACTGCGACCGATGCCGCGCGATCGGCAAGGGGATTGGCGTCTATCTGAACGGCTTGAAGGAGGGCGACGGACCGTGCCCGCTCTGTCCGCTGCGAGCGCAGTGGCGTGCCGAGCCGGCCGCGGTCGAGGATTGGAGCGAGGCGACGTGGCAACAGCATTTCGACCGCTTCGCCGCCGTCCGCTGGCCCGACGGCCTGCCGGAACACTGGAGCGTGGCCGACCAGCGGTGGGAGTTCAACCGGTGGCTCCGAGCGACTTAACGGCCGAGTAACGCTCTCGCGCCGGCACGGAGAAATCGGAACAACGGTCTGCGTCGCAGGATTTGGCGGGGGTCGGCCTTCACGGCGGACCAGTACGCCCGCACGCTGTCACGCCAACAGGCGGCGCGGTAGTAGTTCGTCGCGACATCGACGCCGTACCGGCCGGCGAACTTCGACCTTCTCGCCATGTGTTCGGCGGGAAGTTTTTGCGGGTCGAACAGGCAGTTCACGACGAACGGCTCCGCCTGCCGCATGCGGTCGGGGTTGAGGCGCAGGCTGTCGGCGTGGCGGTGGGCGAGTAGGACGATGCCCGCCTCGCCCGGCGCGCTGGCGGCGCGGCCGGTCGCCAGGACGTGGCCGAAGAAGACGATGTCCTGGCTGCGCACGCACTGCGGGGCAAAGCGGATGCGTTTTGCCACATCGCTGCGGACGACGGCGGTGCCGGGGGTCAGACCCAGCAGCTTGCGGTCTAGGTAGCGGCCGAAGTCGGTCGCGGGGTCGCCGGTCGTCGCGTTCGCGGGCTTGGGGCGGACCTTCGGCCGACCGTTTGGCTGCGGCGTAATCGATTCGAACCCGCCAAAGGCCATCGCCAGGTCGCCACCTTCGCGATTGATCGTCGCGGCGATCGTCGCGAAGGCGTTCGAGCGCAGTTCATCGTCGGCATCGAGAAACCAGACCCATTCGCCACGGCAAAGGTCGAGGCCGGTGTTGCGGGCGACGGCGAGGCCGGCGTTCTCCTGATGTCGGTAGACACAGCGAACGCCAAGCGGCTCGAACAGGTCGGCAAACGCTTGCCGGGCGATCACGCGGGTGTCGTCGGTCGAACCGTCATCGACCACGATCAGCTCGAACCAGGCCGGGACATCGTCATTAACGGCGTCCTGCTCCGCGACGCTGTCGAGGCAACGGCGGAGCGTGTGGGCGTAGTTGTAGCTCGGGACGACGATGCTGAAGCGCGGGCACTCATCATTCGGAGGCACGCGGCATCATAAGGAACCAGACCGCGTTGCAACGCGGTCTGGTAGGGTCGCCTGCCATGAGCGAGCCGTTGACCGTCGCGGGCTTTCAAAACCACATCCGCGAGAAGTACTTCGACACCGACAACGCCCGCGGGACGCCGGGGACGTGGCTGTGGTTCAGTGAGGAGATCGGGGAACTCGCGCGGGCGCTCGCGCGGGGAGGGGATCGGGCGAATCTTGAGGAGGAGTTCGCGGACGTTTTCGCGTGGCTCTGCACGCTTGCGAACATCAACGACGTCGATCTCGCCAAGGCGATCGAGGCGAAGTACCTCGGCAAGACGCCGCCGACGGGGGCCAAGTGAGAGGTCATCGCCCCGGTGAGACGATTTCGCCCGCCGCGCATGGGGCAGGCGTGAGCGGTTGCCCGGACGAAGCGTTTGACGCCCGCAGCGCGTTCGCCGTACGTTCGGCGACGATGGGCGCGTCGCGAATTGCCTTACCTCTCGGCCTGCTCGCGGGCCTCCTCGCCCTCGCGGCGCTCCTGCTCTCGGCCCCACGCGCCGCCGCACAGGACAATGCCGTGGCGGCGGCGAGCGTGGGGGAGGTCCGCCAGATCGGCTTTGCCGGCTTTTACGAGCCAACGGGCTGGATCCCGATGCGCGTGCGCATCACCCCCCCGCCGATGGACGCCGGCGCCGCGGCAGCCGCAACGTTCCGCCTGCGCGTCCACCAGCGCGACCTCGACGGCGACCGCGTCATCTTCGAACGCTCCATCGCCCTCGTTGCGGGCTTGGGGCCGCAGGAGTTCTGGACCTACTTCCAGCTCGAGCCCACCGGCGGCGACCTTCAGCCGGCGCAGGACCTGCGCGTGGTCCTCGCCGACGAGGACGGCCGCGAGCTGGGCCAACTGTCGACCGGCCGACGCGCACCCCTGCCGCTGCGCGGCGGCGCGGCCGTCACCGGGGGCAGCGGCGCGATGCCGCCCGAGCGCCTCGTGCTCGTCGTCGGCGACGCCAACACCGGCGGCGGCAGCTTCCCCGGCAACCGCGAGATCACCGCCGACGACACCGTCATCACCGGCCTTGCCGGCCTCACCGCCGCCGCGCCCATCTCGCCCGCGGAACTGCCCGACCGCGCCATCGGCTACGACGCCGTCCACGCCGTGGTCTGGCAGAACGCCGATCCGTCGACCCTGCTCGAAGGCACCGGCGACCAGATGCGCGCCCTGCGTGCCTACGTCCGCCAGGGCGGGCGCCTGATCGTCACGCACCGCAGCGATTGGCAATCGCTCGGCCCCATCCTCGACATGCTCCCCGTCACGCCGCTGGGCGTGTACGACCTCCCGGACATCACGCCGCTGCGCTCGCTCGGGCTCAACCGCCCCAACGGCAGCTCGGGCATGGGCTCGGCCGAGCCGTACGAGGAGGCGCTGGGGCCGTTCCGGTTCATTCTCGCGACGCCCAAACCCAATGCCTTCGTCGAATCGTGGCTCGGCAGCGCTGTGCTGCCGGCCGAAACGCTCGAACGCAACGCCACCCTGCTGAGCAACGACCGCTCCCCCCTGCTCGCCCGCGGGCCGTACGGGCTGGGGTGCGTCTCCTGGCTGGCGACGGATTTGGGCAATCCGAACGTGGCCGGGCAGCCGAACCTGCGCACCGAGGGGTGGGCCTCCATCTGGGCGACGCTGCTGGACGTGGGCGACGTGCCGATCCTGGCCCCAAACGACGCCAACCGCCAGCGCTACGACCGCACCCAGGCCCGCGACTTCGGCCCGGCGTACGTCGCCGGCACCCGGCTGGCCGGCAAGAGCGTGGCCCTGGTGACGGTCGCGCTGATCTTCTTCATCGGCTACTGGCTGCTCGCCGGGCCGGGCCTCTACTTCTACCTGACCACCCGCAAGAAGGCCCACCTGAGCTGGTTCCTCTTCGGCGGCGTGGCGGCCATCGCGGCCTTGCTCACCGTCGGCCTGACCCGCGCCATCCTCCGCGGCCCGCCGGAGCTGCGCCACATCAGCGTCGAACGCAGCGGCCCCGACGCCCCGCGCCTGGTCATGGCCGACATGGGCCTGTACATCCCCCGCGACGGCGTGCAGGACCTGCTCGTCGACGCCGCCGGCCCGGACTTCGCCACGCCTACGCTCTCGGCCTTCGTCCCCCCGGCCGACCCGCTGGGGCTGGGCCTGCGGACCAACCCGATCACCTACACCGTTCCGCTCGATCCGCCCCAGGACGATGCCGCCTCGGCCGTGCTGCAGGTGCCCTACCGCAGCACGCTCAAAAAGCTCGCCGCCCGCTGGCCCGGACCGACGCAGCCAGGCGTCACCGGCACGGCGCGACTCACGCCCGACAGCATCTTCCCCAGCGGCATGCTCACCAACACGAGCGGCCGCGACCTGCGCAACGTTCACGCCGTCTACAAAAGCCTGCGCGGCGGGCGGGTGCAAACGTTCATCCTCTACGTCCCGCGTTGGCCTGCCGGGCAGGGGCTGGAACTGGACAAGGTCCTCGAAACCGAAAACGGCCGCGCCGGCAACCCGCTGCGCAAGAAGCAAGGCCGCTCCGGTCCGCCCGGCGACCAGCCGCTGTGGGGCCGCCTCGACCTCAACTGGGTCGCCTACTGGTACGGCGATTCCCTGCTGCACGCGGCGATGAACCAGGTGCCGGTTTACGACGATTACGACCGCCCCAACGGGTTCTCGCCGATCGTGCTCAGCCTCTTCTCCATGCTCCCGCCGATGGAGAACGTGGCCGGCTCTTCCACCAACCGCGCCACCGTGTTGCTACGTCGCGGCGCCGCCGAGTGGGACGCCAGCGCCGCCGTTACCGCCGGCAACCTGCTGGTCATCGGCGAAGCCGACGACCAGCCGCTGCCCCTGCCGCTGAGCGTAAACAATCGCCCCGTCACCGGCAAAGGCCGCGTGATCGGCCAGTACGTCGTCCCCCTCGACCGCTCCGCCATGGCCGAAACCGCCACGGATGACGACGCCGAGTAACGACCGCTCCGGTCTGCCCGCCTCCCACCTCCTCGCTCCCCTCCACCACCGCCCTCATGTCCGAGCCGGTCATCAAGACGGTCAACCTTACCAAGCGCTACGGCCAACTCGTCGCGCTCTCGAACCTCAACCTCGAGATCGCCGAGGGGGACTGCTTCGGCTTCATCGGCCCCAACGGCGCGGGGAAGACGACCACCATCAAGATCCTCGCCACCCTGCTGCAACCCACCTGGGGCGAGGCCCGCGTCTGCGGCCACGTCGTGGGCTACCAGAGTCGCCAGATCCGCCCGCTGCTCGGCTACGTGCCCGACTACTTCGGGGCCTACGAGGACATGGTGGTGCAGGAGTACCTCGAATTCTTCGCCGCCGCCTACAACATCAACGGGGCCGAGCGCGTGAAGGTCGTCGGCGACGTGCTGGAGCTCACCGACCTCGCCTATAAGCACGACGCCCCTGTCGACGGCCTGTCCCGCGGCATGAAGCAGCGCCTCAGCATCGCCCGCGTGCTCTTGCACGACCCGAAGGTGCTCCTGCTCGACGAGCCCGCGGGCAACCTCGACCCCCGGGCCCGCGTCGAGCTGCGCGAACTCCTCAAAACGCTGCGGACGATGGGAAAGACCATTATCATCAGTTCCCACATCCTGCCGGAATTGCAGGATTTGTGTAACACGGTGGGCATCATCGAGCAGGGCGAACTCCTCTACAGCGGCCCGTGGACCGACATCGTCCGCAAGGCCCGCCG
Source organism: Tepidisphaeraceae bacterium (assembly GCA_965214125.1). Lineage (GTDB taxonomy): Bacteria > Planctomycetota > Phycisphaerae > Tepidisphaerales > Tepidisphaeraceae > CBDCBA01. The sequence continues at coordinate 28,288 of CBDCBA010000010.1, forward strand.
CGGCACGATCGTGCAGGTCGGCGTCGCCAGCAACAGCACCAGCGCCGCCGCCATCCTGAGCGAAGACCCCAACGTCGTCGGCGTCGAGAACAAGGGCGAGCACCTCGAGGTCACCCTCCGCGACGGCATCAGCGACTACAGCTTTGTCGCCAACAAACTGGTGCAAGGCGGCTACAAGCTGACCCTCTTCCGCGAGGAAGAAGTCAACCTCGAAACGGCCTTCATGCGGCTGACGAAGGGGATGGTGCAGTAGAGGTTGAGCGATCCCCGTGATCGGGCGGGGTGCACCGCGGGCTGAAGAGACTGATCACTTGCCCGACGAACGTTCTGTTCGCCACTTCTCGTAAGCCTCGCGGACGCCGCGCTTCTTCGCCAAGCCGGCCTCGGAGTTGAAGGCGTCGTATCGCTCCGCCTCGCATTCGGGGCCGGTGCCGACGAGCCGGCCGCTCGCGTCGCAGAGCATCACGAAGCCGTGTTCGGGATCGAGATGCTCTTTGTCGCAGCTGAGGTAGATGTCTTGCTCCGCGTTATCCCAGTAGCTCGGGAACACGGCCACAGCCTCGGGCCGGACCACCTTGGCGAGGTCGAGGGGCTGCGCGACGCGGTGCTCGGGCTCGAGCAGCTCGTTGAACGCACCGATTCCGAGCAACCACGCAGTCCCGCCCCACTCGCCGTGGATCTCGTCCCAAAAGCCTTGGAGCAGGCGTTCGGCGAGCCCGTCGCAGTGCCGCGCGAAAGCTGCCAGCGTCGCAAGTTCATCTGCGGGCGGATTGCCGGCAGCGTCGAGATCATCGAAGACGAAGCGCAGTCGCGGCTCTCAGCCGAAGCGGGCGAAGTTGGGAACCTTGATGGCGCCCTTCCACTTGCGCGTGGTCCTAAAAAGCTTGATTGTGCCCAGGTCCGGGTGCTCGATTGTCGGCTGATCCATTGCGGCGATGAGAGTAGCCGACACGAAAACGATTGGCACACCGGCGATCGCCGGCACGGTGGTTGCGACCTTCGCCCTGCCGGCCGATGATGCTCGCTGAATGCTCGGCATCCCCGCCTATCTGTACCAACTTGTTCCCGCGAACCCGATCCTGCTGCGCGTCGTCAGCGTGGGCGGCAAGCGGAAGAAGGATCTGTTCGTCCGCTGCGCATACCTCGGGCTGCTGATTTTCCTGGTCATCTTCGCCCTGATCGGCAACGACATCGGCGGGGGCGATCTCGACAAGCTTAGCGCGACCAGCACGTTCATCTTCGTCTCGATGAGCTACCTGCAGCTCGCGCTGGTCAGCCTGCTGGCGCCGATCTTCACGGCAGGGGCGATTACGCAGGAGAAGGATTCGCAGACGTACGACATCCTGCTCGCCACGCCGTTGACGAACGGGCAGATCGTGCTGGGGACGCTGTTGTCGCGGCTGTTCTTCGTGTTCGCGTTGCTGGTGAGCGGGATTCCGGTCTTCGGCATCACGCAGATCTTCGGCGGGGTGAGCATTACGGACATCTTGATCAGCACGCTCATCGCGGCAGTGACGGCGTTGCTGACCGGGGCGCTGGCGACGGCGATCGCGACGTTCAAGGTCGGCACACGGCGGACGATCTTCAGCTTCTACATGCTGATCGTCGTCTACCTGCTGGGCGTCTTCCTGCTCGACTACGGGCTCGACGCGTTCCACCCGAGCGTGCTGAACCCCGACACCGGCCTATACGACGCGACGGCGCAGACGAGCTGGTTGAGCGGCATCCACCCGTTCCTGGCGCTGCGGAGCATTCTCGATCCGGTCGGGTACGCCCCGCCGGCGTTGACCGATTTGCCGCCGGCGTTGCGGGGCTGGCCCTGGGGGTGGTACTTCACGCGGCCGGCGAGTTTCTTCATCACGTTCGGCATCGTGGTGTCGCTCGTGCTGGTGTTGCCGAGCATCGGGCTGTTGCGGCGGATGGCGCAGACGACGACGAGCGTCAAAGGGTGGCTGAGCACGAAGCTGTCGTTCCTGCCGGGCGTGCGCCCGCCGGGCAACCGCCCGCCGCGCGGTGTGTGGAACAACCCGATCGCCTGGCGCGAGGCTAAGACCAAGGCGAGCGCCACGCGGGCCGGTCTGTTGCGGTACGCCTTCATTCTCGCGGGGTTGATCGGGGCGATCATCATCTGCTGGCTTTACGCGACCGAGGCGAACTCGCCGCGCACGTTCGTGGATGTCGGCAGCTACAACGCGAGCGCCAACAGCGTGTTCATCCAAGGCGAGGATGGCGGCACGTACGCGGTGAACCCGTCGACGCGCGTGGTATTCAACGGAGAGGACGTCGACCCGAGCGTGCTGAACCGGCGCCTGCGCGTGGCCGGCACGCCGACGTGGGAGGTGATCGACGGCGCGCGGACGCTTACGTACATCAACGTGGCCGAGATCGGCCGGCGGCTCGACGCGGACCTGGCGAGAAAGCTGCTGCTGGGGATGGTGTTTCTGGAAGTGGCGGTGATCCTGCTGATCGTCACCAATGCCGCCGCCAGCACGGTGACGCGCGAGCGCGAGGACGGAACGCTTGATCTGCTGCTGAGCACGCCGATCACCAGCCGGTACTACATCTGGGGCAAGCTGCGCGGTTTGGTGAGCTTCAGCATCCCGCTGATCGTGGTGCCGACCGTGAGCTGCGCGGTGTTCGTGCTGTACGACAGCTTCCGCTTCGGCACGGGGGCCGCGGGCCAGTGGATGGTGCTGCCCGAGGCGATCGTGCTGGTGCCCGCGCTGCTGTTGGTGCTGGTGGCGTTCGCGAGCATCGTGGGGATGCGGATGAGCCTGAGCACGAAGACGACGGTGAAAAGCGTGATGGCGTCGCTGGCGATCGTGGTGGGGTTGTTCGCGTTGCTGGGCTGGTGCGGCACGCAGATCGCGACGAGCACGGGCAGCGAGGTGGGCTTGGTCTTCGCGGCGTTCAGCCCGCTGACGGTCATCATGCTGCTGATCGACCCCGAGCAGTTCGGCGGCGTGGCGTTCGTGCGGGACGATTTGAGCCGCCAGGCCACGGCCCGGTTCATCGTGCTCCTCTTCGGCCTGGGCGCCTGCGCCGCGTATGCGGCGGGGGTGTGGGCGCTGTACAAGTCGATGGTGAAGAACTTCGACATGACGATCCGCAAGCAGCAGCGGTGAGGCGGGTCACCACGGAGGCACCGAGACACGGAGGGCAGAGGCATGCTTGTGGATGAGGCATTGACGCACGAAATCATCGGGGCGGCGATGGAGGTCCATCGGGAGTTGGGGCCGGGATTGTTGGAGTCGGCGTACGAGATGTGCCTGTGCCACGAGCTGAAGCTGCGCGGGCTGGCGTTTCAGCGGCAGGTGCGATTGCCGGTCATCTACAAGGGCATTAGGCTGGACGTCGGCTATCGAACCGATGTGCTCGTGGAGGAGCGGGTCATCGTCGAACTCAAGGCCGTCGAGAAGGTCACGCCCATCGACCATGCGCAACTGCTCACCTACTTGCGGCTGCGCACCGTCAAGGTCGGCCTTCTCATCAACTTCAACGTTCCCACTCTCCGCGACGGAATCACAAGGCGCGTGCTCTGACTCTCCTCTCCGTGCCTCCGTGTCTCCGTGGTGAACACCCCGCACATGGTCGCCAATACTAACCTCCTTCGCCCTGCCGACGAGAAGCACACCGCGTTCTGGAAGAACGCCCACCTGTACTTCAATCGCGTCTACACCCGCATGCACCTCGACGAGACGTGGCGGCAGGTGCTGTCGTCGCCAAAGCGCATCACGACCGTGAGTTGCCCGATCCGCATGGACGACGGCAGCATTCAGGTCTTCACCGGATTTCGCGTCCAGCATTCCAACGTCCTGGGCCCCTACAAGGGCGGCCTGCGCATGGCGGGCAACGTCGCGCGCGACGAGGTGATGGCGCTGGCGATGCTTCAGACGTGGAAGAATGCCCTCGTCAACCTGCCTTACGGCGGGGCCAAGGGCGGCATCATCTGCGAGCCTAAGAGCCTGTCGCCACGCGAGCGGGAGAACCTTGTTCGCCGGTTTACTTACGAGATCAGCGACGTCATCGGCCCGGCGATCGACATTCCGGCCCCGGACCTCGGCACCGACGCCCAGGCGATGGCGTGGATGGCCGACACCTACTCGAGCGTCGTCGGCCACCAAGAACTAGGCGTGGTGACGGGCAAGCCGGTCAGCATCGGCGGCAGTGTCGGGCGCGAGGAAGCGACGGGCCGCGGCGTGATGAACACGCTGCGCCGCTGGCGGCGCACGGTGGAGGACAAGCCGCTCGACGGGCTGCGCGTCAGCGTGCAGGGCTTCGGCCAGGTCGGTTCTCACGCTGCCCGGCTGCTCGCCGAGCGCGGCTGCACGATCGTCGCCATCAGCGATAAGTTCGGCGGCATTTACAATGCGAACGGCATCGACATCGCCGCGGCAATGGAGTACTACCGCGTCAACAACCAACTCACCGACTTCAAGGCGGGCGAGGCGATCACGAACGAGGAAGTGCTGACCGTCGACTGCGACGTGCTGATTCCCGCGGCCATCGAGAACACGGTCAACAGCCGCGTGGCCAACCAAGTCAAGGCTCGGATTCTCGTCGAGGGTGCCAACGGCCCGACCACGCCCAAGGCCGACGAAATCTTGCGCGACCGCGGCGTGGTGATCCTGCCCGACATCCTCGCCAACGCCGGCGGCGTGACGGTCAGTTACTTCGAGTGGGTACAAGGCCTGGATCACTACTTCTGGGATCTGAAGCGCGTGCAGGACGAGCTGCAGAAGATCATGGAGTCGGCCTTCGACCGCGTGCATGCGCTCACGCTCGAGAGCAAGTGCGACTACCGGACGGCGGCCTACACGATCGCGGTCAGCCGCGTCGCTGAGGCGTGCCGGCTGAAGGGGTTGTTCCCGTGACCCACCGCCGCGCGGTAGAATGGAAGTGCCATGACCGCCACCGCCCAAGCCGTGGAGCAGCTTCGCGTTCGCTCCGACTTTCTCGACATCGTCGAGGAGATTGAACGTCTCCGCGCCGATGAGGCGGAGCGGCGCGAGCGGCATTTCGAGGAAATGGCACCGGAAGATCGTAGTGAGTTTATCAACGGGGAGATCGTCATGCCGTCGCCGTGGAAGCTGAAGCACACCGACACGACTGAGGTGATCTACGACATCGTGAAGGCTCATGTGGTCGCGCGGAAGCTGGGGCGAGTTGGCAACCAAGCGTTCATGTGCCGCTTCGGGCGCAACGACTATTTCCCGGACATCTGCTTTTGGCCGTCCGAAGTTTCTTCACATTTCGAAGATGATCAGGCGATTTTCCCCCCGCCGCTCTTCGCGGTGGAAGTGCTCAGCCCCTCCACCGCCAGTCGTGACCGCGGCGTGAAGTTCGTCGACTACGCCGCCGGCGGCGTGCGCGAGTATTGGATCGTTGACCCCGACGCCCGCACGATCGAGCAGTACCGCAGCGACGATAAGCAGCCCTACCGCCTGCTCCGCAAGCTCGACAGCGGCACGCTCAAGTGTGAGATCATCGACGGCTTCACGCTCGACGTTGACGCAGTCTTCGCATGAAGCTTGGTAGCCGCGACGCAACGCGGCGCGGTCGGGCGCGATTGCAACGGCGTCAGACCGCGCCGCATCGCGTCGCGGCTATCGACGGTTGCTCCGGGTCGAGCGGTCACTTCGCGTCAAGCATCGCGAGCCGTTTGCGTTGCTTTTGAACGAGATCGCCGTCGCCCGCCGCCGTCGCAGCTTTGAGCAACAGGTCGTGCGCGCCGCGGTCGTACGGCCCGCACCGCACCGCGAGCCAGGCGGCCTCGGTGGCGGCGTCGCGCTCGTTCGCGTTCAGGAACAGCCGGGCAGCCCGCTTGGCGTAGCGGTTGTCGTCGGTGCTGCGGATCGCCAATTCCATCAGCATCGCCGCCGCGTCGGCCGGGCGGTTGACGTCGGGCAAGAGGTACAGGCCGGCGAGCCGCTTCATCGGCGGCTCGTCGAGCGGGCGGATGTCACGCGCCTCCTCGAATGCCGTCACCGCCGCCGGCCAGTCGCGCCCGCGCAGGGCCGACTCGCCCCGCTCGACCGCCGCCGCGTATGTCTGACTCGACATTGGATCGCGGCCCCAAGCCTGAAGCTGCTGGTACATCCACGCCTGAAACTCGCCGTCGAATGATTCCGGCGTCGTGTCGAGCACGCTCGCCAACGCTTCGCGCTCCGTTAGCCCGTCGCCGCTGGCCTTCATCATCGCGGCCAGCTCCGGCTCGCCCCACCGCTCGGCGATGAACTCGCACGTGTACCACGACTGCGCGTACGCCTGGCTGCGATCGGTCGACTTGCGCGGGCGGACGAACCCCCAAGTCAGCTCCTCGATCGGGAACAACTCGCCCTGCAACGTGGCCGCCGTCAGCAGATCAAGGTAGCCTTGTCGCGGCGGGGCCTGCTCCTCGCGGACGGCCAGACCCTCGGTCATCCAGTGCCAGATGCGGTTGCCCGTCGCCCCTAGCGTGATCGTGTGCGTGTACTCGTGGCGCATCACGCGGTGCCAATCGTATGTTCCGAGCGTCTCTTCGCCATCGCGTGGCGCGACCAGCGCGATCACCGGACCGGTGCAGGCGCCGACCGTGCCGATGTACGGGTCGCCGGCGACGCGCACGCTGAAACGGTCGTGCGTCGGGAAGATCTGAATCTCCGTCGGCGACTCTGGCCGCCAGTCGTAGATCCGCTGCACATCCGCGCCCATCGGACCGAGCGTGTCGGCCATCAGTTCGGCCGCAAGCGGGTCGGCGTCGGCCTCGTAGCGAACGAGGAACTCGGGCGTGTCGATTCGCGCATATGCGTTCATCTCCCGCAAAAGTCGCAGGTAATTAAGCGTGTTGCGGTTGAACGGATCGAGCGCAAACGCCGCCTCCGCCGCCGCCGCGGCGTCGGCCTCGCGGCCGCTCTGCGTGTAGAGCAACGCCAGCTCGTTGCGCGGCCGCGTCCACCACGGGGCCCGCGCGACGGCCTCCTGCAACGCCGCCGCGGCCCGGTCGTATTGCCGCCGCAACGCGAGTTGCTCGCCGACGACGAAGAGCGCCGTCGCGTCGTCCGGGTCGATCGCATCGACCCGCGCCAGCGTCGCGTCGGCGGCGTCGTAATCGAGCCGCATCGCGTGGATCGCCGCCTGCAAGCCCAGCGCCTCCAGCGACTCGGGCCGGCGCGACAGCACGCGCAGCACGAACGGTGCCGCCTCGCCGGGCTGGCGCTGCAGCAGCAGGTTCCGCGCGTCGAGCAAATCAGCCGACAGGTCGGTCGGATCGACCGCTCGCAGTTGCTGCGCCACCGCCGAGGCCTTGGCGAAATCGTACCGGTCGAGGTTCAACCACCCCGCCAACCGCAACGCCTCGGCCCGACGCGGGTTCTTGGCCAGCACCGCCGCCAACTCCTCGGCCGCGGCGGGATCGCTCCGGGCGTACAAGAACTCTGCCGCCGCCAGGTGCGCCTCGGCGTTGCCGCGGTCGATCACGTCGTACGCCCGCACGAACATCGACAGAATCGCGTCGTGCAAGTCCGGCTCGTCGCGATACCTGCCGTTGAGCGTCGCGAGGCGATCGAGCGCGCGACCAATCGCGATCACGTCCTCCGCCCGCTCGAACACGGCCGAATCGGGATCGCGCTGCCATTGCGAGAGGTACTCCTGCTCCGCAAACCAGCCGTAGGCGGCGCGGGCGGCATTGAGATCGCCCGCCACTTCAAGCAGTCGGCCGGCGGCCTGCCGCGCGACCGGCGACTCGGGTGCCGCCTCAACAGCCTGCTGCGCCGATTTGACGGCCGCTTCAACCTCTCCCGCCGCCTCCGCGATTGCCGCCCGTTCGAGCAACGCCGCGGCATCGTTGCGATTGCCGAGGGCGTCGCGTGCGAGTTGATGAAGCCCCAGCCGCCGCGCCGCCTCGGCCCGCTGCACGACTAGGTTCGGATCGTCCGCCGCCTCAACGAGCGCCCGGCGATACCGCCCCGCCGCCAGATCGGCCTCGACCCGCTCGGCGGCACCCCAGTACGCCGGCACGTCGCCGTCGGGCCGCACCTCGGGCAGTTGTCGCTGAACCAAACGCCACGCCTCGCCAACAGGCGAGGCGACGGCGGCCGGCGCGAGGGCGAGCAGCGCGGACAGGGACAGCAGCGTCGGCGTTCGCATGACGTCGATCGTACGTGCCGAACGCATCGCGAGATCACGTCTGCGGTAGGGTGGGATTCATCCCACCATCGGCCGGTTCCCGAGGTGGGATGAATCCCACCCTACTCGTGTTAGTCGAGGTTCATCTTGAGCAGGAACTCCGCGTTGGTCTTCGTCTTCTCCAGGCGGCCCTTGAGCAGTTCCATCGCCTCGACGGGGTTCATGTCGCTCAGCACGCGGCGAAGGCGGTAGACGAGATCCATCTCCTTCGGGTCGAGCAGTAGCTCCTCGCGGCGGGTGCCGCTGGCGTTGATGTCGATCGCGGGGTAGACGCGCTTTTCGACGAGGCGGCGGTCGAGGTGCAGCTCGCTGTTGCCGGTCCCCTTGAACTCCTCGAAGATCACGTCGTCGGCCTTGGAATTGGTGTCGACGAGGGCGGTCGCGAGGATGGTCAGGCTGCCGCCGTTCTCGATGGCGCGGGCGGCGCCGAAGAAGCGCTTGGGTTTTTGAAGCGCGCCGGTGTCGACGCCGCCGGAGCCAAGCTTGCCGCTGCTGGTCTCGTTGTTGTACGCGCGGGCGAGCCGCGTGATGGAGTCCATCAGGATGACCACATCCCTGCCGTGCTCGACGTAGCGCTTGGCCTTGTCCATCACGGTTTCGGCGACCTGGATGTGGCGGGCGGTGCCCTCGTCGAAGGTGCTGCTGACGACCTCACCCTTCGTCGACCGCTTCATGTCGGTCACTTCCTCTGGGCGCTCGTCGATGAGCATGATGATGAGGATCGCCTCCGGGTGGTTCGTGCTGATCGCGTTGGCGATCTTCTGCAAAAGCACCGTTTTGCCCGTGCGCGGCGGGGCGACGATCAGCATGCGCTGGCCCTTGCCGATGGGCGTGACGAGGTCAACGACGCGCATCGAAACGTCCTTGTCGCCGGCGGTTTCGAGGTGTAAACGCTCCTCGGGGTGAAGCGGCGTGAGCTCCTCGAAGTTGCGGACCTCCATCGCCTTGGGCGCCGGCTCGCCCATGATGGCGTCGACCTTCAGTAGCGCGAAGTAGCGCTCGCTCTCCTTGGGCGGGCGGATCTGCCCGAAGACCACGTGGCCGCGCTTGAGCCCGAAGCGGCGTACCTGGCTGGGGCTGATGTAGATGTCGTCGGGGCTGGCGACGTAGTTGTAGTCGGGGCTGCGCAGGAAGCCGAAGCCGTCGGGCAGCACCTCGAGAACGCCCTCGCCGAAGAGCAGGCCGGTTTTCTTGGCGCGCTGGCGCAGGACGCGGAAGATCAAATCCTGCTTCTTGAACTGGCTCGGGTCCTTGACGCCCTCGGTTTTGGCGAGCTGCTCGAGCTCGCTCTGGTCCATCTGGTGGAGGTCGCGCAGGTAGAGCTTATCGCCGGTGTCGAGCGGCTCGAAGCGCTTGCCCTCGGGCGTGGCGCCCACGACCTCGTCGTCGCTGGGGATGTCGGGCGCGGCGGGGGTCGGCGGGATGTACTCACCGTCACCGTTGCGGTCGAAGCGCGGCAGGCCGTGGCCGGTGTGGGTCGAGCCGACTTGGCCGGCGCGGGGCGAGCCCTCGCCTTGGCCACCCCCACCACCCCCACCACCCCCACCACCGCCGCCTCCATAGCTGTCGTTGTTGTTGCCGCCTTTGTTGTATTTGTCGTGCTTGCGCCCGCCGCGCAGGCTGCGACGGTTGCGGCCGCGTCGGCCGCCCTTCTCATTCTGGTAGCCGCCCTGCTGGTTGTTCTGATTTCCCGAGTTGCCGTACTTGCCGCCCGACTGGCCGTCGCCGCCTCCGTCGCGGCTTTCGTGCTGGTGCGACCGTGCCGCCGGAGGGTGATCCTCCCGCGACGCGGCGCGGGTGTCGGGGCGATTGGACTCGTTGTTGTCGTCGCCCTTGGCCGGCGCGTCCTCCTTCGGCTCCGATTTGGGCGATGGCGCGGCGGACTCCTGCTCGGGCGCAGTCTTGGCGACCTTGGCCGCTTTTTTTGCGGTTTTGCGGCGAGCGCGGGGCTTGGCGGCGGGCTTGGCCTCGTCGCTGTCGCCGCCGCCGTCGTCCTTAGGCTCGGGCTTGGCCTTGCGCTTGGGCGCGGGAGCATCGTCATCGTCGAACAGGGCGGCGTCGAGCGCGGCGGGCCCCTTGCCGGGGGCGGCGTCGCCCTCCGATGAATCGGCGGCTTTGGTGCGGCGACGAACGGTGCGCTTGGCCATGCGGGATCCTGGGGCTTCCGGTGGGCCGTCTCGGCAACAACGCGAGCGGCGGGTCGAAGGGAGTGTGGAGCGAAGACGAACGGGCAGAACGGGGGCGAGCCGCGAACGGGCTCGGCGGGCGGGTTGTGCGGGCGAGCGTGCGGGCGAAGTAACCGCGCAACGGGACGGGCGAGGCGGGCAGAGCCCTCAGTCAGACGTGTGGTCGGACGCGGCGGCACACGCACAGGCGGGCCCGCACGGTGCGCTGGCACCACCGCAGGCGTGGTCAGGCCGGACACGGTCGAGGACCGCCTGCAGGATCGATTCCACCCGCCCGCGCGTCGCCGGGTCCGACGCCGCGTTGGCGACCCGATATTGGGCCAAGGCGGCCTTCTTGTCTAGGGGCAGCTGCGCTTTTTCCCGCCGATCCAACTCCGCGGCGTCCCAGCCACGTTCACCGACCCGCGCCAGCCGGTCTTCCCTCGGACAGTCCACAAAAATCACGCAATCGCAGAAGCGATCCAACCCCGCCTCGAACAGCAGCGGCGAGTCCCAAACGAACGCCACCGTCCGCTCGTCGCGCGAGGCGGCATCCATCAGCTCAACCCGCGCCTTGTTCGCGATCGGGTGCAACAGCTTTTCGAGGAAGCGGCGATCGTCGACATTGTCGAACACAAGCTTCCCGAGTGCCTTGCGGTCGACGTTGCCGGCGGCGTCGAATACCCCGTCGCCGAAGCGTTGGAGCACGGCCGCCTTCACCTCGGGGTGGGTGTAGGCGGCGCGGACCATTTCGTCGGAGTCGACGCGGCAACAGCCAAGCTCCGCGAAGAGCCGGGCGACGTGCGATTTGCCGGCACCGATGCCGCCGGCGATGCCGATGATGGGTCTGTGGGCGAACACGCGTGGAGCGAGGGCGAATGCCGGCCCAATTCTATGCACGCCGGACTACCGCAAGGTCTTCAAGTCGCCGATCGCCAGCCAGTTGCCGGCCGGATCGCGCAGGAGCACGCCATCCTCCCCCGCGACGAGGCCGAGCACGCGCTCGTAAGGCACCTGACGGTCATTGAGCAGGTCCAGGATCGCGTCGAACCGCGGCGACATGATCCCAATGGGCCGGCGATCGTCGCGTGGCTCGGGAACCTCGACGACGCGGAACTGGAGTTGGTACTTCTCCGCCTGGTAGTGAGGCCGCGGCTCGTCGGGCACGCGCTCGAAGGCGAGGATGCCGACGTAGAAGCGGTCGAGTTCGACCTCCAGCCCAGCGGCGGCGTCCAGGGAGACGTCGCCGACGCTGACGAGCATCACCGGCGGCGGCTCGGGCAGCGTCGGCCGGGTGTCCAGGCGTGCGGCCTCACGCAGTTCGTCAAGGCGTACGGGACTCGTGGCGGCGACGTCCATCGAGGCACTTTAGACCGCATTAACTTCAGGTGTAGCGGCTCGGGTGGCACTGCATCCTTGCAGTGTCTGAGTTGCGATCGCGTAACCTCGCGACATGCTCAAAGGTGTCAGCCCCCTGCTCTCCCCGGACCTGCTCGCCACGCTCTGCCGGATGGGGCATGGCGACGAAATCATCCTCGCCGACGCTCACTTTCCCGGCCACAGCCTTGGCATCCCGGTCCTGCGGGCCGACGGGCTCGACATCGCGCCGCTGCTGGGTGGCATCCTCCCGCTGTTCGAGCTCGACCAGTATGTCGACGCCCCGCTCGCGATGATGGCCGTGGTTGCCGGCGACACCGAGGACCCCCAGGTCAAGCAGCGCTACCTTGCCGTCGCGTCGCGCCACTGCCCGTCGACGCCGAAGGTGGAGATGGTTGAGCGCTTCGCATTTTACGAGCGGGCCCGCCGCGCGTTTGCGGTCGTGATGACCGGCGACACGGCGAAGTACGGCAACCTGATCCTCAAGAAGGGCGTCACTCCGCTGTGACGGAGCGAGTCAACAAACAACGACACCGGGCAATGGCCCGGCGTCGAAGGGCTGGCCGGCGTGTCGGTGCCGGCCATTAGCGCCTTCGACACCAACGACGGCCGCGACATCCGTTACCTCTACGCCCGCCCCACCCGCCAACGCTGGGCCGCGACGAGTTACGGCGGCTACAACCGCGACCGCAACGGCCCTAGCGGTCCGGGGCAGAATCCCAACGGCACGATCACGCCGCAGGCCCGCTTGGTGGCGGAGCGTCGCGGCAGCTTTCTGATCAATCGCAGCCGCGTGACGCCGGAGCATTATCTTACGGACGCCGTGACAATCGTGCCGCTGCGCTGACACCGGATCGCGCCGGTCGGGAGCCTGTTCCTCGCGCTCGCGGTGCACTCGTTATTCCAACTCCGCCCACCGGGCGTACAGCCGGTCGACCTCCCGCTGCGCCGTCGCGAGCGACTCACACGCGGTGGCCATCGCTTCGTGATCTGACTGGACAGTCGGGTCGGCGATTTTAGCTTGCCACGTTTCGACGTCGTCTTCGGCTTGAAGGATGGCGGCCTCCATTCCTTCGAGCTCCTTGAGTTCCTTCCAAGTCAGCTTGCGTTTGGCGGGCTTGGCGGGAGTCGACGCGGCCGCCGGTTTGGCGGCCTTCTTCGCGGCGGCGTCGGCCTTTTGCTGGACCTTTCGCGCGTTCTCCCACTGCGTGAGATCAGCGAAGACGCTCGCGTTGCCGCGGCCGTCGAGGGAGAGCAACGTCGTCGCCGTCCGTTCGAGCAGGAACCGGTCGTGCGTCACGAGAATCACGGCACCGGGGAAGTCGGCGAGGCGTTCTTCGAGCACGTCGAGCGTGGGGATGTCGAGGTCGTTCGTCGGCTCGTCCAGGATCAGCACGTCGGCCTCCTGCAACATCAGCCGGGCGATGAGCACCCGCGCCCGCTCCCCGCCGGAAAGGTCGCGGACGGGGACGTCGAGCTGATCGCTGCGGAACAGGAACCGCTTGGCCCACCCCGCGACGTGCGTGGGCGTGCCGTGAACAACAAGGTTGTCGCCCGTCGGGAAGAGTGCCCGCCGGAGCGTGTCGTCGAGGTCGAGTTGCTGGCGGTGCTGGTCGAAGAGGACGATCTTCAGGTCATCGGCCCGAAAGACGCTGCCGGCGTCGGGTTCGAGCGCGCCGGTGACGAGGCGGATGAGCGTGGTCTTGCCGCTGCCGTTCGGGCCGAGCAGGCCAACCGTGTCGCCGGGGGAGAGGACGAGGTTGACGCCGTCGAAGAGCTTGCGGCCGCCGAGCGACTTCGAGGCCTTCTGGAGTTGGACGAGCTTCTTCGTCTTGCGCCCGCTCGCGGCGAAGTCGATGCCGGCGGTCCCGCGGTCGGCGTTGCGCGACTTGAGATCGCCTAACTCGGCTTGAAGCTCGCCCGCCCGCTCGATGCGGCCCTTGGCCTTGGTCGTGCGGGCCTTCGCGCCGCGCTTGAGCCACTCGATCTCCCGCCGCACGAGCGACGCGACCGACGCCTGCCGGCTCTGCTGCGCGGCGAAGAAGGCCTCGCGCTTCTCCAGGAACCCGCTGTACGGCCCCTCGTGGCTGAGAAAGCCGTCGGGGTACTTGCGGTCGAGCTCAACAATGCGCGTGCAGGTCTCTTCGAGGAAGCGGCGATCGTGCGTGACGATGACCGTCGCGAAGGCCGCCCGGCGGACAAAGTCTTGCAGCCAGAGCACGCCCTCGAGATCGAGATGGTTCGTCGGCTCGTCCATCAGGAGCAAGTCCGGCTCGGCGACGAGCTCGACGGCGATTGCGAGGCGCTTCTTCCACCCGCCCGAAAGCGTGCCGGCCTTTGCCTGTTCGTCCTCGAAGCCGAGCTTCGCCAACACGAGCGCCGCCGCGTGCTCGCGCTCGTGAGCGTCGCTGTGCGGTGGCGCATTGGCAGTCACGAGCGCGAGAACGCTGACATCGGGATCAAACTGCTCTTCCTGCGGAACATACCCCACGCGCAGCCGCTGCCGCGCGACGAGTTCCCCCTCGTCCGGCTGCTCCAATTCGGCGAGAATCTTGAGAAACGTGCTTTTGCCGCTCCCGTTCGCCCCGATCAGGCCGACACGCTCTCCCTCGCCAATCCCGAGTGTAATGCCGCTGAAGAGTTGGCGAATGCCGAAGCGTTTGGCGAGGTTGCGAGCGGTCAACAGCACGGGCGAACAGCGTAGGAACGGCCCGCGGCTAGGACCGTTCGTAAGGCTGAACCGTCGTCAGACCTGGGATGAACCGGTAGTGGCGCACGTTGAACGTGTGCAGCGGCACGCCGGCCGAGAGCGCGGTGACGGCGACGAGGGCGTCGTACTTCTGCAGGCCGTGGGAGAGGTGGAACTCGACCATCAGGTCGACCGACCACCCGTGCGCGTGCTCGGCCGGCCACACCGTCGGCAGCGGCGCGATGAGCTTGAGCAACTTTCGCAATCTGGTCTTGTTGGCGCGATCCTGAACCAGCTCAAGGCGGACGATGCCCGGAAGTGCGATGTCATCCGCGGCATGGTCGAACCACGCGAGTGCCGGCGGGTAGTCGCGGTCGACGTCGATCAGGATGTCGGTGTCGCAGAGGATCATGAACTCGCCTACCGGCCGGACTCGCGAAGCTTTCGAGCGAGTGTGACCGAATCTTCGGGTTCTGGAAATGCGGTCTGGCCGAAGTCCGCGTTGACCTTTCGGGCGTGCGCGGCGAACTCCTTCCCGGTCATACCTGGCCCGCCCGTGATGGTGTAGCCGGCGTCCTTTGGGAACGGTGGGAGCGGGGGAAGATCGTTGTCGGTGTCGTTAGCCTCATCGGCGCGGTCGAACTCGACCGTCGCTCGCGTGTCGGCGGCGAGGTCGGACAGGTCGGCCGACGCCTCAGGCACGAAGGCCTTCAACGCCGGATCCCAGCGGGCAACGAGCTTGGTCATGGCGGCCCCAATCTACCCCATCCACCAGTTTAAATCGATGTTCCGAAAGATGTCGTCGTGCAGATCCGCGTCGGCGACCTCGACCTTTTGCAGCTCGTTCAGCTCGCCGCCGCTGCCGACGTGCTCGGCAATGTCGCACAACCGGTTGAACCGCGTGCTATGGCCGGCAATCCGCTGGATGCCGTAATCGACCGCCCCGCCCGTGTGAATCACGAAGGGCCAGTCGCTCGCCTGCAACAGCAGCAGTTGCCGGGCAGCGCGTTCGAGCATCTTCCGGACGGCTTCATTCTCCTGCCACGGGAGTTCGTGCAGCAAACGCAGGAGTTCACCCTCGGCGCGGTACTCGATTTCCCAGTACCACTTCACGCGCTCGTTCGCCCAAACCGTGTGGTCGCCGTTCTCGCCCCAGGAACCTTCGGGCATCCGCACGACCTTGTCCGGTGGATCGTTTCGAAGCACTTCTTCCGATGTCGACAGCCGAACGTGCTCGTCGTCGGCCAGACTTAGAATCACGTCCCGCAGGAAGCGCACGCCCTCGAACCACCAGTGGCCGAACAGTTCGGCGTCGAAGCTGGCCAGCACCGTGCCGCGCCGGCCGGTCGAGCGGTGATAGTCCCACAGCGTGCGCCGGACGGTGTCGCAGAAATGCTGAGCGTGGGCGTAGATCTTGGCGTTGATGTCGTCGGGGTAGTACGGCTCCTTCTCGCTCAGCGGCGTGTTCGTGCTGGTGATCTTGTGGTAGCGCAAGCCGCGATCGCCATGCTTGCGGTGGAACTCCAGATACGCCCCGTCCGCCGGATAGCCGATCGAGCCGGACCAGACCTGCTCGCTTACTTCGGGATGCCGGGCGAAGGCGAACACGCCGGGATCGCGCGGCTCGCTCACGACGCCAACGGGCTCGAGCGGGTTGTTGCTGCCCTGCCGGTATCCGCCGCCGAAATGGAATTGCCCATCGTGGCGGTGGCCCATCGGGGTGGAGTTCTGAACAAGGTGGCTCTCGACGAAAAAGTGCGTGACGCCGGCGTTCTCAATAAACGTCTCGACGCCGACGCGATTGCGGGCGTTGTCGTAGAGGACGCTCGGCATCCAGTGCGGCCAGTGCGGGCGGTACGCGCACTCGGGCAGCCACATGCCGCTGGGCTTTCGGCCGAGGTGCTTCTCGCTCGTCGCCACGCCGCACTTCATTTGGGCGGCCAGCATCTGGTCGTTCAGGACCAGCGGCATATAGCAGTGCGTGGCGTTGCTGGTGAGCAATTCGACGTGCCCCTCGCCGTAGCGCTTGGCGAACTCGCCGGGGATGTCGCGGCCGATGCGTTCGAACTGCGCGAGCTTCTGCTCGTGCCAGTCGATCCAGGTCTGGGCGAGGTAGACGCTGTGCTTCTGGTCCTTCGCCTCGAACTCGCTTTTGTCGCTCTTTGCCTTCTCGACGCGATCGTGGAGGTAGCTGACGAAGCCGGATTTGAAACGGTCGTGTGCGAGTTGTTCGAGCAGCACCGGCATCAGGCCGATCGTCAGGGCGGGCCGTTTGCCGTTGAGAGCGACCTCGCCGATCATGTCGAGCAGCGGCAGGTACGTCTCGGCGGCGGCCTCGAAGAGCCACGCCTCCCCGTGCGGATGGCTGCCGTGGTGCAGGACATACGGCAGGTGGCCGTGAAGGACGATGCAAAGGTTGCCAACGGGCTCGGGCATGCCCGCGATGCTACCCGGCGGCGGCGGGTGTTGGCGTCGGCACAAACTTCCCGCACTCCGGGCAGCGATCGGATGAGCCCCGCAGGTCGTAGGCGCACGCTTCGCAAAGGCCAGCCTTGCGCCGGCGGCGGGCGCGGAACAGGCGATGCCAGAGGCGGCGCACGATCCAGACGATCCCGCCGACAAGCACCCCGAGTGTGGCGCCGAGCCCAAGATCAATCGCGAAGTTTTCCACCTCCATTCGCCACACCACACGCTCGGAGGCGATGAGCTGCTCTGGCGTGCCGCGAAGGCTCCAGCCGTATAGTTGCATCGCCGGCGTGGCGGCCCTGGTTGCACCGAAGGGTCCGTTGGCCGTGGAGACGCCCAAATCGTCAAGCCGTTGCGCGAGGGTGTCGGCGGAGTAGGCACTGACGATCCATCCGTCGGGAATTGGAGGCGCAGTCCCGCCGACGGCCGCCCAAGATGCTGCAATCCGTCGCTGCATCGCCCGAGACGCGGGATCCCTTCGCCACCACCAGTGGGCTCTGGGCGACCACCAGCGGCGTTGAAGCCGATCGAAGGTGACGTAGCCGATGTGCAGCCGCTCGCCGTACGTGCCCGTGCTCAGCACCAGTCGCGGCGCCTTTTCGACGCCGCCGGCCTCCCAGGCGAACCCAATGGTGTCCGGCCAATCCGCCCGCTTGGCGGCATCGCCCATCACGTCGCCCAGTCGCCGCCCCGCGAGCGGCATCGGCTCGAAAAACGGGTAGCCAATCACCGAGCGTGCGTGCTCGCGGCCGAAGAGCTCGTGCATGGTCGGCCAATCGATCCGAATCCGGGCGGTTCCGCTCCTGGTGATCGCCGCGTGAACTTCCCAGAAGTCGAATGCGTCCGGCAGGTCGTCCGGAAGCGCCAGGTCCTGCCAATCGTCCGACCAGGCGGCGCGGTTGAGATCGCGCACCTCCTCCGGCTGCTCGCCGGGCCAAGTGTCGTAGTGCCACGTCCACCCCGCCGCGAAGGCGACGCCGAGGGCAAGCCAGGCGAGGGAATGAGCCAGCAGTCGCGTCCACCCGCGCATCGCACGAGTCTACCGCAAGGCGGACGCTGGTTCCGAATGTCGGTAGCTGCGACCCAACGGGTCGCGGTACGTCCGCCCGACCGCGACCCGTTGGGTCGCGGCTACCGGAGTGAGAGCACGTTACTCCTTCGCATCCGTGTGCCGGTCGAGGTGCTCGATCATTTCACGCGGCCACGCGCGCATGGCGTTGCTGCGGAAGAGGCTGCCGCCGTGGTCGGCGCCCTCGACCATCGTGACGTAGCCGGCCGATTCGCCGTCGAACGGGTGCGCATCGAGTTCCGCCTTGAGCAGTTGGACCGCTTCGTTCAGGTAGTAGTTGTCGAACGTGCCGCAGACGAGGCGAATGTTGTTGCGGAAGACGGGCACGTACCGCTCGGGGTCGTTCGCGAGGAGCAGCCGGATGTCATACCGCTTGTAATGCTCCGCCTCGGCGTGGGTTAGCTCACCCGTCTTCGCGTCAAACAACGGCTTTGCGACAGGCCATTGACGAGGACGCGAATCCCAGGGTGTGGGCGGCAACCCCTCCTGAGGCTTCGTCGTCGTGAACGCGGTCGAAGTGCTGCTTCGTCGGGGCGTTCCCCAGCAAGCCATCCAACTGTCCCACTGCTGGCCGCTCGTGTTGTTCGGCCCGAGGACGCCCTCGCCGCCGTTCTCGCCGCGGACGCTGAGCGTCACCTCCATCTCGCCGGCGTCGTTGAAGTACCGGCAGCTCGGCACCTCATCGCCGTCCTTCACGTACGCGTTGCCATCGCTGTAGATGTCGATCAGTTCGAAGCGGCGGAAGTCGACGGGGTCGGGCGCGCTGCTCCACGTGGCACCAAATGTCTTAGGATACTGCGATCCCAGCCACAAGCTCGACCATCCGCCCGACGAGTGGCCGGTGACGATTCGGGCCCACGGCTCGCTCACGAGCGACGGGTACTTCGCCTCGATCGCCGGGATCAGTTCTTCGATGAGCGCCCGCGCCCACGGGCCGTTGACGGCCGAGTCGCAGAAGAGCGTGTGGCCGTTGGGCGACTCGGGGTCAAGCGTGATCCGGAACGCCCGCCGCCGCAGTTCGCCCGCGTCGCCGCGCGTCCGCCGAAGCTGGCCGAGGACGCCCGTGTGCCGCCCGCCGAAGCCGGGCACCTCGTAGACGGCCGCGTACTTCTTGTCCTCGTCGTAGTCGATCGGCTCGACCACGCCCGCCCGCAACTGCACCGGCTGACCGTGAAAGTCGCTCAGCAGCTTGCTTTCGACGACGATCTCCGCCGCCCCCTCGATCTGTGGAAACGCAAAGCCCTCGGTCGTGTTGCCGAGCGCCAGGTCGACGACAGTCGGCTCGCCGGGCTTCGCATCGAAGGCGACGGTCTCGCCGTAGCGGTTGCCGGGCTCGCGCTGCCAGGCGCTTTCGAGGCGGTTGATGTCGAGCACCGCCTGCGCCCGGTAGCCGCCGGTGGGAAGCTCGGCCGGCGGGAACGGGTAAGCGTTCGGGAACGCCGTCGTCGCCGGAATTTCCACGACTACCCCGCCCGGCTCGCCGCTCACGTCCACGCCGAACAACGGCTGCGGGTTCCGCCAGAACGGCCCGTCGCTCGGGTCGGCGCGGCCCATGCCGCTGTCGTCGGCGATCGTGTAGACCACCAGCCGCCCGGTCCACCCACCCTCGGGGGCGTCATCCGGCAGCGTCACGCGGAAGCTCGTCTGCGCCGCGGCGTGCGGGCCCCAGGCGAGCAGGCAGAACAACACGACGATCCGGCGAATCTGCGACATCGGCGGATCATATCGCTCCGGTGGCACTACAGCTCCTTCGCCGCCGCAAGCACCTCCGCCTCATGCCCTTGCGGCTTGACCTTCTCGAAGACCTTCGCCACCTTGCCGTCGCCGTCGATGAGGAACGTCGTGCGGGCGGCACCCATGTACTTTTTGCCGTACATGCTCTTCTCCTGCCACACGCCGTACTTCTCGCAGACGGCGTGATCGGCGTCGGCCAGCAGCGGGAAGCCGAGGCCGAACTTTTCGGCGAACTTCGCGACCGGCTTCATCGGGTCCGGGCTGACGCCGACCACCGCCACATTCGCCTTGTCGTACTCCGCGGCGGCATCGTTGAACCCGCAGGCCTGCGTGGTGCAGCCGGGCGTGTCGGCCTTGGGGTAGAAGTAGAGCACAAGCGGTTTGCCCGTGTAATCCGCCAGCTTCACGTTGCCGCCGGTACTCGACGGCAGTTCGAAGGCGGGGGCGGGCGTGCCGGGCTGGGGGTAGGAACTGTCGCTCATGCCCGACGGTACGCGGCCACCACTTGGCCGTACCATCGGCCATGCAACCGCGACCTTTCGGCGACACCGGCATCACCGTCAGCCCCATCGCGCTCGGCTGCTGGATTTTCGGCGTCGACTGGTGGGGCCACCGCGAGCAAAGCGACTGCGATCGCCTCTGCTCCTACGCCCTTGATCGCGGCGTCACCTTCTTCGACAACGGCGACGCCTACGGCAACGGCCGGGCCGAAACACTCCTCGGCAACTGGCTCAAAACGCTCGACGCCTCCCAACGCGACCGCATCCAAGTCGGCGGCAAGTTCGGCTACGACTTCTACAACCACGAAAGCGTCCCCGGCAGCCACAAGGAACGGCCGCAGGATTTTTCCGCGGAGTTCATGCGGATGGCGCTCGAGAAGTCGCTCAACCGCCTCGGCGTCGACTGCATCGACATCTATCTTGCCCACAACGTCAAGCTCAAGCACTTCAACGATGATCTGTTCGCCGAGCTCGAAAAGGTGAAGGACGAGGGGAAGATCAAAAGCTGGGGCGTCAGCCTCGGCCCGGCAATTGGGTGGCGGGAGGAAGGCTTCCGCGCCCTCGGCGACCATGGCGCGCAGGCGGTGCAGACTGTTTACAACTACCTCGAACAGCACCCCGGCCGCGAAATTGCCGAGATGGCCGAAAGCTACAACGCCGCGGTTATGGCCCGCGTGCAGGACAACAGCGGCGTGCTCAAGGGCGTCGTCAAGGCCGATACGCAGCTCAGTCAGAATGACCACCGCAAGTTCCGCGACATGCCGTGGCGGGTCTTCGGGCCGCAGAAGGTTGAGAAGATTCGGCCGATTTTTGAGAAATACGGGATGACCGTGCACCAGTTCGCGTGCAAGTGGCTGCTGCAAAGCTCGCCCGCCCTCGCGACGATCACCGCGACCTTATTGAATGAAGCGGAAATCGAAGAAGTCTGCGCCGCCGCCGAGATGCCCGATCTCAGCGCCGCCGACAGGCAGGAACTGCACGACCTCTACGAGCGCGACTTCGACCTGCCCGCCGAAAGCCACGCCTGCGATCTCAAGAGCAGCCTTGCCGATGATGGCAAAGAGCCCAGCCGCTACGTCCCCCCGCCGACGCTGGTGGCGTGAATCGGCCGTAGCACGGGCATCTTGCCCGTGTTCGGGCGCAGCCCGAGTCGGGAGCCTTCGGCTGCGCCGAAACACGGGCAGGATGCCCGTGCCACGCCGGATTTATGTTGACGCCGCCAGTTCCTTCTCGTTCTTCGCCTTCGCATCGGTCGTCTGCGTCGTCTCGCTCTTGGCGGCGACCTCGACGGCTCCATACGTCCGCTTTCTCGGCGGAATCAGCGAGTTGTCGATCGGCCCCCACCCCACGTGCGCCTCGTCGGCCTCGGCGTCGTAGGTGGCGATCGTCGCCTTCAGGAACTGCTCGTCGTCGCGCTCGGGGAAGTCCGGCTTGTAGTGGGCGCCGCGGCTTTCATCCCGCTGCCGGGCCCCCTTCGCAATCGCCTCGGCCAGCGCAATCATGTCGCGAACGGCGCGGGCGAAACTCAGGTTCTGGTTCGTCCACATGCCCGTGTCGCTGAGCTTCACGCGCTTGTAGCGATCCTTGTAGGTTCGGATGTCCGCCAGCAGTTTGTCGAGACGGTCGTTATAGCGAACAACGGTGCAACTGTTCGTCATCTCGCGGCCAAGGTCCTGCCAGAGCGTGTAGGGGTTCTCGTCGCCGTCACTGTTGATAAGCGACTCCATCCGATCGGTTTCCTGCTTGACGACATCGTCGTAGGTTGAGCCGCCGATCGAGTTGCAATCGGGAGCAACATCTTTCGCATAATTCGCGACGCTTTGGCCACTGAACAAGCCGTCGAAGATGCAGGACAACAGCGAATTCGCACCAAGGCGATTGGCCCCGTGGTAGTGAACGACGGCCTCGCCCATCGCGTAAAGGCCCTTGATGTTCGTCATCATGTTCGCCGGATCGCCGTGGACGAGGCCGCCGGTCTTTTCGTCCTTCTTGAAGCCGGCCCACAATCCGCCCATGCTGTAGTGGACGGCCGGGAAAATCTTCATCGGCTCGCTCAACGGGTCGACGCCCGACGAACTTCTCGTAAATCTCTAGGATGCCCGCCAACTTCTTCATCACCCCGTCGCGGCCGATCTTCTTCACCTGGTCGCGCAGGTCGAGGTAGACCATGTTTCCCCCGCCGACGCCGTAGCCGTCGAGGCAGGTTTGGAAGATTTCTCGCGTCGCGATGTCGCGCGGGACGAGGTTGCCATACTTCGGATACTTCTCCTCGAGAAAGTACCACCGCTCGTCCTCGGGAATCTGCGACGGGTGCCGCTCATCCTTCGGCGTCTTGGGCACCCAGACCCGCCCGCCCTCGCCGCGGGCGCTTTCGCTGATCAGTCGGCACTTGTCCTCGCCCGGGATGGCCGAGGGGTGGACCTGCATCATCTCCGGGTTGGCGTACTTCGCCCCCGCCTGGAAGCACCGGCTCGCCGCCCCGCCGGTGCAGATGACGCTCATCGTGCTCTTGCCGAAGATCAACCCGTTGCCCCCCGTCGCCATCACGACCGCCTCGCCGCGGAAGGCGCGAATCTCCATCGTCCGCATGTCCTGGCAGACCGCCCCGACCGCCGTCGATTCACCATCGACGTCGTCGAGCACCGGCCACAAAAACTCCCAGAACTCGTACTTGTTCACCATCCCCTCCGCCTCGAACCGCCGCACCTGCTCGTCGAGGGCGTAGAGCAATTGCTGCCCCGTCGTCGCGCCGGCGTAGAAGGTGCGCTTGAAGAGCGACCCGCCGAACATGCGCAGCGCCCGCTGCCCCTCGGCCGTGCGGTTGAAGGGCACGCCCATGCGGTCGAGCAGGTCGATGATCTTAGGTGCGGCGTTGCACATCTCGAAGACCGGCGGCTGATCGGCGAGGAAGTCGCCGCCGAGCACGGTCTCGTCGAAGTGCAGCCACTCGCTGTACCCCTGCTGCCGGGCGATGTCGTTCGTCGCGTTGATGCCGCCCTGCGCGCAAACGCTGTGCGAGCGCTTAACGGGCACCATCGAGATCAAGTCGACCGCCACCCCCTGCTCGGCCAGCTTCACCGTGCAGGCAAGACCCGCAAGTCCACCGCCGACGACCACGACACGCTTCTGATTCAGATCGCTCATCGCCTTCATCGTACGCTGAAACCCCGGCGAACAACCCGGTTTCAGGTGAATTGACGAAAGCCGGAGCCGGAGATCGCAAAGGCGCAAAGAGGCAAAGAGAGAAGCAAAGAAGGAGATGTTGCTCAGAATGCAAGGCTCAGTATTCTCTCCGGCCTTTGCGTCTCTCTTTGCCTCTTTGCGATCTCCGGCGCTGCCTCGAACCACCTCACGCCGCCAGCCGCGCCTGGCCGCCGGGGAGGTTCGTGGTAATCGCGTCGCTCAGCGGCCCGACCTCACCGCGGCCGTTGTACCAGTTGGCCGCGATCCAAACCGTCGCCCCCGCCGGCGTCGACTCGGGAAGCTGAATCTGATGGCTCATCCGCGTCGCCTGCCCCGCGTGCGTCCAGCCGCTGGGGGTGGTGGGGACGGTCGGGCTGACGGCGTAGTAGACGTTGGCCCCCGGTCCGTCCCCCGCCGGCCGCCCGCGGCCGCCGTCCTCGCGGCGGATCTTCAGGCCGATCGTGTGCCGGATCGCCATCGTGAGCTGCACGTCGGGCATCTCACTCGGCGCCGGATGCGGCGTCGGCTTACGGTCCGGCACGGTGATGTTCAGCGTCCGCCGCTGCTCGTCCGTCGTCTCCGGCCGGGCCTGGATCTGGCGGACCAACGTCTGGCTCGACCGCCGGAGCGTGCCCTTGTCGAGGTCCTTGCGCTCGATCACCGGCCCCTGTCCGGGTCGCCGGGTCGGTCGCGGCCGCATAGCTGGACTCAAATCGCGAGAGCGTCCGTCTGGTAGTCGGCCACCGCCTGCTCCGAGAGCCCGAAGGCGGCCGGGTCGGCGGCAAGGTTGCGGTGGAACGACTGGCACCAGTCGAGAAGCTCGGCCTCGCGGGTGGGGGAGGTAGTTCTTGGAGATGGGCATGATGACGTGGGGTTGAGGGCGGTTCGGAAAGCCCCACGCCATCCGGCCATACGGTCCGCGTGGTGCAACCCTGACATCGACCCACGTCGGCGGTGGCTTTACGTGCTGAAGATTTTCATCTCCAACACCCGATGTCGCTCCTCGCGATGAACCTTTCTCTCCAGGGGGACCACCGCTACGATGCCGAGGTGGCCCGATCCTTCCGCAAAGCGTGTAGCCGCAGCCGCGATCTTCTCGTGGTGTTCACGTCGTGCTTGTTCACCGTCATCTGGGCAGTCATGCCTTTAGGCTGTGCCGGTTCCCCGCCACCGGAGCCGCCGGCTGGGCTGCGAGGAGAGAACGTGGCGGAAGCGGCCGAGCAGATGGCGGTCGACCTGCTGTCGCAGCCTTTCCTCGATGAGGATCGGCTGTACTCGATCGTCCTCTGTTCCGCGCTGAGAACGAGACCGAGACCTACGCCGGCAGCCTCGACCTGTTTGTCTCTCAGCTCAAGGGCGAGCTGTCGCAGCGCAGCAACGGTCGCGTGCGGCTCGTTGAACAAATTGCAACAATCGAGAAGATGCGGGACCTTGAGGTGCGTGGCCCTGTCGGTGGTGACGACATAGACGCCGATTTCGGCCTGTTGCTCACCGTCCAAGAGATGGTCGAGGCCGGCGGCACTTCGTTCTTCGTCTTCTCCTTCAACCTGACCGAGCTGATCGAAGGTACCAAGAGCACGATATGGAGCCGAACCTACAACGTACGCGTGGGAACCGTCTGAAGGACCGATTTTCTAGTGCCGTCTCCATACTCATCGCCGCAACGACCGTTGGGTGTGGCGGCGGGCCGGTGCGACCGGAGCCGGGCGAGTCAACTCGCCTCTCGGGCACCGACGTGGTGGCGGCGGCGGACGCGATAGCACCAAGTCTCATGAATTCCGCGGAGGTCGCCGCCGAGGCTGAGGCTGGACGTGTTGTTCGTGTCGTGGTACTGCCGGTGACTAACCGCCTGACCGGACAAGTAATGACTGGCGCCGAGCGGCATCTCTTCACCGGCGAGCTGCAAGCACGCCTGTCGCAGGCGGCCCCCGACGACTTCGAGTTCGTAGCGCCCAGCGAGCGGATCTACGCGATGCGGGCCGGAGAACTCGGCGACGCGGAAGCCGTTGCCTTGGCCGCCGAAGACATTGACCCCGACTACGCCCTCCACGCCATATTCCGCAGTCTGCGCAACGAGTCTGCCGGCGGACTACGGGACGATTACGTCGCCGAGTTCAGCCTGTTGGACCTACGCGACAAGCGGGTGGCGTGGTCCGACACCTATCGAACAACTCGGGAGCGGCGCAAAGACTACGGCGACCGATGACGTTGCGTATAATCAGTTGATGGCGTAGCTCTTCAGTCACCTCCGAGTCCAACACGTACGTTGGTCCTTAGGCCGTACACGGACTGCGTGTACTCGCCCACCTTGAGATCCTCTACTTCGGCGGGATCAAGGAAGTCGAATCGAACTCCGTCCTTCTGTACGAGAACTGTATCGATCTTCCCACCTCTGTCCGCCGCCGTAATAGTCGGCCAGACTTCCAACTCGATCTTGCCCGCCTCGCCGGCATCGACGACCAGCAGGTTCGTCTGCTGCCCATGGAGCTCGAACTCCCCGTAGCCGTTGGTGCGGCGGACACGCTGCTGGACCTGCTTCTCGCCAACCCGCTCTTGAGCGATAACCCGCTCGTTGGCGGCGGCTATCCGCTGGCGACTCGTGAATGGAATGCGGGCCTTGCGTCCCATCTCGTTGACAGACACTCTGACTGGCGTATCTAACGCGTTGATCACAGCAACGCGAACCGGCACGGCGTCCGCGCCGTCGGCCGCTTGCGCGGCAAACGCGTCCATTGCCCGAGCGTGCCATATCGTGGCGGTAGCCGACGCCCCTCCGTCATACCGCGCCACCGATTCGCGCGGGTCGAGTACCGGAACCCCCAGAGGCCCAGCTCTCCGCGCGTTGATTCCCAACGAGTCGCACGCGAAGTAGGCCACGGTCATAGCTTCACTCTCCGACGGCACTCCGACTACCTGACGAGCGACGACCGGCGAAATGGCCGGCGCACCGTACTCGTTGATCCCGGTCGTCGACACTTCGATGTCATGCGTGCCTGCGGGCAGGTCGAGCGTCACCAAGCGAACCGCCCAGGGCAAGCGCCACTCGCGATCCTCACGCGCGTGCTCGAGATCCTCGAGCACGTCACCAGTTGCCTTTCCCACTTGGCCCCCGCCGAACAGGTTACGCATTCCCTGCACCATGCTTGCACCTATCTGATCAAACCCACCCTTGCCCTCGGTACGCTGTTCCCGCACCGCCTGGCGATGTCGGGCGACGGCGACCAGATTGCCTTGCCCTAGCAAGCTTGAACGTGCGGCGGCGGCATCTGAAGCGTCTTTCCCGTTGACTCGAACCTCGATCTCCTCGACCGCCGGCCCGGCAGGCATGTAGCCGCGGAACCACTTGCCCCTGTCGTTCACGTCTGGTGCCGACTGACCCCATTCGACGAAGTTGTTCTCGTAGTAGATGCCGCGTCGCGGTCCCGCGCCGACGTCGACCACAAGGATGATGTTGCCGTCGGCTGCAAGGTCGCGGCACCCATCCGGCAGGCGCTCCCGGACGCGGTCTGCCATCGATGCATCTCCAAGCTCCTCCCACGTGCGCGCCAGCAGCGCCGTAAGGAACGGCAGCTGCGCCGGCTCGATGTCGCCCTCTTGCGTCAACTGCTTCAGCCGCGACTCGGCCCGCTCAAAGGAGCCGCGCGCGTTGTCGAAGTCACTCTGAGTAAGGTAATGTACGCCTTGGTAGAACGCCGCCATCACTTGCTCATGCGCGTCGCCCTTCCACGTCGCATTACGTTGACCACCCCGGGCACTACTGGTAGCCGCAGCGTCGATCGTGCGGTTGGCACGTAAGAAGGCCGCCTCCGCCGTTGCGGAATCGCCCGCCGCCATTGCTGAGCGGGCAAGCACCAGGTTGTTGAGGGCGTGGTCAGGATCGCTAGCCCTTGAGGCGTGAGGGGCCATCAGTTTGACCGCCTCCGGATGCCGACCCTCGGCGGCCAAGCCGACGGCCGCCACACGATCAGTATTGTACGCAGCCTCCCCTTTGCACCCGACCGCGATCGCCACGAGCAGCGGAGCAATCAGGGTCAGCAGGTCCGGCTTCCACACGAGTATGCGCAAGCTCATGTCGTCACTCCTCGATCAAAGTCATGCTTGAAACGACACCTGGCCTCACCGTCGGTCGTACCGTTCGACGGCCACTACGGCCGTCTCGGCGTCTGCCATTTCCGAGACGGTCCCGAAGATCGTCAGGGCGTGCTGGCGGTCGCCGCGTAGGCGGCGCAGATGGTCTTGAAAGGCGCGGTCGCTGCCGTGCCAGTCGACGCGCACGCGGAAGCGGCCGGAGTCGCCGACGAGGTAAATTGGTGTGTCGGCCCCCACGCGGCGCGGCAGGCTCTTGATGGTCCCGTCGAACCGGATAGATTTGCCCCGCAACGCCGGCGCGGCCGTGAGGAACTGAGCGTCGTCGCCGCGGTAGTAATCGCCGTCGAGCTTTAGGACCTTCTCGGCGGCGTCAGGCTCGCGAGCGTGGGTCGTGGCCTCTTGAGCGGCGAGCACGTCCTCTACCGCGGTCGCCAAGGCATCGGCGCGGCGTTCATACTCGGCAACGTGGCGGCGCAGGTCGTTGAGGCTGCGGGCGCTAAGGGCGGCATCCAGGCTTTCATCGGCGGCGTCGCGCAAGTTGAGGAAACGACGCCAAGCATCGGCGTCGGCACCGTCCAAACCGTCGGCCTCGGCGGCAGTGGCGACTCCAACTAGTTCCACCTGGCGCCGCAGAGCGGGTGCGAGCAGTTGTCCAACCTCCTCAACGACACGGGCCTCCTCGCGGGCCAAATGATCGGCCAGATCCCGCGCCTCGGCCAGCGTTCGACCGGCAGCTGCCAGTCGAGTGCTGACGCCCTTAACGTGGACCTTGACGCGATCAAATTCCCCCGTGGCCGCGATCTGCCGCAGCACCGCGTCGACCTCCGCCCGCGCCCTGTCGAGGCTGGGGCGGGCCGTCGGCACCCGCTCAAAAACCCCGGGAGGCGTGAGTGCTACAAGTCGATCTAGCTGTCGCCGGTAAGCGTCAACACGCTCCAGAAGTTGCCCCCGCTCACCGGCGAGGTAGGTATCGATCCGCTCTTCGAGCGACTGACCAGACTTCTCGAAATCGCCAAGTGCGGCGTCAAAGACCTCCCGATCAGTAATCGTTGCGCTCTCGCCCTCCGCATCAAGTTGTTCGTCAGGACGGTCGCCCACCTTTGGTTGAGCAACTGCTTGCTGGACGGACACCAGCAACAGCACCGCGAAAAAGGCGAACCCAAGTCGAGAAATCCGCGCGACGGGCGGACTCAGGATTAGGCACAAGCCATGCTCCGCATGGCACGGCGATTCACGAATCAAGGTGAACATGATGTCACGCACAGCTAGGGCAATGAGATCAGGAGTGGAGGTACATCGGTACTTCAGCCGATGCCCAACTCTTCCAGCTCGTCGAGCAACTGTTGGTTCTCGATGTCGCCGTCGTCAAAGTCGAGCCCGCCCTCCCCGCCACGCAAAGTCTTCTCAGCGTCGTCGACGCGGGCGGTGGCCGTGCCGAGATCCTCCTCGATCCCCGCAAGTCGATCCGCCGCCTTCTTGACTAGGTCGTCGAAGGAGTCCCGCCCCGCTTCCCCGGCGTAGCTGTCGGCGCTGGACTCCGCCGCCTGCATCTCGCGCAGATACCTGACCTCATCCTTGAAGGTGTCGTAGTCCGCTTCAGCTTGCATGATAGCAAGTTCAGCGTTAGGGATCATTTCCTCCAGTGCCGCGGCGCGGTTGCGATAGCCGGTGGCCTGTCTTTCAACCTGCTTCAACTTTCGCAACGCCAACTCGTAACGTCGCTTTTCCTTCTCGAGGTCGAGGCGAAGCTTCTCAACGCCGCCCTCGTAGTGGAGTGTCGGCGGGTCGGTCTCGTCGCCGGCAGGGCGAGTCGTGCTGCGGGTAGTCGCCTCAACGTAATCCCGCAGCATGGTCGTGCCTTTGGCAAGCCTCGCCTCGTGCAGCTCGACCTGTCGCTTGACCGCCGCGGCCTTGGCTCCCTGCTGTTCGATACGCACGTCGTATCCGCCCAGCTGACCCTTCATCGTCCGAAGCCGGTCCTTGTTCTCCTCAATCTCGTCCTCGAACTTCTTGATCTCGACCTCGTGCTCGCCCACAGATTCAGCTAGATCTCGCACCATCTGCTCATATTTGACTTCAGCCACGGGCCCGAGGTCGTCATCGCACCCCCCGATGCCGGCGGGCAGGCTGACGGTCAAAACTACGGCGAGCAGAGCGACGCCCGGCAATCGCCGGAAAAGCTGCAACGGCAGAGTGCGGTTTCGTTTCATGGCTGGTTTCTCCGTGACAACAGTGGTGTGGCGGCAGGGCTAGGTTTGTGGAACGACTGGAGCAGAGATCGGCCACAAGCACACCATAGGAAGGCTTCTGACGGAACCCACGCAGCCGGGCGAGACGGCGGTAAGACATGTGTTGCCCCACCAGTACCCGTGAATCGCCACCGCATGACAGGCGGACAGGGTACCGGATCAGGGACGGATGCAAGCGGGACGATCAACGGAGCAGCCTACGCTGCTGAAATGCCGGCCCGAAGGTGTTGCAGAACCGTGACTTACACACTCGCAGCATCGAGTTTACGGAAAGCGCCGGGAGATTCTGCACCGCGACGACCTCGTTTTGCCGCGCGACGGCTTCGGTTTGGGGCCTTCCTGCCTCGTTACGCACCGTAGCGGCATCTTCCCGCGGCTTCGCAGCGTGATTTACCAACTCCGCGGCGTGTCTCTCGGCCTTCGCAGCTTGTTTCTTCGCCTTCGCGGGGTGTTTCCGCTGCTTCGCGGCGTCATTTCTTGCCTTCGCGGCCTGTTTTCGCGGCTTCGCGGCGTGTTTCTTGCTCTTCGCGGCCTGTTTACGCTGCGCATCGGACCCGCGGGGCGGCGACGGGGCGTGTTCGATAACATTCGCAGCGGGAGGATGCGGGTTTGATCGAACGCGGCGACTGTCGGCTGAATGAAGGGAACTCGGACGTTGCTCGCGGGTCGATGAGGCGGCGGGGTTGGCCGATGAATGGGGTGGCACCGGGCGTGTCGCACCGGGCTGATTCAAGTTGGGACCGAACGCGAGGCCGCAATGAATGAGATCACGATGGAAGAGACGAACGGCTTGATCGTGCCGTCGGCACAGGTGACGACGCGGCCCGCGACGAAGGCGGATGTCCCCGCCATCGATGCGCTGCAGAAGACGCTCTCGAACGAGCTCGGGTTCATGCACTTCGCAACGCTCGAGGGGAAGATCGAGCGGAATGAAGTGTTGCTGGCGATTGATGAAAGCGGATCGCTCGCCGGGTACATCATTGGGAGCGACACCTACTTCAAGCGGGAAGAGGTGGGCGTGGTCTACCAGACGGCGGTGCAGCCGCGGTATCGGCGGGGCAACGTGGGGGCGGTGTTGCTCAGGGCGCTCTTTGCGTCGTGGCCTTACGGGACACGACTGTGTTGTGCGTGGTGCGCACAGGATTTGCCGGCGAACAAGTTCTGGGAGGCGATGGGGTTCGTGCCGCTGGCGTACCGGGTCGGAAGTAGGAAGGCGAAAGTGAAAAGTAGAAAGGAGCCGAGGATTCACATTTTCTGGCAGAAGCGAACTGTGGAAGGGGATCAAAAGACGCCGTGGTGGTATCCGAGCATCACGGGGAACGGGGCGATTCGGGAGGATCGGCTGGTGTTGCCGATTCCCGAGGGGCAGCCGTGGGAGGACACGTGGCCTGCTGTTCTTCCGGAACCGGAGGAACTCACCACAGAGAGCACGGAGGGCACGGAGCAGAAGCAAGAGGTGGATTGGGAGGAGCGGGAGGGGAAGTTTTATCGCAAGGGCAAGCGGCTGATGACGGCGGAGATGATTCGGGAGGAGCAAAGGGTCGGCCGCGGCGGGCTGTTCATGGTGCCGATGGACGTGAAGCTCGTGAAGGAACTGCCGAAGAAGGAGAAACCCAGGAAAGCAAAGAAGAAGGCCGTCAAGCACGACCCGCGGTTGGCGTCGACGGTGCGGGAGTTGCGGGATCGATGGTTGGAGCACGTGAACACGAACGCCCTGCTGTTGCCGGCAGGGGAGAAGTATGCGGTGGGTCGAAGCAAGACGCTGCCGGGGGCGGCCGGGGTGGAGGAGGATCCGTTGGTGCTGCCGATGCCGACGGCCGATCGGAAGCGGTTGCTGCCGGCGGCGTGAAAGACGCCCAACGCGAGCGCGGCGACCCGGAGCGGCTGAAACTTTTGGAGTTCGGCGGCTTCGTGGCTCCGGGGTGAAATATCCTGTGCCATGCGAATCGCCCTTGGCCAGTTCAATCCGACGGTCGGTGCCATCGATGCCAACGCCGACAGGATGATCGCGATGGCGGATCAGGCGACCTCGGCCGGGTGCGCGGCCGTGGCGTTTCCGGAGCTGGCGTTGTGCGGGTATCCGCCAAAAGATCTTCTCTTGCGGAGCGACTTCATCGACGCGCAGATGCGGGCGTTGGATCGGCTGGCGAAGCAGACGAGCGGGATTGATGTTCTCGTCGGCTACGCGGAGCGGAACGAGCAGCCGGTCGGTCGGCCTTTGCACAACGCGGCGGCGTTGCTGCGTGGGGCGAAGATCGTCAGCCGGCAC
The DNA here is from genome assembly GCA_965214125.1 of Tepidisphaeraceae bacterium. Lineage (GTDB taxonomy): Bacteria > Planctomycetota > Phycisphaerae > Tepidisphaerales > Tepidisphaeraceae > CBDCBA01. The sequence goes on from CBDCBA010000010.1 coordinate 60,244, forward strand.
TTCAAGACGCTCTTGCCGACGTATGACGTGTTCGATGAGTCGCGCTACTTCGAGCCGGGGCCGAACGATCAGCGGAACAACATCGTCAGCGTCTGCCAGGAGGCGGGCGACGATTCCAACTGCGTGCCGACGGGAATCAGTATCTGCGAGGATTTATGGAACGACGAGCGCCTGATCCCCCGGCGGCTGTACCACGAGAACCCGATTCACGATCTGCACGTCGCGGGGGCGAAGCTGATTCTGAACGTGTCGGCCAGCCCGTTCGTCGTCGGCAAGCACGCGTTTCGGCGGGAGCTGTTCGCCGAGCAGGCGCGCAAGTTCGGGTGCCCGTTGCTGTACGTCAACCAGGTCGGCGGCAACGACGAGCTCGTGTTCGACGGAGCATCGTGCGTGTTCGACGCCGAGGGAAAGTGCATCGCGCAGGCGAAGGATTTCAAGGAGGAATTGCTGATCGTCGATCTGCGTAGGGTGGGCTTCAGCCCACCATCCGACGGATCAGATGGTGGGCTGAAGCCCACCCTACGGGGGACGAGCGACGGCATCGAGAGCATCCGCAAGGCGCTCGTGCTTGGGACGCGGGATTATCTGCACAAGTGCGGCTTCAAATCGGCGGTGATCGGGCTGAGCGGCGGCATCGACTCGGCGGTGACGGCGGCGGTGGCGGTGGAGGCGCTGGGGAAGGAGAACGTGACGGGCATCGCCATGCCCAGCCGCTACAGCAGCGATCACAGCGTCAGCGACGCGCAGGCTCTCGCGGACAATCTTGGCATCACGATGCACACCGTCGCGATCAAGCCGATGCACGACGCCTACTGCGACAGCGACCTGAGCGGCGTGATCGAGATCGGCGGGTTGACCGAGGAGAACCTCCAGGCCCGCATCCGCGGCGCGACGCTGATGGCCTACAGCAACAAGACGGGCGCGCTCGTGCTGACGACCGGCAACAAGAGCGAGCTGGCCGTCGGCTACTGCACGCTCTACGGCGACATGTGCGGCGGGCTGGCGGTCATCAGCGACGTGCCCAAAACCGACGTCTACCGCCTCGCCCGCCACTTCAATGAGTCGGCGGGGAGAGAGGTCATACCCGAGAACACGATCACCAAGCCGCCGTCGGCGGAGCTAGCGCCAGATCAGAAGGATTCCGACTCCCTGCCGGATTACGACACGCTCGACGCGATTCTCGAGCGGTACATCGAGCTTGAGCAGTCGCCGGAGACGATCGTCGACGAGGGCGGGTTTGACCGAGAGATCGTCGCGAAGGTGGTCAAGCTGACGGACCGCAGCGAGTACAAGCGCAGGCAGGCCGCGCCGGGATTGAAGGTGACAAGCCGGGCGTTCGGCGTCGGACGGCGGATGCCGATCGCGCAGGGGTACGACCCGATGCAGGGGCCGACGAACCCCGTGCGGCGCAAACTATCCGTCGCCGGGTCGGCGTAAGGCCGGCGGCACGGCGTTTGATGAGGAAAGCGACCCATGGACATGCTTCAACACTCCCGTCGCTCGATCCGCCCTTCCCTGCTCACCCTGGCCGTCGCCAGCTTTGCCGCGTTCGGTGCCGCCGGGTGCCACTCCGACGATTCGCCGGATGCTGACGGCGTCACCTCCGCTGATCGTGATGCTTCCTCCGGCCTCAAGAATGACGCCCAGGACATCGCGGGCGAGCGCGATCGCACGCGCTCCAACAATCGCGATGGTGATCTTCCCGAGGGCCCCGAAAGCGACGGTAACCGCAGCGGCAACTAACCCGCATCCCGCGCCGCTCCCCAGGTACGGGGCTCTTGTGCCGTCCCAAGGCATGTCCTAGCGTGGCGGCCATGAAGGTTCTTGTTGCCGGCGGTGCCGGATATATCGGCTCGCACACGGTCAAAGCCTTGCAGGGAGCCGGACACACGCCGGTGGTGTTCGACAACGCCGAGCGAGGTCATCGCGCCGTGGCCGAGCGGTTGAACTGCGAGGCGATTTTCGCCGACTTAAACGATCACGACGCCCTCCTGCCCGCGCTGGCGGGCGTCGACTGCGTGATGCACTTCGCGGCTTACGCGTACGTCGGCGAGAGCGTGACCGAACCGCTCATGTACTACCGCAACAACGTCGCGACCACGATTGGCGTGCTCGAGACGATGGCGCAGGCGGGTGTGAAGAAGTTCGTCTTCAGCAGCACCTGCGCCACTTACGGCGACCCGGAGTCGGTCCCCATCACCGAGGACGAGAAGAAGGCGCCGGTCAGCCCGTACGGCCGGAGCAAGCTGATGGTCGAGCAGATCCTGACCGACCTTGCCGCCGCCGACCCCGACTTCAAGTTCGCTGCCCTACGCTACTTCAATGCCTGCGGCTGCGACCCAGACGGCGAAATCGGCGAGGACCACAACCCCGAGACGCACCTGATCCCCGTCATCCTCCAGGCGATCCAGGGCAAGCGCGACAAGATCACCGTCTTCGGCACCGACTACCCGACTGATGATGGCACCTGCGTGCGCGACTACATCCACGTCGCCGACCTCGCGGACGCGCACCTGAAGGCAATGGATGCGCTGGATCGGGAGCGCGTCATCCGCTGCAATCTCGGCACCGGCCGGGGATTCAGCGTGAAGGAGATCATTCAGGCGGCCGAGGCGGTGACGGGCAGGAGCGTTCCCGTCGAGTACGGCGACCGCCGCCCCGGCGACGCGATCGCTCTTTACGCCGACCCTTCGACCGCCAAGCGCGTGCTCGGCTGGGAGGCGAAGTATAAGGATCCCACCGACATCATCCGCACCGCGTGGCAGTGGTTCGATCAGAACCCGAACGGCTACGGCAATGTGTAGGGTGGGATTCATCCCACCATCCGGGCGTACTTCCGAGGTGGGATGAATCCCACCCTACGAGGCGACGGCGTCGGTTAGAAGATGATCTGCAAGATGCTGATGATGATCGAGATCACCCCGATCACGATCGAGACGATGCTGACGATTCCGCCGCGCACGCTCGGCGAGAGGGCCATGATCGCGCCGATGACGCCGAATCCGATGGCGGCGATGGAGAGGATCAGGTCGAGGAACTCGCCCGTGAAGAGTGTGGCGAGCACGCACAGGCCGGCAATGATCGCGGGGATGCTGAACGACGGCTTCTCGACCGTGCCGGCGGGACGGGGACTCATCAGGGCGTTCATCCGGCCAGCGTAAATCGTTCACCCGGATCGGCAGAACGGGCAAACGCTCGGGCGGCCGGCGACGTACCAATGGGTCGATGTCCCCCGATGACGGCTTGCTTCAAACTGCGCCCGCCGACGCGCCGCAGGCCGGTTGGCTTGATTACGAGGCGATGGTTCGGCCTGCCCCGCACGGCCCGCCGTGGCGGCTGGCGCTCGCGTTGCTCTACCCGGCGAACGCGATCGTGCTCGCGACGGTCGTCCTGCTGCTGGCGGTGATTCCCGGACTGCTGTTGCTCACGTTCGGCGGGGCCTTCCCGGTGGGGCTGATCGTCGCGGGCGTGGTGGCGATTGTGGCCGGGCACTACGTCAACGTGGTCGACGAGACGGGGCCCGAGGCGTTCGACGAGATGCCAACAGTCGCCCGAAGTGTCTCGTTCTCCGAGGACGTTTTTCAGCCGCTGATGCGACTGCTGCTGGCGTTGGGCGTCTGCTTCTGGCCGATGCTGGGCGTGATGGCGCTCGCCGACTGGCGGCCGTCGGCGGCCGCGGTCGCCCTGCTGATCGTGCCGCTGGGGCTCGCCGGCGCCGCCCTGTTCCCGGCGGTGCTGCTGACGATCGTCTGCGGCGGGGGCGGGACGTTGCAGAACCTGCACCCGATTCGCCTCTGGCGCGTGATCACGCTCGACCGGCGGACGTACGCGATCCTGACCGCCGGGCTCCTTCCGGCGGCAGTCGCGGCCCACGCACTGGCGGCGCTGCTGTTCACGGACGTCGCGCTCGGCCTGCTCGGCGGCTCGTGGATCACCCCGCTGGGCCCGATCCTGCCGCCGGCCGCGCTCGCGGCGATCGGCCTGGCGATGCTGATGGTCGGCGTCCACCTCGCGCACCTGTCGGCTTGGTGGATGGGGCGCCACTACCGCCGGTTTCACGAAGGCTTTGGCTGGGTGTTGCAACGCCACGAGCGGGCGATCGATCCCGCGCAGGACACGGGCGTAGCCACCGAGGTGGCTACGCCCGACGCGACCGAACACCTGTAAACGTCCCGCCGACTCGGTCAGATCGTGATGCCGACCGCGCCGTCATCGTCCTTCAACTCGCGACGCTCCTCGTCCGGCTTGGCGTTGCGGACGTTCTCGGGAACGTACCGCTTGAGCTGCTCAAGCCGCTCGCGGTTGGTGCGCGACAGGGTTTCCTGCCGCTCGGCGGTGGGCCACGGGCCGTCGTAAACAACGTCCTCGCCCTCGGTCAGCCGCACGCGGGCGCGGCCATCCTCGACGGTGAGCCTGGCGGTGCCGGCGCCGTCGCTGAGCATCACGTTCATCCCCTCAGTCGGCCCGTTCTGCAGCATGAGCTGCGGGCGGATCGACTCGAGTTCGAGGCGGTTGGTATCGAGCTGCTGGCGAAGCTGGTTGAGCATCGCGTCCATCTCGCGCAGCCGGTCGCTCATGGCGTCAACGCCGTCGGCAGCCTCGCCCTCGCGGAAGCCGTCGATGGCGCGACGGTTCTGCTCCGCCTCGCGCGCGTTCGCCGCCGCCTTCTCGGCATCCTCGGTGGCATCGCGGACCAGCCATTCGATGTTCCGTTGCAGCTCGGTCATCGCATCGGGATCGAGCTCCTTGAACAGTCCAAGCTCGCGCGCCTCTGGCGGGTTGAGGCGCAGCTCATAATCGTCGCCCAAGTAAAGCCGGCCGTCACCCGGTGCGGGAACAATCATCGCCCTGCCCGGCTGCCCACGCACCCGGAAGAACTGGCTGGTCCCTGCCACGTCGGGCACGTCCGGCAGGTCGCGCTCGTCGAGCGTGGCCTCGAGCGTCATCGGCTCGCCGTCGCGGACGATCTCCAGGCGGACGGTGTCGCCCTTGTCGTTCATGCGGACCAGCGTCATGAGCTGGGGCAGGTTGACGACGAGCTGGCCGTCGATCTTGTGCAGCACGTCGCCCTCCCTCACGCCCGCGGCCGCAGCGGGGCCGTCCTCGGGGGCCTGACGCACGAGCAGGCCCACGCCGCGCGGCAGGCCGAGCGTCTCGTGCATCTCGGCGTCGACGGGTTCAGTGGCGACCCCGAGGTAGGGGCGTGGCGCGAGAGCGACTCGCGAAAGCTGGCGAGCATTTTCTTCGACGCTTTGAAGGAATGCTTCGAGCTCCCCGTTGGGCGTCGGCGGCGCGGCGGGCTCCGCCATCGCGGGAAACGCGGCGACAGAAGCGGCGATCAAGGCGGCGGCGAACGTGGGGCCGCGGAACAGTTGCTTGTTCATGGGAGAATCCTTCTAAAAACGAGTGGTTGTCATTTGGAAACGTCGAGGTCGACCAACACGTAGTTGCGCTCGGGAACGGTGATGCGCACCGTGTAACCGGCGTCATCGACGAACTCGGCCGTCTGCACGCGCTCGCGTTCGATCGCGCGGTGCGGCTGGCCGTCGACGAGGGCGATGCCGGCATCCTGCGACCGCCACACCTCGTGCTGGGTCACGCTTGCGGGCGACCAGCCGGTGGCGATAACGCCGGGGCTTGTCTCGCCCGAATTACCCGTTGCGATCCTGTCGGCGGGCGCCGGCGGCGCGTCGGTCCCGCCGAGCCACAGCCCGCCCGCCACGGCCACGCTGGCGGCCAACGCCGTGACGAGCCCGCCGCCGACCCACCAGGCGCGGGACCGCGACCCGCCGACGACGTGACCCTCCACCGACGCCTCGCAAGCGGCCTGTCGCTCAAACGCGGCGCGGGCGGCGCCGACGTGCGGGCGAAGCTCGTCATCGATCGCCGCCACGATGCGCCGGTCGATCGGCGCGTTCGAATGCGGCGAGGCGAGGTTGTCGGAGTCGGGGGAGTGCATGAGGTCGGGGGGTTACGCGCAGTCACCAAGAAGTTCGCGGAGTCGATCGCGGGCGCGCTTGAGCCGCATGTCGACCGCTGCGGGCGAGCAGCCGAGGACGTCCGCGATTTGGCGGCTCGGGCGGTCGTCGAAGTAACGCATCGCGACGGCGAGCCGGCTTTCGTCGTCGAGGCTCGCGATCGCGGCGTGAACGCGGGCGGCCTCCTCCGCCGCCGTGGCCGGCGCGTCTGCCGAATCCGTGGCCGTGGGCACAACCTCAGCCGGCGGGACGCGCAGGCGGTTGCGTCGCACCTGGTCGACCGCGCAGCGGCGGACGATATTGAGCAGCCAGCCGGAAAACCGCGACGGGTCTTGAAGACTCGTGCGGTTTCGCCAGGCGAGCAGGCACGCTTCCTGCACGGCGTCGGCCGCCTTTGCGCCATCGCCGCAGCCGGCGTAGGCGACGGCCAGGGCCGCCCGCTCGTGCCGGTCGATCAGCTCGCCGAAGGCCGTCGCATCCCCCGCAACGGCCCGCCGCACCAAGTCGGTGGCCGCGCTCGGGCCGCCGCAAGTTACGGGGGACGGGGGCGCTGCGGGAGGTTGTTCGGCGGTCGCAAGCGGCATCGCGAAGCGGCGGGTGCGGTTGGCATCGTGCCGGCCCGACCCACACCCATACGACGCGGCAAAGGCGCGATGTCTAACGGGCCCGGTAGAAATCTGCCTACTCCGGCGCGACGGGAACTCAATCGGTGTCGATGGCGGTGCCGCGGCGGGCGGAGACGACCTCGGCGCGCTGGCGGATCGCCTCGGCCGCGTGCTCGAGGCGGCGGACCATGCGCAGGTTCCGCTGCTCGCCAAGGCTCATCACCGCGCCGCGCGCCTTGTCGCCTCCCGACTGGGGCGCGGCGGTGATCGCCTCGGTCGGGACGTCGGACGCGGCGCCGTCCTCCTCGCCCTCGGCGTCGCCGTTCGACGCGGGCTTGCCGCGGATGCCGCCGCTGAGCCGCTTGAGCGCCCGCTGCTCGTCGCCGGTGAAGGTCCAGAGCCCGACGATTACTTCCGGCGGAAGGGTGTCAGCGTCGTCGGCGTCGACGAAGCGCTTCACAAGGTAACGCGCCCGCGCCTCGGCCCGCGGCGGGATGGCACTGATGCAGACCACGTCTGCCCCCAACTCGCGAGCGGCCTGAATCTTCTCGCTCGCCAAACGCTCCTCGTCGACCACAGTCACGTCGAAGCCGCGGCGGTCGAGCAGGACTTTGAGCATGCGTCCCGCCGTCTCGTCGGCCTCGTCGCTGGCGGGCAGGATCGCAATGCGCGACTGGCGCAGCAGCTTCTTTGGCATGCCGATCGGCTCGGGGTCGTTCAGGTCGACGCTGTCGCTGGGCATCGGCTCGTCCTGGGCGGCCATCGCGTCGACCAGGTCGTTCATCGATTTGCGGATGAACGCGACCCGCTCCGGCGAGAGGTTCCCCGCCTCGCGATCGCGCTCGCTCATGGCCAAGGCGGGCAGGAGCAGCTCGTCGAAGGTCTGGGTCAGCGTGTGCTCCTCGCGGTAATCCTCGACGACCTCGGCGGCGTCCTCGGCGTCCATGGCGAGGAGGCGTTGGTAAAGGCGGCTCTGCGGGCTCAGCACCGGCTCGTCGCCGAGCAGCACGTTGAAGAAGCTCAAGGCCGGCACGTGTTTGCCGAGCACCACCAGGCAGGTCGTCAGCGGCACGGCGAGGATCAACCCGACCGGGCCCCAGACGAACGTCCAGACGGTGGCGGCGATGATGATGGCAAACTCGCTCATCCCCACGCTGCCGCCGTAGAGCATGGGCTCCATCACGTTGTTGCTGAAAAGCTCCAGCACGACGAAGAAACCGGCCACGCAGAGGAAGACGGTGTACCCGTCGAACCCGCCCAAACTCACGAGAACCGGGAATGCCGCTCCGAGCCACGGGCCGAGGTAGGGGATGAACCGCAGCACCGCGCACAGGGCGGCCCAGAGGATAAGGCCGGGGTACCACGTGCCGCCCACGGCGTAGCCGATCGTGAGCAGGCCGAGCCCGACCGTCAGGCCGTAGGTGCCGTTGACAATGCACTGCGCCCGCAAGTAGCGGCTGATGCGCCGCCCAGCGTCGTCGATCGCCTGCGTGGCAAGGTTGATCTTGGTGCCGGCCGACAGCTTGATGAGTCGATCGCGCAGGTCGTCTCGCTGTAACAGCATGAACAGGACGAAGATCGCGACCAATCCGGCCGTGCCGAGCGGGCCGGCAATGTACAGCAGCGCCCCGACAAGACGATCGATTGCCGTCTCCTGCGCCGGCAGCACGCGCGTGGGAATCGGGTCGTCGCGCTCCTCGAGAGCCTCCATGAGCGAATCGCTCACCTGCTCGGGCAGGTCGTCGATCTTCTTGAGCAACTCCGCGATGCCGCTGACGAATTGTTCGCTGCGGTCGGCCTGGACGCGGTTGCTTCGATTCAGGTTGAGGATGGCGTTGCGGACCGACTCCAACGTGTCGCCCTCGCCCTCGTCGGCGACCGCCGGCTGCGTGGCGGGCTGAGTGCCGGGAACCTCGACGTCGTCTGCGGCCCCTTCGTCGCCTTCGTCGCCGCCCACGTCGTTCAGGGCGTCGCCCAATTCGTCGGCCGCGTTGCCGAGCTTTCCCAGCACCGAGTCATCGCCGTTGTCGGACATGCCGCGGACCATGCGCAGCTTGGCTTGGATCCGCTCCTGGTACGCCTCGACGTCGCCGGCAATCTGCGAGATTCCTCCCCAGACCGCCGTGCCGATGGCCACGATGACCAGCCCGGCGGCCACCACGACCATGGCCGTCGCCATCACCCGCGGCACACCGCGCCGTTCGAGCCACGCCGCGGGGGGCGACAGCAGGAACGTCAGCAGCGCCCCGAGCGTCAGGGGCATCAGGATCGGCTTCGTCAGGTAGAGCAGCAGCCCGACGAGCAACACACTGCTCACCGGAATCAGCCACCGCAGCAAGCGGCTGAGCGATGTGTCGCCCCCGGAGGTGTTCTTGAGCAACTCGTATCGCTGCTGCTCCTCCGCGTTGGCGGGAACGCCTTTGTCGGCCTGCCCCGCCGAGGCGGCCGCCACGCTCCCGCTCTGCGGAGACGTGGGAGCGGGTTCATCAGAGGCCGGCACCGCCATAAGCTACCGCGCAGCCGCGGCCCGACCCACGGACAAACCAGTGGCGACCGAGACCGGCACGGATCAACCGCGTCCTCCCACGAGTTCTCGTTAACCGCCCCGCCTTGCGGGGCGCGTGGATGCCCGCTGAGCGCCCCGCGAGGCGGGGCGGCTAACGAGCACGCATGGTCTTCATTGCCCTCAGGAACTTCGACTGAAGGGAACTTGAGGTGGAGTGGGTACCCGCGGTGGGACGATGCAATGGCGTGAGGGTTATCGCCGCCATCGTTGTCGTCGCACTCGTGGCCGGGTACGAGCGCGCCGGGGCCACTCCCGCCACGCAGCCGTCGGAGGGGCGGGCAGAGCCCGACTGGCCCGCCGTTGTGCGGGCGGCCGCGCGGGCGATGGTCGACCCCGAGTCCCGCGACGGCTCGCCCGCACTCTTCGCGACCGACGCGACGATCGGTCCATTGGCTGCGCCCGGCGGCGAGGACGCCAGACTCGGCACAGCGTTCGTCGGTCACGCGATCCTGACGGCGCGTGCGTTTGTCGATGACGGCCAGACCCCGATCGCCGCCGCCATCGCTGCGGACCTGCGCGTGGCCGCCGAGGCCCTGGCCGCCACGCCCGCGATGGCGGTGCCGGCCAATCTCGTCGATTCGCTGCAACCCTCGGGCGACCCTGTCGCGGCAGAGCTCGTGGCCAGCCGGTGGATCGGTCGGGTCCTGGGCGTCGCCGCAGACGAGGCCTTTGGCGTCATCGTCCTGTGGAAGCCGTGCAGCATCGGGTGCGGCCCCGGCGGTCGATGCGCCCCGCCGGCGAGCCGCCTGACCTTCGTGCTGCTCGGCCAAGCGCAGGACGAGGCGGGCCGCCCGCGGATCGCCCTGCTCCGGTGGGCGACGGCGGCGCAGCTCCTCTCGGGCGAGGCGTTGGCCGACGACGCCTGAGGGCCACGTTGCAACTTTCACGCCGCCCGAACCGAACGGGTCGCCTCGACGGGTAAACTGACGCGACACCATGCCAGCCGACCCGAGCCGCCGTCATTTCCTGCTCGCCGCCGCCGCCACCGCCGTCGGCTTTGCCGGCCTGCACCGTCACGAATCGGCCGCCGCGGCGTCGGGCGGAGGGGTTGCAGGCCTGCTGCCGATCTCCGACGGCTACGGGCCGCTCGTTCCCGACCCGAAGCGCATCCTCGACCTGCCCGCAGGCTTCGACTACGCGGTCGTCGGCCGCGCGGGAGACGAGATGGACGACGGCCTGCTCCTGCCCGGTAAGGCCGACGGCATGGCCGCCTTTCCTGATCCGGCAGGCGCCCCGAACCGCTGCGTGATCGTCCGCAATCACGAGCTCGATCCCAACAGCTTCAATGACTCGCCGTTTCAGGCCGATCAGTCGCGGCTGCGCCTGCTCGACGCTGACCGCCGCGCCCGCCTCTTCGATGGCGGCTACGGCTACACGCCCAGCCTGGGCGGGACGACGACCGCCTACCTCGACCTGACCGACCCGATGCGGCCCAAGGTTCTGCGGCAGTTCCTCAGCCTCGGCGGCACCGTCCGCAACTGCGCCGGCGGGCTCACGCCGTGGGGAAGCTGGATCACCTGCGAGGAGACCACCGTCGGCGTCGGCCCGCAGACCGAGAAGGCCCACGGCTACAACTTCGAGGTGCCCGCCGATCCGTGCGGCGAACTGGTGCCCGCCCGCGCGCTCGAGGCGATGGGCCGCTTCAGCCACGAGGCCGTCGCCGTCGACCCGCGGACGGGCATCGTCTACCAGACCGAGGATGAACACGACGGCCTCATCTACCGCTTCATCCCGACCACGCCCGGCCAGCTCCACGAGGGCGGCCGGTTGCAGGCGCTGGTCGTGAAGGATCGGCCCGGCTTCGACTCGCGCAACTGGGAGGAGCAAACCGTGCGCGTCGACGAGACGCTTGCCGTCGAGTGGATGGACGTCGAGCAGCCGGACAATCCCCAGTCCGACCTGCGCCTGCGCGAGCACGCCCGCGGCGCCTGCCGGTTCGCGCGCGGCGAGGGGATGTGGTTCGGCGACACCGGCCGTGGGCCAAGCGTCTACTTCGCCTGCACGAACGGCGGCCGCAAAAAGAAGGGACAGATCTGGCGCTACCAGCCGGGCGAGCACGAGGGGACGGAGCGCGAGACCGAGTCGCCCGGCCGACTGACGCTTTTCGCCGAGCCCAACAGCGGTGAGGTCGTCGACAACGCCGACAACCTCACCGTTGCGCCGTGGGGCGACCTGATCGTCTGCGAGGACGGCGCCGGCGAGCAGTTCGTGCGCGGCATCACGCCCGAGGGCCGGCTCTACACCCTGGCCCGCAACGCGGGGATTTTCAGCGAGTTTGCCGGCGTTTGCTTCGATCCGAGCGGCCGGGTGATGCTCATCAACCAGCAGCAGGCGGGCCTAACCCTCGCCGTCGCCGGGCCGTGGTCGACGCGGCAGTAGCGGGCCCGCGGCTCCAGAAGATCAACCCCGCCGCGGCGAGCAGCCCCCCGAGCAACAGCGGCGGCAGCGTCAAATCCACGCGGCGAATCACGCGCGGGATTGGCACGTCCTCCACCCGCGCGACGACCTCGCCCAGCCGACGCATCGCCGCGTGGTCGTTGCCGATCGCCTCGTACTCCGGCGCGTATCGGCCGGCGGTCGCGCGGCGTCCAGCGAGGCGACCATCAACCCAAACGCTCGCCACCGCCGGCGCGCGCTCGCCGGTGATGGTCGCCCGCCAGACGCCCGGCTGCACGAGCGTGGTGGCGACCTCGTCCCCGTCGCGCCGCAGGCGTACGTCGGCTTCGATTGGCGCATAGACCGTTGCGATCAGGTCCGGCCCGTCCTGCCACTCGACCTCGGCACGCGGGTCGATCGCGCGGCGGTCGGCAATCGCCGTGACGACGGCCGGCGGCAGCAGTGCGGAGGAGGCGACGACCTCGCCCACGCCGACACGCCACCGCGCGACGCGGCCATCTCCCTCGGCCACGACGACCGCGCCGTCGCGCGGCCACGCCTGGCGCCAGTCGCCGGCGACCACCGTGCCCAGATCGCGAAGCACGCCACCGAACGTGAGTGACGACGGCCCGCTTCGCACCTCGCTGCGAGCGCCGGCGCGAAACGCCTCTTCGATCGCGGCAACCCAGGCGGACGTGTCGCCCGCCTCGGCGAACGTGCCGCCGGTGGCAAGGGCCGCTGTGCGCAGATTCTCAGCATCGTCGTCGCCGATGTGCAGGATGTGAAGTCGCTGCCCCGCCCGCGCGAGCGCCGCGGCCTCGTCGGCGAAGTCGGCCGCGCCGCCGTCGGTAATCGCCAGCACGTCCCCGCCCCGCTCCCGCGCGGCTTGCAACGCGGCGGCCAGGTTCGTCGGGCCCGACGGCGCGGCGATCGCAACGTCATCGGCCGCAAGAGTCGCGGCGGTGCCGTCGAAGCGCGAGGCAACCGTCGCGGCGAAGGAGAAGACGGCCACCGGCGTCTCGTCCGGCAACGCCACCGCGGCGCGGCGCAACGCGGCGACGGCGGCGAACGCGCGGCCCACCATGGAGCCGCTTGTGTCGAGCAGAATCGTCCAACGCGCATCCGGCCGCGGCGGGCGAACGCTCAGGGGGCTCGCCGCGTCGAGCTCCACGGCCTCGGGCCCGCTGAGGATCAACAGGCCGCCCCGCTCCGATACCCAACGCCGCGCGGCGTCCGACAGCGGCGCGTCGGTCGCGAGCACCGATGCCGACGCCAGTCGCGCCAGGTCATACGGCTCGAACGTCGGCGGGACCGGTCCGTCCCCCAGCCAAAGCCGCGGCCCGCCCGAGGGCGCGGGCCGCGGCAGGGCCAGCCGATCGTTCTCCGGCCACGCATCGCCTGGCGCAACGGAGGCAATCCTGTTCTCGATGGCGAACTCATCCGACGCGACCGCCACCGGCCGATCGCCTGCGTACGTCAGTTGCGTCACCCGGTGGTCGCCTGGCTGATCGAGCGCTGGATCGATCAGGAACGCGACCGGGCCGAGCGGCGTCAAATCGAGGCGGCCGTCCGTCAGCAGGACGGCGACGTCGGCCTGCGCGGGCGTGACGGCACGGGTCTTGGCCACCACGGCGGTGCCGCCGTCGTAGGCATCGATCGCGAGCACGGCTGTGCCGTCGGCGAACGAGTACGTGCTCACCCGCCCCGCCCGCGCGAGCGTGGCCGTGATGTGGCGCAGCTCGACAGGGTCGCGCCAGCTTGCGGTCCGCGTGCTCGGCGAGACGTCGACCAGCAACGCGATGCGCGGCGTTCGCGGCAGTCCCGCCCACGGCCCGCTCGCGGCGAGGACGAGCAAGGCAACCGCGCCCGCCAGCAGCCCGCGCACGAGGCGGCTCGCCCGCCCCGCCCACGCGAGGCCGGCCAGGGGCAGCAGCCCGAGGATCCACGGCGCGTCGAGCCCAATGCTCACGCGCCCACCGTACGTCGGCGTCGCCGCCGGCCGCTATCGTGGGCGCATGGCGGCACCGACGTACCACGGCACGACGATTCTCTGCGTCCGGCGCGACGGCCGCGTGGCGCTGGGTGGCGACGGGCAGGTGACGCTCGGCGAGGTCGTCGCCAAAGCCGACGCGGTGAAGGTCCGTCGGATGAACGAGTCGCGCGGCAACCCGGTACTGGTCGGCTTCGCCGGCAGTGCGGCCGATGCGTTCGCGTTGCTGGAGCGCTTCGAACAAACGCTGTCGGATCACCCCGACCACCTCCGTCGCGCCGCTGTCGAGCTCGCCAAGGCGTGGCGAACTGACCGTGCGCTGCGGCGCCTGGAGGCGATGCTGGCGGTGGCGGACCGGAGCGAGTCGCTGATCCTCAGCGGCGCGGGCGACGTGATCGAGCCGAGCGACGGCATCGTCGGCATCGGCAGCGGCGGGTCCTACGCCGCGTGCGCCGCGCGGGCGCTGGTCCGCCACAGCGATCTCGACGCCGAGGCGACCGTCCGCGCCGCCCTGACCATCGCGGGCGAAACGTGCATCTACACGAACACCAACATTCGCGTCGAAACCCTTTGAGGGTCGAAAAGCTCCGAGGAACGCCATGTCGATGCACCAGCCGACGAGTACGAGCCGGACGATCAGACGTGGCAAGCGGGCGGCGGCGCGGCGCGGCCGCGGGTGTCTGAACAAGGCTGCCCTGCTCGGGCTGGCGTTGGCGTTGACGGTGGGATGGCTGTTGACGCGATAGAGTGACCCATGCCGGACCTGACGCCCAAGCAGCTCGTCGCGGAGCTCGATCTATTCATCGTCGGCCAGCCCGACGCCAAGCGGGCGGTGGCCGTGGCCGTGCGCAACCGCTGGCGGCGGCGCCAACTCTCGCCGGATGTCGCCAGGGACGTGAGCCCGAAGAACATCATCATGAGCGGCCCAACGGGCGTGGGCAAGACCGAGATCGCCCGCCGCCTGGCCGCCCTGGTGGGGGCGCCGTTCATCAAGGTGGAGGCGACGAAGTTCACCGAGGTCGGCTACTTCGGGCGCGACGTCGAGAGCATCGTGCGCGACCTGCTGAACGTCGCGATCGCCCTCGTGCGCGACGAGATGACGGGCGCGGTCAAGGCCGACGCCGAGCGGCGGGTGGAGGATCGCCTCCTCGACGCGCTGCTCCCAGCGCCCACCAGCCCGGCCGACGACGACGAGGCCAGGCAGCGGCGCGAGCGCACCCGCGAGAAGTTCCGCAAGCAACTCAAGGCCGGCGAGCTGGAAGAGAGCGAGGTCGAGATTCAACTTCAACGCAAGGCCCGCATCGGCGGCATGCTCGGGGCAGGGCCGGGCATGGAGATGGACAGCGGCATGCAGGGCATGCTGGAAAAGATGATGCCCAAGCAGACTGAGACCAAGCGCCTGAAGGTCGCCCAGGCGCGGGCGGCGCTCTTTCGCCAGGAGGCCGACCAGCTCATCGACGACGAGAAGGTCAATGCCGTCGCGATCGAGCGTGTCGAGCAGGAGGGCGTGATCTTCCTCGACGAGATCGACAAGGTCGTCGCCCGCGGCGAGACCAAGGGGGCCGACGTGAACCGCGAGGGGGTGCAGCGTGACTTGCTGCCGATCGTCGAGGGGAGCACGGTCAACACGCCGCACGGGCCGGTGAAAACCGACCACGTGCTGTTCGCCGCCGGCGCATTTCACGCGGCGAGCGTGAGCGATTTGATGCCCGAGTTGCAGGGCCGCTTCCCGATCCGCGTGGCGCTCGATGACCTGACGCGGGCGGACTTCGTGCGGATCCTCACCGAGCCGCAGAACGCGCTGCTCGCCCAGCAGAAAAAATTGCTCGCGACGGAAGGGTTAAAGCTGTCGTTCACCGAGGACGCCGTCGAAGCCCTGGCCGACGCGGCGTTTCAAGCCAATCGCCGCCAGCAGAACATCGGTGCGCGGCGGCTGTACACGGTGGTCGAGCGCGTGCTTGAAGAGGTGAGCTTCGACGCGCCCGACCGCGCCGACAAGTCGCTCGAGGTCGATGCCGCCTTCGTTCGCGAACGGCTCGAGGAGATTACGCGCGACGAGGACTTGAGCAAGTTTGTCCTCTAGTGAGTACCGATGCTCGTGGTAGCTGCGTCGCCACGCGACGCAGGAGTGCGCGTCGGGCACTCCTGCGTCGCGTGGCGACGCAGCTACCTCGCGGATCTGAAAACGGAGCCTGTCTACGTTCGGGGCGTGATTCATCCTGCCTTCGCGCCGTCGCCCAATTTTGCGCTGCCCGAGCCGCGGCGGACGTGGTACCGCTGGAGCTTTTGGATTGCCGCCGCTTACAACGTGCTGTGGGGCACCACGGTCATCCTTCTGCCGGCGTGGACGCTGTCGCTCGTCGGCATCGAGACCGACGCGGTCGGCTTGCTCTTGTGGCAGTGCATCGGCATGTTCGTGGGCGTCTTCGCGGTCGGCTACCACGCCCTCGCCCGCCAGCCGGAGCGGTACGCGCCGTTCCTATGGATCGCCCTAATCGGCAAGATCTGCGGGCCGATCGGCTTCGTCTACGGGGCCTTCTACCTCGGCGTGCTGCCGCGATCTTTGGGTTGGACGATCCTCACGAACGACCTGATCTGGTGGCCGATCTGGATTCCGTTCGCGGTTGAAACGCTGCGCCGACGGCGTTAGTCGTCGCCGTCGTGCATGCCGGCGGCGGCGGCGTCGAGGAGGAGGGTGAAGTGCCCGTCGCCGGGGCGGATGAGCTGGATCGGCGTCTGCTGCGGGTTGAACTCCCCCTCCAACAGCCGGGCGACGGCGGCGGACTTCTTGTCGCCCGTAACCAGCGCCAGCACCTGATCGCTTCGGTTCGCGAACGGCGCCGTCAGCGTGATCCGCCAGGCGTCGGCCTTGGGCACGTAGTTGGCGACGCAGCGGTGGCGCTGCTCCTCCAGGGCGCTGGTGCCGGGGAAGAGGCTTAACGTGTGGCCGTCGTCGCCCATGCCGATCAGGAGAAGGTCGAGCCCGCCGTCGTCGCCGAAGCGCCGCTTGAGCATTTGCCCGTACTCGACGGCGGCCGTCTCGGGGTCGAGCTCGCCCTTCATGCGGCTGACGTTGTCGCCGGGAATCGGCACGTGGTCGAGCAACGCCTCCTTGGCCATGCGGAAGTTGCTGTCGGCGTGGTCGGGCGGGACACAGCGCTCGTCGCCGAAGAAAACTTCGACCCGCGCCCACTCGATGCGGCGGCGAAAGTCGTCGCCAGCGAGCAACTCGTAGAGCGCTTTGGGCGTCGAGCCGCCGGCCATGCCGAGGCTGAAGGTCTCGCCGAACTGCATCGCCGCGCGAAAGCGGCTGACGACGTGGTCGGCCGCGGCGTGGGCGACGTCCTGGGGCGTCGGGCGAATCTCGATGCGCGGCGCTTGCGGCTCCATGCCGAACCGTAGGAACCCCGCGTTGCCGCGCCGACTACACTCGCCGCGTGAATCCCCAGGAGTCGCCGAACGTCGCCCCCTTCGCCGACCTGCTCGACGGCAACGCCTGCGTCGTCGGCCTGCAATGGGGCGACGAGGGCAAGGGCAAGATCGTCGACGTGCTCACCGAGGCCGCCGACGTCGTGGTTCGCTACTGCGGCGGCGCCAACGCGGGGCACAGCGTCAAGATCGGCGACCGCAAGTTCGCCACCCACCTGCTGCCGGTGGGCGTCTTTCGGCCGGGCGTGATGAACTACCTCGGCAACGGCGTGGTCATCGACCCGAGCGTTTTGCTGCGCGAGATCGACCAGATCAACGGCCAGGGCGTGGAGGTCAGCCCGAACAACCTGCGCGTCAGCTACAAGGCGCACGTGGTGATGCCCTACCACCAGGCCGCCGACGCCGCCCGGGAATCTGCCGCCGAGGGCGATGGTGGGGGTGCGATCGGCACGACGCGCCGCGGCATCGGGCCGACCTACAGCGACAAGGCGACCCGCTCGACGGCCATCCGCGTGGCCGACCTCGCGGCCGTCGTCGAACTGCCCGACGGCGAGGCCCGCCTCAAGCAACGGCTGAGCCGGATCGTCGACGAGAAGAACGCGCTGCTCTCGACGCTGTACGGCCTGCCGCCGATCGACGGCGTCGGCCTGTACGAGCAATGCCTCGACTGGGGCCGCCGCCTGCACCCGTTCGTGAGCGACGTCGGCCGGCGGCTTCTGCTCGACCGCGAGGCGGGCAAGTGGATCGTCTACGAGGGCGCGCACGCGGTGCTGCTCGACCTCGACCACGGCACGTTCCCGTACGTCACGAGCTCGAACTGCTCGGCCCTGGGCCTGTTTACCGGCGCGGGCGTGCCGCCGCAGAGCGTGCGGCAGTTCGTGGGCGTGCTGAAGGCCTACAGCACGCGCGTGGGCGGCGGGCCGTTTCCGACCGAACTGCACGACGCCGTCGGCGACGGCATCCGCGAGCGCGGGCGCGAATACGGCACGACCACCGGCCGGCCGCGCCGCGTGGGCTGGTTCGACGCCGTCGCCGCCCGCTACGCCGCCGACCTCTGCGGCTGCACAGCGCTGACGATCAACCTGCTCGACGTGCTCAGCGGCATCGACGAACTCCGCATCTGCACCGCCTACCGGCTGCGCGGCGAAACGCTCGACTACTTCCGCGCCGACATGGACACGCTGGCCGAAGTTGAGCCGGTCTTCGAAACCCTCGGCGGCTGGGGCGAGGACATCTCCGCCTGCCGGCGCTACGCAGACCTTCCCG
>CBDCBA010000011.1:0-74522 GCA_965214125.1 Tepidisphaeraceae bacterium
GCTCTACATCCCGCTGCCGACCGGCGATACCGCGCTGCGCGACGCGGTCCAGGAGATCCTCGCTCGAAATGAACTGTCGGACGCCCGCCTGCGCCTCACGGTCACACGCGGGCGCAGCGACGTGGACCCACTGCACGGCGAGGTCCACCGCCCGACCCTCCTGCTGACGGCCGGCCCGATGACGCCGTACCCCGCGGAGTTCTACGCGAAGGGGATGACCGTCCTGCTCAACAGCGAGCAGAAGGCCAATCCGTACGACCTTCAGGCGGGGCACAAGACGCTGAACTACTTCAGCCGCCTGGCCGCCCTGCGCGAGGCGGCGCGGCGCGGGGCCGGCGAGTCGCTTTGGTTCAACGTCCACAACTTGCTTCAGGGCGGCAGCGTGTGCAACGTGTTCATCGTTGAGGACGGTCGGCTCGTCACCCCGCCGACGAACGACGACCTGACGGAAGAAGCGGTGAAGCGGTCCTGCCCGTATCCCAAGAGCAACGCGTTGCCCGGCGTCGTCCGCGGCTGGGTGATGGAGCGGGCGAAGGCGGACGGCGTGGACGTGCAGCGCCTGCCGATCGACGTCAACCGCCTGCTGGCGGCCCAGGAGGTCTTCCTGACCAACAGCATCATGGGTGTGATGCCCGTGACGCGACTGGAACAAAAGCCGGTGGGCAATGGCGAGCCGGGACCGCTCACGCGGCGGCTGATGGAGGCGTGGGACGGGTTGATCGCCGACGGGTGACGGACGACAATCGACTCATGGCCGTTCTCGCCCCGCCGCCGCCCGACGCCGCGTCGCCTCAGGACGAACTTCCTCGCCACCCGCCGGGGCGGACGGGCTTCGTGCCGCGCCGGATCGACCTCGATGCTTTCGTCCGCGGCGACGGGCTGCCACACGAGATCTTCGAGTACGTCGACGGGTATGCCGTCGAGTTTCCGCTAATCTGCTACGGGCACAGCGACCTGCGAACTTGGCTCCTGACCGTTGGTGGTTTTGCTACAGACGGCACCAGCTACGTGGCGGGCGAACCCTTTGGCCTCCGCGTGACCGGCGGGAACATTCGGCTGCCGGACGTGTTCTTCTGGTCGCAAGAGCAGAACGCCCGCTGCACCGACCACTACCTCGACGGGCCGGCCGACCTCGTCATCGAGATCCTCAGCCCGTCGACGCGGCGCATTGATCTGCAGGACAAGTACGCCGAGTACGAGGCGACCGGCTGCCGCCAATACTGGGTGCTCGACCCCGATCACGGTCGCCACGGCTTCTTCGCCCTCGATGACGCCGGCGTCTACCGGCCGCAGTTGACAACGGTTGATGACGAGGGCCGGGAGTTCGTTCGCTCCGCCACGACGCCGTCGATGTGGTTCAACGTCGCATGGTTCACCGACCGCCCGCCGGTCGCCGAGGTGCTGGCGGCATGGCAGGCCACCGCGCAGCGTGAGTCGTCGACATGAGTCGCCGCGACCCGCCGCCATTCGCCGCCGCAACCCGCCGCGCCACCCTCTGTCGAGGGAGGCGGCCTTGACGCTCGATTGGCTGCTTGGCTGGTGGAACCTGATCTTCCTGGTCCCGCTCGGGCTGGCGATGGCGTACCTGTTCGCCTACGCGCTCAGCGGCTGGACGTTTGGCGAGGCGGACATCGACGTCGAGGCCGAGCTTGAGGTCGACGCCGACGTGGAGGCGGAGGTCGACGCCGACGCCGATCACCCCGTCGCGCGGCCGGACATCGACGCCGACTCCGACGTCGGCCAAGCCCATGGATTGATGGCGGCCCTGACGTGGCTGGGCGTGGGCCGGGTGCCGCTATCGATCGTGCTGATGGTGCTCTTCCTGACGTTTGGGCTGATGGGCTTCGCGACGATGCAACTGCTGCGCGACGTCCTCGGCTCCAACGGGTTTTTCGTCGCGTTGCCGGTGGCGATTGTCCTGTCGTTCGGGCTGACGAGTGTGGTCAGCCGGCTGATCGCGCGGTACATGCCGTTGAACGAGTCGAGCGCCGAGGCGCGGGCGTCTTTCGTGGGGCGGCGTGGCGAGGTGATTTTCGCCGTCTCGCCCGAGGGCGGCACCGTGGTCGTCCGCGACGCCGGCGGCGACCTCTACCAGCTTCCCGCCCGGTCGGACGCGCCCATCGCCCCCGGCACCGCCATCGTGCTCACGAACTACGAGGACGGTACCTTCACGGTCCGGCCCTCTGGCCTCTGACTCTACCCTTCACCCGTTCCACCCCATGGTCTTCTTCGTCATGCTTCTCGTCGGCGCTGCCCTGGCCGTGGGTCCGTGGTTCGTGCCGAACCTGAGCGGAACGGTGCAGTTGGGCTTGAGCATCATTGGCCTGCTCGTGCTGATCGCCGCCGCCGTCGCGGCCGTGGTGACCAAGCTTTACCATAAGGCGTCGGCCAACATGGCCTTCGTCCGCACGGGCATGGGCGGCGCCCGCGTCGTGAAGGACGGCGGCACGATCGTCCTGCCCGTCGTCCACCAGGTCATCCCCGTCTCCCTTGAGACGAT
Source organism: Tepidisphaeraceae bacterium (assembly GCA_965214125.1). Taxonomy (GTDB): domain Bacteria; phylum Planctomycetota; class Phycisphaerae; order Tepidisphaerales; family Tepidisphaeraceae; genus CBDCBA01. Next base: position 2,501 of record CBDCBA010000011.1, read on the forward strand.
GCGCCTCAACGTCGAACGCCGCGGCACCCACGCGCTCATCACCAAGGACAACCTGCGCGTCGATCTTTCGGCCGAGTTCTACATTAAGGTCCAGGCTAACAGCGACGACATCCTCAACGCCTCGCGCTCCCTTGGCGAGCGATCCATTACGCCCGGCAGCGTGAGCGAGCTTGTGCAGGAAAAGCTCGTCAGCGCCCTGCGCACCGTCGCCGCCACGCAGGAGCTCGTCGAGCTGCACAGCAAGCGCGACGAGTTCGCCAGCAAGGTGCAGGCAATCGTCACGCACGACCTCGCCAGCAACGGCCTGACGCTCGAGAGCGTGACCATCAGCGCCCTCGACCAAACCGACCCAAGCCAGCTACAGGAGCGCAACGTCTTCGACGCCCAGGGCCTGCGCAAGATCGCGGAGATCACCCAACGGGCCAAGGTCCAGCGCAACGAGATCGAGCGGCAAAGCGAGCAGGAGATCACGACCCGCGACGTAGCGACGCGGAAGGAAGTGCTCGATCTTCAGCGGGATCAGGCCGAGTTCGAGGCGGAGCAGCGGATGAAGGTCGCCAACGTGCAGGCGGGGCGCAAGCGCGAGCAGGAGGAGTTCCGCATCGCCCAGGAGGAGGCGGTCAATCGTCGCGACATTGAGCGGCAGCAGGCGATCGAGGAGGCCGAGGTGCAGCGCAAGCTCGCGGTCGAGCAGGCGGAGGTGGCCAAGCGGGTGGCGTTGATCGAGAAGCTTCAACAGCAGGAGACGGCCGAGGTGTCGAAGCAGCAGGCGATCGAGGTGGCCGAGCGTCGCCGCGAATCTGCGATCGCCGAGCAGGAACAGGAACGTGCCGCCGCCCAGGCGCGGGCGCTGGAGGCCGAGGCCGAGAAGGAGCAGGCGCGACAAGACGTGCTGACCGTCGAGGTCAAGAGCCAGGCGGACCGGGAGGCCGCGCAGAAGCTTATCGCGGCCCAGCAGATCATCGACGAGAGCCGCATCCGCGAGCAGACCGAGGCCGAGGTCGACGCGTTCCGGGTCATCAAGAAGGCCGACGCCGAGAAGCAGTCGGCCGAGGCGCAGGCGGAGGCGAAGCTGCGGTTGGCCGAGGCCGACGCCAGCGCCGAGAGCAAGCGTGCCGAGGGCGAGCGGGCACGTAAGAGCGTGGACGTGCAGATCGAGCGCGAGCGTGTCGCCGTCGAGCGCGAGCGGGTCGAGGTCGAGCGCCAGGAGCTAGCCAACCGCAGCGAGTTCGAGGTGGCCGCGCTGGAGTTCGAGCTCGACAAGCTGCGCATCGCCGCCGACAAGGAGGCCCGCATCGCGGCCGCCAACGCCATGGGGAACATGATGGCCAAGGCGAACATGCAGATCTTCGGCGATCCCGAAACCATGGCGAAGATGAGCGGCCGCTTCATGAGCGCCGCCGGCTTCGGCAACGCTGCCGACGGCCTGCTCCGCAGCCTGCCCCCCGAGGCCAAGCAGTTGGTCGACCAGTTGCAGGGCAAGCTCGCCGACGTGCTCGAGCCGGAAAAGGAAGACGCTGCCAGTCCCAAGCCGGTCAAGAAGGGCGCGAACGGCAAGGCGACCTGACCCTCGCGGGGAAGGCTTTCGCCGCCGCCGCGCCAACAATGACCGCGGATGACCATCGCCCCGCCCCGCCCGCCTGTTCCCGCGCACGTTGAGCCGGAGGAGGTTCGCCTCCACGCGGCCGACATGGCGGTGGTCGCGTCGGCGGACGTGACGCTGGGCCAACTCCAAGCTCAGCTCGCCACCGTTGAGCCGCACCCGCAGTGGTTGCCGATCGACGGCGACGAGGACGCAACGCTCCGCGAACTTGTTGAGCACGACTCGACGGGCCCGCTGCGCTTGGGTTACGGCGGCTGGCGCGACCGGCTGACGGGCGTGCAACTTCTCGACGGCGACGGCCAGCGCATCACCGCCGGCGGGCTGCCAGTCAAGAACGTCGCCGGCTACGACCTCGTCCGCTTCGCCGTTGGCGGGCACGGGTGCTTTGGGCGGGTCGAAACCATTACCGTCCGCACCGCCCTGCGACCCGAGGCGGGCCTGACGGTCGAACTGCCGATCGAGCAGGGCCAACTAACGACGACAGTAAACCGCCTGCTCGTCAGCAATGCCCCGCCGCAGTGGATGCTTTGCCGCGCCGGCCTCCTGCGCTGCGGCTGGCTCGGGGACGACGCCGACCTCGACGCGCTCGCCCCGGCCATCCGCGCGATTGCGGGCGTCGCTGCGACGCGGCAATCGCTCGCGCAGGACGCCGCCCTGCGTCGCGTCGCGCTGGCGCCGGTCCGGGCGTGGGTGCCGCCGTCGGGGATCGAGGGGTTGCTGCGCGGGGCTGATCGTCCGGGGTCGGACCCAGCCGCAAGCGACTGGGCGTTCGGAGAAACGGATGGTGAACGGCGTGTGTGCGGGACACAGAATGCGTTGCCCGCATCGACTCCCGATTCAACGTCCACGTCGAGCCTTGGTCGGACGTCCACATCGAGCCCCGACTCAACATCCACATCGACTCCCATTACGTCTCCCACATCGGCGAAAAATCCATTGTCCACGTCGACTCTCGATCCGTCTTCGACGTCGAACCTCGAACCGTTGTCTGCGTCGACTTCCAATCCGTCACCCCCGTCGTTATCCGATCCGACGAACGCCCAGTCGCTTGCGGCTGGGTCGGGGCCCGATCCGCACCCCGACCTGTGGGCGGATCCCATCCACGGCATCGTCTACCTGCCCCACCTGCCTGACGATTGCGACACGATCCTCAACGCCGGCGGCCACGTGACGGCGGTCGAGGGGCACGTGGTGCGGGTTTGCTCGCCGCACGCCCCATCGCCGTTGCTATCGCCGTTGCTCGCGGCGTTGAAGGCGCGGTTCGATCCTGACGCCAAGCTGCCGGCCTTGCCGACATACGCTTGAGTGTCGACCTGCGTCCTCCAACGGCCTCGCACTCCCGCCGACGTTCGGCGGGAGCTTGCTGGCCGACCCCGCCTCGCCATGCCCAAGACTTACCGGCCCAGCGCGAGCGTCGCCCCGCAGCCCGTCCAGCGTGCCGCGCCCGACCCGCCGAGCGTGCCTCCGGGCGACGCTGATGATGCCGCAGCCGCGGTCGAGCGTTTGGGACCCGCCATCGAACTGAAGCAGGCGGCCCTCGACGCGGGCAACAGTTGCGTGCAGTGCGGCCTGTGCCTGCCGGCGTGCCCGACGTACCTTGAAACCGGCAACGAGGCCGACTCCCCGCGCGGTCGCATCCGCCTGATGCTCGGGCTGCACAGCGGCGAGGTCGCCCACACCGACGCCGCCCAGACGCACCTCGACCGCTGCCTCGACTGCCGCGCCTGCGAGACGGCCTGCCCGAGCGGCGTGCAGTACCACACGCTTATCGAGGACACGCGCGACAAGCTCGCCACCGACCGGCGCGATGGCGGCGAGCCGGTTGCCCCGCTTTCGCGCTGGCAACGGCGGCTCTTCTTTCACGTGTTCACCAAGCCCCAACGCCTGCGGGCCGCCATCGCGGCGGCGCGGGCGGCAGACAAAATCGGGCTGCGTACCGGCCTGCGCGCGATTGGCGTGACCGACCTGTTTGGCTCGCGCGTCAAGCGCATGGAGGCCCTCCTGCCGATCGACGCCCACGCGAAGGTCTGGCCCAAGCCGCTCAAGCCGTTCTCCCCCGCGGGCGGGCTCGACCTGATTGTCGAGGGCTTCAAGCCGCCGAAGAAGGACGCGAAGCGCCAATCGAAGGCGCGGCCGACGATCGCATTTTTCGAAGGTTGCGTCAGCCAAGTTATGGCGGGGCACGTCCACCAGATGGCGGTCGAGCTGCTCAACGCCGCGGGCGCTGACGTGGTCGCCCCGCTCGGCCAGCAGTGCTGCGGGGCCATCCACCAGCACGGCGGCGACCCGGCCCACGCGCTGAAGCTGGCCAAGTTGAACATCGACGCCTTTCTTCCCGATGACGGCTCGGCCCCCGACGCCATCGTCTCCTGCACCGCCGGCGACGGCGCGATGCTCCGCCAGTACGCGGAACTGCTCGCCGACGACCCGGCCTACCGCGAGCGGGCCCAGCGCTTCGCGGCGCTCGTGCGTGACGTGACGGAGGTGCTTGTTGACCTCGGCGTCGGCGACCGAACGCCGGCCCTGGCGCACCCGGTCGCCGTCACCGCCGCCTACCACGATGCCTGTCACCTCGCCCACGGTCAAGGCGTGACGGCCGCGCCGCGCACGCTCCTGTCGCGCGTGCCGGAACTGACGCTAATCGACCTGCCCGAGAGCGATGTCTGTTGCGGCGCCGCCGGCACCTACAACCTCACGCAACCGGAGATGGCCAAGGAACTAGCCCACCGCAAGCTCGGCCGTTTCGCCGCGACGGGCGCGGGCGTTCTCGTCAGCGCCAACATCGGCTGCACCCTTCACCTGCGGGCGGCGGCGACCGAGCGTGGCGAGCGGCTGCGGATCGCGCACCCGGTGGAACTCGTCCACGCGGCCGCGTTTGGTCGGCGGGCGTCGCGGCCGGAGCGGTGGAGCGAGCGGCACGGCAAAAATCGGGCGGCGCGATGAGCAATGCAAGGGCCGGCGTGACGGGCGACACGATGGTTCTCGCCGGCATCGACGAGGCGGGTTACGGCCCGGTGCTCGGACCGTTCACCCTCGGCTGCTGCGCCGTCCGCGTCCCGAAGCCCGGCGACGGCCTGCCGGACGTCTGGAACCTGCTCAAGACGGCCGTCTCCGCCAAGCGTGATCGCACCGGGCGACGTTTGCACGTGAACGACTCGAAGAAGGTCTACTCGCCATCGCTGGGGCTGAAGGAGCTCGAGAAGTCGATGCTCGCGGTGCGGCCGGCGGCGAGCTTCGACGCGTTTCTTGCCGCCGTTGATCCGGCGGCGCCGGAGCGCTCCCGCGAGGTGCCGTGGTACGCCGCCCCGTCGGATGAGCCCCACCCGCACGCCACCGACGCCGCGGCCGTCGCCATTGCCGCCAACGCGTTGAAGCATGCCCGCGAATCGAGCGGCGTGGGGGCGTTCGAAGTCGGCGGGCGCGTCGTGTTCGAGCCGGAGTACAACCGCCTCTGCGACACCCTGCGCAACAAGTCGGCCGTGGCGCAGACGATCGTCGCCCAGCTCATCGATGGCCTGCTCCAACGCCACGCGAGCGACGGCTTGACCATAGTGGTTGATCGCCAGGGCGGCCGCTCGCACTACGGCGACTTTCTGCGGCAGATGTTCGGCGCGTGGGAACTTTCGGTGCTGCGGGAGGACGACGCGCGGGCCGACTACACGCTGTCACGAGGCACTGATTCGGTGCAGATCACGTTCGCCGAAAAGGCCGAGACGCTGGCGTTGCCAACGGGCTTGGCGTCGATGACGGCCAAGTACCTGCGCGAGCGCCTGATGGGCCGCTTCAACGCTTGGTGGCGGTCGCACGACCCGTCGCTCAAGCCGACCGCCGGCTACTGGACCGACGGCCACCGCTGGCTTGAGGAGTCGCACGCACTCCGCGACCGCCTCGGCATCGATCAATCGACGCTCGTGCGCCGCCGGTGAGCGTCGAAGTGGGTGCGGCGGAACGTCGCCATTTCAAGCGGGGGCCAATGTGGGTATCGTGCCCCGCATGCCCGTGGAATGGAGCGAGAACACGGTGGTCGCCCACCTCGCCGATGAGCCCGCCTTCAGCGATGAGGTGGAGGAGGTCCACCGCGGGTTGGAGGCCGAGCCGCAGCATTGTGTGCTGGACCTGTCGGCCGTGAGCTTCCTCAATTCGAGCAACCTTGCGCAGCTTTTGGGGCTTCGCAAGATGGTGGCTCCGTCCGGCTGCCAGATCGTGCTGGCGAGCGTGCCGGCGGCGGTCTGGGAAACGCTCGAAGTCAGCCGCCTCGATCGGCTGTTCCGCCGCGCCGAGAACGTGCCGCTGGCGCTGGCCACGCTGCAAATCGAGGAGTCGGAACGCCCGGCGCGGTAGCGGCCGCAGTCACGCCTCCAGCCACGCGGCGATCAGGTCGATGGCGCTCTGCAAGTCATCTTTGTGGACCATTTCCGTGACGGTGTGAATGTTCCGCGTCGGCACCGCGAGCGTGGCCGTCTTCACGCCGCCGCGGCTGCGTTGGATCGCGCCGGCGTCGGTTCCGCCGCGCGGCAGAACGCTGAACTGGTACTTCACGCCCTTGCTCTTGGCCGCGGCTTCGAGCTCGTCGACGAAGTCGCGGTTGCTGATGCTTGAGGAGTCGAGAATCTTAATGGCCACGCCGTCGCCTTGCTTGGTCACGCGCTCCTCGTCCGGCACGCCGGGCGTGTCGACGCAGAGCGTGGTGTCGAGCGCGATCGCCAAGTCCGGCTCGCTCGCGTAGGCGGCGGGGCCGGCGCCGCGCAGGCCCACTTCCTCCTGCACCGTCGCCGCGAGGATCACTTCGTACTTCGGGTTCTGGGCTTTCTTCATCGCCTCCAGCACGACCCAGGCGGCCACGCGGTTGTCCATGCACTTGCCGGTGATCGTGTCGCCGACCTCCATGCACTCCTGCCAGAGCGTGACCGGGTCGCCGACGCGCACGAGCTCCTTCACCTTCTCGCCGGGCAGGCCGAGGTCGATGATGAACTCCTGGATCTCGGGAATCTTCTTCTTGTCCTCCTCCTTGGCGATATGGATGGGCCGCCCACCGGGGTTCATGACGCCCGGCAGATCGCCGCCCTTGGCCATCACCACGACGCGCCGCGCCAGCAGATTGCGCGTGTCGAAGCCGCCGACGTTCTGCACGCGGATGAAACCCTTGTCGTCGACGTGGCGGACGTAGAAGCCGATCTCGTCGATGTGGCAGGCGATCAACACGCGCGGCTTGCCGGCGTTTTTCTTGACGCCGATCAGGCTGCCCATCGCGTCGACGCTGACGTCGTCGAAGGCCTGGTCGAAGTGGGGGCGGAGCACGTCGCGAACACGCTCCTCGCGGCCGGGGACGCCGCCGACTTCCGAAAGCTGCTTGAGCAGGGAGAGATCCATGGCCGCACGATAGCGGGGGAAGCAACTTTGTCCTTCCATCGGAATGGCGTTTGCTGTTAAGCTAAGGCGTCCCGCCCGTGGCGTTTGCGGGCGCGCCGCCTCGATCACCCGGAGGTTTCATGCCGTTCAATCTGATCCAGACTCCCCTCGCCCTTGCGGCGGCGGCCACGGTGTTGGCCGTCGGCGGCGCAGCGGCACAGACCCAGCCCGGCGGCCAGGCGGCCAGCCCGTTCTGGCAAAGCGGCAGCGGCAGCGAGGCGGATGCCACGCAGGAATCGAACGGCTTCCCGACGAGCCTCGTCGAGCGCGTGGCACCCGCCCGCGCCGGTCTCGCGATCGCCCAGGCTGAGCACGATCGGGCGCAGTCCGCGTACGCCGACCGGCTCGAACAACTCAAGCGGGAGTACGCCGAATCGAGCGAGTACCGCGACGCCCGGCAGGCGATCCTCGACGCCCGCGCCGCCGTCGACGCGGCGGAGACGGACGTGCTCGCCCCGCTCGAAGACGACGCCGATTATCAGGCCGCCGCAGCGTTGCAAAACGGGCTTGCCAGCCGCATCGCCTACGAGCACCGGCAGGCCGAGCCCGACCACGCGCGCATCCGCCAGTTGAGCGAGGAGGCGTTGCAGTACGCGCGGCTCCAATCGGATCGCGAGCAGGACCTTCTCGAAAATGCCCCGGAGTACCAGCGGGCGAACGACGATCTACGCGGGGCGGTCACGGCATTCCGCACGATGGAGCGGGAGCATCTGGAATCGGTGCGAACCGACGACGAGTTGGCGAATCTGCGCGAGGCGGTGACGAACGCTCGGACCACGCTCGCCGCCGCCGACGCCTACGCCTCGGCGGCCGAGCAGGCGGCGGGGATCGCGGTCGACTACGCCCGCGAACGCCAACGCCTCGAGTACGGCGGCGGCTACGGATCGCCCTACTGCGGATACGGCGGCGGCGGCGGGTACGGCGTTCCATACGGGTTCGGCTACAGCCCCTACGGCTACTACGGCGGCGGCGGGTACAATGGCGGCTTCGTCGGCGGCGGCTTCGGCACGTTCCGGCAGGTCGGCACCGTCAACCGCGTGATCCCGACGCTCACGAACTCCGTGACGAACCAGACGCCCGGCGCCCTCGGCAATGTCGATGCCGGCGGCGCCCCGGACCCGGACATCGCCGCCGGCCGCGTCCGAACGCGCGACTAGCGACCGCCGCGACGGCGGGCGCGATTGAACTTCAAGCGCATCCCGATTACACCGGCACCCGCCGCCCCGCTCCCGCGGGGCGGCGGGTTCTGTTGATCGTCGGAAGGATCGCCATGCTACGGATTCGGCCGGTCGCCGAGCGCGACCTCGACCCGCTCGCCAACCTGGTCGCCCTCACGCGCGGCGGCATCACCACGTTGCCGACGGATCGCGACCAGCTCGCCAAGCGCATTCACCAAAGCTGCGGCGCCTTCGCCCACGAGGCCGACCGGCCCGGTGGGGAGCTCTACAGCTTCGTCCTCGAGGACGACCGCCAGCCCGGCCAACTGCTCGGCACGAGCAGCATTGTCAGCAAGACCGGCGGGTTCGACCCGTTCTACTGCTACGAGGTGCGCGAGGAGCACTACCAGAGCGACGTGCTGAAGGTCGACCGGCTCGTCCGCTCGATTCACCTCGTCGAAGACCACAGCGGCCCTGCGGAGGTCGGCGGACTATTCCTCAGGCCCGGCGTGCGCGGGGGCGGGTTCGGGCGGCTGCTGAGCGTCGCGCGATTTCTCTTTATGGCCGGTCGGCCTAAGGCCTTCGACCCACACGTCGTCGCCGAGATTCGCGGCGTGGTCGACGAGGCGGGCAACAGCCCGTTCTGGGACGCGATCGGCCGACACTTTTTCGGGGTCTCCTTCGCCGAGGCCGACCAGCTCAGCGTGAAGGAGAAGCAGATCATCGCCGACCTGATGCCCGACCACCCGATTTACCTCGACATGCTGCCGCAAACCGCCCGCGCCGTTGTCGGCGTGGAACACGACTTCTCGCGCCCCGCGCGGCGGCTGCTCGAAAGCGAAGGGTTCGGCTTCCGCGAGCGCGTCGACATCTTCGACGCCGGCCCGACCATCGAGTGCCCGCTGGCCAACATCCGCGCGGTTCGCGCGAGCCGTGTCGCCGAGGTGGCGGACCTGTGCGACGCAGACGACGACGCGGCCGACGTGCTGGTTTGCAACGACCGCCTCGACTTCTGCGCCTGTCCGGCCAGCATCTTCGAGACGGACGCGGGTGTGCAGATCAGCGCGTCCGCCGCCGCCGCTCTGAATGTCAGGCCCGGTCAGAGCGTTCGCTACGTCTCCCTTCGCCCCCACCACCCCCACCATCCCCGCTCGTCGCCGGACCTGACGATCCCGATGGAGGCTTGACGCGACGATACGCTTCCTGACGTGGAACTCCTCTCGAATAATCCGGCGACGGGCGACGTGGTGTGGCGTGGACCCTCGTCCTCCACATCGGACGTGGCCGATGCCGTCGCAGCCGCCCGCGCGGCCCAGCCGGCGTGGGCAGCGCGACCGAGCGAGGAGCGCCGCGCGATTCTCACCCGCTTCGCCGAGCTCGCGACGGAGCGCAAGTCGGACCTGGCCGACCTCATTCTCACCGAAGCCGGCCGCGTGCGGAGCGACGCCAACGCCGAGGCCGGCGCGGTGGCGGGCAAGGTGAAGCTCACGTTCGCCGCCCTCGACGGGCGTCGGGCGGACGAGCGCCACGATCTTGGCAACGGCCTTGTCGGCCGGGTGACGCACAAGCCGATCGGCGTCCTGGCGGTGCTCGGGCCGTTCAACTTCCCGATGCACCTCGCCAACGGCCACCTCGTGCCGGCCCTGCTGACGGGCAACGCCTGCGTCTTCAAGCCAAGCGAGCTCACGCCCGCGTGCGGCGAACTGCTCGCATCGCTCTTCCACGAAGCCGGCGTGCCGGAGGACGTGCTGCGCGTCGTCCAGGGCGGTCGGGAGACGGGCGAGGCCCTTGTCGGGGGCGATGTGGACGGCGTGCTGCTCACCGGCAGTGACCGCGCTGCCGAGGCTATCTACAAGACGCTGCGCTATGACCAACTGCTAGCGGTCGAGGCCGGCGGAAACAACCCGCTCGTCGTTCACGGGCCCGTCGACGTCGAGCAGGCCGTCAAGCTGACGATCGAGTCCGCCTACGTCTCCGCAGGCCAACGATGCACGTGCGCCCGTCGACTAATCGTGACCGATGACGTGCCGAACGAGTTTATCGATAAGCTCGTCGCCGCCGTTCGCGAGGTGAGGGTTGATCTGCCGGAGAACGACCCGCTGGTCGGCCCGCTCATTTCGCAGCGTGCCGTCGATGCCTTGCTCGAGGCGCAGCGTCAGTTGCTTGACGCGGGCGCGACGGCGCTCGTCGCAGGGTCGAGCGCGGCAGACCTGCGACGCGTGGCGTCGCAGCTACCCGGTGGTGGCGCGTTTGTTTCCCCAGGATTGATGGATACCACAGGTGTCGGTGCGCCCGATGCCGAAGTGTTCGGACCCCTTCTGCAACTCGAACGTGTCGACACTTTTGAGGGCGCGATCCACGCGGCGAACGCCACGCGGTACGGCCTTGCGGCCGGCTTAGTTGGCGGCACGCGCGAGGAGTTCGAGCGGTTCCTACACAAAAGCCGCGCCGGCTGCGTGAACTGGAACCGTCCGCTGACCGGCGCCAGCGGCAAGCTCCCCTTCGGCGGCGTCGGGCGTAGCGGCAACTCCCGCCCCGCCGGCTCGACGAGCATCGACTACTGCACCTACCCGGTCGCGACGCTCGAAGAAGAAGACTCACCACGGAGGCACGGAGACACGGAGGAGTAAGCTGTTGCTTCGGCCTCTGAAGCCAATCTCTCCTCTCCGTGTCTCCGTGCTTCCGTGGTGAACTACTCCGAATACAACTTCGACGGCCTCGTCGGCCCCACGCACAACTACGCCGGGCTCGGCAGCGGGAACCTGGCGTCGATGTCGAGCAAGGCCAGCGTCAGCCACCCGCGGGCGGCGGCGTTGGAGGGCCTCTCGAAGATGCGCCTCCTCGCCAACCTCGGCGTGCCGCAGGCGATCCTCCCGCCGCAACGTCGGCCACACCTAGGCTACCTGCGAAGCTGCGGGTACGGCAGTAAACCGGCCGAGGTTCTTGAGAATGCCGCAAAGGCCGGCGACGCGGGTCGGCGCGATCTGGCGATTGCCAGCAGCGCCAGCAGCATGTGGGCCGCCAACGCCGCGACGGTCTCGCCCAGCCCCGACACGGCCAACGGCCGGTGCCACTTCACGATCGCCAACCTCGCCAGCCAGCGCCACCGGGCGCTGGAGTCGTTCGAGCGGCTGACGATCTTTGAGCACCTGTTCGGCGACGGGCGGTACTTCAAGGTCCACCCGCCACTGCCAAGCACGTTGCCGGACGAGGGGGCGGCGAACCACACGCGGTTGAGCGGCTTCGATTTTGAACTGGGCTACCACATCTTCACCTACGGGTTCGACGCGACATCCAGCCTAATACAAGGGAAGTTCCAGCCGCGACAATCGCTTGGTGCTTCGCGGCGGATCGCGGAGCAGCACGGGCATGTTTTCCAGTTTCCGTCGGGTGCCGAGTGCTTCGTGAAGCAGACGCAGGAGGCGATCGAGGCAGGCGTGTTCCACAACGACGTCATCAGTGTCGGCAACGAGTTCGTGCTGTTGATCCACGAGCATGCGTGGGTCAATCAGCCGACGGCGGCCGATGCCGTTCACGACGCCATGCACATCGCCGGTGTCGATGAGGTGCGGATGACATTTACAGACAAAGAACTGCCAATAGCGGAAGCGGTTCAGTCTTACCTCTTCAACTCGCAGCTCGTCACGCTGCGTGGAATCAAGGGCGAAGACAACTGGGAGTGCAAGATGGTCCTCGTCTACCCCGCCGAGTGCGAGGAGATCCCGTCGGCGAAGGCGGCGATCGAGCGCATCCTGCGGGAGGACAATCCCGTCCAGCACGCCGTGCGGGCGGACGTCCGCCAGAGCATGCGCAACGGCGGCGGGCCGGCCTGCTTACGGCTGCGGGTCGTGCTGAGCGACGAGGAGAAGGCTGCTGTCCGCGGGAACGTCTTCTGGACGCCGGCGCTGCACGACACGCTCGTCGATTGGGTCACGCGGCACTACCGCGAAGCCCTCACGCCCGCCGACTTGGCCGACGTGCGGCTGTACGAAGAGAGCGAGACGGCCCTCGACGAGCTGGCGGAGATTCTGCAACTGCCGATCTGACGTAGGGTGGGATTCATCCCACCATCGGCGGCGGGAAGGGTGCGACCACGGATGGTGGGATGAATCCCACCCTACGGCGAAAGTCGCAACAGGGGCTCGACGCTCCTATGGTCAGCGTTCGCCAGCAAAGACGCCCCCCGTCGCCGACCGCGTGCGTCGGCGGCACACGCAACGGAGTCCGGAGAACGCCGCCCGATGGATCAGGTCGCCAGCGCCCCACCGCCGTCCGAGTCCCCCGCCGCGCCCGTCCCGGCCGCGACGGCGACCGCCACGCAGTTCACCTGGCACGACGGCCGCCTCTGGCGCTGGTCCGCCGACGACGCCGGCACCGACCTGCGAGTGGGCTTGCCCGATGGCGAACGCCGTGTGGCCGCGAGCGTCGTCACCGGCCGGGCGATGCTTGACGCCGTCACCGACCTTGCCCACGACGCCGCCGACTCCGCCCAATGCCTCGCGACCCTCGCGGAGTTCTCGCGAAACGCAGTCGCCTTGGAGCAGTTTTACCCGTCGGCCCGGCGCGCAGGTGGGCGGCACGGCGGCGTGGTTGCGTCGTGGCGGCTGCTCGTGGGGGACCCGTCGGACGTGGAGCGCATCGAGAGCTTTGCCGCCGCAATGCCGGCCGCGTGCTTCTGCGCGGACGAGCCGTTCCACGCGACCGACCGTCTTGAACTTGTCGAAAGCTTCCTCGACGCCTGCTGCGACACGATTGTGCGGCGAAGCTTGGCGAAGGACGAGTTCTTCGCCGGCGTTCACGAACGCGCGGCGGATCCGGTGGCGGACGTGGAGGTGCGCTGGGTCTCCGCCCTCGTGGCCGACCCGGATGAGATCGTCGAATCCCCCGAAAAAACGCTCGTTCGCGGTCGCGACAACGAGGTGGCGGAACTGCTCGACAAGGTGCAGACCTGGACCAGCCGCCTGGGCGACGCTGGCGGCGAGCCGTGGCGGCTGGGCTTCTTGCTCGAAGAACCCGCAAGCGACGACGAGAACGGCGTCTGGCCGCTGCGGTGGCAGCTCTTGCCGCCGTTGGAACTTTCGGATCACCACGTGCCGCTACCGGCCGAACAGGTGTGGGAGCAACCCGCCGGCAGCATCGGCTACGTTGGGCGAAACGCGGTGCGGCTGCGCGAGCGGATGGGGGCCGAGCTCAAGCGGGCGGCCGAGGTGCTGCCACCGCTGAACGATCTTCTGGGGGAGTGGCCGGGGCGGGGCGGACCGTCGAAGCTGATGCTCGACGGGGGCAACGCCTTCCGCGTCCTGCGCGACCACGCCGAGGCCCTCAGCGACGCCGGCTTCGACGTGCAACTGCCCGGCTGGGCGAATCAGAAGGAAAACCGGCTGGAAGTGGTGATGGACCTTCAGCCAGCCGCCGGCACCGAGGAGGCGTACGCGGCCTCGCAGGGGGCGCTCGGGCTCGACGCGCTCTTGACCTTCAACTGGAAGATCAGCGTCGGCGGGGACCAGATCACGATGGACGAGTTCCGGGCGCTCGTCGACCGGCAGGTGCCGCTAATCCGGCGCGGCGGGCGGTGGATCGAGGTCGACCCGCAGGCGGCGCTGGCGGCGGCCGAGATGATCGAGCGCCGCCCGCCGGGCACCATCTCGCTCGGCGAGGCCTTCCGTGCCGGCTTCGGGTTGGGCGAGTTCCGCAGCAGCAACGGCACGTCGCCGGCCATCCGACTTGAAGGGACCGAGTGGGTCGACAAGCTGCTCGAGCAGGCCCCGGACGACGCGGCCAAGGCGTTGCCGCAGCCCGAGCAGTTCACCGGTGAACTGCGGCCTTACCAGTTGCGTGGCTTACAGTGGATGGCCTTCCTCGACCGCGTGGGCCTCGGCGGCGTGCTGGCGGACGACATGGGCCTGGGCAAGACGATCCAGCTCATCGCCCTACTGCTCCACGAGCGCGAGCGCGCCAACGCCGCGAACGAAGCGAATGGCGATCAGGCCGTGCAGACGAAGCCGACGCTGCTGTTCGTCCCCACGAGCGTGCTGGGCAACTGGGCCCGCGAACTGCGTCGTTTCGCTCCGCTCTTGAAGGTCTTGCCCCACCACGGGCCGGGCCGCTCGCGCGGCGAACGCTTTGCCGAAGATGCCTCAAAGGCGGACGTGGTCGTCACGAGCTACGCCCTGTCGCATCGCGACCAGGAAGACTTGCGTCGCGTCCGCTGGGGCCGCGTGGCGCTGGACGAGGCGCAAAAGATCAAGAACCCGCAGGCGGCCAGCAGCATCGCGGTCCGCTCCATCGCCGCTGGCCGCAAGATCGCTCTCACGGGCACGCCCGTCGAGAACCACCTCGGCGAGCTGTGGAGCATTATGGACCTGCTCAACCCCGGCCTGCTCGGCACGCAGGGGGAGTTCCGCGAGCGCTTCGCGATCCCGATCGAAAAGCACGGCGACCGCGCCCGCGGGCGGCGCTTGCGCGAGATGATCCGCCCGTTCGTGCTGCGGCGCACGAAAGACGAGCCAGAGGTCGCGGCCGATTTGCCGGCAAAGATGGAGATGAGCGTCTTCTGCGGCCTGACCGCTGAACAGGCGGCGATCTACGAGCGCATTACCAGCGATATGCTCGGCCGCATCGATACGGCCACCGGCATCCGCCGGCGCGGGCTGATCCTGAGCGTGCTGACGAAGCTCAAGCAGGTCTGCGACCACCCGGCGCTGCTGGCCGAAGAAAATGTCGACAAGAAGAATCCCGATCAGGCCCAGGTGTCGATCAACCGCAGCGGCAAGGCCCAGCGGTTGGCGGAGATGCTCGAAGAGGTGATCGAGGAAGGGCAAAAGGCCCTGATTTTCACGCAGTATCGCAAGATGGGCGATCTGCTCGTGCCGATGCTGGAGAAGGCGCTCAAGCGGCCGGTGCTGTTCCTGCACGGCGGCACGCCGCAGCAGAAGCGCGACGATATGGTGCAGGATTTCCAGAACATTTCCACGAAGGACGGCGGAGCGCCGATCTTCCTCCTGAGCCTTCGCGCCGGCGGACTGGGCCTGAACCTGACGGCGGCCAGCCACGTCTTTCACTTCGATCGCTGGTGGAACCCGGCCGTCGAGAACCAGGCAACCGACCGCGCCCACCGCATCGGCCAGACGCGCCGCGTGCAGGTCCACAAGTTTGTCACGCTCGGCACCGTCGAGGAGCGCATCGACAAGATGCTGGCGGAAAAGAGCGCCCTCGCCCAGAACATCGTCGGAAGCGGCGACGAATGGCTGACCGAGCTCTCCACCGGCGAGCTGCGCGAGTACCTGTCGCTGTCGCGGTCGGACCTGAGCGACCTCGACCTGGGTGATGACGATGACGACGAAGAACTTCCCTCATCCGCCAGCCTCGCGGGCGTGGAGGCCGCATGAGCGATACGACGAACGACACTGAAACGGGTGCCCCGGCCGCGGACGCTGCGACCGATCCCGTGGCCTTCTGGCAAAGCGGCGGCGGGATCGACCAGCTCGCCGACCCGCGTCCGTTCGGGCACGAGAACGCCCTGCAAAAACTCGGCCGCCCGCCGTTCGACAAGAGCGCCCGCAGCAAGTTCCGCCTGCTCGGCTTCCTCGCGACCGTATACGAACACGTGCGCGACGACGTAAATGAGGATGGCGGGGCACCAGAAGAAGGTCGATAGCCGCGACGCAACGCGGCGCGGTCGGGAGTCGCTGCGACACCGTCAGACCACGCCGCGTTGCGTCGCGGCTATCACGCGTTTTGTGCAACGCATGCCTGTCTACGTTCGCGCCAGCAGCGCGGCGCAGGCGGCGCCGACGAAGTTGGCGCTCGGCTTGCCGGGCTGGTCGTCGTGCGTGAAGAGCTCGACGCGCACGCCGGGCAACAGCGTGTCGAGACGCGAGCGAACGCGGTCGATGTAGCCGGCGGTTTTGGTCAGGAACGATCCCTCGCCCAGGACCGCCACGCGGCCGGGGTCGGCGTAGTAGCGGACGAGGCCGGCGATCTTCGCGGCGACGAGGTCGGCCGAGCGATCAACGAGCACTCGGGCGCATCGGCCGGCAAAGTCATCGCGGGACCGCAGTTCCACCAGGTCCGCCCCGGCGTCGGCGGCGTCGGGATCGAAACCGTCCGGGGCCGCGTCGCGGGCGAGCCGGGCGAACAGGTGTGGCAGGTAGCTGCCGGCCATCGCCTTCTCGAAGCGCTGCCCGCCGACGTTGCCGCCGCTGTGCGTGCGGTCGAAGTCGTCGTCAAGGTCGGTCAGGTGGCGCGGGTGGAAGTTGCCGCTTTCGAGGTTGACCGCGATCTCCTCCTCCGCCCAATCGCCCTGGAGCTTGCCGACATCCTTCGCCGAAAGAAACGCCGCCGTATTCGTGCCGGTGCCGGCGATCAGGCCGATGTAGCGGTCCGCCGTCGGACGATCAACGACGGCAGCGAGCAGCGTGGCGACCGTGTCGTTGACCGTGAAGATCGACGGCACGTCGCCTTCGACCAGATCATTCAGGCGATTCTTCAGGCGTTCCGCGACGTTCTCGCCTTCGAGGCTTTGCAGTTGCACGTCCTTCGTCCAGTGAATCAGCTTGGCCGTGCCGTCGGGCTGGATCTCGGCCGGGTAGCTGAAGCAGTAGCCGACGGGCAGGGCGCGATTGTTCGTCGCCTTGGCGGCAAGTTGTGCTTGGCGGTCGAAGAAACCGTCGGGCGTGACGTTGCCGGGCTGCTTAGCCTCGGTCATCAGGCGGTCGTCCTTGTTGACGACGCCGAGCGAGTCGGCGGTGCCCGGCCCGACGCGCACGCCGCCGGCCCGCAGGTTCGTGCCGCCCAGATCAATGACACACGCCTCCCCCGCCGGCGGCTGGTCCGGCTTGGGCAGGTACGCCGGCAGGCACTTCAGTTCCGGATTCGCGCCGCTGAGCCCGTCGCGCAGCGTCTGGGTGAAGTCGTCGCGGATGTCGGCAAGCTGGGCGTCGCTCAGGCGAAACGGCGAAAGGTCGGCGGTGGCGGCGGGCATGGTCGGCGAGTGTAGTGGCGTTGCCGCTACTGTCTGCCGTGCCCGATGCCGCGACCGCCGATCTTCCCTTCGCCACGCCCGATTTGCCCGGCGTGGGCGGCGTCATGCGGCAGCGGCCCGAGGATTTCTTCGTCCAGGAGATTCCGCTCTACGACGCCAGCGGCGAGGGGGACCACATCCTCTTCGAAATCCAGAAGGTCGGCTTCACCACGCGCGAGGCCGTCAGCCGCATCGCCCGCGAGCTCGGGCTCTCGCCTCGCGACGTCGGCTACGCGGGGCTGAAGGATCGCCACGCGATCACGCGACAGCACCTGACCGTGCCGATGAAGAACGGTGTCGACGAGGAGCGCGTGATGCGGCTGGAGCTCGACGACATCATCCCGCAGTGGGCCGACCGGCACGGCAACAAGCTCAAGATGGGCCACCTCGCGGGCAACCGCTTCGCGGTGCGGCTGCGCGAGGTGGACCCGATGCAGGTCGTCCGTTTGCGGCCGATCCTCGACCGGCTCGCCCGCGACGGCCTGCCCAACTACTACGGCGAGCAACGCTTTGGCCGTGACCCGCACCGGCCCAATGACAGGCTCGGCCTGCTGCTGCTTCGCGGCGATTTGCAGGGATTCTGCGACGCCTACCTTGGCGGCGAGGACGATCGCGAGGACGTTGCAGAGGCGCGGCGGCGCTACGACCAGGAGGGCCCCGCCGCTGCGTTGGAGGTGTGGCCGAAGAACATCCGCTCTGAGCACCGCGTCCTCGAGGCGCTCGCGCGGACGGGCGATCCCGTCGCGGCGGTGAGGACGCTTGACCGCAAGCTGCGCCAGCTTCTGGAAAATGCGGCACAGTCGGCGGTGTTTAATGCCGTCGTTGCCGAGCGGGTGACGCGGGGGCAACTCGCGACGGTGTTGGCCGGGGACGTTGCGGTGAAGCACGTGGAGGCTCTCAAGACGAGCGGGCGCTTAGTTGTGGAGGACGTCGCGGCCGAGCAGCCGCGATGCGTGGCTTGGGAAATCAGCCCGACGGCACCGTTGCCCGGCGGCAAGGTCAAGCCGACCCCGACCGGCGACGCCGCAGCGATGGAGGCGGCGGTGCTCGACCGGCTGGGCGTGTCGGCTCGCGACTTCTCCCGCATGCCCGGCGAACGCCGTCCCGCCCGCGTGCGGCCGGTTGACACAAAGCTCTCCAGCGGCGTCGACGAGCACGGCGGGCAGATCACGGCCGTCTTCACCCTGCCCGCCGGCTCGTTCGCGACCACGCTCATGCGTGAGCTGACCAAGTCGTCGGTCTAGCCGCGACTCGTTGAGTCGCGGCTAGGCCGACTTTTCGCATTCCTTCAGGATCTTCGGTCCGGTCGGGCAGTGCTCGAACAGGGGGCAGGCCTCGCACTTGGGAGACCGTGCCGTGCAGACGCGGCGGCCGTGGTGGATCAGCAGGTGCGACCAGTCCGTCCACTCCGCTTGCGGCACGATCGCCATTAGGTCGGCCTCGACCTTCAAGGCGTCGTCGTGTTTGGTCAGCCCGAGCCGCCGCGACAGGCGGCCGACGTGGGTGTCGACCGTCACGCCAATGTTGATGCCAAAGGCGTTGCCGAGGACGACGTTGGCCGTTTTGCGGCCGACGCCGCGAAGCTGGGTCAGCTCCTCCATCGTCCGCGGCACCTCGCCGCGGTGCTGCTCGGCGACACTTTGGGCCATGTTGCGAATGCTTTTGGCCTTCTGGCGAAAAAATCCGCAGGAGGCGACGAGCGTTTCGAGCTCCTCCGGATCGGCCGCGGCGTAGTCGGAGGCGGCGCGGTACTTGGCAAACAGCGCGGGCGTGGTCTTGTTCACGCGCTCGTCGGTGCATTGGGCCGACAGGATCGTCGCGACGAGCAGTTCCAGCGGCGAGCGGAAGGTCAGGCTGCACCTCGCATCAGGGTGCTCGGCCTTTAGGATCGGCAGGACCGCGGCCACACGCTCGCGGCGCTTCGTCACCGTCGCCGACTCACGCTTGGCCATGCGCCGACAGTAGCCCGCTGCGACACCAAACCGCGTTGCAACGCAACGCTGGTCCGGCTTTCCGCGTCGCTGCACGTTCGCTCAGACCAGCGTTGCGTTGCAACGCGGTTTGGGGAGCTAATCACGAGAAGTCGAACGTCACGCCGCCGGTCAGGCCGAGGCCGACGGCGGTGAAGATGACCAGGCCCAGCAGGGTGAAGAGCGTCGTTTGCAGTAGCAGCAGGCTCTCGCGTTGCAGTTCGTCGAAGCGTTCGATGGCGGGGTTGGCGACGTCGGGCTCGTCGGCATTGTCGACGTAGTCCTGCCGGGCGGCCTCGGCTTTGGGACGCACGGCCCGCGCGTCGTAGACCGTCAGCGCGGCGGCGAGGACCAGCAGGACCGTCCGCACCAGGGGAAGCACAAAGTCGCGGTTGCCCTGGGCCACCATCGCCCACTCCCCCGCCTGCGCCAGCGCGAGCGCGACCATGCAGACCAGGCTCACGCGCCACAGCGACCCAAGCAGTTGCGACACGACGTTCGCCGACAGCAGGCTGCTGTGCTGGCGATCGAGGTTGACGCTCAGCACGGTTGGCAGGGTCGGGTCGGCGTCGCGGACGACGCGGTGGACCACACCGGCGGCGAGCATGACAAAGAGCGTCCCACCGAACCAGGCGCTCAGCGCCGTCCAGTAGACGATCGAGATCAGCGTCAGCGGCGACAGGTCCACGCCATCACACTACGCCGCGGCCGTCACTCGCCCGCGCGGCCGACGACCGCGATGCCGAGCCGGTCGGCCATCGCCAGCACTTTGTCGCGCTCGAGTAGAATCACCTGACCAGCCTCCAGGCAGAGGCAGGCGCCACCGGCGGCGTGCAAATGCTCGATCGTCCCCACGCCGATCGTCGGCACGTCCATGCGCGGATCGTGCCGCGTGTTGCCACGCTTGACGAGGGTCCAACGCCCGCCGCGGCAGAGTTGGCCGGCGCGATCGATCATGGCGTTTGTCCCCTCGGTCGCCTCGACGGCAATCACGTCGCGATCGCGGACGGCGACGGCCTGGCCGACATCCTCGGCCGTAAGCAGGCCGCAGACGCGCCAGCCGCGGTCGATCGAGCGTTGCTGCGCCTCGGTCGGCTGAACCGAACCCATCGTGCCGGCGCTGGCCATCTGCTCGCGGGTGTAGGCGGTGGAGTCGATCAAGGTAATGCCCCGGTCTTGCAGAAGTTGGGCGGTTTTGAGCAGCACGGTCTCCGAGCGGCGATCGCGGCGTAGGACGGTGGCCCAGGCCCAGAAGGTCGTCCAGTCGGGCACCTGCCGCAAGGCCCAGAGCCACTCGTGCTTCACGTGCATCGCCTGCTTTTTCACCCGGCCGACCATGATCGCCTCGCTCGCCCCGTGACGGCGCAGGAAGCGGGCCCAGCTCGTCAGTCGCACGAAGCTGACGGGCCGGTAGGCGTCGACCTCGCTCGCCAGGGCCGGGTCGGCGATGCCGTCGAAGCCAACGCACACCACCCGCCGCCCCGCCGCCCGTGCCCCGCGGGCGACGAGGAACGGGAAAACGCCCTCGCCGGCGATTAGGCCAAGGGGGGCGTTGTCACGGGTCGGCGTCACGCGGGCGGCAGCATAACGGGTGCGCGATCTGCGAAGTGGTGCCGCGGTTCTCTTTCGCGTTAGCCGCCCCGCCTCGCGGGGCGAGCGCGTGGCCATCGAGCGCCCCGCGAGGCGGGGCGGCTAAAGGGGAACCGCCAGATCAGGCGCAGTTCCATCGCTTCCTCAGGAACAGGCGCAAGCGGGCGCGTCGCGCGTAACGTGACGCCGCATGTTCGGCCGTCGAAAGAAGCTGACGAATCTTGTCCCGCCGGTCGAGGCGATGAAGGCCAAGCCGGTGCGGGCGGTCGAGGCGACCGTCGAGCGCGACAGCGACCGCGGGGGCAAGGTGACGGTGCCGCTGCGCCCCGACGCCTTCGGCTTCGTGGGCCGCCTGCTCCGGTTGCCGCCGGGGGCGAGCAAGACCTTCGAGCTCGACGCGGTCGGGTTGTTCGTCTGGGACCGCGTGGACGGCCAGACGAGCGTGCGGGAGATCGCCCGAAAGCTCGCCGCCGAGTACCAGCTCGACGTGCGCGTGGCCGAGGTGTCAACAGCGCAGTTCCTCAAGACGCTGCTCCGCCGCGGGCTGATCGGCATGCCCATGCCGAAGTTGGCCAAGCCGCGGTGAGTTCGTGCCGCGACGCACAATCGGGTACGTTGGCGGCGTGACGTCGGCCGCCGTTCCAGGGTCCGTTGAGGTACGCAAGCAGGTGCGCCTGCCCATGTCCAGGGCGGCGGAGATTGCCTACAAGAACATCCGCCTGCGGCTGGGGCGGTCGGCCCTAGTGGCGAGTGCCATCGTGCTGGCCTTGGCGTTCTTCGTGAGCATCCAGGTGAACCAGCTCGTGCTCGACGGCATGCGCGGCTGGATCGCCGCGTTTGCCGAGTCGCCCACGGGGCGCGATCTGCTCGAGCGACGCGATCAACTCCGCGGCGAGCGCGACGCGGCCGTCGATGCGCTGCGTCTCGCGCTCTCGGCCAACCCCGATGGACCGGCCGGCGACATCGAGAGGCGCTTCGGCGCCACGCCCGACGTGCTGCGCGAACAAGTTGGCCGGCTGCCCGTGGGCAACGCTGCCTTGGCCCGAGCGGCCGCCGACGACGGCGCGGCCACGGCCTTCGATCGCTGGCTCGCCGCCTCCCGCGACCTGGCCGCCGTCCGCGATCAACTCGGCCGGCCCGAGCAGCTGCGCATCACGCTCAGCGAGGGGGGCGTCGCGACCACGCCCGAGAAGATCGCCGGCGATCGCGTTCGGACTCGCTGGCTCAGCGGCCTGGCGTTGCTCGTCGCGTTTGCGGGGATTCTCAACGCGATGCTGATGAGCGTAACCGAGCGTTTCCGCGAAATCGGCACGATGAAATGCCTGGGCGCCCTCGACGGCTTCATCATCAAGCTCTTCCTGCTGGAAAGCGCGATCCAGGGCCTGGTCGGCACGCTGCTGGGCGTGACGCTGGGGGTCGGCCTGTCGCTGGCGCTGGCGTGGGGTACGTACGGGGGCGACGCCTTCGTGAACCTGCCGTGGGGGGCGGTCGCGATCGTGTCGGGGATCGCGCTGGTGGTCGGCACGCTGCTGACGATTGGCGGCGCATTGCTGCCCGCGTACCAGGCCGCCCGCATGCCGCCGATTGAGGCGATGCGCACCGACGTTTGAACCACTTCCCATGACCGTCGCCACCACGCCACCGCCCGTCACGCTTGCCGAGACGACCGTCCGCACAATCGACGTGAAGCGCGTCTACAAGATGGGCGGCGAGGAGGTCCACGCGCTGAAGGGCGTCGACGTGAAAATCGACCGAGGCGAGTACATCTCGATCATGGGGCCCAGCGGCAGCGGCAAGAGCACGCTCTTCAACATGATCGGCGGGCTCGACAAGCCTAGCAGCGGCAAGGTCTTCATCGACGAGGTCGACATCGCCCAGCTCGACGCTTACGAGCTCGCCTGGATGCGCTGCCACAAGATTGGCTACATCTTCCAGACCTTCAACCTGATGCCGGTGCAGACGGCCTTGGAGAACGTGATGCTGCCGATGGTCTTCGCCGGCATGAATCAAAGCGAAGCCCAGGACAAGGCCGCCGACATCCTGAAGCGCGTGGAGCTCGGGCACCGCCTGTTCAACAAGCCCGGCGAGATGTCGGGCGGCCAGCAGCAGCGCGTGGCGATCGCACGGGCGTTCGCGAACGATCCGAGCATCATCCTGGCCGACGAGCCGACGGGAAACCTCGACCTGCACACGGGCAAGCTCATCATCGCCCTGCTGCGCGATTTGAACCAGGAGCGCGGCGTGACGGTGATTTCCGCCACGCACGACTACAAAATGCTCAAGATCAGCGACCGCATCATCTGGATCGCCGACGGCCGGGTCGACAAGATTCAGAAGGCCGAGGACCTGAACATCCAGGAAGGCACGATGCAGGGCATCACCGGCGACGCGGAGCAGTGAGGCTCACGCGGCGGCGCGGTCGGCGCGGCGGGCGAGGTCGGCGACCTGCCAGGGGGCGAGTTCGAGCAGCGGCATCTCGACGGTCGCCGTCACGCCCAAGCCGTGGGCGACCATGTCGCCGGCGGTGTCGCACCACTCGGCCGCACGGGCAAAATCCGGGGAATCGAGCCCGAGTTGTAGCGGCAGCAGGATGCGCGTCGCCCCGTGCTCGCGGGCCAGTTCGGCGATGGCGGCAAGGTGGTTGGTGTAGGCCCGCAGCACATCGGCGGCGTCGCCGTGAGCCGTCAGGGCCGGCATGTCGAAGTGGGTCGCATCGCACCGCCCGCGGCAGACGGCCGCCAACGCCGTCGCGGCGGGCGTGCCGTCCTGCACGATGATGGCGCGGGCGAGGTCGATCATGCTCACCTGTTCCATCGGCACATTGATCGCCTTCGCATCACCGGCCGTCGACGTTCACGATCACCTTCAGCACGCCCGGCGCGGAGGCGGCGCGGAGCAGGTCCGGGCCATCGTCAAGACGCATGCGGCGGCTGATGAGAGAGTGGACGTCGACCCGCCGCTCCGCCAGCGCCTTGATCGCCGGCTTGAACGGGCCGCAGCGGCTG
This sequence comes from Tepidisphaeraceae bacterium, assembly GCA_965214125.1. Classification (GTDB taxonomy): domain Bacteria; phylum Planctomycetota; class Phycisphaerae; order Tepidisphaerales; family Tepidisphaeraceae; genus CBDCBA01. The sequence goes on from CBDCBA010000011.1 coordinate 26,257, forward strand.
CCGAGCACCGTGATCTCGTTCACCACCGCCAGCGACAGATTCAGCGGCGCCCCGGCGGCGACGGTCGACTTGAGCACGACCGTGCCCCGCGGCCGGCACATCGCGACGGCCGCTTCCAGCCCGGCGGCGCTGCCGGTGCAGTCGACGACCACGTCCTGGTCCTGCCGCGCCTGAACCTCGCTCGCCAGCCGCGCCTTGATGCCCCACCGCTCGCACAAGGCCAGCTTCGCCTCGTGACGCCCCAGCACGCGTACGGCGCAGTCGGCATCGTGCAGAACCTGCGCCACGAGCAGCCCGAGCCGGCCGTCACCCAGAACCGTGACCCAGGTTTTGTCCGTCAACGCCGCCCCAAGCTGCTGGCGCACCTGGAACGCCGCGGCGAGTGGCTCGACGAAGGTGGCCGCGTCGTCGTCGACGGAATCGGGCAGCACGTGCAGGTTCTCGCGCGGCAGGCGCATCCACTCGGCGAAGCAGCCGTCGTGGCCGGCGATACCCACAACCGTCCGCTGGCGGCAGTGGTTCGACAGGCCGCGCAGGCACAAATCGCACCGGCCGCACACGCAGTTGATCTCGCCGACGACGCGCCGGCCGAGCAGCTTGGGGTTGTCGCACTCGTCGACGGTCGCGACGAACTCGTGCCCGAGCACGCCCGTGAACTTCATGTAGCCGCGGGCGAGCTCGACGTCGGTGCTGCACACGCCGGCCTGGCGAACGCGCAACAGCGCGTCGCCGTCGGCGGCCGCCGGCATCGGGCGGCGCGGGTCGAGGTTGGGCTTGCCGTCGAGGACGAGTGCGCGCATCTGCTGTGCCATCGGCGGAACCACGATCTGGCCAGCAACCCGCAATTGTTCCCCGGAACATCGGCTTCCGCGAGGGCGGCGCCTTTACGACGTGCTGGCGTTCGTCCACGCGGCCGGGTCGAAGCCGCGGTCTTCGCCGAAGACGATCGCGAGCGACGCCCGCGCCTGCCAGGCGACGCTGAACTCGTTGTCCTCGAGCAGTTGGGTTAGTTGCTCGACGACCTCCACCTCGTCGCCGTAGTGGCGAAGGGCGTCGACGGCGGCGATGCGGAGGTCCACGTCCTGCTCGCCGTCGCGGGCGATCGCGACCAGCGCGGGGATGGCTTCGGGATCCGGCGCCTTCGCCAGCGCCTTGGCGGCCTCGATTCGCACGAGCACGTCGTCATCGGACAAGGCGGCGATATACACCTGCGTGTGCGCAACCGACGCGCTGCGGTTGAGCGCCCGCAGCGCGGTGGCGCGGACGAGGGCGGCGTCGCTCTCGCGGGCGAGCTGGGCGTAGGCGTCGGTGTACGGCGGCTCCTGGCCGAAGCCGCGGCGGACGAGGCCGTTGATGCCGACCCGCCGCTGGTCGGGCGTGGCGTTGTCGGCGGCGAGGCGAATCGCGTAGTACTCGGGGCTGTTGCCGAACAGGCCGCTCAGCGCCTCGGCCGCGTAGCCGATCGTCGCGCCGACGGCGGCGATTGCCCCCTGCACGCTCGGCTGCGCCTGGACGGGCTCGTTCGGATCGCCGAACGGGTCGCCGTTCGGCGTGGTGTTGCAGCCGACCGCCGAAAAGGCCGCGATCGCCAGCGCCGCCGTCACGAGAACGTTCGCGCTACGCGAGCGCGGCGAGTGCGACGGGCGATCGTGGCGGGTTGTGGGCAATCGAAGTCTCGTCGAGGGGCAGCAGTTCAGGGGCGTCGATCGCTTCGCCGAGAAAGCGCGCGGCGAGGCGGGCGAAGCGCGAGGAGATGTCGGTCGCGAAGACCTGCACGCGCTGCGGGCCTTCCGTGGCGGGGGCCGATTGCAGCAGGTTGGCGCTGGTCAGCCGGGCCACCACATCGTCGGCGCAGGCGTCGGCGGAGTCAACGACCGCCGTGCATGGCCCCAGACAGTCGGCAATCGCGCCGCGCAACAGCGGGTAGTGCGTGCAGCCGAGCACGAGCACGTCCAGCCGCTTGTTGATCTGCTGCGCCCGCCGAATCATCGGCCGCAGGTACTGCTCGAGCACCAGCGACACGACCGGATCGTCGCGGGTCCGCCCCTCCTCGACGAGCGGGACCAGCAGCGGCGTCGCCCGCGACAGCACAGCCGCGCGGGGGCGACGGCGACCCAGCGCCTGCTCGTACGCCTTGCTCCGAATGGTCGCGTCGGTGGCGATGACTCCAATGGTCGGCCGCTGACGCTGCCCTGCGGCACGTGCGGCGGCGCGGGCGCCGCTTTCGATCACGCCGCTGATGTTCACGTCGGGGAAGGCCTCGCGCAGGGCTGACATCGCGACGGCGCTGGCGCTGTTGCAGGCGATCACGACGTGTTTGGGCCGCCCGGCGCCTTGGCAATCGAGCCGGTCGAGCGTGGCGCCCAACACCTGCACGACGGCTGCGCAGATGGCGGCGGGACTTTTGGAGCCGTAGGGCACGCGGGCGGTGTCGCCGACGTAGACAAGCTTCTCGTGCGGCAAACGCCGGCGCAGCGCGCGGCCGACCGTTAGTCCGCCCAGGCCGCTGTCGACCAAGACGATCGGCGCGTCGGGCGTGCCCATGCCGATCTGCATGGGCGGGCGAGGGTGAGATGTGGAGAGCAGGCTCAGGGGCATAACGGGCCATCCGTGGCGGCGAGCCGGTGGCGAGCCGGTGGTGGGCGGTGGTGGGCGGAGCGAGGGCGTGGCGACGGGCGTCCTCCGTGACGCATCGGTCTGCCGGTGCGCAACATCGGCAGGACCCCGGCGACTTCGTGACCGGCGACCACAGTAGAACGCCAAACCCGCGCGGAATGTTTCGCACCCGCCGATCGCGGGCATGTTGCGTTGCCGGTTGACTTTGCCCCGTGACCCTGCGGACAATCCACCGATGCAGGCCACCGCCCCCAATGTCGATGCCGACGAGACCACCGACTCCGCGCCGGGAGAAAACGCCGGCGACGGCAAGTTGCACGGGAAGACGATCCTCCTCGTCGACGACGACCACGACGTGCTGCAAACGCTCCAGGCCGCGTTCGAGCCGACGGGGGCGACGCTTCACACCAGCCGCAACGGCAACAAGGCGGTCGAGGTGGCCGAGCGCGAAGAGCCGGATCTGATCGTGCTCGACATGATGCTTCCCGGCCGCAGCGGCTTTCTCGTGCTCGAGAAGATCAAGGGCTCGAAGCTCCCCAGCGATAAGCCGTACGTCATCATGCTGACTGCCAACGAGGGGTTGCGCCACCAGCAGTACGCCGAGGCCCGCGGCGTGAACGATTACTTCCACAAGCCCGCAAGCCTCGAAAAGCTCCTCGCCCGCGCCGAAGAACTGCTGACAAGCGAGTGAGGACCACCTACGGCCGCGTGCGTCATCACACGCCGCTCGCGTGGGGTAGCCGCGGATCTTAATCCGCGCTTCGGTTCCCGATCGGTGTGCGGCGCGCGGACCAAGGTCCGCGGCTACCACCGGACAACAATGATGCAAGATGGGTGAATGTCGGTGGCACGTGGAAGCCGCGCTGGCGGGAGATTTCCTCGCGCACCGATGCGCCTCGCGGGCGTTTGGATGGGAGACTGGTGCAATCGTGCAGCCTCAACCCTTGCCGCCGACGGTCACGCCTGAACCGGCGAGGGCGCGTCGGGCCGGCTGGCACCGGCTTTGCGATCTTCCCGTTCGACCGTCGCGCTGTTGAACCCCCGCGCAGCGGCCGATGAACGAGTGGCATGCGCCGCCGTTCGCCGACATGAGTCTCGCTCGTCACCACCAAGCGAGGTCGGCACCGTTTGTTCAAACCCGCGCTTCTTCCCAATGATTTTCGATCCCGCGACCGTACTCGATGATGCCGAGCCCCCGAGTGGCTCGGGGCATCGCTCCCGCCCGCTCTACGCCTACAGCTTCGACCGCGAGAGCTTTCGAGGCCGATACCACTCGCGCGCCGAGGCCGTCGAGGCGGCCCAGGCGGCGTTGACTAACTACCCGACGAGCATCGAGGCCATCTACGTCGGCCGCCTCGTTGATCGCGAGGCGCCGGTCGAAGAGCTCAGCGGCTCGGTGATTGAGCAGATCAAGCGCCGCCACCGCGAGCGTGGCAATGCGTCGGGCCTGACCGACGACCTGTCCACCGTCACGGCCGACAAGGACGCCCGCGAGGAACTCGATGACCGCCTCTTCGTCGTCCTGCGCGAATGGCTTGCCGACCACGGCTGCCTGTCGGGGCCGGGTTACGAGGAGATCAGCGAGCACGCCCCGCCGCTGGTCAGCCACGTCGCCGCCACCGGCGCAACCAGCGAGATTGGCCTGATCGGCACAGTTGGTTAAACCGTCACAACCTGCCCAGAACCGCAAACCGCGTTGCGTCGCAACGCGGTTTGCCTGCGCCCAGGTTTACGACTTCGGCCGTCGCACAAAGGCGTGGAACTGGTGGCGGACCGGCTCGTAACCGAGTTCGGCGCAGAGAGCATCCCGCGCGGCGCGGAGGGCGTCGCTTTGCACGGGAATCACCTCGCCCGTCTCCACGTCCACGAGGTAGTCGTGCGTCTCGCGCCCGCCGACGATCACCTCGTAAAACGCCTGCGCGTTCCCGAAGACGACCTGGCGCAGCAGCCCCGCCTCCTGGAGACTGGCCAGGGTGCGGTAGACGGTTGCCCGGCTGCCGCGGTGGCCCTCGTCGCGGATAGCGTTGACAATCGCCTCGGCGTCGAACAGGCTCGGCTGGCGCAGCACGGCATCGAGCACGGCGGCGCGTTCGCGGGTGAACTTCAAGCCGTTGCGGCGTAGGTGGCTGCGAAAGATGGCGCACGCCGGGGCGAACGGGGTGATGGTGCGACCGCCGTCGGGCATCTTCGGCAACGGGCGCAGGCGCAGCCGGGGCGGCGGGTTGAGTTGCCCGTCGGGCTGGACATCGTTAACGCTGCCGGCGTCCGACCCGTTGTCGGTCTTTGGGGAGCGGGTTGAGGCAGTCGTTCGGGCCATAGCACACCATACCCGAGGTGAAGCGAACGCGGTAGCATCGCCTTGTGCGACCGGCTTGGCTGTTGTCGATTTTGACGCTCCTGGCATGGGGTGGGCTAGCCCTCCAGCGGCCCCCGGACCGGCCGGATCAGCGCATCTGGACCTTTGGCCAATCCCACGCCGACGCCCTGCTTGACGCGGCACCGGGTGGGCGCTCGCCCATTGATGTCTACGAGCAGCGAACCGGTCGCACGGTGGCCGTGGAGGTGCTCGATCGCCGCGCGATGGAGCTTCGCCTGCTCGCCCTCACCCGCGCCGGGAGTGACATGCTGCCGGATGTCGTCCAGCTTGAACTCGCGTCGGCCGCCAAGTTTCTGGATCCCGCCACCGGCCGCGTGCCGCTGTTGCCAATCGATCCCGCCGCGACGGCCGAAGACCTTGCCGTCCGGCGGACGCTGTGGGAGCGAAACGGCATCAGCTACGGCCTGCCGCTGGACGTCCACCCGACGCTGCTGGCCTACCGCGTAGATTTGTGGGAGCAGGTGGGTGTCGACCCCGCGGACGCGAAGACGTGGCCGGAGTTCCGCCGGGCGGCCGAGCGGTACGTGGCATTCTGGCGGGCAAACGGGCACCCGGAGCGTAGGGCGTTGGAGCTCTCGCGGTCGAGCAGCGAGCACCTCGCGTTGATGCTTCAGCAGCAGGGTGTGCTTCCGCAAGCGTTCGAGGACGATCGGGTGCGGGGTACATTGGCGTTCGTGGCGCGGCTGGCGGCCGGGCCGGATGCGGTGGCGCGGCCGACGAGTCGCGGGCACGGCCGGTGGGCGGCGGACTTTGTGGCGGGCGACGTCGGCATGCTCTGGATGCCGGATTGGCGGGTGGCGTACCTGAAGCGGGCCGCGCCGTCGCTCGCCGGCAAGGTGGCGCTGATGCCGCTGCCGCGTTTCGCCGAGTCGGATGCCCCCACCGCGAGCTGGGGCGGCACGATGCTGGGCGTGCCGGTGGGGGTCGCCGATCCCAAGGCGGCCATCGATTTGGCGGAGTTCGTCGCGTCCTCCCCGGAGGTTCTGGCAACGCGGCGTCGCGGGACGGCCATCCTTCCGCCGCGTGTCGGGCAGTGGCAGACGGCGGCAACGGACGACGGCTACTTCACCAACGGCCCGGCCGCGACCCGCTACGCGGAGGTGGCCGCCGCCGTGCGGTCGCCGCGCGTCGACCCGACCTTTCTCGCCGCCGCCGGCCACCTGGCCGTGGTGCTGAGCGTCACGGCGGCCGACCTCGACGCCGGTCGCAGCGATGTCGAACAACGCCTTCGACGACGATTATCGGCGGCGGCGGACGACGTCAGCCGTTATGCTCGACGCAGCCGGAGGCTCACTGGAACGCCCGTTGCAACACCTTGACGTGAAGGGGCCGCACCCGGACCTGGTTCGCGGGCTCAGGTGGACCCCGCGACCTGCCGATGTCGCACGACGAGGAGTGGGAGCTTGATCATGACCAACATTCGCCCAAATCGAATTCGTATCGCCCTGATCGCGTGCGTTCTGTGCCTGGCCTTGCCGGCGGCGGCGTCGGCAAACGTCTCGGCCCGCAACGAGTTGCTGCGGATCCGCGACCAGATCGAGAACGAGCTGCGCAACAGCCCGGAGATGCGGCGGGCCGTGCTCGACGCGCGGGATGCCCGGCGGGAGTACGTCCTCGCACGGCGGGCAGCGACGGCAGCGCTCGAGAAAGATTCCGATTACCTCGCCTCCCGCCTGGAGTCCGATCAATTGCAGGAGGAGCTCGACGCGATTTACCACCGGTATCGCTACGGCGTCGCCCCGATTGAGCGGACGCATCCGCTCGCGAAGCGCATCCTCGCCATCCGGAGCGAAGCCACCGAAATGCGGGCCGAGGCGATGATCCAGCACGTGGCGACGCAGGAGACGCGGGCCCGCTTCGTCGAGGCCGGTCGCCGACTGGCGGCGTTGCGGCGCTCGATCCCGGACGCGATCCGGCGCGACCCCCGCTTCCAACGCCTGCGCGGAACTCGATAGCCCACAACGCGGAAAGCGCTTCAGCCCATCAACGCCCACGCCCGATAAGAGGGGCGTGCCGGCGATCGCTCTTGTTTCCATGCTTCACGAGGTCGGCGCCGGAAGCGCCGCCCGAGCCTGCTGGGGTCGCCCGGTGCTGGCGTCAACGCTCGCGCGGCTGGGTCGCTGCGAGCACCTCGACGGCATCGCCGTTCTCTGCCGCGACGATCAACACGAGGTCGCCCTCCGGGCCGTGGGCGACGCGGCCACGGTCGTGCCGGTTGCGGTGGACGCGAACGACCCGGAACTTCGCACGATCGCGAACGCACAACGCTGGGCCGACGGCTGGCGCGGCGGCCTGCTCGGCACCACGCCCGCCGACGCCGGCTGGCACGCCGAGGCGGCCCTTGCGGTTGCCGACGCGACTGATGCCAACCTGGTCGTCCCCGTGCCCGCCAGCTTCGCCCTGATCGACCCGACGTTGGTCGATCGTCTGCTTAAGCACGCCAGCTCGCAGAACGACGGCGGCCAAGGAGAACCCGTCTTCTTTCTACCGACGCCGCCCGGCTTGTGCGGCTTGGCCGTGACCCGCGAGCACGTGGAGACACTGGCGGCGGCCCCGCCCCGCCAGCGGCATCCCGGCCGTGTGCTGCACTACCTGCCCGACGCGCCGCGCATCGACCCGATTGGTCTCGCCGCGTGTCCCGGCGGGGTTTCGCCGCTCGTCAGCCAGAGTGTCGCCGACTTCCGACTCGAGACCTCCCGCAGCACCGCGTGGGCGGAACTGTCGCTGAGAAACGCCGACAGCGCTGACGCCGAAACGCTGTGCCAGCAGGCCCGGTCGTGCCCGAACCCGCCGCGCGACGCGAGCATCGACCTCGTAGACACCCGGACCGCCTTGCCCATCTGGCAACCGAAGTCGACGGCTGCGCCGTTGCGCCCGGACGTCGTGAAGGCGTTGGCCACCCGTGCCGACGACGGCCGCCTGACGCTGGCGGGTCGCGGCGATCCGCTGCGGTCGCCGGACCTGTTCGCGACGATCCAATCGGCGACCGAAGCCGGACTTTCGGTCCACCTCGAGACGGACCTGCTCGACGCCGACGCCGAGACATTGCAGCGTCTCGCCACCAGCGGCGTGGCAGTCGTGAGCGTCCACGTGCCGGCCATGACGAGCCAGACCTACGCCAGCGTGATGGGCGTCAACGCGATGGCCACGGCCCTGCGCAACCTGCTCACGCTGCACGCCCTGTCGCTGCGCGTCGGCGGGCCGATCGTCGTGCCGACCTTAGTGAAGGTTCGCCAGAACGTGGCCGAGATGGAGGCCTGGTACGACCACTGGCTGCGCGCCTGCGGCGCGGCGGTGATCCGCGGGCCCGACTTCTTCGCCAACGAGCCCGCCCGGCCAAACCTCGCGACGGCGCCGCTGCTGCGAACAGATCGCCACCCGCTCGACGCCGTGACCGAATCTCCGCTTGCCGCCTGATCTTCCCCCGAACCATGACTCACCTTCCGCAAACGCTCGGCGTCGTCCTCGCCCGCGCCGGTAGCCAGGGGCTGCCGGGCAAGCACCTGCGCGCCCTCCTGGGCCGCCCGGTGATCGCGCACGCCTTCGACCACGCCGTCGCGGCCGAGACGTTGTCGCGCGTGGTCGTCACGAGCGACTGCCCGACGATTCGCCGCCTCGCCGCGGAGCGCCGGCTGCCGAGCGTGGAGCGTCCGCCGGAGCTTTGCACGAGCGACGCGAGCGTGCAGGACACGCTGCTGCACGCCCTTGACGCCGTCGAAGCCCGCACGAGTTGGCGGGCGGAGGCGATCGTGATTCTCTACGGCAACGTGCCGGTGCGACCGGTCGGCGCGATCGACCGCTGCGTGCGCCACTTGGCCGAGACCGGCTGTTGCAGCGTCCGGACGTTCGCCCCGGTCGGCAAGTGGCACCCCGGCTGGATGGCCGCCCTCGACGGCGACGTGGTCCGCCCGACGCGGCCCGGCAGCATCCACCGGCGGCAGGATTTGGAGCCGTTGTTCCTTCACGATGGCGGCTGCGTCGCGATGAGCCGCGCCGCCCTCGAGCGTGGCCGGAGTGAGCCAGGTGACCCGCACGCGATGTTCGGGGTCGACCGCCGCGGCGTGCAGGTGGAGGCGGGCGCAACGGTGGAGGTCGATTGCGAGCGCGACCTGTTCCTCGCCGAAGCCGCCCTGCGGGCGCGGGGCTCGGCCGGGATGGCGATTCGCATGGCCGCTTGAGTCGATTCGGCCGATCAACCGTACCATGCCGCCCGATTCTTCCGATCCCGTTCTGCGCCTCGGCGACCGCAACGTCGGCATCGGTGCGCCGGCTTTTGTAATCGCGGAGATCGGCGTCAACCACGATGGCAGCGTCACGCGCGCCCTCGAGCTTGTCGGCCACGCCCGCGACGCCGGGGCAGACGCGATCAAGCTGCAACTCTTTTCTGCGGGCCGCCTCGTTCACCCCTGCGCGGGCTTGGCCGATTACCAGCGGACCGCGGGCGAGACGGACCAAACGGCCATGCTGCGTCGCTTCGAGCTGGCCGCGGGCGAGGTGCAACGCATCGTCGACGCCGCCCGCGATGCCGGCCTCGTGCCGCTGGCAACGCCGTTCTCTCCTGAAGATTTGGAGCAAATCGAGCGGCTGGATTTGCCGGCGATCAAGCTGGCGTCGCCGGACCTCGTCAACCCGCTGTTGCTCGATGCGGCGGCCGACTCGGGCCGGGCCATCCTCGCCAGTACGGGCGCGGCGGACGAGGCGGAGATTATCTGGGCGGCCGACCGGCTGCGCGGCCGTCACGCCCCGTTCGCCCTGCTGCACTGCGTCAGCAGCTACCCCACGCCCGACCCCGCGGCGCAGCTGCGGCGGGTCGACACGCTTCGCCGCACAGGCGAGTGGGTCGTCGGGCTGAGCGACCACACGCAGAGTGAACTCGCCGGTGCGCTTGCGGTCGCGGCGGGCGCGAGCGTGATCGAGAAGCACCTGACCCACGACCGCCGCGCCGCCGGTCCCGACCACGCGGCCAGTGCCGACCCGTTGATGTTCCGCCGCTACGTCGAGGCCATTCGTCAGGCCGAGGTCTTGCTCGGCGACGGCCGCGGCGAGCGTGTGCCACAAGCGTGTGAGGCGGACGTGCGCCGGGAAAGCCGCCAATCTCTCGTTGCCCGCGTTGACATTTCGGCCGGGGCGACAATTGCGCGGTGGATGCTCACCTGTCAGCGGCCGGGGACCGGTTTGCCGGCGGCAATGCTCGATGCCGTAATCGGCCAGCGAACTGCGCGACCGCTGCTCGCGGGCGCGATGCTTCAGTCGGACGACCTTGTCCGCCGGGAGGCCGCGTGATTTCACCGGCGCCCACGTCTGTTCGCGAGCAGCCGACGATCGCCGCGCCGCCGCGCGTGCGTCGGCGGGTCTGCTTCGTCACCGGCACCCGCGCCGAGTACGGCCTGATGCGGACCACGCTCGACGCGCTCGACCAGCACGCGGGCATCGAGCCGCAGTTGATCGCGACGGGCACGCACCTCGACCCGTCCCACGGCCGCACGGTCGCCGACATTCGCGGCGAGGGGCGGCGCGTTCACGCGGAAGTCTCGTGGCCAGCGACAAGCGACCGCTTCGCCTACGCCGCCGCAGTCGGGCGGGCGACGGCCGATCTTGCCGCCGCTTACGCGAAGGTTCGGCCCGACGTCGTGCTGGTCGTCGGCGACCGCGTGGAGGCCTTTGCCGCGGCGCAGGCGGCGCACCTGGCGGGCGTTGCCGTCGCACATGTCCACGGCGGCGACCGCGCGACGGGACAGGCCGATGACGCGCTGCGTCACGCGACCACCAAGCTCGCCCACCTCCACCTCGCCGCGACACCGACCAGCGCCGAACGCATCCTGAAACTCGGCGAGGACCCGTGGCGGGTCCACGCCGTTGGCGCGCCTGGGATCGACGGGATCACCGAGCACGCCGCCGCCCGTTCGGAGGTCGCGGTGGCGGTCGGCGATGGGCCCTTCGCCTTACTGATTTATCACCCGACGCGCGACGACGACGCGGGCGAGTGGGCGGGCACGCGGCGACTGCTCGACGCGCTGCTCCGTGCGGGCGTTCCGAAGGTGGTGGCAATTGGGCCCAACAACGATCCGGGCCACCGCGGCATCGCCGGCTGCCTGTCCCGCGCGGCCGCGACCGACCGGCGGGTCCGGCTCTTCGCCAACCTGCCGCGCCCGCTGCTGCTGGGCCTGATGCGCGATGCGGCGCTGATGATCGGCAACAGCAGCAGCGGCATCATTGAGGCTGCCAGCTTCGGCCTACCCGTGATCGACGTCGGCCCCCGCCAACACGGCCGCGAACGCGGCGGCAACGTGTGCCACGTCGACGATCGCCCCGCCGACCTGTCGTCGGCCGTCCAAGCCATCTGGAACGACGGCCGACCCCAGCGATGGGCCGGCACCAACGTCTACGGCGGCACCGGCGCCGGCGAACGGATCGCCCAACTGCTCGCGACCACGCCGATCACCCCGGCATTTTTACGGAAGACCATCGCGTACTGAAGCAACACAGGTAACGTTCCCCCGCGTCGATGTCCCGCTAGTCGCGGAGCTTGCCCCACGCAGGACCTTTAAACAGCTACTAGATCACCACCTCGATCGTCAGCCCGGCGATCCGCTCCACGTCGAACGGGATGCGCTGTTCGAACACGTCGTCCGCGAGGACGGCGGTGCCGATCGCGATGATCCAACCTTCCTCGATCACGAGATCGCGTACGAGTTCTCCACCGCTGAGGGTGGCGGTGGCGACGACCGTGCATTTGCGCGGCGGAACGTCTTGGCCGCGCAGCCAGTCGCGCCAACGGGACGGCAATAGTTTGGCCAGCCGGTTGCGGGGCGGCGTGCGGTGAGCCATGCCGGCACCTACGGCGAGACACGCTCGGCGCGGACGCCGTCACGCTCGGGGATCTTGATGATGGCCTGACCCTCCCTGGTGTACACGTCGTGCCACTGGTCGGTGCCGGGGGCCGCCACCTCGCGGGACTGCGCTTCCATCTGGTTCACCTGCATCCCAGCCCTTGCGTCGTCGGCGTTCTGGCTCCGGAGCATCATCTCCAGCGCCTGCGGGTTGAAGCGCTCGAGGTAGGCCACCGTCGGCTCGTCACCGGGGAACTGGAAGACGTGCGCCTGCACGACGGGCTGGCCATCGGCTCCTTTGGCCCGCAACGCCTGACGCTCGGCGGGCTCGTACGTCTGGCCTTTGTCGGAGGTGATGAAGATCTCGCCCGACCCGGTGCTCGGGCCGCCGAACACGCCGAAGTTCCAAAGCAGCAGGAGGATGCCGAGCACCACCAGAACGCCGAAAATGGCGTAGGCGACGGCGGGCTTCTCGTTGATTGTGTCGCGTAGACCCATCGGGGCGATTGTTGTCGTGAAAGCTTAGGGGAAGGTACAACTGGGGCTGGCGACCAGGCGACACGCGCAAAGGCCGTCCGTTGCCGATTGTGACGGATCGGCCGCGGCGTGTCATCTTCGATTGCCAAAATGTTCGCGAAATCTGTCCGGCCGGCGATCGCGTGCGGGGGAAGCGCTGTTCGCCTTTGACGGTTCCTTGGTTCGCCGGGCCCCGGTAGGTTCGTCAGCCGTGACGACGGCTCAGCCCCAACCTTCGCCCCCACCCCCTCCGCCACCTTCGGCCGAACCTTCGGCTCGATCCGCGCCCACCGTCGGCGTCCCCGGCTCGTCTTCGATCGACCCGACGACGGCAGCGGCGATGGACGCCTCGCGGGACCGTCCGGCGCGAGTCGACGGCGACGCCGGTGTGGCGTCGGCGGTCGAGCACGCTCGCGGCGTGGCCTACGAGTGGATCCGGGAGCGGCCCGTTGTGGCCGTTGCCGCCGCGGCGGGCGTCGGAGCGGCCCTCGCCTGGCTCGCCCGTCGCAGTTGACGCTCGACCCGCCGTTCGCCCGACGCCCGTCCGACGCGCCAGACGTTCTTCCCTCCCCGCAGCCCTCGGCCCCCGATCCCGTTGACGCAGCGCACGCCCCCTGTTCCCCCGACCGCCGTCCGCGACGGTTCCGCCCGGCCCACCGACGCTCCCCGCTCGCAAGCCGCCCCGCCGCCTCCTCCCCCGCCGGCGTCGCCGCCTCCGCCGGAGCCAGAAGCGGCGACCGGCCCAGGCGTTGGCGCTGACGCGGTGCGCGAACTCAAGGCGGCCGCGGGCAACTTGGGCGAGGTGGCCGCCTACGCGCAGCAGTTTGTCGAGGCGAAGGTGTCGGGCGTCGCCTACATGATCCGCAAGGTCGTGATGATGGCGGTCCTGGGCGTGGTCGCGGGACTGGCGGGCGTGAGCATCGTCGTAACGGCGGCCGCGCTGCTGGTGATCGGGCTCGGCCAGGCAATCGCGACGATCATGCCGGCGGGCTTCGCCTGGGCCGGCAACGTCATCGTCGGGCTGCTCGGCGTCATCATTTCGGCTGGCGGGGCGTGGCTGATTGTCCGTCGCGCCGCCGCCGCCGGCCGCGAGGCTGCCGCCCAGCACTACCGCGAACGATTGCAAGAGCAGCGTAAGAACCTCGGCATCGACGCCATGACGCGCGTCGCCCAGCACGAGCAACGCACCGGCAAGAGCGAGCGCAAGCATCAGGATTCTCACCCCGCCGACGTCAGCGGCGACGCGGAAGCACTCCGGAACGAGTAGTCAAATCCAGCCCGCCCCGCGGGCAACAGGACGAACCCATGGGCCTATTCAAGCCAAAAGTTGATCGCGACGAGGTGAACCCGGACGAGCCGCAGTCGCCGGCGATGGCGGTGCTGGACACCGTGCAGCCGCTTCAGGTCGAGGGCGGCGAGGGCAAGATCCACGAAATGCAGGCGCGGCACGCCCGCGTGGCGATGACGCAGGCGATCGCCGAGGCCAAGCAGCATCTTGCCGCCGCCGCCGATCCCCGGCCGGTTGTCAAACGTTACCCGATGGCCGCCGTCGGCGGCGCGGCGGTTGTGGGCTTCCTGGGCACGTACCTTGCCATCCCAAGCGACAAGCAGAAGGCCGCCGATCGGCTGCTTGCGATCGAGAAGGCCCTGCGGGCCGAGTCCGCCTGGGGCGGGCGCGGCCAGGCGGGCGGCAGCCCGTCGCTCGGCAAGCGAATTGTCAACATCGGCTTGCGCTACGCCAAGCCGACGTTGCTGAGCTTCGTCACGAGTGCCCTCACCGGCGCCGCCGGCGGAGCCGCGGTGGCCGACAACGACGCGAGCGGCCCAGTCGGACCGCCTCCCCCCGCACCGCCAGCCGTTTGAATGGCTGTGCCAGGCGCGGTTTATGGTTGCGAAGCAGCCCGAAACGGGGTATTCATATGGGGTCGCCCGCCTCCCGCGAGCGACTTGACTTCTTGCCCGTTATTGGACCTGCCATGACCCGACTCCTGCTTGCCCTCGTTCCGGTCATGTGCCTTTTGCCGCTTGGTGTAAACCCATCCGTCAAGCCGGCCGAGCCGCTTCCGCAGGTCGAGGTACAACAAGAGGTTGCCGAGACCGGCCGCCTGCGCAAGTTACATCTGGTGCGGCCCGACCTGATCCCGTATCCCGTGGCGTACGACATCTATTGCTAGAGCGTCTGTGGTTGTAGGGTGAGCACGGCCCACCTCCGGATCCCGATGTTGGGCCGTGCCCACCCTCCGGCTCATCGTGGTTGCTTCAACGTCCAATCTAGACTTCAGCGTGTCAAGCCGAGTTTGATCTACCCCTCCAACCACCCGCCGGTGAAGCCTGCCCGGCGTAAGCCGCGTGCCATCGGGATGCTTTGCCGCGCGTGACGCCAGACGGCGTCGCAGAGGTGATTGCCGGCCATCATCGTGATCGGCGCCTGCTCGATCGCCAGGTCGTGTTCGTCGACCCAGCCGTGGGGGCAGTCGGGGTCGATGTACGTCTGGTTGTAGCTCCCCAGGAACCCGCTCCAGCCCGGCTTGCAGAGCGTGACGTCGCGATGTGCCCGAATGGCAGCGATGGTCTCGATCGGCAGGAACGGCAGGCTCGCAGCGGCGGCCCACGGAGCGAGGGTGCCGTCGTCGACCACCCCACCCGGCGGCGACAGCCCACGCTCGACGTAGCCGTGAAACCGCAACTTTCGACCGTCGCGGCGGAGCTGCGTCGCGTGCTCGATGCCCGGCCCGTTGCTGGCGCTCAGACCCCAGAGGGTGGGGCCATAGCCGTCGAAACCTTGTGGATTACGGGTCGCGTAGTGAATCTGCGCGAGCGTGCCCCGCCGGGCGTTCTCCATGTAGTCGAAGCCGCGGTCGCGGAAAAAGGGGTCGACGATTCCGCGTAGGTCGAGGAACGCGTGCGGGAACTGATGGGCGAACAGCGGCGGGCAGTGCAGGTGCTCGACGCCCTCCACCGTTGCCCAATCCCGCTCGTACGTTGCACACCAGGCGGTGTAGCTTTCGGGCGGGACCGCGTGGGTGGTCGAGCCGAGGGCGAGGATGTACAGCAGCAGCCCTTCACTGTAGCCGTCCCATTCGCACCGGAGAAACCCGTCGCGGCCGTGCCCCGCACGCTGCCGCCCGACCGCCTCGGGCCGCCAACCGTGGGAGAGGCGGCCGCCGGGGCGCAGCATGAACCCGAAGTCGACGCGGTCGTAGATCGTTGCCACACCGGCCCGCAACTCGACGGCGTCGGCCTCGTCCTGATCGAAGGCCGCGGCGGCGATCAGCAGGCCCGCCAGGAGCAACGCCGTGTCGATCGTGCTGAGCTCGCTTCGCCACTCGCGATTTCCCTTGTCACGGCCATCCGCTTTGAGAAAGTGGTAGTACCAGCCGCGGTATCCCGCCGCCGTCACGGCCACCGTCCGCGTGTCGGCCATGGGCAGGGCGAGGATGCGGCGGACGATCGCCGCGCATCGTCGCTTGGCCTCTTGGCGCGAGACGAGATTCAGCTCCATCGCCGCCACGTAGGCCGCCGCCGCAAACCCGCAGGCGGCGATGCTGCACGGGCTGTCCCGTTTGGCCGAATCGCGGATCAGCCCACCGTTGAAGGCGTGGTCGGTGAAGTACCCCATCGCCTCGCCCGCGGTGAGCCGGATGAGCGTGTCATCATCCTCCACCAAGCCAATTTCGGGAAGCGGGACGGGTTCGGTTGGCGGCACGACGCTTGCATGGTATCCGGCTCCCCCTTTCCAGGAGTCACCATGGCAACTCAAACCGATCCAAAGCACGAGCCCGACCGCAACGAAGACCCCATCACCGGCTCGCCCGGCAGCCACCCGGCCGGCACGGGCATTGGCGCCGCCAGCGGCGCGGCAACGGGCGCGGCCGTGGGCGCGATTGGCGGCCCGGTCGGCGCCGTCATCGGCGGCGTGAGCGGCGCGATCGTCGGCGGCCTGATCGGCCACGGCATCGGCGAGGCCGTCGATCCGACCGAAGACGCCTACTGGCGCGAAAACCACGCCAGCCGCGACTACTACGACAAAGGCTACGGCTACGACGACTACGAGCCCGCGTACCGCCTCGGCTACAACGCCGCCGAGGCTCGCCGTGGCGACGACAAGTACGTTCCGGCCTACGACGACGACACCGACAAGGCCCTTGGCGAGCACTACGACAAGTCGTTCCGCGGCGAGAGCAAGCTCGACTGGGACCGCGCCCGCCACGCCACCCGCGACGCCTACGAACGCCGCGCTCAGGCCAGCGCGTAACCTTGATCGCGCCATTGCCCCATCGCAATCGGCCGCCCGCCGTCGCACCCGCGGCGGCGGGCGGCTTCTAAACTTGCAGCCATGTCGGAGCACCACACTCGCGTTGTCATCGTCGGCGGCGGGCCGATTGGCATCGAATTGTCCGTCGCATTACGCCGCGCGACCGTGGACCACGTCGTCCTCGAGGCCAAGCAGATCGGCCACACGATGTCGTGGTGGGCGCCGCAGACAAAGTGGTTCAGCAGCAACGAACGCATCGCCATCGCCGGCGTGCCGCTTATCACGCCCGATCAGCAGAAGGCGACCCGCGAGCAGTACCTAGCCTACCTCCGCGGCGTCGTCGAGCAGTTCGACCTGCCGATCCGTCCCTACGCGCCGGTCGTGTCGATCGAGCGCCGGGACGATGGCGGATTCCTCGTGACGGCGGCCCCGCGTGGGCGGCGCGAGGTGTTTCGGTGCGAGTCCGTCGTGCTCGCGGTGGGCGGCACGGACTTCCCCCGCGAGCTCGGCATCGAGGGCGAAGATTTGCCACACGTCGACGGCTACCTGCGGGAGCCGCATAACTATTTCGGCCGGCGCGTGCTGGTCATCGGCGGGCGAAACAGTGCGGTCGAGGCCGCTCTGCGTTGCCACCATGCCGGGGCGAAAGTGGCCTTGAGCTATCGCGGCGAGGAACTGCCGGGCAAGAGCATCAAATACTGGCTGCTGCCGGAGATTCAGGGTCTCCTTAAGAGTGGCCGCATCGAGAGCCACTTCGACACAGTGCCCGTACGCATCACGCCGACGCACGTGGAGCTAGAGCGGGGCGGCGGCGAGCGGTACAAGGTCGAGGCCGACGAGGTCCTCAGCCTGATCGGGTACGCCCAGGATCAGCGCCTCCTCAAGCGGAGTGGCGTCGACCTGATCGGCAAGTCGCAGCACCCGGACTTCGACCCGCGCACGATGGAGACCAACGTGCCCGGCCTGTACATCGCGGGGACCGCCGTCGCGGGAACGCAGAGCAGCCACTACAAGATTTTCCTGGAAAACTGCCACATCCACGTCGATCGCATCCTCGCCCACCTGCGCGGCGAGCCCGCCCCCGACGACGGCACCGCCGGCCTGCCCGCGGCCATGCAGCACCTCGCCGATGAGGTCGCTGCGACACCCGAAAGCTGACGCTACAGGCTTGCTTCAACGATCTTGCGCACCTCGCTCACCCGCGCCTCGGCCGCGTCGCGCTCGGGGGCCTCGGCGATAATTCGCAGGATCGGCTCCGTGTTGCTCGCGCGCACGCTCACCCAGCCGTCGGGCCAATCGACGCGCAGGCCGTCGCTCGTGTCGATGTTCTCGTTGTCGTACTTCTTCGCGACGAGGTCGATGGCGGGCTCGGCGTCCTCCTTCTTCGGCAGGGGGAGCTTGTCCTTGACGATCACGTAGCTGGGAATCTCCGCAACAAGTTCACTGAGCGTCTTGCCACTTTCGGCCATGAGTTGCAGGACGTACGCCATTGCTACGAGTGAGTCGCGGCCGGGGACGATGCGCGGGTCGATCACTCCGCCGTTGCCCTCGCCGCCGATAACGGCGTCGTTCTCCAGCATCGCGTTGATGACGTTCGCCTCCCCCACCGCCGACCGCACGACCGTCGCGCCGTTTTCGGCGGCGATGTCGTTGAGCATCCGGCTGGTCGACTGGTTCGTGCCGGCGACGGCGTTCTGCCCCTTCTTCTTTCCGAGCACGAACTTTGCCGCGAGGGCAAGCGTGTACTCCTCGCCGATGTACCGGCCGTTCTCGTCGACGATCGCCAAACGGTCGGCGTCGGGGTCCTGCGCGAACCCGACCGCCGCCTTCTGCCGCCGCACTTCTTCGCACAACCCCTGGAGGTTCGCCTCCGTCGGCTCGGGCTCGTGCGGGAACTGACCGTTGGGCGTGTTGTGCATGTGAACCAGCCGCACGCCAAGCTTGCTGAGCAGCGTCGCACAACTCACACATCCGGCCCCGTTGACACTGTCGACCACGACCTTGAATGCCTGAGTCGAAATCCCCAGCACGTCGACGCGGTCGAGCACCTTCTTGATGTGAACCGCGTGCGCCGTCGGGTCGTGCTGCGGGCTGGCAAGCTGCTCGACCGAGACTGTCGGCAGGACCTCGTCGTCGTAAAACTCGCGGATGGCGGCGACGTCTTCGGGAGGCGGCGCGACGCTGCGGTCGGTCAGGAACTTGAGCCCGTTCCATTCGATCGGGTTGTGGCTGGCCGTCGCGACGACGCCGGCGTCGGCCTTCAGGTGCTGCACCATGATCGCGACGGCCGGCGTGGTGACGACGGCTAGATCAATCACCTCGATCCCCGCCGCGGTCAGCGTGCCGAGCACGGTGTCGCGGACCCACATGCCGCTGGGCCGACTGTCGCGCCCAAAGACCACGACCGGCCGCCTGTCGCCGCACCGCTGTTTCAGCCACGCGGCGAACGCCCCGCTCATCCGCTGGACCACGCGCGGCGTCAGGCTTCCGCCGATCGTCCCGCGCATCCCGCTCACGCCGATCATCAGTGCGTCGCTCATTGCCGGCATTCTTAGGCAACACCTCAGGCACCAAAATATCGTGCGTGCGCAGAGCGGGCCGCCGACAGGTCGGTCGTGCCCTGCACGATCACGCGGGCGTCGCGGAAGGCGGTCATGCGGATCGATGGTCGATCGGCCGGCGTAAAGCGGAGCATCATCGGCGTCTGCGACACCTCGCCGAGCGGGCGGAGTTTCGCGGCGAGAATGTCCAGCTTCCACGTCGCGTTGGGCGTGCGAAGTTGGACCGCACCGCGGCCGCACAGGGCGACGGCGTCGCCTGCGGGTTGGTCGAGGAAAGGGAACTCGTGGCGGGCGCAGCAGGGACAAGTTGGGTCTTTCGCGGACGACAGGTCGATTGTGCGGAACTCGCCCGTCCAGACGTCGAACGCTTGCAACGCGCGCGGCGGGTCGCCGCTGACGAGCGTGCGAATCGCGAGGGCGGCCTGTAGATTGCCGACAATTCCCGACGCCGCCGCGAGGATGCCGGCGGTGTCGCACGTCTCCAACTCCCCCGGCGGCGGCGGATCGCGGAAGACGCAGCGCAGGCAAGGACCCGCCTCCGCCGTAGGGTGGGATTTATCCCACCTCTGGTTCGATTGATCCGACTCGCCGGATGGTGGGATGAATCCCACCCTACCCAGAGCCATCGCCCTTCCCTCCGTGCCGACGGCGGCGCCGTAGATCCACGGCTTGCCACGCTTCACCGCAGCGTCGTTGAGCAGGTACCGCGTGGCGGCGTTGTCGGTGCCGTCAACGATCAGGTTGGCCTCCTCGACGAGGGCGAGGACGTTGTCGACATCGACGTCGACTGGCCGCGGTTCGAGGGAAATCGAAGAGTTGACGCGCTGCAACCGCTCGGCGGCGGCGACGGCCTTGGGGCGGCTGTCGGTCGCGTCGGCTTCGTCGTACAGGGTTTGACGTTGGAGATTGGTCACCTCGACCAAATCGCGATCGATCAAGATCAGCCGGCCGACGCCGGCGCGGGCGAGCGAGTCGGCGGCAACGGTGCCGAGCGCCCCGCAGCCGAGGATGGCGACGGTAGCCTCCGCGAGCCGAGCCTGGCCGGCGTCGCCGATCTGCGGGAGAAGGGTTTGGCGGTGGTAGCGGTCCGGCACGGGTTCATAGGATACGGGCAATGGCAGACGACACCCTCGACAAGGACATCCTCGACGCCGCCCAAACGCTCGGCGATCTCATCGCCAAGCACCCGGCGATCGAGAAGTATGCCGACGCCCAGAAGGCCCTGCGCGACGACAAGGACGCCGGCCGCATGCTCCAGCAGTTCGAGCAAAAGGCGATGGTCCTGGCCCGCAACGAGCAGTACGGCCAGCCCGTCAGCGCCGCCGACCGGCAGGAGCTCGAAACGATGCAGGCCAACCTCGCGAGCAACCTGCGCGTGAAGGCGTTCAGCATCGCCCAGACCGACATGACCGATTTGCTCCGCAAGGTCAGCCAGACGTGGCAGAAGCCCGTCGCCAAGGCACAGGGCGAAGACGATCAGCCGCAAGGCCAGGACGAGTTTGGCGGCGTCAGCGGCGGCGGTATGGGCGGGTTGCAGATGCCGTAGGGTGGGATTCATCCCACCATCGGGTCAACAAGTTGCTGCATTCGGAGGTGGGTTGAAACCCACCCTACATTGTCGACATGGCCTACTGGTTGTTGAAGACGGAGCCGGATGTCTACTCGATCAACGACCTCGAGCGCGACAAGTCGACCGTTTGGGACGGCGTGACGAACAACGCCGCGCTGAAGAACATCCGCGCCATGCACCGCGGCGACGGGTGCCTGATCTACCACACGGGCAAAGAACGCGCGGCCGTCGGTATCGCGAAGGTCACGAAGGGGCCGCACCCGGACCCGGCAGAGGACGACGAGAAGCTGGTCATCGTGACCGTGAAGTTTGTGAAGAAGTTTGAGGCGCCTGTCACTCTTGCGATGGTGAAGGCCGAGGAGCAACTCGCCGATTGGGACCTTGTCCGACAGTCGCGACTGAGCGTGGTGCCGGTGTCGGACGAGCAGTGGAAGTGGGTGTGTGAGAAAGGATGAAGGCAGAAGGATGAAGGATGAACCCGACCCGGAGCCGAGGCAGACGTCTCCGGTTCGGGCTCAGGTTCATCCTTCATCCTTCTGCCTTCATCCTTTCCGCGCTCACTCGTGCCGCAACGCTTGAATCGGATCGAGGTTCGCGGCGCGGACGGCTGGGTAGAGACCGAAGACGATGCCAACGAACATGCTGATGCCGACGCTGACGATTAGGCTCCACGGCGTCACGACCGTGCGCATGTCCGTGTAATGCTCGATAATCTCCGGGATCAGCACGCCCAGCCCCATGCCGATGAGGCCGCCGATCGTGGAGAGCACCACGGTTTCGATCAAAAACTGCTGGATGATCACGCTCCGCCGAGCCCCAATGGCGCGGCGAATACCGATCTCGCGCGTCCGCTCAGTCACGCTCGCGAGCATGATGTTCATAATGCCAATGCCGCCGACGAGCAGGCTGATGCCGGCGATGCTGCCGAGGACGATGTTGTTGCGGCGCTTCGTCTCCTCAGCCTGGCGGAGCAGTTCAAGCGGGACGGTCATCTTGTAATCGACCTTGTCGTGAAACCGCTCGAACATCCGCCGTGTCGCGTTGGCGACGAGGGGCACGTCCTCCATGTCGTCGACCTCGACGATCACCTGGTGCAACTCGATCTCCTCGCGGCTGAAGTTGCCGGAGCTGATCTCGACGATCAGGTCGCCGAGGCGTTCGCGCAGGAGCGGAAGGGGAACGTAGGCATCGACGTTTTCGTCGGGCGTCGGCAGGCCGCTGTTGCCGGCGTCGACGCCGTCGCGCCCGTTGTTGCCGCCGCCGGCACTTTCGACGATGCCGATCACCTCATAACTTCCCCCGCCGATGCTCACCTGGCTGCCGACGGTCGCCCGCGTCGCGAGCAGCTTGCGCGCGCCCTGCTCGGTCAGGACGACCACGTCGTTGTAGCCGCTCATGTCGCCGGGCGCGAGGTGTCGGCCGGCGACGAGGTTGCGCTTGACGATCTCGCTCCATTGCGGCGTGGTGCCGACGAGGCGGAGCTCTTCAACGTTGGTGCCCAATCGCCCCTGCTTGCGAACGGCCTTGGCGGGCACCACGCGGCTGATGCCGGGGATCGTCTCGCGGAGCCGGCCGACGTCCTCGTACTTCACGCCGTAGTTGCTCATCCGCTGCCGCTGTCCGCCGCTGTTGGCGGCCGTCTCGACGGGCTCCTGGCTCGTGACGAGGATGTTGCGGCTGCCGAGCTTTTCGATCTGCGCCATCGCCTCGGCGCTGGCCCCCTCGCCGACGCTCAGCATCGCGACGACGCTGCCCACGCCGAAGACCACGCCGAGCATCGTCAAGAGCGACCGCAACTTGTGCAGCAGCAGGTTCTTGGTGCCGAGGCGGACATTCTTGAGGAAACGTCTCATGCGAGGGTCAGGCGTGGGCTCGGGCGGCGTGGCGTTCGTCGCGCTCGATGAGCCCGTCGCGCATGTGGATCTGCCGGCCGGCGTAGGCGGCGATGTCGGGCTCGTGCGTGACCATCACGATGGTCTTGCCGGCTCGGTTGAGCTCGATCAGCACATCCATGATCGACTCGGTGGTGGTCGAGTCGAGGTTGCCGGTGGGCTCGTCGGCGAGAATCAGCGGCGGGTTGTTCGCAAGGCTGCGCGCGATGGCGACGCGCTGCTGCTGACCGCCGGACAACTCGGTGGGCCGGTGGTCGAGCCGGTCGCCAAG
Organism: Tepidisphaeraceae bacterium; assembly: GCA_965214125.1. Classification (GTDB taxonomy): domain Bacteria; phylum Planctomycetota; class Phycisphaerae; order Tepidisphaerales; family Tepidisphaeraceae; genus CBDCBA01. Next base: position 49,145 of record CBDCBA010000011.1, read on the forward strand.
GCCGACGCGGTTGGCGAGCTCGGTCGCCCGCTCGTGCATCGCGTCGGGATCCTGGTCGAGATAGAACATCGGCAATTCGATGTTCTCGCGCACGGTCAACTGCGGGATCAGGTTGAAGCTTTGGAAGATAAAGCCCAGCGCATCGAGGCGAAAGTCGCTGAGCTCGTCGTCGTCGAGCTCGCTCACGTCCTGCCCGTGGAGCACGTATCGGCCGTTGCTGGGGCGGTCGAGGGTGCCGAGCAGGTTGAGCATCGTGCTCTTGCCGCTGCCGCTGGGGCCCATCAGGCTGACGAACTCGCCCTCGCGGATGGTCAGCGTCACGCCGGCGAGGGCGCGGACGATCTGGTCGCCCATCACGTAGGTTTTCATCACGTCGAAGAGCTCGACAACCGGCTTTAAGCCCGCGTGTGCCGACGACTCCGCGAGCGGGCCGGCCTCCCTCGCGTCGACCGGTTCAGCCTCCAACGTCACTGGCCACCCCCACCACCGCCACCACTGCCACCACCACCGCCGCGTCGCCCGCCCCGCTCGGGGAGCTCGATGCCGTACTTCTTGCCGAGGGTTTGCATATAGGTGCCCATCTGCTCCCACTCGCCGTCTTCGCGGTACTTGGTGAGCTTGTCGCGCTCGTCGTCGGTGAGCTTGGCCATCAGCGCCTGCATCGCCTGGCGCGGGTCGGCCGCAGCGCCGGCATCGCCTTCCTCTTCGGCCGGCTTGGCTTCGGCGTCGCCGCCTGACTCGCCGTCGCCCATGGAGATGCCGTACTTGGTGGCGAGTTCTTGGGAGTACGTTTGCAGGCCCTGCCAATCCTGCTCGGACATGTAGTCCTGAAGCTTCTTCTTTTCCTCGTCGGTTGCCTTGGCCTGGATCTCGCGGAACGCCTTCATCATCGCCTCGCGACCGCCGCCGCCGGCGTTGGCTTGCGGCTGGGCCGACTCGGTCTGCTCCTGCGCCGTCGGCTGCGTCTCGCGGGCCTCGGCGGCCTTCTGCTTCTGCTCCTCGGGCACGTCCTCGGGACGGAGCGTCTCGATGTTGGCCGTCTGGCCCAGCGGCGGCGCGAGCAGCACCTCCTCGCCCGGCTCGATGCCGGATTCGACCACCACCATGCGGTTGTTGTCGAGCCCGATCTCCACCTCGCGCTGCTCGGGCGCCTGCCCGCCCGGCCGCTTCACGAAGACGAAGGGCCGCCCGCTGATGCGGACCACGCTCTGCACCGGGACGTACATCACGTCGTCGTAGGTCTCGACAATGATCTCCGCCTGGCAGCTCATGCCGGTCTTGAGTTCCTCGTTGATGCCGGGGATGAGGATTTCGGTCGCGTAGACCTTCAGGTCGGGGTTCATCCACGACACCGAGGCGTCCGGGAGTGGCGCGATCTTGGTGACGGTGCCCCAGAACTCGCGGTTGGGCAGCGCGTCGATCGTCACGCGGGCCGGCAGGCCGACGCGGGCTTTGTCGAGGCTGCTCTCGTGGATCTTGACCTCGGCGATGCGGTCCCTTGGGGTCGGCAGGTAGATCAGGTCCTGGCGTTCGCGGACCTCCTGGCCGACGTCCATCGGCTCGTCGTTGCCGCGCCAGCCGCCGCGGCCGGTGGTGGCGTAGACGACCAGACCATTCGTCGGCGCGTAGATCTTGCCCTTGCCGATCTGGTCGATCACCTTCGCGAGCTTGTCCTTTTGCCGGGCGAGCTCGCTCTCCTTGGCCTTGAGCTCCGCCACCGCCTGGGCCTTGTCGGCCAGGGCCTTGCGCTCGGCGCGTTCGAGGGCCAGCTCCGTCTGTTCGACGTTGCTCTCGAACTCCTGCATCTTGCGCTTGTAGTCCCATTCCTTCAGCAGCGCCAGCTCCTGCTGGGCGAGCTCGTAGGCGAGCTGCGCCTTCTTCTCCGCAAGCACGTCGGCACGCAGTTCGGTCTCGCTGATGAACTTGCTGTCGGCGAGCTTCTCGCTGCCGATCCGCTTGTCTTGGGCACGCTTGAGCTCCTCGTCGGCGATGGTGATCGTGTTCTCGGCCTCCTTGAGCTCCTTCGGGAAGTCGCCCTGCTGGTACTTTTTGATGTCCTCCAGCGCGAAATCCCGTTCCAGCTTCGCGGCTGACACATCCGCGATCGCCTGGTTCTCCGCGACGGCGAGCTCTTCGGTCGCGCGAATGAAGGCGGCCTCGGCGTTCTGGACGGCGATCTCGTGGTCGACCTTGTCGTCCTGAAGCCCGCTGACGTCGAGCTCCACCAGCAACGCGCCCTTCTCGACCATCTGCCCCTCAGGCGCCAGTTGGAGAATGGCGGCCTGACCCTCAATGGCGCTCTTGAGCACCTCCTGCTGGGCGGCGCGGATGGTGCCGCTCTCGGTCACACTCACGACGATCTCGCCGCGACGCACCTCGAACGTGCTGGCGTCGGTCGTGCCCTGGCCCGAGCCGTCGCTCAGGTAGAAGAACGCCCCCGCCGAGCCCGCCACCGCCAGCAGGCCGATGACGACGACGATCGGAACCAGCGGGCTGCGGCCCTTGCGCGACGGTGTGGATGGCGTGGAATTGCTCATGTGCAGGCTCGAAAGCGTCGGGATCAGCCCCCATCCCCTCCCGTACCCCTTACCCAGAACGCCACCCGACCATGTTTGTTGCGACAGGAAATCGGGCCCCGATTCAACACCTTAGTTGGGGAGAAGCGACTCGAAGAACTCGGACTCCTCGTACAGCCCGTCTTGGCTGACGCGCAGCAGGCCGAGGTCGCGTTGGAGCGTCAGTTCGGCGACGCGCAGGTCGACCAGGGAGCTGGTGAAGGCGTTCTGGGCGTCGACCAGGTCGGCCTCGGCCTCGGTCACGTCGCGCGTTTCGCCGCGGCCGAGATCGAGCAGTTCGTTCGCGAGATTCAGCCGCCGCTGCGCCACCTCGATGGCAAGGGCCTGCACCCGCAGATCCTCGGCGGCGACACGGATGTTCCGCAGCGCGTCGATGATGTTCAGCTTGACCCGGTCCTCCGCCTCCTGCGCCGTGCGGACAGCACGCTCCATCGCAATCAGCGCGTTGCGATAGGCGTTGCGTTCGGCCGTGCGCTCGATCGGCAGCGACAGCCGCAGGCCGGCCGCGTAGCTGCCCTCGTCGAAGCGCAGGTTCGTGTCCGGCAAATTACCCGACAATGCCCCGCGACCGCCGCCGACGTTCACGCTGCCGACGAGGTCGATCACGCCTTCAAGTCCGTTGGCCGCGACGACGATGCGACGCTGGGCGTCAACCACCTCACCGTACGTGGCCGCCAGGTCGAGGCGGTTGTTCAGCGCCACCCGAATCGCCTTGCTGCGAAACGCGAGGTCGAGCGGGACCACGGGCACGCCCAGCGGGGAGGCGGTGTCGCCCTCGATCTGCCGCTGGATCTCGCGCGGGTTGCCCGGCAGGTTCGTTTCATCAGTTGGGCCGGGCTGCTCGGTTGGATCGATCGCCTCCTCGAGCGCCTGCTCGTCGAGCGCGGCGTTGGGTTCAGGTGGAGTGGTGGGCGGGGTGGTAGGCTGCGTGGTGGGCGGGCCGAGGCTGTTGGTGTACTGCCGGAGCAGGCCGCCCTCGGCGACATCGCCGAGCACGCGCGTCGCCAGGGGCTGCAACTCCTCAAGCTCCTCGGGATCGAGCAACACGGCCGCGTCCGGCGGCAGGCCGAGGAAGAGCTTGAACTGGTCGAGCTGGTCCTCGTACGCCTGCTCCGCCCGGATGAGCCGGCCGTAGGCGCTAAGCTCGTTGCTGAGCACCTGGTCGACCTGCACCGCCGGCAACTCGCCCGCCTCAAAGAGCGCGTACGACCGGCGGCTGTTGAGCTTCAGCCGCTCGTACGTGCCGCGGGCGTTGGCGATGCGGTCGAGCGCCTGCAGCACGTTGAAGTACCGCCCGATCACGTCGACCGCGAAGGTCTGCTTGAAGCGTTCGAAATCCCAGATCGCGTAGATTACGTCGCGCTCGGCCTGCTGCAACGGCTCGGCGACCACCTCCACGCCCGCACCCTGCAAGAGCGGGATCGTGATGCTCGCGTCGGCGAGCAGGCCGAGCGATTCGGCCTCGTTGCCGCTGAGTAGCTTCGCCAAATCCAGGCCGATGCGGCTGGTGAGAATCGCCCCGCTCTTGAACAGCTTGTTGACCCCGATGGCCGGCGACACGACCACGCCGCTGGTGTCGTCGCCCTCCAACTCGCTCTGGAAGTCCGCGTCGAGGGTGGCGTTGAAGCGGAACTCGAACTGGTCTCGCTCAAGGTCGAGCGACAGGGCCGTTTGGTAGAGCAGTTCCTTTTGGGTCTGGTAGTCGCGGCTGTTGCGGGCGCCAATGGTCAAGGCTTCGACGAGGGAGATCACCAGCGGCTCGATTGCGTCGAAGTCGCCCGGCGCCGGCGGGCCGAGCGTGACGCCGATGCCGGCCGGCTCGGCGACGACACGGCGAACCGTGCCGCGCGGGCCAAGCTGCACCAGGAACAAGTCGGTCGACAGCGACGGCGCGTTGACGCCGGGCGTTGGGGCAACGCGGGTGCCGACGATCTGCTCGCGTGCCCCGGCCGGAAGCGCGTCGGGGCCGTCGGTGACGCCGTCGGGCTGCTTGGGAACCGGCGGCAGGTAAAGGCTGCCGAAGCTGGCGGGGCCGGCGGCGGGCAGGTTTTGGTCGAGCAGGAGCTTGCGGCGCAGCTCATCCTCGGGCGTGTCGATGGTGAACGGCTCGGCGCGGCCGAGGGCGGCGAGCTGTTTTTCCTCGAGAATGCTGTACGCCGCGGCGTCGGCAGCCTCGACGGCCTGCTCTGGCGGCAGGCACCCGGACCCCGCCGTCAGCAGGCCGACGCACGCGAGGGCGCTGGCGCGGCGAAGAGCAGCGGCGGAGCGGGTCGGGCGGCTGCATCGTCGGCCCGGCTGCGACATCAAGGTCATGCGGTGTCTCTGTCTGAAGGCAAGTGCGTGCCGGAGGGCAAGCCGGCGTCCGCGCGACGCCGGCACGCAGCCCAACGCCACCCACGCCGGATTGTTTCAGGCGAAATCGACCACGATGCGGGCCGCCTGCTGCACATCCTCCACCCGGCGGTCGCCTGCCTCCCGCTCGATCGCGAACGGGCCGGCAAACCCCGACGCCCGCAGCGTCGCGAAGAAGCGACGCCAGTCCACTTCCCCCTCGCCCAGCGCCACCTCCGTGCCCCACTCGCCGGGCGTGCCGCTCGAGACGGCATCCTTCAGGTGGACCTGCCGGACGTGCGGCAGGAGCTTGCCGATCGCCTTGATCGGGTCTCCGCTGCCGTACAACAGCATGTTCGCCGGGTCGAAGTTCACGCCAAACCAGTCCCCGGCCGTTGCCAGCATCGCCAGCAGCGCGTCGGCGGATTCCTGCCCGGTTTCCAGCGCGATTCTCACGCCGTGGTCCTCGAAGATGCCCGCCGCGTCGGAGAGGCGTTCCTGCACTTTGTCGAACGCGGGGTCGGCCGAATCATCGGCGATGAACCCGGCGTGGAACGTGACGAGCGACACGCCGTGCCGGCCAGCCAGTGCCGCCGCCTTCTTCATGTTCTCTCGCGTTTGCGGCCACGTCGCGTCCGGAACGACGCCGCCCGTCTCCTCGATGCGGGCGACCGTCGAGTAGTCCTCGCCAACCGCGCCGACCATGCCGCTCACGACGGCGATGCCCGCAGTCTCCAACGCCTCGAAGGTGGCGTCGGTCGCGTCATCAAGGGCGAGCTGCACGCGATCGAGCCCCGTCGCCTGGACGAGCCGGACGAGGTCGGCGTCATCCTTTGGCTGAAGCGACCAAGAGCAGACGGCGGGACGATCGAGCGGAGCGTCGGCGGGCACGGGCGATGCTACGCCGGCACACCTTTCAAATGCGGTGTTCGATCATCGGCATCGCGCGACTGCACGGCAGGCGGCCGAGGTCGAGCATGGTGCGCAGCCCCGATTGGCAGCCTGGCAGGATGCGGGCGGCGTTGACCAACGCGGCCGCCGTCGCGGACTCGCCGGGGGTGCCGCCGCTGATCTTCAGCCGCAGCGGGACCGGGCCGCCCAGCTCGACCAGATCCACCTCGTCGGGCCAGCCGCAGCTCATGATGAGGTCGAGCTCGACGTCCAGCCCCTCGCCGCGCCACCGGCCGACGTTGTGGATGCCCGCGACGTGGCCGGGCTTGATGTCGCCGAGGGCGCTCTTCATGGAACGCTCGGCGAGGATGGGGTGGAGCGTCTCCTGCACGCTGCCCGGCCGCGCCTCGCCGCCGAGGCCGGCGACGACCATCGCCACGCTCTCGGCCAAACCCTTGTGGCCGATTGTGCCGAGGTCACGGCGGTGCTCGAACTGGTCGACCGTCAGCGTCGCCCCGACCTTCGCCTGCAACGGCTTGCGGCGGCGCAGCGCATCCACTCGCCGCACGGCCCGAACGCGCTGCACTTCGGGAAGAACGAAGCTCGCCACGAGCGGCAGGAAATCAAGGACAAAGCCGGGGTTCACGCCCGTGCCGAGCAGCGCGACGTTCGCCTCCGCCGCGCGGGCGTCGAGCGCGTCGGCCAGGTCGGCGTGGCGGTAGCGCGGCCAGAGCATCTCCTCGCAGCTTGTGACGGCGTGGGTGCCCGACGCGCAGCAGAGTTCCAGCAGTGGCCCAAGGTCGGGAAGGCGGCTGGTTGTGCAGAGGATGGCCACGTCGACCGCGGCCAAGGCGGCGTCGGCCTCCGCGACGACCTCGGGCCCGTCCTCCAGCGGCCGCGTGCCGGCGAGCGCCTCGTCCTGATCGACCAGCGCCGCCAGCTCGATGCGCGGATCGAGCTGCACCAGCCGCGCCGCGTTGAGACCGACCGGCCCGAGCCCGATGACGCACGCCTTAAGCATCGCACAACGCTACCGCAATTTGTCCCAAACCTCACGCGGTGGCAGATTGAACGTCGTTGTCGATGACCACGTCGAACGACTCGGGCGGGCAGACCTGGGCGAAATAGTGCCGCTCGACCGGCGGCCAGACCTCCCGCCAAGCGCCAAGGTCGAGGTAGTCGGCGTCGCCGCGACCCTCGACCCGCCGCCGCCGCTCGGCTTCGGGCTGCCGCACGAGCACCCGCAAATCGACCAGATCTACCAGCGGCGGCGAGCAGGAATAGGAACCCTCCATCACCACAATCGGCCGTGGCGCAAGCTCGCTCGGCTCGTCCCGCAGCGCGTACGTGCCGCGTTGGCTTAACCCGGCGAGGAAGTCGAACGCATGCCACCGCGCGGCCCGGCCTTCGCGGAGGGGGCGCAGCACGTCGTCGCGCACGCGCTGCCAGTCGAAGACGTTTTGCAACCGATCTTCGATCGACAGCTTCAGCAGGTCGGACTCGGGAATGCTCGTCTGGTAGAAGTCGTCGAGCGTGAAGAGTGCGGCGTCGAGCCGCCGCGCGAGCGCCGCCCCAAGCGTCGATTTGCCCGCCCCGCTGCCGCCGTCGATCGCGACGACGAGCGGCCGACCGAGCAAGGCCCGCCGGTCGGCGATCAAGTCGAGGAGATGGCCGATGCCGGTGGGCATCACGTTGCCTCGCCCTTCGGCCGCGCGCGGACCTCGGCTCTCACTGAGGACATCATGCCGCCGCACGAGATGAACCCGCGGCCCCAGTGCAGGCCGACCGAGCCGGGGTTCGCCAGCATCGCGTTGCTGGCCAGGTAACGGTGGCCGTCCTCCCGAAGCGCCGCCGCCACCTCGTGCAGCAGCCGGCCGGCGATGCCGTGCTCGCGGAACAGCCAGTGGACGAAGATCCAATCGAGCATCGGCGGCTCCGTCCTCGCGACGTCGTCGGGCAGCCCCCACATCTTCGCGTCACGAACCACCAACGCGGCGCCGACCGGCACCGCGGTCTGCGACGTTTCCCCGTCCTTCTCTCGCGTCATGTGCAGGATCGCGAGCCGACACGCCCGCGGAACCAGCGGCCCATCGCCGCCGTTGCGCACATCGTGGATGACCCGCGTGGCGATGCGGTCGTGCAGCCGTCGGTGCCACATGCTCAGCGGCATCTCGTTGTGCATCGCCAGGTGGAACGCCTCGGCGACCGACGGCCAGTCGTCGTCGCCGATCATCCTGGTCTCGAGCCGGCCGTGACTCGTGGCGTCGTCGGCCGGCTCGTCGGCGAGGCGGTCGAGGGGCAGGTAGCACGGCATCTGCTTCGGCCGCGCGGTGTAGCGGGCCACGCCGTCCCAATACTCGTTCTTGTAGTCGGCGACGCGGGGGAAGCGCTGCCATTGCCGCCAGGTCATTGGCTGCCTGCGATACCGCCACAACCGCCAGTAGAAGGACTCCGCCATCGCCGTCACATCGTACCCGTGCTCGTTGTGTGCGGAACACCCCGTGTTGACGCGACCGAGGGCGCGACGAGACATCCGCGTGTCCGTTAGCCGCCCCGCCTTGCGGGGCGCGTGGCCGGCCACCGAGCGCCCCGCGAGGCGGGGCGGCTAAAGGCGCCACACGCGAGGACGCGGCCGACTGATCGTGTTGTCGGTACGTTGGCGGCATGTCGTCGCGATCGGTCGATCCGGAACTGTTGCACCGCACGGTGGTCCGCCTCGAACAGCGGGTGGCGGTGCTGTTTCCGAAGGCGGGGCTGCGCACGGTGGCACGCGAGCTGATCGACGTCACCGCCTGCGCCAAGTCCACCTGCCGGCGTCTGGGCAAGCCGATTTACCTGCTGCGCGTGCCAACCATTCTGCTGTTGCTGGGCGTCTTCGCCCTGATCGTCTTCGAACTGGCGATCCACCGCTTCGGGGAGGTGTCGACCGCGCTCGACTTCATCCAGGTGCTCGAGCCGACGCTCGGGGCAATTTTTTTCCTGGCGGCGCTCGTCGCGTTCATGCTGTCGCTCGAGACGCGGTGGAAGCGCGCCCGCGCCCTCGACGCCCTGCACGAGCTGCGCGCGATGGCCCACGTGGTCGACCTGCACCAGCTCTCGAAGGACCCGACCGACCCCAACATGGGCGAAAGCCGCATGCCGCCCGACAATCGCCCGCTCACGCCCGAAGAGTTGACGCGCTACCTCGACTTTTGCGGCGAGATGCTGAGCCTGATCGCGAAGGTGGCCGTGCTGTACATCCAGAACTTCCCCGACAACGTCGCCGTCGCGACGGTCGACGAGATCGAGTCGCTGACGAACGGCATCAGCCGGAAAATCTGGCAGAAGATCACGCTGATCCGGCCGGCTCATCACCGCTCGTAGTGCCCGCGACAGGCGACGACGCGAATGCGATCCTCCGACACTTCGTAGACCAGGCGATGCTCCGCGTTGATTCGTCGCGACCAGTAGCCGCGTAGATCGCCCTTGAGCGGCTCGGGCTTGCCGATGCCGGTGAACGGCGTCCGTGCAGCTTCAGTCATCAACGCGAAGGCTTTGGCCACCAAGCTGCGGTCGCTTGCCGAGAGCTTCGCGAGATCGTCGATTGCAACCGGCGATAGCTCAATCGTCCTCAAGCTTCACCTCCTCGATCTCCGCTCGCGTAAAGCCGAACTGCCGCAGCGCCTCGTCAAACGAGATCGACTCCGACGCCGGGCTGTTGATCGCCGTCATCAGCCGCTCACGCATGGCGGGGTTGTCGAGCAGGAACCGCGTCTCCACCTCCGACGAGATCTCCCGCCACAGGTCGATCGGCACGACGGCGTCGGTCTGCTTGCCGTCGGCGTCGGCGAGGTAGCGGATCGCGGCGTGGTCGATGCTCTTGGTCATGGCCGGCTCATCATACAAGATGCCGAAGCAAGACATCTTCGGCGTCCGTCAGCGGGTGTGCATGTGGTTGTAAGCTCGCCCCGTCTCGCGGTCATACGCGGCGTGAACGCCTTGATCCCCCTCCAGCCAATCGTAAGACTTGATCGGCAGGTCGATGGTGGGCCGAGTCCAAACTTACCTAGCTCACTTTCGACTTTTGCGGGTAGTCAACCGCTCTATGCCGCTGCCGATGATCCACACGGCGGCACCAACTAGGCCGATGAACGCGAACCGACCGCCGCCGTCTTCGCTGAAGCCGCCGGAGAAGTGCAGGTACATTCCAATCTCGGCCCAGAGGACAAGTAAGCCGAGGCAGCCGATTCGAGTTGCCATAGCGGTGTCGCTACCTCAATAAAGCGTGAGCAACTAACTTACCACCGGCAACGCACCACGCGTCGCTTCTTTGATCTTCTCCCACCCGCTGCCAAGCTCGCCGATGGGGTCCGGCGGCTTGACCTCGACGACCTTGTCGCCCAGCTTCGCCTCGCCGGCCTGCACCTTCGTCTGAAAGGCTTTGCACTCGTGCAGCAAACGGTCGAGGATGTCGGCCTCGGGGATGTTAGCGACTTTCTCGCCCTGCACGTAAATGATTCCTTTCTTGTTGCCCGCAAAGATGGCAACGTCGGCCCCCTCGGCCTCGCCGGGGCCGTTGACGACGCAGCCCATCACGGCCACCTTCATCGGAACCGTGATCTCGCTCGCGAGCATCTTGCGGACGTCCTGCGTCAGCGTGAACAAATCGACCTGAATTCGCCCGCACGTCGGGCAGGCGATGAGCTCGGCCCCGACGCGCTCGCGAAGGCCGAGGGTATAAAGCAGTTCGAGACCATCCTCGACTTCATAGATCGGGTCGTTCGCGTATGAAATGCGAATCGTGTCGCCAATGCCGCTCGCGAGCAAATGGCCCAGCGGGACAACGCTGCGGATCGTCCCCGTCTCCTTCGGCCCGGCGTGCGTGACGCCCAGGTGCAGCGGGTAATCGAACCGCTTGCTGATCTCCGTGTACGCCGCGATGACGAGCTGCGCGTCGATGCTCTTGGCGCTGATGGCGATGTCGTGGAAATCTTCTTTGTGGAAGATGTCGAGGTACTCCTCGAGCTTCGTAATCATGATCGCCAGCAGGTGGCCGTGCTTGCTATCGCTGAAGTACCCGCCGAGTTCCTTCAGGCGGCGCTGCTTGTCCTTGCGCTCGATGATCGACCCCTCGTTGACGCCCACGCGGATGGGCAGCTTGCGCTCCTTGCACGCCTGGATCACGTCGATCACCTGCTTGCGATCGTTGATGTTCCCAGGATTCAGGCGAATCTTGTGGACGCCCGCCTCGACGGCTTCGAGGGCGCGCTTAAAGTGGAAATGCACATCCGCCACGATCGGCACGGGTGAGGCGGGGATGATCTCCTTCAGCGCTTCCGTGTCCTTGCGCTCCGGCACGGCAACGCGCACCACGTCGGCGCCGGCGTCGGCGAGCTTTTGCACCTCGGCGATGCAGTTGGCGACGTCCCACGTGTAGCCGCTGGTCATCGTCTGGACGACCACGGGGGCGGGCTCCGTGCCGTCGAGACCGCCGCCGATTTTGACGGGGCCGCGGGGGTGGTGGGCGTCGCCGCCGAGCGTGATCTGTCGGGTGGGTTTGCGCGGGAACATGGCGAGACGGGGCGAGAGTGTCGTGGGAAGGAGCGGGCAAGCAACGATAGCGGCCGCGCCGTATGATGTGGACGCCCCCGAGGCCGACCCATGCGACGCTTTTGCCTCCATCTCGCGATCGCCGCCGTGGCGTGTCCCGCGGCCCTCGCCTCCGCGCAGACCACGACGCCGTCGCTGGCCGACCTGGGCGACTTCGAGGACGCGGTGCGGGCATCGCGCGACGACCTGGTGCGTGCCGCCCGCGCGGACGCGGTGGACCGGCTCTTCCTGGCCGTCAAAGCCGAGGCGCTGGCGCCGGGATTGACCGTCGGCGGGATGCTCGGCCAGCTCAACGATGGCGCGGCCCGGCGCGTGCGGCAGGCGCTCGAGGACGCGCCGCAGATCGGTGGCCCACGGTTCGCAGCGCCCGGCACGGCGCAGGTGCAGCTTCAAGCCGGCGGCGAGTTGGTGGCCGCGGCGCTGCGGCGCGAGCTGGCCCGCGATGGCGCTGCCGATCGGCTGCCGGAAAGCGTCTCGTTCGCCCACATCGAGCGCACCCTGCGCCGCTGGACAGGCCGAAACTTCGTCGCGCTCGGCCGCAGCGTGACGCCGGAGATGGCGCTGGGTGCCCTGCCGCGCGACGGGGCGGGCACCAACTCGCGGATCGAGCCGCTCGACCCCGAAACCGGCTGGCCCGCCGTTCCCGATGAGGCGCGGCAGCGGGCGTTCGTCGAGGCGCGACGCGAGGTGATGGAGCGCCTGATGACCGCCGCCCGGCCGGTGCCGCTGGCGAGCGAGTCCGACGACCCCGAGTCGTCGCAGGAAGTTCCGGCCGGCACGCTCGGCGACCTCTTCGACCTCGGCCGCGTCGGCGAGCAGTCGCGTCGCTACCTCGCCGCCCGACCGGTCACGCGGATCGCCTTCGCCGACGAGCGCCAGATCCGCGTGAGCCTGTCCCTCGACCCGGCGGACTGGGTGGCGCGGCTCCGCGGCGATTTGGAGGAGATTCCCAATGCCCCGGCGCTCGACGACCGCCAGTGGGCGGAGGTCATCACACGCCTCGCCGCGGCGCTGCCGGAGGAGGTCACGGGCACCGCCGTCGCGGAGGCGCCCGGCGACGGATCGCCGCGGGTGGCCGATCCGGAGGCGAACACTTTGGTCGCGGCGTTGCGGCCGCTCGTCGATCCAACCGACGCCGCCGCCGTCGTGCCGCAGTGGTCCCGCCAGCTCATCGCCGCGACGGGGCAGGCGGGCTACGCAATCGAAGCGGACGAGCCGGATTGGCAGCAGTCGCGCAAGCGCCTGATCGCCGCACGTGCCGCCGAGCGCGACGCCCGCGCGGCACTGGTGGAGGCGTTGCGGGCGTTGCCGCTGGGCGAGCAGAGCACGCTCGGCGCCGTTGCCGACACCCACACGCCCACGAGCCTGCTGCTGGCCGCCGCGGCAGAATCGGCCACCGTCAAGGGCAGCGCCTACGACGACGCCAGCGGCCGTGTCGAGGTCTCGCTCACCGCCGACGGCCGCGCGCTGTGGCAGCAACTGATCTCCCTTGGCGGCAACTAACGCCGATGTCGGACAAGCCTCGATCCGCTCGCGGCCGTACCGTCTGAGCATGCGCATCTTGCTCGCCAACCCCCGCGGATTCTGCGCCGGCGTGCGGATGGCAATCGACGTGGTCGACCACGTCCTGCGCCACCAGGGGCCGCCGGTGTTCGTCTACCACGCGATCGTCCACAACAAGCACGTCGTCGACGACTTCGTCAGCCGTGGCGTGCGCTTCGTCGAGGACGTGGCCGCCGTGCCACGTGGAGCAACGGTCGTCTTCAGCGCCCACGGCATTCCCCCCGCCGTCCGTCAGCAGGCGGCCGAGCGGGATCTGGTCGTTCACGACGCGACGTGCCCGCTCGTTACGAAGGTTCACAACGAGGTCGTCCGCTACGCCCGCGAGGGATACCACATCATCTTCATCGGCCACCGCAACCACCAGGAGGCGATCGGCACGGTGGGCGAGGCGCCCGACGCAATGACGATTGTTGAGACGCCCGAGGAGGCCGCGGTGTTGGACATCCCGCTCGACCAGAAGCTCGCGTACGCGACGCAGACGACGCTGAGCGTGACGGACGCGCAGCGGGTGATCGACGTGCTCGTGGAGCGTTTCCCGCACATTCGCCGGCCGCCGCGGGAGGACATCTGCTACGCGACGACCAACCGCCAGGACGCCGTGGGCGCTTGGGCGGCCGAGGCGGACGTCGTGCTCGTGGTCGGCAGCAAGAACAGCTCGAACAGCAATCGCCTCGTCGACCGCGCCGTCGAACTCGGCACGCCCGGCCATCTGGTGGATGATGAATCGGAGATCGACCCGCGGTGGCTCGATGGGGCCAAGACCGTGCTCGTCACCGCCGGCGCCAGCGCCCCGGAGGCGTACGTGGAGGGCGTTCTGGCCCGGCTCCAACAGGAGTTTGGTGCCCGCGTCGAAGAGCGCTCGCTGGCGGAGGAGAACGTGCAGTTCGCGCTACCGCGTACCGTTCGCAAGCTGGCGGTGGTGGGGTCGTAGACGTCGCCCAATTGCCCGTAGGGTGGGATTCATCCCACCTCCGGGTCCTCGTTCCGATGGTGGGATGAATCCCACCCTACGGGTTGCGAAACATCATTCAGTACCGCACCTGCGTGGCTTTCTCGACGGCTTCGACGACGCGGCGGATGTGGAAGGGCTTCTTCAGGAAGGCGTCGAAGCCTTGATGGGTAAGGCGTTCGCCCTCTTCCTCGCTGAGTTGGCTGCTCATCGCGACGAGCTTGGTGAGCTGCAAATCGAGCGTGTGGCGGACAAGCTCCACCATCGCCTTGGGCTCGACGTCGGCGAGGTGAACGTCCACGAGGATGACGTGCGGCTTGGTCCGCCCCGCCGACACGCCGGCGGCGAAGGCGCTTTCGACGACCTCCACCTCGTACCGGGCCTCGTCCTCGAGGATCTTCTCGAGCACCTCCGTGACCTCGCGTTCGCGGTCGAGGATGAGCACGCGGGTGTTGCCGGTCTTGAGGCCGTTCAGCGGGATCGAGTGCTCCTTCATGAAGCGCACGAGCTGGTTGAGCGGGATGCGGCGATCCTTGGAGCCGGGAATGCGGTAGCCCTGGAGGCTGCCGGAGTCGAACCACTTGCTGACGGTGCGGGGGGCGACGTTGCAGATCTTGGCCACTTCGCCGGTGGTGAGCACGTCTTTGGCCTTGAGTTCTTGCATGGTCTTGGGCTCCGGTTCCGCGGCTTGCCGAGAGCGGCGTGCTGCGCCTCCATCGGCGGCGCCGTCGGCGTCGCTGTCGTGAGCGGGGGCGGTTGTCTCGGCGGGCTCCGGCATGGTTCTGGGGACACACGAGCGGCGGCATAGGTAGGCGTAGTTGCCCCTGCCGACGCAAACAGTTCGGCCGACCGGAGAATCCCTCGCGATCGGGCCCCGCCGACTAGACGGCACGGGCGTTACCGTCCAAACCTACGACACGCCGGGCCGTCGTGCGGCGGGGAACACGCGAGCCTGCCACGTCCGATAGTGCCGCCCGCTGCCCGTCGCCCTTTTACAGTGCTGGCCGATGCACCTCCTGTTCGTCCACCCCAATTATCCAGCCCAGTTCGGCCACATCGCCCGTTACCTCGCCGAGCACAAGGGCTGGCGTTGCACGTTCGTCAGCGAAACCCCCGCCGCCGTGACGAAGTACCCGTCGGGCGGAAGCGTCGAGAAAATCCGCTACCAAACACGCGGCGGCGCCACCGCCCAGAACCACTTCTGCTCCCGCACCTTCGAGAACGCCGTCTGGCACTGCGATGGCGTGCTGCGCAGCCTGTTGCCGCGCAAGGACATCCGCCCCGACCTGATCGTCGGCCACAGCGGCTTCGGCAGCACGCTCTTCCTCCGCGAGCTCTTTCCTGACGTGCCGTGCGTCAACCTCTTCGAGTACTACTACGACGGTCACGGGCTTGAGAGCGACATGACCTTCCGTCACGACCTCGGCTGGCGCGTGGCGCCCGAGAAGTTCCTGCGCAGCCGATGTCGCAACGCGATGATTCTGCTCGATTTGCAGAACTGCCAAATCGGCTACTGCCCCACGTCCTTCCAGCAGTCGCGCTTCCCGGCCGAATACCGCGACCGGCTGAAGGTCGTCTTTGATGGCGTGGACACCGCGATTTGGCACCCGCGCGAGAACGCCCTGCGCCCCCCGCCCGGCGAGCGGCCAGCACGCACCGTGGCGGGTTTGGACTTGCCCGCGGACGCCGAACTCATCACGTATTGCAGCCGCGGATTTGAGTCGATGCGCGGGTTCGACATCTTCCTCCGCAGCATGGGCATTCTGCTGCGGGAACGGACCAACGTACACGTGGCGATCGTCGGCGAAGACCGCGTCGCCTACGGCGGCGACGAGCAGCACCTGGGTGGCGCGTCGTTCAAGCATTGGGCGCTCGACCGGGCGGACATTGGTGAAAGCGACCTTGCCCGCCTGCACTTTCTGGGTCGACGGCCGCCGGCGGAGTTGTCTGCACTGCTCGCGGCGACTGATTTGCACGTCTACCTGACCGTCCCGTTCGTCCTGAGCTGGAGCCTCGTCAACGCGATGGCGTGCGGCGCACCGGTGCTCGCCAGCGACACGCCGCCCGTGCGCGACTTCGTGACCGATGGCGAGACCGGCAGGCTCGCCGACTTCTTCTCGGCGGAAGACTTCACGGACAAAGCGAACGAGTTGCTCGACGACCGCGATGCAGCCCTTCGCCTCGGGACGGCGGCATCGGCGAGGGTCGCGTCCACCTACAGCCTTGAGCAGACGATGCCGCAGATGCTCGCGCTCTACGAGGAGGCCGCCGGCGTCACGCGGGGCCTTGAGGCGCCGCGTCCACGGATGTGACGCGGCTTGGGATGTGACGCGGCTCACGCAAACGCCCCGGCGAAGGCCGGGGCGACATCGAGTGGAGCTACCGGGATTTGAACCCGGAATACCACCATGCCATGGTGGCGTGATCCCATTTCACTATAGCCCCGAAGGGGTGCGGGCCCGGCGGCGGTGGCCGCGGCGGGCAGGTACTGTAGACCGCGCCGCCGGCCCGTCAAGCCGTGCCGGCGGGAACCTGCTCGACCTCCGGCGCCGCCTCGGGCGCCGGCGAGAGCACAACAGCCATCAACGTCACGTCGTCGTCGAACGGCTGGCCCCCCGCGAAGCCGCGCACGACCCGCAGTGCCGCGTCGACCACCTCCTTGGCCGACTCCGGCCCGGCCGGCAGCTCGCTGCGCAGGCCTTCGGCCAACTCGCGCAGGCTGAAGCGATCGCCGCTGGTGTCCTGGGCTTCGACGGCGCCGTCGGTGAAGAACAGCAGCGCCCGCGTCTCCTCCAGCGGCAGCGTGTGCGTCGGGTACTCCATCCCCGCCATTACGCCCAGCACGAGTTCGCCCTCGACCTCCATCGGCGTCCAGATGCCGTCGGCGTCGCAGACCAGCGGCCCCGCGTGGCCGGCGCTGGCGATCTCAATCGCCTCGCCGCTCGGTTCGAGCACGGCCGCGAGGACCGTGACGAACTGATCGCCTGACTTCTGCCGGGCCAGCACGTCGTTGACCTCCGTCAGCGCCTGACCCGGATCGCACGCGCGGCCCAGCGCGGTGCGGAGCAGGACCTGCGTGGTCGACATCAGGAACGCCGCCGCCATGCCGTGGCCGGTGACGTCGCCGATGAGCGCGGCGCAGCCGTTGCCTTGGCCCTTGCACTGCTCGGGCAGGTCGAAGTAGTTGTAGAAGTCGCCGCTGATGTGGCTGGCGGGCACGTTGGCGGCGGCCACCTGAAGCTGGCGGCTGCCGGCGCTATGCACTTCATCGTCGGGAAGCCAGCGAAGTTGAATCTGCCGCGCCTCGCGCAGTTCCTTGTCCACAACCTCCGACCGCAGGCGTTCGAGGCGACTCCGGCCCCGGATCAGGCCGAAGCTGCTGCTGACGAGAATCGCCGTCACCGCGATGATGAGCGCGACCGCCCACAGCACCATCCCGCGGCTCATGCGCGCCAGCGGCTCGATCACCTCGGCGCGGTTGAGCAGCGCCACGATCCACAGTTGGCTCGACGCCCCCGGCGGCATGGAGGCGGCGGCGTCGGGTCGGAGGGACGCGAGCTGCGCTTCAGCCTCGTCCTCCTGGTTGCCCTGGCCCCGCGTGGGTTCGGCAGCGCCGTCGTCGGCGGAGGGCCGTGTTGCGGCGGGTGTCAGGAGGCGCACGGGCGTGACCAGCGCGAGCGAGCCGTCGAAGTCGAAGCCGCCGACCGTCACCGGGCCGCCAAAGGAGTCGGGCGGCGCGCTGCCGCCGGTGATGCTGTCGGCGATGAACTGGCCAAGGCGCTTCGGCACCTCGCCGGCATTCACCAATCCCTCGAGCGTCGGCGTCGCCTGATTTTCGCCGGGCAGGCCACCGGCGATCAGGCGGCCGTCGCCGTCGAGCAGGAGCAGGCCGAGTCGATCGGGCTGCGACTGGCTGCGGATGAACGCTTGATTCAGGTACGCCAGCGGCACCGCCGCCACGAGCACGCCCGGCCGGTTGTCGCCGAACGTGGTCGCCGCCGCGACGAGCACGGCCGGGGCGAGCCCATCGGGCGAGGCCGCCACACGCACGCCCGGCTCGTCGCTCGCGGCCGCGGAGCGGAGCCAATCGGCATGGCGGGCCACCAGGTCCGACGCCTCGCGACCGCCGTCGGCGGGAAAGATGCTGACCAGGCGGCTGGCAGGGTCGACTTCTTCGACGTCGTCGAAGCGGGAGACGACCTGTGGGTCGCCCGCGACATCGATCAGCAGGAGGTTGCTTGCCCGCCGGCGCACCTGCCGCCAAAGGACGTCCGGCTCGGCGGTGTCGGCGGCGGCGAGGTCGTTGTAGATGGCCGTCACGTGCCGGCGCAGGGCGTCGGCGGCCTGGTTGGCGGGTTGGCGGAGCCGTTCGAGGGCCTGGGCCTCGGCCTGATCGCTGGCGCTGGCGTAGATCGCCTGCCCGCTCAACGCGACGACGGCCAGCACAGCCAGCAGGAACGCCAGGTGCAGCAACAGCGTTCGGGCGACATAGCGGCGGACGGCCTGATCCAAGCGATAGAACTCCCCGGCCGTTCCCGACTATCGGCGGCCGTGCCGCATCATAACCGCCGTGTCGGCCCGCCGGACGATTCCGACCAAGTTCGCAACGTCAGAGTCAACATCGCCGATCGATTACGCGGCGTTACGCGCCTCGCCGACGTCGGCCAGGACCTGCACGCCGCAGACGCAACGCGGTGTCGGATCGCCGGCCGTCGCGGGGGTGCGACGCACCCAGATGTACCGGACCGGTACGAGCGACGCCTGCTCCACGAAGCCGCGCCCGGCGTGGGCGCCCGAGACGTACACCAACGCCGTCTCCCCCGCACGGGCCGGCACCTTGGCGGGCATTTCGAGCTGGAAGCCCGTGTCGCTCATGTCGCGGGTGTGCCCGGCGAAGTAGCGGTTGCTCGTCGCGTCGAAGAGCTTGACCGTTTGCTCGACCGTCAACCGCGGGGCGCGGCGGCGGTCGGTGTCGGCGTGGCCGAGCCCTGCCCAGGAGGCGGGGGCCGGCACGAGGCGCAGGTTCGAATCGGATGCGGCAACGGTGGCGGCGGCGACATCCATGTCTGGGGCCGGCACGAGGGTCAGGGACATGGCCTCTGTATCGGACGCACGCCCGCCTAGACTTCGCCCCTTTCTTCCTGTTCGCGTTATCAAGACGCGCCTCGCGACCCGCAACGCCCCGACCCGCCCGCCATGCCCTACCCCTTCAAAGAAGTCGAGCCCAGGTGGCAGCAGGCGTGGCGCGACGAGGCCGTCTACCGCGCTGCCGACCCGGACCAGACCGAGAAGCCCGCGTTCTACGTGCTGGACATGTTCCCCTACCCCAGCGGCGCAGGTCTGCACGTGGGGCACCCCGAGGGATACACCGCCACCGACATCGTCAGTCGCTACAAGCGCATGAGGGGCTTCAACGTCCTGCACCCGATGGGCTGGGACGCATTTGGCCTGCCCGCCGAGCAGTACGCGATCAAGAACAACGTTCACCCGCGCGAGACGACGCAAAAGAACGTCGCCACCTTCCGGCGGCAGATCGAAATGCTCGGGCTCGGCTACGACTGGTCACGCGAAGTGAACACGACCGACCCCGGCTACGTCCGCTGGACGCAGTGGATTTTCCTGCAAATCTACAACAGCTACTTCGACCCCGTCGAGCAGGCCGCCCGGCCGATCTCGGCGTTGGAGAACGAACTGTTCAACGGCAACTACCTTGTCGCCCCCGACGGCAGCGTGGTCGTGAACCCGACGCAGGAGGGGATGGAGGCGATCACCGGCGAGGTGAGCATTTTCCGCCACTTCGAGAACCTGGAGCCGGCCCAGCAGCGGGAGGTCATCGACAACCAGCGGCTGGCGTTCGTGGCGGAAGAGCCGGTGAACTGGTGCCCGGAGCTCGGCACAACGCTCTCGAACGAGGAAGTCGTCGACGGCAGGAGCGACGTCGGCGGCCATCCGGTGGAGCGGAGGCCGCTGCGCCAGTGGAAGCTGCGCATCACCGCCTACGCCGACCGGCTGCTGGAGGATCTGGATGGCCTCGACTGGTCGGAGTCGTTGAAGGAGATGCAGCGCAACTGGATCGGCCGCAGCATCGGGGCGTCGGTCGAGTTCCCGGTGCAGGGGTTCGACGAGACGATCGAGGTCTTCACGACGCGGCCCGACACGCTCTTCGGGGCGACGTATATGGTGCTTGCGCCGGAGCATCCGCTGGTCGATCGCGTAACGCGCGATGCGCAACGGGCGGAGGTTGAGGCGTACGTCGCGACGGCCGCCAACAAAAGCGACCGCGACCGCCAGGCCGACGCGAAGGAGAAGACCGGCGTCTTCACCGGCGCCTACGCGGTCAATCCCGTCAACGACGAGGCGATCCCGATCTGGATCGCGGATTACGTGCTGATGGGCTACGGCACGGGCGCCATCATGGCCGTGCCGGCGCACGACGAGCGCGACTTCGAGTTCGCCCGCAAGTTCGACCTGCCGATCCGCCAAGTCGTGGGCGACCCGAAGGCGGCGATCGAACCGAGCGACAGCGAGATGCAGTTCGCCTTCACCGGCGAGGGCGTGGCCGTCAACAGCGACTTCCTCGACGGCAAGACCACCGCCGAGGCCAAGGCTGACATCGTTACCTACCTCCGCGACAAGGGCCTCGGCCGGGCCGTCACCAACTATAAGCTGCGCGACTGGCTCTTCTCCCGCCAACGCTACTGGGGCGAGCCCTTCCCCATTCTGCTCGACGCCAACGGCGACCACCACGCGCTCGACGAGAGCGAGCTGCCCGTGCTGCTGCCCGAACTCGACGACTTCAAGCCCACTGGCACGCCCGAGGGCCCGCTGAGCAAGGCAACCGACTGGCTCAACGTCGAGCGCGACGGCCGCCGGTTCACACGCGAGACGAACACGATGCCGCAGTGGGCCGGCTCCTGCTGGTACTACCTGCGCTACCTCGACCCGGACAACAGCGAGCGCTTCGTCGACCCGATTGCGGAGAAGTACTGGATGCCCGTCGACCTTTACGTCGGCGGCGTCGAGCACGCGGTGCTGCACCTGCTGTACGCCCGGTTCTGGCACAAGATTCTCTTCGACTTGGGCCACCTGAGCACGAGCGAGCCGTTCCAGCGCCTTGTAAACCAGGGGATGATTCTGGGCGAGACCGAGTACCACGTCGACGACGAGCGCGTCGACGCCGAGCAGGTCGAGAAGCGCGGCAACGGCTTTGTGCGCGTGAGCGACGGCGAGGCCGTCGAGGCGAAGGCGCACAAGATGAGCAAGAGTCGCGGCAACGTCATCAACCCGGATGACATCGTCGCCGACTACGGGGCCGACGTGTTCCGGCTTTACGAGATGTACATGGGTCCGCTTGAGGCGATGAAGCCGTGGAACACGCGCGACATCATCGGCATGACCCGCTTTCTCAACAAGGTCTGGCGGACGTTCGTCGGCGACGAGGACCACGCGGCAAAAGTCGGCGGGCATGATGACGTTCCGGAGGATCTCGACCGCCGCATGCACAGGGCGATCGCGACCGTTGGCGAGCACATCGAGGGCCTTCGCTTCAACACGGCGATCGCGGAGCTGATCGAGCTCATCAACGCCGCCGCAAAGCACGACGCGCTGCCCCGGCCGTTCGTGCGGGTCTATGCCCTGCTGCTGGCGCCGTTCGCCCCGCACCTGGCGGAAGAGATTTGGCGCACGGTGCTGGAGATCGACACGAGCATCGTCCTCGCCGCCTGGCCCGATTTCGACCCGGCGAAGCTCGCCGACGACACGGTGGAGCTGCCCGTGCAGGTCAACGGCAAGCTGCGCGGGCGAATTACCGTCGCCAAGGACGCCGTCAAGGAGGACGTGCTCGCCCAGGCCAAGGCCGCCGTGGCGGATCAGCTTGAAGGCAAGACGATTCGCAAGGAGATCGTCGTTCCCAACCGCATGGTGAACCTGGTGGTCGGGTAGACCAACGCCGAGGCGGAAGCCTCGGGTTCTGATAGGGCGCGGCTCACGCATCAGAACCCGAGGCTTCCGCCTCGGCGTCGACAGGTGATTCAACAGGAACGAGTCGACCGGACATGCCCGACGAGATCGAAGCCAAGGTGAAGGTCGATAGCCTCGACCCCGTGCGCGAGCGGCTGTTCGCCATCGGGGCGAGCCGCGTCGGCAAGGTGCGGGAGGTGAACACCTACTACGCCGTCGCCGACCCGGACTGCGGCGTGCGGACGCGGCTTGAGGAGAGCGAGTCGGGCGCCAAGCGCGGCCGCGTGACGTTCAAGGGCCCGCGCCAGCCGGGGGCCGTACAAGCGGCGGGAGGAGATCGAGTTCGACGCGAGCGACGCCGACGCCGCCGGCAAAATCCTCGAACGCCTCGGCCACAGGCGGTCCCTTGTCTTCGAGAAGAACCGCGAAACCTTCACCCTCGACGGCTGCGAAATCGTGCTGGACGAACTGCCGACGATCGGCACGTTCGTGGAGGTCGAGGGCCTCACCGAGGCCGCCGTCGCGGCCGTGCTCAAGCGGCTCGAACTCGACGGGCTCGAATCACAGCAACAGGGCTACGCGAGCATGATCGCCGCGACGGGGCGGAGCGAACTGCGCTTCGAGGACGACGCGATTCCTCCAGCAGGCTGATAGCCGCGACGCAACGCGGCGCGGTCTGATGTCGTTGCAGCCGCGCCCGACCGCGACGCGTTGCGTCCGCGGCTATCAGCCTTTTCAACCGTAGCGGCCGACGTCATTTCACCGCGGCGAGCGCGGTGTCGAGGTGGTTTGCGTGAACGTGCAGCCGGTGCGGCCGCCGTTGCTCGGCGCCGGCGGTAAGGGCATCGGCGAACGGGGAAGCGTCGGCAAGATCGTCCGTGCCGCGCGGCGTGACCACCAGAATACTCTGCGGCCCCCGCGCGTACGGGGCGCTCGACGGCGAGTCGTAGAAGAGCGCGTACTGCGGGTCGCCCCCCGCCGCCGCGACAGCGTCGGCGGCCCCGGCGGCAACCTGCTGCGGGTCGGCGTGCTCGGCGAGGTCGATTGTCTTGAACAACCGGCGATCGAGCAGCCCCGAGCACAAGCCCGCCAGCGTCGCGTCGCCGCTCCGGCTCCACGCCTTGAAGCAGCCCAGGACGCTCACATCGTCCAGGTCCGCGAACTCCGCCGCGTCGAGCCGATTGCCGGTTAAAAATCCCGCCACCGACCCGCTGCCCGGCGGGACCGCCAGGCTGGCGCCGGTCACGTCTCCCTCGGCGTCGCTCAGCATCAGCTCCCGCGCCCGCTGGAGCGCCAGCTTCACCATGCCCTCCGCCGCCCGGACGACCTTGTGGAAGTAAACGTG
This sequence comes from Tepidisphaeraceae bacterium, assembly GCA_965214125.1. Lineage (GTDB taxonomy): Bacteria > Planctomycetota > Phycisphaerae > Tepidisphaerales > Tepidisphaeraceae > CBDCBA01. The sequence goes on from CBDCBA010000011.1 coordinate 72,348, forward strand.
CCGGTACATGTGATACCGCGCCTGCAAATACGCCTCGGCCGCGCTGACCCCCTTGCCGCTGACCGCCAGCCGCGGCGCGCCGTCGACCTCGACCGCCGTCATCGCCTCCAACAGCCACGCCAGGTCGTACCGGCCGTAGCGACTGCCGGTCATCAGGTTGTCGCGCAGCAGGTAATCGAGTCGGTCCGCATCAAGCTGGCTCGACAGCACATCCCATAGCACCGTCGGCTCCCCCTCGTGACGGAGCAGGTCGACCACGCGCTCGGGCAGCGCTTGGGGTCAAATCGGATGAGAGCGCGGTGGACGTCGCTGGTCGGATCGAGGATCAGCCGGCGGGTGATGCCCTCGTGGTCGACGCCGCTGACGCGCTCGAAGACGTGGCTGAACGGACCGTGGCCTAAATCGTGGAGCAGCGCCGCGGCGCCGGTGGCGGCGCGGTCGGCTTCGGTGATAGCGAGCCCGCCGCGCCGCAGGCGTGCGACGATTTTCCGCGCCGTCTCGAACACACCCAAGCTGTGGCTGTAGCGGCTGTGGTCGGCGCCGGGGTAGGCGAGGCTGGCGAGGCCGAGCTTGCCGCACGCGACGCAGGCGTTGGACCTCGCGGCAGGCGATCAAATCGAAGGCGAGGCGGTCGGCGGGGGCGTCGAGGTCGAGGGCGATCACGTCGTGGACCGGGTCGCGGATGATCTTATCGGCCATGCGTGCTCCGGGAACGATTTGCCGCGTCGCGGAGGGGGGGGGGGTGAAACCGGCGACGGCGGGGCTATGATACAGGCCCCCGCGACCGGCCGTGTCAGGCCGGACGCACGTCGCCTCATGCGGCGTGACACGGGGTTCGACCCGCCGCGTGGCGACGAACCTCGCGGATGTTTCCGGGTCTAGCCCATGATGCCGCCCCTGAAGTTCGTGTTGCGTCTGTTTCTGCTCGCCCTCGTTCCGATGGGCCTGGTCCTGCCGGCCCTGGCGTTTGGGCCGGGAGCGTCGAGCAGTGACCGCGTAGACCTGTCGGCGCGGCAGGAGACGGCCGTGACGGTCACCATGCGCGACGGGACCTTCAATCCCGCCACGGTGGACGTCGCGCCCGGTGGGCGGATCAAGTGGGTCAATGCCGACGACCGCGACTACCAGCTCGCCAGCAGCAGCAAGGGGCTCAAGGCGTTCAAGAGCGGCACGATCAAGCGCAACGGCTCGTGGACCTACCGCGTTCCCAGCGACGCCTCCGCCGGCACGTACGCCTACAACTGCAAGCTGCGCCCGCGGGCCAAGGGCACGATTCGCGTGAAGTAGCGTCGGCGCACGTTGGTCAAGAAATATGCCTTCGCCCCGCCACCCCGGCGGGGCGTTTGGCGTTAAGGTTCCGCGCCCATGGCCACCCGCGTTGCAATCTACGACACCACCCTGCGCGACGGCACGCAGGGCGAAGGCTTCAACCTCAGCCTGCACGACAAGCTCGCCATCGCCGAACGGCTTGACGACCTGCGCGTCGACGCCATTGAGGGGGGCTTCCCGCAGAGCAACCCGAAAGACTCGGCCTTCTTCGCCGAGGTCAAGACGCTTGGGCTGAAGCACGCGAAGGTCGCCGCCTTCGGCATGACCCGACGCCGCGGCACGACTGCGGCCCAAGATGCCGGCGTCAATGCGCTGCTGTCGGCCGAGACACCCATCGTCACTATTGTCGGCAAGAGCAGCCGCTTTCAGCTAGAGACGGTGCTGGGCGTGGATATCGAGGAAAACCGCGCGATGATCGCCGACACCGTCGGCCACATCGTCGGCGAGGGGCGCGAGGTGATCTACGACGCCGAGCACTTCTTCGACGCCTTCGCCGAGGACGCCGAGCACGCCTTGTCGACGCTCCGCGCGGCCGCCGATGCAGGGGCGTCGTGCGCCTGCCTGTGCGACACGAACGGCGGCAGCACGCCCGAGCTTGTTGCCGAGGCCACGAAACGGGCGGTCGCCGCGCTGCCGGGCGTGACGGTCGGCATTCACACCCACAACGACGGCGGCGTCGCGCTGGCCAACGCCCTCGCCGCCGTCCGGGCGGGCGCGACGCACGGCCAGGGGACCATCAACGGCGTCGGCGAGCGCTGCGGGAACATGGACCTGCTCCCGTTCATCGCGAGTCTGCTGCTCAAGTACAACGGGTACGACCTGCTCGAAGGCGACGCCTCCCTCGCG
>CBDCBA010000012.1:0-10455 GCA_965214125.1 Tepidisphaeraceae bacterium
CGGTGGTAAAGCTCTGGTGCAGGGCGGCATCGGAGCCGCGACCTTCGCGAAGGCTGCACCTCGTACACCTTGGAATCTTGGACGGATTTCGAGGAAGGCTTGGCAAGCGTTTCGATCCGGCGACGGAGCAGGCGAAGGAGCGACGGCATTGAAGGTGCTTCACCTCGTCCAAAAGCCTCAGCGGCGTGGCGCGGAAGTGTTCTGCTACGAACTGAGCGGTGCGCTGCGCCGGCGCGGGCTGCAGGTGAGGATCGTCTACCTCTATGGTTACGGGGGCGATCGCCCGCTGCCTTCACATGCAGACGATCGACAGCTGGATGGGCGGGAGGCTCGCGCGACGGAGCGGGTTCCGGGCGTTCAGCCCTCGCTGCTCCAAAACGTTCGTCGCGAGATCAGCGAGTTCGCGCCGGACATCGTGCAGGTGAACGGGTCGCGAAGCGTGAAGTATGGGGCCGTCGCCCGCCGGCTTGCGGGGCGGGATGCCGGCTGGCGGCTCGTCTACCGGAACATTGGTGACCCACACATGTGGAACCGCCGCAAGCTGGGCGTCTGGCTATACCGCAAGTTGTTCATGTCCCAGGTCGAGGGCATCGTGGGCGTGAGCGAGATGTCGCTCCGCAACGCGATCGAGATGTACGAGCTCGACGTGCCGAGCGTCTGCCTGCCGGGTGGGATCGACACCGATCGACTCAAGCCGGCCGCGCCGCGGGATGTCGTTCGGGAGCGTGAGGGTGCGGGAGCCGACGACTGCGTGGTGGTCTACGTTGGCAACCTTTCACCCGAGAAGCGCCCCGATCGCTTCCTCCGCGTGCTCGCCAAGGCCAGCAAGGCGCAGCCGAATCTGCAAGGGTGGTTTGTCGGCGATGGGGTGCTGCGGGGCGAGCTGGAACAGCTGGCCGATTCGCTCGGCATCCGTGCGGCGGTGAGGTTCCTGGGGTATAAAGAGACCGTCGCCGACTACCTCGCCGCCGCCGACGTGTTCGCCCTGACGAGCGACACCGAGGGAACGCCGGCGGTCGTGCTGGAGGCGGGCTACCTCGGCCTGCCGACGGTCGCGACAAAGGTCGGCGGCGTGCCGGAAGCCGTATTGCACGAGCGGACAGGCCTGGTCTGCGACCGCATCGATGAGGACGCCCTCGCCGCCGCCCTGGCCCGATTGGCCGCGTCCGAGGCCGAGAGGCGGGCAATGGGACAGGCCGCCCGCGATTGGGTGGAGGGCCGATTCACGCTCGAGACGGTCGCGGAGAAGTACGTGGCGTTCTACGAGCGCGTCCTGCGGGAGACGCGGGGGAATGCATGAGATGAGCGAGCCGACCCGCGTGTTTCACCTCATCAAAGGTCTCGGCCGCGGGGGAGCTGAGATGCTCCTGCCGGCGGGGCTGCGCGTCGGTGGTGGAGGCTTCGAGTATGCCTACGGCTACTTCCTGCCGTGGAAGGATGCGCTGGTGGGCGATTTGCGGTCGCTCGGTGCCCCCGTCACCTGCTTCGGCGGGCGGTCGAACGCGGCGATTCTGATGAAGGCGCGGGCGGTGGCGAAGGAGTTGGAGCGGTGGCGGGCGGACGTGCTGCATTGCCACTTGCCGGTGGCGGGCATCGTCGGGCGAATCGCGGGGCGGATGGCGGGTGGTGGGGGGGTGCCCGTCGTCTACACGGAGCACAACAAGATGGAGCGCTACCACGGCCTCACGCGGCGGGCGAACCTGCTGACGTGGCGGTGGCAGCAGCACGCGATTGCCGTCTCCGAGAGCGTGGCGGAGTCGATCCGGGCGCACGTGCCGGCGGGCGTCGGCGGTGACGGGGGTGGGGTGCCGCTGACGACGGTGGAGAACGGGGTCGATACGGAGCAGTTCGATCCGGCGACGGGGGGTGGGGCGGATGGGGTGGCGGTTCGACAGCAGTTCGACATTCCTGCGAATGCGCCGGTGGTGGGCACGGTGTCGGTGTTTCGGGTGCAGAAGCGGCTCGACCACTGGCTGCAGGCGGCAGCGCGGGTGGTGCGGTCCGTTCCGAATGCCCATTTCCTGCTTGTGGGGGATGGGCCATTGCGGGGAGACGTGGAGCGATGGATCGCCGCGGAAGACCTGACGGAGCGCGTGCACCTTGCAGGGTTGCAGACGGAGGTGCGGCCGTACCTGGCGGCGATGGACGTTTACCTCATGTCGTCGCAGTTCGAGGGGCTGCCGATCGCCCTGCTGGAGGCGATGGCGATGGCCCGCCCCGTCGTCGCGACGGCAGTTGGGGGGATTCCGGAAGTGATCAGTGACGGGCAGAATGGTCTGCTCGTGCCGGCGGGCGATGCTCAGCAGATGGCCGAGGCGTCGCTGCGGTTGCTGAACGACGCATCGTTGCGAAAATCAATGGGAAATGCGGCGCGATCGACGATCTGCGAGCGGTTTTCGATCGCTCGGATGCAGCGGCAACTCGAGGCGATTTACCGGCAGGTCGTCGCGAAGCATCGGGGGGAGCAGGCGTGAGCAAGAGCGACGACATCACCATCCGCCCCGCCGTCGATGCGGATATTCCGGCGATCGTCGCATTGATGGAGCGAAGCCTGAAGGAGGCGACGCTCGGCTTCAACGACGCGGCGTGGCGGTGGAAGCACGTCGACAACCCCTTCGGCCGCTCGCCGGTGCTGGTGGCGACGGACGATGGGGGTGGTGGGCAGATCGTTGGGCTGCGGGCGTTCATGCGGTGGACGTGGCGGGCGGACGGTCAAGATGTGCCCGCCGTGCGGGCGGTCGACACGGCGACGCACCCGGAGTACCAAGGCTGCGGCATCTTCAAGCGGCTGACGTTGCGGTTGCTCGATGACTTGGAAGCGGATGGGTCGGCCGCGTTCGTCCTCAACACGCCTAACAGCAAGAGTAAGCCGGGCTACCTGAAGATGGGGTGGAGCGAGGTGGCACGGTTCCCGGTGGCGATCCGGCCGAAGCGGCCGGTGCGGATTCTGCGTGGGGTGGGATTCAGCTCACCGTCGGGCCCGTCCGGGGCGGCGGATGGTGGGATGAATCCCACCCTACGGGCGTCGGACACGGAGGGGTTGGCGGTAGAGGGGTTGGCGGCTGCGTTGGAGCGTGTGACGTCCCCGCCCCGCCGCCTGCACACGCGGCGGACGCTGGCGTACCTGCGGTGGCGTTACGCCGACATCCCCGGCCTGCCGTACGCGATCGACGCGGAGACCAAAGGAGAAGCCGGCGCGGTCGTCGTCAGTCGGCTGAACCAAATGCGGGGGCTGGTTGAGCTGCGCGTCTGCGAGCTGCTGCACACGCCGGATGCTGAAGGAAAGCGGCTGGCGAAGCGGCTGCTGCGGGATCGCTTACGCCGGCAGCCGCACGATTTTGCGTCGCTTATGCCTGGTCCCGGCGAAGGGTGGGCGGCGTTGCGGCGCGGGTTCGTGACGGTGCCGCGCAGCGGGCTGACGCTGACGGCCCGGCCGATTGGGAAGACGGCGATCAAACCTGATCCTTTGCGGCTGGAGAGTTGGGCGCTCTCGACGGGGGACGTCGAACTGTTCTGACAGGCAGATGGTGGCACGGGTCGCGTCGGCGAGACCCGTGTCGGGAGACCCACGTAAGCAGACACGGGTCTCGCCGACGCGACCCGTGCCACCAGACGGTGTAGGTTGTCGTCCTTGAGCGAGTGGACCGGACTCATCATCGCCTGCGCGCTCGTCGCCGCCGTGGCGGTGGCGGCGAACGCGCGCGGGTTGGCTAAGCCGATCCTGACGCTGTTGCTGGCTGCGCTGGCGCTGCGGATCGTCGGGGGCATCGCGCGGTACGAGGTGCTGGCGCAGGTGTACGGCGGCGTTGGGGACGCCAACACCTATTTTCGGCGCGGGCTGGCTGCCGCGGGCGACTTTTGGCAACTCGACTTCTCGCCGATCACCAACTCTGACCTTTGGCGAAACCCGAGCCGTTGGTGGGGCACGACGTTCATCGACTGGCCAACGGCCCTCGTGCTGATGGTCATCGGCGAGAGCATTCGCGGCGGGTTCGTCGTCTTCTCGCTGCTGAGCTTTGCCGGGCTGGCGGCGTTCGCGGCGGCGTTTGCGCGGAGCTTCCCGCACGTGCCGGCCGAGCGGTACGCGCGGTGGGTGTGGCTCTTCCCGTCGCTCTGGTTCTGGCCGAGCAGCATCGGGAAGGACGCGCTCATTCTCTGCGGGCTGGGCGTCTTCGTCCTCGGCTTTGTCGGCCGGCGTAGCAGGCTGCATCCCGATCGCGCGGCGAGCGTTAGTTGGCCGCTGATGGTGCTGGGCGGAGCGCTTGTCTTCTGCGTCCGCCCGCAGGTGGCGGCGGTGGTGATCGCCAGCGCCGTCGGGTCGATGTGGCTTGGCACGCTCGGCGGCACGCGACGCACCAAATGGGTCGAGGCGGTCGGCGTGCTCGGCGTGGGGCTCGTCGGGCTCTACTTCGCGCTCGGCCAGATCGGCATCAGCGGGTTCGACGTCGAGGGCGTGGGCGAGTATCTCGACGAGAACGCCAGCCGCGGCGACTATGGCGGCAGCGGGTTCGACAGTGGCGTGGCGAGCGGCGGCGGACTGTTGAACCTGCCGATCGCGTTCTTCAACATCCTCTTTCGACCGCTGCCGTGGGAGGCGCACAACATCCCGGCCCTCATCAGCGCGCTGGAGATCTGGGGCTTCTGGGTGCTCGCGTGGTGGCAGCGCAAGCGGGTGATGGCGGCGCTGAAGGGGTGCCTGAAGGATCGGCTGCTGCGGTTCGCGATCATCTTCGTGCCACTCTACGCGACGCTGCTGGGACTGCTGATCGCCAACGCCGGGATCATCGCGCGGCAGCGTATTTTCCTGTTCCCGCTGCTGTTCGTCTTCTTCGAGGCCGTGCCGGCGACGGCGACGATCTCGCGATCAATTCGCGCAGCACCGACACGAACGGCCTCCACCCCACCACCGCGGGTGCGTCGCCCGGCGCGGCGACCGCGGCCGCGGATTGCGGAGGTGGCGAAGTAGTGCCGGGGGCGCTCGTCATTTCGCTCGACTTCGAACTCCACTGGGGCGCGCGCGACAAGTACGCACCGGACGGGCCGTACCGCGCGAACCTGCTTGCGGCGCGGAAGGCGGTCACGCGCACGCTCGAGTTGTTCGAGCGATACGAAGTTGCCGCGACGTGGGCGACGGTCGGCATGCTCTTCGCCGAAACGCTCGAAGAGTTCGAAAACGCCCTGCCAAGCGTGCGGCCGATTTACGCGAACGCGGCGCTCGACCCATACGGTGAGGCGGTCGGCGACGACGAGGCAAGCGACCCGATCCACCTCGCCGGCAGTCTTGTCGAGCGGATCCAACGGACGCCGCGGCAGGAGGTGGCGACGCACACGTTCAGCCACTTCTACTGCCTTGAAGCCGGCGCGACGGCCGGGGCATTCGAGGCCGATCTCGCCGCGGCGCGGACGGTCGCGGCGACGCGGGACGTTAAGTTGCGGTCGATCGTCTTCCCCCGCAACCAGCACCGGCCGGAGTACGAGCGCGTGCTGCTCGACAGCGGCATCACGAGCTTTCGCGGCAACCCGCCAACGTGGACGTGGGGAAAATCCGCCGACGAATCGGTTCGCTCACCTGCAAAGCGGGCAGGACGGTTGGCGGACGCTTACCTGCCGATCACTGGCCACGGGACGTTCGGGTGGGACGAGATCCTTCAACCGAATGGTCTGGCGAACGTGCGGGCCAGCCTGCCGTTGCGGCCGTGGTCGCGGCGGCTGCGGGCGCTCGAACCGCTCCGCCGGCGACGCATTCGCCGGGCGTTGGCATACGCGGCCAAGCACGATCGGCTCTTCCACCTCTGGTGGCACCCGCACAACTTCGGCGGCGACGTCGGGCGAAACCTCGCGATTCTCGAAGCAATCCTGCAGGACGCCGCCGACCTGCGCAACCGGCACGGCCTTACGTCGATGACGATGGCCGACGTTGCGGACGAGGCGAAGCGCCGCCCTATTCCCCCGCGATCAGGCTGACCGAGTAGGCCGGGAATGTCGGATCGGCCGCGAGCGCGGCCGTGGTGCGGGTCACGGCGTCGGGGCGGGCGACGAAGGTGTGGGGGGCGGCGGAGAGGGTCGTCACCGTGCCGGCCAGGTCGATCGTGGAGAAGTCGAGCGTGACGGGTTTCGGCGAGAGGTTGACGACGATGGCGGTCGGCGATTGCGACCCGTCGCGGCTGGAGAAGTGCCAGGCGAAGGCGGCGGGGTAGGCGTTGCCGGCCTTGTCGGTGATCGAGGGGATGCCGGGCAAATCGAGCGCGGTGGCGGTGTCGCGGCCGTGCATGGCGCGGCCGAAGAGGCTCATCACGAGGCCGGGGGCGGTCGGCTCCCAGCGGCGGGTTGGCCGCAGGCCCTTTGCGGCGTCGAGGGCGAGGTTCTGGAAGTCGTCGTCGCCCCACAGCGCCGGAAAGAGGTTGCCGCCGATTAGGTTGTGGAAGTCGACGAGCTGCACGCGCCCGTCGGCGAGATAGGCGTCGAGGTAGGCGGCGATGAACAGGCCGTGCGACCAGGTGTTGCGGACGGCACCGTTGTGGTCGGAGATGTTGAACTCCGTCAGCCAGATCGGCATATCGGCGGGCAGCTCCTGGCTGGCGCTGAACTTGTCCCACGCGGCCCGCGGGCGGCTGAGCATATAGGCCACGCCCGCCTCGGTTTGCAGCAGGTCGTGGACGGCCGCCTGCCACTCGGGCGGAGCGATGCGGTTGTTGCCGGGCTTGTTGGCAACGCCCCCCACCGCCTCCATGTCGTTGCCCTCGACGATGCCGTCGAGGTCGTGGCCGACGTACTTGTGAACGGTCACGGCGTCGATCACGCTCGGGTCGAGCAGCGGCGCGACCTTGGCGTTCCACGTGCGGCGGCGTTCGCTGTGGCGTGGCTCTCCCCCGCTGCTGCCGACGGCGGCGACGAGGGCGTTTGGGAACTCGGCCTTGATCGCTCGGGCCCATTCGTTTGCGGCGGTCGCGTAGGCCTCTGGCGTGGGGAACTTGTCGGTCACATAGCGATCGGCACCGGGGCCGAAGTAGAGTTCGTTGCCGAGCTCGACGTACGTGACCGGCAGACCGAGGGCACGGGCGTGCTTCAGGTGCTCGATCTGCTCGGCCGGCTCGTAGTGGACGACGTTGAGCATGTAGACCGGCTCGAAGCCGACCTTCTTTTGGCCCGCGGCAAGGTTGTCGAGCGTGTACGTGCGCGGCGTGTTCGCCATCGCGCGGGTCCAGGCGATGGTCCGGTCGTAGTCGATCTCACCCAGGCCGGGGGTGGCGGGGGTGGCGGGGGTGGGGCCGCTGTCGCGGAACGGGCGGCCGGCATCCCAGTCCCAGATGTTGCCGAGCGATCCGGCCGGGTAACGCAGGTTGCCGGGGCGAAGCTCCTTCGTCGCCTCGGCGAGACCGGGCGTGTTCCAGGGCTGGTCGAGCGAAGTGAGGTTGCCGTTGTAGCCGACCCAGTGGGGCAGGATTTCGTGCGACTCGCCGAGTTCGACCTTGATCGACGCCGGCTCATCGTCGTCCGACGCGAGGGCAACGCGCGCAATCAGGGCTGCGGAGGCGGCGATCACGGCGCGGGCGAGGAACATCCGCCCAACCTACCGCCAGCCCATTGTGTGTCAATACAAAGCAAGGCGGGCGAACGCCGTCGCGTTCGCCCGCCTCGTTGAAAGGGAAGTCTGCCCGAAGACCTACGGCGTGGCGTCGCCGCCGTCGCCACCACCCACGTAGCGGCGGGCGAAGGGCCAGGTTTGGTTCACCTGGCCGCCGCCCCAGAAGGCGGCGTACTGCGGGTCGCCGAACTGCTCGACCGACTCCACGGTGTAGCTGGGGACTTCTTCGGTGCCCAGGCTCTCGCCGTGGCCGTCGAGGAAGAGAACGTTGGTGCCCTGCTTGAACTTGGGGTGGGGCAGGATCGACAGTTCCCACTGCGGCGTGGAAGCGCCGTCGATGTGCTCGCCGTCGGGGGTGAAGCCCTCGGGCCAGACGGTGCGGGCCTTGTTCATGCCGTCGATGAGCAACGCCACGGAGGCGCTGTCGGCGAAGTCCACGTACTTCTTGTACTGCCAGTTGAACGGCGTGCTGTTGGCGGGCAGGTAGTCGCGGTAGTCGGTGCCGCGCAGGTTGAGGTTCAGGGCGTAGTGCGAGTCGGCGTGGTTCTCGAGCGGGTGCGTGCTGAGCATCTCCGGGCAGGAGAGGAACTCGTTGAAGTTCTTGTTCGCCGCCACGCCGGACTGGTTCTCGTCGCCCTCGTTGATGTAGGGCCGCGTTTTGGCGGGCCAGCTTCCGGGCACGTCGGCGCCCCACTGGAACCAGGGGGCGCTCGAGAAGAAGCCGGGCAGGTTCTCGGGAATAATCACGCCGTCGTACTCGTTCGAGTAGAGCTGGAAGGCGAAGGCCGTCTGCCGCACCTGCGACAGGCAAACGAGCGACTTGGCCGCCGCGCGGGCGCGGCTCAGGGTCGGCAGCAGGATGCCGATCAAGAGGGCGATGATGCCGATCACGACGAGCAGCTCCACGAGCGTGAAGCCGCGACGGCGGTTGGGGCAAGGGTGGGTCACGGTGTCCTCCTCGGACGGGTGATTCGGGCGATCGCCTCGCCGCGACCTCGCGGCAACGCGATGGGGATGGGTTCCTCCGCACACCCGACTGCGGGTGACGCGATACCGCAATGTAGCACAGTCCGAATCTGTGTCAATACTGATTAGCCGGTACTTAGTTAACCGGGGTGACGCTCAGGTCGCGGTAGCGGTACGTCGGGCCCTGCTGCTCTTCGTTGAAGTAGAACTGGATGCGGCCGTCGTTGACGTCGGGATCGAAGACGAACTCGACGCGTAGGCGGCTCCAGACGCCGGGCGTGCTCTTCCAGACGCCGGTCGCCTGCACCTCGTCGTCGGTGCTTTTGGCCTCATCGACCTGGGGCACGGTGATGATGGTGCTGGCCCCGCTCTCACCCTTGGCCTCGACGCTGAAGACGTAGGCCTTGCCCGGCTCGAGGTCCTTCGTCAGCTCCGCGGGCAGCATCAGGACAGCCATGTTCCAGTCGCCGATTTTGGCGGTGTCGAAGACGACCGCCTCGTCCTCGACGGTCAGGCTATCGTCGCCGACCTTGACGTTCTGCCCGTATTGCGGGCCGTCCTTCGTGCGGGCCCAGGCGGTCGTCTCCGCGAGGTCGACGGCTCCGCCAGCAAGGAGAGCGGCGACGAGGGCGAACGGTGCGAGCAGGCTGGCAAGCATGGCGGTTTCCTTGGGAGAAGTGGCGATTCAGATGCGGAAACGCCCGCCGGAACCCGGAGTTCCGGCGGGCGGCGGAGGAGGAGTCTGTCTAGCGGCGTCGGCGCAGCCCGAGCAGCCCCAAGCCGGCGATCGCGGCGAGGGCGGTGGGCTCGGGGACAGCGGCGGCGTTGAGTTGCAGGTTGCGCAGCCGCACGATCCCGCCGCTCGTGGGGGTGACGGTCAGCACCTCGCCCGCGTCGACCGCGAAGCTGAAGCCCGTGAAGGTCGGCGTCGAGGTGCCGCCGGAGACACTCAACGCCATGTTGTTGCGGTTGAGCGTGAGGGTGTCGGTGCCGTTGCTGAAGATCAGGCCCTCGTCGTCGTTGTCCACGTTCTGCACGCGCACGGAGTCGATCGTGATGTTCACCGGGCCGCTCAGGCCTGTGAAGGAGATGAAGAGCGACTCGCCGTCATCGAGGTTGTCGTTGTTCACGCCGACCCCGCCGCCGCTGTCGAACAGGGTGGCCGTGCCTGCGCCGTCGGACCCGGCGACGTCGACCGAGAAGGTGAGGCCGTTGTCGCTGACATTGGCGGAAATCGCGGCATCCCCGTCGTAGTTGCCAAAGGTTTGCCCCGCGGCGAAGTCAACTAGCGTGGCCGCTGATGCCGAGCCAGCCAGCGTGAGAAGGCCACCAAAGGTGGCCAGCAGAAGATTGTGACGCATTTCGACTCCTCGCGGGATGTGTGGCAACGCTGCACCGAAACCGTGTTTCGAAGCCAGCCACAACAAGCTACCACAGGACTTTTCTGTGTCAACACTGAGGCGCGACAGATTGGTGCAGGGCGTTTGGCAGCCACTGCTTCGACTGGGGGTCGCCGATGCCGACGACCCAGGTGGCGTCGCCGGCTTCGGGGCGGGCCAGGGCAATCGTGAGCGTGTGCTCCCCCGCCGCCAGCCGGCGGGTGGCGTGCTGGTGCAGCGGGATGCGGTGGAAGCTCGGCGACATCCGCCCGCACTCGCGGCCGAAGGCGAACGACCCGTCGAGCCAGACCCGCGCGTTCTGCGGCGTGTTGAACATCACCAGCACGTCGCGCTCCTCGTCCAGCCGGAACGTGAACCGCAGCAAGGCGACCGGCCCCTCGAACTCGCCCTGCGGTAGCCGCCCCACCGTGCCGGCAGGTCGAGGCGTCGGGCGTCGGCGGGCATCTCGGGGCAGGAAACATCGCCCGGCGGCATGCCGCGATGATCGCGCCACCCCTTGCGGGT
>CBDCBA010000013.1:0-61318 GCA_965214125.1 Tepidisphaeraceae bacterium
AAGCGGCTGACGTTCGTTGGCGTGGAGCCGGACGGCGATTGGCGGCTGCGTGTCGTGCGCGGCGGGGGCGAGGCGCTGACGATGCGCGACGCGCGGCTGAGCGAGGCCGAACTCGCCACCGCCGGCGAGCGCGCGTGACGGACCTGCTGGCCCACGGCGTGGCGGCGGAGGTGGTCTTGTGAGGTGGCTTGTGTTCTGTGCGCTCTGCACGGTGCTGTCGCTCGCCGGCTGTCGCGGTGGGGCGGTTCGGGAGCCGGCGGAGGTGCCGTACCTTCCGCCGACGCTGTCGCTCGTGGAGTTGGTCGAGCGGGTGAATGCCAACAACGCGCGGCTGCCGTCGCTGGCGGCGGGGGGGTACTTCGACGCGGTGCTGGTCGAGGAGCCCGGCGGCGACCCGACGCCGCCGATCAACGGGACACTGAGCCTGCTGCACCTCAAGCCCGACCGCCTGCGTCTGGCCGCGAAAAAGGACCTCGCCGGCAACGTCTTCGAACTCGGCACCGACGGCGAGCGCTTCTGGATGCACCTGCCGCTGGAGGACGTGCTCTACACCGGCTCGTTCGACGACGTCGACGAACGCGCCGCCGCCACGCTGCCGGTGCGGCCGGACCTGATCCTGCAAGTGCTCGGCGTGAACCTGCTGCCAACCGATCTCGCGGAGTGGCCCGCGCCCGCGATGGAGTACGACCCGGATGCGCGGGCCTACATGGTGCGGTTTATTGAGCCCGCCGCCGTCGGTGAGCCGCGCCTGAAGTTCGCCAAACAGGTGTGGTACGACGCGCCGCTGGACCTGAGCCAGACCCCGCTGCCGCGCAAGGTAATCCTCAGCGACGATCACGGCCGGCCGGTGCTGGCGGCGAACCTGACAAACCACCGCCCTGTCGGCGACGGCCCCGACGCGCCGCTCGTCGCCACGCGGTTCACGCTCTTTTTTCCCGGAAACCGGCAGCAAGATGCTCCTGCGCCTCGATGATGTCGCCCTCACGCGCGACGCCCGCCGCGGGCCGGATCTGCCAACCGAGCGATCATTCCGCTTCGATCCGGGCGACTATCCCGGCGCGACGCTGCGTTCGCTCGATCGGCCGGCGCAGTGACTGCCCGCCGCGCCGTCTACGATGCTCGCCCCGTTGAACAGGCCTTGGCCCATCCTCCGACGGTTCACGCTGCTCGCGCTCCTGACGTTGTGCGTCGCCGCACCCGCGCGCGCGCAGGACGAGCCGCGCACCGAGCTGACGCACCTGCACTCGCTCGGGATCGACGGCGCCGAACTGCTCGCGCTCACGACGTTCGGACCTGACCGCCTCGATCCGACGAAGCTCGCCTTCCCAAACCGAACTGCGCCGCCGCGTCGCGGGGAGCGGCAGCGACCGCTGGCAGGTTGTGGCGACCTTCTCCCGGCCCATTCTGGCGATGGGCAACCTGGGCGACGGCGAGATCGCGCTGCTGCTGGGCGAGGCCGCCGGCGATGGCGATCCGGCGACGCGGCCAGCGGCGTCACAATTGCGCAAGCTCGCCTTCCGCGGCGGGTCGTTGGCGACGGTCGACCCGTCGTTCAATCCTGCGGCACGGCCGATCGACGTTCGCCTGCCCGAGCTTCCCGGCGGCGTGGTCGCACTTGACCTTGCCGCCGCGTCCGACGAAGACGGCCGCCGGCTCTACGCCCTGGGCAACGACGGCCACCTGTACGCGTTGGCCGACGCGGAGGCCGGGTGGATGTCTGTCGGCGGCGTGCCGGACGACGTCCTAGCTCTCGATCTCGGCGACGCCGGCGACCTGGCCCTGGCCGCCCGGCGTGGCGAGGCCATCGTCGCGTTCACGTGGGCCGGCGACGCCTGGCAACTTGTCGGCGAGGCCGCCGGCGAAGACGCCCTCGTGGTCGACGCCATGCCCACCCTTGCCGGGGGGCCGCTTTTGCTCGTGAGCGACGGCGTGGGTGACCGTCTGGTTCGGTGGACCGACGCGGCCGCCGCATCCGAGCCGGTGGCGTGGCGCCCGGAGGCGAGCGACACGCCGGCCCTCGCGGCTGACGACCCGCGTGCGGCGGCGCTGGCGTTGGGATCGATTCGCTTGACGCGGGCGGTGGTCGCTTCGGAGTTGCCGCGTGGCGCGAGCCTGCTTCGGCTGGAAGTCGACCCGGCGACGCTGTCGCCGCTGGGCGACGGCGCGGCGCGGCCGCTGGCGTTGGACGTGGGGCTGTCGCCACGGGCGGAGAACGTGCTGACGTTCATCGTGTGGGGCCTGCTCGTGCTGGCGTTCGTCGGCCTGCTCCGCCAGCCGCAGCGCCGCGACGACGGCTCGACCCCGCCGGCCAACGCCAGCGAGGCGGAGGCGGCCACGGCGGTGCCGTCGCCGTTCCTGCGCATCTTCGCCGGCATGGTCGATGCGCTTCCGATCGTTTTCGCGCTGGGCCTGTTCGCGGCCTCGGGCGGCGAGCTGCCGCGGGCGACGAACGTGATCCTCTTCGCGGTCGGCCTGCTCGCGTACGTGCTCGTGCCGATGATGGGCGAACTACTCAGCGGCCGCAGCATCGGCAAAATGCTCTTCGGTCTGCGCGTGATCTCCGCCGTCGATGCCGGGCCCGCGCCGGCGTGGAGCATTGTGCTGCGCAATCTGATCCGGCCGATCGATTTGTGCGGCGGCATCCTCGCCGCCCGTTTCACCCAGCGGGCGCAACGCCTCGGCGACCTGCTCGGCAAGACCGCCGTCGTCCGCTCGCCCGTCCAGCAGGATGGCCAGGAGCCGCCCGCTACCGAATGACCTCGACGCGCCCGTCCACGTAACGCTGCGGTGGGCGGGGCGAGTCAGGATCCCACCGCGTGTCGAACTCGTGAGCGACGCCAACCAGGTCGAGCAGCTTACCCGCGACGAAGTCGACGATGTCGCCGATCGACTGCGGGTTCAGGTAGAATCCCGGATTCGCGCTGGCCATGATCGCGCCGACGTCGCTGAGGGTCTTGATGTTGGCGATGTCCAGCGGCGAGGGGGGCATCTCGCGGTGGACGATCACGAGGCGGCGACGCTCCTTCAGCGTGACGGCCGCCGTCCGGCTGATCAGGTTGCCGCCGAGCCCGACCGCGACCTCCGCGAGCGTGTTGCTGCTGGCGGGGACGATCACCATGCCGTCGTGCAGAAAACTTCCGCTCGCGAGGGAGTCGCCGACGTCGTTGTAGTTGTGCGGGACGAGGCGATCGAGGTCGTCGCGGTCGGCGAGTTCGCGCAGGCCCGCGGCGTCGAGCTTCCTGATGCCGAGTTCGTCGTGGAGCAACCGCCGCCCGAGCGGGCTGACGACGAGGTGCGTCTCGACATTTGCCGCGAGCAGGCCCTGGACGAAGCGCTGGGCGTAGAGCGCCCCGCTGGCGCCGGTGATCGCGGTGACGATGCGGGTCGGTCGCTCACTGGCCATGCCGCGAGGGTACGGCCACGGCGACCACGGCGTTTCAGAAGCGGCCCGGTCAGGCGACGAAGCCAGGCGGCGTCATCGCGCGCTGGGGGAAGGCGCGAAGCACCTGCTTGTCGGTCGTCACGAGCGGGGCGTCCACCGTCTCGGCGACGGCGACGAACTCGCAGTCGTAGCTCGTGCAGCCGGATCGGGCGGCAAGGCGGAGGACCTCGCGCGGCGTCGGCTGACGTGCGAAGGTGACTAATGACATCGCGCGAGCGAACATTTCCTCCAAATGCCGTGCATCCGCGTCGGCGAACTGCAACTGCTTCACCATCACGTTGAGCAACTCGCTTCGCAGCAGCGGCGGGCAGAACCAGTCGCTGTCTGCCGTCCAGACCGCGTTCGCGACGGTCGACTGCGGCGACGGCAACACCAGGTATGCAAGGACGTTTGTGTCGACAACCATCACGGACGATCCGCCTTTGCCTTCTCGAGAACCTCGTCGGTGAGCCAGCCAAGCTTGCGAGATTTGCGGAACTCATCGAGCTCCGCAAGCGCGCGTTCGGCCCGCTCGCGGTCCTCGACCGCCTTCTTCAGCAGGCGGCGCACCAGCTCGTCGCGCGGCTGCTCGGCGAGTTCGGCCAGCTTTTGAAGGCGAGCCTCCAGTTCCGGCGGGATGTTGATGCAGTGTTCGGCCATGACGTTCGCATTCTACCGCAACGCCCGCTCGATCCACCCGCCGCCGAGTACGCGGTCGTCGTCGTAACAGACCACCGCCTGGCCCGGGGCGACGGCCGACTGCGCCTCGTCGAACGCCACGCGAATCTGATCGTCGCCAAGCCGCCATAGCCGCGCCGGCACCGGGTCGGCGTTGTAGCGAATCTTCGCCGCGCACCGCAGGCCGTCGGCGGCCTCGGCCTCCGGCGCCAGCAGGTTGATCTGGTCGGCGACGAGGCCGCGCGACAGCAGGTCGTCCTTGCCGCCGACGACCACGCGGTTCGTCGCCGGCTCGGTGCCGACGACGTACACCGGCCGGCCCATCGCCAGCCGCAGGCCACGCCGTTGGCCGATCGTGTACCGCTGGAAACCCCGGTGCTCGCCAACGACCGCGCCGCCCGTGTCGACAATCTCGCCGCCCTCGAACGCCTCGCCGCGCCGCCGCTCGAGCAGGCCGGCGTAGTCCTGGTCGGGCACGAAGCAGATCTCCTGCGAGTCGGGCTTGTCGAAGACGGGCAACTCGAACTCCTCGGCCATCGCGCGGATCGCCGGCTTCTCGAACCCGCCGACGGGCAACAGCATGTGCCCCAACTGCTCGCGGCCGACGCCGAAGAGCACGTAGCTTTGATCCTTCGATCGATCCACGCCGCGCAGCAACTGGCCGTCTTCCACCCGCGCGTAGTGCCCGCTCGCGACGAAGTCGGCACCAACGGCCTTGGCGTAGTCGTGCAAACGGCCGAACTTCAGCCAGTCGTTGCAGCGCACGCACGGGTTGGGCGTCCGGCCGGCCTCGTACTCGGCCGTGAAGTAGTCGATAACGCGGCCGAAATCCTTCTGGAAGTTCAGCACGTACAGCGGGATCCCGAGCCGATCCGCCACCCGCCGGGCGTCGGCGGCATCGTTCACGCTGCAACAACCCTGCTTGTGCGACTTGCCCGTGGCCACGTCGCACGTCTCCTTGATCCCCACGCCCTCGGGATTGCCCAGCCGCATGAAGCAGCCGACGACGTCATATCCCTCGCGCAGCAGCAGGGCGGCGGCGACGCTCGAATCGACGCCGCCGCTCATGGCGAGCACGACTTTTCCGCGGGCGGGGGACACAAACGACTTTAGCGTGACGCGAATGCTTAGGCTTACAACATGCTCCACTCCCTTCTGCTGGCCCTTGCTTCTCTACTCAATCCGACGACGCACCCCGCGACCCAACCGATTACGCCCACCTTCAGTCTCCACTTTGTTGCCGAAGATGCTGTGGATGAAGCGGACACGATCGAGTTGCCGGCTGAGGATGAGCCGGGCGGCGTCCTGCGTCTTCGACGCGATGCCGTGCTCGACGCGGGTCACATTGCCGAGGCGTATCGCGTCGAGGGGCCGGATGGGCCGGATGGGCCGGATGGGCCGGATGGGCCGGATGGGCCGGATGGGCCGGATGGGCCGGATGGGCCGGATGGGCCGGATGGGCCGGATGGGCCGGATGCGATAAGCCTGCGCATGACCGACGACGGCGCCCGCCTGCTCCGCAACGCGACCGCCGCGCACGTGGGCAAGCGACTCGCCTTCGTCCTCGATAGCCGGGTTTTACTGGCGCCAACGGTTCACAGCCCGATCTCGCGTGACGCCGTGATCGCCGGAGGCGGCGACGGGTTCGATGCGGACGCGCTGCTGCGCCGCCTGAATGCCGCCATCGACGCCGCCAAGCTCGACCAATCCGGGACTTGATACGGCGTCTCAAGACGCTATCGTGCCGGCCCATGATGATACCGCGTCTCAATTGCTCGTCCCGCCGCGCCGGGTTCACGCTCGTCGAACTCCTCGTCGTCATCGGCATCATCGCCCTGCTGATCGGTATCCTCCTGCCAAGCCTCGGCCGCGCCCGACTGTCGGCGCGCAGCACCGTGAATCTCTCGAACCTCCGCCAGCTTTCGACGGGTCTGGAGATGTACCGCAACGAGGCTGAAGGGCGTTTTCCGACGCACTCGTCGCTGAAGTCGCTCACGACCCAGGCCACCCCGCCGAGCCCGCGCATCCGCTGGTCGGATCGGCTCTACCCGTACCTGAACGACACGGGCATCTTCAGCAGCCCGCTGCTCGACGACCGCGCCCTCAAGACGGAGATGAAGCCCTTCGCCCACACCGTGCGCGTCGTCGGCGGAACACTCGACGATTCGCAGGCGATCTACTGGGGCGGCTACGGCTACAACTTCCAATACCTCGGCAACGCCCGCGTCAAGCCGGGCAACAACGGGCCGCTTGCCGCCACGACGGCGAGCGTCAAGGACAGCTCCGGCACCGTCGCATTCGCCGACACCAAGGGCAGCCGCGACGGCGACGACACGTTCGATTACGACGAGGGCACCTACGTCATCGACCCGCCGCTGCAAAGCCTGTTCTTCGGCAGTCGCGGCAGCCGGGCAACCTCGGCCGACCCGCTGGACGCCGGCAACTACGGCTACAGCGGCGGCGACGGCACGGCTGGGGCTTTGGTTCCCGAGCACCGCGCCACGCCCGACGCCCGAAACATCGGTGAGAAGGTCGCGGTCGTCTGCGTCGACGGCCACGGCGAGCTGATCCTGCTCCGCGACCTCGACGACCGCGACGGCAACGAGCAGCCCGACAACGGCTTTTGGAACGGCCTCGGCGACGTCGGCGAGCGCTAGCAGGCTGCTGCAAAAGGCGATCGCGGCAGAAAACCGGCTTACGGATGACCTTGATCTCCTGCCGAGGGTGTACCTCCCGATGCCGAAAAAGCATCATCCGTCAGACACGCCGGGCCTTTTGCAGCAGCCTGCTAGAGCAACTGGCATTACGTTCCCCTGTAGCCGCAGCTTTGGACGAAGCCGAGGCAGTCGCTGGGCGTCAGCGTGTCGAGCGCCAGTTTCACCGCGACGGCCAGCTCTTTTGCCGTGTCGGCCGCGATCCGACGCAGCGTCGCCTTCACCTTACTCCTCAGCTTCTCGATCGGGTTGAGGTCTGGCGAGTACGGCAGATGCAGGGCAAGCCCTGCATCGGGCAGGTACCACACGCTGGCCCCGGCCGTCTCGATCGCCTCCATGAGCGGGTCGTGGCGTCGCCCGACACCGGGCCGCTTCTGCTCCCTGGCGACGAGGTTGAGGGCTTGCTCTAAACCAGCGAATTTTTTGAGGCGAAGGCCCATCTGGCGCAGCGCTCGGCAAACCGTGCTCTCGACCACCTTGCTGTGCTCTCGACCACCTTGCCGTGCTCTCGACCACCTTGCCGTGCTCTCGACCACCTTGCCGTGCTCTCGACCACCTTGTGGTCCAGCATCGCCGCCAACTTCATCGCGGTGGTGCCGGGCCGACGCTCGACCGCGCTCCGCATTAACGCCAAGTCATCGTCGGTGAGCTTCGCGTGGCTAGCCTAGCGGCCGACCCCAGGTCCGAGGCGAGCCTCCGCGGCACGCCGACGCCATTCGCGGGCGGTGGTCGGGTCGATGTCGAACCGCCTCGCGACCGCCGCCGCCGTCTCGCCGGCGTCCACCGCCCGAACCACCTTCCGCCTCACGTCCATCGAGCAAGCTCGCATCCTCAACATCCTGACGAACGGGGGACCGAGGCGCAAGCACGCTCTAGCGTGCAATTGGTCAACGGCATCGCGGTGCCACATCGGGATTGGGGCGGTCGGCCCAGGCTCTACAACTTATTTGTGTGCAACATCAACGCCATCATTGGTAGGGGGAGCATGCCGCGCTGCTCGACGCCGCTGCGGCACGGCGCGACGGGCCGGCGGTGCGACACCCCGCGTGGCTCGACCTGATCGGGGGCCGTCGGTCACTCGCGTCTCGCTCTGGTGCTGTGGCTACGGCGGGCCAGCGCCTCAGCACGGGCAACTCAGCTCGCGGGCCGCGACTTTCCGCTTTTGGCGGGGAGGTGTCGAGGTTACTGCCATTCGGGCGGCGCGTACGGCACTACATCCGTACAGCGAATGACAGTGAGAGCAACAGCGCCGCATCGCCGAACCGCAAGCTGATCGACATCCGCGGGCAGCGGCGGCTGCGGGACGATCTCGCCGGAATTAGGGCTGCCGCAGAGACCGATCCGAAACGAATTGGCGACTAGGCCGTCGAGGCCCGCAAGTGCGGTCGAGGCCCAACAGCGACGCTGTCGAAGCGGCTTTGAACGATGCGTGCTGCCCAGGCGGTCGCGTTCTGGTGTAGTTGCCGGCATTATGGAACCGCCGGCCGGCGGTATTGTTCAGCAGCGCCTCCCACGCCGCCTCCAGGCGGTCGGCATGTCTTTCGCCGCCGGCGCAGAATTGCATGGTCTGGTTGGCATATACGGTACTATCGTCGGCCCACTAGAAGTAATCTTACATAATACCAATTATCGGGCGTCAGCGGGCACGGGCACGGGCATGGGTGCCCCTCGCGCCGCGCGGGCTTTGACGGTGCGGCGGTCCAAGCCGAGGTGGCGGGCGGCGGCGGAGTAGCTGCCGTGAACGGCCACGGCGCGGCCAGCGTAGAGGTCAAGCAGTTCTTCGGCGGAGAGCTTGGCTGCGTCGATCCGTTCGCTCAAGCCATCGCTCTCTTTCGCACGCGGCGGCGTGTAGCAGCGGCGGACGACAACGTTGCGCACGCACTGCTCGAGCTCTCGGAAGTTGCCCGGCCACGGATAGTGCGGCCCAAGGTCTCGCTCGACGCAGCCGGCCGCCTCATCGGCCACCGCGATGGCGGCGTCGGGGCCAACCACGCGACGGGCGGCAAACCTCAGCAGGCGCAGCAACTCGCCCGCATCCCCTGCGAGTTGCTCGCGCAGCGGTGGCGTGCGAATCAGATCGCCGCTGAGCCGGTAGTACAGGTCGGCCCGAAAGCGACCGGCCGCCATCTCGCTCGGCAAGTCGCGGTTCGTCGCGGCGATGACCTTGCCCTCGAATCGCCGCGGTTTTGTCTCGCCGACGCGGGTGAACGAGCGCTCCTGCAACACGCGCAACAGCTTGACCTGCACCGCCGGCTCCGTTTCGCCCACCTCGTCAAGGAAGACGCAGCCGAATGGTCCGGCCTGCTCGAGCCAGCCGCGGCGATCGGTGCTGGCGCCGGTGAAGCTGCCGCGTTTATGGCCGAACAGTTCGCTCTCGATCAGCGTGGCCGGCAGCGCCGACAGGTTCAACGGCGCGAACGGTCCCGCGGGCGCAAATGATCGACTTCGCTCATCGAACGGCCGGTATTGCGACCGGGCGATGGCGGCGGCGACAATCTCCTTGCCGGTGCCGCTCTCGCCCGTGACCAATGTGGCGATGTCGCGCAGACGGTCGAACAGGTGGTGGGCGTGGCGGTCGCGATCGTGGGTGAAGATACTCTGCCAGACCGCCGCCCGCAGCAACGCGGCGGCCGGGCTGCCGCCGATCAGGCGGTCGAACACCTGCACGAAGGCCCTTCGCGTTTGAAAGAGGATCGCGAACAGGTGGGCGGGTGTGTGCGGCGACACCGGCTCGCCGCGCGGCGCCAAGAGGTCGGCGTAGCCGTCGCGCATCGTCCGCCACAGGCCGGCGGGCACAGCTGTCGGCTCCCCCTCGATCGACGTTTCGGCCAACGCGAGCAGCCCCGCGTGGCACCGGTAGTACAGGGCGTAGCTGGCGACGTCGGCGTAGAGGGCGAGGTCGCCGTCGCCCGCGCCCGCAATCTTGCCCTGGGCGGCGGCGCAAAGCGACTCGACCTCCGAGTGGATGCGCTCGACGTTGGGCCGGTTCGCCTCGAAGTCGACCGCGGCGCTCCACACGGGCTCGCCCGGCTCAAACGCCCCGCCCAGTGCCCGCCGCTCGGCCTCCTTGCGGGCCGGCAGAAACGGGTTGCCGTACGCCAAATCGCGCACCGCCTCGGCCTTGGCGCGTTGCGAGCGAGTGAAGAGTACCATGCAGCGACTGTACAGCGGGTGCACATCAGAACGCCAATCCATTGGCCGCCGGACGAAAGAAGCGGCCGTTACGCGGCGGGATCGCATCTTTCGCTCCCGGCACGCCCGGTGCGTTGGGAGCGGCGACCGAGCGTGGTGTTCGGTCGCTCCACCCAAAGGACATCACCATGAACCTCAGACAGACACGACCGCCCCGCTGGCTCGCCCTCCTCGCGACGCTCGCGTTGACACTCCTTGCCACAACGCCGTCGGCCCGCGCGGGCGGATTGCTCGTCGCCGACGGCGGCTTCGGCGGCCGGCTCGAAATCGTCAGCCACGACGCCGCCGTGACGGTGAACAATGGCATCGCCGTCACCACCGTCGACCAGGTCTTCCGCAATACGGAGAACCGCGTGGTCGAGGCCTTGTACGTCTTCCCCGTCCCGCGCGGCGCGAGCGTGGCCGACTTCTCCATGTGGATCGGCGGGCGCGAGATGACCGGCGAGGTCGTCGAGAAGCAGCGTGCTCGCGAGATTTACGAGAGTTACAAGCAGACACGCAAGGATCCTGGCCTGCTCGAACAGGTGGATTACCGCACGTTCGAGATGCGCATCTTCCCCATCGCCGCCGGCGCTGAGCAGCGGGTGCGCCTGACGTACTACCAGGAGCTCGACGTCGACCACGACGCGGCCACGTACGTATATCCGCTGGCGACCAGCGTGGTCGACGCCAAGGCCGACACGCGGGTGAACGGCCGGTTTTTCTTGAAGTTCGAGGTCAAGAGCGAGGTGCCGATCACCGCGCTCGCGTCGCCGAGCCACCCGGACGACTTCGCGATTGACCGGCCGACGCCGGAGTTTGCGGCCGCGACGTTGGAGCTGTCGGAGGGTGATCTCTCGCGCGACGTCGTGCTACGCCTCGAGGCGAAGCGGCCGATGACGGGCATTGACGTCGTCACCACCAAGCCACGCGGCGAGGACGGCTACTTCCAGCTCACCCTGACCGCAGGCGAAGAACTGGCGAAAGCGGACACGCTCGGGCAGGACTACGTCTTCGTGCTCGATGTCAGCGGCTCGATGCGCGACGACCGCAAGTTGGAGCTGAGCCTTGCCGCCGCCCGCACGTTCGTGGAGGGGCTGGGCGAGCAGGATCGCTTCGAGGTGCTGGCGTTCAACAGCGGGCTGACGAGCTTGTTCGACGCGTTGAGTGAAGCGAACCCTGCAAACTTCGCGGGAAGCGGCAAGTTTCCTTGATGGCCAGCGCGCCCGTGGCGGCACGCGGCTGCGGCCGGCGTTTGAGGCGGCCTACCGCTATGCGACCGATCCCGATCGCCCGCTGAACGTCGTGGTCTTGAGCGACGGCCTCGCCGAGCAGGCGACCGCGGCGGAACTGAGCGGCCTGATCAGCGGTCGGCCCGATCGCGTGCGCGTCTTCTGCATCGGCGTCGGCAACGACGTGAACCGCCCGATGCTCGAGCAGATCGCCAAAACCAGCGGCGGTTTGGCGGCGTTCGTCAGCCCGGAGCAGGACCTTGCCCAAGCCGCGGCGGCGTTCCGGCGCAAGCTCTTGCGGCCCGTGGCGGCCGACCTCTCGCTGACCATTCGCGGCGCCGAGGTCTACGACGTCACGCCGCAGAAACTGCCTGATCTTTACCACGGCATGCCGATTCGGGTCTACGGGCGCTACCGCAACGCGGGCGAGTCGAGCGTGACGCTGTCGGCGAACATCGACGGCCGCGACTTTTCGCAGGAGGTGCCCATCGACCTCGGCGACACGGGCGACGCGAACCCGGAGCTGGAGCGAATGTGGGCGTGGCACGTGGTGGACGAGCTGCTGAAGCAGGCCGACGCCGCGGGCCGGCGGACGCCGCAGGTGATCGACGAAATCGTGCGTCTCGGTAAGGCGTACTCCATCGTGACCGAGTACACGAGCTTCATCGTGCTGGAGAACGACGCCGAGTACCAGCGTTGGAACATCGAGCGGCGCAACGCGCTGCGCATCAAGCGGGACCGCGCGGCGCAGGCGACCGTGCGGGAGGCGTTCGCTCGCTTGCAGGACGAGGCGGCGCGGAAGGTCGGGCCGGCGCCTGATCCCGTGGCCGACGCTTCACCGAAGCCGGCGGTTCGCGACGTGTCGGCCCCGCAGCGCGAGGCGCAACCCATGCCGCGGCGCGACCGCTCGCGCGACTTCCGCCTGCCCACTCAAGGCGGCGGAGGCGGCGCAATCGACCCGATCCTGCTCCTTGGCATCCTCGGCCTTGCCGCAGCGGGAATCGCGACCGTTGCTCGGGGGGAACGCCAGTGATCGGCCCGGTGCTGCAACCCGGAGCGGCGACGGCGAACAGCCGTCGTCGCTCCTTCTCATTCCCGTGGCTCACGTTGCTCGTAGCGGCGATGGCGTGCATCGCGCAGCTCGACGCGCCGCGCTGGCAGCTTGACTTGCTCGCCGTCGCTTTCGAACCGTGGCGTTGGCTGACGGGCCACCTTGTTCACTGGGATCGGTCGCACTTCGCCTACGACCTGCTGGCGTTCCTGATGTTGGGAGCGATGGCCGAGCAGTTCTCGCGCCGGCGCATGCTCGCGGCGATGCTGCTCGCAGCCGTCGTGGGATCGATCGCCTTCGCGTGGTTTCACCCAGACCTGCTGCGTTACCGCGGCTTGAGCGGGATCGACTCCGCGTTGTTCGTGGTGGTGTTGCTTGGCATCGCGCGTCGCTCCCGATGGGGGGCGGCTACGACGATCGCCGGGATCATGGGGTTGGCACTGAAAATCGGGTACGAACTCGTTCAACAACAGACTGTCTTCGCCGCGTCGAGCGAGTGGACCAACGTCCCGATCGTCCACCTCGTTGGCGCGTGCGTTGGCCTCATCGTCGGCGGCGCGGTTACGCGGGATGGCTCGCGAGCAGCAGGACCGCAAGGTCCGCGTTCAGGTTGGGGTCGTCCGCGACGGTGCGCTGCTCCGCCGTGTTGAGATAGACCGAGCGTTCGACCCGAATGTTCATCGCGACGCAAAGGTCCTCGAAGTCGGCGATGCTCGGGTAGCGGCGATTGGGCGAGTCGTACCACTCAAAGCTGTACGGCCCCGGCAGCTTCGGGCTGCGGCCTTGCTTTGCAAGCATGTCGCGCAGCGGGGCAAAGGCAAAGTTGGGGAAGCTTACAATCGCCCGCCGGCCCACGCGAAGCAACTCGCGCAGGACGGCGGTCGTGTTCTCGACGCTTTGCAGCGTTTGGCTGAGGATCACCGCGTCCCACTGGCCGTCGTCGAAGAAGGCCAGCGGCTGGTTCAGGTCGGCGTCGATCGCGTCGTGGCCGCGCTCGACGGCACGCAGTACGTTCGCCGTCGCGACATCGACACCTGCCAGCGGCGTGTGGCCGCGTTCGCGCAGCAGGTCCAGCAGCGCGCCGTCGCCGCAGCCAAGGTCGAGCACGCTGCAGCCGGGTTCGAGCAAGTCGAGGATGACCGCGTGGTCGATGCGGTGAGCGTCGAACAGGCGTGTCTCGGCGCCGATCGCTTCGCCGGGCTGTGAGGCGGACCCGTCGTTGCCGCCGAGAATTGCCCCGATGAACCCGCCGTACTGCTCGACCTCGTCTGGCAGCAGGAACGCGTCGTGCCCGCCCGCGCTGGTGACTTCAAGGTAGCTCACCCGCCGCCCGGCGCGGCTGAGGCCCTGCACCATCAGGCGGCTCTGCTCCGGCGGGAAGAGCCAGTCGCTGCTGAAGCTGACGACCCCGAAGCGCGTGTGCGGATCCGTGTCGCGTGAGAAGCAGTCGGCGAGGTCGTCGCAACTGGCGCCAAGGTCGAAGCGGTCCATCGCCCGCGTGAGCGTGACGTAGCTGTTGGCGTCGAAGCGGTCGACGAACTTTTCTCCCTGGTGCGCGAGGTAGCTGCCGACGCCGTAGAGCTTTTCAAAGTCGCTCGCGATGTCGCGCGGCTTGTCGCGCTGGGGGTCGAACTTGCTCGTCATGCCGTCGCGCGACAGGTAGGTGATGTGCGCGAGCATGCGGGCGAGCGCCAGGCCGACGGCGGGCTTGGTCGGCTCGTCGTAGTAGTCGCCGCCGTGAAAGTGCGGGTCGCGGAGGATCGCGTTGCGGCCGACGACGTCGAAGGCGAGCGACTGGCTCGTGAGGCGCGGGCTGGTGGCGACGAGCAGGCAGTTGGCGACCATTTGGCCGTGCCGCGTCGCCCACGTCAGCGCCTGCTGGCCGCCCATGCTGCCGCCGACGACGCCGTGCAAACGCTCGATGCGGAGGTGCTCGACGAGGCGGCGTTGCACCTCGACGGCGTCGGCCATCGTGATGTCCGGGAAGCTCGCCCCCCACCGCCGGCCCGTCGCCGAGTCGACGCTGCCCGGCCCGGTTGTGCCGCGGCAACCGCCCAGCGTATTGGAGCAGATCACGAAGTAGCGGTTCGTGTCGATCGCCTGGCCAGGCCCGACGACGATGTCCCACCAGCCGGGCTCGTCCGTGGCATCGTGTCGAGCCACGTGCGCGTCGCCGCTGAGAGCGTGGCAAATGAGGACGGCGTTGGAGCGATCGGCGTCGAGGGTGCCCCAGGTTTCGTAGCCGACCTCAGGCGTCGCAAGAACGCCGCCCGCCTCCAGGGGAAGCGGGCGGTCACTAGTGAAGGTCCGCGCGTGGCTCGTCCGCACGCACGACCATAGCGGCGTCGCGTCGGATGCGTGGAGGCTTAGTCCGGCACGACGATGGAGAAGGAGCCGCCGCTGGGCGCGACGATCTTCTTGATCGCCGCGACCTTCTCGGCGTTGGCTTCAACGGCGGCATCGACCCACTCCGAGTCGCCGGGTTTCTTGTAGAGCATCGGCGGCACGCCGATGCGGGCGCCGGTTTCCTCGACCTCGATCGCCTTTTGACGATCCTCCTCGCTTTTGAACTTGGTCAGGTAGGCGACGAACTCCTCGCCCGTCTCCCGATCGCGTGCGACGACGGCACGCACCGCCTCGGTTCCGTCCTTTGTGAACGGCGCCGGCTGGCTTTCGTCGACGAAGTAGGTTGCGCCGTTGTCGGTCGAGTAATACGACGGCTGAACGACACCCGATTGGTGGCCGCCGCTCAGGAACACGAAGTACGCGAGGACGCCGACAACGATAAGGCCGATGCCGGCAAGCCAGGGCATGGGGTTCTTGTTAATCGTCTCTCTCAGGCTCATTTGCTGGTCCGGTTGGTGCAGTGGGTGATGGGAGGTGGGAGGGGCAGACCCGAACGCGCGGGTTCGCCACGCCCGGCTGAAGCTGGGCGTGGCGAAAGCGAGTCTGCCGGGTTCCGGTCCGACGCAAAGGCGTCGGTCCGTCACGCGATCAATAGAAGAAGTAGGCGCCGCTGCCGACGCCGCCACCGATGCCGTGGTAGGAGAAGGTGTCGGGCGCCTTGCCGACGACGTGGCCGTCAGTGTACAGCACGTTCAGGCGAATACCGGTGCCGCCCGAGATGATTTCCGCACGCGGAATCTCAACACCGTTCTCCTTGTAAAGCGGGTCCGCCTGAGCGAGCTCCGGCCGCCACTTGTCGGCACCGTGGTTCCACAGGTACTTGATGCCGCCCAGCGGCGAGTCGTACTGCACCATCGCCCGGTCCATCATCAGCGGCGGGTTGGCGTCGACGCCGTTGCCGACGTCGGTCTTGTCGATGATCTTGCTGACCTCGTAGGGGAACTCGTTCCCACTGTCGCCACGCAGCCGCGAGAAGGCGAGGTGGTAGCTGCCGAAGTCGACGAGCGTGCCGGGCATCGGCCAGCCGAAGCGCTCCTGCGTGGTCAGGGGCTTCTTTGAGTCGCGGGTGTTCAATGCCGCGGCATAGAGATCCCTCACGTCGCTCCATTCGTGCTGGTTGTAGCCAGGCTGCTCGACCGTTTCCCCAAAACCATTCCACGCCACCTGAAGGGCCGGGCCGTCCTGGAACTGTCGCCCGACGACCTCCGGGCACTCGAAGCTGTCGCGCGGCACCATGTCGAACTCGGCGACCAAGCGGTAGTAGTCGCCACCGAACATGTAGGAGAACCACCACGGGTCGAACGGATCGCCGGTCGCTGGGTCGAAGTTCTGTTGAGCGCGGGGCAGGAACAGGTCGTTCTCGTTCGCGAACATGTGCGACGCCTGCCCGATCGAGCGAAGGTTGGCGGCGCAGACGATCTGCTTGGCGCTCTTGCGGGCCTGGCTGAGCGTGGGCAGAAGAATGCCGATCAGCAGCGCGATGATGCCGATCACGACCAGAAGCTCCACCAGGGTGAAGCCGACGCGACGGCGCGGGCCGTGCGAAATGGATGGACTAAACACGGGTGCCTCCTCAGGCGGCCGGTTGACGGCAAAGAATCACTGCAAGACGCGACCGGCGCGGCGCGCTCGTGCAGGTTGACAGCCAGGCGATTTGTGCTGAATCGCCGGAGTGATCGCACTCCGCGGGCGGAAACCCGTGGCCGGTCCGTCTCCCCCCACCCACATGTTCGTTGCCCGTCGGGCGACAGATGCAGGCGGTCCTCCCAGGCGGACCCGCCCAGCTTATCTGGCGTTCATTCGAAACGCAAGCGTTCACGCATGCTCCCTCACCCGCGTGCGGCGCAACAGCTACCATCGACCATGCTCGAAGCTCTGACCGAACGCTTCCAGGGAGCCCTGCGCAACCTCGCCGGGCGCGGCCAAATCACCGAAGAGAACGTCCGCGAGGCCATGCGGGAGGTGCGCACCGCCCTGCTCGAGGCCGACGTGAACCTGGAGGTCGTCCAGGAGTTCACCAAGAACGTGACCGACAAGGCGATGGGCCTGGACGTCGCCAAAAGCGTCAAGGCCGCGGACCTGATGGTCAAGATCGTCTACGACGAGCTCGTGCAACTGCTCGGGCCCGTCGACGCCAAGGTCTACACCGTCGAGCCGGGGCCAACGATCGTGATGATGGCGGGGCTGCAAGGGTCGGGCAAGACGACCACCTGCGGCAAGCTCGCGCGGCACCTGACCAAGCGCGGGCACAACGTGATGCTGGGCGCAGTCGACCTGCAACGCCCCGCCGCCATCGACCAGCTCATGGTCGTGGGCGAGCAGGCGGGCGTGCCGGTGTATGCCGACAAGGCCAAGGCCGCCGAAACACGGCAATGTGGCCAAGGGGGCGGCCGTCAGCGTCGCCCGCGCCGCGGTGAAGGAGGCCAAGGCGCAGGGGCAGGGACATCCTGATCCTCGACACCGCCGGCCGGCTCAGCATTGACGACGAGCTCATGGGCGAGCTCGCCGACGTGAACAAGGCCGTCGGGGCGCACCAGATTTACCTCGTCCTCGACAGCATGACCGGCCAGGACGCCGTCGCGACGGCCAAGGCGTTCAACGAACGATTGGAACTCGATGGCCTGATCCTCACCAAGTTCGACTCCGACACGCGCGGCGGGGCGCTGCTGAGCGCGAAGTACGTTACCGGCAAGCCCGTCAAGTTCCTCGGCACCGGCGAAAAGCTCGACGGCCTCGAGGAGTTCCGCCCCGAGGGCACGGCCCAGCGCATCCTGGGCGCGGGCGACCTGATGGGCCTGGTCGAGCAGGTCAAGGACAAGCTCGACGAGGAGGAGTTACAGCGCCAGCAAGAAAAGATGATGAAGGGGGAGCTCACGCTCGACGACTTCATGAGCCAGATGGGCCAGATCAAGAAGCTCGGCAGCATGAGCAAGGTGATGGGGATGATCCCCGGCATGAGCGAGATGGCCAAGGCTAGCAGCATGGCCGGGCCGGAGATGGAGACGATGATGGCCCAAATGCGGTCAATCTACGACTCGATGAGCAAGGTTGAGCGCAAGAAGCCCGCCCTGCTCGACCACAGTCGCCGCCGGCGCATCGCGGGCGGCAGCGGGCGCGACACCGGCGACGTGAGCCAGTTCATGAAGCAGTTCGAGGCGATGCGGGGGCTGACCAAGCAGATGAGCGGCGGCGGCGTCGGACGGATGCGCAGCCTCGTCGGCGGCCTGATGGGCGGCGGCCTCAACGGCATGGCCGCCGCCGGCCAACGCGGCGGCGGGGCCAACCCGTTCAAGGCGAAGGGCTCCACCCGCACCGCGAAGAAAGCCCGCAACAAGAAGGGCCGGCGGCGGTAGACTTCCGCCATGCCCGCCACCACGTTGCCGAACGAGCGCGACATTGACTGGTCGCGCCCCGTCCACATGACGTTCGAGCAGTTCCTTGACTTTGAAGAGCAGAGCGAGGAGAAGCACGAGTACGTCGACGGCCTCGTCATCCCGCTCACCCGCCTGATCGCCGATAGCGGCGGGAGCATGGAGCACAGCACCGTGAAGGTGAACCTCGTCGCCGAGGGACGCGCCAAAACAACGGGCACGCCCTGCCGCGTCTTCGATAGCGACCTTGCCGTCAAGCGTCGCAACCTGCGTAAGTATCGCTACCCCGACATGACGATCGTCTGCGGCGAGCCGCAGCTCGACCCGAACGTCAGCCGGCGCCGCGCGATCAACAATCCGTCGATCCTGTTCGAAGTGCTCTCTTCGACGACCGCCGACACCGATCGAACGGAGAAGCTGGTTGAATACGCCGCGTTCAACTCGTTCCTCGCCTACGTCCAGATCGAAACGCTTCGCCCGTTCGCTCACATCCTCCGGCCGGGCGACGACGGGGGATGGCGACTTGAGACGGCGGATGGTCTCGACGACGTGCTTCGCCTGCGAGACATCGATGTCGAGTTGTCGATGGCTGAGCTCTACCGAGACGTGGACTTCGCCGCCGCCCGCGCGGCGCGGGCCGACTAGCCCAACTTCTCGTACGCCTCGCCGATCAGCCGCTGGGTCATCTCCCAGGAAATGCACGCATCCGTAATGCTCACGCCGTAACGCAGGCCCTTACCGCTCTGGGGCAAATCTTGGCGGCCTTCATCAAGGAAGCTTTCGAGCATCGCGCCGATGATGGCGTTGTCCTTGCCGTCGCGGCGGCGGGTGACGACCTGGTCGATCACGCTCTCCCACGCAACGTGCTGGCGCTCGTGCTGCTTGAGACTATTCGCGTGGGAGCAGTCGACCATCAAGTGCGGCGGCAGGCCGGCGGCCTCCAACCGTTTGGCGGCGTCGGCGATGTCGGCCTCGTGGAAGTTGGTCCGCTCCCCCCCGCCGCGCAGGATCACGTGGCCGTATTGATTGCCCTTCGTTTCGACCACCGCCACGCGCCCCTCGCGGTCGACGCCGAGGAACCGGTGCTGCCCGCGGGCGGCGCTCATCGCGTCGAGGGCGACCTGCACGTCGCCGGTGGTGGCGTTCTTGAAGCCGACCGGCATCGACAGGCCGCTGGCCATCGTGCGGTGCGTCTGGCTCTCGGTCGTGCGCGCCCCGATGGCGGCCCAAGCGAGCAGCTCATCGAGGTACTGTGGCGTGATCGGCTCGAGCAATTCGGTCCCGCACGGCACGCCGAGGTTGCCGATGTCGAGAAGGAGGCGGCGCGTCAGCCGGATGCCGGCCGGCACGTCGAAGGTGCCGTCGAGGTGCGGATCATTGATCAGCCCCTTCCACCCGAGCGTGGTGCGCGGCTTCTCGAAGTAGGCCCGCATGACCAGGACCATTCGGTCAGCCACCTGTTCGCGCAGCTCCGCGAGGCGGCCGGCGTAGTCGAGGGCGGCGGCGCGGTCGTGAATGCTGCACGGCCCGACGAGCACAAGCAGCCGCTGATCGTCGCCGCGCAGGATGGCTTCGATCTCCCGCCGCGCGCTCACCACGTTGCGGGCGATGGCGTCGTTGGTCGGCATCTCCTCCGCCAGCCGCGACGGCGGCGTGAGCGCAAGAACGCTGGCGATGTTGACGTCACGCGCCGCAAGCGCGCCGGAAGCCTCGGCAGTGGCAGACATGGGGCGGTCAGTCTAGGTGCGGCCTGTCCCTAATCCGCGAGCGCCCGGAAGACGTCCTTGAAGAGTGCCGAGCGGTTCATGATGAATGTCTCGCGGATGCGGTGCCGACCGTCGTCCTCGCCGGGCTCCCAGGCGCCGGTGTCGGCCAGGCGCGGGGACGGGACGACGCGCGTGTGGACGCCCTCGACGCCAGTCAGCCAGGCGCAGGGGGCCAGATCCCAGATCTGTTTGCCGTAGGCGAACGTGTCGTTGCCGTGCTCGCCGGCGTGGGCCTCGACGATGTCGGTCAGGTAAGTGCCGATCGTGCTTCGGCCCGCCAGGTCGCTGCGCAGTTCGGGGACGCTCGTCGTGAGCATTCCCGACGCGGGCCAGCACGGGAACCAGACCAGTGGCACGCCGCTGTCGAACAAGCCCTTGGCGGCGACGGCATCCTGGTAGAAGTTGAACTCCGCCGCCGGCCGAAGCCAGCCGCTTTGGGCCGCCTCGACGCCGGGCATTGGGCTGTTGCCGCCGAGCCAGCAGACGACGATCCGCTCGCGGATCTCCGGCCGCTTCCAGATTGCCGACGTCACGTTCGTGATCGCGCCGATCGCGACCACGTACAGCGGCTCACCATCGGCCGGCGTCGCCATCGCGCGCTCGATCAACGCCTCGACGGCCGGGCTGTCGACCATGTCGCCCTCGCCTTCGCAGAATCGCCGCGAGCCTTCGACCACGGGCGTCGACTCGCCCATCATGCCGATGACCTTGCGGGCCTCGTCGGCGCTCTTGAGCATCCCCTCCTCCGCCGAGGCGCTGCGGTTGTTCTTGAACGGCGCCGCGTGGACGGCTTCGAGCGCCACGCGCTCCGGCCGGCGCAGCAGGTAGGCGAGGGCGAACTGGTCATCGATCTCGTTGAACGTGTCGGTGTCGAGAATCGCCCGCGCCGGCCGGTCTGTTGGCGGCGGTTGAAGGCGGCGAGCAACGAGGTCGGCGTCGAGCGGGTTCATCGCCCCGACGCTAAAGCGGCCGTCGGTCGCCCGCAACACCGGAGGAGCGACGCCCCGCTAGTCCTCGCCAAACGATTCGTCGAACTGCTTGACCACGGCGTCCTGCTGCATCTGCAAGGCCCGCAATTTCAGTCCAAGGTTGTCCATTTCGGTCGCGACCTCCACGAGTGTGGCCGCCCGCTCGCCCGCCTCGGCGTAGCGCTTCATCTCCATGAGCAACTCCGCCAGCACGCGCAGCGTGACGGGTTGCCGCGGGTCGAGCTCCAGCGCCGCCCCAAGCCGCGCCAGCGCCGCATCCGGCTGGCCGTCATCGAGCAACCACTGTGCCGCCGTCTGGTGAGCGATGATCGCGTTGATCGCAACGTCGTTGGCAACCGCCCGTTCGACCGCGGCGTCGATCGCGGCGAATGCGTCGCCCTCGCCGGCACCGCGGCGGGCCTTTGCGAGAACGAGCGCGATGTGGCTCGGATGAAACGGCTTCGACGGTTTGCCGAACGCCCGCTCCAGGTGCCCGATCGCCGCCGCGGGCTCGCCCACGTCGAAATAGGTCAGGCCCAGAAGCGCCGTCACGCCCGCGTTGTTCTCCTCGCCCGGCTGCATCAGGATGCGCTCGCAGGCGGCGATGAGCAGCCAGCCGTCGTACGGCCAGGACGAGCCCGCACGCCTGGCGTGCAGCTTGTTGACGACTTGCAGCCATCCGGAGAGAACGGTGACTTTCTCGCCGTCGAACGCACGCGACAAAGCGGAGGACGCCGTCAGGTCATACGGCGCGCGGGCGGCGACGAAGCTCGGGTGGTTGTAGACGACGAGGTTCAGCTTCGTCCGCGGATCGATGTACGCGAGGTTTGCAAGCAGGGCTGCGAGTTCCGCAGCCTGCTCGGGCGAACCTTGCCGCTCCTCCGTTGCAAAGCGGGCGATGGCGGCATCCACGACGACCGGCGCCGCACACCCGTTGCGAAGCAGCGATTGCAGGCGCGTGTCGTCGAGGTGCTGCGTCGCGAAGGCGGCGTCGTAGCGGGCGAGCGCGACCGCGGTCGCCTCATCGCCGTTGCGGAACGCCCGCGTCAGGCCGATCACGTCTTCGCGCCGCTGCCCAGCCTGAATCGCGTCGCCGAGCGCCCTCACGACGGCCTCGCCAATCGCGTGCTTGTGCGTCTCGTGCCACCGCTTGACGAGCGCGCTGGCAACGTTATCCAGCCATGAGAACAGCGGTTCTTCCGGGACCACCACGCGCTGAACGTCGCCGACGCACGCGTAGATTTCGCGGATGCCCAGCGCAGCCTCGAGCAGTTCGTGGGGCGATGCGGTCGCCGTCAGGGCGATCAGCTTGGCCTCGGCATCGGTGGCGTTGCCGCTGGCGATGCGGTCGAGGTCGGTGATCGACTTTTTGGCGAGCGCTCGACTGTCGGCGTCGAAGTTGAAGGCGACGTCCATCAGCGACTCGTACACGCTGTCGCGCCACGCCGCGGCTTCGAGCACCTCGGCAACGGCTTGGTAAGTCCGCGCGGCCTCCCAATCGCGGGTGGCGATCGCGTCCTCGGCGAGCATGGTGTAGACCGAGTATGACGGCTGCTCCGCAACGGTCGCCAGGTGTCGCTCGCGACGCTCCGCCGCGGCCGCCGTCATGGCTGATACGCGGTCCTCCGCCGCATCGGCACGCTTAAATCCCTGGTGATCCGCCACCCGAACCGCCTCGACCGAACGCTGGATGTCATGCGTGCCGTAACTCCCTTCCGGAAGTAGCGCGGCCCAGTGGTCCTCCGTCTCGTCGAGCGACTTCACCACGTCGACGACGGCGTCCGCGAGCGACTGCCGCAGTTCGGCATCGGCGGGCGCGGCGCGGAAGGCGAGGAACCGGACCGGCACGGCGCCCAGCTCGCGCTCGAGCTGGCCCTTCACCGCGGCGACGAGCTGGGCGTACGCAGCCTTCGCCTGCGGGGTCGCGTCGAACGCCTTTGCCAGCGGCGCGTCAGCCGCAAGCACCCGCCGCCACAGTGCGGCGTACTCCTTCTCCTGAAAGAGCATGACCGCGACGTACTGGGCGATTTTCAGGTCGGTTGTGCCAGAATCTATGATCGCCCGCTCAGCGGCCGTGGCGGCGGAACCCTTGTCGCCGCCGCGTTCGAACGCTTGCGCCGTGCGCACGCCGATGACGAACCGCTGCTGATCCGTCAGGTCGCCACGATACAGCACCGGCACGAGCACGCCCGCGGCCTCTTCGTGCCGACCCGCCAGCCCGAGCAGTTCGGCGTAGCGACCGACCAGGTCCAGGTCGGCGTCGAAGGCCTCGGCGTCCGCCCCACGCGCCGCCTCCACCTTTTCGAGCGCGACGGCGGCGTTTTGCTGGCGCGCGAGCAGTTCGGTCCAAAGCAGCAACGCCGCCTTCTGCTGCGGGGCGATGCCGAGCGCCGTCTCCCACGCCCGCTCTGCCGAGGCCGTGTCGCCGAGCATCGCGTGGACGCGCCCGACGGTTGCGAGCGCGTCGAGGTCGTCCTCGCGCACCGCGAGCCGCTCGACCTCACGCGCCAGCCGCCCCGCCCGGTCGCGATCGCCCGAGCGAAGGGCGGCGTCGATTTCGGCCAGACCCGCCCGCGCCGACTCGATGGCGGCCGACCGCTGCTTCTTCTGCGCCGCAAGCGGCGCCGGCAGCGCCAGCGGCAGGAGCAGCGCGGCGACAAGTCCGGTGGCAAGGTGGCGTGGCCCCATGTCCACGCCATCGTCTTTTTGCGGGCGCGACTTCCGACCCGCAGGTTATCGGGTCGATCGCTGCGCTT
Organism: Tepidisphaeraceae bacterium; assembly: GCA_965214125.1. Lineage (GTDB taxonomy): Bacteria > Planctomycetota > Phycisphaerae > Tepidisphaerales > Tepidisphaeraceae > CBDCBA01. The sequence continues at coordinate 23,535 of CBDCBA010000013.1, forward strand.
AGCCGAGCTTGGCGGCGATCGCGTCGGCGAAGGCATCCGTGCCGGCCGAGCCGCCGAGGTCGCGGGTGAGCGTTCGCCCCTCGCTCAGCACCGCGTCGTAAGCCGACTTGATCCGCTCGGCCGTCTCGGTCTCGCCGAGGTGGTTCAGCATCATCACGGCGCTCATCAAGAGCGCCAGCGGGTTGGCGACGCCCTTGCCGGCGATGTCGGGCGCGCTGCCGTGGACCGCCTCGAACACCGCGTAGTCGTCGCCGATGTTGCTGCCCGGCACCACGCCGAGCCCGCCGACGAGGCCGGCACACAAATCGCTCATCACGTCGCCGTACAGGTTCTCGAGCAAGAGCACGTCGAACTGCGTCGGGTCCTGCACCATCTTCATGCAGCCGGCGTCGATGATCCGCTCGTCGTAGGCGATGTCGCCGTACTCCTTCGCGACTTCCTGGGCGCAGCGGATGAACAGCCCGTCGCTGAGCTTCATGATGTTGGCCTTGTGGAAGACCGTGATCTTCTTGCGGCCCCGCTCGCGGGCGTAGTCGAATGCGAACTTCGCGATGCGCCGGCTGGCGTGCTCGCTGGCGACCTTCAGGCTGGTGACGACGCCGGGGACGACCTCATTCTCGATGCCGCTGTAGAGCCCTTCGGTGTTCTCGCGGACGATGACCAAATCGACCGGCGGCTCGCTGAAGCGCGTGGTCACGCCCGGCAGGCTGCGCACGGGGCGGATCGCGCCGTACAGGTTCAGGCTCTTGCGCAGCCGGACGTTCACGCTGGTGAACCCCTTGCCGACCGGCGTGGTAATCGGGCCCTTGAGCGCAACCTTGTGCTCGCGGATGGCCTCGATCGTCTCGTCGGGCAGGACGTCCCCGTGGCCTTTTTCAATCGCGCCCGCGCCGGCGTCGCAGCGAACCCAATCGGCGGCAAAGCCGGCCGCCTCCAGCACGCGCAGAACGGCGTCGGTGACTTCCGGGCCAATGCCGTCGCCGGGCAGCAGCACGATGGAGTGGCGGGTGGCGCTCATGCCAAAGGGTAGGAAACCCGCCAATCGGTCGCCTTGACAGCGCGCGCGCCGGCGGAATGATGCCGCCCGATGCCACGCCTGCTCCTCGCCGCCGCCCTGCTCGCCACGCCCGCGCCGCTGCTCGCGCCGCTGCTGCTCGCGCAGGAGGCCGGCGAGTCCGCGGACGTCGCCGACCCGATCGAGAACGAGCCGATCGTCCTCGAACTCGTCGGCGGCACCCGGCTGCGCGGCACGATCGTGAGCGACACGCCCGGCGGCATCCTCCTCGACCACCCGATTCTCGGCGAAATCGAGATCAGCACGAACGAAATTGCCCAGCGCCTTCCCGCCGACGCCCGCCTTGGGCCAAAGGCCAAGGAGGAGGATCCCATCCCGCCCGGCCTGTTCGGCACAAGCTTCCTCTACGGCTGGGAGAAGAACATCGCCCTCGGCATCGGCGGCAAGGAGGGGGACCAGACCGAGTTCAACTTCACCGCCAGCGCCGAGGGCGACTACGAAGACGACGACAAACGCTGGAAGTTCCGCAGCGCCTACTTCTTCGGCAAGACCGACGGCGTGCAGTCGAAGGACCAGGGCTTCGCCAACCTCCGCCGCGATTGGCTGATGCCGACCAACCCGCTCTTCTACTGGGGCGAGCTGCGCGGCGATTACAACGGCTTCCAGGCGTACGTCGTCCGCGCCGGCGGCTTCGGCGGGGTCGGCGTCACGCTGTTCGGCGAGAACGACCCCGAGGCCGTCTACATCCGCGACGACTTCCAGCTCCTGGCCCGCACTGGCGCGGGCTACACCTACGAGTGGGGCGACGTGAACGAGGGCATGCCCGAGGCCCTGGCCGCGTTGGAATCGGTTTGGAAGATTACGGACAACCAGACCTTCCGCTTTGGCCACACCTACTTCCCGAGCCTCGACGACCTCGGCGAGTCGCGCAACGTGACCGAGGCGAGCCACACGATCAAGATCGACACCGCCCGCGGCCTGAGCCTGAAGATTGGCGTCTTCAACGAATATCTCAGCATGACCGAGGACGACTCGAGCCACAACTCGCTCACGTACTTCGGCCAGCTCCAGTACGCCTTCTAGTAGGGTGGGATTCATCCCACCTCTGGCTGAACTGACGGTGGGATAAATCCCACCCTACTCCGACTCGCTCGCGACGATGCGTACGAGCAGGTGCAGCGGCGGGCGGTCGCCGTCTCCGCCGAAGCCGGCGACGACCGTCCACTGATCCGTCGACAGGCTGGCGCGGGCGTCGATGCCGCTCTGGGCGATTTGCGGCACTTGGTAGGAGCCCGCAGCCTTGCTTGACCCGTCGCCGGGGCGGGTGGCCGGCATCGCGATATCGTCGAGCGCCAGCAGCACCGTGTAACGGCCGCTCAGCCGCACGCGGACACGCTCGCCCCCCTCGGCCATGCGCGGCGTCAGGCGGAGCGACAGGCCCGTCTCGACCGTCTCCATCACAAGGCTGTACCCGACCACGCCCGCCGCCACCACGGGCTGAACGCTGCCGACGAATGTGCGGGTTTGACCGTTCTCCGCCACCTGCTCCTCGCCGTCGTATCCCACGAGCAGCGCTTGCGCGACCGGCTTCAACGCGCTGGCGTCTCCGGTGTAGACGAGCAAGCCGTCGCGCATCTCGGTCTGCCCCATCGCGTCGGCATCGAGCGGGGCGAGCATCACCCGCGTCGTCAGCATCCGTGTTCGCGGCGCGAGCTGTTGGAGCAACGCCGCGAGCTTTTCGTGCGTCGCTGGCGTGTGCGTGACGACGAGGCTGCGGGTCCACGGCACGTACGTGAGCGTGCCGAGCGTGCCGCCGTTCTCCCGCCAAGAGTCGCTGTCGACCGTGCCGCGCAGAAGATCGGCCACCTCGCTTGCGCGCTTCGCCTCGGCATTGCCCTGCGTTGGCTGGCTGAACGCCCCGCCGCCTCCGCCCATTCCACCACCGCCACCGCCACCTCCGCCAAAGCGGCCGGCTTGCGGGTCTCGGGGGGCGATCACGCCGATGCCGGTCGCCTCGAGCAGATCACCGATCGGGTAGACGCGCGTTACCACGCTCTGCCCCTGCCGCACGACGCCGCCCTCCTGAGCGGACACTTGCGGCACGAAGAGCCACACCACCATCGCGACGGCGAGGGCAAGTACCGGGCACAACGAAAGGCGGGTCGTCCTCATAGCGACCGCCATGCTACCAACAGTGCGTTGGTGGCACCACGACCCTGTAGGGCGGCCGCGGCTCACCTCCGGCTCCGAATGACGGGCCGTGCCCGCCCTACCTACGCCGCCAACCGCAACGACGGCGGCTCCTTCGCCTCGATCGCCCGCCGCACGTCGTGACGCGGCAGCGCCGGCCGAACGAGGTCGGGCCGTTCCATCCACCGGTCGCGCAGCTCCCGCGCCATTGCGACCAGGCGGCGATCGACGATGGCCTTCTGTTTCGGCTTGAGCTTCGCCGGCAGCTTCGGCTTGACGGGTGCCGCCGGGAGCGGCTCGGGCGCAAACCACATCATCCCGCGGTGCGCCCGCTCTCGCCCTTCCTCCATCACCGCGTCGTATGCCGCCTTCTTCGCCTCCCAAGTGCGCATCTCTGCCTCCCAAACCTCCAACTTTGCCGCGTACTCCGCCCGCGACTTCACGACCGCCCCGATCTCCTCCGGCTCCGACTTTGCCCCGCTCCCCGCTCCCACCTCCCCGATCCCTTCGGGCAACACGGTCGGCAACACATCCCGCCAATGCACCCCGGGCGGGATCGGGAAGACGATCCGATCCTCCCGCAACGCCCCGCCTCCGGTCTGCGACGGAAACCACCACGGCGTCGTCTCATCCGCTTCGCGAATTCGCTTCTGCCAGAAGATGTGGATGCGTCCGCGAAAGGATGAAGGTTGAAGGAGGAAGGATGAACCCGATGCAGAGGGCGGAGGGCCGGGTTCTGGCTCGGGTTCATCCTTCATCCTTCTGCCTTCACCCTTTCTGCCCCTCCCTCCCGTCCGGAACGCGATCGGCACAAACCCCATCGCCGCCCAGAAGCGGTTCGCCTGCAAATCCTGCGGGCACCAGCAACTGTAGAGTTTGCACCCGTACGCCGACCGCTCGAACTGCGCCTGCAACAACGCCCCCGCCACCAGCGACCGCCGCGCCTCGGGCACGACGCACAACTGCGTCACGTACCCCACTTCATCCCGTTTGAAGTAACGATCGGCGGCGATGAGGTAGCCGAGGGGGGAGAAATTTGGGATTGGCAATTTGGCATTTGGGTTCAGAGCCCGACTTCCAATCTGCTCCGGCCCAACTCCCAATCCCGAATCACTAATTCCCACATCGCCCTCCGCCACGAGAATCTCCCCTTTCTTCAGCTTCCCCTCCAACGCCATCCGCGGCAGGAACCCGAGCTGCTTCGAATGCCGCTTTTGCAGCGCGTCGATCCACGGCAGGTCATCCGACGTCGCCGGGCGGATGGAGAACCCCTCGCCCACGCCCCCGCGCGGCGTGATCCGCCTCCTCCCGGACTCGGCGCGGGCCGGAACGAGGTTCCCCTGCACGATCGTCGCCGGTTGGCCCTGCATGACCCTCTGTATCGGCCATCGCGCCGCCCACCCCGTGACCGCACCACCGACAGCCGACGGCTTATCGGAATTGCGAGGCCAAACCCACGCCGACATCCGCCTTCACGGCCTCTGAACCGCGCTCGCCGCGTGAACTCAAGCACCCCCCGCCCGGCTGGCAGGTCTGATTTGCGATTGTCGACCGGTCGAACGAAGCGTTCGACCGGTCGAACGGTTCGTTCGACCAGTCAGAAGCCTCTCTCGACCGGTCGGGAACGTCGTTCGACCGGTCGGGAGAACCGTTCGACCGGTGAAACGCATCGCTCGACCGGAAAGATAAACCCCTCGACCGGTTGACCACATCGATCGACCAGGCGCGAGCCGCGTTCGACCAGTCGAACAGGTCGTTCGACCGTTCGCGTTCTCCGTTCGACCGGATTGGAAGATTTCGCCTCGCGTTGCGAACACCCGCTCCCGCGATTGTGCTTGCATTCGCCCCCCGAAATCGGGTACCCCTTCCTCTGCGGCCGCGCCTGTTGATGCGCATGTGGGGCTCCGAACGCGGTGAACTCGACCCAAAGCAGGGGGAACACCTCGTGAAGCGGAATCCGACCCACCCGGCAATCCGACGTGCAACGCACCCGGTTCTGTGCGAGCGACTTGAGCCCCGCCGCCTGCTCGCGAGCGTGGTCGGCAGCGAGTTCGACCCCGATCGCACGCCGCACGCCTTCGAGGTGACCTTCGACAGCGACGTCGGCCCGAGCCTCGACGACGGCGACTTCGTCATAATCAACCTGACCACCGGCACCGAGGCCGCCGGGGGCGACCTGTGGTGGGGGCTGGCGACGTCGCCCAACACCATGAAGGTCGGCCCCGCCGCCGGCGTGATGCGCCACCCGCTGGCCGGGGCCTACCTTGATGACGGCAACTACGAGCTTCTGCTGCGCGGCGATGGCGACGGCATCTACGACGACCCAAACGACCCCGACGGCAGCAGCCTGGGCGGGCACCACGTCGCCTCCTTCGCCTTCTACCTCGGCGACGTCGACGGCGACTCCGATGTTGACTACGCCGACGCCGGCATCGTTGCCGGCAACGGCGCCGCCGTGGGCGACTCGGCCGTCTACACCGAGGGGGACTTCAACGGCGACGGCGTTCGTTCCGAGATTGACGGAGAGCTATTTGAAGAACGCTTCGGCTCCTCGCTGCCCCCGGCACCCGAAGCCGTGGACGACCTGAGCGTCGGCCAGGGCACGCCCGACAGCCTGCGCCTGGTCTGGTCGGAGCCGGAGGAAACCTACGACGGCTTCCGCGTCTGGCGCGGGGTCGACAGCTTCGACCTTAAACTCGTCGCAGAGCTGCGCAACGACGACGCCGACCCGGACAACGACTACACCTACGGCTTCAAGCGTGGCGGCTTCGGAAGCATCGGCCCCGGTCTAGCCGGGGGGATCGAGTCGAACCGCACGGTCAACTGGACGAACGCCGGCCTCGCCGACGGCACGGAATACTTCTACCGCGTGCGCGCCTTCACCGACGCGAGCGGCAACGGCACCCTGCTGCCGCGCAAGGTGAGCGGCACGACCGTTCTGCCGGCGCCGGACATCCTCGGGGCCGTTGGGGCGGGTGGCAATCTACACACAATCTACTGGACGCCGCGCAGCCAGAGCCACACGCATTTCGTGATCGAGGGCACGTCGGTCGCGGATCCTTCGGCATCGGACTGGTCGATTGTCGGCGAGGTGACGACGGGCGCGTCCGCCGCGACCGTTGATGTCGGTGCGGCCGGAGATTGGTCATTCCGCGTGAGGGCCGAGCACCGGTTCGACGGCAGCGTCGTCGCGTCGGCGTGGTCCGGATCCGTCGCCTCGACCGCCGCCGGCTCTGTAGAGGGAGTTGTCTGGAACGACGTGAACGCCAACGGCGTGCGCGACACCGAATTCATCGAGGGGGACGATCCCGACCTCGTGCTGCTGATTGACGTCTCCGGCAGCACCCAACGCGAACTGACTAGTTACATCGGCAACTTCAACGGTGATGCCTACCCAAACACGGTGCTCGACGCCGAATTAGCGGCCGCAGCAGCACTTATTGAAGCCTTCGACGACGCGGGATTGGGCTCGACCGCGAGCGTCTCAGTCGCCATCTTCGCCGGTGGCTCGGTGGTCCTTCAGGCGGACCCGTTCCACCCGGACGGCTCGCAGACGGTCGGCACGATCGGGCTCGACCGCGATGCCGACGGCGAGCTGGACGTGATCGAGGTCTTGCGGGGCGTTCTCGCGCAGCACTTCCTCGACCCGCCGAACCACGCCGATAGCACGTTCGATCCTGAACCAGAGGCGCAGTGGGGGCTCAACGGGAACACGAACTTCCAGCCCCCGCTCGCCGTCGCCACCACGCTCCGGGCAAGCCACCCCGATCCAACGCGCACCGCAAACGTCGTCTTCTTGTCGGACGGAGAGCCGCTGTCTCCCTCGACAGACACGATCCACTACCGCGACGAGGTGGAGCACCTCAAGGTGCAGGATCGCGTCAACGTCCGCGCGTTCGGTGCTGGCATCGAGAGCGACGTTTACCTCGACAAGCTGCAAGCGATCGACGCGGGAGCGGTTATCTTCGAGACGCCCGGCGAGATGGTAACCGCCTTCGGCGACATCGGCGGCGCCGGGCACATCTTCACCGAACCGGGTTTGGACGGGTGGACTGCTTTCGTGGACCTGAACGGCGACGGCGTGCACCAGCAGGGCGAGCCGCAGACCGCCACCCGCTACGACGGCACCTACACGCTCACTGGCGTGCCTGCCGGAACCTGGAATGTCCGCCTCGACCGCCCGCCGGGCTGGGCCGCCACCGCGCCGGTCGGCGGCACGCACAGCGTCATGGGCACCGCCGGGGCGACGAGCAACGGCGTCGACTTCGGCAACAAGTCGTGGCTCACGATTGACCTCGACGCTGACAGCGACGCGGCCGACCCCGACGACGACGGCAATCCGCTCGACCGCAGTCCGCTGGAGGATTACCTGGAGGGCGTGCCGCAGGCCGACGGCGCCCCGGTGACGATCCACGATGACGTGGACGGCGACGGCATCCCCGGCTGGGCCGACGGCTACAACCGCGACGGCATCGACGGTAATGATGATGACGTCTCGGCCGGCGCCGTCTTCGCCCCGCTCGTGCTCGACCTCGACTCCCCCGACTTTGCCGCCTTCAGCGACGCCACGATCCGCCTCGAGTACGACGCCGCCCCGGTGAATCTCGACTTCGACAGCAATGGCGACCCGGCCGAGCCCGACGGCGCGCTGCGCCTGTGGTTCAAGCCCGCCGACGCCCCTTACCGGAGCGTGGCCCACTACGTCAACACGGAGATCGACTACAGCCTCGCCGTCTTCGGCGGCTCGGCGGGAACCCCGCGAACGCTCTACGTTGAGGCCCTGCAACCTCTGACCGCCGCCGACGACGCGGCGCGGACGGTGCGGGCGTATGTCGACTGGGACGGCCCCGGCGGCCCGCTGCCCGGCCAGCCCCTCGACGTCGACGCCGTCCGCTTCGGCACGCAGGCCGTCACGCCAGACCCCGGCGCACCAGCGACGCCGGCGAACTTCGCAGCGGTCGGCACAACCAGCGGCATCGAACTGTCGTGGGACGCCAACGCTGAGCCGGACCTCGCTGGGTACGACGTCTCCCGCTGGGACGAGGCGTCGCAGCGGTGGGAACAACTACACGACGAGCTGATAACCGCTCCCCTGTTCGCCGACCAAGCTGCTCCACCCGGCGTGATCAGTCAGTACTCGGTGGTCGCTGTCCTTACGACAAGCCTCATCTCGGCCCCCGCATTCGCGGAAGCTCAGCGACCGGGCGTGGGCGGCGACATCGAGGCGGCGATCGAGTTCACATCGGAGGGGTTCGAGGTTAGCTGGATCCCGATTGGAACCCAGTTAAACGAGTACACATACAGGTTGACCTTCATCGACTTCGACGGCAACGAGCCCCACGCCATCGAACTCGACGCGGCCGCACTTCAACAACCCTTGGTGTCGTTCGAGGAGACGTACGAAGTGGGCGAAGTCGTCAGCGTGCGTGTGGAAGCGCTCGCGCAGGATGACAGCGGCACCGTGGTCGCTGCATCCCCGACTACCACTCGGCAGGCCGCCGGATCAAATCAGCAAGGAGGGTCACGCAATTCGACGGCCGGCGGTTCCACCACGAGCCCGGAGGAGTTGGTTATAGCGTTCAACGGGATGTACGTGCCATGGGAAGGTCATCTAGGGCCGCTCGGCAACAAATGGTTTGAGCGGATGGTTATCGACACCGGCCGGTCACTACGCAGTGTTGTGCGCCCGACGGAGGATCTGGCAACCTACGACTATCAAGACTGGAAGATGGCTCGCGGGGACCTTCTCCGCCGGATGGATCGAGACAAGAACAACGAATTGACACAAAGCGAGATCGACACATTTGAACTGGTAGTCAGTGGCTACAGCTTCGGCGGCATCGAGGCCGTGAATTTCGTGAACCTCGTGAATCGGACGAAGGTTTTTTACTACCACAACGGCGGGAGCACGCCCGATGGGATTTCATAATTTGAGGTGAGCGGGACCATTAGGGTTAAGAAGCTCATCACGCTAGATCCCGTTACGGACGACTATCGCGGACTTAGCGCCGTGCTCAAGCGACTGAAGTACGGCGGCCCGCCATCTACGGTCGACTACTTCGCCAATTGGCTGCAAGACAAGGGTCATGAAACTGAGGTAGACCTCTACCTACATCAAATGAGCCAGAACGACACTGCATATGTCAATCTCTTAGGTGTAGATCCCATCAACCCACCCTTTGCTGGAGTTCGCGGAGACTTCTTACCGTTCGGAGATTCTCAAGACGGCATGCAGGTTCGACTCAACGGTGGCATTTACGGAGGCAGTCTTCCAAGCTACGTAGAGTATTTTTTGGATCCGCTTAGCGATACCTTGTATGACAGCAGCAACGCCTTTGACGGTAAACTGCACGGGGTAGATGTTCAGCACGACACGCTTCCATACTTTGTTCGCGGACACAAGACGATTGATCACCCGTCCGGTGCACCGTTGCCGAACTGGATGAAGGAAGTCGAGACGGCATTCAACTGAGGTAACACATGACCCAACTCCTCCTCTTACTCTGCCCGCTGTGGCTGCTGCTCACCACGGGGTGCCTGCCGGTGGTCACGGTCGAGCCCAAGCCTACAGCGACCGGCCTGTTCACCGGCCGCCTGACGATCGAGCCGATCCCGCCGCACGATGCAAGAGATTACCACGGTGAGGCGGTGAGCGAGGTCGTCGTTATGGAGGTAGCCGACTCGCCGCCGCTCGTGCTGAGCGAGCGGCCGCGCGAGCCGAGGGTGGTGGGCGAGGTGGAGCCCGGCACCCGGCTGATGCTCCTAGAGCCGTCGTATCGCTTCAGCCTTGTCGAGGACGTGCCGGTCGGCGAGGTTGCCGTCGTGAGCGGCACGTACCAATCCTTTTGGGGAAACGGCGAGGAACTCAACATCTTCATTGTCGAGGCAGTCCTGCGGGCGCTTCCGAAGCACCGCCGGCCCGATGGTGTGCTCTTCGTCCAGGTGCCGGGTGCGGGAGACGCGCCGGGGAGGTAAAGAGAACGCTAGGAACGCAAAGGGGACAGAGGCTAAATTGTTTGCCGCTTTACGCTGGTACCGGTAGCCTCGCCCCCGCGCCGAGGGCGAATCGGGGCGACGAGGCGGGCGGCGTCTACCACGCGCTCAACCGCGGCAACGGACGCCAGCGGGTCTTTCACGCCCCGGCCGACTACGCCGCCTTCCTCGACCTGCTCGGCGATGCTTCGAGCAAATAGAGCCCAGGAGGTGGTTGAGCCAGCAGGTGAAACACCTTCAGAACTCCCGCGCACATGCGTTGAGACGTTGCGTCTTCTCAACCTCCACAATCATCGTGCCGATGCACCGCCTGTGCCACCGCCGCGGTGGTCGGCTCGTGGGTTCAGGGGCGCATTGCCCCGGCGAGTCCGGCCGGCGGCGGGGCCAATTGGTCGCTGCGGACCCCGGTCCGGGGGCGACGAAAGGAGATCGCCATGCCCGGAAGCTATTTCCCGGACAAGCTGGCCGACCAGGTGCTGTGGGCGCAGAACTTCGACGCGCGCTGCGCCGCGGACGCCGGCGGCCTCGGGCTGTCCGAGTCGCTGCTCGAATCACTCAAATCCGCCAACGCCGCGCTGCAGGCCGCCTACGTCAAGGCCGAGGAGCCGACGACGCGGACGAAGGTCGCCGTCCAGGAGCGCCGGGACGCGCTGAAGGAGCTGCGCCGCGTCTCACGCCTGTGCGTCTCGATCATCCGCGGCACGCCGGGCGTGACCGACGCGCAGCTCGAGGCGCTGGGGCTGACGATCCCGTCGGGCACCCGCCGCACCGTTCCGCCGCCGAGCGAGGCGCCGATCGTGCGCGTGGTCGGCACGAGCGGGCGGCGCGTCGAGATCCAGATTCGCCGCGAGGGCGCGCTGCGCGGCAAGGCGCCCCACGCCGTCACCACGGCCCTCTTTACCCACCGGGGCGAGACGGCCCCGACGACGCAGGGGCAGTGGCAGTTCGCGATGAACACCGGCAGCACGATCGAGACGCTCGCCTTCCCAGGCGGCGAGACGACCGAGACGTTCTGGATCACGGCCTTCTTCATGAACGCCAAGGGCCAGAGCGGCCCCGCGTCGCAGCCGCAGAAGGTGATGCTGCTGCCGGGCGGGTTCCTGCCGAGCGAGCAGCGCGCCGGCAGCGACGCGAGCCCGATGAAGATCGCGGCCTGAACAGCTCGGCGGTCAACGGTGAGCGGACGGCGCGGCCCGAGCGGGCGCGCCGTCGTTGCGTTGCCGGACGCGCCTTGGCCTTATATCGAAGCATCGTGGCCGGTGATGGGGGCGTTGTGGCGGGCGAGTCAAATTGACCTGTTTCCAAGGCGTTTCTACTGTCGCACCCCGCCGACCGGGCGGGCATTCCCTCGCGTTGCCGCAGCCGACGCACCGTGCGAAGCGGCCGATTCCCCTTAGAAAACGAGAACGTACCTCCCCATGGCCAAGGCCAACCCCACGATCAAGAAGGCCAAGAAGGCCGCCAAAGATGCCGTCAAGGGCGTCACGTCCGCCGCTCGGAAGGTTAGCGGCAAGCGCGTTTATTTCTTCGGCGACGGCTCCGCAGAGGGCGGGCGCGGCGACAAGATGCTCCTGGGCGGCAAGGGCGCCAACCTCGCCGACATGACCACGAGCGGCCTGCCCGTGCCGCCCGGCTTCACCATCACCACCGAAACCTGCCGCGACTACAACGCCGGCAAGCAGAAGCTGCCTGAGGGCCTGATGGACGAGGTCGCCAAGAACCTCAAGAAGACCGAGAAGGCCACCGGCAAAACCTTTGGCGACTCCCAGAACCCCCTGCTGCTCTCGGTGCGCTCCGGTGCCGCGGTGTCGATGCCGGGCATGATGGACACCATCCTGAACCTAGGCCTGAACGACGACGTGGTCGTCGCCCTCGCCGATGCGGTCGACGAACGCTTCGCCTACGACAGCTACCGCCGTCTCATCAACATGTTCGGCGACGTCGTCATGGGCGTCGGTCACGAGCACTTCGAGCACGAGCTCGACGGCATGAAGGGCGACCGCGGTGTGAAGAACGACACGGACCTGTCGGCGAGTGATTTGAAGGAGCTTTGCGAGAAGTACAAGAAGGTCTACAAGAAGCACGTCGGCAAGCCCTTCCCGAGCGACCCGATGCAGCAGCTTGAGGCGGCGATCGAGGCCGTCTTCAAGAGCTGGATGGCGGACAAGGCGATCAGCTACCGCCGCGTGGAGGGCGTGACCGGCCTGGCGGGCACGGCCGTGAACTGCCAGACAATGGTCTTCGGCAACATGGGCGACGACAGCGCGACCGGCGTCGGCTTCACCCGCAACCCGAGCACCGGCGAGAACAAGCTGTACGCCGACTACCTCATCAACGCCCAGGGCGAGGACGTGGTCGCCGGCATCCGCACGCCGCTCGACGCGCCGCAGATGAAGAAGCAGCTTCCTAAAAGCTACAAACAGCTCATGGAGATCCGCGACACGCTCGAAGAGCGGTACCGCGACGTGCAGGACTTCGAGTTCACGATCGAGCGCGGCACCTTCTACATGCTGCAAACGCGTAACGGCAAGCGCACCGGCGTGGCGGCGCTCAAGATCGCGGTCGACATGCTCAAGGAGGGCAAGATCAAGGAGGATGAGGCCGTCAAGATGGTCAGTCCCGAGCACCTGGACCAACTGCTTCACCCCGCCTTCGTCCCGAGCGAGCGCAAGAACGCGACCGTGCTCACGAAGGGCCTGAACGCCTCACCCGGCGCGGCCGTCGGCAAGATCGCCTTTACGGCTGACGAGGCGCGTGAGCGTGCCGAGGCGGGCGAGAACGTCATCCTCGTTCGTCGCGAGACGAGCCCCGAGGACGTCGAGGGCATGCACGCGGCCGAGGGCATCCTGACCAGCACCGGCGGCAAGACCAGCCACGCGGCGGTCGTCGCGCGCGGGTGGGGCAAGCCGTGCGTCTGCGGCGCGGGGGACCTCCAGATCGACGCGCAGAACCGCAAGGTCAAGATCAACACCAAGGTCTACGGCCCGAACGACTTCCTCAGCATCGACGGCACGACCGGCGAGGTGCTCGAGGGCAAGCTCGCCACGCAGGATCCGGAGCCGGACAAGAACTTCAAGAAATTGATGGGCCTGGTCGACAAGTTCCGCACGATGAAGGTGCGGACCAACGCCGACACGCCCGACGATGCGAAGAAGGCCCGCGACTTCGGCGCCGAGGGGATCGGGCTGTGCCGCACGGAGCACATGTTCTTCGAGGCCGAGCGGATCGGCCCGATGCGCGAGATGATCCTCGCCGACGACGAGGCGGGTCGCGAGAAGGCGCTTAAGAAGCTGCTGCCCTTCCAGCGCGATGATTTCGCCGGACTGTTCAAGGCGATGAAGGGCCTGCCTGTCACGATCCGTCTGCTCGACCCGCCGCTGCACGAGTTCCTGCCGACCGAGGAGAAGGACATCAAGGCCTTGGCCAAGGAGATGGGCAAGAAGCCCGACGAGGTGAAGCAGCGCGTCGCCGGCCTGCACGAGAGCAACCCGATGCTCGGCCACCGCGGCTGCCGCCTCGCCGTCACGTACCCCGAGATCCTGCGCATGCAGGTACGTGCGATCCTCGAAGCCGCCATCAAGGTCGGCGGGAACATCATTCCGGAGATCATGATCCCGCTAATCGGCACGACCGAGGAGCTCAAGTTCCTGAAGGACGAGCTCGAAGCCGAGGCCGAGGCCGTCTTCAAGGACAAGAAGAAGAAGGTCAAGTACCTTGTCGGCACGATGATCGAGGTCCCGCGCGCCGCCGTCGTGGCCGACAAGGTGGCCGAGGAGGCGGAATTCTTCAGCTTCGGCACGAACGACCTGACGCAGATGACCTTCGGCTTCAGCCGCGACGATGCCGGCGTCTTCATCAAGGACTACCTCGCCAAAGGCATCCTCGACACCGACCCGTTCCAGAGCCTCGACCAGACCGGCGTGGGCTTCCTGGTCCAGCACGCCGTCGCCTACGGCCGCAAGACGCGGCCGGACATCAAGCTGGGCATCTGCGGCGAGCACGGCGGCGACCCGAAGAGCGTCCACTTCTGCCACAAGGTCGGCCTCGACTACGTGAGTTGCAGCCCCTTCCGCGTCCCCATCGCCCGCCTCGCCGCGGCGCACGCGGCGCTGAACGAGAAGTAGGTGCCGGCCGATCACGGTGTAGAACCTTGAAGCCCGGTCGTCCTGCGGCCGGGTATTTTCGCGTGACGAAACAGCAGTACGCTTGCGCGAGAGCGATGTCGTTTCCGCCGATCGATCAATGGTCTTCCACCCCGACGCCGCTCCTCGCGACCGGGATTGTGCTGGCGACGGCGGCGTTCTTTGGCGGCAGTTGCACGCTGCTGATTCTAGCGATGGCCCCGCTTGTGGCGGCCAGCAAGGGTGGCGAGGCGTTCGCGACGCCCGAGGCGATCCTCTTCGCCCGGTGGTTCTTCGCTGTAGGTGGTACCGACATTCAGGCGCAGCGCGATCGCAGCGGCCGCGGCAGGATGGCCCGCATGAGACGCCGCCACGAGCTGACCGACGCGCAGTGGGCCAGGATCGAGCACCTCCTGCCGGGCAAGGCGGGCGACCCCGGCCGCACCGCCGCCGACAACTGCACCTTCGTCAACGCCTGCCTCTACGTGCTCAAGACCGGCGCGGCCGTGGGCGGATCCTCCTGAGCGCTTCGGCAAGTTCAACAGCGTCTGGAAGCGCTAGCGTCTGGAAGCGCTACAACCGCTGGGCGGCGGCGGGCGTGTGGGAGCGGGTCGGCCGGGCGCTGGGTGAGGAACTGACCGCCGCCGCCGCCGAGGTGCAGCTCGACTCCACCAGCGTCAAGGCTCGTCCGACGGCTGCGGCCGGCCGGCGTCTGCCGGCCGAGTCAAAAAGAGGCCCACGACCGCCGGTGCCTCGGCCGCAGCAAGGGCGGGATGAACACCAAGCTCCACGCCGCCGTCAGCGGCGTCACGGGCCGGCTCCTGAACGTGGTGCTGACGCCCGGCCATCGCGGCGACGCGCCGCAGGCGACGCGCCGCAGGCCGGGGCGTTGCTGAAGGGGCTTGTGCCGTTGTGCGTGGTGGCCGATGGCGCTTACGACGCCGACGCGTTGCACGAGAGGGTCGAGACCGCCGGCGGCACAACGTGCATCAAGCTCAATCCGACACGCAAACGCAAGAGGCACTTCGACGAGGAGCGTTACCGGTCGCAACGTGATCGAGCGGGTCTTCAGGCGGATCAAGGAGTGCCGGCGGGTGGCGACGCGCCTGCGAGAAGAAGGCGACCAACTTCGCCGCCTTCGTCTGGCTCGCTGCTGGCATCACCGCGTGATGTAAATGTCCGCACTACCTAGGCGTCTGTCTTGTCCGACTTAGTCTTCGAAGGCTCGGGTCCCACACCCTGGTAGAAGGCGCTCACGACGCTCAGGGCGAACAGGAGCGTGGGCAGCGCGAAGGGGTAGGCGTCGGTGTATGAGACAATCGGCTCGGCGACCTCGTCGTACTTCAACAGCAGGCCGAGCAGGCCCGCGACGAGCATGAGCGTGCCCTGAACCGCCGCCAGGACGGCGGCGGTGCCGTGCAAGGAGATGAAGGTGCCCATGAACAGGACGATCGCCCCCACCAGCCCGCCCGCGGGCGCGTAGGCGTCGGCGAGCCCAATCGAGCGCCACACCGCGCAGCCGACGGCAAAACCGAGTAGCACGCCGCATCCGGCGACGGACAACCTTGGGATCGGCCACGCCACCGCCGCACCGATTGCCCCGCCGACGACGGTGGCCGGTAATGGTGCCCCGTACTGCTCGCCCACCCAACAGCCGGCGATGGCGCCGAGCCCCGCGACGTTCAGGCACGCGACGGTGCGCAGCATCGCGCGCCCGAAGCACGCCCAGACGACGCCGGCGATGAGCAGGATCGTCGCGAGCAGGCCGGGCAGTTCGCCGGCGGCGGCCAGCAGGTCGGGGCGGTCGGGCCAGGCGAAGCGATCGGGCTGCACCGTGAGTTCCACGAGCGGCGTCGCCGGCTGGCCGGGCCGCGTGGTGGTGGGCGTGGTGGGCTGCGGGGCAACCTCCGGCGGGATGCCGAGACGCCAATCGTCCCCCTGGCCCGGCGGGTGCGGGCGCGAGGTGGGCGCAGGGATGTCCGTAGAGGGCGGCATGGCCACGCCTCGCATCGGCAAGATGGCTGCGCCCCAGCCACAAGATGGCTGCGCCCCAGCCACTTGCCCCGGCGGCGTCGCCATGCCACAACAGGGGCATGCCCGACGCGAACGACTTGGAACACCGCCTCGACCCCCTGCGCCGGCGTATCGACGCCATCGACGCGGACTTGGTCAAGCTGATGAACGAGCGGGCGGCCGTCGCCGTCGAGATCGGCCAGGCGAAGCGGGCCGCGTCGCCCGACGGCGAGGTGCAGTTTTACGTGCCGGCGCGGGAGAAGGCGGTGCTGGACAAGATTCGCGGCCTCAACGCCGGGCCGCTGCCGCACGGCACGCTCG
This sequence comes from Tepidisphaeraceae bacterium, assembly GCA_965214125.1. Classification (GTDB taxonomy): domain Bacteria; phylum Planctomycetota; class Phycisphaerae; order Tepidisphaerales; family Tepidisphaeraceae; genus CBDCBA01. Next base: position 40,188 of record CBDCBA010000013.1, read on the forward strand.
ACGCGATTTGGCGCGAGATCATGAGCGGCAGCATTGGTTTGCAAAAGCCGCTGCGCGTGGCGTTCCTGGGCCCGGCCGGCAGCTTCAGCCACGCGGCGGCGGTGGGCAAGTTCGGGTCGAGCGTCGAGTACGTCGCCAGCGGCGACATCGACGGCGTCTTCGGCGCCGTCGCCCGGAGGCACGCCGACTGCGGCTTGGTTCCCGTCGAGAACACCAGCCACGGCGGCGTGATCGACACGCTCGACGCCTTTCTCGACCACTCGGCCAAGGTGTGCGCCGAGGTGCTCATCACGATCCACCACAACGTCCTCTGTCGCGGCCCGTGGGAGGGGGTCAAAACGGTGACGACCAAGCCGGAGGTGTTCGCCCAGTGCCGCGAGTGGCTGGCCAACGTGGCGCGGGGCAAGGACGTTCAGCCCGCCGCCAGCACCAGCGCCGCGGCCGAGCGGGCGGCGGGTGATGCGAGCATCGCCGCCATCGGCAGCCGGCTGGCGAGCGACGTCTACGACGTGCCGATTCTGTTCGACAACATCGAGGACGACCCCGACAACGTCACGCGCTTCTGGGTCATCGGCCGCGAGCCCAGCCGGCCCAGCGGCGACGACAAGACCGGCGTCCTCTTCACGACCGCCAACAAGCCCGGCGCCCTCGTGGCCGTGCTCGACGCCTTTCGGGACAACGGGATCAACCTGACGGACATCGAGAAGCGTCCCAGCGGGCGGACGAACTGGGAGTACGTCTTCTTCGTCGACGCCCAAGGCCACGCCGACGACCCCCAGATGCAAAACGCCCTGGCCGCCGCCCGCGAGCACTGCCTGCAACTCACGGTCCTTGGCAGCTACCCGAAGGCGGCGGAGGTGTTGTAGCTCGGCCTAGCCGCGACTCAACGAGTCGCGGGCTCAGTTGACGCCATCGGGTGGATCGTCCTCAAACCAAAGCACGCCCCGATGCTCCGGCAGATAGACGTCCAGCAGGTGCCAGAAGTGCGAGGGGGTGCCAACTCTTGCCCAGTCGCTGCGCCGGGTGAACCACGTCCGCCTCTCGATCTGGTCGTTGAGCGCTCGCGACAGTGATGTCCGCAGACCCCGCCCCACCTGCATTGCCTCACGGTTCTCATCGCGCCATGAAACGATCGCGTGGAAGTGCGTCGAGTCGGTCGCAATGCCGTGCAGACGAACGCATTGAACACGCGCGGCGTCGAGCAGGACCGCGACGATAATCTGCTGCACGGTTCCGCTGAACTCAACGGCAGCGTGTCTTTGCAGTTTGCGGTAGAGGCCCGCCCGCTTTTTGTTCGGCGGGTGCAACCCGCGGTGGTGGCGGTAATGGCCCTGCTCGCGGTCGGGCAGCCAGGTGCCGTAGGCGTGCTGAGTCCAGTGGAAGACGGGCATGGCGTTCGGTGCTCCCCTCAGCCCGCGACTCGTTGAGTCGCGGCTAGGGCGACATACAGGTTATCTCGGCAGGCCGGTTTTGGGTTCGTCGAGGGGTGGCACCTCGCGCGACTGGTCCACGCTGCGCCGCTCCTCCAGCTCGGCCTTGAGTTCGCGGTCCTCCTCGTCGAGCTCGTAGGGCGGGATCGGGGCCGTCTCCTGCTCCTCGGGCAGCTCGCCGCTCTTGATGCCCAGGCGGATGAAGTCGATCTCGGCATTGATTTCGGCGCCGACCAGCAGGAAGAAGGCATCGAGGTAGAACAGCAACATCAGGAACGCCACGCCCGCGACGGCGCCGTAGGTGCGGGCGTAGCTGTCGGCGGCGCCGAGGCTGCTGATGTAGAACTGGAAGCCCCACGCCGTCAGGATCCACATCACGATGCAAAAGCAACTGCCGGGGCTGAACAGGTGCAGCCGCGTCTTGACGCTCGGGCCGAACTTGTACGTCACCGCCAAGCCGCCAAAGAGCAACAGCAGGCCCACCGTCCACCGCAACGGCCGGCCGAAGGCGCTGAACCAGCCCAAATCGATCGGCCCCAGGTTCCGCCGGGCGATCTCGTTGATGATGACCTGGCCGATCGGCAGGATGATGAGCGTCAGCAGGATCAGCACCACCAGCGCGATCGTGAGCAGCATTGCGATCGGCCGGCTCTTCCAGAGCGGGCGCATCTTTTCCCACGCCACGTCGTAGCACTTGTCGAGCCCGGCCATCGTCATGGCCATGCCGCCGCTGGCGGTGAACAGGGCGATCACCAGCGAGATCGTCAGCAGGCCCGTTGGCGGGCGGTTGATCAGGTCGCTGACGAGGGTGACGACCGTGTCACTAATCACGCCCGGCCGATCCCCCGCCGTGCCGCCGCGCCGGCGCGGCGACGGTGCGGGCTCCTCCACCGGCGCCACGTCGACCTCCGGCCCGCTCGGCGCGGCGCCGGCGACCTCCAACGGGTCGGCGGTCGGGTCGACCACGCCCGGATCGGGCGCCGCCCCCTCGGCCGGGTCGTCAGGCTGTGTGGTGGGTTGGGTGGCCGCGGCCTCCCCCACCTCGCCCACCTCGCCGTCGACCGATTCGGTCTCGGGCGAGGTGATTTCCTCCACGATCGGCCCGGCGGCGTCGCTCAGGCTCTCGCCGGTGATGAGCACGTCCTCGAGCGAGTTGAGGATCGTCTGCGCGTCCGGCTTGACGCGGTCGGGCAGCAGCGGGATCAGCGACAGGCAGAAAATCAGGAACGGGAAGAGCGCAAACAGCCACGAATACGCCAGCGCCGCCGCCCAGACGAGCAGGTTGTCTTCGTACGTCTGGTTGTAGACGCGCTTGAGAAAGGTCCACGGGCCAACGGTCTTGGCGACGTGCGGGATGTCACGAAGGCGAGCCACGAGCGGCAGATGCTACCGCGGCCGGGTCGCCGGTGCCGGCGCGGAATCGGCGGGCGAGAGGAAGTCGCGGAGCCAAGCCACGTCCTCCTCCACGCGCGCGTCGAACGTCCGCAGTACAACGCCGTCGCGGCCGATCACAATGCCGGTCGGAAAACTGGTGACGCCGAAATTTGCCGTGGTCCGGCCGTCGGTCCACACACCGTCAGGCGCGCCGGGAATCGGTGTCTGCTTGCCGCTGTCGAGCGCGATCGGCCAAGGCATCGAGCGGCCGCCCCAGAGCGTTTGGCGCATTTGCTCCATCTTCGGCAGGGCGACGTCAAGGGATGTCTCGCTCGCGTCGTGAACCGCGATCACCTCCAGGCCGAGCGGCTTCAGCTCGTCGTAGAGCGGCAACAACTCGGCGACCTCGACGTGGCAGTTGCCGCACCAAACGCCCCAGAAGTGCAGCAAGACCACCTTGCCGCGCAAGTCCTCCAGCGTCAGGCCGCCTTCGGGTGTGTTGCGCCACTCGACGATGCCCTCCAGCTCCGGCGCGGGCTTGCCTTCGAGCATGAGCCAACGCTTCATGCCGACGTCGATGTCGCCTAAGTCGACCTGCTCGCCGGCGGTGAGCGTGAGGGCCCGGTCGATAAAGTACCCGCCGGTGCCAACGACCATCACCTCCGCCTCACCCGGCGGCAGGAGCAGTTCGAAGCGGTCGCCGTCGCCTTGGAATCGGTAATTTTCAGCCGTGCCGCCGGTGCCGTAGACGGTAGTTTTCGCGATCGTTCGCCCCGCTTCGGCCAAGTCGGGGCTGACCACGCGGCCGGTCACGCGGGCCGGCTCGGCGAGCGTCAGCGTGAGCGTCGCATCGCCGGTCGGATCAAACGCCCCCGTTGCCATGCGGCCGGTGGCGTGATCGATCGCCCAAAGCGTGATCGGCTGATCGGCATAGTTCAGCAACGCCACATCGTCGGCCGAGAGCTCAACGATGCCGTTGGCATTCGTCTGCTCGCCGTCGTCGTCGAGGAGCTGCTCGTGGATGGAGCGAATGAACTGCTCCTCCCACGTCCCGTTCTTATCGGCGCAGTACGCGAGGAAGCGCGTGACCGTCACGCCCGCGACGGGCTCGTTCCGCTCGTCGACCACGCGGACCGTCAGCGGCCCGGCCGACGTGAGGCCGGCAAGCATCAGCAGGCAGCCAAGGGCGAGGGCGATCGGGCGACGCGGCATCCGGGAACCGTAGCTGTCGCCGGCCGACGCGGACGACCGATAACCCGAAGGTGGCCCTTCGCCTGATCGCGCTCCTGTGCCTGCTCCTCGCCGCCTCGCCGGCCGTCTCGTCCGAAGACGCGCCGCCTGAGCCGCGCGTGCTGCACGTGTTCGACTTCGAGGAGCGCGACGACGGCAACTTCGAGGAGACGCCGATGCACTTCGCCCGCGTGGTCGGGCACGGCCTGCCCCACTGGGTGCGCGGGCGGCTGACGACCGACGCCGCGCGGTCGGGGCGGCACAGCTTTCGCCTCGACCTCAACGGCGGCAGCGCGGTTTACCGCCTGAACGCCGGCGTGCTGCCGGTGCGCAGCGGTGGCCGCTACCGCGTGGCGGGACACGTGCGCACAAGCGATCTGGAGCATGCCCGCGCCCGCATCATCGCCTACTGCGTCGACCGCGAGGGCCGACGCCTGCCCGAGACGCTCCGCCGCACCGCGCCGCTCGTCACGCCGGGCCAGAGCCCCACCTGGTTGGCGGCCGAGGTGACGGTCGACGTTCACGATGACGACGCGGCCTGGCTCGTGGTGGAGCTCGCCCTGCTCCAGCCCGACGCCGCCGCCGAGGGAGAGCCGGGCACGCCCGACGACGTGGGCCGCTATTTGCAGGATGTGCGCGGCACCGCGTGGTTCGACGACGTGGTCGTCAGCCGGGTTCCCCTGCTGCGGGTGGAGCGGCCCGGCAACGCCGGAGTCTTCGCCAGCGGCGACGCCGTCGCGTTGCGGCTGGTGGCCAACGACGCCGACTCGCAGGACCTCGCGGCCCAGGGCGTGGTCGTGGGCGCCGATGGCCGCGTCTGGTGGCACGGCGAGGCGCGGCCGCTCGCGGCGACGGCAGCGCACGAGCGGCCGTTCACGTTCGACGTCGGCACGTTGCCGCCGGGCTGGTATCGGCTGTCGATGACGGTCGGCCGGCGCGATGGCGCCGACGCCGCGGCCGACACCCACGCGGAGACTGCCTTTGTCATGCTCGCCCCGCCGCTGGGCGACGTTCGCTCGCCGCGGGATGCCCGCCTGAACCTCGACGCGGTCGGCCTCGCCGCGAGCGCGTGGGACGACCTGCCGGCACTGCTGGGCGACCTGAACGCCGGGCGCGTCGAAATCGCGCTCTGGGGCGGGCCGGGCGACAACGATGTGGTCGTCGATCCCGAGCCGCTCGATCGCCTCGCCGCCGGCCTGCGCCCGCTCGACGTGCGCATCGGCGGCGCCTTCGTCGGACCCGGCGTGGAACTACGCGAGGCCAGCGGCGGCGAAACGCGGTGGGCCGAGCTGCTGCCTTACCTGAACCCGGCCGCCTCCGACGGCGTCGGCGACCTCTGGCGGGCGTCGCTGGGCTATCTCGTCAGCCGGCACGCCCTCTCAGTCGACGCCTGGTCGGTGGGCACCGCTGACGACGCTCATCTCTTCGCGGGCGACGCGCGGCAGCGACGCGGGTACGACGCCTTCGCAACCGTCGTGCGCGACCTTGTCGCCGACGCCGACCTCGCGCTCGCGTGGCCGGCGCGGCGGGACCGGGCGGCACTGGTCGGCCTGCGCCCCGCGAGCGTCGCGCTCGTGGTGCCCAGTGATGTGCTGCCGTCGCAGATCGGCGCGTACGTCGCGGACGCCCCCGCGGGCGAGGCGGCCGCGTTGTCCCTGCACCTGCGCTCGATCGACCCCGCCACCTACGGCCGCCTGCCCGCGCTGGCCGACTTCGCCGAACGCATCGTCCACGGCCTGGCGACGCGGACCGGCCGCATCACGCTGCCGCTGCCGTTCGCCGGCGGGAGCGATCGGTTCGAGCCGACCGAGTCGTACCTCGTGCTGCACACGCTGTCGCGCCACCTCGCGGGGCGCCGCTACGCCGGCACGATCGACGCCGGGCCCGACGCCGTCGCGATGCTCTTCGCCGACGACGCCGGCCGCGGCACGCTCGTGCTCTGGAACGAGCGGCTGGCCTTCGACGCGCCGCCGATCGACACAACGCTTGGCATCAGTCTGGGCGACGACGCGCACCAGGTCGACGTGTGGGGAAACGCGACGCCGATCGAGCCGAGCGAGGCCGAGGCACGCGACGGCCTGGCGACGGCGTCGATTGGCCGAATGCCGACGGTCGTGACGAACGTCGACGCCGGCCTCACGCGGCTGCGGCAAAGCCTGCGGCTGGACGACCCGTCGATCGAGTCGAGCTTTCGCCCGCACGCCCGGCGGCTGCTGCTGACCAACACGACGCCGCAGACCATCAGCGGCACGCTCCAGGTGGCGGCGCCGGGCGGGTGGGACGTCACGCTGCCCGACGTGCGCTTCAGCCTTCAACCGGGCGAGACGCTCGACCGGCCTATCGAGCTGCGCATCCCGTACAACGCCGACGCGGGCGAGCATCGACTCGACGCCTACCTCCGGGCCAATCTCGACGGCCAGCCGCGCCGGCTGCGTGTGGCGGTGCCGGTGGCGATCGGGCTGCGCGACATCGGGCTCAGCACGCTCGCGCGGCGGGACGGAAGCGACTTGCTCGTCGAGCAAATGATCGTCAACTATGGGACGGAGCCGGCGAACTTCACGGCCTTCGTGCTGCTGCCCGGCTTTGCGCGGCAGGAGCGGCTCGTACTCGACTTGCCCGCGGGCGAGTCGACCCGCGCCACCTTCCGCATCCGCGGCGCCGCGGCCTTGCCGGCCGGAACCGCCATGCGCAGCGGCCTCCGCGAGCGCGGCGGCGAGCGCGTGCTGAACGACCGCATGGAGCTTTAGCCGTCGCGTTACTCCGCGATCGCCTGCGCCTCGGCCGCATCCACGCGGCGGCGGAATCGGCTCGCCTCGGCGGCAATGCCCTCGAGCACCACGAGGTAGACGATCATAAATCCCAGGAAGACCAGCGCCAGCACGCCGAGGATGCATAACCCGATGCACCCGCCAGCGATGGACCAGTCGCTCGGCCCGTTGCCCCCGCCCTGCGCCCAGCTCACCAGCGCGATGACGCCCGCCAGCAGGAACATCGCGAAGCCGGTCGCGAGCGTGCCGTACATGCCCCACGCCGCCAGGTCGCAGCGGTCGGCGAGCTGCTGGTCCGGGATCCGCCGCGCCAGCGCCGCCAGGTAGAGCGCGATCGTCGGGTGGCCCGCCAAGGCGACCAGCGACAGCCCGATGGCCGCGATCTCCAGCGGCGTCGCGTACCCGCGCAGCGACGGCAGCGTCGAGAGCCACCCGAGCACCGCCGCGGCGAAGCCGACGCCGATCAGCACGCGGGCGACGACGCGGCGCGTGCCGTACTTGTCCTCGCCCCGCCCCGTCGGGTCGCGGCCCGTCAGCAGCCACGCACCGATGAGGCCAAGCGTTGTCAGCGTCGTCTCGAACAGCGCGCTGACGATGGCGTTGTCGGTCGTGATCCCCAGCACGATGCCGACCGGGATGCTGGCGATCAGCGACCAGAAGAGCAGCCGGGCGCCGAGCACGAGGCGGCCCAGCCAGTCGGCGTTGGCGTAGGCAAAGTCGTCCCCCTTGCCGCTGGCCGCGACGGGCGTGCCGCACTCGGGGCAGCGGCCGTTCAGCGGCAACCCCTTGAGCGCGTAGCCGCAGCGTGGGCACTTGCGGTCGTCGAGCACGTGCGTCGCCTTGGCCCGCGCCGGCTTGGGCGGGGGCGGCGGGTCGGGGTCGGGCGTCAGGTCGTACTCGCCAAAGTCGTCGGCCGGGTTCTCGGAGGTGAAGACCCGCTCGTTCGCCGGGCCGACCGCGTCGCTGCGCAGGTCGAAGGGGTCGATCAGCTTGGCATCCTCGGCGGCGCGGGCGTCGCGCAGCGGGTCGGCCGGAAGCTGCGCCCGGCCGTCGTCGGCGTCGCCGGGGAGCAGATGGATGATCGGATCGTCCGCCTCGTCGGCCGGCGTCGGCGAGGCGAACGGATCGCGCCGCTCGGCGTCGTCCCTGGCATCATCGCGTCCGTCCGCCATTGCCACACCTTATGGCGGCCCGCGATACAATCCCGCGATGCCCACGATCACCCGCATCGAGGAGCAGCGCCGCCGCAAGAACCGCCGCAGCATCTACATCGACGGCGACTTCGCCTTCGGCGTGAACGTGACCGTTGTCGCCCGCTTCCGCCTGCGCGAAGGCATGGCCGTCGACGCGGCGCTCGTCGAGCAGATCGAGGTCGGCGAGGTTCGCCAGGAATGCTTCGACCACGCCCTGCGCCTGCTCGGCCAGCGGATGCAAAGCGAGCGCGAGCTCCGCCAAAAGCTCGGCCGCAAGGACTGCGGGGCGAAGGTGATCGACGCCGTCGTCGCTGAATGCAAGCGGCTGGGCTACGTGGATGACGCAAAGTATGCCGCCGGCCGCGCGGGCGACGCGGCCACGCTCAAGCGGCACGGCAAGCAGCGGGCCGTGCAGGAGTTGCTGGCCAAAGGGGTTGACAAGTCGACCGCCGAATCCGCCGCCACCGCCGCCTACGCCGACGTCGATCCGGTCGAGTCGGCGATGGAGCTGGCGACCAAAAAGGCGCCGTCGCTGCAACGCTTTGACCACCCGACGCGGGTCCGCCGGCTAAGCGGCTTCCTCCAACGCCGCGGCTTCGACTTCGACACCGTCCGCACCGTTGTCGACCGCGTGCTGAGCGACACCGACGGTTAGGAGCCGTTTGAAAATGGCACGCGGTTCGCGCACGCCTGGCATGAGCAGGCAGCCCGAGCGTGACGACGTGACGCTGAATGACCAGCAGTGGGCGGCGGTCGAGCCGCTGATCCCCAGAAGCACCGCCCGCACCGGCTGGCCCATGGCCGACCGGCGGACCATGTTCGAGGGCATGCTCTACCAGCTCGTCGTCGGCTGCCAATGGCGACACGTCCCGCGGCCCCGCTACGGCACCGCTACGGCACCGGTGCAGGCTTCGCCTGCACGCCTGGGGCACCGTCTACCACCACTTCAACCGCTGGCAGCTTCAACCGCTGGCAGCTTCAACCGCTGGCGGCGTCAGGGCGTCTTCGACAGGCTCGCCAACCGCCTGCGGTTGCGGGTGGACGAGCAGGGCCTGATCGACTGGTCGGTCCTGTGCGCCGACGGGATGAGCATCTGGGCGTTGGCCTGCGCGGCCGGCGGCCGCCTCTCCCCGTGCGGCCGCCTCTCCCCGTGCGGCCGCCTCTCCCCGTCCTCCACCCGGACGAGCGGGAGCCGGCCGACCACGCCCTGGGACGCTCTCGGGGCGGGGAACGTCGTCGAGCGCCGGGTGCGGGGCCTGAAACGCTACCGCCGGGTCGCCACGCGGAGCGAAAAGCTCGCCGTGAACTACATGGCATTCGTGAAGCTCGCCGTCGCCCGCGACCTCCTCGAACTCCTGTTCTCAAACGGCAACTAGTCCAAGCTGGGTTCGGCGGTTGATCCGCGAGCTGACCCCGGTCACGGCGGGCGCGAATTCTGCTACGCTGGCGGCGTTCAGGAGCCAAATGACTTACCCCACCCGCCCCGCCGCCGTTGTCGCCAGTGGCCTTGTTGTTGCCGCCGTTGTCCCGACCGCTCATGCCCAGCAGTGGCGTGATGATGCGAACGCTCGCATCGAGCAGCACCGCAAGGGCGACCTGTCCGTCCGCGTGGTCGACGCCCAGGGCAACGCCGTCGGCGGGGTAGCGGTCGATTTGCAGATGCAGAACCACGCCTTCGGCTTCGGCACCGCCGTGACGGCCAGCCACATCACGGGCAGCGATGCCGACGACGCCATCTACCGCGAGAAGGTGCTGGAGAACTTCAACCACGTGGTCTTCGAGAACGATTTGAAGTGGCCCGCCTGGGACGGCCAGTGGGGGCCGAACTTCAACGAAACCCAGACGTTTCAGGCCCTCGACTGGCTCGATGCCAACCGTCTGCCGGCCCGCGGGCACTACCTGAGCTGGGCCACCTGGGGCAGCTACGACGCGCACGGCGGCGACGCGGACATTACCACGCTCAAGCCGCGCCTGTTCGACCACATCACCGCCAAGGCCGGCACAATCGGCAATCGCGTTTACGAGTGGGACGTGATCAACCATCCCGTTGGCTGGAAGAACGACACGTACGTCAACCGCACCGAGGACGCCGGCCTGTACGCCAACGGGCTCGACTTCTACGCCGACATCATCGAGCACAGCCGCGCCAGCGTGCCCGAGGGGACGAAGCTCTGGATCAACGAGGACAACATCCTCGCCGGCGGGCTCTCAGACGAGTACGAGACCGTGATCCAGCACCTGAAGGATGCCGGCCAGGCGCCTGACGGCGTGGGGTTCCAGGGACACTTCATCGAGGAGTGGAACCGGATCAAATCGCCCGAAACGCTTTACGCAAACATGGAGCGGTTTGCGGCCCTCGTGCCCAGCCTGCGGGTAACGGAGTTCGACATCGACGTCGGCGACGACGACGCCCGCCAGGCGGAGTTGCTGCGTGATTACCTGACGGTCATGTTCAGCCACGCCGACATGGAGGCCGTCACGATGTGGGGCTTCTGGGAAGGTCGCCATTGGAGAGAAGACGCCGCCTTGTACCAAGACGACTGGACTGAAAAGGCGGCCCTGCTGGCGTACCAGGATCTTGTCTTCGACCAGTGGTGGACCGACGAACGGCTCGATCTCGGCGCGGACGGCGAGGCGGGCCTGCGGGCGTTTCTGGGCGATTACACCGCGACCGTGACGATCGACGGCGTGACCTACGCGCACGACTTCAGCCTCGACGGCGGGGGCATCTCGCTCCAGATCCAGGTGCCTGAGCCCGGCGTCGCGTCGCTGCTGCTCCTGGGCGTTCCGGCGGCCTTACGCCGCCGTCGGCGGACGGGACGGGCGCGGGTCCGATAGCCTGTTCAGGCTGTCGCGGTCGCAAGATTCAGCGCGGCCATACCGGTCAATCTGGTTATGATGGTCCTCACATGAGAGAGGGACCCATGACCAAACTGATCCAATTCACGCCCGCCGCGGGCGCCGTTCTTGCCGTTTCGCTTGCCGCCGCTCCCGTCGCTGCCCAGCAGTGGCGTGATGAGGCCAACGCCCGCATCGCCCAGCACCGCATGGGCGATTTGAACATCTCCGTGGTCGACGAGGACGGCAACGCCGTGCGCGGCGCGGACGTGCACGTGGCGATGCAGAAGCACTCCTTTATCTGGGGCACCAGCGCCGCCGGCCGGTGGATGACCGCCGACAACTACAACGGGCGCATCTACCGCGAGAAGATTGCCGAGAACTTCAACCACGCCGTGCTCTCGAACGATCTCAAGTGGCCCGCCTGGAACGGTGAGTGGTCTCACTACCCCAAGCAGCGCACCTTCGACGCGATCGACTGGTTTGACGCCCACGACATGCCCGTGCGCGGCCACAACCTCGCCTGGGCAACCTTCCGGCCCGAGCCGCAGCAGACGAACGAGGAAGCACACGGTGGCGACCCGGACATCACCACGCTTAAGCAGCGCCTCTTCGACCACATCACCGACAAGGTCACGACCGTCGGCAACCGCGTCACGGAGTGGGACGCGATCAACCACCCCGTCGGCTGGCGCAACGACAACTACGTGACCGCCATGGAGGACGCGGGCCTGTACGACGACGGGCGCGACTTCTACGTCGACCTGATCCAGCACGCCCGGTCGGTCGCCCCCGACGGCATGGAGATGTGGGTCAACGAGGACGGCATCCTCGCCGACATCAAGGACACGGCCAAGCAAAGCGTGGCCGATCAGTACTACGACCAGATTCAGTACCTAATCGACAACGGCGCCGCCCCGGACGGCATCGGCATGCAGGGGCACTACATCCAGCCGTGGGGCCGCACGCCCTCGCCGGAGCAGATGTACGACCAGATCGACCGCTTCGCGCAGCTGATCCCCAAGATCCAGATCACCGAGCTCGACATCGACGTCGGCACCGACTTCGACCTCCAGGCCGAGGTGATGCGCGACGCCCTGACCGTCTTCTTCAGCCACGAGGCGATGGACGGCGTGTCGCTCTGGGGCATGTGGAAGGACAACGCCTGGCGCAAGAACGCGGCCCTTTACCTGAGCGACTGGACCGAGAAGCCCGCCCTGCACGCCTACCAGGATTTGGTCTTCGACCAGTGGTGGACCGACGAGATGCTCGACACCGACGCCGAGGGCGACGCCGCCCTGCGGGCCTTCGCGGGCGAGTACCTCGTGACCGTCACCGTCGACGGCGAGGAGTACGAGCAGGAGCTGGTCCTCACCAACAACGGCGGCTCGCTTCAGTTCATGATCGGCGCGCCCGTCCCCGAGCCGACGACGGCCGCCCTGCTGTTCGCCGGGCCCCTGATGCTCCTGCGCCGCCGGCGATAGATTCCGCCAACCCGCACGTTGGACGCGCCGCCCGGCCCTGCGCCGGGCGGCGTGCGTTCGCCCGCTGCGGCCGGAGCGAACCTCGCATACGTTGCGGCCGATGTTTCGCGCCCTGCGGGAAAAGACAAGGGCTTGGCTCGAGTCGCGGTGGATGATCCCGTCGTTGGCGGTCGCGTCGTTCCTCGAGTCGATCATCGTTCCGATCCCGCTCGAGGCGGTGCTCGTGCCGCTCATGCAAAAGCGCCGCGACCGCCTCTGGCTGCTGGCGACGATCGCCCTGCTCGGCTGCATCGCCGGCGCGGCGTTGGGCTACTACGTGGGCGCCCTCTTCATGGAGACGGCCGGGCAGTGGTTCGTCGAGCAGACTGGCCAGGAGCAGGCGCTCGCCGACGCGAAGGGGCTGATGGGGCGGCACGGCTTCTGGTTCGTGCTGGCGGTCAGCGTGATGCCGATCCCGTTCCAGATCGCGATGCTCGCCGCCGGCGCGACGGGGTATCCGTTCTGGCTGTTCATGCTCGCCACGCTCCTGTCGCGCGGCGTGCGCTACTTCGGGCTGGCCGCGGCCGTCTGGTGGCTCGGCGACCGGGCCGAGGCCTTTGTCCGCAAGCACAAGGTCGCGACGACCGTTATCCTCGCCCTGATCGTCGCAGCGTTCTGGATCGGCTCAAGCCTGATCGGCAACCGCTAACGCCGGCCGATCACGACGCGAGGGGAGGGGGGGCCGGCGTTACTTCACCAGCCGGATGGCGATCGGGTAGCGGTACGCCTCGCCACGGCTGCACGCGACGGCGCCGAGGATGCCGAAGATCACACCGACGATGAAGACCGGAACGAACAGCAGGCTGCCGATCCCGAAGGTCAGGCACGACAGCACGCTCACGCCGAGGTAGGCAAACAACAGGGTCAGGTTGAAGTTGATCGCCTCCTTGCCCTGGTCGTCCAGGTACGGGCTCTCATCCTTCTTCACCAGCCAGACGATCAGCGGGCCGACCACGTTCGTGACGATGCCCAGCACGTGGGTCAGAAGCCCGAGGTTCTGGTCGTCTTTCGTCGGCGTCGGGCCGGCGTACGGGCCGGGGTAGCCCGTGCCCTAGCTCGGCGTCGCGTACGGCACCGTCGGCGCCGGCGGCGCGACCGCGGGATCACTTGGCGTCGTGCTCGACGGCGTGCTTGGTGGTGGTGGGGGGGGGTGGTGTCTGCTCCGGCGTGGACGTCTCGGTCGGATCGTTGCTCATGCGGCCAGTATGACGACGCGGCGGCGAACGGGAAACAACCCCCTTCCGGGCAACGCCTCGACAGCGTCCAGCCCACAAAACAGCCCAGCCTGCCGCCGCGCGTTTGCCGTTCTACCGATACGCCACGTCGATGTTGCGGAACGCGCCCTTGGCGTGGTCGCGCTGAAACGCCGCGTGATCGCGCTTGAGGCGGTGCGTCGCCTCGCGGGCGTAGCGAACGATGTCGGAGACGAACAACGGCTCGGGCTGAACCGCCTTCAGGATCGCCGGCTCCACGTCGTAGTCGAGCGCGCCCATCTCGTCGCTGAGCGCGTGCGCGTGCGCCAGCGATCGGCCGCAGATTTTGGCGTACTTCTTCCAGCCAGGCTTGTCGAGGTCGTTGAGGTCGATGTCGTCCTTGAACGGCGGGCGCTCGCGGGTGAGGAAGCTTTTGCCCTCGAACTCGACGTTTCCGTAGAAGACGTCGCCGCGCACGAGCTGCACCGCGTGGGCGTGGACGACCCGCGCGCCGCGGACGTCTTCATCGAACGGCGAGGGCGGCACCAGCCCCTCCATCGCCGACCGCCGCGCCTGCTTGAACTCGACGATCACGTCGTCGCTCCCGTCCCGGTTGGGGCCCTCGATCAGCACGTAGTACCGCGGCAGCCCGAGCGACGCCGTCCCCTGCCCGCGCCGCATCGCCACGTCCTTCACGCGCATGCCCTCCGTCCTCTGGGGCACCTCGATCTGGTTCCGCTTCACCCACTGGTCGACCAGGCCCTGAAACTCCCCGCGACGCCGGCTGATCGGCACCAGTTCATCATCGTTGCGGAAGCCGCGCTTGTACTCGTCGAGGTAGTCGTCCTCGAGCCACGCCTCGCGGCTTTCCTGCGCGCCCTCAATGAGCTTGGCGATCATCTTGGGCGCGTTGTCGATGCGCGTCTGCTCCTCGCCCTCGGTGGCGTTCTCGGCGAACTCGCGCACGCGCCCGATGTAGCCCGTGACGAACGCGCGGGCAATCTTGCGGCAGTCCCCCTTGTCGAGCCCGCCGACCTCGTTCGCGGCGATCAGGAAGCCAACCGCGCCGCGCTTCAGGTCCCACGTGAACGGCGCGTAGGCCGACTCGTCGAAGTCGTTCACGCCGAAGATCGGCACGTTGTCCGCATTGGGCATGACCCCGAAGTTGGCCGGGTGGACGTCGCCCAGGTTCAGCACGGTCGGCATCCACCCGTCCTGCCCGGCCATGTCGCGGTAAAAGAGCAACGCCGTGCCGCGGAAGAAGCTGAAGAGCGAGCCGGCAAGCTTGTCGAACTTGGTCTGCGCCTCCTCGTCGCGGCGGGAGATGCGCGTCTCGTGATCCTCGCGCAGCGTCTGGCGGACGTGCCGGCGGCGGTCGTCGCCGCGGAGCATGCGAGGGAGCATGACGAACTCCCCCCTCGCCGCGGCCTCGGCGAGCCGCCGGAACTGCTCGAAGCGCGACGCCGCCTGCTCGATGCTTCCGTCGTCCTCGGCCTCCTCTGCCTCGCCGGTGTCGCCCTCGGCCTCAAGGGCGCGGCGCAGTTGCCGCTTGCTCATCCCAGACCGACCACTCATCCCGCGCCGCCTGGCGAGCTCGTACAGGTCCGCGCGGGTGGCGTCGTCCGGCGGGTTTCGATGGGCCATCGCACGAACCTAACAGGTGCGGGCCTGGAAACGCGATATAACGCCCGCATGCGCCGCTTTCTGCTGCCAACCCTCCGCTCGCCCATCGCGACCGCCCTCATCGGCCACGCGCTCGCCGCCGCCGCGTGGTGGTGGGCAATGCCCGGCGGATTCGCGATCGGCAGCCCGCGCTTCTGGGTGAACAGCGTCTTCCCGCCCGCCGCCATCGTCGTCTCGATCGCGGGGCTCTACGGCATCGTCCGCCGCGCCCGGCTTGCAGCCGCGATCGCGATGGTGTTCGGCCTTGTCTGGATCGCCGCCGCCGTGTCGGGACGCATCGCCTACCCGATCTCGCTCCGCCTGCTCTTCGCCTTTCCGCTGATCGTCGGCCTCGTCGGCCTGCTGCTGGGCGTCCTTCTGTGGCGAGCGACGCGACCCGACGCCGACGCGGCGGCACGTCGATTCACGCTCGGCCTCTACCTCCTCGGCGTTGCCGCCGTCGCGTTAGGGGCGTGGCTCCCCTGGACCCAGCGTGGCCCCGCTCCCAGCACCCTCGCGATCGAGCCGCCGCCCAACCTTGCGGGCACGCCGACGAGGTTCACCACGCTCACCACCGGCAGCGGCCGGTATTTTGCGCAGCTTGAGCCGACGCTGACCTTCATCAGCCGCAGCCCCGACCGCGCCTGGTCGCTGCTGGCCCCGCGCCGCGTCCGCCAGCAGCCGGTCCGCCGCCCGACCGGCGAGCCCGGCACCTGGATCGACGAGGCCCTCGACCCGATCAACCCTGACGGCGACGCCGTCAATCTCTTAGCCGAGCACCGCCTGACAATCGACACGAGCGAACGCACGAGCGAGATCGACGGCGTCGCCTCGCTTGACCGGCCGGTCTGGTCACACCTGAACAGTTACGCGCTGCTCCTGTTCAGCGGGCACGAGCGGCTGTCGGTCGCCTTCTCGCCGACGGGCGAGACGCGGTTCGACGTGCTGCCAAGCGATTATCCCGTCGGCCGCCCGTCGCGCTTCGCCTGCCTGCTGCCGGGCGATCGCTTCGTCGTGCTTGAGGCCGCCAGCGCCGAGAAGGGCCCGTTCACCGAACTCGCGAGCGCACCCTTGGCCCGCGACGAGCCGGTGACGCTCACGTTCTTCGACGGCGACACGCCGATCGCCATCTGGACGCTGCACGATTTCGCCGCCCACGCCAGCACCGCTCCCTCTCCCACGGCCGGGCACGGCGTGCCGCAGAACGCGATCCGGTTCACGCTCGAAGGGACCGCACCCCGGAGCCCGGCGGCCCTGTACGTCACCCTGGCCGGCACAGGCGTCGGCCGCGGGTACGACACGGTCGCCCACGCCCCCGGCGCCTACCGCACCCGCCACACGTGGCAATGGCTGGCGGAGTAGGGCTCGCGCTGCTTGCAAGGTTCTCGCTCACGCCCAAACCACAACGCAACAAGATTGCCTGGCACGCGGCGTGCAGCGGATTAAACATGCAGTTCGCTTGCCTTCCTGTCCTTGGCCTGTTCCTCCTTGGCGTCGCCGCCGCCCCGTCCACCATGCCCGACGCGACCCGCCTGACCGACTTCGACGACGCCGACGCCAACGCCCGGTGGGAGATGACCAACGACAACGTCATGGGCGGCCAAAGCGACGGCGACGTACGCTTCGAAGACGGCACCATGACCTTCTTTGGCGACATCAACACCGACGGCGGCGGGTTCTCCAGCGTGCGCCTGCCGATCGAGCAAGGAACGCTCGAAGGTGTGAACTCAATCGTCCTGCGCGTCAAGCCCGACGATCGCGGGCCCTACCGCCTGATCGTCACCGACACCGCCGGGCGCGGCCGGGATGGCCCGCACCGGGCCGACCTCGAGTTCCCCCAGCCCGCCGGCGAGTGGCAGATCGTCACCGTCAATCTCAACGCCCTGACCCCGACCTTCCACGGCGAGCCCGTCGACGCCTCGCCGCTCGATCCGGCCAAGGCCGTCCAGATCGGCTTCATCCTCAACGACACCGGCGACGGGCCGTTCGCGTTGCAAATCGACTGGATCGACCTCGCCCGTTGAGATCGGCAACGCTCGGCGCGGGGTCGGCCGCGTCGGGGTCGCGATTGCATCTGAGGCCACTTGCGTTAACCTGCCGCATCGCGCGGCCTGGAGAGGAACCGGCCGATTGGTCGGTCTGCGCGATGGGCTGTCGCCGAGTTTTTGTCGCCCGCGTCTCCTGTGCGGGCGGGCTTGGTGGAGCGGACTTTGGCTCTCTGAGGAGGAATTGCGTGAATCATTCCCTTTCGCTCGGCCGCGCCGGGCGTTCCCATCGTGCCGACTCCCTCGCGTCCCGCCGGCCCGTGGTCGAGCGACTCGAAGACCGCCGCCTGCTGGCAACCTTTGCCACCGGCGAGATCGTGCAGTTCGAGAGCGTTCGCTACGACGGCCGCTACCTCGACGGCGACCAGGAGGGCGGGAGCTTCGAGGTCGACACCCGCAGCAACAGCGGCAGCACGGACACCGACTGGCGCGTCCGCAGCGACGGCAACGGGATCTACAGCTTCGAGAACGTCCGGTACGGCGGCCGCTGGCTCGACGGCGACACCGGCGGCAACGTCGACCTGCGCGGCAGCGACAAGTACACCGACACGGACTGGCGGCTGACCAACGTCGGCGGCGACGTCTACCGCCTGGAGAACGTGCGCTTCGCCGGCAGCTATCTCGATGCCGACGACCGCAGCACCGGCTGGGATGTCGACCTGAACTCCCTCTCGGACGACACCGACATCCAGTGGAGGATCACGCGGCTCGGCGGCGGCCAGGAGACCTTCGGCAACGGCGGCAACCCGTGGAGCGTGGGCAGCAGCGGCGCCCGGCGCATCCAGGTCGAGAACTTCGATGCCGGCGGCAACGGCGTGGCGTGGAACGAGACCGACACCGTCAACCGCGCCGGCGGCACCTATCGACAGGACGCCGCGGGCGTCGACGTCTTTGGCAGCAACGCCCCCTGGGGCGGCATCGGCTACTTCGACCAGGGGGAGTGGCTTGAGTACACCATCAACGTCGCCAGCGCCGGCCAGCACACGCTCACCCTGCGCGGCGCGGTGAATGGGCCGGGCAACTTCCGCGCCACCTTCGACGGCAGCAACAAGACCGGCGACGTCTCCTTCGGCAGCACCGGCAGTTGGAACAGCTACGCGACGCGCAGCTTCACCGTCGACCTCCCCGCCGGCCAGCAGGTGCTGCGGCTCCAGAAGGTCAACGGCAACGGGGTCAACCTCGACTGGATCGAGCTCGAGAAGCAGTCGAGCGGCGCGAACGGCCTCATCAGCGTTGCCGAACTGAACGACCGCGGCAGCGGCTACGCCTACGCCGACGCCCTGCTGACCAACCAGGCGACGATGAACAGCCAAATCGAGGCCCAGTACCTCGAGTGGCGCAACAACTACCGCCAGACCGTGCCGGCAAGCTACCGCAACGCCAACGGCGGCGGGACGATGTACTTCGTCACCGGCTTCGATCAGGACTTCGCCCAAGTCGGCGCCGCCGTCAGCGAGGGCCTGGGCTACGGCCTGATCCTCAGCGCGCTTTACGGCGACAAGAATACCTTCGACGGCATCTGGAACTACGCCAAGACCAAGCTCAACGCCAATGGCCTGATGGAGTGGCTCTACTACGCCGACGGCACGACGGTCCAGACGATTCCCAACGGCGGCGGCACCGGTCGCGCCAACGCCACCGACGCCGACATCGACGCCGCCTACGGCCTGCTCGTCGCCGCCGTCCGCTGGGGCAACGCTTACGCCGACGACGCCCGCGACCTGATCGGCAACATCCTCGCGCACAACGTCGACTCCCAGAATCGCCTGCTCAGCGGTGACTACCCGCCGGGCAACACGCTCAACACCAGCTATCAGGCGCCCGGCTACTTCCGGGCTTTTGCCGACTTCACCGGCGTGTCGCGTTGGGACGCCGTCGCCGACAAGTCCGCCGGCATGGTGCGGGCAAACCAACTCGACATCATCAACCGTTTCAACGGCGGCAACGCCAACGCGGGCGGTGCGGGGCTCAACAGCCACGACATGGACCGCTACAATTTCCGCGTGCCGGCCGACAACTCGCTCGGCGGGCGGTACGGCAACGTCAGCTGGAATGCTGACGCCGCCCGCAGCCCGTGGCGGATGGCCACCAGCGTCGCCTGGTACGACGACTCCGTCGCCCGCGCGAACGTGGACGCCTTCAACAACTTTGTTCGCCGCCAAGGCATCAACAGCGTCCACGCCGAGTACAACGTCTACGGCCAAAACGCCTACAACTGGACCAACTCCGGCTGGACGTACAACAGCGTTGCCAGCGGCATGCTCCTCAGTGGCAGCCAGAGCGAACGCACCGCGGCATGGAACAAGCTCGCCGACAGCGCCGATGATGGCTACTACTACGGCAGCCTCAAGGCCATCGGCATGATGACCGCCGGCGGCTGGTTCAAGAATCTCGTCGCCAACGCCCCGCCAACGCTCCGGCCGAATCCGTCCGCCCGTCAGACGGCGGCGTGGCAGCCGCGGGCGGCGACGCGCGGTCCTACTTCTTCGACGTCTCCACCGTAACGGCGAGCAAATCCCTCTTCGCCGACACGCCCATCGCCGACGACAGAACCGCGCCGAACTCGACGTTGTGTGACAACAACCTCGGAGAAATTCATCATCGCACGCCCACTGCGTCATCCGCAGTGGGCGTCGTTCGTTCCTACGCGCGGCGAACTCCTTCAACCGCACCGACGCCGCTGGCCTTAGATGCGGCAAGGTGCTCTGGCCTGTCTTCGGTTATCCTGCTACGGATGCTTCCCCGTCATCCTTCTGCTGCTTGGCCTCTTGCTGAACCCCGCGACTCGGCCGACGCCGGTGGAGCCGATGGGGCACGGGGGGAACATGTCCGTGGCGATGGAGCAGGCGGACCGGCTGCGGCTGGCCGGAGAGTTCGAGACGGCGACGGGGCATTACCTCTGGCTCTGGGAGCACATGCTCGAGCACCAGCCGGCGATGTATGGCGTGCGGCTGTCGTTCATGGCTGGGGAGATTGAGGAACTCGTCGCGGCCCACGAGCCGGCAAGGCGAGCGTTCACGCTCAAGCGAGACGCGCTTGGCGAGCGGCTCGAGGACGACCCGACGCCGCGGGATCAGGAGATTCTTGTTGATTGGGTCGCGCTGAACCAGATCCTCCGCGACGACGAAACGCTGCTGCGTGGTTCGACGAAGTGAAGGCGAACCCGGCCGCGCGTGACCACTTGATGCGGCTGGAGCGGGACCTGCGTGAGCCGCTGATCAAGCGTGCCCGCTACGCCGACGTCACCGCGCTGCACCCCGACCCGCTCGCTGCCGCCCGCAGCAGCGCCCGGCAGCACCGCGATATCCGCGAGAGGTTGAGTGCCGTTCAAGCCCAACGCATGGAGCGGTTTTACCTGGAGGATGTTGCCGTCATCTTCGCCGGCCTTCTCGCCGCCGGGCGTGATGGGGAGGCGGAGGCGTTGATGGACGCCGCCGCCGTGCCGACCGATCTCCCCGACGCCCGCCCCACCATGATCGAGAAGGCCATTGCTTTTGGTGTGGCTCGCGCATCTCACCGCGCCGCCCTCGCCGACGCCGAGTCTCGCGGCGGCAACGTCGACGCAATCCGCGGCCGTCTCGACGCTGCCCTCGCCGAATGAGGTGACGCAGGACCGCGGGGACCGGGGCCAGCCGCCCGACGTTGGCGTCGAGAGGCGGCCGCCCGCGTCAAGGCCCCGCGCGTCAGCGAGGCCACCGGCCGACACACGAAGCTCACCGAGGCGACCCTCCTGCCGATGCGGGCGGCCGTTGACGCCAAGCCATTCGATCCGGCCGAGGCCATTGATTCGGCTTCATCCTCAACGACACCGGCGATGGGCCGTTCGCGTTGCAGATTGACTGGATCGACCTCGCCCGCCGAGGACGGGAACAACT
>CBDCBA010000014.1:0-92634 GCA_965214125.1 Tepidisphaeraceae bacterium
CCTGCACGTCCTCTACTGCAATGCCGGCGGGCGGATTGGGGAACAGGTCGACATCCTCGGCCGGGCCGCGAAGGTCCACGGTCAGCCGGCGGACGCCGGGGGCGTCGGGAACAAGGGCGACGGTCGCGTCGCGAAGAAATCGATCGCTCTCGATATCGACGGGAAGACGCTCGATCGCGGCCGCAAGCGTGTCGCGATGGGCGGCGTCGTCATCGGCGCCCGTGCCCACCGTAATGCTGGCCGACGCGACCGCGGTTTCGGCGAGGCAGATGTCCTTGCAGACCAGGTACTGCACCAGGAGCGACACCTCAGCCTGCTGGCCCGGCGTGGCATTGGCGGGAATCTTGAGTTCGGCTGGAAAAATGACGCTGCCGTCGTAGCCGTAGCCGATCAGGCCGCCGTCGTCGGTGAACCGGATGGGCGTCGGGAAGGCGGGTTGGGTGGCAGACCACGCGCCGCCGCGCATCGCGGAGGCCGCACCGCCGCCGGGCAGGGTCCAGGCGAACGTCGGCGGCTGACCGGCGTCGCCGGGGTTCGACCAATAGATGTGCCACTCGGGCTCCATCGTGAAGCGAACGCCGATCGGCACGGTGGACCCAGGCGTCACAACGCGGTTCGGCACGATCAGCTCGACCTGGGCCCGCGGCTTCTCAGCGCCGAGGGGAACATCCTGCGCCGATGCGGACGCCGCGAGGTTGAGTAGTGCGACGAGGCCGGGCAGGGCCATCGCGAGCGTGGGCCACAGCATCGAAGCAGACTAACGCGAGCAGGCCGTGGGTTAAACGGGCAAACCGTCGGCCCTGTGTTTGCGTTGGGCTAACATTGCCCGACGTTGCACGGCGCGGGTATACTGCTGGCACATCCACACGGCGTCCACGGACTCCCGCGCGGCCACGCCCTGCTGTTGGCCAGGCCGCGAGCGATGTCCGACAAGGCCCGCTGGCCCGCCGTGAAAGGAGGTGCGAAGCCATGAGTCGAGACGACTCCCAACACCGGGCGGCCGCTGCGGCGGTCGCGAGTCCCGCCACGGCAATGCCCGCGCAGGCGCTGAATTGGTCGGGCCTGCCCGACCTGACCACGCTCCCGGCCGAGGTCGCCGCCGCGTTTCAGCAGTCGCTCGAGGCGAACGTCTTGGTGCTGAACAAGCACTACCAAGCCGTGCGCATCGTGAACGTGCGCCGCGCTTTCGCCATGCTGTGCAAGCAGTTGGCGGAGGTGATCCACATCGAGACGCAGCGTGATGGCACGGTCAGCCGGTGGCAGAACCTGGACTTCGAGAGCTGGCAGGAGCTCAGCGAGCTGCACGCGCAGTTCGAGCCCGACGGATTCGACTGGATTCGCACGGTCAGCTTCCCGATCGCCGTGCCGCGGATCATCCGCCTGCTCGGTTACGACCGCCTGCCGCGCCAGGACGTGAAGTTCAATCGCCGCAACATCTTCGCCCGCGATGGCAACCGCTGCCAGTATTGCGGCAAGAAGTTCGGCACAAGCGAGTTGAGCCTCGACCACGTCCTGCCCCGCAGCCAGCAGGGGCCGACGACGTGGGACAACATCGTCACGTGCTGCATCGCCTGCAACGTCAAGAAGGGCGGCCGCACGCCCGAGCAGGCGAACATGAAGCTGCTGACCCGTCCCGTCAAGCCGAGGCGCAGCCCGAGCGTCCACGTACGCCTGGGCGACGAGCGGTACGCGTCGTGGAAGCAGTTTTTGGACGAGGCGTACTGGACGGTGGAGCTGAAGTAAGTGTGCAGGCGACGTGGCCGCGGATCGAGATCCGCGGCTACGTCGTTTGGTCGGGCAGATCGCGAAAGAGCTTGGCGATCGGCATCGAAAACCCCGGCAGGAGATCGCCGCCGTAGAGGGACTCCGACGCGCCTAGCAGCGCAGCCGGAGTCGCTGTCGCTGCGGTAAAGACAGCCACCGTTCGCCGCTCGGGATCGATGAGCCAGGCGAGGCGGGTGCCGTTGTCGAAGTACTCACTCAGCTTCTGGCGCATCTCCGCGCGTGTATTTGATTCGCTCAAGACCTCCACGGCGAGGTCCGGCGCAAGTTCCGGCACCTTGTCCCGGGGGAGTCGCCCGTTCGGCAGTCGCTCCCGGGCAAAGGCACACACGTCCGGCAGGCGAATGCGATCCACAGTGGCCAACTTCAACGTGCTGTCGGCACCGCTGAAGATGAACCGGTCGCCGTTGTCGTCGTTCCAGACGACGAGTCGGCTGCTGAGTTGCGTGCCGACCGAGGCTTCATGAAGGCTCATGGGTTTCGCGACAAGGGTTCCGTCGATCAACTCGCAAAGCCGCTTGTCGTGACCTTCAACAAGGCGCAGCAAATCGGCCTCCGTGGCCGTGCCGGGCCACGGGTCGAAGATGATGCGGTCGAGCGGGATGTCGCCGAGCGAGGCAATCCACTCGCGGCCGCTGTGGAAGCGACGCTCGGTGAGCACGCGGGCCGTCGGCGGTGGCGTGGCGGTGGTCATAGCCGAATCAGTGTAGCGAAACTCACATCGAACTACCGCCCACGCACGCGGCGGCGATGGCGTCCATCTGTTCGGTCGCCTTGGCCTTCACCCCGACCAGCGCCGCCGCCAAACGCTCCCTGGCGGACCGGCGGTTCTCCCAAGCCGACCACAGCACCGCGCCTGCGTCGGCGGTGTCGAGTTGCATCGGGTCGCTCACGGCATCGCCGCTGTCGCAGGCGTCGAAGATGCCCTGCGTCTTGATGCTGTACGCGATCGCCGCCGTCGGAACGCCGCTGGAGAGGGCGGCGATCGTGGAGTGCATGCGCGTGCCGCAGAACCAGTCGCACTGGCCGATCACCCACTTGATCTCCCCCTGATCGAAGCTGCTCGGCAGGATGCTCACGCGCTTCTGCTCGTCAGGCGAGAGTTCGTTGAACAGCGTTTGGCACGCCTGCGGGTCGCTTTCATAGTGGCCCAGCGGGCGGATGACGTGCGGCACGAGCAGGACGCGGGCGTCGCTGTCGTCAAGCAACTTGCGCAGCAGGCCGCGGACAAGCTGCCCGTAGTCGGCGCGGAAGCCGAAGTCGCGGTTGGCCTTCTCGAGATCGTTCAGGATCAGCCCGCTCACGTTGAGCCCGACGATGGGCGTGCCGCGCTCGGCAAGGAGCTCGGACAAATCGTTCGGCAACCGCTCCGGCCGGCGCGGCGGCAGGCCAAAGGCGACATCCGTTCCCTGGCGATGGCGGTCCGGGTCGAAGTCTTGGCCGAGCAACTCCTTCAACCGCGCGAAGCTGATGGCATCGCGGGCCCACGATTGCGCCGAGCCGCGGACCAGGTCGGCCGCCGTCGCGCGGTTCTTGGCGTCCTTGAACGGCCCGTACGTCTGCGGCAGCAGGATCAGCGGCAGGCCGGCGTCGAGGGCCATCCGCTTCGTCTGCACGATGCGGTCATAACGCCACTGCCCGTAGATGTCTGAAAAGCTATCGCCGCCGCTGATGTCGAGGATGGCCGACGCGCTCCGCAGCCGCCGGGCAATCGGGTTGGCGAGCCCGCCGAGCTTGAGCGAGAACTCGAGGTTGGCCAGCGAGTCGCTGCGCCAAATCTTCTTGCTCCAACGCCCGCCCGCGCGAGTGTAGGGAGCGGCCGGGACGTCGCCCGCCGCGGGGAGTTCCCGCTGCTCGTGTCCCTCGCTGTGATCGAAGACCAGCACGTCCGCGCCGGGCAAGCGGCCGACGAGGCCGCGGATGCACGACTCGGTCAGCGCGCCCACCCCCAGATTGGCCGTGTCGAATCCGCCGCCGAAGAGGGCGAGCGTGCCGACGGCGCCCGATGTGGCCTGTGCGGGCTCAGCGGCCGGGGCGGGATTCGTCGTTGGAGTCGGGAGCAGCGTCATCATCGGCAGTGGGCGTCAGCGGGGCGGGGCGGCGGTCGCGTCTACGTTCGTGTATCGACCGGCGGCCAACGCCCCTTTGCCCGGCAACGCCAACCAACGGCGGCGGGGGCGGGGCACGCTAGGTGCCCCGCCCCCGCCACGGGAGGACCGACATTGGCCGCTGCTGACCTTAGCCGGCGGTCACGTTCACGAGCTGCATGCCCTCAATCGGATCGTTCGTCAGGCGATCGATCGTGTGCTGCGTGAAGACCGTGTCCTTGATCAGGAAGTTGTGGGCCTGGAACTGGAACTTGTACCTCCGGGTCGCGTCGGCCGTTTGGGGCTCGTCGCGGAAGAGCACGTTCTGGTCGGCCCAACTGTTGTCAATGAACAGGACGTGCTCGTGGGTGCCGAAGAGCTGCGTGAAGGGGTGGGTGTCGTCCTCGGTCATGTCCATGTGGACGTCGACGAAGGCCACGTTCAGGAAGCTGGCGACATCTGGGTCGGGCAGGTGGCCGTTTCCGTCCTGGAGGAGCATGCCCTGGGTGCGGCCGATGTCAGTCGCCTCAACGCCGTAGTAGATCACATTTTCGTGGCCGCCCCAGAGTTGGACGACATCCAGGTGCAGCTTGGGCACCACCGGGCGCATGTGGTCGATCGTGACGTTCACCACGAAGGTCGACTGCTGCAGCGCGTCGCCGCTGATCTTGTAGGCCGAGGAGTTGCGGACCAGCTCCGAGGCGACCCAGCCGTAGCGCATGTCCTCGACGTGGCTGTTGGTGACGTAGGTGGCCATCTCCGGGCCCTCGTCCTTGCGGACCGGCGTCTGCTGGCCCTTGAAGACGTGGGTCCAGCCGATCGAGTCGTACCACTCCACGCCGTCGAACCACACCTGATCGTCGGGCTCGTTGTAGTACATCTTGAGCTTGGCGAAGTCGAAGCTCACGTTGTGCCAGCGGAGCATGTCCAGGCCCGGACGCAGCGGCTTGGTCGGGCTGCTGCTCTTGAGCACGATGTCGCGCGTGTCCAAGTGCGCGGCACCCTCGACCGTCACCCACTGGGTGTTGTTGCGGCGGGCCTCCCACTCGTCGACCATGTACTCGCCGGCCTCCATCAGCACGATGCGACCGCCATCGGGCACCTTCACCAGCGCGGCCTCGAGCGACCGGAGCGGGCTGTTGAGCGAGCCGTTCGCTCCGTCATTCCCCGCCGAAGGCTTGACGTAGATGACCGGGGCCTCCACGCCGTCGGGGTTGGCGTACAGCACCATCGACTCGAGCAGGCGGGGCTGGCCCTTCGTTGGGAAGGCGATCGCGCGAACCTCGGCGCGGGTCTCGCCGCCGGCGAAGTCGGCCGCGTCGAGCACCGCATAGTACTCCTCGACGCCCGTACGCGGGTTGAGCCGCATCTCCGTCACCGCCACGCTCTGTCCGCCGTTGACACTGAACTCCACCCGGTCGATGCCGGCGGCGTGGAAGGCAATCACTCCGACCTCGAACTTGCCGTCGAAGTGCTGCGAGGGAACCACGTCCCAGCGGGCGATCGCCTTGGCGTCGGCGTAGAGGCCGCTGCCGTAAGCGCCCGGCTCGGTGGTCTGGCCGGTGAAGCCGTTGCCCGGCACAATCCGCTCGCCCTTGCCGGACTTGTCGAACGCGCCCGAGTCGTCCTTCTCGTCACCTGAGCCGTCGTCGTTGCCGTTGTCGTCGTCATCGTTGCCGGTGTCGCCGCGACCCGTGTCGTCGTCGTCGTCGGACCGACCCGAATCGTCGCCGGACTCGTCGTCGCCTGAGCCGCTATCGTTGCCCACGCCGCGGTCGTCGTCGTCGCGGTCGTCGTCAGAGTTCGAACCGCCGCGGCTGCCGGAGTCGTCGATCGAGCCTGCGAAAGTGTCGACGCTCGGATCGAAGTCGGCGTAAACGGCATCATTATCCTTCACGAAGGTGTCGGCGCCGCCGGCACCGAGAAGGACGGAGCGGCCACCGCCGTCGAGGCCGTCGTCGCCCAGACCGCCGTCGATGGCATCGAAGCCGTCGTGGCCGAAGAGGCGGTCGTCGCCGGTGTTGCCATCGAGAATATCGTTGCCGCTCTCGCCGAGCAGGAGGTCGTCGCCCTCCTCGCCCTCGACGCGGTCGTTTCCGGCGCCGCCGCGGACCAGGTCATCGCCGTCGCCACTGTTGAGGCGGTCGTCGCCGTTTCCGCCCAAGATCGAATCGGCGCCGGCGTGGCCTTCGATCCAGTCGTCGCCCGCGACGCCGCTGAGCAGGTCGTCGCCGTCGTTGCCGTGCAGGGTATCGTCGCCCGCCAGGCCGGTGATGACGTCGTCGCCGGCGCCGCCGGCGAGCATGTCGTTGCCGGTGCCGCCGATGATCTCGTCGTTGCCGGTGCCGCCGTCGACGACGAGGGCGATGTCGACGCTGCTACCGGCCTCGACGTAGTCGTCGCCGGCGCCCGCGTCGACCACGATCCGCTTTACGTCGGCGTAGGTGAACTCGTGCGTCTCGTCGTTGTCGGCGACGATGAGCTTCTCCCCCTCCTGGCCGAATAGGACCGCGTCGTCGCCGTCGGTGCCTTGAATGGTCAGCGTGCCGCTCTCAAACGTGGCCGACATCAGGCGGCGGTGTTCAAGGACCTCGAATGCCGCCGACTGAAGAATGATGTCGCGGCCAGCCCTGGGGGCGAGTGACTTGGCCAAGCTGATCGCGGTCGGGGCGATGCGGGTCGAGCGACGGCGGGGGGTGAAGGTCTGGAGCATGAGTCGGACATCACATCCCGCGGCAAAGTGGGCAAAGACTGCCACGCACGCGGCGGCGTCCGATATGGCCAAAGCGGCCTTGCTGCGGCGCCAGGCGGGTTCGGCTCGGGAAACGATGTTCCGGCTTTTCTGGTGCTCCTTCGCGGCGAGGGGTCGACGAATCCGTTCGTCGAGCTTGTTCAAGGTGGCTGCGATGGGGCGGGCGGCCTTGGAGAAGGTCGGCATTAATTTCGCTCTAGGTCTGGGGAACGGCGGGTGGAAACACGTCGTGACGCCAGGCCTGCGCGGCCGAACGCCGTGGGCGGCCGCCTCGTGCGGCCGACGGGGGTTAAAGCACACTCTCCCCGACCAACCAAAGCCGGCGGGGACCCGGTGGACGCCCGACTTGCCGTCGCGTTAGTCCGGTAAATCGTCGCGGTGCAACTTTTCCCCACCAACCAGCCACACGTCGCGTCCGCCTGAGATGTCTGTACGGCTCGGACAACCTGTGCGGCCTGATCCACTATCGGACGCAGGCGTGCGACTCCATAAACAATAGTCGCACCCTCGCCCAAGCCGGTCATACTGTCGGGGTGATCTGGTTCGCCGCTGGGTGCCAGTGCGACCTTGCGGTAGTCGGACCCAGATACTGCAAGGATGCAGTGACACCCGAGTTGATCTCCTACAGGCGATCGAACCCTGGGCTATAGCCGTCGCCCTTTGCTCAGAGAGGCCGGCACGCCGGTCGGGAAGCGATCACGCACGAACTCCTCAATGGCCTCAATCCGGCTCTCGGGGTGCGGGTGCGTCGACATGAACTCCGGCTGCTTCCCGCCACCGCTGGCGTCGCGAAGAATCTCCATCACGCGCACCATCTCCCGCGGGTCGTAGCCGGCGTCGACGAGGTAATCGAGGCCGAGGGCGTCGCTTTGAAGCTCGTCCTTGCGGCCGTAGCTCATGTTGATGAAGTTCGACACGTACTGCGTCGCCTGCGCGGCGGTCAGGTCGCCGGTGCCGACGGCGGCGGCGCTGGCGAGCTGCTGACCAAGTTGCGCTTTAGCCATCCGCTCGGCGCCATGCCGCTCGACGACGTGGCCGATCTCGTGCCCGAGCACGCCCGCCAACTGCGCCTCGTTCTCCAGCCGGTTGAACAGCGCCGTTGTGATGAAGACCGGCCCGCCGGGCAGGGCGAAGGCGTTGACCGTGTCCGGATCGTCCAGCAGCGTGAACGTGAACCGCCACGGGATCCCCTTCTCCTGGAGCGTCTGCTCAAGCCGGCTGTCGCGGAGCAGCTTGTTCCCCACGGCGGCGACGAATTGGGCGGCCGGGTCGCTCGGATCGATTTGCCCGCCCATCTGGCGGACCATCTCCGGGGCGCTGGAGTAGCCCATCCGCACCTCCTGCTCGAAGGAGAGGCTGACGCGCTCGTTCTCGCCGGTGATGGGATTTTCCTGAGTGCTGAAGAAATAGCTGCCGATCGCGACGGCGGCGATGATGAGAGCGATGAGGATGCGTCCCTTGCCTCCGCCCAGGCTGCTCCTGCCGCGGCGTCCGTAGCCGCCAAAGCCCCGGCGGCGGGTGGGGGATCCAACTTTGAACAGGGGCATGGCGGTCTCCGTAAAGAGAGCGGTTGTACCGCCGGCCGCGTCGGCCGTCAGTCGCCAATCCCGCGGGCGGGCCGCTCTCCTTGAACGAGAGGCCTCCGCTCCGTAGGTTGCCCGTCGGCCGCGACAGGAGGTCGCCGCCGCCCGCCGAGGATGGTCATCTTCCTCGCACATCTCATCCTTCCACCGCCAGGAGCCACGGATGGCCAAAGCACCGCCGCGCCGGACCGGACCCCGCACCGGGGGCCGCCTCGCACTCTTCGAAGTTCTTCAAGCGCAGCCGGAGGGCGACGCCGCCCAGGGGCCGCCCAATCCCGTGCCGGCGCACGCGGCAGGGTCACAGGCCACAAGGTCTCCACAGACCGCCCCCGCGCAGCCGGCGATGCCGACGTACGCGTCCGCGCCAGCCGAGCCCTTGCGAGGCGGCCTGACGGGCGGGCAGATCGGCATGGCCGTCGGTGGGTTGCTTTGCATCCTGCTGGCGTGCGGGGCGTTCTTCTTCGGCCGCATGTCCGCGAGCACGGCGGAGGACGCGGCGCCGGTCGAACTCGTGCCCGAAGCCCTCGCCGTGGGCGGTCCGACCGGGAGGCAGGCCGCCCCCGCCACGCGAACGCCGGCCGCGTCGGTGCTCAAGACCTCCACGGCTGAACTTCGATCGCGCCAAGCCGCGGTTGAGCGGTCTGGCCCCGTGCAGCGTGTGGCCGGAACGAACTACCTGCTCGTGCAAAGCTACGCCAGGAGCGAGGGCGACCGCGCCGAGGCGACCGTCGCGGCCCTCCGCGCCGCCGGCATCGACGCCACGATCGAGACGGGCATCAAGGGCTGGCCTAACCGGCTGTGCATCTTCGGCACCGAGTCGTTCGAGCGCGTTCGGAAGAACCCGGCCTACAACAGTTACCTCGCCCGCGTGAAGGCCGTCGGCAACAGCACGACCAATCGCAAGATCAAACGCTTCGACCCCATGCCGGTGCGCTGGGATCATTGATCGGTCATCAGAACCGTCCCGGCGATTGTGCTTCGCGGCCGAATCGCGATCCTCCCCGGATGCCGACGCACCTGTTGCAGCTCAGCGACCACGACCCCGCCTGGGTCGCCAGAGTGCTCGACGCCGCCGAGTCGCTGCGCCGCGAGCACCGCGAGGCGGGGGCGAACCGGCCGATCCTCGAGCGCAAGTCGCTTGCGATGATCTTCGAGAAGCCGTCGCTGCGCACGCGCGTCAGCTTCGAGACGGCGATGACGCAGCTCGGCGGGCACGCGATCAACCTCCAGCCGGCGGAAATCGGCCTGAACAGCCGCGAGCCCGCCGGCGACGTGGCGCGGGTGCTGGGCGGCATGGTCGACGCGATCATGGCCCGCGTCTTCGACCACAACGTCTTCGACGACCTCGCCGGCGCGTCGGCGGTGCCGATGGTCAACGGGCTGAGCGACCTGGCCCACCCGTGCCAGGCGCTGGCCGATCTGCTGACGCTGCGGGACGCCTTTGGCACGCTCGACGGGCTGCGCGTCGCCTACGTCGGCGACGCCAACAATGTGCTGCGGTCGCTCGCGGTCGGGTGCGGCCTGATGGGCGTGGACGTCGTCGCCTGCTCGCCCGACGGGTACGACCTTTCGGCCGAGGAGCGCGAGCGGCTGGCGCGGCAGGTGCCGAGCTTGTCGCTGACGTGCCTGAGCGACCCACGCGAGGCCGTCGCCGGGGCGGATGCGATCTACACCGACACCTGGGTCAGCATGGGCCAGGAAACCGAGAAGGCGCGGCGGGTCGACGCATTCCGCGGCTACCAAGTGAACGCCGACCTGCTCAACGCCACCGGCAAAGCGGGCGAGGCGATTGTCCTCCACTGCCTGCCGGCCTACCGCGGGTTGGAGATCAGCGAAGAACTGATGGCGTCGCCGCGGTCGCGGATTTTCGAGCAGGCGCACAATCGGCTGCACGCGCAAAAGGGGCTGCTCGCGGTCCTTCTTGCGAAGGCGAACGGGTAGATCGCCACGAAATGTTTTCCAGATGACGCGGATCGCCGTTCCATTTCTGCCCGCCGATGACGGCGAGTCGCCCGTGTTGACGCTCGCGCGGCGATTCGTGGGCGTGCAGATCGCCGGGTTGCTCGTGCCGCTGGCGGCGGGGCTGATGGTGTTCGGCTGGCGGGCGCTGCTGGCGTGTGGCCTAGTGCTGCTGGGCGGGGCGGTCGGCCACCTCGTCTGGTCGCGGGTGGGGCGGCGCGGGCGGATGCTCGACGGCCCGCACTCGCTGTGGCTGTGCCTCGTGCTCGCGGCGCTCCTGCCGGCGCACCTTGCCGCCGGAGCGACGCCGGACGTGGCCGGGCCGCATGGGGCGATGCTCTGGCCGCTGCTCCCGGCCGCCGGGCTCGCGTTGATGGCGATCAACTGGCTGCTCGGCGGCGTCGGCGGGGGCCGCGTCTTGCCGCCGCTGATCGTCCTACTGGCGTTGGCGTCCCTCTACGGCCCGGCCCTGCAACCGCGTTTGTCGCTCGTCCGCACCCACGCCGTCACCGGCGACTTGATGGACTACACCTGGAACCCGCTCGCCGACCTACGCGACGAGGCGTGGCTGTTGCGCGACATCGACCCCGCCGCGCCCGACGCGACCTGGCGCACGCCCGCCACGAGCGTGCTGACCGCCTACGCCGCCGGGTCGGCGCGGCGAACGCTCGAGACGATCTCGATCGGGTCCGTGGTCCGCGACCGCCTGCCGCCGTTGGAGGACGTGATCGTGCTGGGCCATCCCGCCCCGATCGGCTCGGGCAGCCTTGTCGCAATTCTGGCCGGGGCGATGTTCCTGTTCTACCGGGGCGTGGGCGACTTCAAAATCGCCTTGCTCGCGTTCGGCAGCGCGTATTTCGCGCTGGGACTGCTGCCCGTGCCGGCGAGCATCGGCCCGGACGGCATCGTCTGGACGCTGGGCCCGATGTTCGGCGGGGGACTGCTCGGGCGGGGCGAGGTCGTGGGCTGGGATCTGGGGCTGACG
Organism: Tepidisphaeraceae bacterium; assembly: GCA_965214125.1. GTDB lineage: Bacteria > Planctomycetota > Phycisphaerae > Tepidisphaerales > Tepidisphaeraceae > CBDCBA01. The sequence goes on from CBDCBA010000014.1 coordinate 11,149, forward strand.
TATGTTCACTACGAACTGCTGGCGGGGCCGATGCCGTTCCTCTTCCTGTTCCTGGCGCCGCTGCCGAGCCTGCGCCCGCTGTCGAGCGGTTGGCGCGTGCCGTTCGCGTTGCTGCTGGGCCCGGCCGCCGCGATCGCGGGGCGGTACGGCGACGCCGCCCTTGGCCCGCTCGCGGCGCTCGCGGCCGTCAGCCTGCTCACGCCCGTCTTCGACCGCCTGACCCGCGCCCGGCCGATGGTTTGAAACGGCGGACCGGCCGGACCCGTACGCTCGATCATGCCGCCGGCCGCCACGATCCGCCTCGCCAGCGTCGGCTTCGTCAACGCCCGCCCGCTCATCCACGGCCTCGACGCCGACCCGGCCGTCGACCTCGCCCGCGATGTGCCCAGCGGCCTGCTCGACCGCGTCCGCGGCGGGTCCGCCGACGTCGCGCTGCTGCCGACGATCGACCTTCAACGCGAGCCTGGCCTGCGCGTGATCCCCAGCGGCGGCATCGGCTGCGACGGCGAAACGCTCACCGTCCGCCTCTTCAGCCGCGTGCCGTTCGATGCAATCCAAACGCTCGCGTGCGACCCCGACTCGCACACGAGTGTGGCCCTGTCCCGCGCGATCCTGAAGCGCCGCTTCGGCATCGAGCCGACGCAGGTGCCGCTCCACACGGCCGACGATGCCGAGGCCGTGTTGCTGATCGGAGATAAGGTCGTTTGCGAGGAGCCGGTCGGCTACCCGCACCAGCTCGACCTCGGCGCCGCGTGGAAGGAGCTGACCGGCCTGCCGTTCGTCTTCGCCGTCTGGGCGGCGCGGCCGGGCGTGAATGTCGGTAATCTTCCCGCAACACTGCGCGACGCGAAGCGGCGCGGGATGGCCGACCTGCCGGCGATCGTCGAGCAATTCGCCGTGCCCCGCGGCTGGCCCGCGGAGGTGGCGATGCGGTACTACACGGAGCATCTACGCTTCGACATCGGCCCGCGGCAGATCGAGGCGATCCGGCTGTTTCACCAGTTCGCCGCCGAGGATGGCACGATCCCGTCGCCGCCGACCCCGCTGGACATTGTCGTGGAGCCAGCCTCAATTCTGGCGTTGGTGCCCGATTTGATGTTCCGCTCGAAGATTCGCCACCTCGCCAAGCCGGCGGCGGTGCGATGGGTGAAGTCGCCCGCGGACGTGCTGCCTGCGGAGCCGGGGGAACGGTTGCTGGTCGATTTGTCCTCCGATGACGCCGTGCCGGTCGCCACGGCCTGGATTGCCGCCGGCGGGTCGGCCGCGGGCTACGGCTCGCACGTGGAGGCCCAGACGCTCCGAACGGCGCGGGCGGCGGGCGTGGATCCGGTCTGGACGCGCTCGCAACTTGCCACCGCGCTGCCGGCGTGGGCAAACGGTACGATCTGACCCATGGCTGACGACGCCGAGCACGACGTGCCGACCGACGACCTGCAACGCCGCAAGGCCCCGGTCGCCCGCGTGGTCGGCGAGATTTTCGCCCTGTCACCGTGGCGGAAGGCGCTGCTGACGCTCTTCGCCGTCGTCGCGGCCGCGGGGAGCGTGATGTGGGTCCACGGGCGGATGAACGCCCAAACCATCGTCACCGAGCGGCCGGCGGATCGCGGTGTGCTGCTTTCCGACGATGGCAGCGGCATCCGCCCCGGCGGCGAGACGGCCATCGGCCAGCACTATCTCGGCGGCAACGACATCCCCCCGGACGGGCTCGACGCCGATGACACCGCGCCGGCCGAGTCGACTGAGGTCGAGGAGACGACGACGCTCAAACTTCCCTGGACCGGCCGCCTGGGCGGGTGGATGTTCCGGCTGGGCCTGAGCTTCGTGCTCGGCCTCGTGCTGGGCATCTTCTTCCGCACCTTCCTGAAGACGATGGCCGTCATCACGGCGGTGCTGATCGGGGCGATCGTGGTGGCAAGCTACTTCAATGTGTTGCCGGTGGACTTCAGCAAGATGCGCGACAACTACGACACCGCCGCCGGCTGGCTGCACGGGCAGGCGGACGCGATCAAGGGCCTGGCGATGACGTTCCTCCCCTCGGCCACGGCGGGCGGGCTCGGCTTCTTCGTCGGCTTCCTCCGCCGCGGGTGAGACCAATCTGATCGCGCCTCGATCCGAGGCCGGGGTGGAACCCGGCCCTCCCGCAGACGAAAACGCCGCCGCGAGCGGGGCTCGCGGCGGCGGGGAGCAAGGTCGGGATTGACTGTCGGCTAGTTCTCGCGGGCGGGCTGGCCCATCATGATGATGGTCTGCCCGCCGCCGCCGGTCGCGGTCATGTGCGGGGCATTGAGCACCGCCTCGATGCGGGCGCGGCTCTCGCTCAGATGGGCCGCCGAGGCCATGTCGAGCTGCGCGTTGCGCTCCAGCGCGGCGTCGATCTTGTCGGCGAGCTGGCGAAGCTGGTAGCGGACCATGTTGCGTATGTCCGCGTTCATCAGCCGACCCGGCTCGCTGTCGGCCATCGACAGCAGGTAGTTGAGGTGCTGCGTCTGAAGGTTCCGGCGGATCGATGAAAGCATCGGCTGCTTCGCATTAAAATCACCCTCGGCGTTCAAGTCGCCCCACACGCTGTCGCTCACGGTGCCGATCACCTCGGCGACGGTGAAGACGTCGTCGCCGCTCTGCTTGAGCTCCGCGTCGTACAGGCGGTCGAGGACCGTGGGGTTGCACAGCGGGCTCAGCGCGCGGTTCTGAGCGTTGAGGATCGTGTCGTGGATCGGGAAGTCGATCCGCGAGCCGGGCCAGCCGCGCACGCCGGGCATGCGGCTGGGGACGATCTTGTTCAGCAGTTCCGCGTCGGTCGCGTAGAAGTCGTCGGCGAGGACCGTTTCGGCCAGGTACGTCAGCGCTTCGCGCTGCACGGCCGGGTCGAGCGGGGTCAGGCCCGGCTGGTCGCCGGTGGTGACTTCCTGATCGAAGCGCGTGCGGCTGAAGTGCTGGCCGCCCACGAGCCGGGCGACGTAGGTGGTCGCGCTGAGCTTCTCACCCATCAGGCTGAGGTAGGCGCGGCGGAGGTACTCGTTCGGGTCGCCCTCTTCGACGGCCCAGTCTTCGACGCCCTCCATCAGCTCGTTGGCGAGCTCGACGCGGCTCTTGGCCCACGCGATCGGATCGTCGCCCATGTCGTAGCGGTTGACGTACGGGTCGGGGCTGGCCAAACCGGTCGTGTCCTCGTCGGTGGCGTAGGCGAGCTCCTTCCGGCCGCTCTTGCTGGCGATCTTCTCGAGGATCGCCTCGCCGCCGCGGCGGGGTGTGATCGTGTAGCCGTACTCGATCACCCACTCGTCGTACGGCCCGATCGCGGCCGTGGCGACGCTCTTGACCTTTTTCGGATCGTCGCCGGCGAAGAGCAGGATGGGGTTGTAGTCCATCACGCTCGACACCGTCGGCTTGCTCGGATCGTCGCGGCGGGCCTTGATCTCCTCCAGGCTCAGCCAGGCGCTGGCCTTGAAGTTGTGCCGCAGGCCCAGCGTGTGGCCGACCTCGTGGGCGACGACTTCCTTCAGCACCAGGCCCAGGTACTCCTCGGGCAGCGACTGCTTGCTGACCGCCTTCTCGACCGCCTCGACCGCGTCGGCGGCGGCATCGACGGCCTCCTCGATCGCGTCGCCGGCCTCGTCCATCGCGTCGGCATCCGCGTGGGCATCCGCGTGGTCGGCGTGATCCTCGCTCTCGGGCTTGCCAGGTTTGGTAGTCGGATTCAACGCCGCGTGCAGGGCTGAGCTGTGCAGCAGGTGGGCGACGCTGAGCTGGTGGCGGGCGCCCTCGGCGGCATTGCAGATGCCACTCTCGGGCGACAACCGGCTGAAGTGCGGCTGGGCGGCCGTCGTCTCGCCGGCAAGGTCACGGATCAGGTTCTGCGCATCGAGGTGGCCGTTGGCGTCCTGACCGACGCCGAAGTTGCTCCCGGCGGCGGTGAAGGCGACCTGCTCGGTCTTGGCCTCGAGCAGGGCGGCCGCAACATCGTCGTCACTCATGCCCATCGGGCGGAAGCCGGGATTTTCCTTCCAAAACTCCAACGTGTCCGGCCCGAGCTCGCGAGCGAGGCTGGCCGGGCCGAGCAGGTCGATGTCCTGCGTGAAGTAGCGCAGCATCGAATCGTCGAAGATGATGTCCGCGTCGAGGATCTGCCCCGTACGCGGATCGACGCGGCTCGGCCCCATCGCAAAGGCGCGGCCGGTGACGATCCAGCGGATAAAGTTGTACCGGGCGTCCTCCGGGTCCTTGTCGGCGTAGTCGGTGTCGGTCTGCTGGCGAACCTGGATCGCGCCCACGATACCGACCTTCTCGAAGGCCTTGTTCCACTCGTCGATGCCGTCCTGCACGTAACGCCGCCACTGGATCGGAACGGTCTTCTCCACGTAGAAGACGATCGGCTCCTTCGGCGGGCTCATCTCGAGGCTCGGGTCGAGCTTCTCGAGGCGCCAGCGGTTGATGTAGCGATCGGTCGTGTCCTTGGCGTCGTTGGGCTTGCCCCAATCCTGGCTGACGGTGAGGAAGTAGCCGAGTCGCTCGTCGGCCATCCGTGGGTCGTAGCGGTTGGCGGGGTTCCGGCGGTTGGGGAGCTTGCGGAAGCTGTAGCTCATGCCGGCCTGGCTCAAGCCGCTGCGGCCATTGCTGACGAGCTCGGCGTCGATCAGCACGTTCTCGGGGAAGACCTTGACCTTCGGGTGCCGGCTGAGCTGCGGGCTCGCCCCGCCGCGCAGGCCCGGCACGGGGATAGCGCCGCCGAGGGTGAGCGGGGTCATGTCGACCACGAGCGACCCGCCGGGGCCGCTGGCGCGGATGGGAAGGGTCGTCAGGATGCTCGGCAGGTACGTGCGGTTGACGCTGTCGGCGACCGGGCCGCTGCCGCGGTTGGAAAGGTCGGGCACCACGAGCACGAGGTTGTTGCCGCGACGCTCGAAGCGGACGAGGTAGTCGCTTGCCTGATACGCGGCCATCGGGCCAGCGCTGATGCTGGTGGCCAGCAGCAGGTCGTCGCCCAGAAGCGAGGGCGGGATGACGGCGAAGAGGGCCGACGGGTTCTTGTCGGCCGGGTCGGCGGAGACGTAGAGGTCGAACAGGCCCCCTTCGTCACTGGAGATTTTCTTCAGGCCGTCCACGACCTTGTCCATGCTCGGCAGGCCATCGGTGCTCCCGGCGCTGCCGCCGCCGCGCGACATCATCGCGCGAAGGTCGGCGGGGGTTAGGCTGATCACGCCCTCGCCCTGAAGTTCAGCGGAATCGGCAGGGTTGGCGTCCTGGGCCGGCAGCGGGGCGACGAGGCCGGCAACGGCGGCGGTCGCGGCGGCGCCGAGCAAAAGCTTGCGGAGGCGGCGGGGCGTCTCGTTCGAGGTCATCAAGGGGGTCTCCAAAGGGTCCGAGAGGGAGGAAGCGGCTTTGGCACGCGGCTCGCTGGGCGAGGGGCCGGTTCGATGCGTCGCATCGCCGCCGCGTTGCCATGCGCCGGCGACGATTTCGTCGCAGCGGCCTGACCGGTCTATCTCAGTTGGTACGCCCTCGCAGCCGCCGTGTTCGTGCGGAACCGTCCACGCGGCCGCAGGTTGAGCCCGTCCGTCGCAGCCGCTACAACCGGTCCATGAAGTACAGGAAGCTCGGCAACACCGGCACCCTCGTCAGCGAGATCGGCCTCGGCGGGTGGCTGACGTTCGGCAACGCGCTCACGCAGGACACCGCCCGCGAGGTGATGGACGCCGCCTTCGAATTGGGCATCACTTTCTTCGACAACGCCAACGCCTACGCGAAGGGCAACTGCGAGGCGGTGTGGGGCGAGCTGCTGGCCGACCGGCCGCGCGACGAGTACGTGCTGGCGACGAAGGTCTTCTTCCCGATGGGCGATAAGCCCACCCAACGCGGGCTCGGCCGCAAGCACGTGACCGAGTCATGCGAGGCGAGCCTGAAGCGGCTGCGCACGGACCACCTCGACCTCTTCCAGTGCCACCGCTACGACGAGGAGACGCCCCTTGAGGAAACCGTGCGGGCCATGGACGACCTGATCCGGCAGGGGAAGATTGTCTACTGGGGCTTCAGCCAGTGGGAGGTGGCGCAGGTGAAGGATTGCCTCGACCTCTGCGATCGCGAGGGCTTCGACCGCCCCAAGAGCAGCCAGCCGCAGTACAACGCGATCCAGCGTGGCTGGGAAGAGGACCTCTTCCCGTTCTGCCACGAAAACGGCATCGGCCAGGTTTGCTACAGCCCGCTGGCGCAGGGCGTGCTGACGGGCAAGTACAAGCCCGGCGAGCCCCTGCCGGGCACCAGCCGCGCGAAGGACGACCGGCAGAACCAGTTCATCACGAAGATGACCGACGACAAGGACCTGCTCGAGCGCGTCGCGTCGCTGCAACCCATTGCCGAGGACAACGGCTGCACGATGGCGCAGCTCGCCCTCGCCTGGGCGCTGCGCCGGCCGGAGGTGAGCAGCCTGATCGTCGGCGCCACCAAGCCCAAGCAGCTTCGCGACAACGCCGAAGCGAGCGGCATCGAGCTCGACGCGGAGACGATCGACGCGATCAACGATGCGCTGTCCGCGTAGGTTCGTCCGTACCGTCGGTGGATGAGCAACCTGCGCGTCCTCTCCAACACCGGCGGCCTCGCGGCGACGAATGGGTACGTGCTCGCCGATGAGTCAACCGGCGATGCGGTGCTTGTCGACGCGCCCGATGGGACGATGGCGCCGCTCGTCCGCGAGGTCCACCGCCTCGGCTGGACCCTGCGTGGATTGTGGCTGACGCACGGCCACTTCGATCACATCGCCGACCACGCCCTTGTGCCCGACGGCCCGGTGCTGATCCACGCCCTTGATGCCCCGAAGCTGCGCGACCCGGCGGGGCAGCTTCGCATCTTCGAGGAGATCAGCGGCTTTCGCGTGCCGCTCGACATCGACCCGCGCGAGCCCGATGCCCTGCTCGAGGACGGCCAGACCCTGCGCGTCGGCGAGATCGAGGCAACGGTGCTTCACACGCCCGGCCACGCGCCGGGGCACGTGTCGTTCCATTTGGAAAACGATGGCATCCTGCTTGGTGGCGACAACATCATCGACGGCACGATCGGCCGGATGGACCTGCCCGACAGCAGCGTGAGCGACCTGAACGCCAGCATCGTCCGGATGATGAGTTTGCCGCCGACAACGAAGCTTCTCCCCGGCCACGGCCGCCCGTCGACGCTGGCGCGCGAGCGGGAAGAGAACCGCTACGTCGCGGCGATTCTGGATCGGGCTCTGCCGTAGCAGCGGCGTCTCGCCGCTGCGCGATCGGCCCAGGGTTTGGAACCAACCGCGACGTCGGCCACCGGCGAGACGCCGGTGGTACGGGGAAGGCGGATCCCGCCTAATCGCTTGGCACGTCGAGCCCGAAGCGGCGCATCTTTTTGTAAAGCGTCGCCCGGTTGATGCCGAGCTCTTTGGCCGTCTCTTGGCGACTCCAGCCGTTGCGATCGAGGGCGGCCCGCAGGATCGGAATCTCCGCCGCCTCCAGCGCATCCTTCAACGGCATCGGCGTGTCCGGCAGGCGGATACCGTGGGCGTCTGCCGTCGCGACGACCGGTTGCCGCGCCTCGCCGCCGCGCACCGGGTCGGGCAGGTCATCGGCATCGATCGAGAGCTTGCGGCAGAGCACCGTCGCCCGCTCGACGGCGTTCTCCAGCTCGCGGATGTTGCCGGGCCAATTGTAGTGAACGAGCTTGTCGACGGCCGCAGGCGTGAAGCCGCTGACGTTGCGGCCGAGCTCGTCGCGGAACTGACCCAAAAAGTGCTCGGCCAGCAGCACCACGTCCGTCGGCCGCTCGCGCAGGGGCGGCAAATCGAGCGACACCACGTTGATGCGGTAGTACAAATCTTGTCGAAATGCGCCGCTGCGCACGAGGGCCCCGAGGTCGGCGTTGCTGGCCAGGACGAACCGCACGTCCGCCTCGCGCGGCTCGGACGACCCCACCGGTTCGTAGAGCTTTTCCTGCAACACGCGCAGGAGCTTTACCTGCATCGCGGGCGACGCGGAGTTGATCTCGTCGAGGAAGAGCGTCCCCCCCTCGGCCGCCGCGAAGCGACCGGGCTTGTCGCGGTCGGCGCCGGTGAAGGCCCCCTTCGTGTGGCCAAACAGTTCGCTTTCGAGCAGTTGTTCCGTCAGCGCTCCGCACGACACCTCGATGAACGGCCGCTCGCGACGCGGGCTCATCCGGTGCAGCGCCCGCGCGAGCATCGACTTGCCCGTGCCGCTCTCGCCGTGGATGAGCACGGTCGTGCGGCTATCGGCGACCTGCTGGATGACCTCGAACACCTTGCGCATCCGCGCGTCGCGCCCGATCACGCCCGCCCTGTCGCCGAGGCCGAACGTGTGGTCGAGCTCGCTGCGCAGCCGCTTGTTCTCGTGGAGCAGCGCCTGCTGGCGAAGGGCACGCTCCACGACGACGCGGATCTCGTCATCGATAATCGGCTTGGTCAGGTACTCAAAGGCCCCGGCTTTGGTCGCCTCGACGGCCCCTTCGATCGAGCCGTAGCCGGTGAGGACGATGCAGAGCGTTTCGGGCGACTCCTTCTTGAGTCGGCGCAGGAACTCGCCCGGCCGCTCGCCGACGGCGGCGACATCGGCCAGCAGCAGTTCGGCGGGCTCGTCTTCGAGCGATTGGAGCGCGTCCTCCACCTCATCGAACGCCGCGACCTTGTACCCCTCGCGGCCGAGGAACGCGGTCAGGCCATCGCGCAGGATGCGATCGCCGTCGAGCAGGAGAATGCGGGCGCGTTGCGTTTGAACCATGCGGCATCCCGAACATCGGCAGGCTCGCCTGCTTCGCATGAAAGAGACGCCTTAAAGCAGCGACGCCGTTACAGTGCGGCCATGATCATCGGCGTGCCCAAAGAGACCAAGGCGGACGAGAGCCGCGTCGCGCTCATGCCCGTCGGGGCCGACGTGCTGACCAAGGACGGCCACACCGTGCTCGTTCAGAAGGGGGCCGGCGACGGAAGCGGCTTTGCGGACGCGGACTACGCCAGCGTCGGCGCCACCCTGGTCGACGGGCCGAGCGAGATCTTCGCGAGGGCGGAGATGATCGTGAAGGTCAAGGAGCCGCAGCCGCCGGAGATCGCGATGTTCAAGCCGGGGCAGACGATCTTCACCTACTTCCACTTCGCCGCCAGCGACGCGATGAGCCACGGCGTGATCGAGAGCGAGGTCGTCGCCGTCGCCTACGAAACCGTCCGCGACCGGCAGAATCGTTTGCCGCTGCTGACGCCCATGAGCGAGATCGCCGGCAAGATGAGCGTGCAGGAGGGGGCCAAGTACCTCGAGCGGCCCAACGGCGGACGCGGCGTGCTCTTGGGCGGCGTGCCGGGCGTGCCGCCGGCGAACGTGGTGATCCTCGGCGGCGGGATCGTCGGCACGTGCGCCGCCAAGATCGCCGCCGGCTTCGGGGCCAACGTCCGCATCTTCGACATCGACCTCGAACGCCTCCGCTACCTCAGCGACGTGCTGCCGGCGAACGTGATGACGGTTTACAGCGACCCACACACCGTCGCCCACTACTGCGAGCGGGCGGACCTCGTCATCGGCGCGGTGCTCATCCCCGGCGCCAAGGCGCCGCGGCTGGTGTCGCGCGAACTCGTCGGCCGCATGCAGGACGGCGCGGTGATCGTCGACGTGGCCGTCGACCAGGGTGGCTGCATCGAGACGAGCCGGCCGACCACGCACCACGAGCCGACATATTTTGTCGACGGTGTACTGCACTACTGCGTCGCGAACATGCCCGGCGCCGTCAGCCGCACGAGCGCGATCGCCCTATGCAACGCGACGTTCCCCTACGTGCGCACGCTCGCGAAGAAGGGGATGGAGCGGGCCGCCGCCGACGATCCGGGGTTCGCCAAGGGCGTGAGCATCGTCCGCGGCCGCGTGACCGACCCCGCCGTCGCCGACGCCCTCGGCCTGCCGTACCAGCCGCTGGCGAACTGACGCGGGCGCGATTTCGACGAATGCTCGATAGCCGCGACGCAACGCGGCGCGGTCTGGCGCTGTTGCGGCAACGTCGGACCGCGCCGCGTTGCGTCGCGGCTATCGCCTTGTTCAGCGGTCCGCGTCATCTGTCCTGCCAATAACGCTGATGAACGCGCAAACGGCCCCGTTCCGGTTAACAATACCGCCATGGCCAACCGCATGAAGGAACTGACCCGACTGCACGAGCGCGAGCCGGACGATCCGTTCCTGCGCTACGGCATCGCGATGGAGCACAAGAAGGCCGACCGGCTCGACGAGGCGCTCGACTGGTTCGCCAAGACCATCGAGGCCGACGACACCTACTGCTACGCCTACTACCAGCGCGGCCAGGTCTTCGAAGCCCAGGGCGACCTGAAGAAGGCAAAAAAGGCCTACAAAGACGGCATCAATAAGGCCAACGCCTGCAACGACGCCCACGCCGCCGGCGAGATGCAGGTGGCGCTGGACATCATCGACGAGTGATCTCGCGGGGCGGGCCGTGCCGACAGTCCGTCTACGCCCGCGGTTCGAGCTCCGCCAGGACGTGCGGCAGGGCGTCGGCGACTTCGCTCGCGAGGCCGCCGCGTTGGGTGCGGGCGTGGCCGACACGCTCGCCCGCAAGGCCATGCGCGTGAACGCCAAGGACGGCGGCGTCGAACGGCGGCATCCCCTGCGCGAGCAGCGAGCCAATCAGCCCCGCGAGCACATCGCCGCTGCCCGCCTTGGCGAGCGTGGCGTCGCCGGTGTCGTTCACGAACAGGCGGTTGCCGTCGCTGACATAGGTGTTCGATCCTTTCAAAACCAGTGCCACGCCCAGTGTTTCGGCTGCCGCCAGCGTGAAGGTTCGGCGGCCGGCGCGGTCGCGCGGAACGTCCGTCTTCCCCGGAACGTGCGCGAGAAGGCGCTGCATCTCGCCGGGATGTGGCGTGAGGATCGTCGGGTTCGATCGCTTCTGCCATGCGTCCCGCCGGGCGAGCAGATTGAGGCCGTCGGCATCGACGACGGCGGGCAGATCGGTTGCGAGCAGCGCATCGAGCCAGGCGTCTGCGCCCTGTTCCTGGCCCAAGCCGGGGCCGACGACAAAGGCATCGGCGCGTTCGGCGGCGTCGCGGAGCGTGTCGAGGTCGGTATCGTCGTTGTCGAGCGGCAGGCCTGTCGCCTCGGGCAGAAGCGACAGCGCGCTACCAATCATCGGCCTGGGCATCGCGACCTGCACGAGCCCGACGCCGCTGCGATAGGCGCTGCGGGCGGCGAGCATCGGCGCACCGATCATCGCGTGGCTGCCACCGAGGATCAGCAGCGTGCCGAAGGTGCCCTTGTGCGCGTCGGCCGATCGCGCCGGCGGGGCGGGGATATCGGTGACGGGGATCATGCTGGCAGGGTCGACCGTTGTGGCACCGCTTGCTCGGGGTGCCACTGAGTTCCGTGTATGAAAAGCCGTTCTACCCGTTAGCCGCCCCGCCTCGCGGGGCGCTCAGTGGGCGTCCACGCGCCCCGCGAGGCGGGGCGGCTTACAACGAACCGCGACGCTCATGCCCGTCCGCCGCGGTTGCGGAAGAGCAGGTACGCCGCCGCCGCGACGCCGAGGATGCCGGCGCCGGCGGCGAGGGTCAGCTTTGGCTTGAGCGGGTCCTCCGCCGGCGGCGGCACGTCGATCACGCGGCCGTCGGCGTCGAACTGAGGCGGGCCCATCGCGTACCGGCCACCCTCGGGCGCGTGGACCGTGTCCGCCAGCGACCGCACCTCGCCCGACACGTACCGCCCCCACACCGGCAGGCCGTGACCGGCGGCGACCGTTGTCGGGTCGAGCGCCGCCAGCGCCTCGACGCTCGCCTTCGCCGCGGGCCAATCGGGCGTGAAGGGCGTCGCGGGCCTGCTGATCTGCCGGCGCTTGCGGATCAAATCCTGCCACGAATCCAGGTCGACCGTCGCCAGCGCATCGCCGGCGATCAGCGTCTTGTCGTACGGGCGAAACAGCGAGACGTGCCCCACGGTGTGCCCCGGCGTGTGCAGCCACTGCCAGCCGGGCAGGCCGGGGATTTCCTCATTCGCCAGGCCCCGCAGGTCGACGCGCTGCCGCAGGTCGTACCCGCCGGTCGGGAAAAAGCGGGACAGGAAGCAGATCGCGCCGCCCGGCGTCGGGTCGGCGGCGGGATAGTCGCTCTCGCCGGTGAGGTAGGGCATCTCCAGCGGGTGGGCGTACACCGGCACGCCCCAGTCGGTTGCGAGTGCCTCGGCGTTGCCGGCGTGGTCGAAGTGGGCGTGCGTGAGGATGATCCCCTCCGGCGGTCGGCCGTCGAAGCGCCGCTCGCAGGCGGCCCGGACCGCGCCCGCAAAGCCGGGCAGCCCGGTATCGACCAGAAACCACCGTCCGTCGCCGGCGTTGAGCGCGTACACGTTCACGAAGACCACGCCCAGCCGCGCCACGCCGGGGGCGAACTCATCCCAAACGAGGTCGACGCCTTGCTTGAGCGTGGCCTGCAACACCTCCACCGCCCGCGCCGCCTCGGGCGGCAGGGGCAGGTCGGATGGCGTCAACGACTCCGGCGACGGGTTCTTCGGTTCGGACATAAGGGCTCCGGCCCCGTTGTACCGCTCGCGGGCTCCGGCGCGAACGGTCGCAGCGCCTAGTACCGGTCCTCGCGCAGCGCCGCCGGGGGGCCGAGGACTTCGGTCGCAACGATGATGGAGCGGGCAGTCCCCTTCTCCTGGAGCAGCTCGCGCAGCTTGTCGGCGGGGGACGATTTTCCACTGGACCGGCGCCGCCGTTTGCCGCCGCCGATCTCCTGTTCGGACACCACGGGCGCCGCCGACGGCGCGGGCGCCGGGATGCGCCGGGGCTGCGGCGTCGGCTTGGGGCGGGCCGGCTCCGGGCGCCGCGGCACGACGCGCTGCCGAGGCTCAGAGATGATGACGGTCGGCGGCGGAGGCGCGGCGATCCGCTCCTTCGGCATTTCTGCCACCGATGGACTGCCGTGTCGCCGGCTGCGCGCCTCGCGGCGCAGTTGCTTCGCTTCGCGCAGCGCGCGGCGCTTCGCCTCGCGTTCCATGCGGCGCTCGCGAATGCGTTCGTCGAGGTTGACGGTCCTGCCGCGCTCGGGCGAGTTCGAGCGGTCCGGCAGCTTGTGCTTTTTCTTCAGGTTGCTGATAAACGTCACGATAATCGCCACCCCGAGCATGAGGATGCCCAGGATCACGTCGCCAATGTCGGCGAGCGGGAGGAGGATGGCCGGGGTGTCGAGCATGACGGGAACTGCAATTGCCGATCAGTTGTTCGGGTTCGCATCCTTGTCGGCGATGCTCTCGCGCATGTCGGTGTCCGCCTGAACGTTCTTCATCTTGTAGTAGTCCATGATCCCCAGGTTGCCGCTGCGGAACGCCTCGGCCATCGCGCGGGGAACCTCGGCCTCGGCGAGCACGACCAGCGCGCGGTTCTCGGCCACCTTTGCGATGTTCTCCTGCTCCAACGCGACCGCGAGCGCACGCCGCTTCTCGGCCATCGCCTGGGCAACGTTCTTGTCGGCCTCGGCCTGCTCGGTCTGGAGCTTCGCGCCGATGTTCTGCCCAACGCTGACGTCGGCGATGTCGATCGACAGGATCTCGAAGGCGGTGTTCGCATCCAGACCTTTCGCCAGCACGCTCTTGCTGATGACGTCCGGATTTTTAAGCACGGCGCGGTGATCGTCGCTCGAGCCGATCGACGAAACGATCCCCTCGCCCACGCGGGCGATGATCGTCTCCTCGGTGGCACCGCCGACGAGCCGCTTCAGGTTCGTTCGAACGGTCACGTTCGCCCGCACCTTGAGCTGGATGCCGTCGGCGGCCACGGCGTCGAGCGTGGCGGAGCCGGCGGCCTTGCTCGGCACGTCGATCACCTTCGGCAACACGCTCGTGCGGATCGCGTCGTAGATGTCGCGGCCGGCCAAGTCGATGGCGGTGGCGGTGTCCCACGGCAAATCGATGTTCGCCTTGTTCGCGGCGATCATCGCGTTGATGACCCGCATCAGGTTGCCGCCGGCGAGCGTGTGGCTCTCCATCTCCTGCTGGTTGACGTTGAGCCCGGCGCGGGCGGCCTGGATCTTGGCGTAGACGATCGTCCGCGGGTTGATGCCCGGCCTCAGGTCCATGCCGATCAGGTCCGTGATGCCCGTCTTCGCCCCCGAAACAAGGGCCTGCACGTACAGGTTGGCGTAGCGCAACAGCACGAACACGAGCACGAGCAGGACCAGCGCCGCGACGGCGAGGCCAATCCAGAGAATACCGCTGTCGGCAATGGAAACGACGGGATGGGGCATGATCGGGAGCACCTTAGCAGGAAGTGGCAAGTTCACGCAGTCTCGCCCGCATCGGCGCGGACGGTGGCCAGGCCATCCTTGAAGTGAATGACGCGGACGGCGGCGTCGGGCGGCAGGTCGCCGGTTTCGCAGGTGGCCTGCACGACGAGCGGGCCGTCCTCGGTGTCAAACTCCGCCTCGCCCATCGGTCGCAGCACGGTCAGGGTGCGGCCGACGCTGCCGACGCGCACGCCCGGCTGGCGCGGCGTGGCCAGCACGCTATCCGGCCGCAGCATCATCCGTTTGGCGACGGGCGTTTTGGTCCACGCCTGGATCATGCCGTACGCCACGAACGGCGAGGCGACGACGCCGGCGAAGAGCACGCCCAGCCCCAGCCACTGGTTCAGCGTGAAGCAGATGATGACGGCCGTCAGCAGCAGGCCCACGCCCACCAGGCTCATAATGCCGCCGGTCGGCAGGAACAGGTCCGCCACCAGCAGCACGGCCGCGCCGCCGACGAGCAGGAGAATCAGGAACAGCGGGTCCATCAGGCCGCCCCCTCCGCCGGCCGGACGACCACCCGGTTGCCCGCGACCTCGATGACCGTCAACGCCGTGCCGGCGGCGACGAAGCCGCGGTCGCAGATGACATCGGCGACGGCCGTGTCATCCGGGGCGTCGGTCACGGCAAAGCGGGCGGCGCCGCCGGGGCGCAGATCACTCACGGCCAGGCCCGCGCTGCCGACGCTCGGCCAGGCGATCTGGCGGGCACGTTCCTCGTCGCTCGCCTCGCGCTCGCTCAGGATGATCCCGCGGGCGTACGGAAGGCTCGGCAGGTAGCGGCCGAGCCACGCCCACAGGAGCAGGCTGCTGCCGAGGCCGAGCACGACCGTGAGCAGGCCGTAGCCGAGGTTGTCCCAGTCGACGCCGGTGCCCGCGGGCAGGCCGGGCACGCTGAGCGGGCCGACGAACGTCATCGCCAGCCCGCCGAGCATCGCGATCACGCCGGCGATGCCGAACACGCCGAAGCCGGGGATCAGGAAGACCTCGACCACGAGCAGCACGATGCCGATTAGCACCAGCAGCACCTCGTACCACTGGGCAAACCCCTGCATCCACGGCACGCCGAAGAGCATCGCCAACGCCACGACGGCCACCACCTCGGGCACGCCGGTGCCGGGCGAGCTGAAGGCGGCGTACAGGCTGAAGAGCAGCACCGTCGTCAGGATGCCGCGAACGGCGAAGCCGCTGAGAAAGCCGACGAACCGCTCGCCGCCGCTGGGCTCGAGCGTGGCGACGACGGTTAGGCCGAGGCTGCGGGCAAAGTCCTCGGGCGACGAGAACGTGCCGACGCTCAGGCCGATGCGGGCGGCCGTCTCGTCGCTCACCGTCAACAGCGACGTTTCAGAATCGAGCGGCACCGGCACGTTGGGCAGGTCGCGAAACTCTTCAGAATCGAGCAGTTCCTCGCGCTCCTCCGCGCCGACGAAGCCGATGTTGCCCGTCTCGACGTTCTCGATCGCGTAGACGACGGTCGCGGTGCGGACGAAGCTTTGGGCGAGGCGGGGGTCGTAGCCGTTGCGGCGGGCGGAGTCATCGAAGTCGGCTAGAACCGGGCTTTCAGCCTTGGCGCGATTGGTTTCGTCCATCTCCGCCATGCCGCCGCCGGGGCCCATCGCGATGACGCCGCTGTCGCCGATCTGGCTGGCCGGCTCCATCGCGATGGCGTCGGCGGCGAGCGCGATCATCGAGCCAGCGCTGATGGCCTTCTCGTCGACGAAGGCGTAGACGGGCAAATCGAGCTGCTTCAGAAAGCGGCTGGTTTCGAGGCCCGCCGTGACGAGGCCGCCGTAGGTGTCGATGCGCAGGATCACGGCGTCGGCGCCCATGTCCCTGGCCTCCGCGACGCGACGCTTGATGCTGTCGCGGTAGAAGTTGTCGACTTGACCGTCGGCCACGATGACAACGGCCGTGCCGCCAGGCCGCGTCGTCTGCGCCGACGCGGGCAGGGCGAACGCCGCAAGGGCGACGATCCAGAGGATGAATAACATGGGGTGGGGGCGACCCATCACCTTCATCATACGCGGGCGAGCGGAAGTTGCGGCTGCACGCTGTCGCAGGCTCACGACTTCATGCCAACCGGAGCGGCCGCGGGAATGCGCGGGTCGTCGGGGCGCGGCGGGTCGGCGACGATCGCGTGCGCTTCCCAGAAGGCTTCGAAGCTTTGCCGGATGCTCCCGCCGGCGGCGCGGCTGATGCTCGCGGCCCGCATCGTCGCCAGCCGCGTCGGGTCGCTCAGCAGACGGTCCATCGCCTCGGCCCAGTCGGCGGCATGACGCGGGTCGCTCGCCCGGACCACCAGACCTGTTTCGCGGTCGACCACCGTCTCCTTCGGCCCGCCCGTGTCGCTCACAACCGCCGGCAGCCCGCACGCCTGGGCCTCCATCACGACCTGCCCGAGCGTGTCCGTGCGGCTTGGAAAGGCGAACAGCGTGCTCGTCGCGTAGAGCGCCGGCAGGACCTTGTCGTCGCAGAAGCCCGCGAAGACCACCGGCAACCCGGCAAGTTCGCGCTCCATGTCCTTGCGATACGGGCCGTCGCCGGCGACGAGCAGCGTCGTGTCCGTCCGCCGCTTCGCCAGTTGCTTGAAGGCGTCGACGAGCAGCGGCAGGTTCTTCTCCTTGCTCACGCGGCCGGCGTAGAGGACGACGTTGGGCGTCTTCTTAAAGTCGACGCCCACCTTCGCCATCGCGGCCGTGTCGCGCTTCTGCGGGCTCCACTTCGAGAGGTCAATGCCCGGCCGAATCGTCAACAGCTTCGACTCGTCCACGCCCAGGTCATTCAGCTTGAAGCGATACCCCGCGCTGCGGCTAAAGACGGCCTCGGGCACGCGGTAGAACCAGCGCATAAAGTGGGCGACGTTGCCCGCCTGGCGGTGGTCGCCGGTCAGTTTCTCGACGTAGGCCGGGAAGTCGGTGTGATACGTCGCCAGCACCGGCACGCGCAGCATCTTCGCCGCGAGCAGACCGACCAGGCCCATTGGCCCCGGCGTGCTGACGTGGATCGCGTCGAACTGCTGGCGGTCGCACCACTCGAGCACCTCCAGCACCGGCGGAATGTTGACCTTCAGCTCGTCGTAGTACGGCATCGGCCGGCTGACGAGAGGCTCGAAGTTCACCCGGTACGGAGCGGCGTCGCGATCGTGGCGCAGCTCGTTCAGCGGCGTGCTCGTGTGGACGGTCAACTCGCGGCCCTTCTCGCGGGCGAGGCGGCCCATGTCGTTGATGAACCGGGCTACGCCGTTGACGTCGTCGAAGGTGTCGGTGAAGAGCGCGACCCGCATCTTGTCGCCGCGCCGGCGCACGTCCTGCCGCGTGATGTTGGGCAGCAGGCGACGCTCCTTGTTCTGGTGGAACAGGGCGAAGTAGTAGGGCGAGAGCACGAACTGCTGCGCCAACGCCGCGCCGATCGAATCGAAAAGCCCGACAAGGCTAGCGCGGTCGAGGCTGGTGCCGATCGCGTCGGCCACGCCGCGGCTGACGTCGCGGTTGACCGCGTTGACGAAGCGGAGCATCTCCTCATGGTTGCCCAGCGGCGGCAGGCCCCGGTCGAGCTCGCCCACGAGCTGCGGGTGCTCCGGGAGGCGGCGCTTGACGCTGTCGATGAACAGGTCCTTGATGAGCCCGCTTGTCTTGAACGGCTGGGGCTCGTCCTTGCGGAACTTGCCGACCACGCTGCGTTGGAGCTTCTTGACCTTCCCCTTCGCCGCCAGGTAGGCCAGTTGCAGCTTCCCCGGCTTGGTCCGCGCCCCGACGAACGCCTGAAGCAGCGTGGCCGCCAGGTTCGCGCTGTTGCCGCCTCCTTCGAGCAGGTGGCTCGTGTAGTACCGGACGGCCACGCCCCAGAACGTGTGGGCAAGCTTCACGCTGCTTCCCGCCTCGCCGCCGGGCAGGGTGCGGCCGTCGCGGATGGCTTGCAGCACGTCGTCGGGCGTTTTGACGTCGCTCGGAAACTCCGTCCACGTGCGGCCGACGTTGAGCAGGCCGTGGTCGTCGCTGCCGGCGGTGCGGCCCTTCTTCCACGGCTCGGGCCAACGCGGCGACAGGCCGTGGACCCTGCTCAGCCGCTCGATCTCCGCCTTGTCGAGCTTGTCGAGCAGCGGCTCGAACGCCTCGCGGTGCAGCGGGCTGTGGGCGCCGTTGAGACACTCAAAACTCTTGAACAGCAGCAGCAACCGTTCGAGGTGCCAGCGTTCGAGCTTGTCGTTCTGCCGGTAAATCGGGTGGGCGACGCTGTGGGCGAGGTCGTGCTCGACGAAGTAATCGGCGACGGCGTAAATGTCGGGCGCAAGGCGTTGCAGGTCCGCGTGTTGCTCGGGCGTGTGGCCGTAGACGAGCACGTGCATCTTGCAGCCGTCGTCGGGGAACCAGCAGGTCAGCTCCTCACCCACGAGCACGCCGGGCATGCTGAGGATCTCGCGCACGCCCGCCTGGCTGTCGTGATCGGTGATGGTGACAAAGTCCATTCCGCGGCGTAGCGCCTGGGCGTAGACGTCGCCGGGGCGGCTGTAGGACTCGGGGCAGCCGATCATGTTCAGCGCCGCCTCGCCGGTCTTGTTGGAGGCGTCGCTGTGGCAGTGCAGGTCCGCGCGGCGCACGCCGGCGCCGCCGAGGCGGTCGCTCAGGTCGAGCAGCGGGTTGAGGTCGCCGGAATCGAGGCGGTGGGGCATGAAGGCTCCGTGACAGGATCGGCCAGCGGGCGGACCTCGTGCCGCAGCCAAGCCGGTGCCGACACCATACCGCGGCCGACAACGGTGGCACAACGGGGACCCGCCGCACACCTAAAACGGATAAAGGCGTGTCAAGGTTCGGCTTAGCCCGACGCGGCGTTACCGGACGCTGCCAGCTTTTCCAGCGTTTGAGCGGCGCGGCCTGTGTCGAGGGCGTGGCGGGCGGCGTCCAACCCGTCGCCGAGGTTGTCGCACCCGCCGGCAATCACCACGGCGGCCGCGGCGTTCAGCAGCACGGCGTCGCGCGGCGGGCCCTGCTCGTCGCCGTCGAGGATGCGCCGAATCAACGCCGCAGACTCGGCCGGCGACTCCACGCGCAGCGCCGCCACATCGCCGCTCAGCCCGTGCTCGGCTGGGTTGAATCGCCACGTCCGCACCCGGCCATCGGCGACCTCGGCAATCGTGTTCATTGCGCCGGGCGCGAGGTCGTCCTGGGCGTCGTCGGAGTGGACCACCCACGCGCGGTCCGTGCCAAGCTCGAGCAGGGCGTCCGCGACGAACTCCAGGCGGTCGGGCCGGTCCGGGCGGCCCACGCCCAGCAGTTGCCGCCGCACGCCCGCCGGGTTGGTCAGCGGGCCGAGCAGGTTGAAGATCGTCGGCACGCCCAGCGATTGGCGGATCGGCGCGACGTGGCGCATCGCCGGGTGGTGGGTCCGCGCGAAGGCGAAGGCGATGCCGGCCTCTTCGAGACTGCGCTTGGGGTCGGCGTCGAGCGAGACACCGAGCGCTTCGAGCACGTCGGCGCTGCCGGTCTTGGAGGAGACGGCGCGGTTGCCGTGCTTGACGACGCGCACGCCGCACGCCGCAGCGACGAGGGCGGTCGCGGTGGAGATGTTGAACGTCCCGCTGCCGCTGCCGCCGGTGCCACAGGTGTCGACGACGCCGTCGAGGTCGCCCCCCAGGTCGATGGGCAGGGCGTGGCGGCGCATCGCCCGCGCCGCCGCCGCCAGTTCGGTGGACGTCACGCCCTTGGCCTCAAGCGCCACGAGCACCCCGCCCACCTGCACCGGGTCCGCCTCGCCGGCGAAGAGGGCGTCAAAGATCGCCTCGGTCTCCGCGGAGTCGAGGTCACGGCCGGCGATGAGCTTGGCGAGCAGGGTCTTCACGGACGGTTTACTTCGTGTTGAGGAAATCGTCGACCGTGATACCGCAGTCGCTGAGGATGTCCTGCACCAGTGACGCGGAGACATCGCCAGGATGATTGGGAATTACCGTGGTCGGCCCTTTCGGCGGCCTCCACCAGAACTCGTGACTTCCCTTGCCTTGCCGCTTAAGTTCGAACCCGAACTTCTTGAGTCGCTTCGTCAGCAGGCGATAGCTCACGCCCGCCAACCGCTTAGACATTGGCCACCTCGACGACTGCATCGAGCTCGAACGCTGTGCCCGCTTCGGAACGCAGGGCCGGCGGTAGCTCCTGCCCGACCTCACGCCAGAAGTCGATGAGTTCGACCGTGAGCTCGCGGGCGAGTTCAACCGCCTCGGCAGGCGTGTTCGCGCGTGCGTTCAGTCCGGGCACGTCGGGGCTGCGCGCAAGGTACTTGCCGTCTTCCAGCCTTCGTACTTGGAGTCGAATGACAGCAGTATGGGATGCAGTTGTGGCGACGCTCATGCTGCTTAGTCTACCACACGCGCCCCGTCCGTCGCCGTCGTCACGAAGGGCACCGTCTTCACGTCAAACTGCTCCCGCAGCGCCCGCGCCAGAACGTCCTGAACCGCGTCGGCGGCGTCGGGGCGGCAGAGGGTGATCGTGCAGCCGCCAAAGCCGGCGCCGGTCAGGCGAGCGCCGTAGACACCGTCGACGTTCTTGACGGCGTTCACCAGGGCATCAAGGCGATCGCTACTGACTTTATAATCGTCGCGCAGGCTGTCGTGCGAGGCGTACATCAATCCGCCCGCCTTGGCGTAATCCTTCGCTGTCAGGGCGTCGGCGAACTGCTCGACACGGGCAATCTCCGTCACCACGTGGCGGGCGCGGCGGAAGGTGTCGTCGTCCATGGCGTCCTTCTTCGCCTCGACATCATCGGCCGACGCGTCGCGCAGCGAGTCCACGCCAAGCGCCTTCGCCGCCTGCTTGCAGTGTTCGACACGCGCGTTGTAGCCGCTGTCGCCGAGCTTGTGCTCGCTCTTCGTATCGCACACCACCACCGCCACGTCGTCCGCCGGCAGCGGGATGTGCGTCATCTCCATCGACCGGCAGTCGAGCAACATGGCGTGCCCCTTGCGCCCGCCGGCGACGATCGTCTGGTCCATCATGCCGCACTGCACACCGGCGTACTCCTGCTCAGCCCGCTGGCAGAGCTTGGCGAGGGCCAAGTCGTCCATCTCGCCGCCGGCCGCGTGGAGCATCATCCGGGCCGCGCCGACCTCCAGGGCCGCGCTGCTGCTCAGGCCGGCGCCGACGGGCAAGCTGGAGATGAGCAGGACGTCCACGCCTGTCAACACCTCGCCACGCTCGCGCAGCAGGGCGATCGGCCCGCGGATGTAGTTGGTCCACGCCGGCTCGCCACGGCCGGTGTCGATCGTGAACGTGGTCGGACCATCGTCGTTGGCGTCGGTGGCGACGCGCACCTGCGCGTCGTTGCGCCGGCGAAAGGCGAACGTCACGTGCGGCTCGATCGCCATCGGGAAGACCAGACCGTCATTGTAGTCGACGTGCTCGCCGATCAGGTTTAAGCGGCCGGGGCTCTTGACGATCTCGATCGGCGCGTCGTTAAGCGGGTTGCCGTCGGCGTCGTCCTCGCCGAAGACGCGCTCGAAGCGCTCGCGTACGCCGGCGAACTGCGGGTCGTTGCCGCTGCCGGGTTTCTCGTAACGGCCGGCGGGTTCTTGGTCGGGCATGGCTCGACGGTAATCCGTTGGACGGATGACGGGAACGCCCCGGCCGCCATAATGCCCGCGTGCCCGATGCAGACTGGTCCCAGCTCGCCGGCAAGTTCCTCGTCCTCGACGGCGGCGAGGGGTGCGGCAAGAGCACCCAATGCCAGCGTCTCGTCCGCTTCCTGCGCGAGCGTGGCCTGACCGTTCGCACCGTGCGCGACCCCGGCGGCACGTCGATCAGCGAGAAGATCCGCGACCTCCTGCTCGACCCCGTCCACGACGCCGGGTGGGGCATGGCCATGCGCTGCGAGATGCTCCTGTACATGGCCGCCCGCGCGCAGCTCGTGGCCGAAGTCATCGCCCCTGCCCTCGACCGCGGCGAGATCGTTGTCAGCGATCGCTTCGTCAGCTCCACGCTCGCCTACCAGCTTGGCGGCGACGGACTGACCGCGAGCGACATTGAGGCCGTCGCGAGCGTGGCCGTCGGCGGGCGCTGGCCGGACCTGACGATCGTGCTCGACGTGCCCACGCAAGTCGCACGTGAGCGGCACGTGCCCAAGCTGATGCTTTTCGACGGCGCCGCCGACGCCGACCTCGACCGCATCGAACGCCGCCCCAAAACGTACCACGAGCGCGTCCGCCAGAACTACCTCGCTCAAGCCCGCGAGCACCCGGACCGCTACGCCGTTGTCGACGCCGGCCAACCCGTCGACGCGGCGTTCGCCGGCGTGCTCGAAGCCGTAAGCTCCGTTTGTGAAAATGTTTGACGGCATCCTCGGTCACAACGCCGTGCTTCGACGCCTTGCCGCCGCCCTTGAAGACGGTCGGCTGCCGCACGGCCTGTTGTTCGCCGGGCCGATTGGCGTGGGCAAGGGAACCGTTGCCGAGCAACTGGCGATCGCGTTCCTCGGCGGGACCGACGACGTCGCCCGCCGCGTGCGTGGCGGCAACCATCCGGATTATCACGTTGTCACCCGCCAGCTCATCCGCCACCACGACGCCACCGGCAAGAGCAAGGCGATCGACCTGACCGTGAAGGTCATCCGCCCCGAGCTCGTCGAGCCCGCCAACCGCAAGAGCATCGAGGGCATTGGCAAGGTGTTCGTCGTCGAGGAGGCCGAAACGATGAACGCCGCGGCACAGAACGCGCTGCTCAAGACGCTCGAAGAGCCGCACGGCCGAACGCTCATCGTCCTGTTGACCGATCGGCCCGAGTCGCTGCTGCCCACCGTGCGCAGCCGGTGCCAGACGTTTCGCTTCGGCGAGTTGGCGGAGGAAGACGCGGTCGAGGTGCTCGCGCGGCAGGGCGTGGCCGAGGAGGACGCGCGGCGGGCCATCGCCGTTGCCGGCGGATCACCGGGGCGGGCGAGGCGTTTTCTTGAAGACGGCGTCATCGAAGCTGCCGGCGAACTCTTTAACCGCCTTGATGACGGAGCAGACATCAGCGGGTTTCTCGAACAGGCGGCCGAACGTCAGGCGGCGGCCGATCTGGAGCGCGATCCGCTCGGCAGCAAAGACGCCTTCACGCGCAACGGCTTAACGCTCTACCTCGGCCTCGCCGCCGACCACCTGCGCCGCCGCCTGGGCGACAGCGACGACCCCGAGCCGATCTGCGACCGCATCGACGCGCTCGCCCGCGCCGAGCAATACCTGAACGCCAACGTCAACGTCGGCCTCGCCCTGCGCCAACTCGACCTGGCGCTGGCGTGAACTCCCAGATCATCCCAATTCACCAAGGTAGCTGCGGGCCCACGGCCCGCAGTCTGGCACACGCGCAGCAGACTGGGGGCCGTGGGCCCGCAGCTACTCGAGCTTACCAATCGCTCGCGCCGCGAGTTGCGGCTTGCTCATCGGCAGCGCGTCAAGATCCGTGTCCCTCGCCCACCGCGTGCCTATTGGAGCCGGGCCACTGAACGCGGCGTCGAGCACGCGGAAGTGGTACCGCCGGTGCGTCAGACCGTGCATGACGACGCCGACTTCCATCGACGTGCCAACCTCCACCGGCGGCGGCTCGCCGCGCGGGCGTGTGACGAACTGCCAAAGGTTTGCCCACCGCCCCGTCGCCGGCCGCTGTTCGACCAGCCACTCATCGCGCGTGTTGCGGATGCGAAAGACGTCGCGCTCGATCAGCGGCGTCTTTTTCTGCTTCTTCGGCGGCGGGATCGACTGCTGCACGCCCGCCGCCCTCGCGGCGCAGAAGTCGGCGACCGGGCAGATCAGGCAGTGCGGCTCGCGCGGGATGCACACCGTCGCCCCCAGCTCCATCATCGCGCTGTTGAAGTCGCCCGGCCGCTCGCGATGCAGCACCTCCTCCGCCCGCGCCCAAAGCCGCTTCTGAACGGGCGCCTGTCGCGCAT
Organism: Tepidisphaeraceae bacterium; assembly: GCA_965214125.1. Lineage (GTDB taxonomy): Bacteria > Planctomycetota > Phycisphaerae > Tepidisphaerales > Tepidisphaeraceae > CBDCBA01. Next base: position 35,341 of record CBDCBA010000014.1, read on the forward strand.
CGCCCTCGACTCGATCGAGCCGACAGAGGACGCGCATGACGTTGCCGTCGAGGATCGGCGCCGGCACGTTGTGGGCGATGCTCGCGATCGCCCCTGCGCTGTACCGCCCGACGCCGGGGAGCGCGAGCAGTGCGTCCACCGTGCGCGGCACCTCGCCGCCGAAGTCGCTCACAATCCTCTGCGCCGCCGCGCGCAGATTGCGGGCCCGCGAGTAGTAGCCAAGGCCTTGCCAGAGGCGAAGCACCGTCTGCTCGTCGGCCTCGGCGAGCGACGCCAGCGTCGGGAGTTCCTCCATGAACCGCAGGAAGTAAGGCCTCGCCGCCTTTACCTGCGTCTGTTGCAGCATCGCCTCGCTGACGAGCACGCGGTACGGCGTGCGCCCCTCGCCACGCCACGGCAGGTCGCGGGCGCTGGCGTCGTACCACGCGAGCAGCCGGCGGCGGAACTCGGGCAGGTCGGCGTCGTCCAACGGCAGACGGTAGAGCAGGCAAGGCCGGACACAATCCGTTCATTGCCAGTGCATCCATGTACAACCAGTGTCCATCTGATGCTGCGGTCCTCTCTTGCCAAGGCCGATATGAGGCTACTACAGGCGGTTTCAGCCTTGGCACGCTCCGTGCTTTAGGTGGATCGACATGAGCCCGATCGACCTCAATCTTCTCGCCTGCTGGGGCGGCTTCCTGATGGGCGGCGTCAGCGGGGCGATGCTCGGGATGGGGTTCGCGAGGGAGCAGTTCGCCGGCGGCTACGGCTCGTGGCCGCGCCGGCTGATGCGCCTCGGCCACATTGCCTTCTTCGGCATCGGCCTGCTGAACCTGAGCTTCGCCGTCACCACGCTCTTCCCCGGCTGGAGCACGCCCCCCGCGTGGTCCGCCTACGCGCTGGCGTCGGCGATCGTGCTGATGCCCGGCATCTGCTTCCTGAGCGCCTGGAAGAAGCCGCTACGCCACCTGTTCTTCCTGCCCGTTCTGGCCGTGCTGATCGGCGTGGGCGGGATGTTGTGGGGGAGGGTGGCGTGAACATCCTCCTCGGCATCGTGACTTTGGTGCTGGTGCTTCCAAGCGTCGGCTGCACGCTCACCCGCCAAGTCGTCGGACCAGCGTCGCCAGCGGTACGGGTGCGGTCGGTCGAGCTTGCCCGCCAGGGCGAGGCGGCGATCCTGCTCATCACGGCGAGGGATGAATCGAAGTGCTACACGTACAAGCTGCCACTCGACGCGCGCCTTCGCCCGCCGGCACCGCTCACCGTAGCCGAGTGGGCGGGCCTTTCACTCGAGGAACTGCGGGCGGCTTCGCTATCAGAGCGGGTTTACGCGCGGGTGCGTGACGTGAAGCGTCAGACTGCGTCGCGAGTGCGGCTTGTCGACGCTCAGTCTGCTTTCGCGACGCTGCCGACGCGCTGTGAGTTCTACACGCTGCCGGGCGACGTGCTGGCCATCTTCTATGAGGAGAATCCGTCACCAAAGTCTCACGCGGAATACCTTCCAAAGCAGGTTGTTCTCCTTCCGCTCAAGCTTCCGCGGCCACTTCCGGATCGGGTGCGTGCGACGCTCATCGCCGTCCCGCTGGCACCGCTTGCCGCCGCCGCCGACACCGCATTATTCGCCGCCTTCGGGCTGCCGGCCGCGGTCTTCTACACGAGCATCGGCGAGCCGGAGCTTCTGCGTTTCTCCTACTCCGAGCGACGACCTGATCCCTTGTTCCCCGAACAAGTCAAACCATGAAACCTCTCCGCATCCTCTTCGTCGCCATGAGTGGCATCCGCGCGTGCGACGCCGAACTGCTCCGCCTTGGCCTGACGCTGCCCGGCTTTGTCGAGCGCAGCAAGACCATCGCCTCGCTGCCGAGCCTTGGGCTGCTCACGCTCGCCGGCATGACGCCGCCGACCGACCACGTTCGCTACATGGAGGTGGCGGAGTTGCGCGACCTCGAGCATTTGCCGAACGACGTCGACCTCGTCGCCATCGGCACGTTCAGCGCGCAGGCGAAGGAGGCGTACGCCGTCGCCAAGCGCTTCACCGACGCCGGCGTTCCAACGATCATCGGCGGGCTGCACGTGACGGGCTGCCCCGACGAGCCGGCAAGCGTCGGTGCAAGCGTTTGCATCGGCGAGGGGGAAGTCGTCTGGCCGCAGATTCTGGAGGACGCGCGGCGGGGCACCCTCAAGCCCGTCTACGACGCCCGCGGGATTGAGTGGAACTTGGCCGACGCGCCGATGCCGCGCTTCGATTTGCTCGACCTCGACAAGTACAACCGCCTGACCGTCCAGACCAGCCGCGGCTGCCCGTGGAAGTGCAGCTTCTGCGCCTCGAGCATCCTGCTGACGCGGCGGTATAAGCAGAAGCCGATCATAAACGTTTTGCGCGAGATCGATCGTATCAAGGAGCTTTGGCCAAGGCCGTTCATCGAGTTCGCGGACGACAACGGCTTCGTCAACCGCCGGTACTGGCGCGAGCTGCTGCCCGAACTCAAGAAGCGGCGGATCAAGTGGTTCACGGAGACGGACATCACCGTCGCCGAGGATGAGGAACTCCTGCACCTCGCCCGCGACGCGGGATGTGCGGAGGTGCTGATCGGCTTCGAGTCGCCCGTGCGCGGCGGGCTCGATGGTGTGGAGCTGGTGAAGAACTTCAAGCTCACCGCGTGGCAGCGGCAGGCGGATGCGGTCGAGCGCATCCAGCGGGCGGGCATTCGCGTCAACGCCTGCTTCGTGCTCGGCCTCGACGGGCAGGGAGCTGAGGCGTTCGATGCCGTCGAGCAGTTCGCCCGTGAAGTCCGGCCTTACGACGTGCAGGTGACGGTGCAAACCGCCTTCCCCGGCACGCCGCTCTACACGAAGCTCAAGACCGAGGGCCGGCTGTTGGAGGACGGGGCGTGGGAGACCTGCACGTTGTTCGACGTGAACTTTCAGCCGACGGAGATGTCACCGGAGGAGTTGCGGGTTCGGTTCCGCGACCTCGTCGTTCGCCTCTACGCGGAGGAGGCGACGACGCTACGCCGCGAGGGATTCAAGCAAATGCGGCAGCGACACCGGGCCGCGTAGCTTGTTCAAATGACCCTCGATAGCCGCGACGCAACGCGGCGTGGTCGGGTGCCGTTGCAGCGACTTCCGACCGCGCCGCGTTGCGTCGCGGCTATCGAATCAACCTGCGACGTAGGATTATTCCTGCCCGTAGCGCTGCTTGTACTTGTCGTTGAGTCGCGTGTGGCGGCTGGAGAGATCGACGCGGCGGCCGGCGATCCAGGCGTGCGTTACCTGCGTCGGGACCTCAAGGATGTCACCGTCGGCCACAAACAGCGTCGCTTCCTTGCCGGCCTCGATCGAGCCCACGCGGTCGGCGACGCCCAGAATCTCAGCGGGCGAGAGCGTGATCGAGCGAAGGGCGGCGGCGCGGTCGAGCCCGAACGGCACGGCGCTGGCGGCGTGGTACGGCAGGTTGCGGCTGAAGGCGGGGCGGCGGTCGTCGCTGATTGCGAACAGCACGCCGGCATCAACGAGCCTGCCGGGCAACGCGTAGGCGTCGCCGATCGCCGCGTCGCGGCCGCGCGGCATGCGCTGGGTGCCGTCGATGATGACCGGCACATCCGCCGCGACGAGCAACTCGGCCACGCGGTCCGCCTCGCCGCCGCCGACGATGATGACGCGCATGCCGCGCCGCTCGCCGAAGGCAACCGCCGCCGCGATCTGGCTGGCCTCCTCGGCTCCGATCAGCAGTGGCAGCTCGCCGTCGAACAGCGGGGCCATCGCCTCAAGCTTGGCATCGAACGGCGGGGCACCGGCCGGGGCATCCCCATCGGCAACGGCGGGCCGGCTGCTCGGGCCAGTCTTTAGGCCGGCGGCCTCGCGAGCGGCCTTGTACTGCTCGGCCCGGTCGAAGAGCGCTTCGATCTCCCGAAGCCGCTCGTCGCGCTGCCGAATCTGCTCGGCCACGCTCGCGGTGATCCACCACGCCTGCCGCGGCAGCATGTTGGGCCAGTTCACCACGATGCCGGTCGGGGCCTGCACCGTCATGTCCTCGTACGTCCAGCCGTCCATCTGCATCACCGCCCCCTGCCCGCTGACGAACCCGCCGATCGGGTGGACGTGCGCCAGTAGCACGCCGTTGGCGCGGATCGTCGGGATCAGCTCGCTATCCGGATTAACGCTCACGTGCGCCTGGGCGTTCGGGTTGATGCTCCCCTGCTCGGCGAAGTCGACGGTCATGTCGACGGCGTTGATCTCGACGAGGCCGATCTGGCTGCTCGCGTCGAACAGGCCGGGGTAGACGTGGTGGCCCGACACGTCGATGACCTCCACGCCCTCGGGCGCTTCAAAGTCATCCGGGTTGTCGCCGACGGCCTCGATCTTGCCGTCGCGCACGACGACCAGACCGTCCTCGATCACGTCGCCGCTGACGGTGTGGACGGTGCCGCCCACGAGTGCGACGTTCTGCAAGTCGCCCGGTATTTCGTCGCTGGCGAGAAGCAACGTCGGCAGTGCGAGCGCGAGGGCGGCAACAAGGAGGTGGGAAGGTTTCATTGGGTGAGCAGGTAGGTGGCGCTGGGCGTCTGGCCGTAGTGGTCCGGCGGGTTCAGGCCACGGTTGGTGGCGACGGGCGTGTAGTGCGGGAGCAGTTCGGCCAGCAGGTCAGGCCGGCCGTGGTGGAGCATCGGCAGCGAGCAGGCGATACCGCAGCGCGGGTTGTGCGTGAGGAACGCCTGCAACAGCGTCGACTCGCCGCCGAAGAACAGGTCGCCCGGCCCCATCAGGTTCGGGCCGAAGTCGTACGGAAGTTGCGTGTCATGAACGTGAACGTTTATGCCCGAAGTCTCGCATAAGCGCGGCAGCACGCGCAGGATCAAATGGTGGACATCGCTGCCGGGCCGGGTCGCATGGGTGGAGTCGATGAACAGCAGGTCGCCGCTCGCCAGCTTCAGGTACTCGTCGACCGTGACGTGCTCGGCCTTCTCGGCGATCAGGCGAATCTGGCCCGACTTTTCCAGTTCAACAAGGTAGTCGCTCGGGAACGGCTCGATGCAGCAAAGCTCCGGCGCGTAGCCGGCAAAGCGGGCGGCGGCGAGGATGAGGGCGGTCGACGCGCCGCACCCGACTTGCAGGATCTTCGCCGGCCGGTTGGTCGCGATGAAGGCGAACAACGCATCGCCGTCGGCGTCGCCGTAGCCGCCCTCGCCCTGCTCATCGCGGGCGGCGGCGAGGACATCATTTGCGCGAAGATGATCGTATACGTTTACGCTCATCCAACGTCGTATCTCCTGTTCCTGCCCGTCAAGGTCGCGGCCGAGGATGCCGTGGAGGTCGTACGGCTTACGCCAGCGGTCATCGCCTTTGAGGTCGCAGAAATCGGGGACGCTCGAGTAGAAGTGGCGGGGCAGCACGTCGACGCCGAGGCGTTGGCCGAGCGTGAAAGCTGCCTTCCACCGGCGCTTGACGGCGTTGCGCGCCCGCCGCCCGAGGCTCACTCCTTCGCCTCGCCGTGGCCGAGTGTGCCGTGGTCGTGCTGGCCGTGGCAGTAGATGTCGGTGTCGGCCCACTGGTCGCCCGGCCGCGCGCCGGCGGTGCCCTCGCCGGGGGCGGCGGGCGACTCGCCGCTGCCGAGGATGCGCTGGATCAGCTTGGCCCGCATCTCGCGAACCTGCTCCTGAAGCTTCGCGTCCTCGGCGCGGTCGAAGTACTTGCGGCCGTCGACCCACGTCTGCTCGGCCACGGCGTAGCTGCTGAGCGGGTCGGCCGACCAAACGACGAGGTCGGCGTGCTTGCCGGGCTCGAGGCTGCCGACCATGTCATCAATCTTGAGCTGCTTCGCCGGGTTGAGCGTGACGAACTTCAGTGCCTCCTCGGGCGGCACGCCGCCGTACTTGACAGCCTTGGCAGCCTCGGTGTTGAGGCGGCGGGCGAGTTCGCCGTCGTCGCTGTTGAAGCTCACGACCACGCCCTCGCGGTGCATGATCGCGCCGTTGTACGGAATAGCGTCGTAGACCTCGAACTTGTAGGCCCACCAGTCGCTGAAGGTGCTGCCGCCCACGCCGTGCTCGGCCATCTCCTTGGCCACCTTGTACCCCTCCAGGATGTGCTGGAGGCTGGCCATCGTGATGCCGAACTCCTCGAAGGTGCGCAGCGTCGCGAGGATCTCGTCCTGGCGGTAGCTGTGCGTGTGCACGAGGCGGCTGCCGTCGAGCATTTCGCTCAGGGCGTCGAGCTCGAGGTCGCGGCGGACGGGCAGCCCGCCGTTGGCTTCGAAGTCGGTCTTGGCGCGCTGGTAATCCTGGGCGGCGCGGAAGCTGTCGGCGAAGATTTCCTGCACGCCCATGCGCGTATTCGGGTAGCGGTTGCTGCCGACGCGTTTGACGTTCTCGCCGAGGGCGAACTTCACGCCTTCGGGAGCTTCTTCAAACTTCAGTTCCTCCGGCCCGACGCCCCAGCGGAACTTGATGACCTGGTTCTGCCCGCCGATCGGGTTGGCTGAGCCGTGGAGGATGTTCGCGCTCGTCACGCCGCCAGCGAGCTGGCGGTAGAGGTCGATGTCGTTCGGGTCGACGAAGTCGCCGATGCGGACCTCGCAGGTGACGCTCTGGGTCGCCTCGTTCACGCCGCCGTCGGTGGCGATGTGGGTATGGCAGTCGATCAGGCCGGGCGTGATGTGTTTGCCGGTGGCGTCAATCTCGGTCTCGCTCGGCTGCACCTGGCTTTGCAGTTCGAAGTCGCGGGACGACCACACGCCGGCGATCTTGCCGTCGCGAATCGCGATGACGCCATTTTCGATAATACCGGCCTCGCCGCTTGTCCAGACCGTTGCGTTGACGATGTCAAAGTTCGTCGTTTCAGCAACGTCCGCCGACTCGCGGCCGTAGGCGCCGAGCGGGTAATTCACGGGGTAAAGCGGCTCATCCTTCTTGTCGGCCGCGGCGACCGTCGTTGGGCCGGTGGTGGGGGTCGTCTCGATCTCGACGGCCTCGCCCTCGGGCTCTTCGCCGTCCGGCTCCTCGGCCATCGTGGCGGTGCCGGGCTCGTCTTCGGTTTGCTGGCTTTCAACCGGCACGTCCTCGGCGGCCTCGCGATCGTCGCCGTCGGTGACGGCCGGCTCGGCGTCGATCGTGTCGCCCTCGCCCTCGTCATCGGGCTGCGTGGTGGCGGCCTCGCTCTTGGTGACGGTGATCGTCTCCCGCGTGCCGTCGGGCAGCAGCACTTGGCCGAACAGCTTGTCACCCAGGCGCGTGAGCGAGACGCTCGCGACGCCGCTTTGGCCGAACGGCTTCGCGTTCACCGTGAACGACAGCCCATCCGCGCTGCTGGCGACGTTCTTGAGCGCGAGGTTTTTCGGCTTGGTCGTCGGCTGCGTGCTCGGCTGCGTTGCCGGCTGGGTGGTGGGCTGGGTGGCGGGCTCCTCGTCGGATGTGCCGGGCGTCCACGAGCCGGTCAGCCGGCCGCGACGCTCGAAGATCCTGAAGCTATCGCCCTCGACTACCTGCCACGTCGCCTTCGGATCGAAGGTCGGATCGCGATGCAAAATCTCGCGCGACCCGTCGGCCCAGACCTCGACGATCTTGGCCTTGCCCTTCGGGTCGAACAGGTCGCCGTCGGCGATCACGAGGCTGGCCATCTTGCCGGCCTCAACCGTGCCGAGCATCGCCTCCGCCCCGACGAGCGTCGCGGCCTCGGTGGTCAAGGCGGCGAGGGCGTCGTCGGCGGAAAGGCCGCGCTTGATGGCCTTCTTGAGATTCGGGTGGAACTCACGGTCCGGGCGACGCAAACCGTTCGTGGTGAAGGCGAACGTGACGTTATTGTCCTTCATCATCGCCGGGTTGCTCGGCGAAAGGTCCCAGTCCATGAGCGCGGCGAGCGTGGCGGCATCGGCGCGCTCGGGCGTGGTCACGTCCGGCGGCTTGGGGAAGTTGATCGGCAGGACAAGCTTGCGACCCGTCGCCGCGACGAGGTCGGCGCGGCGGTACTCGTCGCCGCTGCCGACGACCACGACGTCGACCTCGAATTCCTTGCCAAAGCGGTCGGCTCGCAAGGCGTACAACTCGTCGCCGGCTGCTATCCACAGGGGCAGCTCGCCGTCGAGCACGGGTTGAAGGGCGGCGAGGGCGTCGTTGCGTTCCGGGCGGGCGAGGCTCGGATCGTCGGCCACCGCCTGCTGCGCCTGGGCGTACCACTGGGCGTCGTACATGGCCTGGCGGGCGAGGGAGACAGCGCCCATCGGGCTGCCGGGGTAGCCGCGAGTGCCGCCACGATCGGGCGTGAGCTGGGTGGCCATGCCGATGTTCGACCGAAGCACCGCCGACTCGCCGCTGGCGTCCTTCGACAGGTTCACCAGCGCGGCCCTGCCCTTGATGACGCCGGCGCCGGGCGCGTATAAGCGGGCGACGAAGCCAGCCTTGCGCAAGTTCTCGTGCGTCGCCCCGCTCGTGGCCAGGACGCGGGCCGCGTCGATCTGCGGCGTGACGTTGGCGTTCCAGTAGTTGGCCGCTCCCGACTCGCCGGCAAGCGAGCTCTGCTCGCGCGGCAACTCGGCGAAGGCGTCAATGAAGCCGGCGTACACGCGCCGGCCGATCATGTCGATCTCGAGCGCCCCGTCGGGCACCTCCACGTCGGCGCCAACGGCGGTGATTTTGCCGTCCTTCAGGACGATGGTGGCATCCTCGATCGTCTCGCCCGGCCGCACGACCACGTCGGCGCCGACAAGGGCGTAGAGCTGCGGGACGTTCTCGCGCAGGCCCTCGGGCGGGGCGGTGCGGCGACGCGGGTCGGTCGCCTGCGCCGCGACGAGGGCGGCGAGCAGGGTCAGGAGAAGCGGCGGGATCAACGCGACGGCGGCAACGCGGGCTAGACGCATGGACGACCAACTGTACCGAGCGGCCGCCGATTTGGAAGCAGCGCAATCGCTCGCTTCAAGCCGGTGCGCTGGCAACGCTATCGAGACCGGCCGTCCACGCGCAGCATGCCGGTTGAGAGCACCCGCGCCCGCAGCCCGCCGCGGAACGACTCCTTGAGAAATGCCTGCACGCCGGGGGCGACGACGCGGTCCATCCAGACGCACGGCTTGCACTCCTGGGCCCCCTCGAAGCGGACGGCCTGGAACTCGAACGTTTCGCCAAGCCAGCGTGCGAGGCCGCCGTCGACGCCGCGGACAATCAGGTTGCGGCGAAAGACGCTCGCCGGCAGCCTCGGCAGCTTGAAGTCGCGGCGGACGGCATCGACGACGTCGGCGTCGAGGAACGTCACCTGGCCGCGCCCGCCGGGTTTTTCGCCGAAGTAGCGGTCGCCCTCCAGGCCCATGTGCTCGACGGCCCGCACCTCGGCGGGCATGTGCCCCCCGTGTTGCATGCGGCCTTCGCCCTGCTTGCCCCAGTAATCGTGGCCGGGCGAGATGACGATGGCCTCAAGCGTGGCGGTCCACGCGGCAACGGGCGGGGTGGTGGGAGCGGCGGGGGCGGACGGCATCGTGCGCCGAGCGTAGAGCGACGCCGGTCCGGTCGAAACGGGGCAATCGGCCGCACCCGCGCCGGCCGACCCAAGGCCCGGCGTTTGCTGGCGATCGGACACCCTATGGCCCGGACTTTGAACCTTGCGATCATCGGCGCAGGCGCGACCACGCTCTACCTCCTGAAGCACCTCCTCGACCACGCCAACGCCGTACGCGACCGGGTCGGCGTGCGGCGGATCGTCGTCTTCGAGGCGGGCGGTCGCCCCGGTCCCGGCATGCCGTACAGCCCGAAGACGACCGACCGTCACAACATCTGCAACATTTCCAGCGAAGAACTGCCACGCTTGCAGCAGACCTTCGCCGACTGGCTTCGCGGCCTCGACGACGATCGACTGGCGGAGTTCGACCTCCAGCGCGAGGAGATTGACCCGGCCGAGACATACGCCCGCATCGCGCTGGGCGGCTACTTCGAAGCGCAGTTCCGCCAGATCGCCGATGCGCTGCGGCGCGCGGGCGTTGCCGTCGAGGTGCGCGTCGACACGAAGGTCCAGGACGTGCGCGACGAGCCGGAGCACGATCGCGTCTGTCTCCAAACAGCGGATGCGGACGAGCCGTTCGACCGCGTCGTCATCGCGACCGGCCACACCTTTTCAGACGACGACGATCCCGCCAACGGCTACTTCGCCTCGCCCTGGCCGATCCACAAACTGCTGCCACGTGATGGCGAACACTTCGACTTCGAGATCGGCACGCTCGGCGCATCGCTGAGCGCGTTCGACGTCGTCGCCTCGCTCGCACACCGTCACGGCACGTTCCACGGGGAAGGCGAGTCGCTGCGATTCGAGCCAAACCCCGCGGCGCGGCAGTTTCGCATCGTGATGTACTCGGCCGAGGGGTGGCTGCCGCACTTGCAGTACGAGCAGGCCGAGCCGATGCGCAAGGTCTACCGGCACGTGTCGCGCGAGCAGATCCTCGACCTGCGCGACGACAACGGCTTCCTCCGGCTCGAAACGTACTGGGACGCCGTCTGCCGGCCCGCGTTGGCGAAGGCGCTGCGTGAGGACGATTGCCCGGAGCTTGCGAGGAGGCTCGCCGATGGCTCGATGTCGCTCGAAGGCTTCGTCGACGAGCTTGGCCAGGAGCACACGTACGACGATGCCTTCGCGGGCATGCGACGCGAGCTGCCCGAGGCCCGGCGATCGCTCGATCAGGATCGGCCCATCCGCTGGAAGGAAGTGCTCGACGATCTCGTGTACGCCTTGAACTTTCACGCGGAACTACTGCCCGCCGAGGACCACGCGCGGCTGCGCTCGACGCTGATGCCGTTTCTGTTCAACGTGATCGCCGCCATGCCGCTGCGGTCGGCGCGGATGCTGCTGGCACTCCACGCGGCGAAGCGGCTCGAGCTGATCCAGGGGACCGTCACGATTCAATCGAAGGAGGAGGGCAAAACGACCATCGAGGTCGAGAACGACGGCGAGACGAGCACGCGCACGTACCGCATGTTCATCGATTGCAGTGGGCAGGGTTCGGTGACGACGGACGACTACCCCTTCCGCAGCCTTGTGAATGGCGGCGTTGTTCGCCCCGCCAAAGCGCGCTTCGCCGACGAAGCGAACGCGGCGGACCTCTTCGAGAAGCTCGCGGGCCGTCGCGACGAGGCCGAGGATGGCAGCGCGGTCCTGCGCCTCGACGGCATCGCCATTGACGCCGGCTATCGCGTGCTGGACAAAGACGGCAAGGCCAACCGACGCGTCATCGACATCGCCTTTCCCCACGCCCTGGGCCTGCGGCCGTACTCCTACGGCTTGCAGGCCTGCGACCACACGGCCGGGATGGTCGTCGAGACTTGGCTCCGCGAGGCCGAGGCGGGGGAGATTGCGTCGGACGATGAGCGAACGTTCACCGAACTTCAAGCCGCCGAGGAAGCCGGCGAGCGGGCGTAGGTGTCAGTCGACCCGATGACCCCGAATCGGGCAGTCGCATCGACGGACCGTTCGGCCGATGCTGGGGCGGCATGAAGTTTCAAATCATTGGCGAAGATCGCGACAGCGGCGGCCGCACGACCTTCACGGTCGAGGCCGAAAGCAAGGCGGCCGCGGAGCGGAAGGCACGTGACCGCAACGTGAACGTCCGCAGCGTGCGCGACATCAGCGACGGCGTCGCGACGACGGCCCTCAACTATGGTCGGCCTCGCAAAAGCGGGGGGCTTGGCAAGCTCGTGGCGGTCGTCGTCCTGCTGGCGCTGTTCGGCGTTGCCTGGTACGCGTGGCGTTCCGGGTGGCTGCCGTTCTGACGAAGATACCGTGAGCTCTGTGCAAAAAAGTGCCGCCCGGGTGGGGGCGCCCGGGCGGCGGTAGGCCGGGGCGAAGAGAAGGAGGGGGAAGCCTTCTCCGAGGGGACGTGCCCCGGCCCGGGCTGCGGATTGTGTGCCGGACGCCGATCGTACGATCAGGCGGACCGGTGTGGCCATCCCGAGGTTGCGGGGGCCACGATGTGCGACGCGACCAGCGTCGCGCTGTTGTACCTCAATGTCGGTGCATTCCGTCTACTCTCTTGCTGGCCCGCTCTCCCAACAACATACCGCTCGGGCGGCGGAACAACTTCGTGTACATCTGTTGGAGTCGCAGGAGAGTAGGACGGGTCCGGCCAAGGTCAATTGCCTAGCCGCTATAGGTGATAAAATCGGCCCGCATTCGCTCCCTTACCTCGCGAGCAGCGGCGGCAGTGGCAGTGGATTCGCAGGATAGCGGAAGTCGGATGCACATGCAAACGATTTCATATACGCCGGCACAGAGGGCCGATCGGTCGCGGCTGCAACCTCGGGATACCTGTAGGATGGAGTGTTGTCGGCCGCGGCGCCTCGCACCGTGGCTTGCCCGTTCGACCCGCCGCTGTCTTCAAACCCGACTTCGCCGATGTTCCACCAGCTCGCCCACGCCTGCCGTGCCGCTTTGATCCGCCTCCCAAGCCCGCGTCGTCGCGGCGCGACCGCCGTGTGCGTTGCGGTCGCCGCCTCGACCCTGGCGGGAATCGGCTTCGCCCCGTCGCCGTCGCTGGCAGCGGCCGGGAAGCTCGCCATCGAGAAGCAGGATGAGGCCCGCGACTCCACCCGGTTCCTGCGCTTCCGCAAGATGCCCGGCGGGGGCGGGGTGCTGGAGACGAGCGTCGTCACCTACCGCAGTGACGATGGTGCCACCGTGGACTTGATCGGCGCCGTCCACGTCGGCGACAGCGCGTACTACGGCCTGCTCAACGAGCAATTCGCCCGGTACGACTCGCTGCTGTACGAGATGGTCAAGCCAAAGGACCTCGACATCGCCGCCCCGCGCAAGCGTGACACCGAGAACATCCCGTTCGGTCTGCAAATGATCGGCACGCTGCAAAAGGCGATGCAGATGGCGCTCGAGCTGGAGTTCCAGACCGACGCTGTCGACTACTCGCCGGCCAATTTCGTCCACGCCGACCTGGACATCGAGACCTTCCTCCGCCTGCAGGACGAGCGTGGCGAGGGCTTCTTGCAGATGATGCTCCAGCAGATGCTGAACAACCTCGGCAAGACGCCCGACCCGGATTACCAGCCGGTCAGCCTGTTCGAGATCATGGAGGCGATGGACGCCCCGGATCGCGCGCGTCGCCTCAAGTTGCTTTTCGCCCGCGAGCTCGGCCGCATGGACGACATCGGCGGCATGATGGGCGAGGACAGCGTGATCCTCGGCGAGCGCAACAAGAAGGCCGTCGAGGTGATCGACGAGCGTATCGAGATGGGCGAGCGGAACCTGGGCGTCTTCTACGGGGCGGCCCACATGACGGGCATCGAGAAGCTCCTGGAAGAGCGGGGCTTCGAGCAGGTGGGCGAGCCGGTCTTCCTGACCGCGTGGGACATGACGCCCGACGGCTCGGCGAGCCGCGCGATGAAGCAGCGCCTGCGGGCCGCGATTGTCGATAACGCCGCCGCGGACGCGATGGGCGATGGCGATGACCTGAACCGGCCGGGCGTGGTCGACGGCGACGACGCCGCCGCGGCCGCGGCCGCGGCGATGCTCCGCTCGATGCGCGCCGAGCTCGACGCGCTGCGCTCGGAGAACGAGTCGCTCCGCCGCCAACTTGATGCGGTTCGCAAGCAGAACGATGCGCTCCGCGAGCGGATTGAAGCGGACGAGTAGGCGCGGCTTCGGTGATGCGGAACAGGTTGCACACCCGTTCCTTGGTAGCCGCGGAGCTTGCTCCGCGTTTCGGGCGCCGCACGTCATTCGAAGCGCGGAGCAAGCTCCGCGGCTACCCAGAAGACGCTACAGAGGAAGGCGACAGGGCTAGGCCGCAATGGCGGGATGGCCTTCGTCGTCCTCCGGCGCGGCGTCGCTGACGCGGCCGCAGATGGCGCGAAGGCGTTCGATGACGGCGCTGGCGTCGGACAGGGACTTGGTCTTGTCGACCATCTCCAGGACCTCGGTGGCGGCCTCGGTTACGGCGGCAAAGCCGTAGCCGGTGCCGCTGCCGCGCAGCACCATGCAGACGCTGCGCACGCGGTCGAAGTCGTCGGCGCGGGCGGCGTCGGTTAGTACCTGACCAAGCGCCTTGGCCTTGCCGACGAACTCCGTCAGCAGCGGGCGCATGTCCGGCTGATCGGCGAGCGTGCTAACGATCGCGTCGCCGCCGCTATGGATGCCGAGCCAATCCACGAGATTGCCCAGGAGCTTGTCCGGCTCGTACGGCTTGCGCAAAATGCCGACCGCGCCGGCCTTCTGCACCGCCCGGAGCACCTCCGGGTCCGTCTCGGCCGAACAGACCGCCACGCGGCAGCCGGTGGCGATCAGGCGCGACACGATCTCGGCCGGCGGCATGCCGCCGTCGCCGAGGCGCACCTCAGCCACGACGAGTTCAAATCGCTCGGGGCTGTCAGCCTTTTCCTTGATCTTCGACTCGGCCTCGTCCAGCGACTCCGCCTGCGTCAGCTCCAACTGCGTCTTGCGCAGGTGGTGGGCGAAGAGTCGGCGGTCGAGCTCGACCTCCTCGAGCAGCAGGACGCGCCCGCGGATCGCCTGCGGCTGCGTCGCGTCGATGCTCGACCCGCCCGCCTGATCGGGGTCAAGGTAGAGCTTGGGGAACACCTTGCAGTTGAACTTCACGCCCACCGTGTGCCACGTGCCGGCGATGTGGCCGCAGTAGACCACGCGGCCGGCCACGACGTCTTCACCGCCGACGAATCGCGGGAGGTTGACGTCCACCCGCGTGCCCGTGTGCATGTACCCGTTGTGGACGAAGCTCATCCCACCGGCCGATAAATCGCGCGTCGTAACCTTCCGGTTGGTGCTGGAACCGCCAGGATGGTGAACCTGCATCCCGACACTCGCACGTCGATACCTGGACCGCGCGGCGCGGCGGTTGCTGCGTTCGGCGTCGGCGGCGTCCTCGGCGTCGAGCCGGTCGAGCAAGGCGCTCAGTTGTTGGTCGCGCTCGGCCGCCCGCCCGGCCTGGGCCGGACCTGAACGCTCGGCTGGCTTTGGGGATTCGGCTCGCATCGTGCTGAAGGCTGCGCGGCGTCAGGGGCATGGCACATCCCGCCAACAGTCAGCCGCTTTTGGTCGTATCGGCACGTTCGCCCCCGCGGTGTAGCCGGTGATCCTCGCGTTCCAACATCTTCTGCAACAGCACGACATCCAGCCGCCGCCCGTACTTCACGCCCACCTCGCGCAGCACGCCCACCGGGCCGAAGTCGAACTTCAGGTGCAGCCCCAGGCTCGCCAACTGCTCCGAGTCAACCCGCGCCAGCACGCTGTGCAGCCCGCCGCGCCGGCCACGCTCGAGCAGGTCCGATAGCAGGGCCGTGCCAACGCCCCGCCCCTGGGCGGCGTCGGCCACGTACACGCTGTCCTCGGCAACCGACGAGTAGCCACACTTCTCGTCGTGCCGCGACAGCATCGCGTAGCCGGCGAAGACGCCCTCCAACTCGGCCACGATGATCGGGTGCCGGCTCGCATCGCGATTGCCGAACATCTGCGCCGCCGCCTCCTGGTCGAGCGGAACATCCGTATAAATGGCGGTCGAGGTGCGAATGTGGTGGTTGCGCAGGTCGTTGATCTGCTGCCAGTCCAGCTCAGTGGCGAGGCGTATCGCGACGTCGCGACGCGGGCGCGGCGGGGCGGGGGGCATCAGGTAGCTGGCCGCGTTGCCCTGCCCGCCAGCGAGTCGGTCGAGGTGCCGGGCGTGCGTCCAGCCGCACATAACGCGCTGGCCGTTCTCAGGACCTTCGCACCGCACCGTGTGCCGCCAGACGTCGCGTAGCCCCTTTGGCGCGTTCGCGCGGAGGAAGTGTTGCAGGCACCAGCAGTCGGCCCCGCTGTATCGCCAGAGCGTGGACGTCAGCCGCGCCGCTCCCGTGATGGTGACGCCCGTCTCCTCGGTCACTTCCCGAATCGCCGCCGCCTCCGCCGTCTCGCCGGCCTCCACGCCGCCGGCGGGCGCCTGCACGCGCACGTTATCGGGGCCCTTGAACGTCAGCACGTCGAGCCCCCCCGCATTGCTGGGGCGCGTGACGTAGACGACCACTCGCTCGCGCAATCGCATCACTATCGCCCCTAGCTCGGGAACCCCTCGCGGGTGAAGCGACCGTCCTTGCTGATCGTCTCGCCGCCGATTGTGATCGTGCCGCCGCCGGCGGGCTCGCGGAGATCGCAGACCATGTCCCAGTGGAGGCCGCTCTTGTTGGTCGCGTTCGTCTCCGGGTACGCCTCGCCCACGGCGAAGTGGACGGTTCCGCCGATCTTTTCGTCGAACAGGGTGTTCTTCGTGAACTGCTGAATGCCGAAGTTCGTGCCGATCGCGCACTCGCCGATGTAGCGGGCCCCTTCGTCCTGATCGAGCATGGCGATCAGGAACGCCTCCCCCTTGTCCGCCCTCGCGTCGACCACCTTGCCGTCGCGGAAGGTCAGCTCCACGCCGTCGCACTCGCGGCCCATGTGAACGCACGGAAAGCTGTAGCGGATCGTGCCGTTCACGCTCTCGCGCACCGGCCCGCTGAAGACCTCGCCATCGGGGAAGTTCGCCTTGCCGTCGCAGTTGATCCAGACGCGATCCGCGACGTCCATCGTCAGGTCCGTGCCGTTGCCGGCCTGCACGCGGTACTCGGTCTTGCCCTTGGCGATCTGCTCGTGGATCAAATCGACGAGGCGCTGTTGGGCTTCCCCCTGCTTACGCCAGCTCGCGGCGGGGTCGGGGTGATCGAGCAAACCGGCCTTGAAGACGAAATCGGCGTAGGCGGCGGTGTCCATCTCGGCATCCTGAGCGTGGCCGTCGGTGGGGTAGAGCGTGCCGACCCACTCCATCTCGTGCTTGGCCGCCCGCTCCATGTTGACGGCCATGATCGGCCGACGACCCTTGCTCATCAGGGCCGCCTTCTTCGGGTCGAACGTGCTCTGCGCCTTCGTGTTGCTTTCCGCCCAAACGGCGAGGCGTCGATCGATCGTCTCGATCGCGTGCAACGCCAGCGGATCGGTGTAGGCGAGCTGTTCGTCGCTGCCGTTCTCGAGCATGAGCTCCGCGAAGTTATCGGGAACCAGCCGCGGATGCGGGTGCGCCCCAACCTTCAGAACGGCCCGCACGCACGCCTCCATCAACGGCGCCGCCGCGGCGGGCATTTGCAGGAGCACGAGGTGGCCCGGTTTGGTGTCGAGCGAGTAGTTGACGAGAACATCGGCAAGCTTGTCGAGGCGCGGATCGCGGAGCATGGGATGCAGGATAGCGGCGCGGCCGAACGACACGACCCCCGGCGTGCAGCGCACACCGGGGGTCTTGCTACTCCTCATCGGCCGCGACGAGGCGGCGGACCTGCTCGGTGAGCGGGCCGACCGACTCTCCCTGGCCGAGGACGAACGTGATCTTCGTGCCGGCCAGCACGTCCTTCATCAGCTCCAGCTCGCGCAGGCGCCGAAGGGCCGGGTTCTCCGCGAGCAGCCGCGCGGTGTTGGCCTGGCTGCGGGCGGCGGCGGTTTCCTCGCGCCGCTCGATCAGGTTCGCCTCGGCCCGCTTCTGGGCCGCGATCACGCCGTTGAACAGCTCGCGCATGTCGCCCGGCAGGATCACGTCGCGCAGGCCCGCGGCCGTCACGCGAACGCCCACCGCGTCCGCTTGGGTGGCCACGGCCTCGCAGATGCCCTCGGCCACCTGGTCTTTTTCGACCAGCAGCGCGTCGAGCGTCCGCGAACCGACCGCCTCCCGAGCCGCCAACTGCGCGGCCCGGTAGAGCGACTGCTTGTAGTCGTCGCTCGCCTGGACCGCCCGGACGGGGTCGATCACGACGTACGACACGAGCGCGTTCAGGCGAACGCTCACCTTGTCGGCCGTCATCATCTCTTGGCCGCTGACGTCGAGCGCCTGCTCGCGCCGGTCGACGCTCTTCCACGTCACCCGGCCGGCCGCCTTCCAGAAGACGTGCAGGCCCGGCGACAGCACTTCGACGAACCGGCCGTCACGGTAGAGCAGTGCGCTCTCGTCCTGATCCACGACCACGCCCGCCAGGTGCAGTTGCGCCTTGGGGTGGCTCAGGATCGCCTGGAGGCGCGGGTGCTCGAAGCGGAAGGCCTCCGTCTCGAAGCGCTCGATCCGCCAGTCGCCCGCGTCGCGCCAGTAGGCCGCGAGGCCGGCGCCGAGCACGTCGATCAGCCGACCGTTGAGCCAGACGAAGACGCGCTCGCCGTCGGGCACGTCGACGAGCACGAGCTGCTCGCGCAGTTGGGGCTCGCGGACGAGGGCCTCGAGGCGCTTGTGAACGAATCGGCCGGCGGAGACGTCGTGGCGCTGCACGACGTCCTTGCCGCCGTGCCAGAGCCAGGCGGGGTTCCAGTGGCGGCCGGGGCCGAGCACGCCGATCAGGTCGTCGTGTCGGAACCAAAGGCCGCGCTGGCCGCGGGGGATGTGGGTGCGAATGAACATGGTGTTGCACCTCCTTGAGTGGGCGTCGCACAGGCGACGCGGAAAGAAAACCGTCGATCTTGAAGGGAAATCGCCCCCGCCGGCCGGGCCTTGGCCGCACCCCGCGCCGGGTTGGCGGGGGCGGGGATTGGGGTCGACGCAGAGGCCGCGTTCGGCTCGTCACGCCGCCGCGGAAACCCCTGCCGACCGGGCCACGTCCGTCTCGCGACGGTCGCAGCAGTCGGTCGAGGTTCGCGGCGGGGACTCGCGTCGCCCAGCGTGCGTCGCCCCGTTCGTCCGCCCGCAGGGCCGTCCGACGCGGTGCCGCCTGCCTCCGAAGAAGCGGGCGGCCGGCGCGGCATCCGGCCCGGCGTGGCGGGGGCGTGTGTTGGAGCCTTGCGGCCCCGCGATTCAGGCGGGAATCGAACCCGCAACCGCTTCGTGATGAACGAAGTGCTCTACCAGTATGAGCTACTGATCCCTGGGTAAAGGGGTGGAGAGTTCTAGTCTCCGTTGGAGCCCGTGGTGGGAATCGAACCCACGTCCTCCCGAAACGCGAGTTTCGGGCGCTCTGTCCACTGAGCTACACGACCGCCGGGCCGTGTGAAGTCCGTCGAGGAACGCCCCACGGCAGGGCCGGGGCACGCCCGCGGCCGACTCGGCGGGGGTGGCGTCGTTACCGCCGGCAGCCGATGGCCGCGGCGGGTTGTGCGGTGTTTGTCAAGACAATCCTCCTTGTTTCACCAGTGAAAGACGCCCCGGACGCGGCTGGCGTCCGGGGCGTCTCGCGTGCTGCGAATGCACGAGAGCCGTTACCGCGGAGGCCGATCGTTGCCCAATTCGGACATCGTCTCAAAACCCATCCCGCACAAGTTCCCCGACGCCGGCTGTGCGGCGCGAGCGATGCGATCGAGTTGAATGACGTGTGTTTGCGACATCGGGAATCCTCTTCCGGGGAGGCGGAAGATAGCGGGTGAAACCAAGCCGTCAAGAAAAAACTCGCGATGGGATCATTTTGTAGTTCGACGGTCAGCACGAACGGGTTGGGCCGCCGTGAGATTTGCCCGTGTTCGCCTGCGGCGGGGCTGGCTACAACAGACCCATGAGCAACGCCCTGAAGGTCATCGTGGTGTCGGTTCTGGGATACGCCGCGTACGAGGCGATCGACGGCTACTTTCGCCACCGCCGGTCGAGCGGCGGACCGGCAGGCGCACCGATCCCGACGCCGAAGATGCGCCCAATCCCCGAGCCGATGGGCAGCGTCGGCGGCGCCGCCATGACCGGTGGCGGCGAGGGGACGACCCGGCGCACGCTCGATCAGGACGGCGAGAGCACCGCCACCCGCGTCGGGCGCGGCGTGGTGCGCAAGAACAAGTAGCCCGCCGGCAATCGCCCCTCGACAAGCGGGCGGCCGCGACCCATTATCGCGGCCATGCCCGCCCCCAGCCCTTGCACGCTCGTCATCTTCGGCGCCAGCGGCGACCTCGCGAAGCTCAAGCTTCTCCCGGCAATCTACAAGCTCGCCGAGGAGAAACTCTTGCCGAGTGAGTTCGCGCTGATCGGCTACAGCCGCACGGAGATAAGCGACGACGCCTTCCGCGACCGCTTTCGCGAGGCGGTCCGCAAGCAGCACGAGGACGCGGACGACTCCATCGTCGAGAACCTCGCCGGCAAGCTCTACTACCAGCCGGGCCCCTACGACGAGGCGGCCGGCTTCGAGACGCTCAAGGATCGACTCAAGGAGGTCGGCGACCGCCACGGCACGGGTGGCAACGCGCTCTTCTACCTCTCGACGCCGCCCAGCACCTTCGCCCCCGTAGTTGACTGCCTCGGTGACGTCGGCCTGATCTCGAAGGAGCAGGGCGGCCCGTGGACGCGCGTGGTCATCGAAAAGCCGTTCGGCTATGACCTCAAGTCGGCCAAAACGCTCAACGCTCAGCTCCACGAGCAGTTGTGGGAAGATCAGATCTACCGGATCGATCACTACCTCGGCAAAGAGCTTGTGCAGAACATGATGGTGCTGCGGTTCGCCAACAGCATCTTCGAGCCGTTGTGGAGCAGCCGCTACGTCGACCACGTCCAGATCACCGTTGCCGAGAGCGTGAGCGCCGACGACCGGGCCGGCTACTACGACAAGAGCGGCGCCCTGCGCGACATGGTGCAGAACCACATGCTCCAGCTCATGGCCCTCACCGCGATGGAACCGCCGGCCGGGCTCGACGCGAAGCACACGCGTGACGAGAAGGTGAAGGTGTTTCAAAGCATTCGCAAGCTCCGCCCCGAGCACGTCAAAAAGTTCGCCGTGCGCGGGCAGTACGGAGCAGGCGACGACACCCCCGGCTACGCCAGGGCCAAGGGCGTTGAGGAGGACACAAAAACCGAGACGTTCGCCGCCGTCAAGCTGTACGTCGACAACTGGCGCTGGAGCGGCACGCCGTTTTACCTGCGGACGGGCAAGTGCCTGCCGCGCAAGCTCAGCGAGATTGCCGTCCGCTTCAAGGCGCCGCCGATGACGCTGTTCCAGACGCAGTGCGAGAGCCCGGTGTTCCCGAACGACCTGATCATCCGCGTCGCGCCCAACACCGGCATCGACTTGCGCGTGAACGGCAAGGTGCCGGGCAACACGCTCAACATCAAGAACGTCGCGTTCGACTTTGATTACGGCGAAACGTTTCAGAAGGAGCCGCCCGAGGCGTACGAGCGGCTCATCGCCGACGCGATGGCGGGCGACCAGAGCCTGTTCATCCGCGGCGACGAAGCGGAGGCGGCGTGGGAGGTCGTCGACCCGATCCTCGACGGCTGGCAGCAGCAGAATGCCGACGGCAACCGCCCCGAACCCTACGACCCCGGCTCCTGGGGCCCCGATGCCGCCCAACAACTGATCTCCCGCGACGGTCGGCAATGGCTGCAAAGCGGCGACGAGCCCGCCCCGGTGATCGCATGCTCGGTCTGAACGGCCGGCAACTTGGGCAGCGACCTTAGCGACCGCTCGGACGTTCCGCGCTTGCTATGCCTGCGGCTCAACGGCACGGTTTAGAGTTCTCAGGTGGTTGCTAGAGCAGCTTGTACTTTCACCTGCCGTACCCGCAGCTCTGGATGAAGGCGAGGCAGTCGGCCGGCGCCAGCGCGTCCAACGCCAGCGCGTCCAACGCCGCCCCGACCGCCTCGTACAACGCCTCGACCGCCTCCTCCACGCCCGCCACCTTGTGGACAACCACGTTGCCCGGCGACAGCGCCGGGGCGAGGCGGTCCCTCACCCAGTCAAGGAAGACCTCGCCGTCGACCGCCCCCGGCCCCACCAGCGATGCCTTGATGCTTCGCGCACCACGCCTGAGGCCCGGATGGCGGCGAGGGTTCAGGGCTGCCCTCGCGCCGCAGGGCCTCGACGTCGCCGCGGGTCAGGCGTCGGGTCAGGCGTTGGGGCAGGCCGGGGTTGCCGCCCCGGCGGGGTTCGAGCTCGCCCTGGGCGTGGCGTCACCGCCCGTCGCGGACAGTGCGGGGGTCGACGCCAAAGCGTCGGCCGACCTCGGCCAGCGTGCCTTTGGCCGCGACCACCCTGTGCCGCAGGCCCATCGAGTAGGTGCTCATCGCCGGCAGCATGGCAACGGGCAGGTGAAAGCGCAAGCTGGTCTAGCCGCGATCGAATAGACTCATCGTCACGAGCGGTTCGCTTACGCCCGTATACCAGTCGTCCTGAAACGAAACCTCGCCGAAATAGACGCGGCTGGTCAAAATGTGGTGCAGCTTGCTGCGCGTCCACTTCGTCCCACTTGTGCGTGGCATCCAACGACTCGATCCGCGACGCCTCCATCATCGACCCCATAAAAGCTCCCGCATCAACTCTTGCGCTTCTGGAACCCGTGCCGCTTGAGGATCGCCAGGTTCTTCTCCGCCTGGAGGCGGTCCGTCGGCAGCGGTCGTAAGCTCCTGCAGAGCGACAGCGGCAGGCCGGGCACGCCGGGGAGCGTCGAGGAGATGAACGATGTCCGCGCCTTTCTCCTCAGGGTAGACCATGCCCGCCTCGTCCCCCGTTCGCCCGCGGCGTGAGCGGCAGACTACCGCCCGCGGCCCGCAGTGTCAGTAAGAGCCTGTAGCACAACCTGCGTGAGCTTTGCCTCCACGTCACGGAGGAGGCGATGCCAAGGGAGCTTGATACGGACGATCTGTGGGAACGGGTGAGCCGCCACCTGCCCGATGAGCCGCCACCTGCCCGACAAGCCGCCGCACCCGCGTGGCGGCTGGCCGTGTCGGGACGACCGCGTGTGCCTGGCACGCATCGTCCACGTCCTGCGGACCGGCGATCCGTGGTCGGCTCTGCCCGCCCCTTCGGCGTGTCGGGCATGACCTGCTAGCAACGGCTGTGCGGACCTGCTGGCGACGGCTGCGCGACTGGCAGCTCGCGGGCGACTGGCAGCTCGCGGGCGTTTGGAACGCTGTTCACCGCGAGTAGCTCAACGAGTTGCTCGACGAGCTGCACGCGGCCGGACAGTGTTCGCCGGAGCTGGCCGTCGCCGACAGCGGCACGGTGCGGACGGTGGGCGTGAGCAAAGGGGGGAGGGGCGGGCCACGCGGTCGGCCCCAACCCCACGGATCGCGCCCGGCACGGCACGAAGCACCACCTGTTCCGGCACGAAGCACCACCTGTCGACGTGCGGCCAGGGCGTGCCGCTGGCGTGACACCTCGGCGGGGCCAACAGCCACAGCAGGTTTTGCCTGCTCGCACGACGGCAAGCACCTGCTCGAGCTACAGCGGTTCGGCCCGCGCGGCTGGCCACTGGCTAATCGCGACCGGTCCGCTAAAAGGAGGCGCTGACGCAATTCCTGCACCGGGAGCTCCCAGGGAACGCTCAATTTCGCCTGCTTGTCGAGCCACGCCTGTCGATGCGAATTCTCGATCGGCAGCGAGAGGCTGCCGACGCGGAGGGCATCACGCTTGAAGACGTTCTCGAAACACGCGGCCGCCTGTTGCTTAGAGCGGTCCTCTCTCAGGTGTAGCGGCTGGGGTGTATCCGCACGAGGCGAAGTAGCCGGCGGCGTCGCCTCCCGTGACGGCGTCGCCTCCCGTGACGGCGTTGGCCACCGCGCCCGCCGCCGCCCACAGCGTCTCGACCGTCCGTGCCTTAGCCCCCGCCACGAGTTGCTTGAGCTTGCTGAACGCCTGCTCGATCGGGTTCAGGTCGTGCCCGTACGGGGGCAGGAACGCCAGCCGGCAGCCGGCTGCTCGGATCAGTTGCTTCGTTCGGCGGCCTTTGTGGCTCGAGAGGTTGTCGAGCACCACGATCTGCCCCGGCACGAGCTTGGGCGCCAGCACCTGCTCCTTGGGCGCCAGCACCTGCTTGACGAACAGCTCGAACGACGCGTGGTTCATCGCCCCCTCCATCGCCATCGAGCACCGCATGCCGCTGGCATCGAGGGCGGCGATCCACGTGCTCGTCCGCCAGCGACTGCACGGCACCGCCCCCGGCAGACGCTCGCCCGCCGGTGCCCGACCGCGGGACCGCGTCATGTCGGTCCGCAAGCCGCGCAAGCCGGTCTCGTCCAGGAAGACAAGGCGCGTGGGGTCGACCTTCTCCTGCCATCGCTTCCACCACCTTCGACGGCGGGCGACGTCCGGGCGGTCACGCTCAGCCGGGACCAGGCTCTTTTCTTGTAGCGGAGCCCAAGCTTGATCAGCCAGCGACTCACCGCCTGGCCCAAGACGTGCGTGCCGGCCTTGGCCAAGGCGGCGACGTACTCGTCGAGCGTGCGATCCTTCTCGAGCGTGCGATCCTTCTTCTGCTCCCACAGAACCAAAAGCCTCGCCGGATCGATCTTGCCAAAGCGTCTGCCGCCAGCCGGTCGCGGTTCGATCTCGCCGGTTTCACCACGGCGTTGCTTGAGGCGGCGGACCCATGCCGGGCTGACGCAGAAGCGGTTGACTACCTGCTTCGTCGGCTGGCCGGCGTCGCAGGCTGCCAGCACCCCGACACGTAGCTCCTGCGGGCAAGCCTTCATGCCGCCGATGATGCGGCAGACAGGCCGAGAGCGCTAGACCTGAACTGGGGCCGCTCTAATGACGCTGGCGGCTTTCTCGACTACCTCATCGGTGGGGTCCGGCGTCGCCCGTTGAAATCAGATGCGGCGTCAGAACTGCCCTCTGGGCCATCAGCAACATCCACTTATGGTTTGGAGTTCCGATGCGTATGAAACAGACATTACGCCGGCGTTGGCTCTGGTATGGCATCAAAGTCGTCTTTAGGGTTGGGCTCCACATTAAAGGCCGGAGCACTGACCATGTCACTGCTATCAGTGCCTGCGTCACATGTCGGAAAGGCTCAGCCAGGGGAACGACTACTCGTACTTGGCCTTACTGCTCAAGTTGATGCCAACCTACTCGTGGCGCGGCTAACAAGCTCGGACGGCGAGGCATGGGTACTCAGTCGCGGGCCGTTCAAAGCTGGCTGGCTGGCAGCAGTATACGGCGTGACCGACCGCACCTCTGCCGGCTGGATCGTGCTACGCGAGCGACACCATGCGAGCTTACCGTGGCTCGCGACACATCTGCGACAGGACTGGCTGCTGGGTGGTACCCTTCTACCTGCCGCCATCGCAGGCATAGTTCTTTTCACGTGATTCCTTCTCATCTCCGCACTACATACGGCGCGGCTAGTGCCACGCTTGGGCCTGCTTAGTATTGGCGTCGTCGCTGGGTTTGCGACGCCCTACGGAGCGGCCGAGATGGGCTTCCTGGGCATCTCGGCAACGACGGGGGTATTCATCATTGTAGGCGGTATCGGATTGAAGTTCGTCGCGGCTTGGCTGAGCTATTCGCAGGCGTTGTCGCTTTTGCCGGCCTTTCCCCGACAAAAAGGGCGCGCTGCTCCCACTGTTGTATCGCCGGGGATCGCTCTTGCGGCGCCGAGACCGGGGCATTAGCACCGGGAGGCCCAGCCGGTGCAGCAACTCGTACGGGCCTGACGAGGCGTAGCTGGCGCCGAACTCTTGCATGAGGATGCATCGGCAGTCCTCACCCCGCAGCATGCATCCGCCGTCGTTCCTTTCACCCGGCCGCCCGCAACCAGCCTCGACATTTTCCAATTATCGCGGAATCGGGCTGCCGGAAAGGTCTTCCACGGGTTGAAGTCGAGGCTCTCGACCGGCCAGCTCCGGCCGCCTTCCGAATGCGAACAGCCGAACACGACCTCGTGGTCACAATCGCCACAGCGGACCTCGACGTGCTCGTCGTTCGAATCAATCACTACTTCCCGCGGCCTTGCCGCCGGCGTCCTCACGCATCGAGCGGAAGTAGTCGCGCACAGCCTTCTGGGCGCGGCGGCTGACGCGCTGGGTGTCGACCTCGTCGGTCACGTCCTTCGTCTCGCTTTCGATGATCTCGCGGATGGCGGCCGAGCTTTCGCCCTTGAGGCTGTCGCCTTCGATGAGGGTCTGGGCGATGGTGCGGCCGTCTTCGTCGTCGAAGCTGCTGGACCATTCCTGCTTCACGCCGTAGGGAGCGGGGGCGTAGGGCAGGCCCATGCCGCCCTCGCCTTGCCCGCCGCCGCCGGCGCCTTGGCCGGGTTGGTTCGGGTTCTGCATGCCGTACTGGCCGGTGTTGGGCGAACCCTGCTGCTGGCCCATGCCGTCGCCGGGCCGGTTGCCGGCCATGCCGCCTTGCTGCCCGCCGGGCTGGCCCTGCCCTTGACCCTGGCCCTGCGACCCCTGCTGACCTTGCTGGCCGGCCTGCTGCCCCTGGCCCTGACCCTGCTGGCCTTGCTGCCCCTGGCTCATGCCCTGAGCCTGCTGCATCTGCGCAGCCTGCTGCTGGACCGCCTGCATCTGGGCGAGGGCCGACTGCATGCCCTGGGCCGACTGCTGCATCCCCTGCTGGCCCGACTGCTGTTGTCCGCCTTGGCTGCCCTGCTGAGACCCCGGTTGTTGTCCAGCCTGCTGGCCTTGGCCCTGCTGGCCCTGCTGGCCTTGCTGGCCCGCCTGCTGACCCTGGCCCTGCTGGGCGGCCTGCTGCTGCATCGCCTGGGCCATCTGCTGGGCCATCTGGCTCATCTGCTGGGCCTGAACCTGGGCCCCGGCCTGCTGCTGGAGCTGATTCATCATCTGGTTGAACTGCTGCTGTTGCTGCTGGCTGGGGCCCTGGCCGTTGTTCATCTGCTGCATCGCCTGCTGGGCCGCCTGCTGAATCTGCTGCTGTGCCTGCTGATTGCCCTGGGCGGCCTGCTGCATCTGCTGGGCCATTTGCTGGGCCTGCTGCTGGTTCATGCCCATCTGCTGAAGCTGCTGCTGCATCTGCTGCTCGGCGGCCGGATCGGTCGCCATGTTCTGAAGGGCGGCGGCCATGTTCTGCATCTGCTCGGCGGCCTGCTCCTTCTGCTCCTGGTTCATCTGGTCAAAGTTCTCGACCGCCGATTCCAGGTTCTCCAACGCCGATTCAAAGTCCGCCTCCGCCAGCGCCCGGTGGGCCTCGGCGACAGCGCCTTCTTCCTCCGGCGGCGGGGCGGTGACGTTGCGGTACTTCCGGGCCTGCTCCTTTGCCTTGGCGAACGTCTCGCCGCGCTCGATCTGGTTTTCAAGCGCTTCGTTGAGCTTGTCCTTGGCGTCTCGGGCCATCTCGCCGGCGCGGGTGGGGTCGCGGTCGAGCATCTCGCGGGCCGAGTCGAGCCCCTCGCGCGGGACGCGGAACTCGTCGCGCTCGGCCACGTCCGGCGGCAGGGCGCGGAGGGCCGCCTGCTGCTGCTCGATGACCTCCTCGGCCGCCTGCCGCGCCGCGGCCTGACGATCCTGCTCCTTCTGCTCCTCGGCCTGCGCCTGCTGCGCGAAGTCGAGCGGCCCGACCAGCCACGCCGTCAGCGCGATCGCCCCCGCCCACGCGAACGCCGCCGCGTACGTGTTGGGCCACGCCAGCGGGAACTTCTTGCGCAAATCCACCTTCCCCGCCGTCCGCACCGCGTCGCCGACCGCGAGCTGCGCGAACGCATCGGGATCATTCGACACCGACAGCGCGGTGCTGAACTTCTCGTTGAGCCCCAGCCGGTCGTCGATCGCCACCGCGGCCGTGTGCCGATCCGGGGCGCCGCGGACCGCCCACCCCAGCGCCGCGACAGCCGCCAGCGCGACGGTGCCGCCCAGCCACGCCCACGGGCCACCCGGAAGCGTCCAATCGAAGAGGCGGACGAGCAGCGTGCCGGCCCAAGCGAGGCCGCCGGCGATCAGCAGGGCGATTGCGAACGCGCGGATGAACCGCTGCAAAATCAGCTTGCGGCGAACCCTGTCGACGTGGCGTTCAATGGCGGCGAGTTGACTCATGGCAAGTTCCCAGCGGGTGATCGGACCTCTTCTAATACGATCGGCCGACTCGGATGTTACAACCCGAATCGCTGATTCCCCCGCCGACCCGAACTTTCACCTTTTGTCGGTCCCATCCGCAAGCCGCAATGTCTGAACTCAGAGGCCGACCGATGACCCAACACATGCCGGCCCATCTCGCGTGGCTCAACCCGCCCGCCTGCAACACAGCGGCCGCGTTGCCACGGCCCGAGTACCCGCGCCCGCAGTTCGCCCGGCAAGACTGGCTTTGCCTGAACGGCCCCTGGCAGTTCGAAATCGACCAGGGCGAATCCGGCGCTGCGCGAGGCCTGAAGGATCGGCCGCTGACGGGCACGATCACGGTGCCGTTCTGCCCCGAGTCGGAGCTCAGCGGCGTTGGCGAACGCGACTTTCTCCGCTGCGTCTGGTACCGGCGAGAGGTGGACGTGCCGCCCGAGTGGTCCGGCCGCCGCGTGCTGCTGCACTTTCAGGCGGCCGACTACGACACGGTCGTCTGGGCCGACGGCGAGGAGGTCGCCCGGCACCGTGGCGGGGCGAGCGGGTTCGAGTGCGATCTCGGCGACGTCGGCGGGCGGACGGTCGCGATCGTCGTCCGCTGCCAAGACGACCACCGCGGCCCCGCGCCGCGCGGCAAGCAGAGCGACGACCTGCACCCCAGCGGCGCGATGTACCCGCGCACAACCGGCATCTGGCAAAGCGTGTGGATGGAGCCCGTCGCCGCCGTGAGCTTCAAGCGGCCGCGCATCACGCCCGATGTCGGCAACGGCCTAATCCGCCTGACCCTTCCCCTCGACGCCGGCGGCCCTGGGCCACACCGCGCGAACCTGCGAATTCGCGCGACGCTCGACGACGTCGTCCGCGAGGTGGCGGTGTCGGACTTCGCACCGATGCTCGACCTGCCACTTGACCAGCCGCGGCCGTGGACGATCGAGGACCCGCACCTTTACGGCGTCACGCTTGAGCTGCTCGACGGCGACGAGGCGATCGACACGATTCACACCTACGCCGGCCTGCGCTCGATTACCGCCGACGGAAGGGCGATGCAGATCAACGGCAAGGCGGTGTTCCAACGGCTCGTGCTCGACCAGGGGTACTACCCCGACGGCATCATGACCGCGCCCAACGACGCGGCGCTCGTGCGGGACATCGAGCTGAGCAAGGCGGCCGGCTTCAACGGGGCACGCCTGCACCAGAAGGTCTTCGAGGAGCGGTTCCTCTACCACGCCGACCGCCTCGGCTACCTCTGCTGGGGCGAGTTTCCAGACTGGGGTGCCAAAACGGAGGACTCGAGCGAGTGGACGCTGCCGGGCGCGACGTACATCACGCAGTGGCTCGAGTGCGTCGCCCGCGACTTCAGCCACCCGTGCATCGTCGGCTGGTGCTGCATGAACGAGCAGGGCAACGAGCGGCTGGATCGCTTTACGCAGTTCGATGATGTCGTCCGCGGGATGGTGCTGGCAGCCAAGGGGCTCGACCCGACGCGGCCGGTCCTCGACGCCAGCGGCTGGGCGCACCGCGTGCGCGAGAGCGATGTCTACGACGGGCACGACTACGTGCAGGACCCGGCGATCTTCAAGGAGAAGCACGACAAGCTGATGGCCGGCGAGGCCTTCAACTGCAACCGCGGTTCGTGGGGAAAGCCCGGCGAGGTGCTGTCCATCGAGTGGCGCGGCCAGCCGTACTTCCTCGGCGAGTTCGGCGGCATCTGGTGGAACCCCGACGCAAGGCCCGGCGACGAGTCGTGGGGTTACGGCGACCGCGTCACCGACCTCGATGGCTTCTTCGCCCGCTTCGAGGGGCTCGTCTCGCCGCTGCTGCAAAACAAGGCCATGTTCGGCTACTGCTACACGCAGCTCACCGATGTCTACGGCGAGCAGAACGGCATCTACCGCTTCGACCGCACGCCGAAGTACGACGTCGAGCGCGTGCGGGCGATTCAGCAGAAGCCTGCCGCAATCGAAGGTTGACGGGCGCGGTAGGGTGGCCGCCCATGCCGTTCGCACTCGCCCGCCGCCGTCTCGCCATCACCGCCGCCACCGCCGTTGCTTGTCTCGCGGGGCCCGCCGTCTCGGACGCGCAGGAGGAGGCGCGGACGTTCGTTGAGGCGGACTGGTTCCCGTACGCCATCCCGTCCCTCGCCGATGACGCGACGACCGGGTCGGCGATCGACCTCTCGTACCTCAGCCCCGAACCCGCCGGCAGTTCTGGACATCTGCGCGCCCGCGACGACGGCGAGATCGTCGACGGCGAGGGGAACGTGATCAAGCTCTTCGGCACCAACATCTGCGACTGGCACGCGATGCCGGCGAAGGAGCTCGCCCGGCCGATCGCGCAGCGCCTTCGGCAGCTTGGCGTGAACTTCATCCGTTTGCACTACTACGACTGGACCGTCGCCCCCGAGGGGATGATGCAGGCGGACATGAAGACCGTCGATCCGGCGAAGCTCGACGAGTTCCATCACCTCATCGCCGAACTCGCGGAGGCGGGCATCTACGTTGACGTCAACCTGCACGTTGCCCGTCACTATCCCGGCGCACCGTCCGGCTTTCACATGAGCAAGGGCGTCGACCGCGTGTCGCGCCCGCTCATCGAGGATCAAAAGTCGTTCGCCCGCCAGGTGCTGGCGTCGCCCAACCCCCACCGGGACGGCCAAACGCTCGCCGAGGACCCGGCGGTGGCGATCGTGGAGATCAACAACGAGAACAGCCTGATGCGCGACTTCTGGACGCGCGTCGGCAGCCTGCCGCCCGACGTGGTGCCGGGGCTGCGCGAGGGGTGGAATCAGTTCCTGCTCGACCGTTACGGCGACACCGATGCGCTTCGCCAGGCGTGGGACGGGGATCTGATACCAGAGGGCGACGCCAACCTGATCGTCGGCGGCGTCGCGGCGCTGGGGGTCGAGGCGAGCAACAACGGCACCTCCTCCTTCGAACAGGGCGACGGGGCGGCGCAATGGACCGTCGTAACACCCGGCGGCGAGGGGTGGAGCCACCAACTCCACGTAAATGACCTGCCCGTGCGCGACGGCGACCGCGTCGTCCTTCGGCTGCGCTACCGCGCGACACAACCGCTCGGCATCCGGCTGATGAAGGGCGGCGGATCGTGGGTGAGCGTGAGTGGCGCGCCGACGTTGCCCGCCTCCGACGATTGGCAGGACGTCGCGATCAGTTGGACCGTCGACGATGACGAGCCGAACATCCCGACCCGCCTGAGCTTCGACGCCTTCAACGAGGTGGGCACGTACGAGATTCAGAACCTCGCCCTACGCCGCGGCGAGCTGCCGGGACTGGACGTGGGGCAGAGCCTCGAGTCGGCTAGCGTTCCCCCGCCCGGCCTGACCGGCAACGGCCGCGCACTCGCCGACTGGCGCGACTACTGCGAGCAGCTTGAGCTCGCCTACACCGCCGAGATGTCCGCCTTCCTCCGCGACGAGCTGAACGTGCAGGCCATGCTCCTCGACACCCAGGTCGACTACGGCGGGGGCGTCGGACTCGTGCGCGAGACACGCCACAGCGATTTAATCGACATCCACGGCTACCCGACCCACCCGCAGAACCTGACGGTCGACGGCCAGCGTGCGTTCCGAGTCGAGCAGAAGTCGACCGTCGGCGACGCCTTCGAAGGCCTGGCGAAAAAGGCGTTCTGGCAGGTGGCCCGTATGCCCGCGGGCGTGAGCGAGTGGGACGTCAACCCGCCGCAGGACTACAACTCCGAGAGTTACCCGCTGCTCGCCCTGCTGACCGCCTACCAAGGCTGGGACATGCTCGGCGAGTATGCGTGGCTGAACTTCCAGGGCAGCTACGAGCCGGAGTCGCTCGAGCACCCGTACCACACGACCGGCAACCCCGCCCAAATCGTCTTCATGCCGATGGCGGCGCTCACGTTCCGGCTCGGCCTGATCGAGCCGGCGGGCCACGCTCTGACACTGCAACTCGGCGAGGACCATCTGCTCGACGCCAGCCTTGGCTGGGACGCGATCGACGGCGCCTGGCAGAACGCGGGAGTCGGCGCGGCGTCAGCGTTCCGCCAGCGGCTGCTCCTTGACGTTCAGCCCGGCGACGCCGAACCCCTGCTGCTCGGCGAGCCAATGGAGGCCGACGAGCGCGGCCTGATCGTCAGCGACACCGGCCAGCTCACGCTCGACCGACGCGAGCAGGGCGGCGAGGTGTTGACGGTGAATGCCCCCGCGCTCAAGGCCGCCTTCGGGCACACGCTCGACCACTCCTTCGACCTCGGCGGCGTCGGCATCACCGTGACCGAGGCCGGCGCGCGGCCGGGCACCTACGCGAACGTGGCGCTGGTTTCGCTCGACGGCAAACCGATCGATCAATCCGCTAAGCTCCTGCTCACCACGGTCGCCCGCGTTCACGGCGAGGGGTGGCGGTTCCTTGACGAAGAACGCACCCTCGTGACCTTCGGCCCCGGCCCGATGCGCGCCGAGCCGGTGGGCGTCACGCTCTCGCTTCCCGGCGGCACCTGGCGGATGACGCCCCTGGACGGCACCGGCCGACCGATGGGCGACGGCCGCGTCGGCACCACCTTCGACACGCGCGGCTTGCGCAGCCTCTGGTTCCTGCTCGAACCCGCCGACCCGCGGTAACGCCCCAAACGCAGGCATTGACGCGCGCGGCCGTTCTGCGATGCTGAGACCGCGGTGGCAACGCTCCCCTCCGAGGCCGACGTTCTGGCAATGGCACCCGACGCGGCCTCGGTCGCGGCGGGCAAGAAGCTCGTCGCCACAGGGAAATGGTCGGACCTCGGCACTAACGTCAACCAAAGAGGCACGGCCGCCTGGGGGCTTTGTCAGGGGAGCGGCAAGACGCCTTACCAGACGCGCGTCGACCTCGCGGGGCCCGCGTTCAAATGCTCGTGCCCAAGCCGCAAGTTCCCCTGCAAACACGCGCTAGGCCTGCTGCTGAAGTTGGCGCGGGCGCCCGTCGACGCGACGCCGCCGGACTGGGTTCAGGAGTGGCTCGAATCACGCGGTGCCAAGGCCGAGCAAAAGGCCGTCGCCCAGGCGAAGCCCTTTGACGCGACTGCCGAGGCAAAGAAGCGGGCCACCCGGCTGAAGAAAACGGCTGCCGAGCTCGACGACCTGCGCCGCTGGATGCGCGACCTCGTCGCCGGCGGCATCGCGGGCGTGCCGGGCCGGGGCGCCGGGAGCTTCAACGAGCAGGCACGCCGCATGGTCGACGCCAAGGCTCCCGGCGTGGCGCGGATGCTGCGCGACCTTGGTCATATCGCCATCGCCGGCGGGGCCGAGTTGGGACGGCCGCTTCATCCGGCAACTCGGGCGCATCGATCTGCTGTGCACGGCCGTGGCTCGCGCGGAGGAGCTTCCCGAACCGCTGCGTCGCGAGGCGGAGCAGGCGGTCGGCATTCCCGTCTCTGCCGCCGAGCTTGCGACGCTTCCGGCGATCGACGACACGTGGCAGTGTTTCGCGGTCGAGGTCGAACAGGAGGAGACGCTCAAGGCACAGCGACAGTGGATCGTCGGCCGTGAGACGGGTCGCGTGTTCCAGGTGCTGAGCTTCGCTCACGGCGCCGCGCCGCTCGACGTGCGACTTGGCGTGAACCGCCAGTTTCAAGGAAGCATCACGCCCTACCCCGGCGGCGGGTGGCGTGCGGCGCTGCCGGAGAACGACCTGAACCCGTCGCCGATTGATGCGTGGCACGCGATCGATTCGCTCAGCGCGTTCGCCGATCGACACGCCGATGCGTTGGCCGCCAACCCGTGGCTCGAACGCTTCGCCGCGCCCGTGCGAACTCTCACGCCGACCCTTGATGGCGACGGCCTGCGCGTGCTCGACGCGAACGGCGGCAACGTGAGCGTGACGGTCGGCGCCGACGCTCGCTGGCAATTGTTGGCCGTCTCCGGCGGCGGGGCGGTGGACGCGGTGATCGAAGTCTCGCTCGCCGGCTTCCGCGTGCTCGACACCGTTGCCACGTCGGCGGAGAGGGCGGCCGCATGAGCACGATCAACGACACGCTGCGCCCCCACTTCCTCGTCGGCACGCGCGGCGGCGCAGCGCTGACGCTGCCGGATGAGGTCGCTTCGCTCGTCCCCGAGGACGCCGCGCCTGAGGCGACCCTGCTGCAT
This sequence comes from Tepidisphaeraceae bacterium, assembly GCA_965214125.1. Taxonomy (GTDB): domain Bacteria; phylum Planctomycetota; class Phycisphaerae; order Tepidisphaerales; family Tepidisphaeraceae; genus CBDCBA01. Next base: position 69,093 of record CBDCBA010000014.1, read on the forward strand.
GCCGCCGGCGTGATGACGCTGCGCGAGTTGGCCGGCTTCGAGCCAACCTCAGCCACGCCCGGAAACTTCCAGCCCGCCCCACCCGACACGCGGGCCGCGTGCAATGCCGCCGCGGCGGCCGTCCTCGACGACGTGCTCGAGACGGGCGAGCCCGCGCTGCTCGCCGAGTGGCTTGACCTCGCCGAAGCCGCCGACGTGCGGGCGCCGCACCGTCTCATCCCGGTGCTGCTCGATCGCGCCCGCCGCGATCGGTCGCTCCGGCCGCGCATCGACCGCGCGGTGGACGAACGGGGCCGTTGGCTCGCCGAGCAGAACCCGGAGTGGCAAACGGTCGCCGCCGCGTCCGATCTGGATGAGGTGTGGCAGACCGGCACGCGCGAGCAGCGTGTGGTCGCGCTGCGACAACGCCGCCGCGAGGATGCGGCCGCCGGCCACGCGATGGTCGAATCGACGTGGAGTCAGGACGGCGCCGCCGACCGCGCCGCCTTTGTCGCCGCACTGGACGAGGGCCTGTCGATGGGCGACGAGCCGTGGCTGGAGGACCGCCTCGACGACCGCAGCAAACAAGTTCGCGAGGCAGCCGCTCATCTACTTGTCGGCCTGCCGGAATCGCGCCTCGTCCATCGAATGAAAGCCGCGCTGCGCCCGCTGATCTCGGCGACGGGCAAGGAGGCGTCGGTCGAACTGCCCGCCTCCTTCGACCCCGCCTGGCAGCGCGACGGCCTGGTCGAAAAGCCCAGCCACCGCCAGGGGCAACGCCAGTGGTGGGTCCAGCAGCTCGGCGCTCGCGTGCCGCCGACGTTTTGGTCCGAGACGACCGGCCTGCCGGCGGACGCGATCATCGCCCCGCGCACCGACGGCGGCTGGCAGGCGGCACTCGCGGGGATCGCCGAGGCCAACAACCGCCACCCGACCCCCGCCTTCGCCGACGCGCTCGTTCAAACGCCCAAGCTGCGCGACCTGATGTCGGTCGAGGGGCTGCGGGCGGTTTCAAGCGCCGTGCGGGTGAAGCTGCTCAAGCTGGCCGGGGCCGAGTCGGTGGGCACGGGACTCTGGCAGCTTTGGGCGCCGCTCTCGCCCGACGAGGCGGACGCGCTGCTGGCGGCGGCGCGGGCGCGAATGAAGCAGTTCGCCTGGCTCCCGAACGGGCCGGCCCTCGCGTGCGCGCTGCCGCTCGCGTCGCTGGGCCGCCTGCTCGACCTCGTCGACGCCGGCCTGTCGAGCCAGTACAACCCCGATCGCATCCGCCACACCGTCGCCCTTCGGCAGCAGATGCACCGCGCCTTCACGCAACCGACATGAGCAAGACCGCCAAGAAGCCCAAGACCGACGACGCCGCCGCGGTGCTGCGGCAGCACGCGGAGGACCAGTTCGCCCACGAGCTCGCCGCCCTCGCCGAGAGCGACGACCGCCCGCGCCCGCCGAACTGGAACCTGTCGCCCAACGCAGTCGTCGACTACCTCCTGGGCGGCGAGGCGAACGGCGTCGAGATCACGCCCAAGTACGTCGGCAGCCGCCGGCTGATGGAGGTCGCCGTCGGCACGCTCGCCACCGACCGCGCCCTGCTCCTGCTTGGCGTGCCCGGCACCGCCAAAACGTGGGTCGCCGAACACATCGCCGCGGCCGTCAGCGGCGACTCGACACGCATCGTCCAGGGCACCGCCGGCACGAGCGAGGAGCAGGTTCGCTACGGCTGGAACTACGCGCTCTTGCTCGCCAAGGGGCCCAGCGCCGAGGCCCTCGTGCCGTCGCCGATCATGAACGCGATGCGCGACGGCAAGATCGCCCGCGTGGAGGAACTCACGCGCATGCCCGCCGACGTGCAGGACACGCTCATCACGATCCTCAGCGAGAAGACGCTGCCCGTGCCCGAGCTCGGCAGCGAGGTGCAGGCCACGCGGGGCTTCAACGTTATCGCGACCGCCAACAATCGCGACAAGGGCGTGAACGAGCTGTCGAGTGCGCTCAAGCGTCGCTTCAACACGGTGATCCTGCCGACGCCGGCGACGATGGAGGAGGAGATCGAGATCGTCAGCCGGCGCGTCGAGTCGCTCGGCAAGAGCCTGGGCATCCCGGCCGACCCGCCCGAGGCGGCCGACATCCGGCGCGTCGTGACGATCTTCCGCGAGCTGCGCAGCGGCCAAACGGCCGACGGCAAGACGAAGCTCAAGAGCCCGTCGGGCACCCTGTCCACGGCCGAGGCGATCAGCGTGATGAACCAAGGCCTGGTCCTCGCCGCCCACTTCGGCGACGGTCGCCTGACCGCCGGCGACCTCGCCAGCGGCCTGACCGGGGCGGTCGTGAAAGACCCAGTTCAGGACCGCATCGTCTTTCAGGAGTACCTCGAAACGGTCGTGAAGGAACGCGATGATTGGAAGGACGTCTACCGCGCCTGCCGCGCAACGCTCTGATCGATTTCGTGCATATCATTTATGAGCGATTCTGTTCAAATTTTCGGCGTGCGTCACCACGGGCCGGGCTCGGCGCGAGCGGTGCTGCGCCGCCTTGAGGCGACGCGGCCGGCGTGCGTACTGGTCGAGGGGCCGCCGGATGCCGACGCCGTCATTCCGCTGTTGGCACACGCCGACATGCGGCCGCCGGTGGCGTTGCTCGTCTACCAGACGGATCGGCCGAGCGAGGCGGCCTTCTACCCCATGGTCGAGTTCTCGCCCGAGTACGTGGCCCTGCGGTGGGCGATCGAGAACGACGTGCCAACGCAGTTCATGGACCTGCCGCAGTCGATGCGGATGGGTGTCGACGGTGACGAGGCGACCGAGAACGCCGAGCGCGTCCGGGTCGATCCCCTCGGCGCGCTCGCCAAGGCCGCGGGTTACGATGATGGCGAGCGCTGGTGGGAAGCGGCGATCGAGACCCGCCACGCCGGTGACGAAGACATCTTCGCCCTGATCCACGAGGCGATGACGGCAGTCCGTGAGGCGAACCCCGACGACGGCCTGCGCGACGATCCCGTTCGCGAGGCGTTCATGCGCACGACGATCCGCAAGGCGCAAAAGGAGCACGGCAGCCTCGCCGTCATCTGCGGTGCCTGGCACGCGCCGGTGCTCGACCTCAATCATATCCGTTCAAGGAAGAAGGATGACGCGGCGCTGCTCAAGCCGCTCGCCAAGGTCAAGACGACCGCCACGTGGGTGCCGTGGACATACGACCGCCTCGCGTTCGCCAGCGGGTACGGGGCCGGCGTGCTTTCACCGGGGTGGTACGACCACCTGTGGCACGCCGAGCGGCGCGTGGTCGAGGGGTGGCTGACCAAGGCCGCCCGGCTCTTTCGCGACGAGGGGATCGACTGTTCGAGCGCCCACGTGATCGAGGCGACCCGCCTCGCCGGCACGCTCAGCGCCATGCGCGGCCGGCACCTTCCGGACCTGGCCGACATCGCCGATGCCACGCGCAGCGTCTTCTGTTTCGACAGCGACCTGGGAATGCGGCTGATCGAGCGCAAGTTGATCGTGGGCGAGCGGATCGGCGAGGTGCCCGACGACGCGCCGGCCGTCCCGCTACAAAAGGATTTGCAGCAGTCGCAGAAGTCGCTCCGCCTCAAGCCCACGGCGGAGGAGAGGCTGCTCGAACTCGACGTGCGCAAAGAGAACGATTTGGCCCGCAGCCACCTTCTGCATCGGCTGGCGATCCTCCAGGTCCCGTGGGGCACCGCCGACTACGCGGGCGGGAAGGGGACGTTCAAGGAGGCGTGGCGACTGCGGTGGGAGCCGGCCATGCTCGTGCGCCTGATCGAGCTGTCGCGCTACGGCAGCACCGTTCGCACGGCTGCCTCGGCGTTCCTGCTTGAACGGGCGCGGGAGGAGCACGATTTGTCCGCGCTGGCCGACGTGGTGGGCGACACGCTGCTCGCCAATCTGCCCGAGGCCGTTGATCCTCTCGTCGGCCGGCTGCTGGACGTGGCCGCCGTGGGTGCCGATGCCGGCGCGCTCATGCGAGCCACGCCGCCGCTGGCGAACACGTTGCGCTACGGCAACGTCCGCAAGACCGACGCCGACGTGGTGAGGGCCGCGCTCGAGGGCATCCTTCCGCGAGCCTTCGCCGGCTTCGCGGGCGCATCGTCCAACCTCGACCACGACGCCGCCGCGGCGTTCGAGCAGCTTATGATCGACTTCGATCGCGCGGTCCGCCTGGTCGACGAGGGCGAGCATCGTTCCGCATGGCAGGGCTGCCTGCGTCGCTGCGCCGCGAGCGACACTGGTGCGCCCGGCCTGATCCGCGGCCGTTGCGCCCGGCTGCTGTTCGACGCCGACGACATCGACGTGCCCGAGGTCGAGCGCCTGCTCGGCCGGGCGCTGTCGCGTGGCAACGATCCGGCCGACGCGGCGGGATGGGTCGAGGGCTTCCTCCGCGACAGCGGCCTGCTCCTGCTGCACGACGCGCGGCTGTTGAGCTTGATTGACACCTGGGTCTGCGACATCGCCGCCGACGGCTTCGACAGCGCGCTACCGCTGATCCGCCGCACGTTTGGCACGTTCGAGCCCGCCGAACGACGGCAGCTTGGTGAACAACTCAGGGCCGGGGCGGGCGACACCGGCTCGGCGGCCGCACCCGCCGCCAGCATCAACGTGGAGCGCGCGGCGAAGGTGATGCCAACGCTTGCCGCCATCTTCGGGAGAACACTGTGACCGACGATCAAGAACGCCTTCGCCGTTGGCGGATGATTCTCGGCGGCGACCAGGCCGACGGCATCGGCTTGTCGCTCGGCCCGGCCGACCGCGCGATGGATGGCGCCCTCGCGGCCGTCTACGACGTCCGGCGAAACGACGGCCCGCGACGCGGGGGGCTCGGCAAGAGCATGCCCAGCGTCGCCCGCTGGCTCGGCGATATTCGCGAGCATTTTCCCAAGGACGTGGTCCGCGTGCTCCAGCGCGACGCGCTCGAACGCCTGAACCTGCGGCAGATGCTCACCGAGCCGGAAATGCTCGAGGCGGTCGAGCCCGACGTGCACCTCGTCGCCGACCTGATGAGCCTCAGCGGCATGCTTCCCGCCCGCGCGAAGGAGGCCGCCCGCGCGGTGGTGCGCAAGTGCGTCGACGACCTGACGCGCAAGCTCCAACAGCCGATGCAGGAGGCGGTCGCCGGGGCGATCAACCGATCGGTTCGCAACCGCCGCCCGCGGCTGCGCGAAATCGACTGGCCCCGCACCATTCGGGCGAACCTGCGGCACTACCAGCCGGAGTACCAGACGATCGTCCCCGAGACGCGCATCGGCTTTGGTCGCCGGCGAAGCGGGCTGAAGGATGTGATCCTCTGCGTCGATCAGAGCGGCAGCATGGCCGCGAGCGTGGTCTACAGCGGCGTCTTCGGGGCAGTGCTCGCGTCGTTGCCGGCGGTGAAGACGAGCGTGGTGGTGTTCGACACGGCGGTGGTCGATCTGACGGAAAAGCTGGACGATCCCGTCGACGTGCTCTTCGGCTGCCAACTCGGCGGCGGCACCGACATCCACCGCGCCGTCAGCTACTGCCAGGGTCTGGTCACGCGACCGCACGACACGGTGATGGTGCTCATCAGCGACCTGTACGAGGGCGGCGTGCGCGAGAAGCTCCTCAAGCGTGCCGCCTCGATCCTGTCGAGCGGCGTGACGCTCGTGACGCTGCTGGCGCTGAGCGACGAGGGCGCCCCCAGCTACGACGCCCGCCTTGCCGCGGAGTTGGCGCAACTCGGCTCGCCCGCGTTCGCCTGCACGCCGACGCTCTTTCCCGACCTGATGGCGGCGGCGCTGACGAAGCAGGACCTGGCCCAGTGGGCCGCAGCGCACGAGATTCAGGTCGCGGGCGCCGCCGGCGGCGGGGCGTGACCCGGTACGATGGCCGCCATGCTGACCCTCGCGCCGCTGTTCCTGCTCGCGATCGTTGTGCAGCTCGCCACGCCGCAGGAGCCGCAACCCGTCGTCCTGCTCGGCAACCGGCTCGTGACCGAGGTTCCGCTGGCGGAGGAGATGCCGGTGCCGATTCGCAAGGCGGCCGTCGTCGACTTCACGACAAAGCAACTGAGCTGGGTCTACGACTGGGCGATCATCCCGCACGCGCCGCGCGCGTGCATCGTGATCACGGGGCAGGAGGACTTTCTGCTGGGCATCCCGCCAAAGACGGTGGCGGCCAACCTGCTTCAGATCGCGGGCGATTTGAGCAGTCGCGGCATCACGCCAATCCTGACAACCGTCATCCCGTTGCCAGCGGGGCGGCCGGAGAACGCGGCGATCGCGCAGTGCAACGCCGCATTACTTGAATCCGCGGAAGACGCCGATGTCAGGCTGATTGACCTCGCGCGGTACTTCGGCGACGGCGAGCACCTGCACCCGGCGTTCGCCGCGGACGGCAATTACCTCGCCGCCGCTGGCTACCGCGCCCTCGCCGATGCGGTTGCCGCCGTCGCAGCGGGCGATCGGTTGCAGGCCATCGACGTCCCAGATGCGGCCGAGGTTCCGGTCGATCCGTTCGACCCGTCGGTCCTTAGCAGGCAGCGTGTCGAGCGAATTGTCAACGCCTCGCCCGCCGAGGCGAATCTCGTGCTCCTCGGTGATTCGATCACCGAAGGCGGCGGGGATTGGGGCGAGCGCCTGGGGCGAAATGATGTCCGCAACGCCGGGCAGGGCGGCTACAGCACCGGGCAGATGCTCTGGCTGCTCGACGAGGCCGTGCTCTCCGCAAGGCCGCGCCGCGTGTTGATGATGGGCGGCATCAACGACCTGACGATCGGCGTCCCGCCGGAACGCCTCTTCGCGAATGTCGAGGAGATTGTCGTTCGACTCCAAGAAGCCGGCATCGAGGCGGTGTTGCAGTCGACGTTCTTTCAACGCGACAACCCCGGCACGCAGCCAATCATCGCGAGGCACAACGAGCGGCTTCGACAACTCGCCGAGCAAAAGGGATTGATCTACCTCGACGTCAACCGCGTGCTGTCGGACGAGCGTGGCCTGCGTGCGGAGTTCACAACGGACAACACGCACCTGACCGAAGCCGGCTACCACGCATGGGCCACGCTCCTGCGGGACCATCTCGACCGGCACCCGCTGTAAAGCTGGGGTTTTGCAGCGGGTTCGTCCCGATCTTCGGCGACCAAACCCGCCGCCCCGATAGTCTTCCGATCTCGACCGACCCGAAGGACGACCATGAACACTTACCCACTCCTCTGCCTGTGCGGCCTGTCCGTGCTCGCTGGCACGGCCATGTTCGCGGCAGCGCACGACAATCACGCGCCGGCCGACCCGCCGACGGTGAACGAGCAGAACGCCCAGATCACCATCCGCGGCGCGTACCGCTTCATCCGCTCGAACGGCCTGCCCGGCCACGAAACGGGCGAGTTCCCCAACCGCGGCAACCCCAACCGCATCAGCGAGCAACGCCACAGCTTTCGCGTTCCGCTCGAACCCACCGTGGCCGAGCGACGGGACGCGGGCGGGCGGGGCGATCCGGGCGGGCGCCCGCCGGGACCGCCGGCGCTGTTCGGCGTGGCCCTCAACGGAATCCCGTGGGATCCGGGCACGGCCGAAGTCTGGCGCGACGGACAACACACTCGCGGTGGGCGGCCAGGTCCAAACGACTGGCGCTACGAGGCGATCGGCGGCGACGGCCAGGGCACCCTCGGCCTCGACGCCAGCCGCGCACACGTCCAGCCGACCGGCACCTACCACTATCACGGCCTGCCGCACGCGCTGGTGGAGCAACTGTCAGGCGGCGACCGCTCGGGAATGCTTCTGATCGGCTGGGCCGCCGACGGCTACCCCATTTACGCCCCGTGGGGCCACCGCGACGCCGGCGATGCCGAGAGCGAGATGAAGGAGTTCGTCTCCAGCTACCGACTTAAGGAGGGCCAGCGTCCGCAACGTGGCCCCGCCGGCAACTACGACGGCACGTTCACGCAAGACTACGAGTTTGCCGAGGGCGCCGGCGATCTCGACCGCTTCAACGGCCGCGAAGGCGTGACGCCGGAGTTCCCCGACGGGACGTACTACTACGTCATCACCGAGCAGTTCCCATTCGTTCCGCGCGAACATCGCGGCGTACCGGACGAAAGCTTCTCGCGCGGCGTGGGTGGGCCAGGCGGACCCGGCGGGCCACGCGGCGCCGGAGGTCGTCGCCCGCCCCCGCCACGTCGGTAGACGGCGCTTTGCTGCGCCGTGCGATACGGTGTGTGGATGAAGCGCGAGCCCGAGAAGCTGGTCGGTTCCGCCGACTTCGACGTTGCAACCACCGCCCCCGGCCCGGCGGGGCAACTGCCGCTCACCGACACGATGCTGCGCGACCGCCCCAGCGGGGATCTTTTCGGCCTGTCGCAAAACGCCGGGATGGGGTGGACGCCCGACGCGATGCTTGGCCCCGAGGTCCTGCTGCTGAGCACGCAGGGTGGTATTCGCAAGCCGAGCGGCGAGCCGATCGCGCTCGGCTACCACACGGGCCATTGGGAGGTCGGCCTGCTGATGGAGGAGGCGGCCGAGGTGGTCCGCAAGGCGGGCGGCGTGCCGTTCGCCGGCTTCGTCAGCGACCCCTGCGACGGCCGCACGCAGGGGACGACGGGCATGTTCGACTCGCTGCCGTACCGCAACGACGCCGCCGTGGTGCTGCGCCGCCTGATCCGGTCGCTCCCGACGCGGCGCGGCGTGGTCGGCGTGGCCACCTGCGACAAGGGCCTGCCGGCGATGATGCTCGCGCTCGCCGGCTGCGGGAGCCTGCCGGGCGTGATCGTCCCCGGCGGCGTAACGCTCCCGCCGGCGGTGGGGGAGGACGCGGGCAAGGTCCAAACGATCGGTGCCCGCTACAGCGTGGGCGAGCTGACCTTGCAGGAGGCGGCCGAGCTTGGCTGCCGCGCCTGCGCCACACCGGGCGGCGGGTGCCAGTTCCTTGGCACGGCCGCGACGGCACAGGTCGTCGCCGAGGCTCTAGGGATGGCCGTGCCGCACGGCGCCCTTGCCCCGAGCGGGCAGCCGATTTGGCGTGATGTCGCCAAACGCTCGGCCGACGCGGTGCTTCGCATGATCCGCCGCAATGTCGCGATGCGGGACGTGCTGACGGACGATGCGATCGAGAACGCGATGACTGTCCACGCAGCCTTCGGCGGCTCGACCAACCTGCTGCTCCACATCCCAGCCATCGCCCACGCCGCGGGTTTGAATCGGCCGACGGTGGCGGACTGGACGCGCATCAACCTCCGCACACCGCGCCTTGTTGATGCGCTGCCGAACGGGCCGGTCGGGCACCCGACGGTGCGCGTGTACCTCGCCGGCGGGGTGCCGGAGGTGATGTTGCATTTGCGCGGTCTCGATCATTTGCACCTCGATGCCCGCACGGCCGCCGGCGTGCCGCTCGGCGAGGTGTTGGAGGCATGGGAGCGCAGCGAACGGCGAACGCGACTGCGTGATCTGTTGCATCAGCACGATGGGGTAGATCCGGATGACGTCATCCTGTCGCCCGCCCGCGCGAGGGAGAAGGGCTTGACGCCGACGGTCTGCTTTCCCACGGGAAATCTGTGCCCCGAGGGAGCGATCATCAAGTCGACCGCGATCGACCCGAGCGTCCTCGATGCCGACGGCGTCTACCGGCACGAGGGGCCGGCGCGTGTATTCACCACCGAGCCGGCGGCGATCGAGGCGATCAAGTCCGCTCATATCCGAGCGGGCGACGTGATTGTCCTCATCGGCCGCGGACCGATCGGGACGGGCATGGAGGAGACGTACCAGGTTACGAGCGCACTCAAGCATATCGCGTTCGGAAAGCACGTGGCACTCCTCACGGATGCGCGCTTCAGCGGCGTGAGCACCGGCGCCTGCATCGGGCACGTTGGGCCCGAAGCGCTTGCGGGCGGCCCGGTGGGCAAGCTACGCGATGGCGACACCGTTCGCATCGTGATCGACCCCCGCACGTTGGCGGGCCGGGTCGACCTTGTGGGCGATGATGCCGAGCGGACGTTGGCGGAGCGTCCGCCGCACCCGGACCTGCGCCCGGACGACAACCTGCCCGACGACACGCGCCTCTGGGCGGCGCTGCAACAGTGCGGCGGCGGCACCTGGGGCGGCTGTGTCTACGACGTGGATGCCATCCTCGCAAAGCTCCGGTAGCATCTCTCTTATGACTGACTTCAACCGTAACGATGTCCTCCCGAACGGCGGCACGCTTGTCGGCCGGTGCTGGGTCGCTGCCGATGACGGCCCGCGCGTGGTGGCCGTGCGCGGCGACTCAATCGTCGACATCTCCGCGACCTTCCCGACGATGACGGCGCTCGTTAACGCCGACGATCCGCTCATCGCGCGAGAGGTCGATGGCCGCACGCTTGGCAGTGTCGAAACGATTCTCGCCGACAGTACTCACGACCGCTGGGACGGTGCTCCCGTTCGCCTGCTCGCCCCGAACGATCTGCTGGCGATCAAGGCGTGCGGCGTGACGTTTGTTCGCTCGCTGCTGGAGCGCGTCGTCGAGGAGAAGGCACAGGGCGACCCCCGGCGGGCACAGGAGATTCGGGCGATGATTCTCGACGCGCTCGGAGACGACTTGTCGAAAGTCGCGCCGGGCGCCGAGGAAACTCGCCGACTCAAGGAGCAGTTCGTCGCCGCGGGGCTTTGGTCGCAATACCTGGAGGTCGGCATCGGGCCGGACCCCGAGGTGTTCACGAAAGCCCAGCCGATGGCGTCAGTCGGGTTCGGTGCGGAGGTGGGCGTGCTGCCGGATTCCGCGTGGAACAATCCCGAGCCGGAGGTCGTCCTTGCCGTCAGCCGGCGCGGCGACATCGTCGGGGCGACGCTCGGTAACGACGTGAACCTGCGCGACTACGAAGGCCGCAGCGCACTGCTGCTGGGCGAGGCGAAGGATCAGAACGCCTCGTGCGCCATTGGTCCGTTCATCCGTCTGTTCGACAAATCGTTCACGCTTGCGGACGTCGAGCGGTGCGACGTGGAACTCACGATCACCGGGCGCGACGGCTTTACGACGACTGGCCGCAATCGCATGTCGCAGATCAGCCGCCCGCCGCGCGACCTTGTCGCGGCGGCTATCGGCAAGCATCACCAGTATCCCGATGGCCTGATGCTCTTTCTCGGCACCATGTTCGCCCCGACAGAGGATCGCGACGCCCCCGGCGTCGGCTTCACGCACCACGTGGGCGACCGCGTCGAGATCGCCAGTCCGCCGCTGGGTCGCCTGGTGAACTGGGTCAACCACACGGATGCGATCCCGCCGTGGACGTTTGGCGCAAGCGACCTGTTCGCGTTCCTTTCGCGGGCGACGTCAGAGACTTTCGGGTAAACGGTTCAAGTTCTCACAGCCTTCGCGGGTGACGACGACCATGTCCTCCACCCGCACGCCGCCGGCCCGCTTGCCGTACAGGCCGGGCTCGATCGTGAGCACGTCGCCCTCGACCAGCGGCGGACCCTTCGCGTCGAGCAGCGGCGCCTCGTGGACTTCGAGCCCGACACCGTGGCCGGTGCCGTGGGGCATCGTCGCCTCCTCGCCTTCCGGCGGGCCGAAGCGGTAGCCGTGGCGTTCGATCACGCCGACCGCGGCGGCGTGAACGTCGGCCCCGGTCGCGCCCGGCCGCACCGCCGCGATGGCCGCCGCCTTTGCCTCGCAAACGGCAGCGTGCATCGCCTCCAACTCCTCCGTTGCCTGGCCGTGGACGAACGTGCGTGTCGCGTCGCCCCAGTAGCGCGATGTACGATCGTGCGGGAAAACGTCGATGATGATCGGCTCGCGCGTGCGGAGTGGGCCGCTGCCGCGGGCATGGCAATCGGCGCAGTGCGGCGGCCCGGCGACGATCATGCCGGCGTCGCTCGCGAAGCCGCGTGCGATGAGCAGCGACTCGATCATCGCCATCATCCGTTCGCTCGTCAGCGGCTGGCCGGCGTGCAGCAGCACGTCATCTTCGCCCACGGCCGTGGCGTGGATGATGTCGCCCGCGAAACCGATTGCCGCCTCCGATGCGGCCTGGCACGTCGTGATGAGCTCGATCTCGTCCGCCGTCTTGCTCCGCCGGTCGATGATGCCAAGCTCGAGGTCGAGGCGCACGTCGATCTTCGCGTCGCGCAGCACCTGCGCGTAGACGAGCGCTAACGAACGGTCGGCGACGACCGTGTTGTGGCCTACCTCCCGCAGCAGCGCGGCGACGGCTTGGGCTGTCGCGACGTCGCGCTCGCCGCTCAAGACACCGTCGTGAACGACGTCGGCCGGGCAGACGACGCGGTCGGCCTCCACCTGCGCCCGCGCCCGCGCGACCTCAATGTCGCGACAGATGAAGACGCGCTCGTTTGGTAGTTCCAGCCACGCCGCCGGGTCGCCAACGGCGAAGCGGCATCGGTGGAACAGGGCCATGTTCTGAATTGGCAGGCCGGCGAGGAGCTTGGGCGTCATCGGGCGGCATCCTACTGGTCCGCCGTTGATCGGTCGCTTGGGCCGAGCAGGTGGCGGACGAAGAACTCTCGCCGCTTTCGCTCGCCGTAGCGCCCGCCGCTGGTGTGGCCGGCATTGGGGAGCACGAGCAGTTCGAAATCCTTATCCGCCTGGACGAGCGCGTCGACGACCTGCATGGTGCTGGCCGGGTCGACGTTCTGGTCGATTTCGCCCACGATCAGCAGCAAATCGCCCTGGAGCCTGTGGGCGTTGGTCACGTTGCTCTGCTCGGCATAGTGCGGACCGACAGGCCAGCCCATCCAGTATTCGTTCCACCAGATCTTGTCCATGCGGTTGTCGTGGCATCCGCAGGAGCTGACGCAGACCTTGTAGAACTCGGGGTGCGCGAGCATGCCGCGGAGCGAGGCCTGCCCGCCGGCGCTGGTGCCGTAGATGCCGACGCGGTCGAGGTCCATCCAAGGCCGCTGCTTCGCGGCGGCCTTAATCCAGGCGATGCGGTCGGGAAAGCCGGCGTCGCCAAGGTTCTTGTAGCCGATGTCCCAGTGCCGCCGGCTGGGCCACACCGTGACGGCCGGGTCGTTGACGACCACGACGAACCCCAATTCCGCCAACGCCCGCCGACCGTCCCACACGCGCCAGCGCTTCGGGGCGATCGGCAGGCCCATGTAGATGTCCTCGATGATTGGGTATCGTTTCTCCGGTTCGAAGTTGGTCGGGCGAAAGAGGACGCCGTGGACCATCAGCTCAACGTCGCGGCCGGGGGCGGCGAACTGCTCGGGCGGCTGCCAGCCGGCCGCGTAGAGACCGGTTGCGTCCGCCTCACCCAAGGTTGTGAGGAGCTTGCCGTCGCTGCTCCGCCGAAGTTCGTGGACTGGCGGCTGATCGACGCGCGACCACGTCACGACGTAGTGCGACCAATCCGCGTTCGGCATGAAGTTTGGCCGTTCGTGCGTGCCGTCGGCGTCAGTCAGCCACGTAAGATTGCCGTCAAAGTCCACCTTGGCCAAGTGCCGGTACAGCGGCTCACGTCCACCCCCATCACCGTCAACGCCGTCTCGGCCGTAGGTTTCGAGCCAGAGCAACTCCTTTTCGTTGTTGTTCGCGACCACCTCGCGCACCGCCCACTCGCCGCTGGTGAGCTGCTTGATCGAATCGCCGGTAAGGTCGTACAGGTACAGGTGGTTCCAGCCGTCGCGCTCGCTCATCCAGACAAGGCGGTCGTCGTTGATCCAGTGGAGGTGGTACTTGTCCTTCCAGGCGATGTGTGTGTCGCGCGCCTCCTCGACGATGGCCTTCACCTCGCCGGTCTCTGCGTCGACGGCAATCACGCGCAGCACGAGGTGGCCACGCTGGTTGTATTCAACGGTAAAGCCGCTCGAATCGCCTCGCCAGCGGACATTGCGCAGCGACCAAGGGTTAGGCCATAGTGATTCGTCCACCTCCACCCGGCCGCGCTCGACATCGAACAGGCGCGGCCGGCTCTGCGGGATGTCATCGCCGGCCTTGCGGTAGTCGTAGGTGATGACCTTCGGCTGGAGCTGGTTGCCCGGCGCACTCTGGACCACCGTCACCTCGCGGGAGTGACCATCGCGCGTTTGCAGGACAACGAACTTGCTTGAGTCCGGCGACCAGTGAACGCGGCCGCCGTAGGAATCCTGCGGCGTGCCGTCGTACGTCAGTTGGCGCGGCGTGGCATCGCCGTCGGCGAGGAAGACGTTGTGATCGCGCAGTGTCACGCCCCACCGGCCGTCGGGCGACTTAGCCTGGGCGCTGTCGTGATTTTGTTCACGAGCACCACGCCGCGGCTCGTCGGCTTGCGCTTCGGGTTCGATTTGCTGGATCGCGATGAAATCGCGGTCGGTGGTCCAGGTGGAGTCAAAGGCGTCGAAATGAAGGGTCCGGCCGTCGGGCGTCAGGCTGACGTTCTCGATGGGCAACTCATCCGCGAGCACGGAGTGTCCGAGGGCGGCGGCGAGGGCGTCGTGGTCGAACAAATCGCGCGGCGTCGGCTGATCGAACGTGGCGGTGCGGAAGCGGTGGGTGTCGCGGCCGGTCTCGTGCCGCCACCACAAGCCGCCGTCTATCCAGTGCGGCTCCAATTGCTCGCCGAAGACCTTGCCGCGGTACTGCTCGCGGAGCGCGTTCGTGCGCAACACGTCGAGGGGCGGCTCGCCCCGCATGTCCCCGCCGAGCGCAGCGACGGCGACGAGCCGCACGATCCACAGCGGGCAGCGAGCGGTGGACAAGTTCACGGATGCCAGCGTCGCCCGAACGAGAGCCCGCTTCAAGCAAGGCGAGTTTGATCGCCGCGCCGACTTTTCATTCAGCGGATCGGTCCGGTAGCATCTTCGCCGTGTTTGACGTGCAAATGGTGGCGCGGGTGCGGGAGCTGTACAAGGCTGGCCGCTTTCTGGACGCGAACGAGGCCGCGGCCGAGTTCGGCGGCGTCGTGCCGTGGGCCAAGGCGGCGTACGCTCAGCAGGACTGGACGGCGATGCTCCTGGCGACGCGACTCGCCGGCCAGCTTGGCGGCGGGCGTCTCGCCGAAGCGATGACGCTGCGCGCCCTGCGCCGCGCCGGCGACCGCGCGGACGTGGCTGTCTACGCGCTCTACGCGCTGCTCGGCACGCGCGGCCCGTGGCGGCTCTGGCTCGAAATGAAGCGTCGCGGCGACACCCCCGGCACGTTCGAAACCGACCAGCAATACGGGTCAAACCCGGACGACGAGACGCCGGACAAGCTGCAAAGCAACTACTTCGCCCTGCGGGCCCGGCTGCGCGGCGTGCTGCGCGATTTCGCCCCGGCCGAGGCCGACCTCGCGCGGGCGCTCGCGCTGACGCCGGACGACCCGTGGTGCCACGTGGAGCATTGCATCCTGCTCGACATGGAGGACCGGCGCGAGGAGGCGCTGGACGCGGTCGAGCGGGCCATCGCGTTGCGGCCCGAGGCGGCGTCGGCGATCGACTTGCAGGTGCAAATGCTCCTGCAACTCGACCGCCGCGACGAGGCGCGGGAGCGGCTGGTCGAGGCGTGCGAGCGCCTGCAATCGGGCCGCCTGTGGATGAGCCGCGCGGCCCTGCACCGCACGCTCGAGGAGGCGACGCTCGAGCGCGAGGCGTTGGAGGAAGCGCTCCGCCACCTGCCGCTGCTCGACGAGGCGGTCGATCGACGTTTGGCCCGGTTCCTGGCGGGGCGGCGGGGCGACATCCTCTACCGCGAGGGTCGCCTGCGCGACGCGCTGCCCTTCACTGAGCAGGCCGCCGGTCCACGCGAGGCCGAGGGCGAGGCCACGCCGAACCTGCGCGACCGCGAGCACAAGCTATGGCGCAAGATGACCGATCGCGTCCGCGCCCACCTCGATGGCTTGGGCCCCGACGCCGACGAGCCGGCCGAACTCGCAAAGCACCGGCGTCAGCTCGACGTGCCGTTCGTGCGGCAGAACCACGTCACCTGCGTGCCGGCGACGCTCACGAGCCTCGCCAAGTTCTGGGATGCGCCCGCCGAGCATCTCGAAATCGCCGAGGAGATTTGCTACGACGGCACGCCCTCCCAAGCTGAGCGACAGTGGGCGATCAACCAAGGGTGGCACGTGCGGGAGTTCTCGCTCGACTTTGAGACGGTCGTCGCGCTGATTGATCGCGGGCTGCCGTTCACGATGACGACCGTCGCCGCGACCAGCGCGCACGAACAGGCGGTGGTCGGCTACGACCGGATCCGCCGCTCGCTGCTGATCCGCGACCCAGGCGATCCCGGCCTCGTCGAGGGCGAGTTCGACGGCATGCTTGAGGACCAGGGCGAGCACGGGCTGCGCTGCATGCTGATGGTGCCGGCGGACAAGGCGGCGCTCGCGGACGAGGTGGCGTTGCCCGAGGCGGAGTTGCACGATCTCTACTTCGCCTTGAACACGGCGCTTGTGGCTCACAATCGCGCCGCCGCCGGCGAGGCGGTCGCGGCGATGGTCGCGCTGGATGAAACCGGCCGGCTGACGCTCCTTGCCCAGCAGGTACTGGCCCGCTACGACGCCGACGCGACCGTCGAGCTGCGGCTGGCCGAGGCCGTGGTCGAGCGATATCCCAAGAGCGACGGGGCGATCATGCGCCTTGTTTCGGCGTTGGAGTCGGTTGGCCAATATGCCCGCGCCCGCGCGGTGTTGGAGGAGGCGGCCGCCAAGCCGGAGATGGGCGACGCCCTGCGCGAGCGGCTCGTCTACATGCTGCTCGGCGACGCGCGGGAGGGGCCACGCCTGCGCCGCATGCTCGCCGCGCTCGTCCGCCGGAATCCGCAGTCGCCGGTGCGCATGCACATGCTCGGCCAAATGCTGTGGGCTCAGGGAGAGCAGCGGCGTGACGACGCCCGCGACGCGGCCCGGTTCGCGGCAACGCTCGACGACAAGGCCGAGCAGTGGGCCGATACCTGGCTGTCGATGGAGCGGCTCAGCGGCGAGGGCGATGCGGCCATCAGCGTGCTGCGCGAGCGCGCCGAGCGGTTCGGGCACAAGTCATCGGGGCCAACGCTCACGCTGCATCGCGCTCTCTGGGACGCGGGCCTGGGCAACGAGGCGATCGCGGCGCTTCAGGCGGGCCTGGCAAAGCGGCCCGACGATCCCGACCTGCTGCTGACGGCCGCCAGCGTCCAGGCGGAGGTCGGCAAGGACGATGCAGCCGACGCGCTGTTGGAGCGGGCCAAGCCGGTGGCGCGGCGGGCGACGTGGCTCGGCAGCGCGGCGCAGGTCCGGGGCATTCAGGGGCGGTTGGAGGAGTCGAAGCAGAAGTGGGTGGAACTCGCCGACGCCGAGCCGCTCACGCTGGCGGCGCGGAACGAGGCGGCGCGGCGCATCGGCGACCTTGACGGCCCCGCCGCCGCCACCGCTTATCTCGCCGAAGCGTGCGAGCGGTTCCCCAACCACGGCACGCTCCGCGTGATGCTCTACCGCCAGCAGGTCGAGCACGACCCCGGCGGCGGCGAGCGCACGCTGCGCTCGATTGTCTCGAGCGATCCGAACGACGCCTGGGCCCTTCGCGAGTTGGCGATCTACATCCTCTTCCGCAAGCGTGCCACCTCGCCACGACCGCCGACGGAGCAGGAGCTGAACGAGGTGCGCGAGGTGCTCCAGCGGGCGGGGGCGATCGAGCCGGACCACCCGACGCAGCTTCGCCTCCAGGCGGACCTTGCCAAGCTCGCAGGCGACCGGGCCGCGGCCGAGACGTTTCTGCTCCGCGCGATCGACGTTGCCCCCGGCGAGACGAGCTCGATGGCGAACCTGATGGACCTCGCCCGCACGCCCGAGGAGGCCAAGCGGACGGCGCGGCGTCTGGCCGACCTGCTCGCGGGCAAGCGGGTCGACGGCGAGACGGTGAATCAGTTTTCGCAGGTCGTCCGCAACGGGCTCTCGCCCCAGGACGTACGCGACGTGCTGGCGAACGTGCAGCAGGCGCGGCCGGATCTGTGGCAGGCGTGGGACGCGCTGGCCTTGCAGGAGCTGCGCGTCGACAACCTCGACGCCGCCCGGCGCGTGGCGCGCGAGGCAACGCGGCGGTTCCCGCTCGTGGCCGATTTGTGGCTCACGCTCGCGATTGTCCATCGCGTCGCCCTCGACCCGAAGCGGCGCGAGGCGGCGTTGCGGCAGGCGCTGAAGGTCGCCCCGAGCGACGAGCGCGTCACGCTTGCGTTGGCCGACTACATGGTGGACGAGGGGGATCATCGCGGGTCGCTGACGGTGCTCGAGTCGGGCCTGAAGCGGAGCCCGCGGAACGTGGCGCTGCTCAACACGCGGGCGCTGACGCTTTGGTCGGCGGCGACCACCGCCGAGGAGGGCGAGGCGGCGTTCGAAGCGGCGGTCGAGGCGCTGGAGGTCGACGCGGACGACGAGCGGCTCGTGACCGCGATGTCCAACTGGTCGGAACAGCTTGGGGATGCCGAGCGTGGGCTGAACGTCCTGCGGCGGCTGGTGCGGGAGCGGCCCGGCGATGCCCGGCTGCGGCTGTCGGTGGCGCGGATGCTCTTCTCGCCGCGCCACGTGGAGGAGGCGCTCGCGGAGGTCGAGAAAACAATCGAGCTCGAGCCGACGCTGGAGGAGGCGCACGACTTCAAGGCGGAGGTGCTCAGCACGCTGCGCCGCTTCGACGAGGCGCAGGCCGCTTGTCATCCGGCGGCGCTGGGCGACCCGCCGCCGATGACGCTTCGCGGCCGGGCGGCGGCCATTCTCGCCGACCGGGGCGACACCGCCGGCGCAATCACCGCGATGCAGGCCGTGCTCGACGATTGGCCGCAGTACGATTGGGGCTGGCGGCGCGTGGTCGAGTGGGCGATGGCGACCGGTGACTTCGACCTCGCCATCCGCACCGGCGACGACCGCGCCAAGGCGCTCCCGTTCTCGCCCGAAGCCTTGATCGAGTCCGCCCGCGTGCGGCTGGCCCGCGCCGATGCCGAGCCCGCCAGGCGGGACAAGGATCGCGCAGCCGCCGTCGACCTGCTCCGCCGCGCGCACCGCCTCAACCCGTCGGACCCGACGGCATCGGGCACGCTCCTCGCGATCCACCTGGAGGACAACGCCGCCGACGAAGCGACGGCCATGCTCGAGGAGATGCGCCCGCACCTTTACGCCCACTACGCCCTCGCCTACGACGCCGCCGTTCAGGCCGCTCACGGCGAGTGGGCGCAGGCGGCCACGTTCCTGCGCGAGCTCGTCACCTTCGAGCAACCCAATGCAGAACCGCTCTCCATGGCAACCGGGCACCTACGCCGATTTGGACAGAAGGCCAAGCGGCAACTGGCTCAGACGCGCAACGCCGTCGCAGAGATGTTGCTGGACGAGCGCCTGTCGCCCCCCGCGGCCGAGGTAATCGTCACATGGCTCGTGCAGGACGGCCAGCACAAGCGGGCCGAGCAGGCGCTGGCAAGCCTGGCCAAGCGGCCAGGCCATCCGACCGTCGCCTGGCTCCACGGCGTGAGCGGCTACTTGCAGTCCGGCATCGAGACGGTGCCCAAGCGGCTGCGCACCTTCGCGACGAAGCACATCGGGGAATTGTCCAACGCGCACGGCCAAGCGGGCGACGATGCCTGGGGCGCCGGCGGCTTCGCGCTCTCGAACAGCGGCGCCCACGCCGACTGCGCACGCCTGATGGGCGACTACGCGCAACGCGAGTTCGCCCGGCCGTGGATGATGCTCAACTTCACGCAGTCGCTGGGCCACCTGGGTCGCTGGGGCGAGGCGTTGCAGGCAAGCGAGTTCGGCCTGTCGCTGCCGCCGGATCACACGACCGACTTCCTTTGCGTCTGGTCCGCCCTTGCCGCGACGCACGTGGCCGAGGCGGAGAGCGGCGCGAGCGAGCCGCATCAGCACGCGGCGGGGCGGCTGGCGTCGGTGACGCAGGTCGACGGGCTCGTGCCGCTCTACAAGCTGCTGTACCACCTCGCCGCCGCCCGCGTTTCCGCCGCGTCGGCCGAGGACGCGCGGGTGGGTCTGGCCGAGGCGAAGCAGCACCTGCGCGACGCTGAGCAAACGGGCATCAAGCTGCGCGACAACCCGCCGCTCCGCCGGCTCTACAAGCAGGCAAAGCTCGCCGCCCACCGCCGCGTCGGCGGGGCGGGATTGCTCTTCGCGCGGCTGAACAACCTGCTGACGTAGGCCGGCCCAACGCCCGCCGCGCATGCTGTAGGGTGGGCACGGCCCACCATCGGGATCGGAAGGTGGGCCGTGCCCACCCTACGGCAGATGCGGTGCTCGCCCGCTTTAGTAGGAGACGGCGATGTTGCGCTGTGTGAGCTCGCCGATCTTCCGTGAGGCGGCGTGGCCGTCGTGGAAGGCAACGTTGGCCGAGCCGGTTTTGCCATCGGCGCTAGCGTTGTGCCGGTAGCGCAGGGCGGAGGGGCGGCCAACCTCGTCGACGTTGTTGGTGGTCGGCAGCGGCTCGTCGGGCTTGATCTCGGCCTGCATGCGCGGCTGGTAGATCAGGTCGCCATCGGGCGCCGGAAACCACCAGTCGCTGAAGTCGATGAACTCCTGGCTGCCGCCGTTGGGTGCCCCGCTGGCGTCGGCCTTGATCTGGTTGGCGTCGCCGAAGGCCAACACCTCGGTCGATCGCGGCACGCTCGACAGCTTCATCGGCTGACGCGGCGGGTCCACGTATGGCGGCGAAAAGATGAACGTGCCGAGGCTGACCGCATACGTGCTGAAAAAGTCGTCCGCCAGCGGCACGCGAATCGACGGGCACTGGTAAACCCGCGTGATGCCGCCGGTCTTCGAGTCCTGGTCCATGTACAGCCGCAGCCGCCGGTTGACAAGCTCGTTGTCGGGCCCCCAGGCGTACGGCAGCGTGCCCTTGTGATCGTTCACGTAGAGCAGCACCGTTGTGTTGAGCTGCCGAATGCTCGACAGGCACGACACGCTCCGCCCCGCCTCGCGAGCGCGGCCCAGCACGGGAAGCAGAATGCCGATCAGCAACGCGATAATGCCGATCACCACCAGCAGCTCGACGAGCGTGAAGGCAGCGGGCGAACGGCGGGTGGCGATCGGATTCATGGTTTCTCCAGCGCGGTGATGCGGTTCGACGCTCGTTACGCCTTCGTCCGGCGGCGCAGGAGGACCAGGCCTCCCGCAGCGGCGAGCGTGAGCGTGCCCGGCTCGGGTACTACGACGCTGAAGTCGTCGAAGATGAGGAAGTCGTTGTCCATGATCGTCGCATTCTTGAAGACGATGCCGCCGATCCGCAGGGATTCGGTGCCCGCGGGGGCGACGACCGGGCCGATTGAGACTTGCATAAAGTCCTGATCGGTGAAGACTTGATCGGACTCGAAGTTGGCCAACCGGGTGCCGGTCGGCCTGCCCTCGGCGTCGATTGGGCCGTCGAAGAACTCGAGCTCGAGGAAGGCCGCACTCTCGTTCTGAGCAACCGTGCGGATGAACGTGCTGGCCGTGTACGTCTCGCCGGGCTCGGCGTCGATCGTCTGCTGCAGGCCACGAAATTGGTTGGCGTCGTCGCTCGTCAGCACGTCGTTGACGGCGCCGAACGTGCCGGAGTTGGCGTCATCTCCTTCGGAGATACGCCAGCCCATGCCGAAGACGTTCCAACTGCTGAAGTCGCCGGTTTCGAAGCCGGGGTTCGTCAGCAGGTTGTCGACCTGGGCCGCGGCGGGTTGGGCGGCGAAGCCAAGACCAAGCGCGACGGTCGCGCATGAAAGAAGTGTGGTGCGAAGTGTCATCTTGATTCCCCTTCGGTTCGATCACGGGAAGGCGGACGCCTCGGTCCAAACATCCGTGACCAGTGGATCGTTCGTGGCTGCGCCAAATCGCTCCGTAGTCGGGCGTGCGCGCCAGTTGTTGCCAACTCGAATCATCGCCAAGTTCACCGAATTGTCAATGGGCAATCGCGTTGCCAAGGTCGAACGTCAACCCGGCACATCCCCCGACGTGACGCGGCGGAAAATCCGGTCTCCCACCCGCTGCGGGACGGAGCGGTGTAAGGTTCCTGCGTGAAACAAGCGTTTGAATTGTCAGCGGCAGGACGGGTCGCGCTCCTCGGCCTGGCGCTCGCGGCGGCGCTGCTCTGCGGCTGCAACGAGGATGCGCAGGCGAGCCAATCCGGTGGCGAGGGCGGTGGTGGGACTGGTGGCGGTGGGGGTGGTGGTGGGGGTGGGCCGCCGCCGAGTGTCGTGCAGGTTGCGGAGGTGCAGCGGCAAGCGATCGGGTTGCGTCGCGAGATTCCCGGCACGCTGCGGGCCAAGCGGCGGAGCGCGGTCGCGAGCGTCGAGCCGGGGCGGGTGCTCGAGGTTCGGTTCGACGAGGCCGCCGTCGTGGCCGAGGGAGACGTGCTGGTCGTGCTCGACGACCGCCGGCTGCGCGAGGACCTGTCCGCCGCCGAGGCCGAGGTCGCGGTGGCGCAGGCGAACGTGCAGCGCCGCCGGGCGGAGCTCGAGCAGTTGCGGGGCGAAGCCGAGGCCCGTCAAGCCGCGGCCGACCGGATGGCCGGGTCGGTCAGCGAGCTCACGTTGCGGCAGGCCGTCACCGCCGCCGCCGTCGCGGAGGCCGAGGTGAACGCTGCTGAAAAATCGCTCGCCGCCGCCGAGACGCGCGTCGA
This sequence comes from Tepidisphaeraceae bacterium, assembly GCA_965214125.1. Classification (GTDB taxonomy): domain Bacteria; phylum Planctomycetota; class Phycisphaerae; order Tepidisphaerales; family Tepidisphaeraceae; genus CBDCBA01. The sequence goes on from CBDCBA010000014.1 coordinate 91,522, forward strand.
CCGCGTGCGCGTGCAGTTGTCCGACGCGGTCGTGACCGCCCCGTTCGACGGCACAATCGTGCAGCGGCAGGCGGAGGTCGGCGAGTACCTTCAGGCCGGGGCGACCGTGGCCATCCTGTCCAGCACCGGCGTGTTCGAGGCGGTGATCGAGGTGCCGGAGCAACTCGACTTCGCCGCGCTCTCGAACGCCGCGCCAGGGGACGTCACGATTGTCGTGCCGGCGTTCGAGTTGCGGCTCACGCCCAGGTCCGTGCGGGTCGTCCCGGAGTTGGACGCCCGGTCGCGGCGGTTCCTGCTCGTGGCGGACGTCGAGAGTCCGGAGGCGGGCCCGGCGTTGGCGGCGGGGATGAGCGTGACGGCGTCGCTGCCGGCGGCGGGGGAGGCGCAGCGGCTAGTCGTCCCGGTGAACGCCATCCAACGCGACGGCGCGGGGGAGTACGTGCGGATGATCGTGCCCGGCCAGTTCGGTCCGTCGGCCGCGCCGGTGGGCGTGGAGGTGCTCTTCCGCTCTGGCGACCTGGCGGTGCTCGCGGACAGCCCGCAGCTTCAACGCGGCGCCAGCGTCGTCATCGAGGGTGGCGAACGCCTGCGGCCGGGCCAGCCGGTTGAGGCCCGAAGGAAGGATGAGGGATGAACCCGCGCGGTCATCCGCCCGCGCCGCCCCGTCTCCGCATCTGTTTCATCCTTCATCCTTCCGCCTTCATCCTTTCCGGCCTATGTCTCCCATTCGCCTCGCCATCTCGCAGCCGATTACCGTTGCGGTGGGCATCTTGCTGTCGATCCTGGCTGGCTACCTGGCGTTTGCGCGCGTGCCCGTGGAGATGACGCCCGAGGTGCAGCAGGGCGTCATCAGCGTCACGACGATCTACCCCAACGCCAACCCGAGCGAGGTGGAGGCCGACGTCGTTCAGCAGCAGGAGGACGTGCTCCGCGAGGTGAGCGGCCTGGCGCGGCTCACCAGCACCAGCAGCCGCGGGCAGGGCCAGATCCGCCTGGAGTTTGAGACCGGCGTCGACATCCAGCGGGCGCTGCGCGAGGTGAACCAGCTCATCCGCGAGGTTCCCAGCTATCCGCCCAACGTGCTCGAGCCCGTGATCGCCGACGAGGATCCCG
>CBDCBA010000015.1:0-81236 GCA_965214125.1 Tepidisphaeraceae bacterium
CCCGGCTCGCGCGGGACGATCGGGCGCAGGCGGCGCATGACCTGCGGCTTGGCCTGGGGCGCCGGCGGGCGCAGCACGGTGCGGCCGACGCTGGGGTCGGTGATGTCCGGCGGGGGCGGGGGCTTGCGCCGAAGCTTGACGCCCTCGCCCGACTCGGCGCGCCGCCGCGCCTCGCGGTCCTCCTGGAAGCGGGCCCACTCCTGGCCCATCATCAGCTCGCGCAGGCTGCGCCCGCTGGCCGTGGGGTCGTCGGGTCCGCCGGTGGGGGTTGGGGGGGAGGAGAGGAAGTACGGGTCCTCCTCCTCGGGCCGCTCGCTGGCGGGGTCGAGGGGCGGATACGGGGCAATCGACTCGAACTCGGCGATCGACGGCGGCTCGTCGACGTCGCTGCCGGACGGCTCGGGCATCTCCTCCAGCGGCCGCGGCGCCCGCTCGCGTGGCCGCGCCGCCCGCTCGCGTGGCCGGCCGTGCCGCGAGGGGGCGTCGGCGAACTCGTACAGGCTCGGCGCGTCCGGCTCACCCGCGGCGGCGGGCGGCGGCGTCGACTCGGCGGGAACGGATGTGCGGCTCGACTTGGACATGTGGATCGCTCGTACGACAAAGTCTCCCCCGCCACCCCCGCCACCCCGCCACCCTCTCTCTATGGCGAAGCCCGCGGCACGCCGGGGCCGCCGGTGGAGGGAATGCCGCGCGTCGATCGTGCGCCGCGGGGCCGTTGTGTGCAAGACCATCCTTGCACTGCGGACGTTGGTGCGGCGTTGCAATCGCCCGTTCCCGCCTGTTCCCGCCTGTTCCCGCGGCTTCAAGGCGTTTCGGGCCAGCGCAGGCGGGTCTACGATGCCACGATGACCGCCACCGCCTCTTCGCCGTCGCCCACCACCGACTCCACCACCGGTCCCACCACCGACTCCACTAACGCCACGCTGCAACTGGGGGGCGGGCGGTCAATTGACCTGCCGGCCATGGGCGGCTCCGAGGGTGAGCGGGCGGTCGACATCACCAAGCTGCGCGGCCAGACGGGCGTCATCACGCTTGATCCGGGCTACCGCAACACCGGCAGTTGCACGAGCGACATCACCTTCATCAACCCTGAACAGGGCGTCCTGCGCTACCGCGGCTATCCGATCGAGCAACTGGCCGAGCACTGCTCGTTCCTGGAGACGGCCTACCTGCTCAGCTACGGCGAGTTGCCAAAAAAGGATGAGCTCGACGCCTTCGAGAGCCGCGTGAAGGAGAACGCCGGCGTCGATGACCGGCTGCTGAAAATCCTCGACGGCTTCCCCGCCGACGCCAGCCCGATGGCGATGCTGTCGGCCTGCATCAACGGGCTGTGCGGCTACCACCCGGAGGTGATGGAGGTCGATTACCGCGGTCACTTCGACGACTCGATGGCCAAGCTCATCGGCAAGACCGCCACCCTCGGGGCGGCCATCAGCTGCCACGCCAAAGGCAAGTCGTGCGACATCGAGCCCGATGCGTCACTCGACTACACGGCCAACTTCCTGAACATGGGCTTCTCCCGCGACCCAAAGCCCGAGGTCGCCAAGGCGCTCGATTTGATCTTCCTGCTCCACGCCGACCACGAGCAGAACTGCTCGGCCAGCACGTGCCGCATGGTCGGGTCGAGCCACTGCAACCTGTTCGCCTCGTGCGCCGCGGCCGTGTGTGCCCTCTGGGGCCCGCTTCACGGCGGGGCGAACGTGGAGATCATGAACCAGCTTCAGCAGATTCACGATGACGACGGCCTTGACCCCGACAGGTTCATCGCCGGCGTGAAGGAGAAGAAGTACCGCCTCTTCGGCTTCGGTCACCCGATTTACAAGAACTACGACCCGCGCGCCAAAATCCTCAAGAGCCAGGCCGACGCCGTGCTGAAGGCGATGAACCAGCAGGACGACCCGCTCTTGAAGATCGCCAAGCGACTCGAGGAGGTTGCCCTGGCCGACGACTACTTCGTCAGCCGCAACCTCTACCCGAACGTCGACTTCTACAGCGGCATCATCATGCGGGCGATGGGCGTGCCGACGGACATGTTCACCGTCCTCTTCGCCGTCGGCCGCATGCCGGGCTGGATCGCGCAGTGGAAGGAAGTGCGCGACCAGAAGGGCAAGATCTACCGCCCGCGCCAGATCTACACCGGCCCAACCGAGCGCCAGGTCACGCCCGTCGCCCAACGGTGACGGCAGATCGGGTACAACGGGTGCCGCAGTTGGGGAAGTTCGTCCAGGGGCCGAGACCGCCGTCGCCATGCCCGAGTCCAACGGAACGCCGCCCGAGCCTGCCCGGAACACGAGTGCCGCGCCGAACTGGCTCGGCAAGCGCGTGGGGCGGTTCAAGTTGCTTGGATTGCTCGGGCGCGGCGGGTACGGGCGGGTCTTTTTGGCCGAGGACACCGATTTGCACCGGCGCGTGGCGCTGAAGGTCATTACGCCCGACGCCGCCGCCAAAGCCGTCAAGCAGGACGCGGCCGATGACGGCTCGGAGGGGGAGGTTGGCGACGACACCGCCGACCGGCTGGGGCGGCAGACGGTCGAGCAACTCGTTCGCGAGGCCCGCGCCGCGGCCCGGCTGGAACACCCCGGCATCGTCACCGTCTTCGAGGTCGGCCAGCTTCCGGCGTCCGGCGGGCGCGGGATGGGCGGCTTCATCGCGATGGAGTTGGCCGAGGGGGGCACGCTCCAGGAGCTCATCGACGCCGCCGGCCCGCTCGATGTCCGCCGCGCCTGCACGCTCGTCGCCGAGGCCGCCGAGGCGCTGCAGAGCGCCCATGACGTCGGCGTCGTCCACCGCGACGTCAAGCCCGCCAACCTGATGCTCGCCCGCAACGGCCGCGTGAAGGTGGCCGACTTCGGCCTGGCCGCCATCGACGACCCGAGCGACGGCCACCGCTACCGCCGCCTCGTCGGCACGCCGGCCTACATCGCGCCCGAGGTCGTGCTCGGCAACACCAGCGACGCCAAAAGCGATCAGTATTCCCTGGCGGCCACCCTCTTCGCCCTGCTCGCGGGCCGGCCGCCCTACGTCGGGGCGCGGCGCGACGTGCTCGACGCCCACGTCAACAAGGCCCCGCCCGCCCTGTCTGCCGTGCGGCCCGACGTCGACCAGCGCCTCGCGGGCGTCATCCAGCGGGCGATGAGCAAAGACCCCGGTGGGCGCTTCGAGTCGATCGGCAAGCTCGGCAAAGCGCTGCGCGTCTTCACCGTGCCGGCCGACCCGCCCGCGCCAACGCCCGCGCCGGCGCCGGCGCCGGCGATCTCGAACCAAACGGCGATCCGCGCGGCGTTGGAGGCGATTGAATCGGGCAGCATCCCCACCGGCTCGGGCCTGACCGCCGAGGGGTTGGCCTCCATGCTCGACTCGGCCGCGATCGACGCGCTGCGGCGCAGGAAACGCCAACGCAAGGTCGCCACCTTCGCCAGCGTCTGCGTCGGCCTTGCTGCCGTCGGCGGGCTGCTGTCGTTCGCGATCTGGATGACCCGCGACACGCCTGTCGCGCAGGGTCCGGCGTCCGTTGAGCCACCGGCCACCACGCCCCCCGCCGTCGCGGACGACGAGCCGGCCGCGACGCTGCCGCCGGCGCCGATCGTCAGCACCGCGCCGCCCCAAGGCACCCCGCGCGACGAGGGGAATACCGTCGATCACGGCGAACGCGAGCAGTTGGCCGCCTACCGCGACAGGAACGTTCCCGACGATCCGCCCGCGCCCGAGACAACGATCTCGCCGCTCGATTACGACGGCCTGCTCTCCATCGCCAATGACCAGCACCCCGACTTTCCCGACGGACGGGCGAGCGTGGAAGGCGTCGTCAGCCACGCCCGCACGAGCAGCTCGGGCAAGGTCTTTCGCCTCTACTTCGAGGGCAGCCAGCGCGGGCGCAGCTTCGCGGTCGTCTGGTTCCCGCAGACCTTCCCCGCGATGCAGGAGGCCTTCGGCGGCACGGACGGCGACGCCCTTTTCCGCGAGCGTATCCGCGTGACGGGCACCGTCGTGCTCGCCCCCGAGGGATATCCGGAAATTATCGTCAGCGACCCATCGCAAATCACCGTGCTGCGGCGCGAGGCGGCGTCCGAATAACGCCGCGCTGCCGTCAGCCGCCGGCCAGAGCGGCGCGGAGGCGACCCTGAACGCCTTCGAGCCGCTCGGTCGCCTCGTCCGCGGAGCAGGCGAAGCGCGCCATCACGACGGCCATTTTCACGTGTCCGCCGGCGGCGTCGAGCAGGCGATGGGCCTCCGCCCGGTCGACGCCAGCGAGGTCCATCACCAGCCGCGCCGCCCGGTCGATGAGCTTCGCGTTGCTGGCTTTGAGATCCACCATCCGGTTGCCGTGCGTCTTGCCGAGCAGCACCATCGCCGTCGTCGTGACCTGGTTCAGCACGAGCTTCGTCGCCGTGCCGGCCTTGAGGCGTGTGCTGCCGGTGACAACCTCCGGTCCAGTGATCGGGCGAATCTCGAGGTCGGCCGTCGCTTGGCCGTCGCCGGGACCGACGCAGGCGAGGAAGACGGTGGCCGCCCCGCGCTCCTTCGCGCGATCGAGCGCGCCGCGCACGAATGGTGTCGTCCCGCCGGCGGCGATGCCGAAGGCGACGTCAATCTTCCCGATTTCCAGTGAATCAACCGCCGCCGCCCCGCCGCTGGGCGAATCCTCGGCCCCCTCCTGCGCCACGAACATCGCCTCGCGCCCGCCGGCGATCACGCCCTGGACCTGCTGTGGGTCGGCCCGGAACGTCGGCGGGATCTCGCTCGCGTCGAGCACGCCGAGGCGGCCGCTCGTGCCGGCGCCGAAGTAGACCAGCCGCCCGCCTTTGCTCAGCCGATCGGCCACGAGTTCTGCGACCTTCGCCACGTCCGCTTGCACCTTCGCGACGGCCTCAACGGCGCGGCGATCCTGCTCGTTCATCACGCCGACGATGTCCTCGGCCGACAGTTCGTCCAGCCGCTCGCTTTCGGGCAGTCGCTGTTCGGTCGGCAGGTGAGAGCGATCCACTTCCGACCGTAGCAGAGGCCTCCGGCCTCTGCCCGACCTTGCGAGTCCACCTCGGCACGCGGGCAGAGGCCGGAGGCCTCTGCTACGGCCGGATTGGCCGCGGGGTCACGCTCCCGAGCACCACGCGGCGGCTGGCCCCGGTGGCCGAGGGAATGTTCGACGGCTCGCCATCAAGCGTCGCCGCCCCGAGCACCGCGAAACACGCCGCCTCGCGGGCCTGGGCGGGAAGGCCGAGTTCATCCGTCACGCGGACAATCGGCGGACGGTGGTGCCCACGCGTTCGAAGGACCATTTTTCGTAGCCCCGCCATCAACGCCGTGTTCTTCACTCCCCCACCAGCGACGATGAGCTTGTGTGGCGTGCCGTGCTTGCGAATATCGCGGGCAATGCTTGAGGCGACGACCGCCGCTGCCGTTGCAAGCAAGTCGTCTAGCGGCACCCTCGTCCATCACGATCCGCTTGCGTCGGTAGACGTTCTCAAACCACTCGACCATCTCCGAGGTATCTGTTGACTTTGGCGGGACGCTTCGCGAAGTAGGAGCGGGCGCGGGCGCAAGTCTCCACGATGGTTTGGTTTGGGGTGCCGCGGCTTGCGAGTTCGCCGTTGCAGTCGACGCCATCCGACTCCGGGCGACGCACCCGCATCAGGTGATCGCTCAGGCAGCATCCCGGCCCCGTGTCGAAGGCGGTGACGTGGTCTATCTGCGCGTACGCGGGCAGATACGTCACATTTGCGATGCCGCCAAGGTTGAGGACTACGCGGCGACGTGGATTTCCGGCGGAAGAAAACCCAGTCGCCGAACGGCACCAGCGGCGCGCCCTGGCCGCCGGCGGCGCAGTCGGCGCGGCGGAAGTCGCTCACGACCGCCATGCCGACCTCCGCCGCAAGCAGGGAGGGGTCGAGCCACTGGATCGTGTCCGGCGGGTCGTGAAACAACGTCTGCCCGTGCGCGGCGACGGCGGCGACGTCGCTCGACTTCGTGTTCGACTGCTCGAGCAGTCGCGTCACCGCCGCCGCGTATGCGAGCGTGAGCGTGCGGCCGAGCTCCGCCAGCTCGCGGAACGAGCAGCCGCCGGCCTCGCGGATTTCCAGAAGGTTTCGGCGGAACTCGGGCTCGAAGCTCGTCTCGACGTGATCGATGTACGCGGCCGTCATCGCGTCGCCACGGCCGGCGATGCGGACGAGGGCCGCGTCGACGCCGTCGCAGCTCGTGCCGCTCATCGCCCCGATCACGAGGCGGCCGGTTTGGGTTTGCCCTGTTGCCACGCGGGCGAAAGCTTATACTCGGCGCGTGACTGACGTACCCGCCCGGAGGCCTCCCATGCGCGACACCGACAACTGCGACGATTGCGGCGACTTCGGCGATCTGCCCTTCGCGGCCTCGCCCCTCGCCGCGGCGATGGCCGCCGGCGAGGAGGCGGCCGGCGAGAGCGAGGGCGGCACCGGCGTGGCCGAGCCCAAGCCGGCCAAGCCCAAGAAAAAGCCCAAGGCCTCCCGCAAGACCAAGCCCAAAAAGCCGCCGTCGAAGATGCTGCCGCCCTACCGCGTGCTGCTCCACGACGACCCCGACAACTACGCCGACGTCGTCGCCAAGACCATCGTCGAGCTCACCCCCCTCGACATGGAGGAGGCCAAGCGCGTCACGATCGAGGCCGACCAGGAGGGCGTGAGCCTCGTGCTCGTCACCCACAAGGAGCGCGCCGAGCTTTACCAGGAGCAATTCAAAAGCTGCTCGCTCACCGTCACAATCGAGCCGGCCGAATGAGCGCGGGGCGGGCGCGCCTCTGGACACTCGGCCCGGCGACGCTGGGCATGCTGCTCTACGCGGTCACGCTCGCGGGCACCTACGTCTACGACGACGCGAGCGTGATCGCGATGGACCCGCGCGTGAGCGACCCGTCGCTGTGGGGCCGCTTCTTCACCGAGACGTACAACGCGGGCGTCGACAACCTGTGGCGGCCGCTCACGAGCCTGAGCTTTGCGCTCCAGGCGCAGCTTCACGGTGTGGGCGACGGGGCGGCGCTCTTCTTCCACGCGGTCAACGTGCTGCTGTACGGCGGCGTGATCTGGCTCGTCACGCGCCTGGCGGTGCGGCTGACGGACGTGCGCGTCGGCGGCGTGGTGGGGCTGCTGTTCGCGGCGCAACCGGTGCACGTGGAGGCCGTCGCGGGCTTGGTGGGACGCTCCGAGTTGTTGTGCGGCGTCGGCATGTTCGGCGCGCTGCTCTTGGCCACAAGCGACCGGCCGCTGACGTGGCGGCGTTGCCTGGCGATCAGCGGGCTGACGTTCCTGAGCATCGGCGCGAAGGAGCAGGGCCTGGTCACGTCCGCCCTGCTGCTGGCGTGGTTCGTCCTGCGTCGCTGGCTGGCGCCGACGCTGACCGCATCGCCGACGCCGGCCGAGGCGGTCGAGCTGGACTACGCGACACCTGTAAGAACGAGCACCGGCGGACAGCGGCTGACGCTCTGCCTCGTCCTGCCGCTGGCGGTCTACCTGTTCTACCGCGAGCAGGTCTTTCCGTTCGGCTGGCCACGCAACCTGCTGGACGAGTCGATCCAGCCCCTGATCCTCGCCGACGGCCGCGATCGCTGGCTGATCCCCCTGGCCCTGCTCGGCCGCGCGACGCAGCTACTCCTCGCGCCCTGGGCCCTCTCGCTCGACTACGGCCTGAACGTCACGACGCCGACGCAGTCGCTTGCCGACCCGTACCTCTGGCTCGGCGCCGCGACGCTTCTGGCTTGGTTCCTGGGCTTCGGCATCGCCCTCGCGAGGCGCCACCTGATCGAGGCCTTCGCCCTGCTCGGGCTGGCGCTGACGTACCTGCCGGCGAGCAACGGGCCGACGGTGATCGGCACGATCTTCGGCGAACGGCTGCTGTTCCTGCCAAGCGCTTTCTTCGTGCTCTACCTCGCCCTGCTCGCCCGCCGGCTGCCGAAGGGGTGGGCCAAGGCATTGCTCGCGGTTGCGTTGGTGGCGGGGTCGGGCCAGACGCTGCGGTACGCGCTGCTGTGGACTGACTCGCTGGCGCTCTACGAACACCAGGCGCGGGTGCGGCCCGACAGCGTGCGATCCTGGATGCTCCTGGCCGACGGGTACCGGCAAATCGGCGACCTCGACCGCGCCGCCGACGCCGCCCGGCGGGGCACCGAGGTGGCGCCGGGCTACTGGTCCAACTGGATGCAGCGGGCCGACATCGAGGCCGACCGCGGGCGATGGAACGACGCCCGGCGTTTCGCGACGCGGGCCTTCGACAACAAGCCGATCACGGTCACCGCGGGCCTGCGGACGGAGATCCGCAAGCGGGCGATCGAGGCGCAGCGCCGGGATGAGGCCGCGACGCAACCAGCCGCCCGCCCCGCCGATTAACACGCACGCCGCCGGCAAAGTCGCACGCCCGCGGCCCGGCGGCGTCGGCGAGGGCGAGCAGCCGGTCGACCGCCCCAGGCGACGCCGCGGCCTCGGGCACGCCCCGCGCCACCAGCCACCGCCGCCCCGCCCGGCGCTGCAGCGGCTCGGCGAGGCTGGCCAGGGCGGAAAGGGTCGGTTCTTCCGGCAAAACCGGCGTAACCGCGTCGAGCGCCGCCTCGGCGCCCGCGGCGGCTTCGGCCAGATCAAGCAGCGCCGCCGTCGCCTCGGGACGGTCGGCGAGCGCGGCACGCAGAACGTTTCGCGGCGTCACGGGCTGTGCGTTGCTCGCGTCCTCCCGCCAAGCAATGCCCGGTTGCGCGAGGAAGGCCCGCAGCGTCGCACGCTGAACGTTCAGCAACGGCCGCACCACGCGCAGGCCGACGACGACGCGATCGAAGCGCAGCGGCGCCAGGCCCATCGTGGCGCTGCGCGGGCTGCCGCGAAGCAGGCGCAGCGCGAGCGTCTCGGCGACATCGTCGGCGTGGTGCGCCAGGAGCACACCCGACAGATCGCCCGCGGCCTCGGTGAAGAGGCGCATCCGCTCGCGCCGCCACGCCCCCTCGCCGCGGGCAGTCGGATCGGCGCTCAATACACGGCACGGCAGCGACTCGTCCGTTGCCAGTTGTTCGACGAACCGCGCGTCCCCGGCCGACGCCCCGCCGCGCGTGTGGTGGTCGACGTGAAGCACGACCAGATCCCGCGCGCGGCCGGCTTCAAGTAGGGCCATGAGCAGCGCGACGCTGTCGGCCCCGCCGCTGACGCCCACGCCCCAGCGGCCCGGCGGAACGCGGGCGATGGCCATTGCGATCGCGGGCGGCACGCGGGCGAGCGTACCGCCTACCGTCGCCACCGTTCGGATCAGACCACGCCTTTTGCAGGGGTTCTCGCGCATGCGCATCGTTATCACCGGCGGCAGTGGACGGATCGGCCGCGTCGTGGTTCAGCACGCCGCCGACGCCGGCCACGACGTGCTCAACCTCGACCAGCGCCACCCCCGCCCCGACGCGCCGGGCCGATATGCCTACGCCGAGCTGGAGCGCCGCGACGTGCTCGAGGCGCGGCTGGTCGACTTCGCCCCCGACGCCTGTTGCCACCTGGCGGAGATCCCCGACGCCTACAAGCGCAACGAGGAGCAGGTCTACGCCCTCAACGCCGCCGCGACGGGAACGCTGTTTCAGACGCTGGCGGAAATCGGCGTGAAGCGGGTCGCCTACGCCAGCACCGCGCAGGTCTACTCGACCTTCGGCAAGATGCCCTCGCCCACCGACGCCCACCCGCCCGTACCGGTGCCGGTGCGCCTGCCGCTCGACGAGCGCGAGCCGACCCGGCCCAACAACGGCTACGGCGCCCAGAAGGTTGGCGCCGAGGCGTTTCTAGCCGCCCTCGCGCCGCGATACGGCATGACCGCCTGCGCGCTGCGCATTCCCGGCTGCAACGACTACCGCAACAGCGACTGGCTGCACTGGGCCTTCAGCGAGAGCGGCCGGCGCGGCAAGCGTCACGGTGGCGTGCGCGAGCTCAACGCCTGGCTCGACTCCCACGACTGCGCCAGCGCCTTCCTCGCGTGCGTCGCCTGGGAGGGCGAGCCGCCGTGGAGCGGGTTCGAGGCCTTCAACGTCGCCGGCGACACAATCTGGCACCGCCCCGGCTCGCCGAGTGTTCGCGAGCTTCTCGCCGAGCATCACCCCGATTACCCGCCGCTGCCGGATGACTTTCCTGACGATGCGTCGCTCTACTCGAGCGAGAAGCTACGCCGCGCGACCGGCTGGCGCCCGGCGGTGACGATGGCCGAGCTGTGGCAAGCCGCGGAGATCGAGACGCGTCAAGAGACGCCCTGACGCGATCGTGTGAAACTTCCCCCGCCCGGCTAGGCTGTCCCTTCGCATGACCCGAGCGACTTCCACCCCCTCCGCCGCCGCGCCGCCCGGCCGTCGACCGCGCCCATCGCTGCGGCTCGACCCAGGCTTCATGGCCAAGCTCGACAAGCTCGATGTCGTGTCGCGCAAGATGCTCGCGGGCAAGATGAAGGGCGAACGCCGCAGCAAGCGGCGTGGCCAGAGCGTCGAGTTCGCCGACTTTCGCAACTACGTCGTCGGCGACGACCTGCGCTTTATCGACTGGAACATCAACGCCCGGCTCGACAAGCTCTTCCTCAAGCTGTTTCTCGAAGAGGAGGATTTGGCGCTTTACATCCTCGTCGACACGAGCCTGAGCTGCGACTACGGCGAGCCGAACAAGCTGCACTATCTCAAGCAGACCGCCGCGGCGCTGGGGTACGTGGGCCTGGTCAACTACAACCGCGTGACGATCGCGGCCATGAGCGACGGCATTGTCGCCGACACGGGCGGTTTGCGCGGGCGGCGCAACGTGCCGCGGATGCTCGACTTCCTCGACGGTCTTCAACCCGCCGGCCAAAGCGACTTCGCCGCGTCGTGCAAGGATTTCGCCCTGCGCAACCGCAACAAGGGCGTTTGCGTGGTGCTGAGCGACTTCTTCGACAAAAGCGGCTTCGAGAACGGCCTGCGCTACGTCACGAGCGGGCGCTACGACCTGTTCGCCGTCCACATCCTCAGCCCGCAGGAGATCGACCCGGACATGAAGGGGGATTTGAAGCTCGTCGATTTGGAGGACAGCGACGCCGCCGAGGTCAGCATCACCGGGCAGCTCGTTAAAAAGTACAAGGCGAACCTGAACGCCTACTGCCTGGCGCTCAAGAACTACATCTCGCGCCGCGGCGGCACGTACCTCTTCAGCAGCACGGGCGTGCCGTTCGAAACCCTTGTGCTGAACTACCTGCGCGAGCGCAACCTGCTGGGTTGATTGCCGAGCCAGAGATCGCACTAGGATGCCCGCCCGTTGATCGCGCGACGTGACAGAACCGCCGCCACCCTCGCTGTTGTCCTGGCCGCGATGGCCGTGCTCGTCCTGCTCGGCGGGCGTGTGCTGGGGCCGGCCGATCTCTACTTCAAGGATCAGCCCAAGACGATCAGCTACACCGCCGACGTGCTGCTCCACAGCCGGTGGGCGCTGCCGCGCGACGTGTTGCACCAGCCGGCGACCAAGCCGCCGCTCTACAACTGGATCGGCGCCGCCGCCGTGGTCGTCACGCGCAGTTGGTCGCCGTTCGTGCTGAAGCTGCCGAGCCTGCTCGGGGCGATTGGCGCGATCGGGGCGGTCTTTCTCATCACGCGCCGGCTGCTGCGCGATTCGCCGTTGAGGCTAACCGTTGCCGCCACCGCCGCGGCGATCTGCCTCTGCAACGCGACCGCCGCCGACCTCGCCTACCGGGCGCGGCCGGACATGCTCCAGGCGGCCTTCATGATTGCCGCCTTCGCCTGCGCGACGATCGCCGTGTGGCCGGTGGATCGGCCGCGCCGCATTACGCGTTGGGCGATGGGCTTTTGGATCTGCGTCGGCGCCGCCGCGCTGACGAAGGGGCCGATGGCGATGTTGCCGGCCGCCTACGGGCTGCTGCTGCCGGTGGTGCTCGGCCGCCCGCGCGACGTGCTGCGCCTCAAGCCGCTGATCGGCCTGCCGATCGCCGTGGTCCCGTTCGCCGCCTGGTTCTTCTTCGCGTACCGGCAAGACCCGGACTTTGTGTACGACGTGCTGCTCAAGGGCGAGGCCCTCGGCCGCATCCTGACGGCCACGCCGGAGGGGCACGTGAAGCAGTGGTGGTACGGCTACGTCTGGTGGTGGGGCAAGGCCTTCGTCTGGTCGAACACCGCCCTCGTCACCGCCGGCGTGCTGCTCGTGCTGCTGGCGACGCGGCGGATCCGGCTCGATCACCCGATGGTCCCGCCGATGCTCTACACGCTCGTCGTGCTGGCGGGCATCAGCCTGTCGGCGGGCAAGCGGATCGACTACGTCCTGCCGGCGATGCTCGGCAGCGCGATCGTCGCCGCCTTCGGACTCGTGACCGCCGCGGACTGGGTCGCCCGCCGCCTGCCCGCGCTCCTGGCGACCCTGGCTCCCCTCGCCCGCGCCGGCCCCGCGGCGATGGCGGCGCTCTACGCGCTGGTGGTCGTCTACGGCTTCTGGACGAACGACACCAAGCGGCCGGAGGTCGAGTTCGCCTGGACGAACAAGGCTTGGGCGTTTGCGCAACAGGTCGACGGCATCGTGGGGGATGACGCGCTAGTCGTGCTAATTCGCGGAAAAACGCCGATTTCCACGTTCCTCGGCCGCCACCACGGCAACGGCGTGACCGACGCCGACTTTGCCGCGAGCGAGTGGGTGCTTCTCCCAGAAGTGCCCGGCGTCGCCCCGGTGCTCGCCAGCCCGCCGCTGCCCACCGACTTCGCCCGCGGCCACCGCAGCGACCTGGCCGTCCACGCGCTCTACCGCCGCGCCGACGTGCCGATAAGCGTCTTCCGCGCCGAGCGGTATCGCACCCTCGACTGGACGGAGGGGCAAAACGTCTACCGCCGCGAGGAGCACTTCCCCCCGAACTGGCGCAAGCGGCAGGCATCGGTTGTTAGCCGCCCCGCCTCGCGGGGCGCTCCGCACCGATCGACGCGCCCCGCAAGGCGGGGCGGCTAACGGCGGAGCAAGTGCGACGCCGAGGTCGCAAGGCAACTTCGGGCGGCGGCGGGTATGGTGGGGGCAGTGTCGTCGTTCCTGCCCCAGCTTCTGAACTGGCCCGCCGCGGCCATCGCTGCGGCGGTGGCGATCCCGGCGCTCTTGCTGCTCTACTTCCTCAAGCTCCGCCGCGTGCCGCAGCCGGTCGGGTCGACGCTCCTCTGGAAGAAGGCCGTTCAGGATTTGCAGGTCAACAGCCCCTTCCAACGGCTGCGCCGCAACCTGCTGCTGTTGTTGCAACTGCTGGCGTTGCTGGCGTTGCTCTTCGCGCTGGCGCGGCCCGTGAGCGAGGGGGACCTCGTTGCCGGCCGCAAGAGCGTGATCCTGATCGACCGCTCCGCCAGCATGAACGCCGCCGACGGTGACGATGGCACCCGCCTCGAAGAGGCCAAGCGCCGCGCAAAGGCCCTGATCGACACAATGCGCCGCGGCGATCAGGCGACCGTTATCAGCTTCGATGACACCGCCAGCGTCGTGCAGCCCTACAGCGGCGATCCTGCCCTGCTCCGCGCCGCCATCGACGACATCGAGCCCAGCGACCGCCCCACGCGCCTGCGCACGGCCTACACCCTCGCCGACGCGAACCTCGGCGTCGCCGGCGGCGCCAACGCGAACGAGCGGCTGCGCGACGACCCGAACGAGCGGCCGACCGTCTTCCTCTTCAGCGACGGCCGCGTCCCCGCCGCCGACGCGGTCGACCTGTCGCTGCGCGGCGAGCTGAACTACGAGCGCATCGGCAGCGACGACACAGCCAACCTCGGCATCGTCGCCGCCAGCGTCAGCCGCAACTACGAACGGCCGACGCAAGCGCAGATCTTCGCCCGCATCGGCAACTTCGGCCCGAGCGTGGCCGAGGCGGGCGTGCGCGTGAGCGTGGCGCGGATGCCGGAGGAGGGCGAGGATCTGACGAGCCTGACCTTCGAGCCCGCCGGCGCCGTGCCGACGCGCATCACCGCTCCGCCCGCCCGCTGGGACGACCCCGAGTGGCAGGCCGTCATGGAAGCGACCGACGCCGCCGGGCTCAGCGACGCCCGCGCGCTTCAGGCCGACACGCCACGCCGCGACAGCATCGACCTGACGCTCGAGCTGCCCCGCGCCAGCGTCGTGCGGGTCGAACTGCTTGATCCCGACGACTACGACAATCCAATCAAAGACGCGCTGGCTGCGGACAACGTGGCCTTCATCGTGGTCCCGCCGCCGGAGCCGCTCAAGGCGATGCTGGTAACGCGCGGCAACTACTTTTTGCGCCTCCTGTTCGAGTCGCTCGATCTGGGCGAGGCCCGCGTGGTGGCGCCCGACGAGTACAACGCCCTGCTCGATTCCGGCGAGGCCAACGACTACGACGTCACCTTCTTCGACGCCTATAAGCCGCCGTCGTTGCCGCTCGCGGGTACCTTCGTTTTCAGCGGCGAACTGCCGCCCGAGGACGCGACGAACGTTCGGCCCGTGACCAACGAGGGGGGCGTGCCCCTTTTCTTCGAGAGCAACGCTGTGCTCGATTGGGAGCGTGACCACCCGATGCTGCGCGGCCTGAGCCTCAACCGGGTGTGGGCCAGCGAGGGGCAACTCGTCACGCTGCCGATCGGGGCCGAGATGCTCATCGAGGGCACACGTGGGCCGCTGCTGATCCTGGAGCGCAACGGCCCGCGCACGCACCTGATCTTCACGTTCGACCTCGACCGCAGCACCTGGCCGCGCTTGAAAACCTTCCCGATTTTCGGCTACCAGATGTTCGAGTTCCTCGCCGCCGGCGAGGACGTGCGCGTGCGCGAGAGCGTGCGACCCGGCTCGGTGGTCGGCGTCCCGCAGAACCTGGCCGAGCGCGCCGAACTCAGCGAGGGCGAGCGCGTGGCCGTCGTCGGCCCAAGCGGCTACGCCGGCGCGGACGCCAACCGGCGGGACGCGCGCGTCGACGAGAGCGGCGGGCTCACGCTCGGGCCGTTCGAATCGGTGGGCGTCTATCGGACCGAGCCGCCCGTGCCGCAGTTCAGCCACGTGGCCGTCAGCCTGCTCGACCCGAGCGAGAGCAACCTGCTGCCGGGCTACACCGACCCCGGCGCCCTGAGCGGCACCGACGCCATCCGCGCTGCGACCGAGCAACGCGAGGGGGACGAGGGCGAGCAGATCGAGTGGTGGTGGTGGCTCGTCGCCGCCGCCGCCGCGGTGCTGATGGTCGAATGGTTCCTCTACACCCGCCGCGTGGTGGCGTAGAGAGGCCGCTGCGGAAAGAACCAAGCCGCGTTGCTATGCAACGCTGGTCCGGTGCGGGCGCCGTTGCAGGTGCGTCCCGACCCGCGTTGCGTAACCCTCGCTCGCACCGCGTCCGGTGTTAGCCGCCCACGGAAGCGGGCGCTTCGGGTGGACTCCGCAGACGCGCCCGCTCCCGCGGGCGGCTAACACCGGAGTGAGTTCGGGCGCGAGCGTGGATGCTGAAGCGGCTTCCGCCGCCCGCCAAGCGAAATGGAGTCGCTACAGCGCCAGCCCGCACTCGGGGCAGCGCTCGGGGGTGGCGCGCAGGTCGTAGCCGCAGGCGGGGCAGGCGCCGCGGCCGTCGGCACGACGGGTACGGGCGGCATCGTCGCGCAGGTCGGCGACCGCCTGCCGCGCGTTGGCGAGGTCGGCCTCGGGAACCAGCAGCGTACCCTTGGCCAAACCGGCCTGCATCAGGGCGTTGCCGCCGCCGTCGACGAAGGCCCAGATGCCGCGATCGATCAGCCCGGCGCGCAGCAGGTCGAGCTCGAACAGGTCCGGGCCCCGCTCGACCTTCACCATCCGCTCGCTCGGCCCCGGCCGACGCACGTGCGCGGGCGGCGCGTCGGGGTGGCCCGCGAGTTCCTCCGGCATGAGCTGGCCCGCACCATCGGCATATTCGAGCGTGCCATCGGCCGGGCCGACGTACTCGGCCTCGACGGGCGGCGGTTCGACCTCGGCCGGCTCGGGCAACTCGTCGTCGGACATCGCCTCGATCTCCGCCCGACGCCGGCGGCGCGTGGCGATCACGCGGATCGACCCGAATATCAGGAGAATCGCGAACCCGAAGCTGCCAATCAAGCCGAACGTGATGAGGATGATGTCGACGAATCTCATGGCACGGGGCGCGGATCAACGCAGCTCGTCTTCGTCTTCATCCCCCGCATCGGGAACGTCGCGGTCGTCGAAGTTGTCGTCCTCATCCTCGTAGGCGGAATCTTCCCAACTCGGCTCGATTCCCTTCGCCCCGAAGTCGCCGCGATACCAGCGCCAGCCGAAGAAGCCGACGGCGACGAGCAAGGCCAGGGCGAAGACGGGTCCCACGGCGGCCAGCCTACCACAGCGTCAGCTCCAGGCTCATCCCGCGCCGGCGGAGCATCACGATGGCCGTCGCGACGCCGACGAGCATGAAGGTCGCCAGTACGATCACCACCAGGATTGTCAATCGCCACGAGTCGCGCACGCCGGGGCCGGCGAGGCGTTCGAGCTCCTTTTCCGCCAGGTCGCACGCCTGCACGAAGCCGGGCCGGTCGTCGAGGCGCGTGTAGTCGAGGTCGTGGACGATCTTGTTCCGCAGCGTCGCCACGAACCGCAGCCGCCTGACGACATCCACCGGCAGCTTGCGTTCGACGCTGCTGGTCAACTCGTGCAGCCCTTTGCCGCGGGCGCCGATGCCGTCACGCAGCAGGCGCTCGAGGCGCTTGCTCCGGCGGACGGCGAGGTCGATGTCGGACACGGCGCAAGGGTATGGGGCCGGCGACCCTACAGTCGCCGCCCGTGGATCGACCCGTTGCCGCACCCCTCGCCCCGCCCACGACGCGCGCGGCGACGGGGGTGCTGTGCGCGCTGGGGGCGTACTCGATCTGGGGCTTTGTCGTCGCCTACTTCAAGGCCGTCGGGCACGTGAATGCGCTGACAATTTTGGCCCATCGCGCGCTCTGGTCGCTGCCGCTGGTCGTCGGCCTCGCGCTGCTCAGCGGCGGCTGGCCGCGGATGCGGACGCTGATCGCCAACAAGCGAACGCTGCGCATCCTGCCGATCACCGCCTTGCTGCTGCTGGGCAACTGGGGCGGGTTCGTCTACTGCACGATCACCGGCCGCATCTTGCAGGCGTCGCTGGCCTACTACATCACGCCGCTGGTGATGACGGGGCTGGGCATCGTCGTCCTGGGCGAGCGCCTGCGCCCGTTGCAGTGGACGGGCATCGGCATCGCGACGGCCGGCGTGATCGCGCTCTCGGTCGAGGGCCGTGCCGTGCCGTGGCTGGCGCTGCTGGTGGCCGGGTCGTGGTCGACCTACTCGCTGCTGCGCAAGACGTACAACGTGCCGGCGATCGAGGGGTTGGCGGTGGAACTGTCGCTCTTCTGGCCCCTGGCGATCGGCTGGCTGCTGTTGGCCGGGCCGCTGCCGACCGTGTCGCCCAATTCGCCGACGGTCGACTGGCTGTTGCTGAGCGCCAGCGGCGTCATCACGGCTGCCCCGCTGCTCTTGTTCGGCGTCGCGGCAACGCGCGTGAACCTGACGACAATCGGCTTCCTCTCCTACCTCGGCCCGACCATCCAGCTCCTGCTGGGCGTTCTGGTCTTCGACGAGGAGTTCAAGCTGGCGTTCGTCGTGATTTGGATCGCCCTGCTGATCTACAGCGTCGACGCGTGGCGCCACGCCGGAAAGCGAAAGGTGGCCGGCGAGCGCGTTACCGACGGCGCGACTTGAACGCGTTGATCAGCCCGTTCGTGCTGGCGTCGTGACTCTCGATCGGGGCGGGGCCATCGAGCTCGGGCAGGATCTTCTTGGCGAGTTGCTTGCCCAGCTCCACGCCCCACTGGTCGAAGCTGTTGAGGTTCCAGATCGCCCCCTGCACGAAGATCTTGTGCTCGTACAGGGCCACGAGCAGCCCGAGCGTGTACGGCGTGAGCTTGTCGAACAGAATGCTCGTCGTCGGCCGATTGCCCTCGAACACCTTCTGCTCGACAAGCGAATCGGGCGCGTCCGGCCCCATCTCTTCGCGGACCTGCTCGGCCGTCTTGCCCATCATGAGGGCCTCCGTTTGGGCGAAAAAGTTGGCGAGCAGCTTCGCGTGGTGGTCGCCTATCGGATTCTGGCTGAAGACCGGGGCGAGGAAGTCGCACGGCACGATGCGCGTGCCCTGGTGGATGAGCTGGTAAAAGCTGTGCTGCCCGTTCGTGCCCGGCTCGCCCCAGAGGATTGCGCCGGTCTCGTACTCGGTGATGCGCTGGCCGTCGCGCGTGACGCCCTTGCCGTTGCTCTCCATGTCCGCCTGCTGGAGGTAGGCGGGCAAGCGGTGCAGGTACTGGTCGTACGGCAGGACGGCCTGGGTGGCGAAGCCGAGAAAGTCGTTGTTCCAAATGCCCACGAGGGCCATCAACATCGGCAGGTTCTGGGCCGGCTCGGCGTCGGCGAAGTGGCGGTCCATGTCGTGCCCGCCGGCCAGGAACTCCTCGAAGGCGTCCATGCCGATGAACAGGGCGATCGGCAGCCCGATGGCGCTCCACAGGCTGTAGCGCCCGCCGACCCAGTCGCCGAACTCGAACATGTTCGCCGGGTCGATGCCGAAGTTTTCGACCCCCTCCCGGTTCGTGCTGACCGCTACGAAGTGCAAGGAGACGTCGCCGTTTCCGCCGCTTTTCTCCGTAAACCACCCCTTCGCCGTCTCGGCGTTCGTCAGCGTCTCCTGTGTCGTGAACGTCTTGCTCGCGATGATGAAGAGGCTCGTCTCGGGGTCGAGCTTTTTCAGCGTTTCGCTGATGTCGGTGCCGTCGACGTTGCTGACGAAGTGCATGCGCAGATCGTCCTTGCCGTACGGTCGAAGCGCCTCGCAGGCCATGACCGGGCCGAGGTCGCTGCCGCCGATGCCGATGTTCACGATGTCGCGGATCTTTTTGCCCGTGTAGCCGACGTGCTCGCCGCCGCGCACGCGGTCGGTGAAGCCGCGCATCTGGCTGAGTGTCTGGCGAATGCCGGGCATCACGTCCTCACCGTCGACCGTGATTGGGTCGCCGCCGCGGTTGCGCAGCGCCACGTGCAGGACCGCCCGATCTTCGGTGACGTTGATCTTCTGGCCGGTGAACATCGCCTTACGCAGCCCCGCGACGTCCGCCTGGTCCGCCAGCTCCAGCAGCAAATCAAGGGTCTGCCCCGTGATGCGCTGCTTGCTGAAGTCGACGAGCAGCCCGCACGCCTCGCGCTTGAAGGTCTCGAAGCGCTCGCCATCTTCAGCGAACAACTCCCGCAGGTGGCGGCCCTTGAGTTCGTCAGCGTGCTGGCGGAGCGTGTCCCACGCGGCCAGTTCGGTCGGCTTCGGCATGGCGAGACCTTAGCGACCGGCCGGCGAGGGCGTGGAGGGGGCAAACCCGCATCAAGTTTCATCCAGCGCATCCGGCAGCCGCGTCCACCGCAGGCCGGGCACACGGGCGAAGTCGCGGTCGTCGCTGATCCACTCGCAACCGTGCTCGATGGCGAGGGCGGCGAGGTAGAGGTCGGGCACCAGCTTGCCGCGGGCGTCGAGTTGACGGCAGAGGCGGTCGAAGATGTCGAAGTGCGTCGGCCCAGGCGAAACGATCCGACAGTTCCGGTGCAGCCGAAGCTCGTTCATCGCGTCAAAGGCCTGCCCGGCACTCACGTTCGGAACGAACGCTTTCGTGTTCGTGATGACCCGCACGAACGCCGATGCCACCAACTCGGACAACGCGAACAGATCGTCACCGTCCACCTGCCGCTCAAACCAGGGTCGCACGCGCACGTGCATCGGCATGCTGCTGTGATATGCGTGGACGAGAACGTTGACGTCGAACAACCGCAACGGAACCTACTCGTGGACCTTAACGGGATTGGCTTGCTCGTCCGACTGTTCGGCCTCGATCTCCTCGATCGATTCCAGAATGCTGCCGTAACTGCTCCAGTCGATTTCACGGTGAGGCTCGCGTCCGCCACCATCAAACGGCCGGATCCGGAACGGCGTCCGATCCAATTGCTTCCGCGCTGCACCGGGCGTGACTTTCGCTTGCGATGGGCCCTCTGAGATTGAGGGTGCGGCGTAATGCTCGTTGACGAGGTCGCGCAGCACCTCGCCCACCCCGCGGCCGGTGGCCTTGGCGTCCCGCTCGATCTTGGCGAGCACGGCGGCGTCAAGTTCGATTGTGGCGTGCATGGCCACACCTTATGCGAAAGGCGGTTCGTCGATGTCAACCGCCGGTGGCCGGTGGCACGGGTCGGGCGCAGCCAGACCCGTGGGAGCGCCGGGCAGATACGGGTCTCGCTGCGCGCGACCAGTGCCACCGAGTTTGGCTATTCGCTCGTTACGTCCGCCGGC
Organism: Tepidisphaeraceae bacterium; assembly: GCA_965214125.1. GTDB lineage: Bacteria > Planctomycetota > Phycisphaerae > Tepidisphaerales > Tepidisphaeraceae > CBDCBA01. Next base: position 20,275 of record CBDCBA010000015.1, read on the forward strand.
GACGAAGGAGAGCAACGGCGGAGATGCTCAGCAGGGCCAAGCTCGTCGGCTCGGGAACGGCGGCAACGTTGACGGTGAAGAAGTCGCTGCCACCCGACGCCGTGTCCCAGGTCCACGTATAGCTTCCGGGCGTGAGTCCAATCGTTGCAAAGCTCTCATCTTCCACCAGCGCAGTGGCGGCGAGCGGCGTGTTATCAATATAATCTTCCGGCAAAACCAGCGATGGTCTGCTGACGTCAATTCCAAAGTTGGTGCCGGTTCCATCGCCAGTAAAGAACCCCGTGCCCGAGCCAATCGCCGCTGGTCCTTGAAAATTGACCGGCGACACGTAGACCTCAATATCTCCGTTGAACGGTCCGACGTTTGGGCCAATCTGTGCTCCCACGCCGGGGATGTGACCTCCTGGCGCTTCGATGGTCCAGAGCGATACGTCCAGCGACCCCGAACCGCTCATCACGACGTCGTCGTTGACCTCGCTAATATCGACGACCACGCCAGCAGTGGCGATGGCCGCGGGACCAGCGACACCAAGAACGGCGAACAAAGACTTGAACACTTGCATTGCAGATTCTCCAGATCGACAGTCGCCACCGCAGCGAACACACGTTCGTGACCGCCGTGGCCGGAATAGTCTACTTCGGCCCATGTGAACGGGCAAGTCGATTGGGCGGCAAACGCCTCACCTTGCGGTGGCAGCTAAAGACACCATCCGGGCGGCGGTGAGGAAGGCGTCGTAGTTCCCCCGCATCTCCGGCAGGCTGTCGCCGCCGAACTTGCTCGCGAATGCGGCGGCGATTTCGAAGGCGACGATGTTTTCGAGGATCACGCTCGCGGCGGAGATGGCGCTGATGTCGCTGCGCTCCCAGCCGGCCTCGCTGGCCTCGTTCGTGCGCAGGTCGATCGACGCCAGCGGCTTGCCGAGGGTGGAAATCGGCTTCATCGCGGCGCGGACGACCACGGGTTGGCCGTTGGTCATGCCCCCCTCAAGGCCGCCGGCGTTGTTGGTGGTGCGGGCGTAGCCGAGGCTGGGCGTGTCCTGTTGGGCGGGGTCGAAGGTGATCTCGTCGTGGACTTTGGAACCGGGACGCTGGGCCGTCTCGAAGCCGAGGCCGATCTCGACGCCCTTGAAGGCTTGCGTGCCGAGGACGGCCGAGCCGATGCGGGCGTCGAGCTTGTCGAACCAGTTCACGCTTGTGCCGAGGCCGATCGGGCAGCCGAAGACGTGGCACTCGATCACGCCGCCGGCGGTGTCTTTGGCCATCTTCTGCTGGCGAATGAACTCGCGCATCTGCTCGGCGGCGGACTCGTCGGGGCAGTAGAGGTCGTTCGCGTCACGTTCCTTCAGCCGGTCGCGCCAGTTGCTAGAAGTCACATCAAAGTCGCCCGTCGCGTCGCCGACGCTGCGGACGAAGCCGAAGCTCTCGATGCCGAACTCGCGCAGCAGGCAACGAGACAAGGCCCCCGCGGCAACGCGCCCGGCCGTCTCGCGGGCGCTGGCGCGTTCGAGGGAGTTGCGGCAGTCGTCGGTCAGCCACTTCACGCTGCCGGCGAGGTCGGCGTGGCCCGGCCGCGGTCGGTGCAGGGGCGGCGTGCGCTCGGCGTCGTCGATGCGGTTGTCGCGGTTGGGGACTTGCAGCAGGATCGGCGCGCCGGTCGTGACGTTCATCCGCACGCCGCTGAGGTAGTCGGCGTGGTCGGTTTCGATCTTCTGCCGCCCGCCGCGCCCGTAGCCGCCCTGGCGACGGCGGAGTTCTGCGTCGATGAAGTCGCGGTCGATGGTGACGCCGGCGGGAAAGCCGTCGATCAGGGCGAAAATGCCGGGCCCGTGGGACTCGCCGGCGGTGCGGTAGGAGAGCGTCGGCATGGGGCGGAAGTTTACGAGGAGGGCGGACTGCGGGTCGGGGACCCGCAGCTACCGAGGGAATCTTCGGAAATCAGGAAGGGCGAGTGGTGGACGGGTTCGAACCGCCGAGGGGGTTGGGGGCGTCGACGGGGCGCGTGGCGGGCGGGACGATGTCGGGCAGGACCTCCTCGGGCGCCGGCGGTTCGGAGTCGTCGCGCGGCGTCGGCTCGGTGCGTCCGCTCATAAAGTCCGGGCGAGACGTCGGCAGTTCCTCAGCCACCTCGATAGGCCCGCTGCCCGGCGCCAGCGACGGCCGCACGTAATCCACTGGCGGCGCAGTCGGGTCGCTGCGCAGCGTGAGCGTGGTCTCCTCCTCACGCTCGAAGCCCAGCGCGATGCGCTCGACGAGCTCCTCGGCCTCGGGATCGAGCTGGGGCTCGCCGGGGGCGGCGGCGGGATCGAGGATCTCGCCGGGCTCGTTGCCGTAGAGCTTGTCCGTCTCGGTTTCCGCGGCCTCGACCGGACCCTCGGCCTTGGGAGCGCCGCGCATCTGCGGCACGTGGATCAGCACGCGCAGGCCGGTGTTAGACACGTACTCGCGAAAGCCCATCGACCCCGGCTCGCGGTCGAACTGCTGCTTGGCGGCGAGGGTCGCGAAGACGTAGCTCGCCTCGGGGCGCATCGCCTCGAAGTAGCGGCGGTAGGGGCGCAGCGGCTCGGGCTCGTCATCGGCGCTGCCGCAGCCGGGCAGGACGCAGAACGCCGCGAGCAGGAGAATGAGGGGCAGGCGAAGCACCGCGTTACTGTACGGCGCCCGTCAGCCGACGCAGGGCCTCGCGGTAGCGGGCGAGGGTTCCCTCGACCACAATCGCCGGCAGCGCGGGTGCGGGCGGGGTGCGATCCCAGGCGAGCTTGGCAAGGTACTCGCGGACGAACTGCTTGTCGAAGCTGGGCTGCTCCTCGCCCGGCCGCCAATCCTCGGCGGGCCAGTAGCGGCTGGAGTCGGGCGTGAGCACCTCGTCGGCCAGGATCAGCTGGCCGACCGTGTCGCGGCCGAACTCGAACTTCGTGTCGGCCAGGATCACGCCCCGCCGCTCGGCATATGCCGCGGCGTCGGCGTAGAGGTCGAGCGACCTTTGTTTGAGTTCCTTCGCCACGTCCTCGCCGAGCGCGTTGGCCATCACGTCGAGCGAGACGTTCTCGTCGTGCCCGCTCGTCGCCTTCGTCGCGGGCGTGAAGATCGGCTCGGGCAGGCGGCTGCCGTTCTTCAGGCCCGGCGGCAGCGCGACGCCGCAGACCGCCCCCGTCCGCAGGTACTCGCGCCACCCGCTGCCGGCCAGGTAGCCGCGCACCACGCACTCGAACGGCACGATCGCGAGCTTGCGCACCAGCATCGAACGCCCGCGCAGCACGTCGGCGCGATTGCGGATCGACGCGTCCATGCGCTCGACGTCGGCCTCGATCAAGTGGTGGGGGAAGCGGTCGCCCAACCGCTCGAACCAGAAGGCGGCCAGCGTCGTCAGCAGCACGCCCTTGCCCGGCACGCCGGTGGGCATCACGACGTCGAACGCGCTGATGCGGTCGGTGGCGACGATCAGCAGGCGGTCCTCGCCGACGTCGTAGACGTCGCGGACCTTGCCGCCGGTCTTGGGGAACGGCAGATCGGTCGACAGAACGGCGTCGGCGTCGGGCATCGGCGCCGATCGTACGGAGGCGAATGCGAACGCCGCGCGAGGGCGCGGCATGTCGACAATCCGCGCCGCGGCTTTAGCCGCCCCGCCTTGCGGGGCGCGTCGGTTGCCGCTGAGCGCCCCGCAAGGCGGGGCGGCTAACGGGGAACTCAAGTTCTGCTTGCAATCACGTTGCCGTCAGGATGACGAGCGTCTGGTCGTCGTTGGCGTCGCCGTCGGTGAAGAGGGTGACGTCCTCGATCACGCGGCGCAGGCGGCCGGCGCTGTCGGGGCCGCCGGCGCAGACGGCGGCGTCCATGCGGGTTTCGTCGAAGAACGCTTCGTCCGCGTTGCGGGCCTCGGTGATGCCGTCGGTGTAGATCGTCAGCACCTCGCCGGGCGTAAGCACGAGCTCGGTGTTGGGATAGCGTTGCTCCTGGTCGATGCCCAGCGGCAGGCCGCGCTCGCCGTCGAGCTTCACGACGTCCCCAGGCCCGCCGGTCGCGCAGCCGCGCAGCAGGCGCGGCGGGTTATGGCCGGCATTGGCGTAGGCGAGGGTGCGGGTTGCCGGGTCGTAGATGCCGTAAAAAGCGGTGACAAAGGCCACGTGCGGCCCGGTGTAGCCGCGGCAGAGGCGGCGGTTGACGAACTCGAGCAGCCCGCCGGGCGGGTCGCCCGCCACCTCGTAGGAATGGGCGATCGAGTGGGTGACGGCCATCACGACGGCCGCGGGCGTGCCGTGGCCGCTGACGTCGGCGATGAGGATGCCCCATCGCGCGCGCTCGGGGGGCGTGTCGAGGTCGTGCGGCAGGGGGAAGAAGTCGTAGTAGTCCCCGCCCGCGCGGCTGCTGCTGCGGTAGAAGGCCGCCACGTCCAGGCCGTCGATGCGCGGCACGTCGCGCGGCAGCAGGCTCTTCTGAATCGTGCCGACGACGGCCAGCTCCTTGTCAAGTTGCTTGTGCGCCTCGCGCAGTTGGCGCTCCTGCTGGCGTGTGAGGCGCAGGGCGTTCAGGTAGGTCGCGGCCGTGTGGCGCAGCGTGCGGCGCCAGCGACGCGCGAGCCAGACGCCCACGCCGATAGTCAGGCCCAGGCTGCCGACCACGGTGAGCCAGACGACCCCGATCACGCGCTGGCGGTCGGCGGTGCGGGCGGCGAACTCGGCCTCGCGCATCTCGTCCAGGCGCAGGCGAACCGTGTCCATGCGGCGTTTACCCTCCAGGGCCTCGTCCACCGTCGTACGCTCGCCGATAACCGTTTCGGTCAGGATCTGCTGTGCCCAGCGACGCCAGTCGGCAATGGCGGCCTCGACCTCCGCGGTGCGGTCCTGCTGGGCGGGGTCGTCGGAGCAGACCTCGCGCAGCTCGCGGGCTTGCGCCGCGTAGTCGTTTAAGGCCGCCTCGAAAGGTTGGAGAAAGCGCGGGTCGCGCGTCAGGCGAAAGCCACGCAGGCCCGTCTCCATGTCGATGACCAGGCCGTGGGTTTCGTAGATGGCGGCGATCGCCCGCTCGGTGCGCGCCCCGGCGCGGTTGCTGGCCAGCAGCAGCGCGATGAGCACGAGGTAGACCACCAGCAGCCCCGCCAACGCGAGCACCGGCAGCGTCGCGGGCCGGCTCAATGCCTGGCGGAACGTGCGGCCGGCGTTGTCGATGCTGTCGTCGCGCGACGACGAGCGGATGTCGCTGGAGGGATCCGAGGGTTTGGAAAGCGTGGTCTTCAAGAGCGGGCGCCCCGGATCCGGCGGCGCGGCAGCGTAACGCCGCCAGGTCGAATCAGGAACAAGCGATCGCCCAAGCCGGGTCCGATACCGCCGGTTGTCGGCCCCCCACCGTGCCGCGCCCCGCGCCGGGCCGATACGGTGCCGAGTGGACCCCGCCGCACGCGACTACCTCCTGAGCCTCCTCTTCGGCGTCATCGAGGGCCTCACCGAGTTCCTGCCCGTCAGTTCGACGGCCCACCTGCGTCTCGTCAAGGAGCCGCTGGGCCTGCTCGAGAGCGAGTACTGGAAGATGTACGACGTCGTCATCCAGCTCGGGGCGATCCTGGCCGTCGTGGTCTACTTCCGCGGGCGGATCATCGGATTTCTCAAGACATTTCCCAAGGGCGAGTCGGGCGATCGCACGGCCTTCACACACCCGCTGGCGCTCGTGATGCTGGCGTTCTGCGTGACGGCGGGGCCGGCCTACCTGCTAAGCAAGGTCATCAAGGAGAACCTCGAATCGCTCTGGATCATGGGCGCCGCGCTGCTCTTGGGCGGCGTGGCGATGTGGGTGATCGACGCGATCTTCGGCAAACGCGGCAACACTGAGGCAATGGAACGGGTCCGACCCTGGCAGGCGGCAGTCGTCGGAGCGATGCAGATCCTCGCCGCAGTCTTCCCCGGCACCAGCCGCTCCATGAGCACCATCGCCGGCGGGCAACTTGCGGGAATGAGCCGCGCCACAGCGCTGGAGTTCAGCTTCTTCCTCGCCATCCCGACCATGTGCGCCGCCTGCGTCTTCGACCTGAAGGAAACGCTCGACAGCGGCCTGACCATGACCGGCCACCTCTGGGGCGTGCTGGCGGTCGGCTTCGTCGTCAGCTTCGTCGTCGCCTGGGGCGTGATCGCCTGGTTTATGGCCTGGGTGAAGAAGCACGGCTTCGTGCCGTTCGCAATCTACCGCATCGTGCTGGGCATCGGCGTGCTCGCTTGGGCGGCGTTCGGCGCCTGAACGCGGTAGGATGACGGCCCCGGGAGGACTCAATGGCCCTGAACATCCTGCGCGGCCTCTTCGTGCTGCTGATGGCGGCGGTCGGGTACTCATTCGTCGTCGCCGATCCCGAGACCGTCGGCGAGTTCCAGAGCGTCAACTGGCTCGCCCTGAGCGCCTCGCTCATCACGGCCACGGGGATGATCATCCTCGACATCGCCGCCGGCCGGCGCAAGCTGGTGGTCTTCAGCGCCATCGCCTTCGGCACGCTGATCGGGCTGGTCATCACCTACGCCCTGTCGCTCGGGGTGGCGTTGCTGATCAACACGTTCGTGCTGCCAGGCTCCGCCGACAACCCGGAGAACCGGGCGCTCATCAGCTTCACGACGCTGCTGATCGGGTGCGCGAGCTGCTACTTCGCCGTCAGCTTCATCCTGCAAACGAAGGACGATTTCCGGTTCATCATCCCCTACGTCGAGTTCCGCCGCGACGCCCGCGGGAGCCGTCCGGCGCTGCTGGACACAAGCGTGCTGGTCGATGGGCGCATCACCCCGATCCTGGAGGCGGGCTTCCTCGACGTGCGATTTGTCGTGCCGCAGTTCGTCATCCGCGAATTGCAGCGCCTGGCCGACAGCGGCGACGAGCACAAGCGCGCCCGAGGCCGGCGTGGCCTGGACGTGCTCGACGACCTGCGCCACCGCGCGGGGGCGGACGTGCGGATCTACGAGCCCCACGAGGATGCCCACGGCGGCTCCGTCGACGCCGAACCTGACAACGGGGAGGGGAGTCCGGGCGGGTTGCGAGTCGACGACCGGCTGGTGCGGCTGGCGGACGAGCTCGATGCCAAGCTCGTCACGCTCGACTTCAATCTGGCCAAGGTCGCCCGGCTGAGCGACGTGAGCGTGCTGAACTTCAACGATCTGGCCCTGGCGTTGCGGCCCGAAGCGCTGCCGGGCACGCCGCTGAGCGTGCAGGTCGAAAAGCCCGGCACCGGCGAGAACCAGGGCGTGGGCCACCTGCCCGACGGGACGATGATCGTCGTCGAGGGCGGCGCTGATCGCGTGGGCGGCACGGTGCAGGTGATCGTGCGCAACACCACCCAGACCGCCGCCGGCCGACTCATCTTCGCCAAGGTCATCAACGCCGAGGAGCCCGACGCTCGCGACGACGACGAGCCGCCCGCCCGCCGACGCCGACGACGCCTCCTTCCCAACCGCCGCCCCACCCCCCCCGCCGCCACCACCACCGACGGCGAACCGCAGCCGGCGTCCGAGCGCCCGTCGTAGGCTCGGCCGTGATCGAGGCGTTGCGCGACCAAACGCGGGATTTGCACGACCGCGTCGAGGCGAGCGGCTGGTGCCGACGTGACGCGCGTTGCGTCGTACGGCCGCCTTCCCGCGAGAGGAGCCAAGTCGTTGCCAATGTGGAGATGATTGATGGCCGCCCCGTGACGATGGTCGGCGCCCAACGCCCCGGTGGAGGTGCGCATCCCCCGCCCGCTGCCGACGCTGCGGTGCGACCGCGTGGGCACGCGGGCCCTGCTGCAAAACCTGCTCTCCAACGCCGCGAAGTACCGGCGCGACGACCACCCGGCCGGCGAGCGACCGCAAGTCCAGGTGACGTGGCGCGAGCCCGACGACGGCGGGCCGATCGAGGTCTCGGTGGCCGACAACGGCATCGGCATCAAGCCGCGCTACCACGATCGGATCTTCCAGATCATCAAGCGCTTCTATGCCGCGATCCGCCCCAAGTTGCCCGCAACCTGACCCGGCGGACGGACCTTCCACGTCGTGCCCACATCACATCCACACGCAGCCGGACCAGTATTTTTCGCGACGCGGCTTGGAACCTCACGAGTGACCTTCAGCAGTCGCGGCCACGCGAGGTTCGCCTTGCCGGGGCTGCCCGCGGCGCGTGGCGAGCGGTGGTGGGAATTTGTAAACTTTGCGCGACGGGCCCGATGGATCGGGCCCCCGTCCGACCGCGGCGCAGGAAGCGTCAACCCCCAGGTCGGCACGGCATGCACGGGCACCCGTTGGATTGGTCATGCAAGCGCGAGCACACTCGGACCCGGTCGACGCTGTGGAACCGTCGGTGGTTGAACCGACCCCGTTGCGGCGGGTCGTCATCGCCGACGATAACCCGGACGATCGGGCGCTGATCCGTCGCACGCTGCGGCAGGCAGTCGCGACACGCTTGGACATCCGCGAGGCCGAAGATGGCGAGGCAACGCTCGTCCTGCTGGCCGACGCCATGCCGGACTGTCTACTGCTGGACATGCGCCTGCCCGACATGACGGGGATGGAGGTGCTGGCCGAGCTCCGCCGGCGCGGGGGCGGAGAGATGCCCTGCCCCGTCGTGATCCTCACCGGCTCCGGCGAAGACCAACGCCCGCGTGACGTGCTGCGGGCGGGCGCGCAGGATTACATTGCCAAGGAGTGGCTGCGTCCCACGCTGCTGCTGCGCGTGGCCGAGAACGCGATCGAACGCTTCGCCCTCGACGCCCGCGACCGCGAACGAGCCGCGACGCTGGCGCGGAGCGAGGCGATGCTCCGCGACACGCTCGACGCGATCGGCACCTACGTCGGCGTGCTCGAGGTCGATGGGCGTATCACCCACGTCAACCGCTTGGCGCTGAAGGTGGCCGGGGTCGAGCCCGAGGAGGTCGTGGGGGTTCCCTTTACCCAAGCGCCGTGGTGGAGTCACAGCGAGCGTGCCCGTCGCTGCGTGACCGCGGCCATCGCCGAGGCCGCCGCCGGTCATGTGGCGCAGGTGGAGACGACTTACCTCGGCTCCGGCGGCCGCCCCGGCGTGGTCGACTTCCGCGCCGCCCCCATGCGCGACGAGACAGGCCAGATCGTCCGGCTAATCGTCAGTGGCGTCGACGTGACCGCCCGCGTCAACGCCGAACGCCAACGCCGCGTTGCCCTGGAATCCTCCGGCATGGGGGTCTGGGAATTGGACCTGGAGCACAATGCAATTTCTTGGGACGCACGCTGTCGCGACCTGTTCGGCCTGGGATGGGACGATCTGACGCTCGAGGAGGCGGTACGCCCCATCCACCCCGACGATCTCGCGCGGGTCGAGACCGCCATTCGCGCCGCCACAGACCCCGAGGGCGACGGCAGATATGAGGCCGAGTACCGCGTGGTGGCACGTGAGGGCGAGCCGCCCACGTGGATTCGCGCCGTCGGCCGATGCCTGTTTCGCGAAGGCAACCATGGCGACCGCGAGACCAGCCGCGTGCCCGATCGGCTGACGGGGGTGATGATGGACGTCACCAAGCGCCGCGAGACCGAGGAGGCCGCCCAACGCGCCAACGCCGCAATCCTCGACAGCGAGCGTAACCTTCGCGCGATCACCGGCAACGTGCCGGACATCATCGCCCGCTTCGACCGCGAGCTACGCCACGTCTTCGTCAACGACGCGATCCGAAAGACCACCGGCATCGCCCCCGCCGAGATGCTCGGCCGCAGCAACCGCGAACTGGGCATGCCGGCGGACATGTGCAACGAGTGGGAGCCAAGCGTGCGGGCCGCCTTCGAGCGGGGCGAGCCGCAGTCGTGCGAGTTCACGTTCGCTGCGCCCGAGGGGGAACGGCATTTCGAGTCGCGAATCGTCCCCGAGTTCGGCGCCAACGGCGTGGTCGCGACCGTGCTGGGCATCACACGCGATGTGACGCATCGCAAGCGGATGGAGCAGCAACTGCGTGACTCGATGGAGGAGGCCGAACGCGCCAGCGCCGCCAAGGACCAGTTCCTGGCGGTGCTCAGCCACGAGTTGCGGACCCCGCTGACGCCGGTGTTGGCCGCCGCGGGCGAACTGGCGGGTCGCCGCGACCTGCCCAAAACGGTGCGCGAGGACTTGGCGATGATCCGCCGCAACGTCCAGCTCGAGGCGCGGCTGATGGACGACTTGCTCGATTTGACGCGCGTGTCACGCGGCAAGCTCGAGTTGAACTTCGGCACCGTCGACGCCCACGAGAAGGCCGAGCGGGTGATGGAGATGGTCAGCGCCGAGGCCGAGAGCAAGCAGGTCACGCTGACGCTTGAGGCCGAGGCCGAGCACGCGGTTGTGTTGGCCGACGCCGCGCGACTACAGCAGATCCTGTGGAACCTGGTGAAGAACGCCGTCAAGTTCACCCCGCCTGGCGGCACGGTCTGGATCCGCACCACCAACCGGCGCGGCGGCGGCGCCGACGATCGGCTTCGCGTTGAGGTCCGCGACACCGGCACGGGCATCGACGCCGCCCTGCTGCCGCGCATCTTCGACGCCTTCGAGCAAGGCGGCGACGCCGTCACGCGGCAGTTCGGCGGGCTGGGGCTCGGGCTGGCCATCTGTAAGGTGCTCGTCGAGGCCCACGGCGGCACGATCAACGCCCGCAGCGGCGGGCGCGGCAAGGGGGCGCATTTCCTCGTCGAACTGCCCATTGCCGCCCCGCCCGAACGGCCGGGCGCGGACGTCGAGCTCGCGCCCGGCCGCGACGGCTCCCGTTTGCACGTGCTGCTGGTCGAGGATCACCTCGACACCGCCCGCATCACCTCCCGCCTGCTCCGCCGCCGCGGTATGACCGTCCGAACGGCCGACAGCGTCGCCGGCGCGCTCCGCCGCGTTGGGGCCGAACGCTTCGACGTCATCGTCAGCGACCTGGGCCTGCCCGACGGCAGCGGCCACGACTTTCTCCGCGAGGCCCGCGCCGCCGGCCTGACGACGCCGGCCATCGTCGTCAGCGGCTTCGGCACCGAACGCGACCGCGCCCAAAGCCGCGAGGTCGGTTTCTGCGAGCACCTGACCAAGCCCATCGACTTCGACCACCTCGTCGCCGCCATCCGCCGCGTCGCCGCACCGCCGCTCGCCGTCGCCACGGTCGGCTAAAGCGGGTCGCACAACGGTTGCTCGTGTCGCTCCGGTGTGGACCGGCTACGAGAGCGGTTGAACTTCGTTCACAGCGACTCTGGGGTAGCCGCGGAGCTTGCTCCGCGTGTCGGGGTCGTGTGAACGCCCGCGCGGAGCAAGCTCCGCGGCTACCCCAGACGCTACGGATTCGCTCCAACCGCTCGAAAACCGGAGCACACGCGAGCAAGCATCGTGCAAGCTGCTCTCACACCGGAGCGGGTTCGGGCGAGCGCGCAGTGACCTCCGCCCGGTGAAACGGTTCCTGGACGCCGATGCTCCCGGTGCCGCGCTGTCGCGCCCTGCCGACACCTTCGCCACCACATCTTGGGGTCGGTAGCCTACGCCGGTGCAATGCACCGTGTTGCGGTGCGATATGTCTCAACCCGCCGTTCCGCGAAGCCGCCGCCATGCCCGAGTCCCTTCCCCCACCGTCATCGGCCGATCGGCCCCCGCGCAAGCGGGCCGTGCGGCGGCGCAAGGTCGTCACGACCGTCAACCTCGAGCCGACCGTGCGCGCGTACCTCGACGTGCTGATGGCCCGGCACGACCGCGACCGCTCGTACCTCGTCAACGCCCTGATCAAGCAGCACATGCGCAACGAGTCGGCCGCCGATCTGCCGGCCCAATTCCCGCCGCAGGCCGACTAGCTCGACGCCGATGCCGCAGCGCGCGACGCCAGCCCTCTCCCCCGCCGCCGGCCACGAGGCCGCAGCGGACGGGCGCGCGCCCCACCACCAGCCCCACCAGCACAAGTTCGCCGGGTTTCGCCCGCTCGACGCGAACTACATCTACACGCCCAACCAGTTCTTCGAGGTCTGCCTGCCCCGCCACTCGCGCGGCTGCGTGCGACTCGTCGCCTACCTGCTGCGGCGGACGCTCGGCTGGCTCGGGCCCGACGGCCGGCCGATCGAGCAGAAGATCGCCGTGACCTGGCGCGAGCTCATCGCCGACGCCGGCATCAGCCGCGGCGCCATCGCCAAGGCGGTCGACGAAGCAACGGCGGCGCGGTTCATCAAGATCGTCACGAAAGGGCGCAGCAAGGCCGCCGGCACAAGCGCCCAAACCGCCCGCTACGAGCTGCGCTGGGACGACTCGGGCCAGTGGCACGACGATCCCGCGACTTCCGCGGCTTCTTCACCGGCGAGGGGCGGCGCTCGCCGATTCCCGACGACTACTTCGACCAGGTCGTGCGCGACGAACCGCTCGCGACGGCGCGCGTGGTCGGCATCGTGCTGCGGCAGACGATCGGCTACCAGAACCAGTTCGGCGGGCGTCGGCAGCAGGCGAAGCTGTCGTTCAGCGACCTGCAACGCCGCTGCGGCATCGCCGACCGCAAGACGCTTTGCAAGAGCGTTCACAGCGCCCTCGACGCCGGCTATATCCGGCTCGCGCAAGCCGGCACGTTCGACCCCGACGCGGGCAAGACCAGCGCCGCCGCCGAGTACGGCGTGCGGTGGATCAGCGACCACGGTTCAGAAACCCCACCGGCCAACCCAACGTCGTCGGTTCAGAAAACCCACCGGCGTGTCGCGGCGTGTCGGTTCAAAAATCCCACCGCGGCAACGGTTCAGAACCCCGACCGGCGACGGTTCAGAAAGCCCACCGGCGACGGTTCAATCGCCCCACCGCCCCCACATAAGGAAGAAAAGACACCTTCAAAACACACTTGCAAACAACCCGACGCCGCGGTTGCTGTCGAGGCGATGCTTCGCGAGGTTGGGTTCGACGCCAGGGTCGCCGCGACGGTGGCGAAGTCGACGGAGGAGCAGGTTGTTCGCCGGCAGATCGCGTGGCTGCCGAGGCGGTCGGCGACGCGCAACCGGCTGGGCCTGCTCCGCCGCGCGATTGCCGAAGACTGGGCCGAGCCAACGGCGGCGGTCGAGGAGCAGTCATCGGCGGCGGACGCGGCGCGGGGGTTCTACGCCGGGCTGTCGGGCAACGACGCCGGCACGGTCGCCGAGCCGACGGCCACCGATCTGCGCGCCGCCGACCGCCTGCTGGCCGCCCTGCCGTCGGGCGACGCCGAAGCGATCGGCCGAGCGTTTGGAGCGAGCGTGCGTCACGCGCGGCAGGCGTCGCCGGGCCCGGCCGCCCCGCCGTCGCTGGCATCGGCGACGCGGATGTACGGCGACCGCTTCGTCGCCGACCGCCGCGCGCGGCATCAGGCCGAGGCGAGTCGATCCGAAGACGATCGCCGCGCCGACCATCAACGCCAACACGCCGCGGCTTATCACGCCTACCTGCTTGCCCAGGAGCGTCGCCTGCAAGCCGAGCGTCCCGACGACTGGCGGCATTTCGAGGAGTGGCGGCAACGCCAGCGGGATCGCTACGCCGCCGCCCCGGCCTCGGCGCGCGACGCCCTGCTCGCCGCGTGGGCCACCGACGCGCAGCGGCACGACGACCTGATCGCCTTCTTTCGCGGGGAAATCAACGACTTCTGGGCGTGGGACAGCAGGGTGAACGCGAGCCCGTTCACCGGATGAACACTTCAACACGTTGCGGTAGCTGCGGGGCTACGGCCCGCAGACTGTCTGCTTCAATAGTCCGCGACCAGAACTGCGGGCCGTAGCCCCGCAGCTACCGCGAAGGGGTGATCTGCTACGACGCTCAAGCGCATCAGCAGCGTGCGACCAGACCGCTGAACCAGTGTGGCTCCACACTGCCATAGCAGTTCCCACGTTGTCTGTGTCGCCGCCAGCGAGGTGAAACGGTCCGCCACAGTGGGAGTGTGCCGGCACACTCCCATGCTGCTTGGGTGGACTGCAAGCCAGCGGTGACGCCGGCGGAGCGGGACGCATCTGCTGCGCTGGACCGTTGTAGCGTCGGAACGGGGCGACGCTGCAACGCTCTCGCCGCCCGCTGTATCGCTGCTGGAGCGGTGCGCACGCAGGCCACTATCCCGCAGAACCCGTGCAGCGCTACCCCGGCCGAACTGCGTAACCGCGTGCCACTCTGAAGTGATGGCGTTGGAGTGCTGGGCCGCATTGGTCCGATACTTCGAGAGACGCACGCCACCCGGCCCGCATGGAGGCACACCACCCATGAAGCTCGCCCGCACCCAGATCATCACGCTCGCCAACCAGAAGGGGGGCTGCGGCAAAAGCACCACGGCCATCTCCGTCGCGGCGGCCTTCGCCAAGCTCGGGTACTCGGCCTGCCTGGTCGACACCGACCCGCAGTGCAACTCCACCGATCACCTCGGCCTCGACCGCGACGCCCACGCGGCGGCGGGGGGGCTGAGCCTGGCCGACATCTTCCTCGGCGACGTCCCCGCGAGCGAGGTCGAGGTCTTCCTGCCGCCGACGCTGAACGAGGGCGAGCAGGTGGCCTTCGGCGAGCGTGGGATTCGGCCGTCGCTCGTGCCGGGCAACCGCGGGCTGGGGACGGTCGAGAAGCGCCTTGAAGCCGAGATGGCCGCCAACGGCGTGTCGTCGCTCGACGCCGACGAAGTGCGCGACGGCCACCGCAAGCGGCTGGCGCGCTCGCTCGACACCCTGCGCGGCCGGCACGATTTCGTCGTGATCGACACCCCGCCCGAACTCGGGTTCCTGATGACCACCTCCCTCATCGCCGCCGACTGGCTGATGATCCCGACCTTCCCCAGCGGCTACGACATGAAGGGCTTGGTCGACCTCGCGCGCACGGCCGAGAAGGTGCGGCAGCGGTTCAACCCGAAGCTCGAACTGCTCGGCGTCTTGCTGGGCAACTTCAACCACGTCGCCAAGCTCGACCGCGAGCTCTACCAACGCCTCGGCGACACCTACGGCGAGGGCGTGATGTTCGGCACCACGGTGAACACGAGCGTCCGCCACCGCGAGGCGACCGTCTACAACCGCACGATTTTTGAGCACGCCCCGGACCAGCCGGCGAGCAAGCAGTTTTTGAAGGTGGCCCAGGAATTGATCGAGCGCATCGAGTCGTGGGAGGCCGAGCGCGCTGGGGTAGGGGCGGGGGGGCTGACCATCGAGCCGGCGACCGCCACAAACCAGAAGGAGGCCCTCTGTGCCTGAACAATCGACAAAGAAGCCAACGCAGGCCCGCGGCCTGCCCGCCGGATTCGGTCTCGGCGGGATCGCCAACACGCCGCTCGTCGGGCGCAAGCCGGTGCAGCTTGGCGATTACCTCGATGACGAGCCGGAGGCAGACCGGCGGGCCGTTGGCCCGCGGCTTGAGGAGAACTCCGCTGCGGACGAAGCCGCGGCCCAACGGGCCGCCGGTCCGGAGCCTGTCAAGCCGCCCGCGCCCAAGCCCAAGCCCAAACGCAAGGCGGGCGGCGGGGGGCCCAACACCAGCCTGCCGGCGTCGGCGAAGTCACGCTTCGTCCGCAGCGGCCCGCCTCGCAAACAGATCAACATGCGCCCCGAAACGCTCGACAAGGCGCGCGAGCTGCTCTGGCTCGTCCAGGAGTACGGCCCGCAGCCCGACGCCAAGGCGAGCGAGATGTTCGAGGCCCTGGTCGACCTCCTCCACGACGCCCGCCAACGCCTGGATTTGTCGGAAGTCCCCCTGCGCGGCAAGTGGGGCGACGAGACCGCCCGCGCGTTCCCACAGCACCTCAAGGCCGCGTTTGCCGAGGCGATCGTCAGTCACACCAAGCCCGCCGAACGCTGGACCGCCAAAGCCGCATAACGGTGTGGAGGCACACTGGCAGACGTCGCGGAGGAACGGTGGATTACGAGAAGCGCTTGGTAGCCGCGACTCAACGAGTCGCGGTCCGAAGCGGTTGCAGCGATGTCAGACCGCGACTCGTTGAGTCGCGGCTATTGAACGGTTCGACTCGTCGCGTCAACGGGAGCGCCGGCGCGTAGCCTTGGGGCATGTTCGGCATCCTCCTGACGGCGTTCCTCCTCGCCCCGCCCTCTACGCCGATCAGCGTCGAGGACCTTGGCAAGACGTACACGCCCGACCCCGATCGCACGCCGCCCGCGCTGATGCACGCCGTCGCGGACGACGCGGTCATCCACGGCAACACGAGCTTTCGCAACGAAACGCCGGCCACGCTCGAGTAGAAGGGGCGGCGGTCACACAACGGCACCGGCTACTACCAGCGCAACCGCGATCTGGGCCAGGTCTTGAACGTCCCGCCGGGCGAGCCGGTGACGATCGACGCCCTTGTCCTTCGCACCAGCCTCGGCAGCAACGCCGTGATGCCCGGCGCGCCGGGGGCGGAGCTGTTCGTGCAGTTCTTCCGGGTGGATACCGAAAATCTGAGCATCGACGAGTTCGGCAGCGGCGTCGGCGAGCCGGCAAAGCACGGCTTCGACTTGCAGTTCAACCGCGCCGATGACCAGATCACCGGCGCGAGCTACGAGCCCTTCGCCACCCTGCCCGGCGGGACGTTTCCGGAGTCGATCCCGCCGACGACGATGCCCGGCCACCCCAAGGTCGATGGCAGCGCGTGGGAGATCCAGCCGGGCCATTTGCGGTACATTCGCCTCGATTTCGCCCCGGATCACGAGCCGACCCTCGCGCCCGGCCGCTGGGCGTTTCTCGTCGGTTTCACCGATCCCGGCGAGCAGCGGGGCGTGGCGCTGGCGATCGACAGCGAGGTCCACACGAAGGAGCAGGCGGTCTTCGTGGTCGACACCAACGGCCACATCCGCTGGGGCATCCGCCGCGAGGGCGACGGCACGCTGCCGCCGACGATGACCCAGCAACTTGACCCGCCGAGCGATCCGACGCGCAACGCACCACTCCGCGGCGTCGGGGGGGAAGCAACCTCACTCTCCCGAACGCTCGCTGCGGTACTGCGAAGGGGCGAGCCCGTGGTGCCGGCGGAAGCTGCGGATGAAGCTGGCGTGCGACTGAAAGCCCAGGTCGAAGGCAATCGTCTTGATCGGCTCGTCGCTGCCGCGCAACCGGCGGACTGCTTCCTGGAGGCGAAGCTGCAACAGGTACTCGTGCGGGGCGACGCCGTGGTGACGCTTGAAGGTGCGGGTCAGATGCTCGCGGCTGACACCGTGTTGCCTGGCGAGTTCGGCGACGGTCCAGTCGCGCGACAGGTCGTTGCGCAGGCTCTTTTCCGCGGCCAATGGCAGATCCGGTGCGCCGCGGCCCCGGCTGGCCGCGCCGGCCTCGGCGGCGGCGAGCAATGCCTCGAATGCGTCGTCGGCCAAGCGCATCGCGGCGCTGGCGCTCATCTCCGTCACGTGATCGGGCGCGCGAGCCACCTGGAGCAGCCGGCGTACGAGCAGGTGGTCGAGCCCCAGCCGGTAGACGCGCCCGTAACGCCCCAGCAGCGAATTCGCGTGGCTGACGGCCGTCGCCCCGTTGAGAATCAGCCCCACGAACTCCCACGGCCCGCGGTGGCCGGGGTGGTAGGCTTCCCAGAAGTCCTCGTTCTCCTCGACGAAGCGCAGCACCGCTTCGCCCGGGCGAAGCTGCCAGAGCGGGCCTTTCCTCGAGCGTCCCACCGCGCCGCCGGCGGTGAGGGCGATCTTGACGACCACGTGCTGCGGCATCGGCGCCTGGCGGACGTGGTCGATGTTGTAGAGCGGCGAGAGCGCCTCGCCGCGCCCGAGGTAGGCGGGGGCGGGCAGGTCGGGCAGGCGGTCGCGGACGCGGAACCAGGTGTAATCGACCATCCGGTACGAGCGGTCGGCGAGTTCGAGCGAGCGGTCGGGCGGAAAGGCAGCCTCGACATCCGGCGCGGCACCGGCGGGTTGGGGCGCGTGTTCGGGCTGTGCGGGCGGCGGAACGGGCATAAGCGTCAGCGGGCGTCGCGTGGTCACATGTAATCAACTCTTGTCACAGGAATCCGCGTTGGCAGCAGCATCCTAAGCGAATAGGTTGCAGAACGCACCCGATTGAGTCGCGGTCGGTTGCATCACACCTCTGCCGGTCATCGGCCGGCGGGGGGACGAGGAGCCGCGACGCTCCGGCGCACCCCGCGTCGGGGACTATCACGATCACACGCCGCGCCGTTCCGGGCGCGGCCCCTTCCGGCGGACGCCGGATTAGGAGTAGGAGACCCCCCATGACCAAGTTCACACTCGCGGCCGCCGCCGCCGCCGTTCTTACCAGTGCCGCCTTCGCGTCGGCCCAGACCACGGTCGTCGACGACGACTTCGACCGCACCGTCACCGGCAGCTTCGGCAGCACGCCGGGCGGCATCGACTACATCAGCAACCAGACGAGCCAGAGTGTTGACGGCGACGTCGGCATCTTCGGCCAGAGCGCCAACACCCTCGCGGCTGACCTGACCACCCTGGCGCCCGTCGGCTACACCGTCAGCTTCGACGCCGACCGCAACATCAGCGGTGGCGGGTTCGTGTCCTTCTTCGCTGGCGTCGGCGATGCCTCCACGCCCGCGCTGATCTTCGACATCGAAAACAGCGGCGCCGACTACGGCGTGCTCGTCCAGCAGAACAACGATTCCGCCGGCGAGCTCATCGCTCGCATCTTCACCAACGGCACGCTCGACCAGAGCTTCCCGCTCGCCGGCTCCGATAACTCGGCACCCTTCAGCGTCGACTTCACCGTCCTCGCGCCCGATGGCTACGACGATGGCGACACCGGCACGCTGGCCCTCTCGGTGAATGGCACCCCGCTCGGCACGTCGATGCTTACCTTCGACGGCACCAACAGCGGCTTTGCCACCCTCTCAAGCAACATCGCCGCCGCTGAGGTCGACAACCTCACCATCACGGCCCTGCCCGTCCCCGAGCCGACCAGCTTGGCCCTGCTCGGCCTGGGCGGCCTCGTGGCCCTGCGTCGCCGTCGCTAAGGCGAACGCGACTGGCTCGCACAACTGCAACCACGCGGCCCCGCCCCGGTTTGACTGGGGCGGGGCCGTTCGTTTCATCGCCCCAATCCTTACCATGCGCATCACCCCCCGATTCTTCCGGACCGCTCGGATCGGCCTCGCCGCCCTGGCGCTGCTCGCGACGCGCGCCGCCGCTCAGGACGCGCCCGCCGACCCCGTGCCTGACAGTGGCCTCAACGCCCCGAGCGATCAGGGCGTCGGCGCGGCCACCATGCCCAGCGACCCGGCGGCCGTGACGCCACTGACGATTGCCGGCGAGACGGCCGACATCCTGCCGACTGTCCGCCTGACCCCGCGCCACGTGCGCGTTCCCGGCGGCATCTGGCGCGGCAAGCACAGCCTCGTCGGCCCCTGGCAGTACCAGCCGAAAGTTCCCGAGAACTTCGACGGCACCGCCGCCAGCCTCGGAGACGACACAACGGCCCTGCCGATCCCCGGCCACCCGATGATCCACGGGTTCGACAAGCTCACGAAGGAGACCGGCCACCCCGTCGGCTGGACCCGCACCTTCGGCCTCCCCGACGCCTGGAAGGAGGCCAACATCCGCGTGCGCATCCGCTTCGAGAGCCTTGATGGCCTGAACACCGTTTACGTCAACGGCCAGAAGGTCGGCGCGAGCGAGCGCGTGAACCTGCCGAGCGAGTTCGACATCACCGACGCCCTCGACAAGAGCGGCGAGAACGAGATCACCATCACGCAGGAATGGTCCCTCGCGACCCACTGGAGCAAGCGTAACCTTGGCACGATCGCCCGCGACGTCTACCTGCAAGCACTGCCGACAACGAACATCGCGCGGCTGCACGTGGACACGGATCTGAGCGACGACCTGGAGTCGGCGGTCATCCACGCGCACGTACGGATCGCGAACGATTCGGACAAGCCCGTGGCCGCGCCGGCGGTGCGGTTCACGCTGCTGGGTCCCGGCGAGGAGCGCGTGCCGGTCGAGCTCGACGCCCGCGACCTGCCGCTGCCGCCGATCGCGGCGGGGCAGATGCTTGAAACCACCGTCCCGATGCCCGCCACCGGTTTCGAAACGTGGGACGCCGAACACCCCAACCTCTACCACCTCAAGGCGGAACTGCTCGTCGACGGCGAGGTGCAGATGGAGGCGACGCAGCGGTTCGGCTTCCGCGAGGTCCAGACCACGCGCGACGGCGAACTGCTGGTCAACGGCACGCCGGTGAAGTTCCGCGGCACGAACTACCACATGAGCTTCCCGGACGTGGGCTACTTCATGAGCCCCGAGCAGGCGCGAATCGATTTGGAGCGCTTCTTCGACGCGAACATGAACGTGCTGCGCGTCCGCCCGACGCCGATGATCGAGTACGTGAACATGTGCGACGAGCTGGGCATGTACACCACGATGGAGGGGATGTTCACGCTGATGATGTACGACCGCGGCCCGACCGGCGACCACGGGGCCGACCCGAGCATCGCCCCCGGCGTCCGCGAGCACATGGCCGCCATGCTCGAAAGCTACCGCAGCCACCCATCCATCCTCATCTACGGCCTGGGCAACGAGTGCCCCTACTACGACTACTTCAAGACCGCCGCCCTCGGCATGCAAAACACCGGCCTCGCCGAGCCGCTCTTCTTCGGCAGCGACGACCGCCTTGGCGTCGGCATCGACTTTATGGACGTCAACGACGACCACTACCCGCGCGAGGGCGTCGCCAGCTTCGATGACTTCTCCAAGATCGAGGGCGTTGGCTGGGATTACCCCAAGAACCGCCCGAACATGTTCACCGAGTGGTGCCACATCCCGGCGAACAACATCAAGGAATACCTCTTCGACCCGGCCATCGACGACTACTGGGGCTACTACGCCCAGGCGCACGCCGACTGGACCTACGCCCCGGAAAACACGCACATCCTCGGCGGCTTCCTCTTCCTCGGCGCGCCCGAACGCAAGCTCGGCAGCACCTTCCCGTGGCGTGGCTTCTTCGATGATTACCGCCGGCCGTTCGACATGGCGTGGCACGTGAAGAAGAGCCACTCGCCCATACGCATTAACGAGCCCGGCGGCGTGCTGGAGGACGACGCCGTCCGCGTGCAGGTCGAGAACCGCTACGACTTCCGCGATTTCAGCGAAATGACGATCCGGTGGGAGCAGGGCGACGAGAGCGGCACGATCGACTTCGAGCTCGAACCGCGCGAGACGGACGCGCTCGAGGTGCCGTTCGATCCGAGCGGCGAGGGGCCGACCATGCTCACCTTCACCGAAGAGAGCGGCCGCCTGATCGACGTCTACGAGATCGGCCGCCCGCACCTGCAAATGCCCGATGCGACGACTTACGAGTCGAAGGAACTCGCGGTCGAACAGGGCGGCGACGCCGTTACCGTGACCGTCGGCGACCAAACCTTCACCTTCACGAACGGCCTCGTCACGTCGGCCAAAGTGGGCGATCGCGAGGTGCTGGCCGGCGAGCCGGAGCTGGTCGTGCGGCCGACGCAGTTCAAGAACTTCCGCGGCAATCAGAAGCTCACGCTCGTCAACCAGGCGATCGACTGGACCGCCGACAAGGTGACGGTCGAGGAGGGCGACCGGAGCGTCACCGTGACCGCCAGCGGCAAGTACACCCACGCCGAGGGCCGCTTCGTCACGCGCATCAACGACACGGGCGAGGTGACCGTCAGCTACGACTTCAAGTGGACGAGCGAGTTGTCCTTCAACTGCTTCGCCTGGGGCTACGCGCTGCAGGTGGCGGCGCCGTTTGACACGCTCGTGTGGGAGCGGGACGCGCAGTGGAGCCACTACCCGCCGGAGCACATCGGCCGCCGCGCGGGCGTGGCGAAGTCCACCGGCGACCCGCAGTACGCCCCCGCCAAGGCTGCCTACGGCGGCGAGGGACCCAAATCCTGGCCGTGGTCGCAGGACACCGTCGACGGCGTGACGCACGACTTCCGCTCGAGCAAGCTCGACTACCTGACCGGCGGCCTCGTCGCCGAGGATGGCACCGGCGTCCTTCTGAGCGGCGACGGCACGACCCACCTGCACGCCATTCCCGCTGCCGGCGACGTGGGGGGCGAGACCTTCGAGCTCGAGTTCCACCCCGACCGCGCCGCCGGCCGGTGGTTCCTGCAAAGCCTCGAGTTCTACCAGGGCAGCAGCGAGCCGCACCTGACGAAGTCGATCAAGTTCGACAGCCTGATGGTCGGCCCCGACACCCGCTTCGGCGGCGTGGTGACGTACCGGCTGACGGGCGCGGAATAGCGTGCGTCAACATCTGGTTCCGAACAGCCCCGCATGTAAGGTTGCGGGGCTGTTCTCATGCGGCGTCACCGGGGTGAGCGGCGAGAGCCGGAAGCGGACGTCACGAGGGCGGGCGGGCCACCGAAGCGGCCCGCCCGACGCGGAGGAGAACTCGATGGCCGCGCCGCCGAGGGCGGCGCGGGCGGATTACCACTCTTCCTTCACCTCGTCCAGCACGAGATCGAGGTCCCAGTCGGCGTGCATGGGCATCTCCCAGAGGTCGTACAGGTTGTCGACCTTGGCGGCGTGGCCGTCGACGAAGGCCATGTTGATGTTTTCGCCGTGGCGGTTGTTGAACCAGCGGTTGATCTGGTTCGTGTCGTCGTTGGCCTCGGGGAAGGGGTTGAGGCGATCTTCGGCCGGAACGGTGTTCTCGACCGCAAAGGCCTCGCTCCAGACGCCGCAGCCCATGAAGGGCGTGTTGGTGCTGTCGCTGATGCGAGAGATCTTATTGTAGAACATCTTGCCCTGCATGCGGATGCCGCGGAGGTTCTTGCTCGTGTCGACCTCGATCACGTCGCCGCGGGTGAAGTAGCCGCTGCCCTGGAGGAACGCGCGGTAGACGGTCCAGCCGTTGTACGTGTAGCTGCCCGCGCTGGCGTAGGCCTCGACGGCGGCGTTGCCGGGGGCAAAGTCACGCCGCCACGCCGTGGTCGCGGTGCCCGTCACCGAGTTGCCACCCACCGCGTTGGGGCCGGGATCGGTCGCCTCGGGGCAGAACTGGATCTGCGGGTCCTTGGAGTTGGACTCCTCGGAATCGAGCAGTTGCAGGTAGCCGCCGTCGGTGATGACCTTCATCACCATGCCGCCGCCGATGAACTTCGGTCCCTCGGTCTGCCGGATGAAGGCGCCGTCGTTGTCGTTGACGAACATGAAGAACGCCTGGCCGATCGAGCGGTTGTTGGCGAGGCACTTCACGTTCTTCGCCGCGGCGCGCGCCTGGCTGAGCGTGGGCAGCAGGATGCCGATCAAGAGGGCGATGATGCCGATGACGACGAGCAGCTCCACAAGCGTGAAGCCGCCGCGCGGGCGGGTGGGGCGACGGATCAGGGGGGACAAGCAAGTCATGGTGGGCCTCCTCGGCGGTTTCGAAAAAAGTCGGGTGAGTGAGCGGGCGGGGCGGCGGGCCCCGCGTGTGACAGACCTGACGGGCGGCACGCGGCCGGGTCCGGTCGGTCCGCCGCAACGCCCCCTCCGCGGCGGGGCCTGCCCCACGCTCAACGGGCAGTATTTCAGCCACGCCCCAATCTCACAATCGGCAGGATGTCACATCGGTTGGCCTGGTGTGATGTCACTGGAAAGTTCTGCGGCCAACGGTTTGTGGCGACGTGCTGCGGCTTCTAAACTTGGTTTCGGCCGACCCGTGGGCCGCTGTGATGTTCCAACGCGGCCCGCGCTGGGCCCGTGCCAAGGCCTTTCCCCGTGATTCAAAGCCCTCGCTCGATCCTTCGGCAACGGCCCCGCGCGGGATTGCCCCGCGCGCTCCTGGCCGCCTCCTGGATCTGGCCCGCCGGCGACTACGCGCCGCTACGTAACGTTGTGGCGGAGTTCGCCCGCGACGTCACGCTGGATGCAAACGCCCTCAAGGGCGCCCGGCTGCACGTGACCGCCGACGCGACCTACGCCTTGTGGATCAACGGCCGGCATGTCGGGCGCGGCCCGGCACGCGGGTGGCAGCGGTCGTGGCCGTTCGATTCCTACGACGTGGCCCGCTTGCTGCGGCCGGGGGTGAACCGGATCGCGGCGCGGGTGTACACGCCGGGGCGTGACACGTTCCGCTACGTTCACGCCAACGCCGCCGGCCTGCTGCTGGCGCTGGCCGACGCCGACGGTGAACTACTGCTCAAGACCGACGGCGCGTGGCGGAGTCGCATCGCGCCCGGCCGGTCGCGGGTGACGCCGCAGTTGTCGATTCAGTTGGAGGACCAGGAGCACGTCGACCTGCGCCAAAGCGACGCCGGCTGGCTTGCGCCGGACGCGCCGCTGGCCGACGCGAAGGGGTTGCCGGCGGCGGGGTCGATCGACGCGGCCGGGACGCTGGGGCGGGAGTTGCGGTGGTCGCCGCCGCGGCAGGTGCGGGCCTTCGGCAGCCCGCCGTGGCACGCCTTGGAGCCGCGCGGCCTGCCGGCGCTGACGGGCGAGTTGCGGCGGTACGCGACGCTGACGGCGCGGGCGTCGGGCGCGGCCGATGACTTGGCGTGGGAGCCGGTCGACGAGCACCGCGCCGCGGTCCGGCTCGGGCCGACGCGGGCGGGGCAGATATCGGCCGCGATCGTAGACTTGGGCGAGCCGACGATCGGCACGCTCTGCCTCGACCTCGACGGCGGCACGCCGGGCGCCGCGTTGGAGGTCACAATGTTCGAGGCGCTCGCCGCCGATGGTGGGCCGCTGCTGCCCGACCCGCTGGCGGAGGGGCGCGTCTCGATGCGCCTGAACCTGTTGCTGGCCGGCGGCGGGTCGAACTTCGAGTCGATGCACGCTTACGGGCACCGCTACCTGATGCTGTCGCTGCGCGGGCCGAGCGACGAAGTCACGATCCGCCCGCGCGTGCGCGAGACGCTGTACCCCATCGGCGACGCCGGCGTGTTCGAGTGCGACGACGCCTCGCTTGATGCGATCCGCCGCGTGTGCGCCCGCACGCAGCGGGTGGCCGCGACGGATGCGTACATCGACGCCTGGCGCGAGCAGGCGCAGTGGTGGGGCGACGCCCGCGTGCAGTTCGCCAACCACAACGCGCTCGACTGCGACGACCGCCTCTTCCGCCGCGGCATCGCCCAGATTTCGAGCCAGCGCCTGCCGAACGGGCTGACGTACGGGCACGCGCCCACCGGGGCGCACACGTGCGTGCTGCCGGACTTCTCGCTGAAATGGCTGCTGAGCCTGGCCGACCACTGGTGGCACGGCGGCACGACGCAGCTCGTCGAGCAGTACCGGCCCGAGGTCCGCCAGACGCTGGCGTATTTCGACGGCCAGGGGCGCGGCGAAACGGGCCTGCTGCGGTACGACGAGCGGTACTGGCTCTTCCTGGACTGGGCCGACATTCCCAAGGCGGGCGCGCCAACGCTGCTGAACCTGTGGCACGTCCACGCCCTCGATCGCCTCGCGGATGCGTACGCCGCGGCGGATGACTCGTTGTCCGCCGAGCTGCGCGAGCGGGCCGACGCGGCGCGGGCGCTGGTGCAGGAGCGGCTGGTCGACGCCGAGTCGGGCCTGTGGCGCGACGGCCTCGACGCCGACGGCCGGCCGCGCGATACCTTCGGCACGCACGCGCAGGCGTTGTCCGTCCTCGCCGGCTTTAAGCCGACGGCGGCGATCCGCGGGGCCATTGAGCGGGCCCTGTCGCCCGAGGCGGACGGCGACCCGCGCGAGCCGTCGCCGTTCTGGATCACCCACGTGTTTGACGCTGCCCGCCTGCTCGGCATGGGCGGCCTCGCGGTCGACTGCATCCGCCGACGTTGGGAGCCGATGGTGCGGCAGGGCTCGACGTTCGAGGTGTGGCGTCCCACGCCGCAGGAAAGCCGGTCGCACGCGTGGTCGGCGCACCCGCTGTTTCACCTGCCGCGCCTGGTCGGCGGGCTGGTGCAGACCGAGCCGGGCTGGCGGCGCGTGACCGTCGCGCCGCGGCCGATCGCCGGCGTGTCGTGCTGCCGGATCGTCCAGCCGACGCCGCGCGGCGCGATCAGGTTGTCGTGGGATGCCGACGCCGTTCGGCTCGACCTTCCGGACGGCGTCGAGGCGGACATTCGCCTGCCGAATGACGTCGCGAAACGCGGCGTCCGCGGCACGTACCGATCGCGCGTTCAAACAAGCGCGCCGCCGCACGACGAGCCGGCGCCGGCCGTGCAGCCGTAGCAGTGGTCGCCGGTGGCGATCAGGCGGTCGGCGAGATCGCTCGGCGTGTAGTCCCAAAGAAACGCGCCGTTGGTCATCCGGCCATCCTCGGGAACGGGCAACTCAACGGCCTGGTTGAAGTCGCAGTCGTAGATGCGGCCGGTCGGGTCGAGGTTCACCTGGTGGCGGCACATCAGCCCGTCGATCGTGTCGGGGTTGAAGGCGTCGACGAGCTTGTCCATGTACATCTCGAGCTTGCCGGCCCGCTCCAGGTCGTGCCGCCACCGCTTGATGGGCATGTTCGTGATGGTGAACAGGCCGTCGAATTCGATGCCGAAGTGCTCGCGCAGCTCGCGCTTGTAGTCGGCCTCGAGCGCGGCCTCCGGCGGCGGCAGCGACGGGCCACCGGGGTTGTAGACGAGGTTCAGGATCAGGCCTTGCCCCTTGCCGTAGCCGACATCGTTCAGGCGGAGCAGGCCCTCGACACTCGCGTCGAAGCTGCCGCGGCCACGCTGCTTGTCGACGTTCTCAATCGTGTAGCACGGCAGCGACGCGACCACCTCCACGCCCTGTTCGGCGAGAAAGGCGGGAATCCACTCGTACGGCGTCTCGCCCGTCCTGCGGTCGACGTGCGTGGTAATGGTCGGGTTGTGGCGGTCGATCACGCCCTTGCCCATCGCGCGGCAGGCGGTCACGAAGCGGCGAAAGCCCCCGTTCATCTCGGGCGAGCCGCCGGTGATGTCGACCGTTGTGATGTCCGGCGCGTCGGCGAGCCAGGCGAGGATGCGGTCGAGCGTGGCGTCGTCGGCGTTGTCCTCGGGGGCGATCCGGGCCGGCGAGGATTCGACGTGGCAGTGCCGGCACGCGAGGTTGCAGACCTTGCCGATGTTGAACTGAAGCGTGCTGATCGTCGGCGCGCTGCGCAGCTCGTGGTCGAACCGCTTGTAGAACGCCGACTCGGACCGCACCGGCAGCGTGAAGGCGGGGGAGGTGGTGGAGGTCGGCTTGAGCTTGGGTTCGGCGGTCGAGGTCGTCACGATGGGTTCTTACGGGCGCGGGCGGGCGGCAGATCGACAGGCGTCGAACTTTAGCAGCACCCGCCGCCGCCGTAGTGGAAGGTGCTGGCGGTGACGGTCAGGTCGTCGCGGCCAAGGTTCGCCAGGGCGCTGGCGGTCTTGTCGCACACGGGCTGCGGCAGGTTGCGCGGCAGCAGGTGGCCCTTGCCGTCGTCGAACTCCTCGGCGGCACCGATGTACGTCGCGGTCCGGCCGGTGAAGACGCAGGGGCCGTCGACGGGCATCGGCGTGCGGAAGGCGGTCAGCTCGATTGTCTCGAGCATGGTGTCCTCGTTCAGCCCGAGGTGGCCGTAGGTGGCGGCGTCGAGGTGGCGGTACGGCCGGCGGCTGCGGATCTCGGCGGCGCCGAAGCCGGCGTCGGTGACGTGCTTCACGTACTCGTCGAACGGCAGGCACCCGCCGATGCACTCGGCACGCAGGACCGGGTCGTCCTTCACGCCCTGCGGCAACGGGCGCGGCGCCACCGGGTCGCTCATCGCCAGTCTGCCGCCCATTTTCAGGACGCGGTGGACCTCGCTCAGCGCCTTCTCCAAATCGCCGCCGGTCGTGAAGATGTTGAACAGGCAGTTCTGCGCCGCGAAGGTGACGGAGCCGTCGTCGAGCGGCAGGGCCAGGGCGTCGCCGTCGCGCAGATCGACGAAGTCGGACTCGAACCAGTCGTTGACCCTGGCGGCTTCTTCGAGGTTTTTCCGGCAGACGTCGCGCATCTCGCCGACGGGGTCGACGCCAATCACGCCGCCGGTCCGCCGGGTGAAGTAGGCGAGTTGCAGCAGTTCGAGCCCGCCGCCGACGCCGACGTAGACGACGCTTTGGTTGCGCGTCATATCCATCGGATTGACGGTCGCGCCGCAGCCGTAGTTCATCTCGTGCATAATGCCCGGCACAACCAGCCCCGGCAGGTACTGCGGGGCCTGCGGCACGCAGCAAAGGTTCTTCGCGGGCGCCTCGGCGGCACGCTTGTACACCTCGTGAACGGCATCGTGGTAGCTTGACTGCATGGGCTCTACTCTAGTGGTCGCGTGGGCGGTCCGGTCCTGACACGCTAATTCCCGGAACATTCCGCCCATGCCCCTCAAGATTGCCTTCATCGGTGCCGGCTCGTTCGGCTTCACGCGCACGCTCGTCCGCGACGTGCTGCTCGTGCCGGAACTGCGCGAGGCGACGTTTGCCCTGCACGACATCGACGGCGAGGCGCTCGATCGCATCGCCGACATCCTGCAACGCGACCTCGACGCCAACGATTTGCCCGCCAAAGTCACGCGCCACGCCGAGCGTCGCGCGGCGCTGGAGGGGGCGGACTACGTCGTGAGCTGCGTGCGTATCGGCGGGGTGGAGGCGTTCGAGAGCGACATCGACATCCCGCTGAAGTACGGCGTCGACCAGTGCGTGGGGGACACGATCTGCATCGGCGGGATCATGTACGGCCAGCGGAACGTGGCGCAGATGCTGGCGTTCCAGCGGGACGCCAAGGCCGTCGCGAATGAAGGCTGCCTGTTCCTGAACTACGCCAACCCGATGGCGATCAACACGTGGGCGGCCCTCGACGCCCGCGACCGCGGCGAGGGCGTCGAGACGGTCGGCCTCTGCCACGGCGTCGAGGGGGGCTGGTGGCAGATCGACCGCGTCCTGGCGCACCTGCACGGCGACGACGAGATCGGCTGGGGCGGCGACTACCACAGGCGCACGCAAGTCACGTGCTGCGGCATCAACCATCAAACGTGGTACACGCAGATCCTCTACAAAGGCCGCGAGATCGGAAGCGACGAGTTGCTCGAGGCGTTCGAGAAGCACCCGAAGTTGTCGCGCACCGAGCCGGTGCGCATCGACGTGCTGCGGCGCTTCGGCCTCTACAGCACCGAGAGCAACGGCCACCTGAGCGAGTACCTGCCGCACTACCGCAAGCGCTTCGCCGACCGCCCGGAGGAGGCGAAGAAGTGGGTGAACCTGGAGAACTGGATCAACGGCGAAACCGGCGGCTATCTACGCGTCACCACCGAGGGCCGCCGCCTCTTCACAAGCGACTACGAGCGCTTCCTGAATGAAGCGGGTCGGCCGATGGAGGAATGGGCGCGCTCAACCGAGCACGGGAGTTACATCATCGAGTCGCGCGAGACCGGGCGGCCGTACCGGGGGCACTTCAACGTGCGTAATCGTGGGATTGTGGCGAATCTCCCGGACGATTGCATCGTGGAAGCGCCGGGCTACGTCGACGGCACAGGTATCCAAATGGGGGCGGGGCTCACGTTGCCGCCGGCATGCGCCGCGACCTGCCGGGCGAGCGTGGACGTCCAGCGGATGGCCAAGGACGCGGCGGTGGCGGGGGACGTGACGCTACTCAAACAGGCGGTGCTACACGACCCGCTGACGGCGGCGGTGTGCGACCCGGAGGAGATCTGGCAGATGGTCGACGAGATGCTCGTGGCGCAGCGCCAGTGGCTGCCGAACTACGCCCGGTCCGCCATCGACGCCGCGGCGGATCGTCTGGCGAAGCACGAGTCAAACGCCACGCGCGTGCGGCTGCGCGACTGGCAGGGCAGCACGCGCCAGGCGGTGCGCAGCGTGGAGGAACTACGCGGCGACCAGAGCGTCATCGAAGCCGACAAGGCCGCCGCCGAGCGCGCCCGGCGCGAGCCAACGCCGGCGTGACGGGCGCGAGGCTAGAAAAAAGCGTCAGGGCATGGATCAGGAGACATGCCAAGACGCGAAGCGGAGAGGGGGAGATTGTCCAGCACAATATGCGCAAAAAGTGCGAGAGGACCGCAGCAGCCCTCAGCGGCACAGAAACGCTGTCCCGCTCACTGGCTCTCCACCGCCTCAGGGTACGTGAAACCCGCATGCGGTACCGAATTTGGGACAGTCGCGGGGACAGAAATGGATGTCGTGCGAGACCTGAACGTCGTCACTCTGATCGCGTAAAATCCTGATGCGAGGGTTTACCGAGAATGCGAAATCGTATGCGCAAGTAGTGCGGCCGACCCGCCGCCACGAGTTCATCTGGGCCTCGCGGGGCAGACGAGCGAACGCCGGTGCGGGATCACCCGACGGTGACGATGGTCACGATCACCATCGTGACGAGTGGCGGTCGGGTCGGGCAACGCCGATTTCACGAGTACGAGGGTTCGGCGGGGGCGGTCGTTTGGTGTTCTGAAAAGCTGAACGATCTCCGGCGACATTGACCTGTCGTACCGGACCACACCACGCTTCCCGCCTCTGCTTAGTCAAGCTTCGCCTGAACCGCTTCTTCTGTCTCGATCAAAAAGTCGGTCCGCTCTTGCGATGTCAACGCCCGGCTGCTTGATATCGAGCCGTCCGAAAGCTGGTAAGGGTAAGGCGAACCGAATCCGCTTACGACACCGCTGTACCTCACACGGTCCCCTCGATTAAGCGTGCTGACGGTCCCGCTGGCAACTATCAGAGTGACCTCATTCGTCTGCGTGACGAGCCGGTGACGGATGAGCACCTTGTTGCCCCGGACATCTCCAACAATGCCTTCCCAAGTCACCCGCGTTCCGCTGATATCACGCCTCGCCGATTCGCGCTGATTGCTCGTCATTCTGTGCTGATGGGGCAGGTCCACCAACGTCCGGCCGAACTTGGCGTCGAACTCCGCGAACGACATCGAACTCGTTCTGGAAGCTTGAGCAGCAACGGGCATCGCGCTGCCAGCACTGCTAGTCTTCGCCCTTCCCCCATGCTGAATGCTGTAGATCGCTCCCGTGGCGAGGACGGCCACGACGATGCAGCCGACGGCGAGGCCGATCCACTTCGCGGCGTGGAAAACACCCTTCGGGACTGCGGCTTTTGATGATACGCCTCGCTCGCGTACGGCATCGGTCCGGGGCGATGGGCTTATCGGGGGTGCGGGTGTCGGAGTCACAGAAGCTCCCGGTTGCTTCTGGCCCGCTGCTTCCGCTTGTCCCGAAGCAACGCCGGGGATGAAGCCGTCGCGGCTCCTCACGAGAAACACGAGGATGAGCACCTCGGCGACAAGAAGCAGCCCGGCAATGGGTACGCCGCCGAACACGAGATTCACAAGGGACAGGACTGCGTTGATGCCATTGGTCCAGACTCCCCAGTGCCACGCCCATGGCCGCCGCTGGAGCAGACCGATCCCGATGAAGATGTAGGCGATGGCGACCGCGATGTTCCAAGTCCCGAGCAGCGGAGCCTCCATGCCCACCTGCACCATGCCTGTCAGCACCATGATGCCTGACCACACGAACATCAGGATCACGGCCGCTGCCGCGAGCGGGTACCGCTGACGAAGGAGGCCGAAGTCGCTCATACCGGGCAATGATGCCGCAGCTGGCGCGGCAGTAGGAGATGCCGCACTGATGGATTGATTTGCCACTGCTGGCGGCGCGGCCAAGTGCATTGCCGGGCGAGCGTGAGCGGATTTAACCTGCCGACACTCCGCAACGAGCAGTCCACGGCGACTGGCCTTCTCATGTGCCTCGGACTCATCAGCTGCCTCTACCATGAGAAGCATATCTTCGCCGGTTTCTCGGTCAGCGCCTGCCAGCTTGAACTTCATCGATTCGCCGTTTCCTGTATCATGTGGATCGGGTTAATGCGGGCATTTGGTCTCGACTAGATGCCTGCCGTTTTTACCCGGCCGCGTTAGCCCTCTCAACCAAATCCTCAACCTGCTGTATCTGGTATCCAAATCGACTGAGCGCCGTTGTGTACCGCTCGCGATCTGCGTCATCTACCAATCCATTGGCCGTCTCTTTCACCAAGTTTTCGGCGGCGAAGAACAAGTCGCCATCGGCGGCGGCCAGTTCTTCTGCTCGGTCGTAAAGTGTCTGATGTATTTGCGGCGCGGAGGAATCAGGCTTGGGTATCAACGCGAAGGCGTCAGTTGGCTTGTGCCGGTTCACAAACAATGCGCGTACGTCGTCAACCGAATAGTCAGCAGCGTTCGCCACGAGATCAGCTTCTTCGAAATTCTTCGCACTTGCCTTCAGATCATCTAAGAAGCTAGAGAAGTTTCCGCTGTAGCCTCCATCACCGCAACCAGCGATAGTGATAGATGCTAGGAGAAGCACGACGATCCGGATTACGTAAGGCATGGCGTGGGTTGAGGACGGATGTAAGGCCTATAGCACGGCGCGGGTGGGGTGCCTTCGGAGACCGCTGAGGTCTGCGGAACCATCGCAGCGGATACCGGCACGGCCGCTGAGGCCAGTATGCCCTGATAACCATCCGGAATCAACTGCTGCGGTTGTCATCGTCAGAGGCGTGCCAAAGCGGCAGCATGATCTCGATTACCGCCTCATCGCTGCGAACCTGCGGAAGATGCGGGAGGATGCTGGACTGACGCAGCGTGACCTTGCCGAGCGGGTCGGAAGGCCGCAGCCGTGGGTTCACAAGTCGGAGATCGGGGAGCGGCGGGTGGATATCGGCGAGTGGATCGACTGGTGCGTCGGGTGCGAGGTGGAGCCAGAGCACGCTTTCAGCCTTATCGTGAACGAACTTGCCCGTAGATGATGGGTGATTCGGATTTCAAAACTCCTCTGCTGCCCATCGGAGGCGAGAGGACGCTCCGGACGCGCAGTGGGTAAGGAGTGCGTCCAACGTGGCAAAGGTCGCCCACGTTTCCGTCTCCTGTCGCTCGGCCAGACTCGCGGTCAGCCGGTCATCAAGCTGTTCGTCACGAGCACCACGCCACACCGTGTCTGCGGCAGCAACGAGCAAGTCTTCAACCCCCACGTCCTCGGTCCGCCACGAGCCGTGGGTCCGCGCGAAGCGTGCGACCTCCCGCGACAAGCCGTGCTGTTCGAGGAGAGCGGGGCCATCACGCTCGTGGAGATGACCGGGGCCGGTCAACTCGCCGAGGTGGATTGTCTTGCCGAGATCGTGGGTCGCCGCGCCGAGCAAGACTGCGTTGCGATCAATCTGAACAGCAGGAACATCACGTTCCAGTCCGTCGAGCACTTCGATGGCCGAGTCGTGAACGAGAGTCAGGTGCCGAACCAGACGTACGGGCGCTCCGAGCGTGCGGCACAGCATGGCCGCGGTGGGCGGAAGCGGTCGGAAGTGCATGGACCTTTCTCCTTGAACTGACGCGACAACTGCTTTGAGACCATCCGCCAAGAACGCCTAGCGATAGAGACTCGGGAGACGAAACAGGGCAAGCTTGATGAGTCCGATGGCTAGCCTGAGCCAGTCGAAAACCGTCAGGCGCTATTTCTCCCTCAACACGCCGGAAACGTCATCAGAGTTGTCGTGGTGGATGTCGAGAACCGAGGGTTCTGCGCGGTGGGGTCAAGACTCGAACAAATTCATTTCCTCTATAAAAGTCGAGGGCAAATGAGCTCGTGCTTCGCCCAATCGAGCTTGTCAAAGTTAACGCCGGCTATAGGGCAAACCGCAAAAGATGCCGCAAATAGGGCTTGCCGCAGTCAAGAGGCCTTTCGGCTGTGTACATCTTCGTGGATTTCGGCGACGGAGTTATCGTGGAGTCGGAAGCCAAGGAGATCGAAGAGAACCATGTTTCGCTTCTTCGCGTCAGAGATCATCTTGTCGAATGACACGACCTCCACATAGGCTCTCAGCTTCTCGTGAAAGCCAAAGAATCCCTCGCCGTCTGGCGTCGGCCGCAGCCCAGCGTTCTCTGCCATTTCTCGGAGGCGGTCGGTTACATCGCAGACGATGTAGGCAGTGAACGGCGTGTCGGGCCTAATCTTCACCGGGCGACCGTTTCGGTCGAGTGCATCTCCTGCCTGAATCTTCCGGATGTACCCGTACACCTGATTGATTGGATTATCACTTTCAGTGTAATCCTTTCTCATCGGCCGCTTGAACTCGAAAATCACGACCGAACCAAAGGGTGGCTCACTGTCAACAACTGAGATCGGGTTGTTGAAAACGAGCACGTCTGGCCGCTGACGGTCTCTCACGTCGACCGGGCTGATGCTTCGGAATTCTTTGTCAGATGCGAGGTAGTGGTGGTAGACCAGCTTCTCGTCGAGGACCCACAGATTCTGCTGGTCCCATTGCACGTCGTCAGATGTCCTCTTCAGCGGAAAGATGACGCGGTGGATGGCGTTCTCCAAGCGGTACTTCCCCTCCTCGTCTAGCCCTAACTCTTGGTCAAGGAAAGCAAGGGTCGCACGGCGGTGCGCGACGTGCCACGCAAGCTTCGCCATGCCTTCCTCGTTCCACTCCTTGAGAAATTCCTCGACCCGCTGGTGGTGCTCTTCCAACTCGACCGCCTGATCATCGTGCTGTGACAACAGCTCTTGATACCGCTCCTTCAGCTCTTTGTTATACTGCTGGTTTGCCTCGTAGAGCTTCAACTCAAGCTTCTCCTGCGAGAGATTCGGTGCAATCTCGGAGATCAAGCTGGGCCGGTGCTTCAGAAGCGGGCGGTACTGCGGTGACTCCCGCCGGACATGTCGGCGGACCTGCTCGTCTCGGGCAGCTTTGACCTCCGTGAGATGGGGATCAAGGTACGTACGAATCCTCTTCGCCGCCGCCTCGTTGATCTGACGGAGAGAAATTCCTCCAAACATGTCGCCTTCCTCACTGAGTGAGAAGTCGATGCGTTCCGCCGAGACGGTGTCGTCCAGCAACTCCCCGGAGAGGAGGCCGAGGTAGAACAGTTGTCGATGCGACTCAGGGTTGCGGATGGGCGAAGAATTCGCTTCGAGTTCTGCGATCCGTCCAGAAACAGACTCTCGCTTCACCGGCCAACCATCGGCGCAGAGATGCAGCCGATGCGACTGCTCCTGCATGGCTGGGACGAGCAGGTGAACCAACTTGAACGAGTGCTCGCCGACTTTGAAGGCGTCGCTCTTCTTCGAAAAACGCATCTGCTCGAAGAGAATGTTGCAGCTGATCTCTTCGCCGTCAGCTTCCCTCAAGATGATCGTCGGCGGCTTCTTCTGGATGAAGTACGCGAGGCAGTGTTCCACCAGCCTCTGTGCGATGGTCGCTGCGTGTTTTGGACAGTTGTCCTTGTACCCGTCGCGAAATCCGTAAAGGGTGACGCGAGTCTCTCTTCCTTGTGCCTCCGTAGCGCCGCTTTCCTCGTCCTCAATGCCTGCCTGTGTGAGGCGAAACTTGAACTTCCTTTCTCGCCAATCGCCTTGATCCTTATAGCGGCTCTTTACCTTCACCGAATGAAAAGCCTTGAGCCAAACGAAGCGACCGACGCCCTTGCAGCCGCGGTCTGCCTTGTAGGACGAGTCGGAGGTGGTGAACGACTTGAAGTTGTCCTCGTTGAAGCCGACGCCGTTGTCGATGATCGTGAATGACCGGATCGGCTCGGTCAGCTTCGGGTCACCGGCGAGCGATTGCTGCGCACCTCGGTCGATCTCTACGACGATGCTGCCGTTCGTCTCCTTCGCTTCCTCAATCGATTGGATCGAGTTGGAGACGGCCTCGTACAGGGGCTTGAGGCATTGCGCGTGCGGGAGGCGTGTGTTCCTGATCTTGCCCAAAAGGTCGAACGTCAAGTTCATCGGCCACCCACTCCTGTGCATGCAAAGGCTGTCGCGGGGTGGATGATACCGATTCGGCTGAACCTCCTCAACCGTCGGCAGCGTTCGCTCGAAGAGCATGCCGCAGATCACCCACGCGTAGCTGTTGCATCCGTACCAGCGGGATCGCCGAGGATTGGCTGACCGAGGATGTGAAAAGGAAGGCTCAGGCTCAACCAGCGGGCCTCGCTCTTGTCCTCTGGAATGTGGCATCGAAGAACGTCAATCGGTACTCGGAGGAAGGCGTAGGGACTAGAGGCGAGGCTCCAGAGGTCAAGATAAGCATGAGAGCTACGGCTCAGCACGTCCCACTCGTGCCGCGACAGGATGGCCTCCGCGTCTTCCCAGTCGAGTGTTGAAGCCTTCACCTCGATTAACAGCCGACGGTCATCCGTCTTCGACAGGCGAGAAAGGAGGTCATAGCCGGCGTCGTTTGTGCTCAAGGCGGTCCAGACAGGCTCGACGGCCGTTCGACGCCGCTCCCACTCGAAACTACATCGCTCGCCCTGCCGACCCGTAACCATGTGCTCATCATCTCGCACGGATCGGTAGTACCCGGCTAAGCGATCCCACCATGCTACCACCTCCTCGCTGGTGCCATGCACGAGATCGGCATCCCTGAGGCACTGAACTGTGTCCGCCGGGGCGTAGCTCAAGACGGCGTTGCGTCCACGGACCGCCATCGCGGCCCAAGCAGGTCGCAGGAGACCGATCATCTGTTCGAGCTGAAGTCGCAGGCGGTCGTGCGGGCGACGTATCTCGCAGATGGCTTTCCCGTTCTGCGTTAGAAGGAGTTCGTCCGTTGATCTAGCTGCCACCCAACCGAGACGCTTGCATGTCTGGACGACCGAGGTTCCCGCCACTCCATCCCACGAGTCGAAACTCCGGAGGAATTGTTCTTCCGTCAGCTGGTGCGACGACAGGAAATCGAGCACCTCGCCGACCCGGTAGAGGACCCCGACGCGGAACATCATGCCACCCCCAGAAGCTGGCGCAGATCGGCAAGGTCGTCTGCACTTAATCCGAGGATGTCAACATCATCGGTGATGTCCGTCGGCGTGATGTTGAGGTCCGGATCGTCTAGCACTCGCTGCATCGCTTCGACCTTCGCGTTCAGCCGGCGCTGTACTGAGTCGTCAACGGTGCCCGGCGTTCGCAGCAGGATGATCTGCGTATCCGCATCGGGTGGAAGACCAAGACGATGAATTCGGTCCTCGGACTGGAGGTAGTGTGCGGCGTTGTAGGTCCGGTCGATGTAGATCGCGTGATGGCATACCTTGTGGAGGCTGATGCCCTCGGCACACGCTGCTGGATTTGCGATCAGCACCATGCACTGTGGGTCATCGTGGAAGCGACGTAGCTTCGCCTCGCGAGAGTCGGTGAGCGTTTCGTCCGCAGAGGTGTCTACCCCGCCGTGGATGTATTCGGCGCCAAGGTCTCGAAGCATCGCAGCCGTGTGTTCGACTGTGCTGACGAACGACGACCAAATGACGCTCTTCCGGTTCTCGGAGGCGAGTCGGCGAGCAATCTCGCATGCCCGCATGATCTTTGGCGGCGGCTCCTTCAGCGCCTCGATAAGGACCGAATGTCCCGCGATGGTGGTCCCGCTGAGCAAAGACGGATCGGACGCAGCCTGAAGAAGGTGCATGACCGAGCGAGCCACGGATCGGAAGCGAGTACTGTCGCCGAGCTGTAGCTGAGCGAGGCTTCGAGTCGCATGGTCGGTCAGCACCTTGTACAGACGAGCCTGCGCCGGCCCCATCGGCACTCGCACATCAATGCGCTTTGGGGCTGGAAGTCCAAGCTGACTCTTCCTCGTTCTGACAAAGACCGGTCGAAAGTCTCCAACCACGGTCGTCTCTGTCGTCCGTACCTCAGGGTAAAGAAAGCTGAACTGAGCGATCAGGTCGTTCACCGTATTCGGCGCTGGTGTCCCTGACATCAACAGCTTGTACACCGGAAGATGGCACACGCTCAGAAGCGCGGAGCCGGTTACGCCATCAAGCCCTCGCTTCATCCGATGACTCTCGTCAATGAACATGAAGCACGAGCGGGTGACGAGGTGACGGCTGATGAGGCTGAACGCCCTTGGAAAGGTTTGGTATGTGACGAGCATCACATGAGGATCACGTTCAAGCTGCGCCCTCACGTTCGCATTGCCGCGATCCAAACGAGAGACGACGAGTCCGGCTTCGGGCAGGCACTCGGCAATCTGTTCCTCCCAGACTGCGAAGGCGTTCTTTGGCGCCACAACGAGCAGCCGTGTCTCAGGACTCCGCCGCAGCGTGAATGCCGCCAATGCTTCCGTCGTCTTGCCCGCACCGGGAACGGAAAACGTGGCGCCCGCTGGCACAGAAAGGAGGTGCGATACGTTGTCGAGCTGATATGGCTTCAGCTGCCTTGGCCCCCAACCGGCTTCTTTTAGACGAGCCTGCACCTCGCCGGGCTGAACAGCAAGGCTCGCGTTCGCTTCGTTGTAAGACTTCTGACGCTTGGCAGCCTGCCGTAGTAGCTCTTCCGCCTGAGGCGTCACAATTGTCCGTACGCCGTACTGCTTCTGAATACTTTTGATCGTGAAGCCGAGGTCGCTTCGGAAGGTGAGCAGCGACCACCACGGAAGAACAAGTCGGCTGGCGGTCTCATTCTCAACCGCTTGGCCCCGCTCCTCACAGATGCGACGGATGTCTGCCCACGCCATCGGCGGGCACCCATCGGCTGCCGTGAGAGTTGCAGAGTGTTCTGCCGGGTTGTAATCAAGCGTGATCATTGTCGGCGAGCCACTTCCTGATCTGCTGCACCGCTACGTCAATCCCGTCGAGTTGTTTGTCGATACCTTCAGTGACCGAGTTGTCATCGAACGACCTGTACGCGGCTTGTAGATACGTATGAGCCTTCGTGATGGTCCGCAAGCAGTACTCCGCATCATGCCGCTGGCGCTCTCGGCTTTCGATCTCTTCCAGCGTCTCTTGGACCAGCACCCGCACGTCATCCTTCCGCGTCGGGTGCGTTGCCGTGGCGATCAAACCGTTGTACTCGGCCTGCTCATCACCATCGCCACCGAAGAGTTCATCATGCTCGTCCTCGTCTACTTCTTGCTCAGACTCTGGTGGCTCCG
Organism: Tepidisphaeraceae bacterium; assembly: GCA_965214125.1. Classification (GTDB taxonomy): domain Bacteria; phylum Planctomycetota; class Phycisphaerae; order Tepidisphaerales; family Tepidisphaeraceae; genus CBDCBA01. The sequence goes on from CBDCBA010000015.1 coordinate 58,897, forward strand.
GGAACTTTTGCCGGATCATCTCCTTCACGTCATCGAGGTTCTTGAATAGCTCTGGAATTCTCTCGTAGAGGCGACCACCTTTGGGGTCATCAATGAGGAGGTACGAAAGGTTCGTTGCCAGTTTGACCCGTGCCGCGCTGCCGTTGCTCTGCTCGCGATTCTTTTTGAGCTGGTCGAACGCATACATCTTCTTCTCGACTTGGCTGTACTTGCCCTTCTGGCCTGCCCATTCGAGATACGCCTCCGCCTGCTCCAGCATATCTATCGACTTCTTCACCTCCGCTGTCTTGATGTCGTGCAGGGAGGCGATCTGATCGTCAGTCATTGGGATTTCTCGCAGGTTGCGCCTCATCATCGCTAGGGCGACCCACGTGTAGTCAGCACGGACATCTGGCTCTACTTGTAATCTCGCCTCGATCTTTCGGATCATGGCGTCGTCGTTCGTCGGTAGAACAACAACCTGTACCTGCTTGAAATGCCGGAACTTCGTCTCGTCGCGGGCTACGAGAATGCGCATCGCGCAAAGTCGCCTGTTGCCGTTGACCACGTACCCCTTTGGGGTCAGATAGAGCGGCTCGGTCTGACTGTTTTTCTCGAAGTGCCTCAGCAGGCTCTTCTCTCCGACCATTTGCGAGAGGATGTCATGCTGAACGTCGAGAGCCTCGGAGGAGTCGGGGTCGGCTGAGAAGAAGTTCGAAGGCAAGCCCTCGGTTTCGATGCGTTCGGCCTGCGCAGCCCTCGTGCGACCATTCGCGAGGCGGTAGACCGGGAGGTCCAGTGGGACGTTGTACACGTCCATCGGCTGGACGGTGCCCTCGATCCAGACGTTGACTCGGGCCACCGGCTTTGCGCCGGCCGTGCCATGGAGCAGTTCTTGGAGGTGTTTCTGACGACGAGGAAGAGGCCAAGCCATGCAAATACTCACTGCGAGAAGCCCATGACGACGATAGGCATCGTGATGATCGCACGGAACACCGCCAGTTCGCCAACGAGTCGTTCGTAGCTGGCGAGGTTCCGCCCCATCGCGCGTGCCGTCGCACGTGTCGGCACGACGATGATCGCCTGCTCGATGTTCCCGGAAAGGAACGCCGCCTGCAACTTCAAGAGGTCTGCGTACAACCGCGAGACGTTGCCCGTCTGGAGGCAGAGGCCGGTGTGGCCCTTGACCCCAGTGATCGTGATCTTGTGCTTTGCCTTGATTGGAACCTGATCAGACCAACCCTCCGCCCGCAGCCGATGAAGAAGCTCGCGGCGAAACTTCGGGGCGCTTTTCGCCTCTAATGCCAAATTAATTGCCTGAATCGTGGACAGCACCGACTCGACAAGCGACTTGCTTGGAGCGGTTCCACCACCACCATTATGCGAATGCGTGATCACCTGCATTATGCGTCCGTGGGCTTCTTCGACAGATAGGATTTAGTGTGGTCGTAAATTGGCTTGTCATGCGGGCGGAAGTTTTTCTCGCCGCTGAGAGCTGCGTCGACCCGCTTTTTCCCCTGATCGGCGTAGTCCCGTTGAAGCTCACAGCCCCAGAACCGTCGGCCGTGAAACGCAGCCGCAACTCCGGCCGAAGCAACCCCGGCGAACGGATCGAACACGAGGTCGTTCTCATTGGTTAACGCGAGGACCAACCGCTCGACAAGTCCTACCGGAAACTGGCAGGGATGGCTGGTCTTCTCGACGTGCTTGCTCTTGACGTTCGGAATGTCCCAGATCGTGTCGTCCCAAAACTCCTTCAGCGCGATTTCCCAAACGTCTTCCGGGTTCTTCCCCTTCGGATGACCCGAGTACTCGCCTGCGCGAGGTCCCCGGTAGCTCTTCTTCGACGGATACTTCGAGTCAATCCGAACGTCATCGAGGTTGAAGGTGTACTCGCCGTTCTTCGTGTACCACAGGAGGACCTCATATCGACCGCTGAACCGGTACCGGCAGTGCAGGCCATGGCCGAATCGCCAGATAATGCGATTGCGGAGGATCAGGTTGAGCTGATCAAATATCGGGTGGAACAAGTAGTCGAGGGGCATAATGCGTCCTCGGTCACGACTGCTCTGCGCTGTGACGTGACTGCCGATCTGCCAGCAGAGACTGCCTGTTGATTTCAGTCGAAGAACACACTTCTGAATCACCCGCTTCTGCCACGCTAGATATTCATCCAGCTCAACGGTTTTCTCATAAGGCTTACCGATGTTGTAAGGAGGCGAAGAGACGATGAGATCGAAGAGCGGCTCCTCAGGAAGCTTGTCGAGAAACTTCTCAACATCACCATTCCAGAGAACGTGTGGCGGCAAAACGGCGGGGAATGGACCTCTCGGCCGCATCACCTTCAGCTGCTCGCCATTGAAGAGGCCATGTCTACCCATCAGGCTGTCATCGTATTCAGGTGGTGTCGAAAGATCCACTGAAATGCGGCTTCCGATAATGTGCAAGGACGTGCGGCAAGGCATTGTCCTCGATGGGGCACTTGGGGCGCGGTGGTGCCACAGGGCGGCCCCGGTTACCCTCCACTACCATGGACATGGCTGCTGCCAAAGCTCTGAGACGGGGGAAACTTGCGCGGTTGGAGCGAGTTCAGCTTCGGCAACTGGAAGAGGTGCTGGAGACAGCTCGACGCTGGCAGCAGGAGGAGGCGAAAGCCCTGCTGGCAATCCGGGAAAGGAAGCTCTGGCGGGGTTCGCATGCGACGTTTGAGGATTATGGCCGCGACCGCTGGGGGATCGAGCACAGTCAGTTGTATCGGTTGACGTCTTGGGGAGAGGTGCTGCGAACACTTTCCCCTTTCGGGGAAAAGGTCCCGGCTCGCGAAACACATGCGAGGGCGTTGTACGGCCTGCTTGCTGAGCAGCAGATTGAGGCTTGGCAGGACGTTCTCAACCGGACTCCGCATCGCATTACTGCCGGTGACGTTGAGCTGGCGGTGAGCGATATGCTGACACGGAAGCATCCGGTGCGAAAGCCAGCAGCTGGTGGGTTAGGAACGGGGTCAGGTGAAGTCGTCTGTGGCGACTGCCTCGAAACACTGCAAAGCCTTTCACAAGGCACCGTTGACCTCTGTCTAACTTCACCTCCATATGCAGAGCAACGGCGCGGCTACTATCCGAGTGTGCCGGAAAAGGAGTTCGTCGGCTGGATGATGCGCGTGATGGCCTCGCTCAAGCCGAAACTGTCATCTCGGGGCAGTGTTCTCATCGTGGCACGCGAGCACGTGCGAAAAGGTCAAATCAGTGACTATTGGCTGAGGACTCGACTCGCGCTACGCGATGCCGGTTGGATCGAGTGTGAGACGCTGATCTGGCATTCTCCCGACAAGCCGCCGCTCGGCAGTAAGAACCGGCCGCGTCGGACCTACGAGCACATCTTCTGGTTTGCTCGAACAAATGCTCCGTATGTCGACCTTCGTGCGTGTGGGGCGCCGATCAAGCATGAGCGTTCGCGGATGCTGCGACCGAGAATGCGGAAGACGAGCGTCTTCGAACAATCATGGCGAGACATGTTTCAACGCTTCAATGGAAGTCAAATTGCGAGAGTTTCCGACCTTATCACGGCTCCGGTCGGCGGAGTAAGTGATCAAGTCAACCACGCAGCGATGTTCCCGCAGTCTCTCGCCAATCAATTAATCCGTACTTACTCCCCTAACAACGGACTCGTGATCGATCCCATGTGCGGGTCAGGGACAACGCTTCTCGCGGCTCGCGAAGCTGGGAGGCACTGGTGGGGGTGTGACATCGTGCCGAGACATGTCGAACTCGCCCGGCAGCGTTTGGCCGTCGGCCAATGACTCTTCATTTCCGATCACGGCATAGGTAGCAGGCTGACCGTTGCCCACGCAGATAGCGGCAGCGGACATCGGCGATGACAGAAGGAACGCTCGATTCGCGTTTGCTCTCGATCAAGGTGGTGGGTGCTGGTGGATGTGTATGGCACCCAGTCTGCGACTGCGAACTGGGCGTCGGACACATCTCCGTATCGCCGTTTTCGCCGTCCAAACGCAGGTTTGTCCACGTCGGCAAGCGGAAGATCAACTTTACCTTCTTCGTCTCCATGTCGACTACAACGCTCGCAACGAGCTGTCTCACCAGTGCCTGCAACTGTGTGTTCGGCATCGCGGGCACCAGATCAGCCTGCCCGCTCAATGCGGAGATGATCCGATCAGCCGCCTCCTCTGGGTCAAGGCTCGTCTCCTCCGTCGAGGCCTTCGCCGACGCGATCTGCTCGTCAAGATGTTGAGCCTCCACGGCGAGTTCGTCCAGAATTTCTTTCACGTCGTCTAGTTCCTCAGGGCGAAGACGGCGAACCCACTCCTTTCGACGGCGCCTGATCTCGTCACGCTTTGCTTCAAGGGCACCGACCTCGACCTCTGGTGATCCCGAAACCTGCTCCTTCGCCTTCGTCATCTCCTCCACGAGCGTCTCGCGGAGTTGAGGCAGGTCGAGAAGCACATCACGCACCACCCGGCGGACCTCCTGCTCTAATGGCTCCGCCGCGATGAGTCGAACATACGGTGACCCCTTCGCATACTCCCGCGCACCTCGCTTGTGGCGGTAGTAACGGGTCTTGGGTCCTTCGCTTCTCCCGCTGAGATGTCCAACCAGCGGCTCGGGCTTTCTACCGGCATCGAGGTCCTGTCGGGCGACGAGCATGCCGCTGAGTAGGTAGTCGCTCGGGCGGATGTTAGTCTTCGCTTTGTGCGGGACGGCGGTGCCATCCAATCGTCGCTGCCACCGCTCGGCGTGCATCCGGTCGTGTGCAGCGATCACGAGCCTGCGGAGTTTTTCGTCTCCGAGGAAGTTGATCATGCGCGGGTGGTCCTGCCACAGCCAGTCCTTCGGGGGCCGGTGCTCCACCTTGATGCTCGCGGAAGTCGCTAGTGTCACATCGCTGTGCTCAACAGGTTCCGGCATCGAGTGTCGACGACGGTTGTAGTAGGGTTTGCTCTTTTCATTGCCGCGTGTGCGGCCCGTGTACGCCGGTTGCTCAAAGATGCTTTCAACCTGCCGCTGCGACCACTGCTTGCGCTGAGGCGACTTGATCCCACGACGATTGAGGCGGTCGGCAATCTTCTTGCCGCCGAGGCCGTCGAGGTAATGCCAGCGGATGATGTCGCGGACGACTTGCTGCTCATGCGGATCACCGGGAATCAATGCAACCAGTTCGTGCTTTTGCTTTCGGTAGCGCGAGCGATAGGTGCCGCCAATCTCGCCGAGAGTCTCTCTGACCTCCTTGCCGTCCGGGCTAAGCTTCTGCTGCCGACCGTCCCGCAGATCACGGATTCGGTGGAGAGGGGTGCGGTCCGGTGACAAGAAGAGGCGGTCGCAGCCAAATGGAGTTCGCGAACATGTGATGGCTCGCTCTTGCTCAAGTGCCAACTGCGCACCCTGAGCACACCGCATGCTGGTCTTCCGCGCCTGATCCCGAGCGGCTTCGAACTTCGCTGCTCGCACGACAGCGGCGTACGGAACGTCTTCTATGTCGTCGCAGACGATCAGGCTGATCGCGTGTCGAGCGCACTCATGCCGCACCCAACCTGCGTGGTCACTACCTCCCCGTGTAAGACGGTCTGACACTTGAACGAGGACATGCGAGAAGTCATTGACCTCTCTTTTGCGCCGAAACAGTTCGTCCAGATCAGTCCGGTTGCCGGGCAGCGATCCACTCAGCCCCGGACGGCTAATCGAGTCGATGTACTGAAGGCCTTTCTCTTCGCCGATGACCTTGAGGCTGGCGATCTGCGCCTCAACGCTCTGATCGCCAGCGGTGTTGTCTGACTGACGAACAAGTACGATGAACCCGTCTTCCCCAGCCCTATGTGACGCCGACAATTTCTCATTGTTCATTTCTCTTCCCCTTTCCCTTCTGACCACCAGTTCGTCCTTGCTGACGCTCAACGGTGGTGCGGCACCATGCCGCCAGCAGTGCGAGAGCGGCCGTCTCGACTTCGGCACCGTCGACATCTCGCGTAACCGAGATGTGGACCGTTACTCCTCGGCGACGACCGTTTCGTCGCCGTTCTCTTGCTTTGTTCGATTTCGTCATCAGAGACTCCTTGTGTTTTTTGGTACTCCTTCTGAACACCATTGCGACACGGCCTACCGGTTGACTCATGGCGGCGGCAGCCAACAGGAGCGACCGGCGCGGTTGTCCGCGCCGGTCGCCACGTTCGTGATTAGACGGAAGATCAGCGAATGTGCGGAAGCACTTCCTGCTCAACTCGCCTTACGACGACCTTCACACGGTCCTTAGGGAACCCGAGGTGAAGGGCAAGCGTCTCGGCAAGCGGAGCGAGACCGAAGGCCGTCTCGTTTACGACTGCCGCGAACACCGCCTCTCGCAGTTCGGCGCGGTAGTCCGTCGCGCCGGAGACTGTGCGCCCCGCGAGTTGAAGAATCTCATCGGTGACGGTGCCCCATCGGTGGTGACCGTTGAGATCGGCGTCAACGATGATCGACATGACGCGGCGGAGCGGAGTGTCATGCGGCCCAGCCTCTTCGGCCTCGCTCATCTCGTCCTGATGAGCGTCAGCAGCTTGAAGGAGGTTTTCCGCCGCCTTCACTGCCCGCTCGTCTGACGGGAGGCCGAGAGCGAACGAGATAAGCTCGCCGAGCAGGATTCTCTGAAACCGCGAGATTGGCTTCTCGTGGATGTGTTGGACGGCTTCGTTGACCCGGCGAGGTGCCCACGCCAGAAGTGGATCGATACGTGTCACGACCAAGGCCTCACGCACGAGCTGGTGGTTCAACCGGCGACAGATTCGAACCTGATCGGCGGCGACGAGTCCGGCGGCAGCGAGGTCCTCCTCACGTTCGAGGAACAGCGTCCTCAGCCCGTCCTCGATGCGGAGCGGGAGGTCGAAGCAGTGGAATCCGCCGGATGGCTCATCCGCCGCGTGGAAGAGGCTGGCGAAGAGGTACCACTGTTCAGCCTCGTCAAAGAGGGCAAAGGTCTGCCCGTCCTCGTCAGGATCAATCTCGGGAAGCGGATCGGATTCGACATCAACGCGTCCCTCGTACGGAAGAAGAAGATCGTCCGCGTCAGTGCGGAGAATTCGGCCACGGACTCCGACCGGGCTGACCCCGATGTCTCCTCCGTCGATCATCACCTCGTGGTAGACATCGACAGGATCGACGGACTCGCCGATGCGGGTGGCACGTCGCGCCGCTTCGGCGAAGGCTCGGTTCAGCCGTGCAATGCGTTCGGCTTGATCGTCAGGCTGGTAGTTTCCAGCGTCGTCTTCATATGAATTCATGGTTCACTCCTAAAGGGGTTTCTCTGCTGGCGCCGGAACACCCGGTCGCCATGTACCACGGCGGGCACAGACGCCACCGGTTGGCTCGGGGCTACCGGTTGGACTGTCAAGGCAGCGAGACTCGGCCTCTGGAGGTGACAGCGCATGGAAGCACCGAGGCAGCAGTAGCTGTCTCGGTGCGTATGAGGAGGAGAAACGTGGTCAGGCGCCGTCTTCACCAAAGTCGAGCGTCGGCGGAGGCTCGGCTGACGGCGCGACGCTGGCCGAGGAGGAGGCAAAGCGAGGGTCGTAACGCTGAAGCTTCTTGGGCTTCGGCGTCCCGTCCTTCAATCTATCTCGCTTCTCGACGGTGAAGCAGCGATTGAAGGCATCTTCGCCCGCCGTCGCACGAAAGGTGCCGTACTTGTACGCGTTGGACGCCAAGAGCTGAATGAAGCGGTCGAGATCACCGCCAACAGCGTCCAGTCCAACTCTCGTCGCCTCAAGCAGATCGATGCACTTCGTACTGCGGTCGTGGCCGACCGAGTACTCAATCTCACCGACCCGGAGGGGACCGTGCTGATCGATCCAAGCAACAGCGCGAGGCTCCAACTCGGCCCAGAGCTTGTTCACGGTGGACTTCAACCCGGCGATCAACTTGATCACCGCGGCGACGGTCTCAGCATCGTCGGACTCAGTGAGTGCGCGAACCACGCGGCGGAACTCAGGGAGAACCATCCGCTCCACCTGATAGGGTGGGCGCGGAACAACAGGATGCTCATTTGGCATCATCAAACTCCATCTGCGTCAACCAGCTGCCGGACAACCCGGCGGCGTCGTACGCAGTTGACACAGGGACGAGATGCTCTACCGGTTGGCTTCGGTTACGCCCGTTGAACACCCTGATTTGAGATCGCTGAGGTCGCCAAAAACGCTCGCCCACACCCAGAGCGAAAGCGCCAAGCTATATACCTATCCTTACCACGGCGCGCGAAACACCCCGCTGAGAGCGCCAGAATGCGGGTCGAAAATCGCCAAGCCCTCACCGCTCAAGGCAAAGAAAAAGCCCCTCACGCGAGGGGCCTTTTCCGTCGGTTCAAGGCGATCTCCACGTCACTCCACCGGGACGCGCCTATGCCGCTTCCGTGACCACGGCTCGACCTTCCATGTCAATGGGATAATCAATTGTCGCCATCGCCTGCTGCGAAACATCATCGAACATTTTGTAATAGATGTCGAGGATTTTGCTTGAGCTATGGCCCATCCACTCGAGCGCGTACTTGTGGGAGATGTTATTTCTCGCGCACATGCTCGCGAAAGTGTGGCGGAACGTATGAAGCTTGTACTGCTGCGGTTCCACGAATTCAACGCGTTTGCACAGCCGCTTCAAAGACCGAAGAAGCTTGTCTGGACTGACAGGGCGCCCGCCCTCCGGGTATCGAGCGGATGGTCGTGCGGTGAACACTCTCTCGAAATCCTTCGGTAACGTGTTCAGGCAGATGCGTAGCTCGGAGTGGATCGGGATGTGCCGAGTCGACTGGTTTTTCGTTGAGTCGCGTGATCCGCCATGGCGAATCTCCAGCATTCCGTGGTCGCCAGCGTCGAGCATGACGTTGCTCCACCGCAAGTCGCGAACCTCCCCAACACGGAGGCCTGCGTAGGCCATGATGGCAAATGCGGCACCCTCGTGAAGTGGGTCAGCATGGTTGAGCAGCTTCGCGATCTGAACCGGTGTGAAGCAGGGTTGCTGACTAGACGGCGGCGCCTTAAGCCTAACCTTCCGAAGTGGGTACTCCGACAAGAGGGAGTGCTCGTACGCCCACTTGAATGCTTGCTTCACAATTGTAAGTCGCGTGTATCGCGTCTTCAACGCATCGCCCATCTCGGTGAGATGTTTGCCGAACGACCAGAGTTGAGGCGAGTCGAACGTCGAGGCAAGTCGAACGCGAGACTGTCTCAGCTGCGCCCAGTCGAGCAGACGGTTGAGGTCGTTCGTGTATTTCGTGATGGTCTTCGGTGCCAAGTCTTCGTTGCCTTTGGCAGCGAGGAATTGCTCGACCATCTCCGTGATCGTAAGTTGCGCCGGAATCGGCTTCGCCTCGCCGTTCTGGATACGTCTTGCGATTTCATGTGCCTTGCGGAGTGCCGCATTTCGATTCTTTGTCTTCAACGCCTCATAGTCGCGGCGCCCGTTGAAGGACCACTCGGCGTAGTAGTTCCGGCTGACACCCTCCGACCCATCCGGTCTGCGGTAGGTTCGTCGGCCAATGTAGATGCAAGGTTCGGTTCCTTCAGCGAGATGACGGTCGGCGAGTTTCACTTCCGCACCGCCTTCCGGTTGGCAGCGGCGCCACGCGTCGAGCTAGAGGGACGGCGAGGTACTCTTCGATCTCTCTTAGCAAAGAGATCAACAAGAAACCGATCCCGCCAGAAGAGCAGCGGCTTCCCACGCTTCACCGAGCGGTCGAACAGACCCTCGCTCACCTGCTTCTTCAGTGTCTGCGGACTCATGCAGGCAAGCTCCGCGGCCGCGTCGAGAGTGAGGCGAGGCGGGTACTCATGCTCAAGCCCGACGAAGGCGCTTCGGACCTCCTTCAAGCTGAGGGGACCGTCAAGCAGTGATTCATCGAGATCGATAACGATCTCGCGGTCACCATGCTCGCAGTGCCCATCGTTATGAGCAATGGCTCGCTCGTTCTCGCTTGCTCGGCGGCGGCGGGTTCCACCTCGACGCGCCTTGTCGTCGGCAGCGTTAGATTGGGCATCGTCAGCCCTGAAAACTTCGTACATCGTTTGCTCCTGTTGAGAGTTCATGCCCGCAACTGCTGCGGACTTAGGAGCTAGTGCATTATGGGCCCGAAATTCACCCTCAAAGCGCAAAGTCCAAAACCCCTGGGAAGTTCGTCGCCACGACATCAAAAGACGGCGCCACGGCCGATTGCTCTTGCGTGAGGACCGGCGAGAGCAACGGAAGGATGGGATTTCAGTTCGAGGTGGGACAGTCCGGGGACAGGGGGCGTCCGAGCACCGTCGCGAGGCTAGAAAAAAAGCGTCAGGGCACGATTTGGTGGTCATGCCAAGACGCTAAGCGGAGAGGGGGAGATTCGAACTCCCGAGACCGCGAACGGCCTGCCAGTTTTCGAGACTGGTGCATTCAACCACTCTGCCACCTCTCCGGGAGGCCTCGTCGTGGCGGGTCGGCATCGTAGGCATCGGCACGCCGGGGCTTCAAGGCCAGCTCAGTCGCTTTTCGCTCAGGCGAGTGAAGCCGCGGGCTGCGTCGCCCGATGAAGAAACAGACCGCGTGGGCCACCCGCACACTTGCCTGCCCGCGCCCGCCGCCCAGGAGACCGAGCATGAGCCAAACCGATCCAGCCGCCGCATCCCCCGCCGACCCGACGCCGAACGACACCGTCGATTTCAAGCGCGATGTCGTCGACCGCCGCATGGGCCTCGACCGCCGCCAGAAGACGCGTGACGAGTCGGGCTACGACGGCCCCGAACGCCGCGTGGCCAGCCGCCGCTGCGGCCTCGAGCGCCGCCGCGGCGCCGGCATCCGCCGCGAGGAGGAACGCCGCAGCGCCGAGGAGGGGGAGATGACCGCCGAGCAGTTCGAATTCATCCGCGCCGTCGAGACCTACAAACGCGTCAACGGCAAGATGTTCCCCACGTGGACCGAGGTGCTCGAGGTCATTCAGCAGCTTGGCTACCGCAAGGCCGAGCGGCGCGAGGTCGATCTGCCCAACGTCCCCGAGCCCGACCTGTGGCTGCCCCGCGACAAGGGCGGCGAGCCCTGCGATGAAACCGACGCGAACGCCGACGACGACACCTACGAGATCGCGGCGTAACGCGCCCTCTACCGTCGGGCCGTGCTCTCGACCCAGACGAACGGCGCGTGGTCGTGGGTCGCGCGAACGTGGTTCGACTGGTACTGCCGCTTCACGCTGCGCCGGCACTTCCACGCGGTGCGCGGCTACGGCCCGCCGCTGCCGGCGCCCGCCTCGCCCGACGATCGGATCGTCGTCGCGGCGACCCACCAAAGCTTCTGGGACCCGATCGTGCTCAACGCGCTGCTCGCCCGGCTTGGCTGGCGGCGGATTGCGATGATCGACGCGCGACAGGTCCGCCGCCATCCGTTCTTCCGGCGCTGCGGCGGGTTCGGCGTGGAGCTCGACGACCCGGCCGACCGGCGGCGGGGCGTGCGGTACGCGATCGACCAACTCCGTTATGCCGACGCCGCGACGTCGTTGGTCATCTTCCCGCAGGGCCGCATCGAGCCGCCGGGGGTTGGGTTGAAGGGTTGCGGTGCCGGGGCGACGCTCATCGCCCGCCGCGCCGATGCCAAGCTGGTCTGGGCGGCGCTCGACTACCCGTTCTGGTTCGCTCAGCGGCCCGAGGTGCTTGTGGCGACCGGCGACTCGCTTGCGGCCGCCCACGAACTTGCGCGGCGGGCAACGCTTGATTACGACCCTGGCCGCCTATTGCTCGGCGGCCGGGGCCGGGGGTCGATCAAAAACCTTCGCGTGCGCCGGTCACCCATTCCCGACGATCGCGAGGCGCGGCTGGAGGCGTAAGGCTTCACTTGCCCGGTTGCGTCGTCGGGGCGTTGACGACGAAGCCGTTCGCCTCGAGCTGCTCGCGCACCGCGGCCGACAGCGCGTCGCCAAGGGTGGCCTGGCCATCCTCAGCGAGCTTGGCCTGCTCCTTTGCCAGAAACTCCGCCCGTTCGGCCGAGAGCTTGGCGATCTGGGCCTTCAGCCGCTCGCGCTCTGCCGTCAACGCTTTCACGTGCTCGACACGCTCCTGCGCGGTCATCGCCTGCATCGCCTCGGGCAGCTTTGCCTCGTCGATGTCGTCGAGCACGTCGTTGTCGGCGGCGTAGGAGTCGACGAGGTCGCGGCCGCGGTTGTTGTAGGCATTGCCGCTGCTCTTGATCGACGCCCGATCCGCGGCCGCCCCAAGCTTGCCGGCGTTGTCATCCTGCTCCATCTGGTTGCGGAAGTAGAACTCGCGTTCGCTCGCGTCGCCGTACCACAGGTAGGTGCCGTTGAGCGCTTCGCCGAGCTCGATCAGCCTCGGATCCTGCGGGCAGCGGATGACCGGCACGTGGCGGTCCTGGTCGATGTTGAACGCGCGCCCGCCGCCGATGTGGGCGCCGTCGGTCCACTGGCCGCGCCGGCCGGCGTCGGCGTCGCCGCAGTGGATCGTGTTGACGATCACCCCGCGCAAGCGGGACGTCTCGCACGCGCTGCGGTACGCCGTCGGCCCCTGCGTGAACGGCTCGTTGCCCGCGATGAAGATCGTGCGGTAGGCGTCGGCGTTGGGTGCCCAGTCGAGCCGGGCGAGGGCGGCCTCGATCACGGCGCCGCAGTACTCGTCGCCGCCGTTGGTCGTCAGGCCGAACAGGGCGGCGCTGACGGCGTCGAGATCGCTCGTCAGCGGCACGACCTGGCGGATGTAGTTCTCCGTCGCCGGCAGCCCCGTGTTGCCGTACTCGAAAACGCTCACGCGCAGGTTCGCCAGCTCGCCGTTGCGCGTGGTGCCCGCGTACTGGCGGACGACGCTCCAGAGCTGGCGTTTCGCCTGGTCGATCAGGCCGTCCATGGAGTTGCTTGTGTCGAGCAGGAGAACCAGGTCCGTCGCCGACGCCCCGTGCGGCGCGGGCGTCGCCTGCACCGGCGGAGGGACACCATCGGGATGGCCCGCCACGATGGGCTGGCAAACAAGTCCCGCGGCAAGCAGGGCGGCGGCGGCAAGGTGACGCGACTTCATGGGTGGCTCCGTTGACGGAAAGCGGGACGAGAACAGGACGCGCGCCGGGCGGCACGTCTAACACGCTCTTGCGAGGAAACGAACCGGGCGAGGCCGTTCTTAGCCGGCAGACACAAAATCCTCCGTCGCGTTCGTCTGCCACGCGGGCGACCAGTAGACGGTGCGCCCCGCGAGCTCGTACGTTTCGATCGGCCCGCCGGTGAAGGGGCACGTCGGCTGCTTGTAAACGTACCACCGCTCGCGCCGCGCGAGCTTCGAGAAAGTCTTGCCGAACCGCTCGCGGGCGAACGCGCGGCTGACCGTGATGATCCGATCGTGCTTCACGCCGACCTTCAGCAGCGCGACGCTGTCAGCCCAAACGCGGTCGAACTGCTCGCGCGACAGGTCCTTGCCGAGCGTGCGCGGGTGGATGCGCTGGCGGAAGAGGATTTCGGCGCGGAAGATGTTGCCAAGCCCCGACACGACGGCCTGATCCATCAGCAGCCCAGCGATCGGTGCCTTGGACTTGCGGATGCGCGACCACACCCGCTCGGCGTCCGCCGTTGGATCAAGCGGGTCCGGCCCGAGCCGATCCTTCACCTCCGCCACCGCCTCGTCGTCGAGCAGCTCCACGGTCCGGCAGCCGTGCAAATCGAGCGCTGCGGCCTTGGTCGCAAACCGCAGCCGGACCGCCCCCTTCGGCTCGGGCGGGTCGGCCGACGGGTGGAGGCGGAGCTTGCCGAAGAGCGCCAAATGCACGTGCACCGTCGCCGGCCCACTCCGCGCCTTGCCGGCGAAGTGGTAGAACAAGTGCTTGCCAACCGGCTCGATCGCCTTCAGCGTGTGGCCATCCAGAAGCTTTGCGTCTGCCGCGTTGCGCCCGTCCGGCGCTGTGACCGCCACGCGCTTTCGCTCGAAGTGAGGCCGCTGGTCGAGCGCGGCACGATGAATGGTGTGACCCTCTGGCACGCGCGACTGTAGAGCCCCGGCACATCAGGCCAGCGTGGCGGCGGCGAGGGCGGAGCAATCCTGCAAACGCTCGCCCAGGCCGGCGGGGGTCAGACGGCACAAAGCGAGCGTTGCCGGCAACGCCTCTCGCTCGAAGGTTGAGCGAAGTCGGTCATAAATGAAGCTCCCCATCCGCGTTGCGAGCGGGCCGAGCACGATGGCGTCCGGCAGCAGCGCATCGGCCACGTTGGCGGCGACCGTGCCGACGGCGTCGGCCCAGCCGAGGAGGACCGCGATCGCGTCGGCGTCGCCCTCGCCCGCAAGGCGCGACAACGCCGGGCCATCCGGCGGGGCATCTCCCCACCGCTTCGAGCACCGCCACGCCGCGAGCTTTGGCAGAGACGCGCCGGCGCAGAACGCCTCGACGCTGCCCGCCTTGCCAAACGCTGTTGGGCCGCGCCTGGCGAACCGCGCGTGCCCAAGTTCTCCCGAGCGCCCGCCAGCGCCGTAGTAGGGGCGGCCGCCCAGCACCAGGCCCATGCCGAAACCGGTGCCGCACGTGAGATAAGCGACGCCCTCCGCGCCCGCGGCCGCGCCCCAGCGTTGCTCGGCAAGGGCGCACGCGACGGCGTCGTGGTGGACCGCAACCGGAAGGCCGAAGGCTTCAACCAGCCGTTCACGCAGCGGAAGATCGTCCCACCCCGGCAAGTTCGGCGGCGAGTGGATGACGCCCGAGCGGCCGTTCATCGGCCCGCCGATCGCCACGCCCACGGCGGCCGGCGACGCCTTCGCCTCGTTGATCAAGGAGCGGCCGGCATCGATCAAATCCGCCAGCATCGCCTCCGGCCCGCGCTCCGCCCGCGACGGCCACTGCCGTCGCGACACCACCTCGCCCGCGGCCGTGCCGAGGACAACCGTGCACTTCGTGCCGCCGATGTCCAAGCCCAACAAATGATCGATTGCGTTCATAAAATGATATGATCAGCTAACGTCATTTCATTCGCGCCAGGTGGAACGTCAACAGCGCGTGGGGCGTGACGTGGATCGTGCCGTCGAACGCGCCGCTGGCAGGCTCGCCGCGCAGGTCGGTCGGCGTCGCCCGCACGCCGCTCGCGAGGCGAAGGGTGGCGGTCCCGTGGCGGCCGGCGGTTTCGTTCAGGCGGAGCAGCCAGCCCTTGTCTGTGGGCTTGGCCCAGGTCGGCAGAAGCGACGTGCAGCCGTCGATGCCGAGGAAGCCCGCGTCCGCGACGGGGCCGTTGCAGGAGAGCATTGGCGTGTACAGCGACTCGGCCAGCGCCGCAGGCTGCTCGTGGCGCGGCAGGTCGTGCGCCGCTCGCGTGAGGGCGAAGCAGACGCGGCTCTTGCCGATGTCCCAGTAACGCACGTGCGTGCCGTCGCCGCCGAAATGCGCGAAGTCGCGCAAATCCGGATTGTCGTCGGCGCCGGTGACGTACGGGCTGCGCAGGAGCGTGAGGTGCATCAGCCCACGCCGCACGCCGCCGCCATACTTGGCCTCGCTGATCAGGGCCACGCCGGTGCCGGCGCTGTCGCCCACGCTCATCCACCGGCTGAGCGGCACCTCGAACTTGGCGTCGTCCGCGGCCGTGTTGTCGAGCTGCGTGCGGGCCGTGCTGCCAAAGGGCATGCCGTACCGGGCGGGCTCCAGGTCGTAGCCGGTCGGCAGCGTCCAAAGGAGCGTTGTCGATGGCCGCTTCCAGTCGACGTTGACCTCCACGCGCAGCGCCGGCGAGCCGGCGGGCAAGCGAAACGTGACTGTTGCCATCCCGCAGTCGCCCAGGTCGTGGTCGAAGGCGACCCATCGCTCGCCCGCGTCGCCGCCGCTGCGCGAGGCGGTGGCGGCGTCCACGGCCTTGGCCATCGCGATCGACGGCCGGTCGGTGTCCCAGGCGGGGTAGGTCGTCGGGTCGTCGGGGAACCACGCGAGCCGGCAGGCGCCGCTGAGGCGGATTGAAACGCCGTCGATCGCGAGACCGACCAACCCGCCACAGTCGTCGAACTTGGCCTCTACGCGGCCGTTGTCGAGCGAGCGGTCGTCGCCCGCAACGTCGTTGCACGCGACCGACTCGAGCGAGTCGACCGCCGCGACCGCAAGCGGCGGCACCCTGAGCAATTGGTCGCCGACGCGCTCGATGCGTTCGCACGGCAGGGGGTTGAACACGTGCGAGTTGCCCGCGCCGCCGACGCCCTTTAGCGCCGCCTGTTCGGCCTCGTCGGCGAGGGCCTCGAGTTCGGGCAGGCCCTCGTCGTAGACCTCCTGCACGCTCGTGCCCGTGAGGTAGTCGTGGAACTGCGTGAAGACGAGGCGTTTCCAGGCGTGCGTGTCGGGCGCGGACGTCAAACCGAGCGCGGCGGCGGCCTCGTGCTGCTGCAGCGCCCGCTCGCCGCGGCGATAGATTGCCTTGAGCGCGTGCTGCGTCGTCTGCACGGCGCGGTGGAACTCCAGGTACATCTCGCCGCGCCACGTCGGCAGGTCATTAGCGTGCGGGCGCAGGCGATCGAAGAAGTCGTCGACGCGGCCCCACGACGTGCGTGGCATCGTCGCGAGGTCGGCGACGCGGCGGGCGCGCTCGAGCATGGTGGCGGTTGGTCCGCCACCGCCGTCGCCGAAACCGGTCGGGGTGAGCGTTTCGTTGAACACCGCAGCCTGCCGCTGGTTCTCGCAGGCGTAGGCCAGTTCGCTCGGCTTGACGGCCAGGTTGTAGTGCTCCCACGCGATAAATGCGTTTACGCTTGAGCCGTCGTGGCCCTGCCAGCGGAAGGCGGAGTGGGGGAACTGCGTGGCGTTGCTCCAGTGCAGCTTCGTGGTGAAAAAGTCCGTGACGCCGAAGCCGGCCATGAGCTGCGGCAGGCAGCCGCTGTAGCCGAAGGCGTCGGGCAGCCAGACGGTCGCCGAGTCGCTGCCCGTCAGGTCGCGAAAGCCCACCTGACCCAGCTCGAAGCTGCGCAGCAACGCCTCGCCGCACGGGATCTGCGAGTCGCTTTCGACGTAGAGCGCGCCCGTCGCGTCCCAGCGCTTCTCGGCGATGCGCCCGCGCACGCGCCTCATCAGCGAGGGCGCACGCCGCTCGACGGCTTCGTAGCTGGCGGTCTGGCTGTAGCCGAAAGTGAGCTCGGGGTACTCCTCCATCAGCGTGTCGGCGGTCGCAAAGCTGTGGACGGCCTTGAGCTCGCCGACGCGCTCGGGCCAGAGCCAGACGAGGTCGATGTGGCAGTGGCCCGTCAGCGTCGCCCGCATCGCGTGCGCCTCGGCCGGGAGCGACGCGAGGAGTTGCTTCGACAGCTCGGCCGCGGCGTCGACGCCGTCGCGCTCGAAGGCGATCTGCACGCGGTTGAGTTCGTGCAGCAGGCGGCGCAGCAGCGGCGGGGCCTGGTCGATCGGCGAGCGATAGCCGTTGACGTCCCACAATCCTCCGCCATGCGCCGTCGCCGGCGCCGGTTCGGGCTTGACCGTGCGGCTGAGCAGCTTGGCCACGCCCAGCAGGACGTCGACGTCGTGCCAAAGCTGCCACGCGGCCTCGTTGCGAGTGGCGAGGTACGCGCCGCGGAAGATGCTGCCGCGGTCGTCGATGCCCTGCGTCTCGCCGGCGACCCAAATGCCGGTGCGGCAGCAAACGCTCTCGACCATCAGCGTGCCGCCCTGTTCGAAGCCATCCGGCAGCGGGGCCTCGTGGTGGCCGGGGTCGATGCCGAAGTGTGGCGTGTACGTGTCGCCGTCTGGGCGGTACACCGTCGCCTCGGCGCGGTCCTGCCAGACGAGCCAGCGGCGGCGCTTGTCGGTCGCCGGCGGGACTTGAACTGTCCACCAGGCCTGCTCCCACTTGCGGCCCCAGATGTGCTCGTCGGTGCCGCCCAGCCGCATCGCCGGCACGGGCTCGAAGTTCTCCGCCTTGGCCTCGTCCGGCCCGCGGTAATCGAGGCGGCCGGCCGAGCGGGCAACGGGAAGCGAGGCGGGGTCGAGCGTCCAGATCTGCGTCCAGATTCGGCCGGGAAGGACCTCTAGGCGTGGGCCGATGAACTGTTGGAAGGGCGTGTCCTGAATCATGCGTTGTCGCGAGCATAGCGGCGGCCGAGGACGGCCGGCACTTGCAAGCAACGGTTTGTGCTATTACAGTCGGTGGGATGATGATCCCCCTCGCGCTCGCGGTGCTCGGCCTGACCCTCTCCGACGCGGCCGACGCCGCCGTGCCCGCCCGGCCAGGCGAGCCGCTGCCGGTCAACCTCGGGGCGTTCGGCGCGAACAACAACAACGCCACCGCGAGCAACCGGCCGGCCGACCCGGCCTACCGCGCGCTCATCCGCGGCCTCGGGGCAACGCAGATGCGCTACCTCGGCGGAAGCAGCGCGTCGTTCTGGGATTGGAAGACGGGCAAGTACATTAAGCCGGACGAGATCACCCGCATCTGGCCCGAGGAGCACGGCAACTGGATGCTGCCGCTCGTCGCCGATGTCGACCGCTTGCCCGAGGGCGCGCTGGGCCCGCTCGCCTACGCCGACTTTGCCGAGGCGGCCGGCGTCGACGTGCAGTGGATGACCAACCTCACCACCCGCGCCGACGACCAGCCGGCCATGATCGAACTGCTCCACGAGCGCGGCGTGCCGGTCAAGTTTGTCGAGCTCGACAACGAGACCTACTTCTGGGGCGGCGAGTTCGGCGGCGGGGAGGATCGCGCCATCAACTACGTCGAGCGCATCGCGCCGCTGGCACAAACGGTCCGCAAACTCTATCCCGACGCCGAGATCGGCGTCGTCGCCTCGGAGAACGGCCTCTTCACCGACGCGATGCACAAGGACAACCCGGCGTTCGACGTGTGGAACGAGGTCATCACCCGGCCGAAGTACCGCGACCACTACGACGCCTTCATCCTGCACCACTACGTGATGAACGCCGGCACGCTCGACGGCGTGGTCGCCGAGGGCGAGTCGGCCGACGACGCGGCGCTCGGCTCGCGCTTCCTGACGTGCCCGCAGCTCACGCTCGAGCGGGCGGCCGACGCGCTGCGCGAGCGGCACGGGGCGATCCCGATGTGGATCACCGAGTACAACGTGATCGGCTACTACGGCATCGGCGAGCAGGGGAGCGGCGGGTCGCCCGCCGACCAGTGGCTGATGAAGACGGCCAACGCGCCCTGGAACGCGCTCTACCAGGCCGGCTTCTGGCTGACGGCGCTGCAGCACCCGGAGGCGATGCCGGTCTTGAACCATCACAGCATCGACAACGTCAGCCTCGGCTGGGGCCTTGGGCTGCCGGTCAGCGAGTCGGAGGCGGACCTGACCGTGACCGGCCAAATCTTCGCGCACCTGGCGCACCTCGCGAGCGAGGCAACCGCGGTGCGCACGCTTGACATCTCCGGCCCGAGCGTCACCGGCTTCGACGGCAGCCAAGCCCCGGCCGTGCAGGGCGTGATGCTCGACGGCCCCCAAAATTGGGCCATTCTCATCAATCGCGGGCCGGATCCCGTCACGATCGAGCTGCCCGCCGATGCCGCCAAGCAGGTGACGTACCTCGCGACCGAGCGCGTCGCGCAAACGGCGCGCGTGCAGCTCGACGGCGAGGCGGCCATCTGGGAGCAGGGCCCGGCCGAGCCGACGGCGAGCGAGCCGTCGGGCAAGGCGGTCACGCTGCCCGGCTTTTCGCTGAGCATGGTCGAATTGAAGCAGTAACCGCCACGCTGTTGACACACGGCGAATCTGTGTCACCATACAGCATGCCGCCCCCGCGCCGATCGTGGTCGCGATGGGCCGGCTGTCTCACCACACCGTAGGAGGAACCATGAAACTGCACTTACTTGTCCCCGCCGCGATCCTGCTCGCCCCGGCGGCCGCGTTCGCCGACTTTTCCGACGACTTCACCGCCGGCGCCGAGCTTCAGGCGAACTACTCGTACTTCGTGCTCGATAACGACCCGGCCACCGCCGGCCAGCAGTTCGCGGCCGGCGATAACACGAACTCGTTCGCCGGCGCCGGCGGCGGCTTCGACCTGACCGCGGGAGGCGTCGACCTCTACACCGAGGCCGACGGCGGGTTCAACTTTACCCGGCTGACCCGCAGCGGCGATTCCGACAACGCCTTCGACCTCACGCAGCCGTCGTCGGTGAGCGTCGACGTCAGCGGGCTCGACCAAACCTTCTTCGACGCCATCCGCCAGCCGATCGTCTTCGGCTTCGGCGACACCGGCGGCAACGACATCGTCGTGCAGATTCAGCAGATCGACTTCGAAACCTACCGCTACGAGGTCATCGCCGGCGGCACCACCGTTGCCGGTCAGGCGAACGCGGCCGGCAACCCGAACAACGGCCCGCTCACGCTCAACCTCGACGACGACAGCCTGAGCCTGACCGTCGTGGGAACGACTGTCGTGCCCGACACCGCCCACGGCCTGACTTTCGACCCGAACGTCGGCGCCAAGCCCTTCTTCGAGAGCCGCGTCGTCTTCGGCTCGAACGACAACACGCTGACGGTGACGAACTTTACCGGCACCGGCACCGCCGTCCCCGAGCCGACCACGCTCGCGCTGCTGGGCGTCGGCGGCATCGCGCTGCTGCGCCGCCGCCGCGCGTAGGCGGTCAGGCCTCGAGGAACTCCTGGAACGGCTCGACCGTTTCGGCTTCGATGAGCTTGTTCACCAGCAACGTCCGCATCCGATCCAGAACCTCGCCGCGCGATTCGTCGCCGGCGAGGTTCTGTAGTTCGTGGGGGTCGGCGTCGACGTCGTACAGCTCTTCGAACCCGCGAAGCTCCCCCGGTCGCGGGAAGCGATACACGTAGCGCCAGCGGCCGTCGAAGATCATCTTCGCCCGGACGTTGATCCACGGGTCGCGTTCGAGCGCGAGTTGCTTCAGGTAGTACGCCGCCGCCGGTCGCGGGCGGTCGCGGTGGGGCACGGTCCGCGCGAGCAACGCCGGTTCCTGTCCGCCCTGGCAGAAGACGAGGTCGCGGTGCGCGGTCGTTTCGCCACGCATCAGCGGCGCGAGCGACCTTCCCTGCACGCCGGGCGGAACCGGCACACCGCACAGGTCCAGCAGCGTGGGCATCACGTCGATCAGCTCGACGAGCGCGTCGCTGCGCAGCGGCATTACGCCGGGGCCCGTGATCGACAGCGGCACGCGGGTGATGCAGTCGTGGAAGCACGTGTCCCACTTCTCCGGTAGTCCGTAGTGGCCGGCAAAGTCGCCGTGGTCGGCCCAGTGGACGAACAGGGTGTTGTCCGCGAGGCCGAGGTCGCCGAGCGTGTTCATCAGGTCGCGGGCGCGGTCGTCGCAGGCCATGCACATCTCGTGGTAGACGGCGACCATCTCGCGCCAGTCGGCGTCGGTCATCGCGCCGAGGCCGTACGCCTCGCGCAGCACGCGAAAGGGCGGCGGCTCGCCCGCGACGCCGTCGGCCCGCGGCGGGAGATCGACCGCGCTTCGGTCGATTCTCCCGTAGTACGGCGCGGTCACGGCGTACGGCGGGTGGGGGAACTCCAGGTTCAGCCACAGGAAGAACGGCCGCCCAGCGTCGCGCTCCTCGCGCAGCCAGCGGCGGGCGCGCTCGGTGCGCGCGTGGTCGCTCGTCGCGCCCAGCGGGCGGTCGTCGCGGCCGAGCAGGTAGCTGCCGGCGACATCGCAGACGGGGTCGTCGGCGTCGAGCTTCATCGTGCCGTCAGCGCGCAGCCAGTGGTCGAACGTCTGCGGCGTCGCGACGTCGTCCGTGACATGATTTCGGCCGACGAGGCAGGTCTCGTAGCCGCTGTCGCGCAGTGCGCGCACGAGGTTGGGCTCGTGCGGCCGGGCGGGCATTTCGAGCGTGCGATGGCCGCCGACGTGCGGGTACTGGGCGGTCAGCACGCTGACGCGGCTCGGCGTGCACTTGGGGTGGACGCAATGGCAGCGGTCGAAGCACGCCCCGCGGGCGGCGAGCGCGTCCAGGAAGGGCGTTGGCCGATGCGGATTGCCGTGCCGGCCCATCGCGCTGGCGCGCATCTCGTCGGTACAGAGAAAGACGACGTTGGGGCGGGCGCTCACCGTGGCGGCACAGTAGCGGGAGCGAAAGCAGCTCGCGGCATGTTTGTTCGCGCCGGAGTCGCTCCGCTTGCACTGAGCACGACGTGGATCCTGCGCGTCCTCCCACAACCTCTCGTTAGCCGCCCCGCCTTGCGGGGCGCTCGGCGCCCATGCACGCGCCCCGCGAGGCGGGGCGGCTAAAACCGGATTTCAAGCGAACAAGCATCGTGCAAGCTGCGCTACGCGGGCTTGCCGACGCTCTCGCGTTCGATCAGGCGCGGCGGGAGCTCGGTGATGCGGCTGCGGCTGGGCGGGCCGGAACCGCCGTCGGCCGAGAGGAGCTTTTGCAGGCGGCGCGCCGCCCGTTCGCCGATCTGCTCCATCGGCGAGTCGGCCACCGTGACCGACGGCTGCAGCAG
>CBDCBA010000016.1:0-128296 GCA_965214125.1 Tepidisphaeraceae bacterium
GGCCGACTACGCCGCCCAACGCGATGCCGCCACGCTGGTGACGACGGTCGAGCCGCTGCTCCCGCCCGGTGCCACCGTGTGGGTCGACGGCGACGCGCAACTGGCGGAGGGCCTGTCGCTCTGGGCGGGTGCCGACGCCGGCCCGGTTCCCGCCGATCCCGCCGCCGTTCTGCGGGACGCAACGGGGGACGATCGCGCCGTCTACGTGCTCGCCGACCTCGCCGCGACCGAAACGCTCGCGTCGCGCCTGCCCGGCCGTCGCCTCACTCCGCTCGGCGCCGCCGACACCCTCGCGGGCTGGCGTTTGAGCGTGATCGAGCCGGCGGAATGAGCGTTCGCGGCTGGAGCGGCTACTGAGGACGCGATGGACATTGCGCGTGCTCGTTAGCCGCCCCGCCTCGCGGGGCGCGTGGATGGCCACGGAGCGCCCCGCGAGGCGGGGCGGCTAAAGACAGCATGTGGGAGGACCCGTAATTCCATCGCGCTCTCAATTACGCCGGAGCGGCTTGAGGAGACGCGGGCAACTACAACGCACCTTGCCCTAGGACATCAGCGCGCGGATTGCATCGCGTTGACGTGCGAAGGTGTCGCCATCGATGGCTGACGTCGCCACGTCCAAGGCCGTCGGCAGCGGCACCCAGCTACGGCAGCCGGCGATCTCGTACGTGTTCTTCAGCGTGAACGGCAACGCCAGGGCGTACGCCCGCACGATCAGCAAATACAGCGGCCGCTCGGGACGGTAGTTCCACCGCATCTCCAGGTACGGCGCAGCCCAGACGTGAAAGCGGTCGAGGCGGTCGAGGGCTTCGCGGCTGGGGACGACGACGATATCGGTGATCTCCCCCGCGTGCGTTAGCTCAAATGCCTCCGGCGACGCCTCGCCATCGGTCTGGTCTTGAAACTCCGGCTTGAGCATGTCGCGTTGCTCGTGCAGGCGTGTCGGCAGCAGGGCGAAGCGGCGGTGGACGATGGTGAACCCGCCGGGACCCTCCTGGATGCCGCCTTTGCGCAGCAGGATGGCCTGACGCCCGCTCGCGAGGGCGTCGCAGACGGTCGCCCACTCCTTCAAGGCCACGTCAGTCGTCGTCATCGGGATGCACCTTCGACCAAAGCGCGTTCAGGAGGGCGTCGAGGTTGCCGCGCGTGGCGCCGCTGACGGGCACGACCGTCGCGTCGGGCGCGGCGGCACGGAGGGCGTCGAGCGGGCTGTCCTCGTCGTCGTCCACGAGCAGGTCGGTCTTGTTGGCCGCGATGACCTGCGGCTTGTTCGCAAGCGTGGGGCTGAAGCGTTCGAGCTCGCCGCGGATGACGTTGTAGTGCTCGACTGGGTCGCCGTCGGGCGGGACGAGGTCGACAACGTGGAGGATGACCTGGCAGCGCTCGATGTGCCGCAGAAAGTCGTGGCCGAGGCCCGCGCCGTCGCTGGCGCCTTCGATCAGGCCGGGGATGTCGGCGATGACGAGGCGGCGCTCCATGTCGAGCTCGGCAATGCCGAGCTGGGGGACGAGCGTGGTGAACGGGTAGTCAGCCACCTTCGGCCGGGCTTGGCTGACGGCGCTTAGCAGCGTGCTCTTGCCCGCGTTGGGCAGGCCGGCGAGGCCGACGTCGGCGATGAGCTTGAGCTCGAGGCGCAGCCGGCGGTCCTGACCCGGCTCCCCCTCGGTGAACTGCCGCGGCGCCTGGTTGGTGCTGGAGCGGTAGTGCCAGTTGCCGGTGCCGCCCTTGCCGCCCTGGGCGATCGTGACGCGGTGGCCGGGCTGGGTCAGGTCGGCGATCTTGAGTCCCCCCTCACCACCGTGGACGTCGTCGATGCCGACGTCGTAGACGATGGTGCCGGGCGGAACGGGCACGACGAGGTCTTCGCCGCTTTTGCCGGTGCGTTTGGCGCCGCTGCCTGCCTTGCCGTGGGGGGCGGTCCAGTGGTGCTTGCCGGAGAAGTCGAGCAGGGTGTTCTTTTCGGGGTCGACCTCGAAGACGACCGACCCGCCGTGCCCGCCGTCGCCGCCGTCGGGGCCGCCCTTGGGGACGTACTTTTCGCGGCGGAAGCTGACGCACCCGTGCCCGCCGTTGCCAGCCTTGACGTGGATTTCCGCGGAGTCGACGAACACGGGCCGGCATGGTAGAGCCATCAGTGCCCCCCCGTCGCCACCAAACCACGTTGCCCCGCGCGCCAATGATCGCGCCTTGCCCCGCCGACCTCTCGATCCCGAGCCGTTCGCGTTCCCGCCGGGCAAGAGCGTGGCGGGCAAGTACGACGTGGAGCGCTTCCTTGGCGGGGGGACCGAGGGGGAGGTCTACGCGATCGTCGAACGCACCACCGGCATCCGCCGGGCGGCCAAGTTCTACTACCCGCGCCGCGACCCGCGCGGCACCGCCGCCGTTCGCTACGCGCGCAAGCTCGACGCGCTGCGCACCTGCCCGATCCTGCTGCAATACCACCACCAGGAGACTGTGGTCGTCCGCGTCGCCGGCGAGCGGACGAAGGTCGTCTGCATCGTGAGCGAGCTCGTGGAGGGGGAGAAGCTCAGCGAGTTCCTCGCCCGCCAGCCCGAGGGGCGGCTGCATCCCTTCGAGGCGCTGCACGTGCTGCACGCCCTTGCCAGCGGCATCGCGCCGATCCACGACCGCGGCGAATATCACGGCGACCTGCACGACGACAACGTGATGATCCGCCGCCGCGGCATCGGCTTCGACCTGCGCCTGCTCGACTTCTTCGACCTCGGCCGCCCGACGAAGGCGAAGGTGCGCAAGGACGTGCTGAACCTCGTCGAGATCTTCCACGCGGTCGTCGGCGGGCGCGCGTACTACCGCGGTCAGCCGCCGCAGGTGAAGGGGATTATCCGCGGGCTCAAGGACTCGCTGATCCTCCAGCGCTTCGCCACCGCCGGCGATATCCAGCGGCACGTCGAACAGCTTGACTGGGAGTGACCAACCTCTACGCCGAGGGCGAAACTGTGTCCCACGGCAGCGTCGCGTCGGCGCGGGCTTGCTCGAGCACCTCTCGCCGCCAGATGCCGTAGAGCCGCTCGTCGCGACGGTCGCGCAGGCGGGCGAGTTGCTCCGCATCGCCGGTGCTCGGGGCCTCGGCCTCGTAGTAGCCCATCGTTTCGCTCAGCGTCAGCGCAATCAATCGCACCCGCTGCTGCGCCGCGACCAGCTCGGCCCGCAGGCGGTCGGCGCGGTCGCCGTCGGCGAGAACGTCCGGGTCGCGCAACGCCATCTCCAGGTCGAGGGCGGCCTCCATCTGCTGGCGTTCCTCGTCGAGCAGCTCGCCGATGCGTTGCCACCAGAGGGCGTCGAGCTCGGCGTCGATCCAGCCGCCCACCTCGTCGAGCAGAGGGCCCGCCAAGCCGATCGGCAGCGCGCGGTATTCCTGGTACGCCCGCAGCCGCTCGCCGACCTGCGGATGCTGCCGGGCGCTCGCGACGGTCGCCCAGGCGGCGCTGGCACGATGCGGGTGGTCGGCCGGCAGGCCAGCGATGTCGCCCGAGAACCCGGCCGCATCGACAGCAGGGGGCGCGGCGGGCGCGGGCGGCTCGGCCGGCGTCGGCGTCGCCTCGACCGGCACCTCCTGCGTGGCCGGCGTGTTCGCCTCCACCTCCGGCTGCGGGAACGGCGCCAGCGCCCGCGCCGCATCGCCGGGGTCGGCCGTGGGTCCGTCGGCAACGAGCGTCGGCGTTGCGACCGCGGGACGACGGTTCCAAATCCACCACGCGCCGCTCCCGAAGGCGGCAATTGCGGCCAGGCCGGTGATGGCCATCAGCACCGGATAACGCTTGCGATGTTTGGGCCGCACCGTGGAGCGCGGCGTTTTGCGCTCGATCGGCGGGAGCACCGCGGTCACGCGAATCGTCGCCGGCGCCGGGCCGTCGCCGAGGACGATCGCGTCGCCCGCGCTCAGGGCGAAGCTGCGGCGGGCGTCGTCGATGGCGTAGTCGTTGTAAAGCGTTCGCCCGCGCGTCTGGCCATCCTGGAGAACCCACTGGCGCGTCGCGCCGTTGAAGAAGATCGCGCAGTGCCGGCCCGTGACACACGCCGAGGGCACGGCGACGTCGGCGGTGCGCCCGCTGCCGAAGACGACCGGGTCGCGCGCGTCGCGCACCTCGTCGAGGTCCAGGGCTTGCTGGCCCAGCGGGTGTGTGAGTTCGAGGCGCAGCACGGTGTTCGGGGCTCCCCTTGCATTATTCGACCGATCGGACGCGCGGGTTCATTTGTTTGCGGCGGCGGTGCGGATGGAAGGTGCGGATGAAGGTGCGGGTTGTCAACGGCCGATGCACGGTGCGAGCGCGCGGGTCAACAGTTGACCAACCGCGCGCCGCGCCTGTCGATAACTTCGCGCCTCCTTTGTCCAGGGGGGATTGCTGGGTTACATGGCGCTTGGCTCCAACCCCTAGGAGGTTCCTCATGGCGACTGCCAAGAAGACCACGAAGAAGGCCGCCAAGAAGGCGCCGGCAAAGAAGGCCAACAAGAAGACGACCAAGTCGTCCAAGAAATCGACGAAGTCGTCGAAAAAGGCCCCGGCGAAGAAGGCTGCCAAGAAGACGACCAAGTCTCCGAAGAAGACGACCAAGAAGTCGTCGAAAAAGGCCCCGAAGAAGGCTTCGAAGAAGACGACCAAGTCTCCCAAGAAGTCGACGAAGAAGGCCGCCAAGAAGACGACCAAGTCTTCGAAGAAGGCTCCGGCCAAAAAGGCGTCGAAGAAGACGACCAAGAAAACCACCAAAAAGTCCAAGAAGTGAGCCGTCGCGGGCAGCCCCCGCACCCGCCGCTCGCCATGAACCTCGACGGCCGCCCGCACCACGGGCGGCCGTCATTCGTTGGCGAGGGTTTCCACGAACGCCTCCAGCCGCGCGCGGTACGCCGGGGCGTCGGCGGCGAGCGGAAGGTTGTGGCCCGCATCAACACGCCACGCCACCGTCGCCGCGTCGGCGACGCGGTCGCAATCCTCCGCATCGAGCAGCGCGTCACGCATTGGCAGGATCGCCAGCAACGGGCACGCCAACGCCGCGAGCGTCGCATCGATCGGCGGGTCGCCGGCCTTAATGCCAAACCAGCGCCGCGCCAGTCGCAACCGAAGCCGGTGGCTGAGGGCGCCGCTCGGCGGCAGGGCGAACAGCTCGCCCCAGCGTGCGGTTGAATCCGCCCAGTTCAGCACGGGTGAATCGACCACCACACCGAGCACCGAGGGTCGCAGCGCCGCCGCCCGCGCCGCGACGACGCCCCCGAAGCTGATGCCGACCAGCACGACGCGCTCCGCACCGAGTTGGTCGACCAGCGCGGCCACGTCGTGCGGCTCGAGCACGCCGCCGGTGGAGAACGTGCCGCCCGATTCGCCGTGGGCGCGCAGGTCCGGCAGCAGCACGTCGAACCCGAGCGACCGCCACACGCCGGCCCAGGCGAGGGCGCCGCTCTTGGAATCGCCGTAGCCGTGGAGCAGCACGCAGCGCCCGCGCCGCCTGCCCGACGCGGGAATATCGAAGGCGACGAGCTCGATGCGCTCCGGACCGTCGCCGTCGAGTAGCGTGAAGGTGCGCCGCTCGTACGGCAGGCCGAGGTCTGCGGGATCGGCCCGGCCGAGCCGCGCGAGCGAGCGCGCGGGCGTCAGGCGCGGCGGCTTGTGGAGCAGGCGGGCGGTCCACAGCAGCGACGCGACCCACGCCGCCACGCCCGTCGCCAGCAGCAGCAGGAGGAGGCTCACGTACGGCCAGGCGGTTGTGGCGTAGCCGGTGAACTCGGTTGCACTCGCGGCCGCGGCGGTCACGCGGGCAGGGTAGGGGCACCGCCACGCCGACCGATAACGCGATCGGCAGGCGGCGCGGGTTCGGTCGGGACGATCTGCTTCCCATGCCGCGCCGCACGCCGATGTTGATCGCCTCGCTCCTGGTCGGCGGCTGCGCGACGCATGCGCCGCCGGTCGCCCGGCTCGTCGAGACGCCGCGCACGCCAGTTGTCGTCGAGACGGGCGGCGTGCTCGATGTCGGGCCGGGCACGCTCACGAGTTACCAGCCGATGCCTCCCGAGGCGACACGCGAGGTGACAGTCGCGGCCGCGCCGGCGCCGGCGAAGGACTTGTACGTGGTGCGGCCGGGCGACACGCTCTTCGCCATCGCGCGGCGCGAGCTCGGCAACGCCGCCCGCTGGCGCGACTTGGCCGCGGCGAACCCGCAACTGTCCGCCGGCGGCACCATCCGCGTCGGCGAGCGTCTGACCCTGCCGCGATAACGCGCCCGCGGTACGCTGGCGGCATGTTCAACAAGGCCTCCACCTTCACCGTCGCCACGGGCCAGCGCGGGGAGATGATCGAAGTGACCGATCGTGTCGCCAAGTTTGTGCGCGGCGGCGAGTCCGGGATTGTCTTCGTTCACGTCCCCCACACGACCGCCGGCTGCGCAATCCAGGAGAACGCCGACCCGGATGTGTGTCACGACGTGCTGGCCAAGCTCGACCGGCTGTTTCCGAAGGACGAGCCCTTCTTCCGCCACGCCGAGGGCAACAGCGACAGCCACCTCAAGACAATGCTCGTCGGCAACGACCTGAGCGTGCCGTTCGATCGCGGCAGGCTCCAACTCGGCCGCTGGCAGGGCATCTACCTCTGCGAGTTCGACGGCCCACGCGAGCGCACGGTGCGCGTGACGGTCCTGCCCATCGGTCACAACGTGGATTAGCTTGTAGGGTGGGATTCGTCCCACCTCAGTTTCGCCAGATGGTGGAATAAATCCCACCCTACCGGTTGCGGAACGCGACCTAGACCGAGGGAACGCCGGGAAGGCCGTCGATGCTTTTGGCGTTGCGGGTGCGCTGGTAGACGCCGAGGTTGTCCGGCCCCTGCTTCGTCGCCCATTCGACCAGGCGGTCGCGTTGGCCGGCGTAGTCGTAGAAGGGCACGCCGTAGCCGCAGGTGTCCTGCACGCGGCTCACGCGCACGCGGACGATCGACCGCTCGCCCGGCACCTCGCCGAAGCGGGCGCGCAGGGCGTCGTACTCCGCGTCGCCGGGCAGAAGGACGTCGCCGGTGCCGTGGAGGCGCAGGATGTTCGGCTCGCCGTCGAAGGCGCAGAACATCACGCAAATCCGGCCGTTCTCGCGCAGGTGGGCGACGGTCTCGATGCCACTGCCAACGAGGTCGAGGTAGGCGACGGTCGTGTCATCGAACACGGCGAAGGTGCCGTCGAGCCCCTTCGGCGAGACGTTCACATGGCCGTCGCTATTGAGCGGAGCGGTGGCGACGAAGAACATCTTCTGCCGCGCGATGAAGTCGCGGTGCGACGGAGCGATGCGTTCGACGGCGCGTCCCATGCGTCAAGCGTACCGGTGCCAACGCAGCCGCGGGCGAACCGTCCGCAGGACTCGGCGCGCAGATCAGACCTGCGGGCTGTCCGCCCGCGGCTGGGGGAGGTGTTGACGTTCCAGCAAACCTGGGCCACTATCGTGGCGTGGTGCGCGTCGTGCTCATCGTCCTCGCGTTCGCCTGCGGCGGGTGTTCGTACGACAGCCTCGACAAGCCGGTCCGGCTCTACCCGTCGCGACACGCGGAGGTGTCGGGTCGGGTGGGGCATGACGGGCTGCACTGGACCGTGTTGCAATCGCGTGACGGCCGTCTGCGGCCACTGGGGGACGCGCGGTTTGCCGCCAACCGCGGCGATCGGCTGGGGCTGCGCCTTAATCCCGACGGGGTAGTGGTCGCGCTCGTCAACGGCGGGCACCACCGGGTGCTGGGCGAACTGCCGTGGGACGCCGCCTACGTCGCGTGGGCGACCGACGAGCGTCGCGCCGGGATGCGCGACCCGCTCGCGGGGCTTGCCGGCGTCAACATCGGCCTCAGGATCGAGGGCTTCAACCCGGTCGAATGGATGCTCGCCGCGGTAGTCGAGGCGGCGTTCGACGCGCTGCTGGGGCGGGACGACGATGACGATGGCGACGAGGACTCTGCCGATCGCAGGGATCGGTACGAGCACCTCGAGCGCCATGCGGCTCCGAGCCGGCGACGAACGCGGGAGGAATAGCGGC
Source organism: Tepidisphaeraceae bacterium (assembly GCA_965214125.1). Classification (GTDB taxonomy): domain Bacteria; phylum Planctomycetota; class Phycisphaerae; order Tepidisphaerales; family Tepidisphaeraceae; genus CBDCBA01. The sequence goes on from CBDCBA010000016.1 coordinate 8,009, forward strand.
CGACGTTGCGCGTCGCGCGGCACGACCTTAGTCCAGCCACTGCTTCTTCTTCATCTTGGTGGGCAGGTACTCCTCTGTGATGAAGCTGAAGTCCTTGCTGCTGAAGGCTTCGAGCTCCATCTTCACGCCGCTCTTGAGCATTTGGCCGATCTCCTTTTGCCAGTGCTTTTTGTTGGCGAACCAGGGGTAGCTCATGATCTCCTTGGCGCGGCCGACGTCCTTGGAGTTGAGCTCGATGGTGGCAGAGTCGGAGATGTCGAAGGCGTCGCGGTCGAAGCTGCTCATGCCCAGGAAGCGCGCCTTGGGGATTGCCATGCGGCCGCTCTCGAAGGCAAGGTTGATGCTGCCCTGCTTGACGACGCTGTAGATGTAGTAGCCCCAGGGATCGTTGTCGGTCAGCACGTAGACCGGGAGCTTGAGCTCGTTGTGCATGCGGTAGACGAGCCGGCGCACCCCGCGCGGTGGTTGGCCGCCGCCGTGGATGATCATGCAGTTGTCCTTCTCCCAGAACCGGTCCTGGTTGAAGCGATTCCAAACGGCGCCCTTCTCGATGAGCAGGATGTACTTCGCGCTGCACTTCTTGAACTGGATCGTGTCGGCCTCGACGATACTCGGCACCGCCCATCCGCCGCTGCCCATGCGGGTGAGCTCGATCGTGTCGTTGTTGTCGACGATCGTCATCGGGCCGACCATCGAGCCCTTGTTTTCGGCGTAAAGCCCGAGTTGCTCGCGGATGCTGGCGATCGTGACCTCAAGGTCCTCGATGATCGGGTCGCTCTCGCTCTGGTCGTCGAAGGTGTTCTCCTTCGTCCCCTTGATCGTGTGTTTTGTGTGGTAGTACATGTCACGAATCGAGGTGGTTTTGCCTTGATCCGCGAGTTCCTTGCAGCCGCTGGCGATGAGCATGGTCTGCATGAACTTCTTCGCCTGCGAGAGGTTGAAGAAGTTGCGCCGCTGGGCGGCGTCGCCCATAGTGATGATCTTCTTCTTCTCGTCGAACGCGGCGTTGCTGAGGCTGCGTGTGGGGATGTCGAAGCCGGGGTCCTCGCCGGAGCGGGCGTACTTGACCACGTCCTTGGCCATGCCCTCGAGCTTCTTGCTCGTCTGGGCTTGGGTGGTCTTGGCGCTAACGCGCTTCGTCGTTTCCTTGGCGGTCTTGGTGGCGGTGGCCATATGTAGTACTACAGGGTATTCGGGTCGATACCCGCCTTGTTCAGCAGGTCGCGCAAGGTGCCCGGCTTGAGCGGGCGGTTGCCATGGACTGGAATCGACAGAATGTTCGGGTTTGGCCGCTTGGAGTAGGTGCGGTGGCTTCCCTTGCTGCGCTCGAACTGCCAGCCGTGCCGCTCGACGATCTTGCAAAGTTCTTTGCCACTAATCTGCCGCATGTCAGAACGCGACCTCCTCAATGCGGGATGGTGTTGTCTGCTGGGCACGCTCGCGAAGTGCGATGTCCGCCGCAGTTTCAAGCCAAAGGGATGCCGCCTCGCGGACGTTGTCGATTAGCTCGTCCATCGTGTCGCCTTCGGTGACACAGCCGGGCAGCGCAGGAACCTCCGCCCAGTACCCGCCGTCCTCTTCCTGATGGATGATCACTTTGAGTTTCATGTGGACATTGTAGTTCAAGCCGCCTCGGTTTCGGCGAATAAGTCGCCGTCGGCCGCCTTGGCCGGGGATGTTTCCGGCTCCTCTGCCTCGTCCGCTTCGTCCTCGTCGCGCTCGATCACAACCACGTTCGCGTCGCCGTCGAGCTTGCCGGCCTTCTTGGCGGGCTTGACGTAATTGCCCTCGTCGTCGAACTGCATGTCAGCGGTTTCCGTGCGACTCTTCGCGACGGCCTTGAGCTGCTCGACCAGCTTGTCCGGGTCGACGTCGGTCATCTTCTCGCACGCCATCACCACCTCGCCGATGTACTTGGCGAACACGTCGCGCCGCTGCCCCTCGCGGGCCACACGCTGCTTGCGCCGGATGTACGTGTTGAGCTTGCGGCCGCACTCCTTGATCGCGAGCGTGATCTCCTTGCGAATCTCGTCGTAATCCGCGACGGCCTCCTTGCTCTCGCTCGTGAACGGCACCCAGACGCTGGCCATGTGGACGAAGACGATCAGCGGCCCCTCCGGCACGGCGTTGCGCGGCTGGCTCAGGCCATAGTTCCGCCAGTTCGTTGAAATCACCGCCTTGCTGATGCTGCACGCGCTCGGCTGATAAAGCAGCGGCACGCGGTTGGCGAAGCGGATCACCTTGGCCCCCTCGTCCTTGGGCAAATCGCCGCCGTAGGCGATGCCGACCTCGATCTGGAACGGGTTGCCGCGGTACACCGTCGGCTCGCGCGTCTCGGCCGTGTAGAACTCGGCCTTGATCTCCTTCAGAAGTCCCTTCAAAATCTGCTGCGGCCCGATCGGCACGAGGCAGTCCGTCGGCGGGTTCTGAATCTTCGTCTCCCCGATCGCCGCGTGGATCGCCTCGATCTGCGCGTGGTTGATCGAACTGCAATAGCTCTGCGGCGTGATCGTCTCACGGCACGCCTTGTCGGCCGCCTTGCAGATGTCGTCGCTCACCCGCTTGGTGACGCGGCTGAAGCTTTTCTGAAGAAACTCGCCGAGGTGGTTGTGCTCGGTCTCCTTGAGCATGCGCATCAGCACGCCCAATTCCACGCCGTAGGGGTGGGGCTTGATCTCGTCGGGCGTCTCGGGAACTTCCTTCACCTCGCGCGGGAAGACGCGGTGCTCGCCGTCCGGGGCGGTGTAGACGACCTCGGCGTGCGGGTTCGCGATGGCCGTCTGCTCGAGGTATTCATCAACGCTCGCGCGGCCTCGGGCGAACTTGCCCTCGAGGGTGATCGTCACGCTCGTGCCGCGCTTGATCTTCTCGCCGTCGGCGTCGAGCCACTCGTCAAGCGGCTCGTCAATCGTGATCTCCGGCCGGTTCTTCAGCGTGTCGATCGCCAGTTCGAACCGGTGCGCCGTCGCCCGCGGCGACGTTTTGCTGACGATCTGCACTGGCTGGCCCGTCGTCAGCAGGCCGTACATGCCCGCCGCCGAAATGCCAATGCCCTGCTGCCCCCGGCTCATGCGTAGGCGGTGGAACTTCGACCCGTAGAGCAATCGCCCAAAGACGTTCGGAATCTGCTGCTTCACGATCCCCGGCCCATTGTCCCGCACCGTCACCTTGAACTTCGTTGCGTTCCGCAACGTCGACGCCTTCTCCCCCTCGGGCTCAACCTCCTGCTCGACCTTCCTCTCCGTGCTTCCGTGACTCCGTGGTGAGTTCCCATTGAGCGCCTCGATGATGACGTAAACCTCCGGCAGAATCCCCGCCTCCTCGCAGGCGTCGAGGGAGTTGTCGACGGCCTCCTTGATGGTCGTCAGCAGGGCCTTGCGTGGGTTGTCGAAGCCGAGCAGGTGGCGGTTCTTGGCGAAGAACTCGCTGACGGCGATCTCCTTCTGCTTGGTCGCCATCGACTCGGCGGTGGCGGGGGAGCGGGAGGCCTTGGGTTTGGTCGTTGCAGTCTTCGCCATAAGAGCTTCCGTGCTGGGGCGTGGTCGTCGTCCTACGCCGCGAGGCTCGCTTCGGATCGGCACGTCGGGCGGGGCCGGTCCAATAAAAGACACAACGTCGCCCGCAATGCCATCATGTTAGATTTCCGTACGGTATCGGCAAGAGCAGGGTTCGTCCGTGAGCCGGCGCCGCTCCTTGCCTCCACCAAACCGCGTTGCAACGCGGTTTGGTGAGGGTTCCTGCGCCGCCCTACATCGCCGGCAGGGTCGTGCCGTGGCGAAGGGTTTCGGTGTGCCGGTTGGCGTCGTCCACCAGCACCACGCGGCTTTCGTGCCGCTCGATCTCGTCCGGCTCGAAGTGGCCGAAGGTGAGGAGGATGACCTTGTTTCCCACCGCCGTCAGCCGCGCGGCGGCGCCGTTGATGCCGATCTCGCCCTTGCCCGGCTCACCGGGAATGATGTAGGTCTCCATGCGGCTTCCGCTGTCGCAGTCAGCGATCAGGACCTTCTCGTTGACGACCATGCCCGCGGCGCGGAGCAGCAGGGGGTCGACCGTGACGCTGCCGGGGTAGTTCACGTCGGTGAACGTCACGGTTGCGCGGTGAATCTTGGCCTTGAGCAACGTCGTGAGCATCGCGCCGCCACGTTAGCCGCCTCGGCGTGGGCGTGGTGGGGTGTGGTGGGGCGTGGCATCGCGTTCGCGTGCTGGTTTGCCCATGAGCGACGTCACCTTCACCGATCGGCCGGTTCCTGTCGACGACGACCCGTACTCCGTGCGCCGGGCAAACGAAGCATCCGATCACGGTGGGTTCGTCAACGTGGGGCAAACCGAGCGGCAGATCAGTGCGGGCGTTGGGGCGGCGCTCGTCGGGTTGGGGCTGCTGCGGCGAACGCCGTTGACGCTGGCGGGGGCCGGGGCGGGACTCGCGCTCATCGCGCGGGGCCTGAGCGGGCACAGCATGGCGTACGACAAGATGGGCCGCGACACCGCCGGCGACGCGCCGCCGGACCCGAGCCTGCTCTACGACAAGGGCCTGCATCTGGCCGAGGCCGTCACCGTGTCGCGGCCGGCGGACGAACTGTACCGCCACTGGCGCGACCTCTCGAACCACCCGGCGTTCATGCCCAACGTCAAATCCGTCGACGCCCGCGCCGATGGCAAGAGCCATTGGGTCCTCGAAGGCCCCGGCGGGACGAGCGTCGAGTACGACGCCGAGATCATCGCCGACGAGGAGAACAAGCTCGTCAGTTGGCGCAGCCTCGGCGGGGCGCCCGTCGAGCACGTCGGCACCGCCCGGTTCCACGAAGCCCCCGGCGGGCGCGGGACGGAGGTTCACCTCGAAGTGCAGTACCTGCCACCCGGCGCCAGCGTGGTCGGCAGCGCGGTGGCGGGCTTTGGGCGCAAGCTGCTTTACCTCTTCGGCCAGGACCCCGGCCGGGATGTTCGCCGCGGCCTACGCAATTTCAAGCGCCTGATGGAAACCGGCCACATCCCCAGCATCGAGGGCCAACCCCGCGGCAATTGCAGCGCTTAAGCCATGCTCCGCAACCTGTAGGGTGGGATTGATCCCACCATCTGCTGGCAGCCCCGAGGTGGGATGAATCCCACCCTACGGCAGAACCCGAATCACGTATCCCGAGTTCCCCATGAAAGCTTTGACCTGGTGTGGCAAGCACGACGTGCGCATCGAGCGCGTTCCCGACCCGTCGATCCTCGACCCGCGCGACGCGATCATCAAGGTGACGACCACGTGCATCTGCGGCAGCGATTTGCACCTGTACGACGGGTACATCCCGCGGATGGAGAAGGGTGACATCCTCGGCCACGAGTTCATGGGCGTTGTGGAAGAGGTCGGCCCGGAGGCGAAAGAGCGGCGGCCTGACCTGAACGTGGGCGACCGCGTGGTCATCCCCTTCCCGATCGCCTGCGGCAACTGCTGGTTCTGCCAGAACAACCTGCACTCCTGCTGCGACAACTCCAACACCACGCCCGAAACGGCGCGCGAGCTCTACGGGGCCGAGCCGGCCGGCTTGTTCGGATACAGCCACATCCTCGGCGGTTACGCGGGCGGGCAGGCGGAGGCGGTGCGCGTGCCCTTCGCGGACGTCGGGCCGTTCAAGATTCCCGAGGGGCTGACCGACGAGCAGGTCGTCTTCCTGACCGACATCTTTCCCACCGGCTACCAGGCGGCGGACAACTGCGATTTGACCGGCGGCGAAACGGTCGCCGTCTGGGGCTGCGGGCCGGTCGGGCAGTTCGCGATCAAGAGCGCCTTCCTGCTCGGGGCCGAGCGCGTGATTGCGATCGACGACGTCCCCGGCCGGCTGAAACTCGCGGGCGAGGCGGGGGCGACCACCGTCGACTTCAGCGACCACGACGTCTACGCGAAGCTGCAAGAACTCACCGGCGGGCGCGGGCCCGACGCCTGCATCGACGCCGTCGGCTTGGAGAGTCACGGCTTCGACGTCGGCAACCTCTACGACCGCGCCAAAACCAGTCTCTACATGGCCACCGACCGCCCGGCCGTGCTGCGCCAGGCGATCATGGCCTGTCGCAAGGGCGGGACCGTCAGCGTGCCGGGCGTCTACGGCGGGCTGCTCGACAAGATCCCCTTCGGCGCCGCCTTCGCCAAGGGCCTGACGATGAAGATGGGCCAAACGCACGTCCACCGCTACCTGCCGGCGCTGCTCGAGCACATCCAGGAGGGGCGCATCGACCCGACCTACATCATCAGCCACCGCCTGCCCCTCGACCAAGCCCCCGAGGGCTATAAGCAGTTCGCCGAGAACAAGAGCGAATACACGAAGGTGATCCTGAACGCTTGAATACGTCTGAAACGCGCAGGATAGCGGCGGTGCTATGGGCCGCAGTTGAGCGCATGCGTGCGAGGCGGCTTTGGGTACACTTCGGCCGTGCGCCACGCGTTCGAACCGAATTTCGGCCAGGCGAGGCAACCTTGGACCGACTGGGCGGCCTGCTTGGTCGCAGCCAGCCTTGGCCTGGCAGTTACTGGGATTTGCGTGCGGTTGGGCTTTGGTGTAGCGGGCCGGGTGCTGGCCGACCTTCCAGGAGTCGCCGGTTGGCCGCCGCTCCTCGCGTTTATCGTTCTCGCCGTCTTAGCCGTTCCCGCCGTCGCCGCTTTCAGCATGGCTGCTGGGGCGTTGGCGATGCTGTGCGTCCTTTGGGTTTCGCACCGCTTACGCCTTCACCCGTGCGAGTACTGCGGCCGCCGGCTTGTGGGTCTGCGCGACCACTGCTGCCGGACGACGCTGACGCCGAAAGGAGCACGGCGCTGATGCGGCACGCCTTCGATCCAGACTCGCGACGCCTCGCGACGCCGCGGAGCGACACGCTCCTGCTCGTGCTGGGCGTCTACGCGGCCATCGCAGGCGCGGTGGCGGGACTATCGTTCGCCCTCGCGCTCGCGTTCGAATGGCTGACGACTTTGCCTCCCGACGCGGGCGGCCGGACGTGGCTGGTTGCGATGGCGATGATTGTCGTGGGCGTGCCCGTCGCGATCGGTTCAATGCTGCTTGGCGGCACGCTGGCGGTCCACATCTTGCTGGGCGTCACCCATCGCCTGCGTCTGCACTCTTGCGACCACTGCGGCCGCCGCCTCGCGTCGATCCGCGACCGCTGCTGCCGCACACCGCTCACTTGGAAGGAAGCCGCTCACCCATGCGATACGCCTTCGAACCGATGCCTAGGCGCTCGTCCGAGCCGGAGTTGACGCCGCGGGGGGAGCGCATTCTCGGTCTCGCCGAGGATGCGGGAGTCGTGGCCGGCGTCGTGATCGCGATGGTCATTTTCGGCGTGGTCATGGACATGCCGCGAGGGTGCCCGGCGGGCGGCGAGTGGAACGCGGCAGCGGCCGACATCCTCGGCGTCCTCATTGCGGGCGTGCTGTCGATCGTCGGCGTGGGTGCGTTGACCAACCTGCTCGCGAAGTGCGTCATCCACCGCCTCGGCGGCCACCGCTGCGGGGCATGCGGCCGCACGCTCGCGTCGCGCCGGGACCGCTGCTGCTTCGCCATGTTGCCGCAACCTCGCGTCGGTTCGGGGGTGAGAGCATGATGCGGCACGCCTTCGACCCGAACCCGACGCCCGCGCCCACCCCCACCTCCATCGCCGACGGGGCCACCTCCGCCGAGCGGACGAGCACACTGTTGATGGGACTTGTCTTCGTCGCATGCCTGGTCGGCTCGCTCATCGAGGGCGTGCGGGCGACGGCGAACAAGTCACTGTTTGCGAATGATTGGCTGGATCATCTGGACATGATCGCAACAGTCCCGCTGTTCGTTGCCGGCGGCGCGGTGGTCGGCGGGCTGGCGGCGTGCGTTGTCGCGGACGTGTGCCGCTGGTACGCGTTCCGCCGCGGCCACGTCTGCTGCCAATCCTGCGGCCGCCGCCTCGTTTCGACGGTCGACCGCTGCTGTTTCACGACGCTGCGGTAATGTCGGCCTCGCGGATGAGTTGTTCCGCCCAAGCCGCGTCGTCGGATGAAAGCGGCGGGTTAATCGGGTTCGACGCCTTGAGCTGGTAGAGCCACCGGGCGTAGCCGCCCTCGTCGTGGGCGCGGTGCAGGGCGGCGGTGAGGTCCAGCGGCACGTCGCCGTCGTCGGGCAGCAGGGGGACGGGCACGGCCGGCATCGGGTCGCAAAGGTGCCACGCCCACACGTCCACGCGCGGCCGGGCGTGCGCGCGGGCGACGGCGACGCAGTAGTCGCAGTCGGGGGTCGGTTGCATCGGCATCCGGCCGTGGCCGCGGAGCAGGTCGATCTCGACAAGGCTCACGTTGTTGTAAAGCAGCTCGTTCCGCTTGGCCAGATACAGCTCGCGGCCGCTGCCTGCCTTGTTCGAGGGGCTCAGCAGCTCGATCACCGTAACGGGCTGCCCATCCTCGCGGTCGTCGAGGCGGCGGATTTCGAGGTAGCTGTGCCGTTCTTCGATCAGATCGGTCACGAACTCCGCTGATAGCGACGGCTCGGCCACCGCCGCCGTTGGTGCCGCGGAGCGCGTGCCGTTGCCGGAGATGCCGACGAACGTGTCGGGCTTGCGCTGCTGGCGCGTCCGCTCCTCCGCCGACGGCTCCTCGATGAAGATGAGCTGCTCCGTTTTGGCGAAGTAGCCTTCTGGAAGCTGCGCGGCGACGCTGAAGCGGATGATCTGGATGAGCGACGCGTGCAGGTCCTCCCAGGCGCCGGGCCGCTCGAAGTAGGGGTTCATTCCGGGGAAGGGCGAGGGCATGATCGCCGATCCTATCATGTCGCCCTAGCGGCCTCGCCGCCCACTGACGCCCGCACGAAGTAGCCACCGAATGCCCCGCCACGACCTCCGCAACGTCGCCATCATCGCCCACGTCGACCACGGCAAGACCACCCTGGTCGATGCCCTTCTGCGCCAAAGCGGCAACTTCCGCGAGGGCACCCTCAGCGGCGACATGATCCTCGACTCCAACCCCCTCGAACGCGAGCGCGGCATCACCATCCTGTCGAAGAACATCGCTCTCACCTACCGCGGCGAAGATGGCGCGGAGACGAAGATCAACCTGATCGACACCCCCGGCCACGCCGACTTCGGCGGGGAGGTCGAGCGCGTGCTGAGCATGGCCGACGGCTGCTTTCTGCTCGTCGATTCCGCCGAGGGGCCGATGCCTCAGACACGCTTCGTGCTCGGCAAGGCGCTCTCGCTCGGGCTCAAGCCGATCGTCGTCATCAACAAGATCGACCGCCCCGACAAGCGGCCGGATGCCGTGCTGAACGAGGTGTTCGACCTCTTCGTCGAGCTCGACGCGAACGACGAGCAGCTCGACTTCCCCGTCCTCTACGCCAGCGGTCGCGACGGCTGGGCCAGCCACGACGCCGACACCAAGGGCGAGGACATTCGCCCGATCTTCGAGGCGATCGTCGACCGCATCCCCGGCCCCGAGGGGGACGCGGATGACTCGCTCAAGCTGCGCATCCAGACGCTGGCTTACAGCGAGTACGTCGGCCGCATCGGCGTCGGGCGCATCTGGGGCGGCACCGTCAGGACCGGCCAGCAAATCAAGCTGATGGGCGTGCACGGCGAGCGGGCGGGCAAGGTGCAGCAGGTCCAGCTCTTCGAAGGCTTCGGCCGCGTCGACGTCGATGAGGCGAAAGCGGGGGCCATCGTCGCCCTCGTCGGCCTGCCGGGCGTGGAGATCGGCGACAGCGTCGTCGACCCGAAGAACCCGACGCCGATGCCGCCGCTCGAAATCGAGCCGCCGACGCTGACGATGACCTTCCGCGTGAACGATTCCCCCTTCGTCGGAAAGGACGGCGAGCACGTCACCAGCCGCAAGATTCGCGACCGCCTCGACCGAGAGTTGGAAAGCAACGTCGCCCTGCGCGTCGAGGAGATCAGTGATTCCGACGCCGTCCGCGTCAAGGGGCGCGGCTTGATGCACCTGGGTATTCTCATCGAAACGATGCGCCGCGAGGGGTACGAGCTGTCGGTCGGCAAGCCGGAAGTCGTCCTGCGTCGCGGCGAGGAGGGCCAACTGCTCGAGCCCGTCGAGCGCCTCGTCGTCGACGTGCCCGAGGCGAACATGGGCAGCGTGATGGAACTGGTCGGCCTGCGCCGCGGCACGCTCGAGAAGATGGACCAACGCCAGGGCATCAGCCACCTCGAGTTCACCATCCCCGCCCGTGGGCTGATCGGTTTGCGCACGCGACTGCTGACGGCCACGCAGGGGGAAGCGATCGTCCACCACAACTTCGACGGCTACCAGCCCGCGGCCAAGAACGACCCCGGCGGGCGCACGGCGGGCGTGATGATCTCCAACATGGCAGGCCGGGCGACGGCGTACAAGATCAACGAGCTCCAGCAGCGCGGCGTCCTCTTCGTCGGGCCGACCGACGAGGTGTACGAGGGCATGATCGTCGGCGAGCACGCCCGCGAGAACGACATCGTCGTCAACATCACCGAAGCCAAGCAGCTCACGAACTTCCGCACGACCAGCAAGGACGCCGCCGAGTTCCTCAAGCCCGCGTGGAAGCCGACGGTCGAGCAGGCGTTGGAGTACGTCGAGGCCGACGAGTACGTGGAGGTGACGCCCACGGCGGTGCGGATCCGCAAGACGATGCTGAAGGAGTCTGACCGCAAGAAGGCCGACCGCGGCCGCGCCAAGGCCGAGAAGGCCGCCGCGCTGGCGGTCTGATAGACTGGCAATTATGGAGTCGGTCGCAATTCACGACTGGACACGCGTCGACGCGGGAACGTGGCACAGCTTTCACGGCGCGTGGCTTGCAGAGTTTCGGCGCGTGCTCAACACGGGCGCGCTTCCCGATGGCTTCTACGCCGACATGGAAAAGCCGGAGTCGGGATACGTCCCGGACGTCGTGACGCTGGAGGAGGCTTCAAGCGAGATCATGGCCGACGTGCCGGACGAGGGCGGGGGTAGTGAAGGTGGTGGGGGTGGCACGGCCGTCGCCGCCGCGCCGCCGGCCACGGCGCTGCGCCTGCAATCCTCGAACGCCGAGTGGTACGCGACGCGCCGCCGCCCGCTCGGCATCCGCCACGAGAACGGCGACCGCCTCGTCGCCCTCATCGAGCTCGTCTCGCCGGGCAACAAGCACAGCGCTAAACACGTCGCCAAGTTCACCACGAAGGTCGCGGACGCGCTGGCGTCGCGGGTACACGTCAGCGTGATCGACCTCTTCCCGCCGCGCCGGCCCGATGGCCCCGGCGGGCTGGTCGGCGCCTGCGCCGACGCCGCGGGCTTCGATTCATTCGATCTGCCCGACGCCAAGCCACTCTGCATCGGCGCCTTCGAGGCGACCGAGCCCGTGCAGCTCTACGCCGACCCGCTCGCCGCAGGCGACGCGCTGCCGGACCTGCCGGTCTTCCTCCGCGCCGGCTGGTATGTGAACGTGCCGCTGGCCTCCACCTACGCCGCCGCCTGGGCCGGCACGCCGCGACGGTGGCGCGACGTCATCACAGGGGCCGCACCGCCGCCGCGCTGAATTTGCGGGTTGTCCCGCCGCGCCCGGTGGCGATGCTCGCGTCGTGAACGAGAAGGCCAAACAGCAGGGCGACCCGCGACGCCACCCCCAGACGGGCAGGAGGCCAAGCCCGCCCTCCGGCGCGACCTCTCGCTGAAGGACTCGATCTTCCTCGGCGTCGGCGGAATCCTTGGCGCCGGCATCTACGCCATTGTCGGCGAAGCCGCGGGACTGTCCGGCGGCTACCTCTGGCTGGCGCTGCTGATCGCCGCGGTCGTCGCGCAGCTCACCGCCCTCTCCTACGCCGAGTTCGTCAGCGCCTACCCCGATGCCGGCGGCGGGTACGAGTACATCAAGCAGGCCTTCGGCGGAAAGCTTGCGGCCGTACTCGGCTTCCTGCTGCTGCTGACGGGCATCATCGCGCCCGCCGCCATCGCGCTGGCCTTCGGCGACTACCTGGGCCGCCTCGTCAGCGTGCCGGGCCTGACCGCGGCGATCGGCGTAGTCGTGCTGATGGGTTTGGTCAACAGCGTCGGCGTCGCGGGCGTGAGTTGGTTCAACATCGGCGCCACCGCCGTCACCGTCGGCGGCCTGCTCCTGGTGATCGGCTTCGGCCTGCCCGCCCTCAACCTCGAGAACCTGACCGCCGCGCCCGCGCAGGGCATCTGGATCGGCGCCAGCAGCGGGGCGGCGCTGGCCTTCTTCAGCTACGTCGGCTTCGAGGACCTTGTCGGCAGCGCCGAGGAGACGGAGAACCCCGAGAAGGTCGTCCCGCGCGCGCTGTGGATCAGCAACCTGATCGTCCTCGTGATCTACCTGCTCGTCGCCGTCAGCGCCGTCTCGCTGTTGCCGGCGAAGGAACTGGCGGGCGAGTCGGGCCCGCTGTCGGCGGTGATGGACTCGGCCGCGGGGCGGTGGGGGGCGGTCACGCTCACCGTCATCGCGCTCTTCGCCACGAGCAAGACGATCATGACCAACATGATGGGCGGCAGCCGCCTGCTGATGGACATGGGCCGCGACATCGCGTGGCTGTCGTTCTTTCGCACCGTGCTGCCGAAGGTCCACACGCCGGTCTTCGCGATCGCGCTCATGGTCGTCGACACGATCGCCTTCGCGCTCATCGGCAGCCTGAAGCTGGTGGCGACGATCAGCAACTTCGCCATCTACGGCGTCTACCTGACCGTCAACATCGCCCTCATCACACTGCGCCGCAACGCGAAGGAATACCGGCCGAGGTTCCGGCTTCCTCTGGAAATCGGCGGCTGGCCCGTGCTGCCGGTGCTGCCGGTGCTGGCGATCGGGGCGTTGCTCTACATGCTCTGCTTCAACGTCTACAACCTGCTCGCGGGCCCGGCCGGCGGGGGTGGTGGGGGTGGCTAGGGGCGGCGCGCCAGCACGGCGTTGGCCTCGGTCGCCAGGATGAAGCGGACGCTGCCGTCGCCGAAGAGGATGTTCATGCCGTCGCCCTCGTGGTTCGCCAGCGGCTCGGCGACCACCGGCACGTCCTCGCCCAGCGGCCACGTCTGGCCACGGCCGTAGTAGACGTACGGCAGGCCCGTCTGCGAGGGACACTGCAACGTCAGACCGTCAACACTCGCTGTGAGCACATCGAGTGACTCCGGCAACCTGTTTTCATGCGCGTATGCATACTCGCTGAGGGTGATACCAATCTGCCGTAGTTCGTACCCGCAGACATAACGGCGCTTCGCCGGGTGGCTCATCACCCACGTCGGCCCTGGGTCGCGGATCAGCCAGCCGACCTGGTGCGCCGCCCCCGTCGCCGCCATGCCGCAGGCGAACATCAGCAGCACGACGCCGACCACCGTCGCCGTCGACCGCACTCGCCACGGCGGACCGGCCGGCCGCATCTCACGCCAAAGCCACCGCGCCATCAAATGGCCGATCAGAACGACCAGCACCAAGCACGCCAACCCCACGGCCGCGCTTTGAATCGGCACGCTCACACGCGGCACAACCCGCGCGACAAACCACACCCACCCGAACAGCAGTTGAAAGAGCAGGATCAACGGCTGCGCACACCCCAGCACCGCGCCGATGAGCAGCAGCACGATCCCGCCGAATGCCCACTTCATCCCGCGACTCACTCGGCACCTCCGCCGATCAGACCGGCAAGCTCATCCTCGTCGATCGCCCGCATCGTCCCGTCGCTGAACAACCCAAGCCGCGGCAACGGGAACAACGCCGGCTCGTACGCGACCAAGTTCTCCCCCTCGCCCGCAATCGACCCCGGCCGGTAGACGTAGGGCGCCGCCGTCACGTCCGCCGACTCCCACACGCCCGGCGGCAGGCCATCCGCGTCAACCGACGCCGGCAGCCGCCCATCGTGCTGGGCCGCGTGCTGCCAAAGGGCAACCTTCAACTCCGCCAGCCGACCCCACCGGATCGACTCCAACCGTCGCTCCTCACGGTCGTCGGCGAGGCGGTACGTCAGCCCCTCCTTCTCCCACGCGCCCGGCGTCATCAATTCGCGGGCGCCGGAGATCATCGAGAGCACGAGCATGAAGAGCAGGCCCCATAACGCCACCAGCATCAGCGCCCGGCGGTAGCCCAGCCGCGGGAGCTTCGGGAAGTCGCGGCGCAGGCCGTTCCAGAGTTGTTGCACGCCCCATGCCCCCAGCAGCAGCACGGCCAGGAAGAACGAGATCGACTGCACCCGCATCTCGGCAAGATCGCTCAGCGTGAACGACGGCATGCCCGCCAGCACGCCGCCCAGCCGACCGATGCAGTGGTGTGCGAGTCCTGGCACGCCGCCAATGTACCCCAATGGCCACGGGCCGTATCGTCGCGGCGTGGCCGAAGCGAACGATCCGCCCATCTTCTCCGGCGTCCTGCCGGCCGCGTGCACGCAGTTCCGGGAGGATGAGAGCGTCGACCCCGATGCCACCCTCGCCCACGTCGACGCCATGCTCGACGCGGGCGTCCACGGCCTTGTCATGCTCGGCACCGTCGGCGAGAACTACGCGCTGTCGCGTGAGGAAAAGCTCGACTTGCTGCGGCGCACGGTTCGCCACGTGAACGGCCGCGTGCCGATGATCACCGGCGTGGCCGAAACGACGACGCGAGCGGCGGCCGACTTCGCGCGGGACGCCGCCGAGGCCGGGTGCGACGGGCTGATGGTCATGCCGGCCCTGGTCTACGTGAGCGACGTGCGGGAGAACATCGCGCACTTCAAGGCCGTCGCGAAGGCGGGGGCGCTGCCGGTGATGATCTACAACAACCCCGTGAGCTACCGCGTCGATCTGAAGCCGGAGGACTTTCATCACCTCGCGGATGTGGAGGCGGTCGTCGCGATCAAGGAGAGCAGCAACGACCCGCGCCGCATCACCGACCTGCACAACGCCCACGGCGAGCGCTTCGACCTGCTGTGCGGCGTGGACGACCTTGTGATGGAGAGCTATATCCTGGGCATACGCGGCTGGGTCAGCGGGCTGGTCAACGCGTTTCCGCGGGAAAACCGGCTGTTGTGGGATCTGATGGAGGCGGGGCGGTGGGACGAGGCGCGGGCCGTTTACCGGTGGTACACGCCGCTGCTGCACCTCGACACGCTGCCGAAGCTGGTGCAGTACATCAAGCTGGCCGCCCAGGAGTGCGGCTACGGCACCGAGCGCTGCCGGGCGCCGCGCCTGAACCTCGAGGGCCGGGAGCGCGAGCGCATCCTCGGCATCATCCGCCACGCGATCGACACCCGACCGGAGACCACGCTTTGAGCCAATCATCCCAAGAACCAGCGCAAGTTTTCATCAACGGCCAGTGGCGGTCGGCCAACGCGACCGGGACGTTCCAAGCGAGCGACCCGACCACGAACCAGGCGCTGCCGGCCACGTTCCCGATCAGCGCGTGGTCCGATGTCGACGCCGCCCTCGACGCCGCGGAGAACGCCGCCGAGGCGTTGGAGGCGTGCGCGCCGTCGCAGATCGCGGCGTTCCTGAACGGCTACGCCGATCGCATCGATGCCACCGCCGACGAGCTTGCGGCGCTCGCATCGAAGGAGACGGCGTTGCCGGCGGCGCCGCGGTTGAAGGACGTGGAGATCCCGCGGACGAGCAACCAGCTACGCCTGTGCGGCAAGGCGGCGATCGACGGGGCGTGGGCGTTGCCGACGATCGACGCCGAGGCGAACATCCGGAGCCTGCACGTGCCGATTGGGCCGATGGCGATCTTCGGGCCCAACAACTTCCCCTTTGCTTTCAACGGCATCAGCGGCGGCGACTTCGCGGCGGCGATCGCGGCGGGGAACCCCGTGCTCGCCAAAGCGCACCCGCTGCACCCCGCGACGACGAGGCGGCTGGGCAAACTCGCGGCCGAGGCGCTGGCGGAGAGTGATCTACCCGCCGCAACGGTGCAGATGCTCTACCACTTCGACAACGACGTCGGCCTGCGCCTGGCGGGCGACCGGCGGCTGGGCGCCCTCGCCTTCACCGGCAGCCGGCGCGGCGGGCTGGCGCTGAAGCAGGCCGCCGACGCCGCAGGCGTGCCGGCCTACTTGGAGCTCAGCAGCGTCAACCCGGTCGTCCTGATGCCCGGCGCGCTGGCGTCGCGCGGCGAGGCAATTGCGGAGCAGTACGCCCAAAGCTGCCTCATGGGCGTCGGCCAGTTCTGCACGAAGCCGGGCCTGGTCTTTGCCGTCAACGACGACGCGACGCGTTCTTTTATGACCAAAGTCGCTCACGCCTTCGACGCCGCGGCCAACGGCACGCTCTTCAGCGCCGACTCGAAGAAGGGCCTGCTCGCCTCGCTCGACGAGTTGAAAAGCGCTGGCGGGGAGGTCGTGACCGGCGGCGGCGAGGCGGGGCCGTGCGCGGTCGAGAACACGCTGTTGCGCACCACCGGCGAGGCGTTCCTCAAGAACCCGACCGGCCTGCAAACCGAGGCGTTCGGCAACGCGGGCCTCGTCGTCCTCTGCGACAACGTCGCGCAAATCGCGGAGTGCCTTCGCCACGTCGAGGGGAACCTGACCGGCTGCATCTACGCGGAGAACGGCGACGATTACGCGGCGATCGAGCGCGTGCTGCGCCGGCGCGTCGGGCGCCTGCTGAACGACAAGATGCCCACCGGCGTGGCCGTCAGCCCGGCGATGGTTCACGGCGGGCCGTACCCGAGCACGGGGCATCCCGGCTTCACGGCGGTGGGCCCGCCCGCGTCGCTGCGTCGCTTCAGCCGGCTGCGTTGCTACGACAACGTCGGCCAGAGCCGGCTGCCGGAGGCGCTGCGCTCGTGAGGCCGTTTCGCGTCATCGATTCCCACACCGGCGGCGAGCCGACGCGGCTGATTGTCGAGGGCGGCCCGGACCTCGGCACCGGCCCGCTCGCCGAGCGACGCCAATGCTTTACGCGCAACTTCGATCATTACCGCCGCTGCCTTTGCAATGAGCCGCGCGGCAGCGACGTGATGGTCGGCGGACTCCTCGTCGAGCCGCACGCGAGCGACTGCGACGTCGGCGTGCTCTTCTTCAACAACGTTGCGACGCTCGGCATGTGCGGGCACGGGACGATCGGGCTGATCGAGACGCTGCGTCACCTCGGCCGACTGAAGCCAGGGCCGTGCCGCATCGACACACCGGTCGGCCCGGTGCGAGCGACCTTGCACGACGACGGCCGCGCGAGCGTGCGCAACGTGCCGGCCCGCCGCCACGCGAAGGACGTTCGCGTCGACATGCCGACCCTCGGCCCAATCGTCGGCGACATCGCCTGGGGCGGCAACTGGTTCTTCCTGACCCACAGTTCGCTCGACCTGTCACTCGCCAACGTCGAGGAACTGACGCGGCAAACACGGACCATCATGCGCGCGTTGGCCGAGGCCAACACCACCGGCGAGCACGGCGGGCGGATCGACCACGTCGAACTCGTCGGCCCGCCGCGACCCGGCAGCGACGCCGACGCCTGCAACTTCGTGCTCTGCCCCGGCGGCGCGTGGGATCGCTCGCCGTGCGGCACCGGGTGCAGCGCCAAGGTTGCCTGCCTCGCCGCCGACGGCAAGCTGAAGCCGGGCGACGTGTGGCGAACGATGTCGCCCGTCGGCAGCGTCTTCGAGGCAAGCTACGAACGTGGGACCGATCGCGAGGTCATCCCGACCATCACCGGCCGCGCGTTCGTGACCGGCGAGACGACCGTGCTGGTCAATCCCGCCGATCCGTTCGCCTTCGGCTTCGGAGGCGGCTCGTGAGCGGCGTGTTCGACGTGGGCATCCTCGGCGGCGGGGTGATCGGCATGATGTCCGCGCTCGAGCTTGCGCGGGCGGGCCAGCGCGTAGCCATCCTCGACCGCAATCGCCTGGGGGCCGCGTGCAGCCACGGGAACTGCGGGTACGTCTGCCCCAGCCACGTACTGCCCCTCACGCGGCCGGGCGTTCTTCGGGAGAACGGCTTCAAGGTGCTCAGCCCGCGGTCGGCGCTTTACATCAAGCCCCGGCTCAGCCCGGCGTTAATGGGATGGATGCTCCGCTTCGCCCGGCGGTGCAACGAGCGCGACATGCTCGCCGCGGCGGACGCGCTGCACCCGATTCTCGAAAGCTCGCGCGCGCTGTACGACGAACTGTTTGCGTCGACCGGCATCGCCTGCGACTTCGAGGCCGGCGGGTTGCAGTACGTCTACGAGACGCCCACCGCGCACGCCGCCTTCGGCGAGACGGCGGCCATGCTGCACGAGCGGTACGGCCTTGTCGCGCGGCGGATCGGACGCGACGAACTGATCGATTCCGAGCGGGCGTTGCGACCCGAAGCGGTCGCCGGAGCGTGGGTGTTCCCGCGCGACGCGCACCTTCGCCCGGACCTGCTGATGGCCGGCCTGCGCCGCGAGTTGGAGCGGCTCGGCGTTGCCATCATCGAGGGGTTCGAGGCGACGAAAGCTTCGCAGAACGAGGGCACGCTTCTGTCGTTGCGCGCCGGCGAGCGGGAGGTCGTGGCCGACCGGTGGGTGATCGCGACGGGCGCAATGACGCCGCTGCTCGCAAGGCTGCTCGGGCGATCGCTGAAGGTGCCGATCCAGCCGGGTAAGGGGTACAGCTACACAACCGATCGGCCCGAGCACTGCCCGCGCTTGCCGATGATCTTCGAGGAGCGCCACGTCGCGGTCACGCCGTGGCAAAGCGGATTTCGCGTCGGCAGCACGATGGAGTTCGCCGGCTACGACGCGCGGATGAACCCGACGCGCCTGGCGAACCTGCGCCGCGCGAGCGAGTTCTACCTGAGGCCGTCGCCGCAGTTGCCGACGCTCGAGTCGTGGTTCGGTTGGCGTCCGATGACGCCCGACAGCCTGCCGATGATCGGCCTGATGCCGGGCCTCGACAACGCGACCCTCGCCGCCGGCCACAACATGCTGGGCCTTTCCCTCGCCACCGGCACGGGCCGGCTGGTCCGCGAGCTCGTGCTGGGCCAAGCGCCGCACCTCGATCCGTCGCCGTACGACCCGGCCCGGTTCAGTTAGGTAACGATGGTGTCGAGCGGCCGGGCGATGACGACCTCGTGCTCGCGCAGCCAGCGGCGGTGGCGGTCGGTCTCCGGGCACGCCGCCCGCAGGGTCGCCCAGAAACGCCGCGAGTGGTTGGGGATGTCGAGGTGGACCAGCTCGTGGGCGACCACGTACCGGCGGACGGCGGGCGGGCACATGAGCAGGCGCCAGTTCAGGCTGATGGTCCCGGTCGACGAGCAGCTTCCCCAGCGCGTGCGCTGGTCGCGGACGATCAGCTTCGCGTGCTTCTTTCGCGAGACATGAGCGAATTCTGACAGGTCGGCCAAAAACGTGCGGCGGGCGGTGCGGCGAAACCACGCCTCGAGGGCGGGCACCGCAACGGCGGGATCGGAGGCGACGCGGACGACGAGGGCATCGGCCGCGCGTGTGACGGTGGGGCGGGTCGCGATGTGCAGTTGCACGCGAACGGTGGTCGGCTGGCCGTCGAGGAGAAGTTGGCCCGGCCCAAGCCCGGCGGCCTCGGTCGCGCGGGCGAGGCGGTCGGCGGCGAGGTCGAGGTGTCGAAAGAGCCAGTCGGCCTGCTCGATCAGCAGGCGCGTCGCGTGCTTGAGCGGCGCTCGCCTGGGGAGGACGACGCGCACGCCATCGCTGCCGACGTGCAGGCGCGCGCACCGCGCCGTCGCGCTGCGGCGGAGTCGGTAGGCGACGGTGCGTCCCTGAAGTTCGATCGAGTGCAGCACGGCGGTCGGCAACGGTAGACTGGGCGTGCAACCCACCGACTACCTGTTCGTCTACGGCCTGCTGATGTCCGACGCTGAGCCGGAGGTGGAGCTGATGGTGTGGTCGAACGTGCGGATGATCGGTGAGGCGACGGTCGCGGGCGTGCTCTACGACGCTGGCCCGTTTCCCGCGGCGGTGCCGGGCGAAGGCGTCATCCATGGGCGCGTGCTGGCCCACACGAAGCGCAATGCCTGGCCGGTGCTGGATAACTTCGAGGGGGTGAACCACGACCCGCCGCTCTTTCGTCGCGGCAAGACGGTCGCGACGGTCGGCACCACCAAGTACGACTGCTGGATCTACTGGTACGCCCGCGACACGGACAAGCTGCCGCGCATTGAGAGTGGTCGGTGGCGCGGGTAAGTTGTCGGCTTTCGCCGACAGGGAGGTCGATGCGACGAATCTGGATTGGTGCGCTCTTCGTGCTCTTCGTGGCCGCACTCGGGTGGACGTTCGCGCAGACGGCGCTGGGCCATCGCGTCGTGGTCAAGGTGTTCGGCGCCGCGACGGTCGCCGAACGGTTGGAGCAGTACGGCGAGGCAAGTCGGGCGGACTGGCTCGGCGACTTCGAGCGTGCTGGCGTCGCGTACCCGCCGGAGCGCGTCACGCTCGTCGGCATCAAAAACGCGGCAACGTTGAAGGTCTACGCTGACGACCGACTCGTGCGAACTCTCCCGATCCTCGCTCAAAGCGGCACGCCGGGCCCCAAGCGGCGACGGGGCGATCGGCAGGTGCCCGAGGGCGTGTACGGCGTCGAGTCGCTCCACCCGAACAGCCGCTTCCACCTCGCGTTGCGGGTCGACTACCCGAACGCGGTCGACCGCCGACACGCAAACGGCCAGGACCTTGGTGGCGACATCATGATCCACGGCGGCGCCGCGAGCGTCGGCTGCCTCGCGATGGGCGACGATGCGGCGACCGACCTGTTCGTCCTCGCGGCGGACGCGGGCGTGGAGAACGTGACGATCATCCTCACGCCGACCTGGCCGCTCACCTGCCAATCGGTTGACGCGCTCGACGCGGAGAAACGCCAGCGCATCGCGGCGGCGCTCGCTACGTTGGAGGAACCGTGAGCAAACCTGTCATCGGCATCACCTGCGACCACGACCGATCGCGCGACCGTTACGAACTTGGCTACGGCTGCGTCGATGCCGTCAGCCGGGCGGGCGGCGTGGCGATCCTGTTGCCGTTTCACGAGGACCAGGGGCTGCCAAGCTTCGTCGACGGAATGCTCTTTTCCGGTGGAAACGATCCCGATCCAGCGGCGTGGGGCGAGGCGTGGCACCCGGCGTGCAACCCGGTCGACCCGCGCCGCGAAGCGCACGAACGCCGGCTGGTTCAGGAAGCGGAACGTCGCGATCTGCCGGCGCTGGGCATCTGCTTCGGCATGCAAGTGATGAACCTTGTGCGTGGCGGATCGCTGATCCAGCATCTGCCCGACGCAAGTCGCTACGACGACCACTCGCGCGGCGGCGACTGGGGCAAGCGCCATCCGATCAGCGTTGCGGATTGCAGCGTGTTCGCGGGCGTGGTCGGTGGCGAAGCGTTGACGGCCAACACGAGTCATCACCAGGCACTCGGCGAGATCGGCAACGGGTTGCGGGCAGTCGGTTACGCGCCCGACGATGTGGTCGAAGCAATTGAGGATCCCTCGCGCGAGTTTTGGATCGGCGTCCAGTGGCATCCCGAACGACTGGCGCGCGAGGACGAGCGGCAGATGGCGTTGTTCCGGGCGCTGGTGAAGGCGGCGACGTGAGCCGCGTCCTCTTGTTCAACACCGACCTCGAGATCGGCGGCACGCCGACGGTCGTGCGCGAGCTGGCGCGGCGTCTGCCGGCGTGCGGCGTGGATATCGAGGTCGCCTGCCTCGGCCGGTTCGGGCCGACGGCGGAGCAGATCGCCGGCGACGGCGGCACGGTCCACGCCTTAAACGCCCGCGTTCGCCAACTGCCGTCGGCCGTGCAAAGGCTCAGAAACCTGGTGAAACTGGAAAAGTTCGACACGGTCCTCAGCTTCCTCGTCCACGCCAACACCGTGGCTGCGCTCGCGCGCCGCAAGGACGACGGCGTCCACTGGTGGCAGTCGATTCAGACGACACAGCCGACGCCCCGCTGGCACTGGCGCGTCCAGCGTTGGGCGGGCCGGCGCGCGGAGGGATTTATCGTGCCGAGCCAGAGCATTCGCGCTGTGGCCCGGCAACGCAGCGGCATCGAGCCGGCGCGTGTCCACGTGTTGCCGAACGGCGTCGACGCGGCCGACGTTGTAGAGCAGGCCAGGCCGCCGCGCGATCCGACCAGCGTGCTGCGCGTCGGGTTCCTTGGCCGGCTCGACCCGGTGAAGCGCGTGCCGCTGCTGGTGGAGGCGATGCGCGACCTCGACCGCGTGGAACTCCACGTCTTCGGCGACGGTCCCGACCGAAAGAACATTGCCGGCCCGCACGTTCATCTGCACGGCTTCACCGACCGCCACGCGGCGTTGGACCAAATCGACGCCCTCTGCCTGCCGTCGATCGCCGAGGGATTCCCGATGGTCATCATCGAGGCGATGGCCGCCGGCCTGCCGGTGGTTGGCACGGATGCTCCGGGCATCCGCGACGCGATCGTCGATGGCGAGACGGGCCTGCTCTTCGGGAGCGACGGCGCCGGTCCGATCGCGTCGGCCTTGCGTCGCGTTCGCGACCATCCCACCGAAGCCGCCACCCGCGCCGCACACGCGCTTTATCGCGTCCGCGTTCTCTGGACGTGGCAATCGATCGTGCCCTTTTACGCAAAGCTCCTAGCCGCCTAAACTCCCGTCGCCGCGGCGGTAGCTCAATTGGCAGAGCGTCAGCCTTCCAAGCTGAATGTTGAGGGTTCGAGCCCCTTTCGCCGCTTTCTTCACTTACGGCCTCGCCGCCTTTTTCTTCGTCTTCGGCTTTGGTCGAGTCGCGTCGTAGCGGGCGATGAAGTCCTCCACCGGCATTCGCGCGATGGCCTTGCCGACGAGGTCGAGGGGGACGTCATCGAGCGTGCGGAAGCGCACGCAGCCGGCGCCCATGTCGAGGCGCTTGCCGGTGGCACGCCAGGCGTCGGCGAACCAGTTTTTCAGCGCTTCGTCCATGTAGATGCAGAAGAGATAGAGGGCCATGTGCCGCTTCTGCGAAGCGAGCTGCGCGAAGGGCAGCGGTTGCTTCGGGTCGCAGTGGTAGCCGGCGGGGTAGAGGCTGTGCGGCACGAAGTAGCCGATGATGCCGTATTGGATGCCCTCCTCGTAGCCGTTGGGAAGGTGGTCGAGGATCGTCTGCCGCACGGATTGCAAGGCCGCGCGGCGGTCGTCGGGCAGGGCGGCGAGGTAGGCGTCGACGGTCTCGGGGGCGGGCATGCGGCGAGGGTACCGCGCGGCGGCAGGTCGCCGTAGAGTGTCGGCCCCTTGAACGAACTGCTCGAACAACACGGACTGGCCGACGCAGGGCGGGATGCGGCCGTGCTCATCGAGGCGCTGGGGTACATCCAGCGGTTCCACGACACCGTCGCCGTCGTGAAGGTCGGCGGCAGCATCATGGACGACGAGGGCCGCCTCGCGAAGCTGCTGACGGACGTGGTCTTCATGAACTACGTCGGCATGCGGCCCATCGTCGTCCACGGCGGGGGCAAGGCGATCAACGCGGCGATGAACAAGGCGGGGTTGACGCCCACGTGGGTCGACGGGCGCCGCCACACCGACGAGCGGACGCTCGCCATCGCCGAGCAGGTGCTGTGCGGCGAGATCAACCCGTTCATCGTCAACTTCATCCGCAGCCAGGGGTGCGAGGCGATGGGCCTGCATAGCCTCGGCAGCGACGTGCTCTTCGCCGAGCAGATCGACGAGCGCTTCGGGCTGGTCGGCGAGGTGGTCGACGTGAACACGCGGCTGCTGGAACTGCTGGTGCAGAGCGACGCGGTGCCGGTCATCAGCACGATCGGCGTGAACCGGGTGACGGGGCAGAAGCTGAACGTCAACGCCGACACCGCCGCGGGCGCGGTGGCGGCGGCGGTGAAGGCGGAGAAGCTCGTGGTCGTCAGCGACACCCACGGCATCCGGCTCGACCCGGCCGACCCGCAGAGCCGCCTGAGCAGCGCGACGGCGGCGCGGATCGAGGAGCTTGTTCAAGATGGCACGATCGGCAGCGGCATGTTGCCGAAGGTCGAGGCCTGCCTGCACGCGCTGCGCAGCGGCGTGCCGAAGGCGCAGATCGTCGACGGGCGGATGCCGCACGCGATCCTGCTGGAGATCTTCACGGCCGCGGGCGTCGGCACGCAGATCACGCTCTGAGTCCGCGTCGGCGCCCGCCGCACTTGCGGCGGCGGCGGCGGGCGGGGACAGTGCGGCGGTGGACGAGGAGGTCCGAACCAACGCCGTCGAATCGCCCGGCCCGCGAGCGCTCCCCGCGCGGCGGCCGGTGAACCTGCGCAGCGTCTCGCTGGGGCTGCTGGGGGTGATCTACCTGTGCGCCCTGACGCCGTTCAACGACTCGGTGGTGGGCAACACGTTCCTCGTGGGCAACTTCCTGCCGACGGGCATCTTGTTGTTCCTGGGCGTGGTGCTGGTGGTGATCAACGCGCCGCTGCGCCGCTGGCGGCCGCGGTGGGCGTTGGGGGCGGGCGAGTTGTCGGTGGCCTTGGGGATGATGCTGGTGGCGGCGGCGATGCCCAGCAGCGGGCTGCACCGCTACCTCTTTCCGACGATGGTCAGCCAGTACCAGCGGGTGGCCGACGCGCCCAACCAGCAGCAGACGCTGCTCGACTACCAGTTGCCCGAATGGCTGCTGCCCGAGTTCCAGAGCGACGCCGCCCAGGAGCGCGAGAACATCGTCGCCCGCACAACCGACCCGACGATCGGCGAGTTCTACCGCCGCGTGGCCAACGTGGAGCCGGGCCTGGCCAACCAGGCGGCGGCGGTGCCGTGGTGGGCGTGGGTTCGGCCGGCGTTGACCTGGGGGGCGCTGGTGGCGTTCATCTTCGGGGCGTTCCTGTTCGGCGCGATTATCGTGCGGCGGCAGTGGGTCGAGAACGAGCGGCTGGCGTTCCCGCTGGCGGGCGTCTGGACGAGCCTGATTGAAGAGCCCCCGCCCGGCCGCGCCTTCAACGCCACGTTCGCCAGCCGCGCGTTCTGGGTCGCGGCGGTGGCGGTGTTCGTGCTGCACGGGTGGAACGCGATGCACCGCTACGTGCCGCAGTCGTTCCCCGCGCTGCCGCTGAGCTACAACCTGTGGGGCGAGATCTTCAACCAGCCGCCGTGGTCGCACGTCGACTGGTCGATGAAGGCGGCGGCGATCTACTTCTCGATCGTGGGCATCGCCTTCTTCCTGCAGTTAAAGGTCGGCTTCTCGCTCTGGTTCGTCTTCGTGGCGATGAACGTGGTGCGGATGGTCGTCTACACCGGCGGCGGGACGATCGTCGGCGGAATGGAGGAGGACCAGTCTTACGGCGCCGCGGCGGCCTTCCTCGTGGCCATCCTCTGGATCGGCCGGCGCCACTGGGCGCTGGTCGGCCGGCAGATGGTGCGCGGGCGCCGGCCGGGCGAGCCGGCGGGGCGTTACCTGCCCTACCCCGTCGCCGGCTGGGGGCTGACGCTCTGCACGATCGGCATCGTCGCGTGGCTGATGCTCGTGGGCGTGTCGCTGCTGGCGGCGCTGGTGCTGGCGATCGGGTCGCTGCTGACGTTCCTGCTGATCGCCCGCGTGGTCGCCGAGACGGGGCTGATCTTCGCGCAGCTCCGCCTGCCGCTGAGCCGCGTGTTCCTGTACCTCGGCGAGACGCCGATCGGCCGGGTGCCGGGCTTCGACTACTTTATGGCCCGCACGTACGAGGGGACGTTCACCGTCGACCTGCGCGAGAATGGCGCCGTCTTCGCGCTGCACGCGCTGCGCGTGGCGGACCAGAACGCGTATCCGCACGAGACGCAGCCGGGCGGCTGGCGGCGGACGTGGCCCTTCGTGGCGGCGCTGGCGTTGGCGATGGGGGTGGGCTACCTCGTCGGCGGGGCGAGCACGCTGCTGGTCCACTACAACCACCAGGCGCGGCTCGACACGCAGGCGTTGAGCCCGATCGACATGTACGCGATGCACTGGCTGCCCCAGGGCATCATGGATTCCGCCGCCAAGTGGGAGCGCAGCGGCGGCGTGCAGGAAAACCACAGCCGCGGGTTCCACATTACGCTCGGCGCGGCCATGACCGGCCTGACAAGCTACCTGCGCCTGCGCCTGGGCTGGTGGCCGCTGCACCCGATCGGCTTCCTGCTGCTGTACACCTGGCCGATCCGCATGATCTGGTTCAGCCTGATGCTCGGGTGGATCGGCAAGGCGCTGATCGTCAAGTACGGCGGGCCGCCGCTCATGCGGGCGGCCAAGCCGTTCTTCCTCGGGCTGATCGTCGGCGAGGTCGCGGCGGCCGCGTTCTGGCTGACCGTCTCGCTCGTGCTCGTGACGCTCGGGATCGACTACGAGGCGATCGCCTTGCTGCCCGGTTAGGCTCGCGCCCATGCCCGACGCGCCGCGCCTCCTGACCGACCTCTGCTCGCTGCCAACCGCCGCCTTCCGCGAGGAGGCCGTCTACGCCTACGTCGAGGCATGGGCGAAGAAGCGAAAGCGCGTGACGCTCGAGAGCGATAAGGTCGGCAACCGCCTGCTCACGCTCGCCGGCAAGGATCCCAAACTGCCGCGGCTGGTGCTCGTCGCCCACACTGATCACCCGGCCTTCGTCGCGATGGGGCAGGACGGCCAAGACGTTCGCGCCGAGTTTCGCGGCGGCGTGAAGGCCGACAACGCCAAGGGGGCGAGGGTCCGCTTCTTCTGCGACGGCGAGCCGACGGGCAAGGCAGGCGACTTGACGGTCGGCAAGGGCGAGCGGCTCGAGGCGGCGACGATCCGCGTGCAGCGTGGCAAGGTCGTCCCGAAGGGAACGGTCGGCATGTTCGACTTCGGCGGCAGGTTTCCCCGGGTGAAGAAGGGCCTCTTCGAGGCGCGGGCGTGCGACGACCTCGCCGGCGTCGCCTCGGCGCTGGCGGCGTTGGAGCGGCTCGCCAGGCGGAAGCTGGAGGCGTCGGTTTGCGTGCTGCTGACGCGGGCCGAGGAGGTCGGCTTCATCGGCGCCATCGCGGCGGCGAAGGATCGCGCGGGGCTGCTGCGCAAGAGCGACCGGATCATCTCGATCGAGACCAGCAGCGCCCAGCCGGCGGCGCCGATCGGCGAGGGGTGCGTGCTGCGCATCGGCGACAAGACGAGCGTCTTCCACAGCGGGCTGAGCTACTTCATCAACACGCGCGGCGAGGCGCTGTCGGCGGAGCACGACGACTTCGAGTTCCGCCGCGCTCTGATGCCCGGCGGCACGTGCGAGGGGACCGCCTTCGACGCCTTTGGCTACATCGCCGCGGCCGTCTGCGTGCCCTTGGGCAACTACCACAACATGGATCGCGACGCTGGCACGATGGGCCCGGAGCAGATTGATCTAGGCGACTGGCACAACCTCGTCCGCCTGCTCGCGGACCTCGCCCGAACGCACCACGCGTTCGACGGCAGGCACAAGCTGCTGCGCGATCGCCTGTCCGACCGCTTTGCGGCGCACGCGCATCTGTTTGACGATGCGACGTTGCCGCTCGACAAGCCCACTCGTAAGAGGGGGCGCGAGTTTTAGGGGCTTCGACCGGACCCAGCCGCAAAGCGACTGGGCGTTCGGTGCGGAGGTTCTTCCCGTGATGCACGAGCGTCCGCGTTTTGGGGACGACACATCGTGATCCGCAAACGCTGCGGTGCCATCCCGAGGTGCGAGTCCTCGAGGTCACGATCCAGATCAAACGTTTCGATCCAGATCAAACATCTCGATCCAAAGCAAATGCCACGATCCGGATCAGAAGTCATGGTCCATACCGAAAGTCACGGTCCAAGTTAACAGTCACGGTCCAGGGAATAGTTCACGGTTCAGATCACCCCGAACGCCCAGTCGCTTTGCGGCTGGGCCTGGTTCACCCCGATCTGCTCCACCCCATCGACCGTAACACCCACATGGAGGCAGCGTGAACCGGTCGAACCCTCCGCACGGTCCTACCGTGCGGCCCCATGCCCGACGCCACGCCGGAACCGTTGACCGACGAACAAGCGAGCGCCGCCGCCGCCGGCACGATGGTCTACGACAGCGACGCCCCCCCCGCGCCGAACCAGCCCGTACCGAAGTGGGCGATTCACCGCCGCATGTACGACTGGGTGCTCGGTTTCGCCAGGAGCCCGCGGGCGTCGCTGGCATTGGGCGGGATCAGCTTCGCCGAAAGCAGCTTCTTCCCGATTCCGCCGGACGTGTTGCTCATGCCCCTGTGCATGGGCGAGCGCCGCAAGGCCTGGTGGTTCGCGGCCGTCTGCACGGTCGCCAGCGTGCTGGGCGGCATGCTCGGCTACCTGATCGGCTACGCCTTCTGGGAGGGCACCGCGCAAATCTGGTACGACTACATCCCCGGCTTTACCGCCGAGAAGTTCGCGACCGTCGACGGGCTCTACAGCGAGTGGGGCGTGATGATCCTGTTCGCCGCCGCGTTCACGCCGATCCCGTTCAAGGTCTTTACGATCGCGGGGGGCGTGTTCCACCAGAACTTCCCGCTGTTCGTGCTCGTCAGCCTCGTCGGCCGCGGGTTGCGGTTCTTCCTTGTTGCCGGGCTGATGTGGAAGTTCGGCGAGAAGATCACGCCGTTCATCGACAAGTACTTCAACCTGCTGAGCATCCTGTTCGTCATCGTCGGCATCGGCGGATTCGCCGCGATCAAGCTGCTGCACTAGCTGGGCGCGAAGGCATCCACGTGATGGCGAACGATCGGCTTGCCGCGCTGGGGCCAGACGACGGCGACGATATCGAAGCGCACCAGCGGCTCGTCGCCTCCGAAATGGCGGCGAACGTTCGCCTCGGCGACGCGGCCGACCTGACTTTCCTTCGCGGGAGAAACCTGCGCCTCGGGCGTGACGTCGTCGCTCTGGCGGCTCTTGACCTCGACGATGACCAGCACGTCGCCGTCGCGGCAGACGACGTCGATTTCGCCGATCTCGCACCGCCAGTTCATGGCGAGGACGCGGTAGCCGAGGCCGCGCAGGTGGGCGGCGGCAAGGCGTTCGCCGCGGGCGCCCAGGTCGTCGCGGCGCCGGGTCGTCCACCAGCGGGCGAGGCGTTCGAGCAGCACGCCCGCAGGCTACGCGACGCAGGTCCTTGCCCGCGACCTTGGCGGGTCTATAGTCCCTGCCCCCGCGGCCCAGCGGCGCGGGGATTGTGTCGCACACTCCTTACTCAGCAGCCCCGAGAGCACCCCGCAGCATGGCCGTTAAGATTCGCATGAGCCGCATGGGCCGGACGCACCGCCCGTTCTACCGCGTCAACGCCATCGTTGACCGCAACGCCCGCGACGGCCGCGTGCTCGAGCAACTGGGCCATTTCGACCCGCTCGAGGCCGACAAGGACAAGCAGTTCGTGATCAACCTCGACCGCGCCAAGCACTGGCTCGACGTGGGCGCGATCCCGAGCCAAACCGTCTCCAGCCATCTCAAAAAGGCCGGCCTGGACCACAAGATGCTCCAGCTTCCCAAGCCGGGGAAGAAGAAGGAAGAGCCGGCGGCAGAGAAGGATGAAGGCTGAAGGCGGAAGGATGAACCTGAGCGCACGCCTCGCCGCGTGAGTCCGGGGCCGGCGACTGAGGCATCATGAATATGCTTTGGTCGCCGGCCCCATTTCCGTGCGACGGGCGGTTCTCAGGTTC
The DNA here is from genome assembly GCA_965214125.1 of Tepidisphaeraceae bacterium. GTDB lineage: Bacteria > Planctomycetota > Phycisphaerae > Tepidisphaerales > Tepidisphaeraceae > CBDCBA01. The sequence continues at coordinate 37,419 of CBDCBA010000016.1, forward strand.
ATCCTTCATCCTTCTGCCCTCATCCTTTACCCTTGAGAATCGACATCGTCACCCTCTTCCCGGAGATTTACCAGCCGGTGCTCTCGACGAGCATCCCCGGCCGGGCGGCGGAGAAGGGGCTGGTCGAGTACGCCTGCACCGACATCCGCGCGTTCGGCGAGGGAAACTACCAGAAGGTTGACGAACGCCCCTTTGGCGGCGGGCCGGGCATGGTGATGACGGCGCCCGTTCTCGCGGCGGCGGTCGATCACGCCGAAGCGCTCGACCCGCGGCCGGCGCGTCGGATTCTCCTCACGCCGGTCGGTCGCCCGTTCTGCCACGCGATTGCCCAGGAGTACGCAGGGCGCAACCGCCTGCTGTTCGTCGCGACGCACTACGAGGGGTACGACGAGCGCTTCGTCGAGGAATACGAGCCCGACGAGATCAGTCTGGGCGACTTTGTCCTCAGCGGCGGCGAGTTGGCGGCGATGGTCGTGATCGACGCTGTCGTCCGCCTCGTGCCGGGCGTTTTGGGCAACGACCGCGGGCCAATCGAGGACAGCTTCGCCGCCGCCGCCGACGGCTTGCTCGAGGGGCCGCAGTACACCCGCCCGCGCGAGTGGCACGGCCGGGTGGTGCCCGAGATCCTCATGAGCGGCGACCACGCGAAGATCGCGAGTTGGCGGCACGAGCAACGCCTCGCCCGCACGCGGGAGCGTCGCCCCAACCTCTTGCGCGATTGAACCTTCGGCCGTTGCGCGCCTACAGTGGCGACCCGTTTCCCAGACTTCCCTCCCTTTGCGAGCGCACGTCCCCGCCGTCGCGTACGGCACCCGTCGGACCCCTGCGACGAAGGACCTCCCGATGATTCACCCGATGATCCTGGCTGCCGAGCAGTCGAGCCTCAAGAGCGACGAAACCAAGCTCGCCCCCTTCGCCGTCGGCGACGACGTCGACGTGATGTACAAGATCGTCGAAGGCGAGGGCGCCAAGAAGAAGGAGCGGCCGCAGCGCTTCACCGGGACGGTGATCCAGATCAAGGGGCGCGGCGTGACCAAGACCTTTACCGTCCGTCGCATCGTGGCGGGGCAGGGGGTGGAGCGCATCTTCCCGGTGAGCTCGCCGAACGTGATGGAGGTCATCGTCAAGCGCAGCGGCCAGACCCGGCGCGCCCGGCTCTACTACCTGCGCGACCGCGTCGGCAAGGCGACGCGTTTGGCCGAAAAGAAGGACGAGGCCGCCCGCGCCAAGGCCAACTCCAAGAAGCACGGCAAAAAGGCCAACGCCAAGCCCGCCGCGGCCAAGGCATAGCGGCTTGCGGCTACCGCGTTGTCAGCCGGAACAGCAGCAAGAGAAACGCGAGCGTCAGCGCGATCTGCGCGCCGACGCCAATGGCTCGAATGACGTCCGGCAGCGGGATCACCTCGAACACCGCCAGCGTGTTGAAGAGGACCAGCGCAAGCTTCAGGACGATCACGACCAACAGCCAACGCACCATCCGCCGGCGGTCGACCGGCGCGGGAGACTGGGCGTAGTCGAGCGTGTCGTCGCGGGATCCGGTCATCGCAGATGCCTCCCGCCATCCATGCGGAGCGTCTGGCCCGTGAGGTAACGGCCGCGGGTTGCCAGGAACTCGATCAAGCCCGGCACCTCGCCCGCGTCGGCGGAGCGATCGAGCGGCACGCGCTTCAGGTAGGCCGCCTTCTCGTCATTGGTCATCCCCTCTGCCCACAAAATCGCGCCGGGGGCGATCGCGTTGACCGTCACGCGCGGCGCCAGTTCGCGGGCGAGGTTTTTTGTCAGATTCGCCAGGGCGGCCTTGGTGATCTGGTAGCTCAGGTAGCTCGGTCGGCTGCGGTCGAGGTCGACGTCGGTCATCGTCACCACGCTTCCCCCGGCCGTTTCGAGCAGCGGGCGGAGGGCCCGCGTGAGCAACAGCGGCGTCTCCACGTGAACGGCAAAGTCGCGGCGTAGCGTGGCGAGATCCAGGGAGCCGAGGTCGTCCGGCTCGTAGACGCTCGCGTTGTGAACGAGCAGGTCGAGCCGGTCGAACTGCGCTCGCACGTGCTTGGCCACCCGCTCGCTGGCGTCGCCCGGATCGGCGAAGTCGGCCCGAATCTGCACGAACCGCCGGCCGAGGCGTTCGACGGCGTCGGCGAGGGTGCTGATCTCCTCGACGCTCGTGCGATAGGTGGCGGCAACGTCCCAGCCGGCGCGGGCGAGGTGGAGCACGATCGACCGCCCGACGCGCCGCGCGCCGCCGGTGACGAGCGCGGTGCGGGTCGGGGTCGCGTCGGGCATCGTGACATTGTTGCGAGGGAGAACCGGGCGCGTTTTGGATTTTCTCCTTGACAGAACCTTGTGCGGCGGCATCATCGCTCGGCCATGATTCTCTAAACCGCCACCCGCGTCCCGTCGCCGCCGAACCCGTTTTCTCCGCCGACTCCGGCGGGGGATGTGGTGTCGCCTGCGACGGGGCACGTTGCTTGCTGCGCCGCCCCCCCCCCCCCGCGCACCTGCCCCGCCCGCCCGCCCGTTTAGCCGCGAAGTCTCCTTATGATCCGCCGGACCGATTCCCCCGTCGCCGCGCCGCCCGACGCCGCCGACCTACCCGCGCCCCTCGCCGCCGAACTGACCGGCCGGCGCATCGTCGTGGCCGCGCCGTTCGATCTCGACGCCGACCTGCGCTTTGCCGACCGCCACGCCGCCTTGACCGAGGATGGCGGCGGCGGGGCGTTCCTGTCATTCACCACAAACGGTCACGCCGAGACGATCGCGCTGGCCGACGTCGCCGAGGCCAAGGCCGACGAGGCGGTGGGGGTGGATCGCATCGTTCTTCGTCTCACGAATGGGCGCGTCGTCGAGCTGCCGTACAGCCGCAAAAAGCGCGTGAAGTTGGCGATGAGCCGGCTGCTGCACGCGACAAAGAAGCGGGTCGAGGGGGACAGCGACCCTGACCTCTCGCCCCCGCCTGACTTGGCGGACGAGGTCGACAACGACTCTGAGCAGGCGCGGCCGGCGATTCTGCTGCGGTTGCTGAAGGTCGCCCGGCCGTACCGCTGGCAGATCAACGTCGCCATCGCGCTGACGGCCGTCGTGGGCGCGGTGATGGTGCTGCCCGCGTGGCTGACGAAGTACGTGATCGACGGGGCGATCAACCCGCAAACCACGAGCGGCATGAGCTTCGGCGACCGCATGAGCGCGCTGGCGCTCTGGTGCGGGCTGTACGTGGGGGCCATCATCCTTCAGGCGGGCATGTACGGCACGCGGCTGCGGCTGTTGAGCTTCGTCGGCACGCGCGTCGCGCGGGACTTGCGCGAGCAGGTCTACGCCCACCTGCACAAGCTGTCGATGCGGTTCTTCGGCAAGCACCGCACCGGCTCGCTCATCACGCGGGTCACGAGCGACACGGATCGATTGTGGGACTTTATCGTCTTCGGCAGCGTCGACTACGCGCGCAACGTCCTGATGATGGTGGCGGCGACGGCGGTGATGTTCTTCGTCAACTGGCGGCTGGCGCTGATTGCGCTGGCACCCGTGCCGTTCGTGGCGCTCATCACTTGGTACAAGAGCAAGGTGATGATGACCAAGTTCGGCCGGCTCTGGACCTACTGGGCGCGGCTGACGGCGGTGGTGGGCGACACGATCCCCGGCGTGAAGGTGGTCAAAGCGTTCGCGGCCGAGGGGCGCGAGACCGATCGCTTCAACAAGCGCAACGATGCCTTCAGCGAGGACGAGTACGAGACGATCAAGGTTTGGGTCGCGCTCCAGCCCATCGTGCAGGCGACGATGATGATCAGCCGCGTGCTGATCCTGTTCGCCGGCGGGTGGTTCATCATCCGCAATCCGGTCGCGACGAGCATCAACAGTCCGGACACGCTCGGCACGCTTATCATGTTTCTGACCGTCGTGGGCTTCTACCACATGGCCATCGAGGACATGGTGCAGAAGCAGCGGATCGTCACGCGCGCCGCCACGAGCGCGCAGCGTGTGTTCGAGGTGCTCGACACGCCGATCGAGATCCAGAGCGGAACGGCGAATCTGGCCCCGGAGAAGGTCGAGGGGCGTGTGGAGTTCCGCGACGTCAGCTTCAGCTACGACGGCACCAAGCCGGTTTTGCGCCACATCAACATCACGGCCGAGCCGGGCGAGATGATCGGCTTGTGCGGCCACAGCGGGGCGGGCAAGAGCACGTTCGTCAACCTGGTCAGCCGCTTCTACGACGTGAGCGACGGGGCGATCCTGATCGACGGCGTGGACGTGCGCGAGTACGACCTGAACTGGCTGCGCGGCAAGATCGGCGTGGTGTTGCAGGAGCCGTACCTGTTCTTCGGCACCATCGCCGACAACATCCGCTACGGCAGGCCGGAGGCGTCGCTGGAGGAGGTCGTGGCCGCCGCCCGCGCGGCGAATGCGCACGACTTTATCAGCCAGCTTCCCGACGGCTACGACACGATGGTCGGCGAGCGCGGCCAATCGCTCTCCGGCGGCGAGCGCCAGCGCGTGAGCATCGCCCGCGCGATCCTCGAAAATCCCAAGATCCTCATTCTCGACGAGGCCACCAGCAGCGTCGACTCCAAGACGGAGAAGGCAATTCAAGGTGCGCTCGATCGACTTGTCGAAGGCCGCACGACCTTCGCCATCGCCCACCGCCTGAGCACGCTGGCCAACGCGGACAAGCTCGTCGTGCTCGACAAGGGAAAGATCGTCGAGTCCGGCACGCACGACGAACTGCTGGCGTTGCCCGACGGCAAGTTCCGCAACCTCGTGGAGATGCAGAACAAGCTCCACAGCAACCAATTCGCCGAAGCCTGAGCCGGAGATGGGCCACGAAGGAACACGAACAGGCACGAATTGCTGAAAGCCACTCTCTCTATTCGTGCCACTTCGTGCTCATTCGTGGCCAACCCTCCGGCCCGAACTTAGGAAGACACATGACTCAAGTTGATCTCGACAACCACGGCGATCTCATTCTCGAGACGCCGGACGGGCCAAAGTCGGTGCGGGCGCAGCGGTCGTTCCCGTGGTCTGCGCCCGACCGATTCGTGATGCTGCGCGACAGCGAGGGGGAGGAGCAGGCGACGATCGACGACCTCTCCAAGCTGCCGGCCAAAAGTCGCGGGGCGATCGAGGCGTGGCTCCAACGGCATGCCTTTGTGCCGAAGGTGCTGCGCGTGCTCGAGGTGCGGCCTGTCAACGCGGCGTGGCGGTTCGAGCTCGACACCGATCGCGGGCCGGCCGTCGTGCTGTTGAAGGAACGCGAGGACCTGCGCCACCTTGATGACGGCCGCATCCTTCTACGCGACGGCGACGGCCAAACCTACGAGTTCGGCCCGCACGACGACTACGACAAAGCCAGCCGCGCCGAACTGACGAAGCTGGTGTAAATCGGCGGAGGGATTCCATAGCCGCGACTCAACGAGTCGTGGTCGGCGCGGCTGCAACAACGACAGACCGCGACTTGTTGAGTCGCGGCTATCACGCGGTTGCAGGAGCGACATCCTCTACGTTCGCTGCGGACTCACGCTGCCGCTTTCAATTCCGTGTCCTCGTCCTCCGAGCGCCACATCTGCTGGGGGCGTTGCGAGCGGTTGAGGCCGTCGAGGGCGGCGACTTTGAAGCACTCGGCGAGCGTCGGGTAGTTGAAGACGCTGTCGACGAAGTACTCCAGCGGCAAGCCGGCCGTCATGGCGATCTGGCCGATGTGGATGATCTCGGTCGCGCCGCTGCCGATGGCGTGGCAGCCGAGCAGGCGGTGGCTGTGCGGGCAGAAGATCAGCTTCATCATGCCGTGCGTGTCGCCCATCAGGTGGCCGCGGGCGATCTCGTCATAGCGCGCCAACCCCACCTCGTAGCAGACGCCCGCTTCGGTGAGCTGCCGCTCGGTTTGGCCGACCATGCTGATCTCGGGAATCGTGTAAATCCCGTACGGGAAGATGTTGCCGATGCCCGACGCCCCGGCCGGAAGTTGCGCGCGGGCGGCCTCGGGCGTGCTGGGCGTGCGCACGAGTTCGCTCGGGTCGAACATGTGCAACGCCGCGCGGCGGCCCTGCTCCATGCTCGTGCTCGCCAACGCCGGAAAGCCGACCACGTCGCCGGCGGCGTAGATGTGCGGCACGTCGGTCTGAAACTGCGGGTTGACCGTGAGTCGCCCGCGCTTGTCCGCCTCGAGCCCGGCGGCGGTGAGGTTCATGCCCGCCGTTGCGCCCTGCCGGCCGATGCAGTAGAGCAGCACGTCGCAGCCAATCGTCTTGCCGCTGCAGAGCGTCGCGGTGACGGCCGGGCCGTCGATGGATTCGGCGGCGGTGGGGGCGTCGTCCTTGCGGCGGCGCAGCGTGTCGCGGGCGACGATCTCTTTGACCGTCTCGCCCAACCGCAGCCGCACGCCGGCGCGGCGCAGGCGGTATTGCAGCGTTTCGCCGATCTCGTCGTCGAGGAAGTCGAGCAAACGGTCGCGCCCCTCGACGAGCGTCACGCGCACGCCGCACGAGGCCATCATGGCGGCGTACTCGGTGCCGATCACGCCGCCGCCGACGATGCACATCGACTGGGGCAACTCCGGCAGGGCCAGGATGTCGTCGGAGTCGATCACCCGGCCGGGCGTGAACGGCACGCTCTCCGGCCGGGCCGGGCGCGTGCCGCAGGCGACGAGGATGTGCTCACCGCGCACGTGGTGCAGCTCGGTGCCGTTGTCGACGCACAGCGTGTGGGCGTCGATAAAGCGGGCGTCGCCGTCGAACAGGGCGACGCGGTTGCGCTGCATCTGCCGGGCGACGACGGCGGCCTCGCTCGCCGAAACGTGCTTGGCGCGGGCGAGCAGGTCGCTCATGCGAATCTGCCCCCGCGTGGCGGCATCGCGGCCGGCAAGATCGCCGAAGTTGCCTTGCGACAGCCCCGTCAGGTGAAGCACGGCCTCGCGGATCGCCTTGCTCGGAACGGTGCCGGTGTGGATGCAGACTCCGCCGACCATGCCGCGGCGGTCGATGATCGCCACGCGCTTGCCGAGCTTGGCGGCGCACAGGGCGGCTTTCTGCCCGGCAGGGCCGCTGCCGATGACAACGAGGTCGAAGTTCGCGTGCGCCGCCGGCGAGGCGGGGGCAGGCCGCAGAAAAGAAGCGGTTTCGGTGGTGGTGGTGGGCATCGCACCCCGTGCATCGGCACGCGGGCGCGGGCGCAAGGGTCGCGAAGATCAGCCGACAACGGCCGCCGTTATCGGCGTCGGGCCACAGTCGACGCGCGGGGCTTAATCGTCGTTGAGCTCAACGAGCTTGCGCAGCAGGACGAGCTCGTTCAGCACGTTGCGTACGTCGTGGACGACCTTCTCGGGGTTCTCGCAGCCGATCGCCTCGGCCACGCGGTCGATGCGCGAGCGCAGCAGGTCGCGTTCGCCTCGAACGCGGGCGAGTTCCTCCTCGAGATCCGCACAGTGATCTGTCTCGCCCGAAGCGGATAGATGATTGGTGTCGGACATGGTCATGGGACGGTCAAGAAGAGTCATACAAGTCGCTCCAGCAGGCACCTGTGGCGTTGGCTTGAACTTGTAAGTTATGGCGAGACGGTCGGCGTGGCAGCCCGCAAAATGGCCCGGCGGCCCCGTGCGGCGGCTAACTGCCTCAACGCCGGCTCACGCGGGCAGGGCCGTGGCCACCGCCACGTCCGGCCGCGCCAGCGCGGCGCCGTCGCTACGGTTCGGGCGTGCCCCAGCCGCCCGATGCCGCCGGACCGACCGCCATCGTGATGGGCAAGCTGCCCGCGGCGGGGCGGGTCAAGACGCGCCTCACGCCGACCCTGTCCCCCGAGGCGGCGGCGCAGGTGCATCAACTGTTTCTGCAACATACGCTCGGTCGATTGGCGACATGCGTCGGCGAGGGGCTTCTGCGGGCGAGTGTTTTCTGCTTCGACCCGCCCGATGCCGGCGATGCGGCGAGGGATCTGACCGGCGATCGCGCGGCGGTGCTCGCGCAGGCGCCGGGCGATCTGGGAGACCGACTGCACGCGGCGCGAGCGGCAGTCGACGGGCCGGCACTGTTTTTCGGGTGCGACTCGCCGGACGTGCCGCGTGCCCATGTGGCCGCGGCGGTCGCGACGATGGCGGGGGTCGACCTTGTGCTGGGCCCGTGTGCCGACGGCGGCTTCTGGTGCATGGGCGTGGCCGACGGGGTGGAGATTGAGGGAATCATGGCGGGCGTGCCCTGGTCGAGCGGCCGGGAGTTGGCGGCGGTGCGGGCCAACGCCGCGGCCGCGGGGCTGCGGGTGGCGGAGGCGCCGGCGTGGTCGGACGTGGATCGCCCCGCCGATCTGGCTATTCTGTGGGCACGGCTCGCCACCGCCCCCGAATCCACGCCCGCCGCCGCACTGCGCGACGGCCTGGCCCGCCTGGTCCCGCCCGCGGTGCTTCGCCCCCAAGGCCTGTCCCATGAGTGAACCCACTTCTCCCGCCGCCGCGGACGATGCTCAGCACGAGTCGTTCCTGCCCGACTCGACGGTCCTGATCGTCGACGACAACGAGCAGAACGTGGAGCTGATGCAGGCCTTCCTCGAGGCGCTGCCCGTGCGCGTGGAAATCGCCCGCGACGGCGTCGAGGCGCTCGAGGCGGTGCAGGCGATCAAGCCGGACCTCATCCTGCTCGACATCATGATGCCGCGCATGAGCGGCTTTCAGGTTTGCCGCGAGGTCAAGGGTGATCCGGCGACACGCGACATCCAGATCCTGACTGTCACGGCCCTGAACGAGCTCGGCGACGTCGAGCAGGCGGCCGAGTGCGGCACGGATGATTTTGTGAGCAAGCCGGTGAACAAGTTCGAGCTGCTCACGCGCGTCAAAAGCCTGCTGCGCGTCCGCCACCTTAAAGGCGAGCTGGAGCGGGCACTGGGCTACCTCAGCGAGATCGAAGACACCGACGCCGGCAGCGAGTAGCGGCGGGTTCAGCCGCTCTCGGGCATGAACGTCGGGAAGTTCACGCCGTCGAACGGCTGCCAGTCGCCGCGAACGTTGTGGACGTGCGTCTCGAGATTGCGGCCGCCCCAGCCGTACGCTGCGGCGACCAGCGCCGGGCGGTCGCTTGGCAGCAAAAAGACCGGCGGGCTGTCGGGATGCGCCGCCGCGTGATGGCGAAGCTGGGCCGCGAGCAGGGCGACCGCGTCCTCGTCCGTCGCCGCCACGCCGGGGCCGACGAGGTGGCTCGACGGGTGTCGCACGCTGCCGAGCACGCCCACGATCTCGCCGCCGCGCTTGCGCACGAGCGTGTGCCAGATCGCCGGGTCGTTGGTGAGAAAGTGGGACCAGTCCCGCTCGCGGTCGATGCCGCTGATCGTGCGTTCGAGCGCGACGATGGCCGGCACGTCATCCGGCTGCGCCGCACGCACGCCGGCCGTTTCCGCTTCGATGTGAGCGACATCCTCGACCTGCATGTCCTGGTAAAGCTGGCGCGGGACGAAGCCGGCGCGGGTGTAGAGGCTGAAGGAGTCAAGGTTCATCGCGCTGCTGACTAGCCGCACCGGTCGATTGCCCGCCTCGTCGATCACTCCCTGCAACAGCCGCCGCGCGATGCCCCGGCCGAAGGCGGCGGGGGCGACGTTCATGATGCCCAGCCCCACGTGCGTCGGCCTGGGGTGGAAGAAGCAACTGCCCAGCAGGTCGCCGGCCTCGTCCTCGGCGAGCAGGCAGGCGTCGCCGTCGAGGGCGTCGTAGACGCGGCAGAACCACTCGCACGACGCGGCGTCGCCGGGGAAGATGTCGAAGCCGCGACTGGCCTGATACCAGGCGTTGGTCGACTCGTGGATCAGCCGCCCGACGGCTGGCCAGTCGTCGCGCGTGATGCGTCGGATGCGGGTCGAGTCGGCCATTTCCGCACCATATCGCCGGCGGTCGCGTGGTAGAATGTTGATGATGCCCACGCACGACTGGTCGCGACTGCACTCCGGAGAATGGCACGCGTTTCATGTCTGGTGGATCGGGTCGCTTGCAAGGGCGCTCAACGGCGGCCGACTTCCAGAGGGCTTCTATGCGCTACCGGAGCAGCGGTCGCTCGAAGATCCCGTCGACGGTGGCAAGGAGAAACGCCATGAGCCCGACGTGCTCACGCTCGAACGCGCTGATGCGCCGTGGGCGTCCGCGACCGACGACGGCGGCGTGGCTGTCGCGGAGCCCGAGACGACACTGCTCGGCGACGTGGAATTAGACGCGGCCTACGCGGCCATGCGGCGCACGATCGTGATTCGCCACGTCAGCGACGATCGCCCGGTCGCAATGCTCGAGATCGCCTCGCCCGGCAATAAGGAAAGCAAGTCCGCCGTCAATAGCTTCGTCGCCAAGTGCACCGGCTGGCTCAAGAGTGGCCTGCACGTGGCGATCATCGACTTGTTTCCGCCACGAAGTTTCGACCCATTCGGCTTGGGCGTGACCGTGGCCGAAGCAAATGGCGTAGGGGCGATTGAGGAGCGGGTGCCGGGCGTCAGCTTTGAGGCAGGACCGCGCCTGCGCACGTTCGGCGACATGTTTGCCATCGGCGATGAAATCCCGCCCCTGCCCCTCTTTTACGCCCGCCGCCGGCACGTGATGCTGCCGTTGCAGGAGACGTACGACGACGCTTTCGTCGGCGTGCCGAAGCATTTGCGCGAGCGGCTTCAGGCGCCCGGCTGATGGTCGCGCCTCCTGTCACGCCCCGAGCTGGACCAACTGCGGCGCGTCGACGGTGGTGGTGGTGGGGGTGGGGGCCGTCTGCTTGCGGCGGAGTTGGCCGCAGGCGGCGTCGATATCGCGGCCGCGGCTGCGGCGGACGTGCGCGTTTACACCGCTGTCCCGCAGAATCTGCTGGAATCCCGTCACCCGGTCGTTCGCCGGCCGGCTGAAGGGCAGGCCCTCGACCTCGTTGTAGCGCAGCAGGTTGACATTGACCTTGAACCCGCCGGTGCGGCAGATGGTCGCCAGACGCCTGGCGTGCTTCGGCTCATCATTCACGCCGCTGAGCAGGATGTACTCGAACGTCACCTCGCGGCCCGTCTTCTCGAAATAATGGCGGCAGGCGTCGAGGATGTCGTTCAGCTCGAAGTGCTCGGCCCAGGGGATGATCTCGCGGCGCAAGTGCTCCTCGGGGGCGTGCAGGCTGAGCGCGAGGTTGATGGGGATCTGCTCGTCGCCAAGCTGCCGCATGCGCTGCGGCACCCCGACCGTGCTGAGCGTGATGCGCCGCCAGCCCAGGCCGAAGGTGGATGGGTCGTGCATCGCCCGCGCCGCTTGGAGGACGGCGTTGTAGTTGCTCAGCGGCTCGCCCATGCCCATGAAGACGAGGTTGGTGACGCGCCCGACCTTGTCGCCGCGCTCGATCAGAGCGCGATTGAGGTGCCAGATTTGCTGAAGAATCCGCCCGCTCGACAGGTTCTGCTTCAAACCGGCCAAGCCGCTAGCGCAGAACTTGCACCCAACGGGGCAGCCGACTTGGCTGCTCACGCAGGCGGTGCGCCGGCCGTCATCGGGGATCATCACGCACTCGGCCTCGGCGCCGTCCGACCAGGACAACAGCAGCTTGTGCGTGCCGTCGCTGCTGAGCTGATCCTTCACGACCTCGCCGGCCGACAGGTCGAGCCAGCCGGCTAACTCCGCGCGCTGGAGCTTTGACAAGTCGCTCATCCGCGTGGGATCATTCACCGTCTTCTCGAAAACCCACTTGCGCACCTGCCGCGCCCGGAATGCCGGCCAACGCCGGGCGGCGGCGGCTTGCTCGAGCTCGCCTTGCGTGAGGTCGAAGATGTTCGGCAGGACGGTCATGGTGCAGTCATCGGGCGGTCATGGTCCGGGAGCTCAAGCCGAGTGGTACGGGCGGCGGGGCGAGCTTGTTCGTGGCGTGCGGGATTCTCAACGATGCGATCGGCGGGCGTCGGTATACTCACCCCAATGCTGCTGAGTATCCGCGCAACCCAGGGCGAGTCGACGCGAGCGCCGCTGCGCCATCCCACGGCGACGGCCTCCCCCGGCCAGGCGGCGGAAGAGGCCACCGACGAGCAGCTTCTCGAACGTTATCTCAACGGCGACGTCCCGGCCTTTCAAGAACTCGTCGGCCGCTACCAGCGCGAGCTCTACCACTTTCTGGCTCGCTTCCTCGGCGACCGCGCCGCGGCGGAGGACATCTTTCAAGAGGCCTTTCTCCAAGTCCACCAAAGCGGCCACAGCTTTGATCTGTCGCGCCGTTTCCGCCCCTGGCTCTTCACCATCGCCGCCAACAAGGCACGCGACCTCATGCGCTCCCAGGCGCGTCGGCCAACGAACCCATTGCAAGCGGAGATCAGCCCCGGCGACGGCGAGGGCGGGCAGTTCATCGACCTGATGGCCGCCGACGTGCCCGAGCCGGGTGAGCCGATCGGGCGCGAGGAGTTGCGGACGCAGGTCAAGGGCGTGGTTGACGAGTTGCCCGACCATCTGCGTGAGATCCTGCTGCTGAGCTACTTTCACCACTTCCCCTACAAGCAGATCGCCGACATCCTCGAGATCCCGCTTGGCACCGTGAAGAGTCGTCTGCACGCGGCGGTGGCGTCGTTCGCCGAGCGGTGGAAGCTGGCACGCAACCTCTCGATCGATGGCCTGACGCCCGAGCCGGTGGCGGATCACGCGGCCAACGGTCACGGGGCGGGTCGAAGCGGCGGGTGATTTTCGCTTTTGCTCGAACGCCGCCCGAACGCCAGCGTAGGAGAGGCGTGCAGGCAACCAGTTGCTCAGGACGGGCCAAGGCGTCAGGACGACGCATTCGCTGGCATGCTGCGACAAGGTGATGCGCTTGCCGACCGTCGGCAGGCCGAGTACACCCCGACATCTGCGCTCGTTGAACGTCCCCTGATTTCGGACGGACTGGGCGACTGCATGCAAGTGACCCGAAGGGCCGATATGTCAACTACCCATCCGACGCGCGACCACGCGGCAGCCACCCCAGGCCGCACCCTCTCGCCCACCGCCGCAGGGGCGGTTGACTGGTTTCTTCAGGGCGCCGCGACCGAGGCCGCGGCCGATCACGATGCCGGGAGCTTGATGATGTCCTCCTTCACCCACCAATCCAACGGCACCCAGTTGGCCGACGATGCCGAAGGCGTCGAAAAGCTCCTGAGCCTGCTCGACCACCTGCCGGCCCCCGAGCCGGCGTCGAACCTTGTGGCCCGCACGATGGATCGCATTGAGGCCGCTGGCACCACCCCGGCCGTCTCCGCGGGCGCCCCGGCCACGCTTGGCACCGGCCGCGTCGCCACGCCCAGTGCGCCGCGCGACGCCAAGGCGTAGCCGCAGCGTCCGAATAGTTCGCAACCAGCCGCGCCGCCCGGACGCCCCCGCGTCCGGGCGGCGTTGTGTCATCTCCACAATCCTTCCACGGGGCCAACTTGAGCCCGCCAAACCTGTTGCCGCGCCTGAACAGGGCGTGGCGGCGTGCCGACACCGGGGCTGTCGCGTTCACCGTCGAACGCCCAGCCGCCTCGCAGGAGAAGTGTCGATGCCGTCCGCTGCCCAGACCGTTGCCGCCACGTCCCGTTCGACCCGTCCGGCCGCGCCCCACGGGGCGATGCTCGATGACCTTGTTGCCCGCCACGTCTGGCACGTGCGCCTCGACTGCCCGACGCAGGCCGCGCGGGTCCGGCGTGTGCTGAAGCAGGCCGGCGTCCGCCAGATCACCGACGACGGCGGCGCCGACCTGCTGCTCACCGACAAAATGAACCGGGACGACGACGGCGCCGTCCTCTTCGTCGCCGAGCCCGACGTGGGCGAGGCCGTCGAGCGGCTGCGGAGCGGCGCGATCGACTACCTTGGCTGGGACGTGGACGACGCTGCGCTGCGTCGCCGTTTGCGTGAGGCCGTGGGGCGTCGCTGGCTCGCGGTGCGAACCGACCGTCGCCTCGCCCGCCTGAAAATCGCCGTCCGCCGGCTGAACGTGGCCCGGCGGAACGTGAGCCGCAAGGTCGACCTGCTCTGCAACGATTTCGTCGACGCCTACGACCAGGTCGCCGAGCAGGTGCAAATCGTCCGGCGCGAGCGGCACCTGCGCGAGTTGCTCGACGGGGCCGAAGATTTGGAGCAGTTGCTTTGCCACGCGATGGACTGGCTGCTGCGACAGCTTGGGCACTGCAACATCGCGATCTTCCTCGCCGATGATGCGGGCGGCAACGAGCTCGGGGCGTACATGAAGCACACCATTGCCGGCGAGGCCTCGCTGACGGACTGGCTGCGCGACCACGTGGTCGACGAAACGCACCGCCGCGGCGGCAAGCTGATCGCCGCGCCCGAAGTCTTCGCGAGCCAGGTCGACCCGCTCTGCCCGTTGCAGGTGATGATGCTCGACCAGCACGTGATCGCCGCCGAGTCGCAGTACCTGGCCGAACCGCTGGGCACGCTGATCGCTTTCCGCGACGATGCCAAGCCGTTCACGGCCGACGAGCAGGCCACGCTCCACCTGGTCGCCGACGCCTTCGCAACCGCGCTGACGGCGCTCGTGCATCAATCGGATGACAAGGGCGATGAGTCCAACGACGACGACACTGACGATCACGACGCCGGCGACTGGTGGAAGCGCGGCGCCGCGGCGCCGTTCTAGGACACGCTCCTGCGCTTGCTCAGAAACGCCTCGACCTGCGCCCATAAACTCGGATCCTGTTGGGCGAAGGCCAGGTTCGTCAGCAGCCAGCCGGCGGGGTCGCCGACGTCGTGGCGGGTCGCGTCGAGCACCACGCCGTGGACGAGCTCGCGTTCGATCAGCGCGTGCAACGCGTCGGTGAGTTGGATCTCCCCGCCCCGGCCGCGCGGTGTGTCGGCCAGACACGCGAAGATGCCGGGACTCAAGACGTACCGGGCGGCGATGGCGAGGTCGCTCGGGGCGTCGGCCGGGTCGGGCTTCTCGACGAGTCGGTCGATGCGGATCACGCCCGGCTCAACCTCGCTGCCGCCGGCGATGCCGTAGCGGCCGATCTTCTCGCGCGGGACGCGCTCGAGTCCGATCACGCTGCCGCCGAACCGCGCGTGGGCCTCGATAAGCTGCTGGGCGGGCGACAGTGTGCCGGCGAAGACGGTGTCGCCGAGCAGGCAGAGGAACGGCCGCTGGCCCACGTGGCGGCGGGCCTGCAAAATCGCGTGGCCGAGGCCAAGTTGCTCGCGCTGACGGATGCTCGCGAAGTCGGCGGCGTCGAGCAGGCGATCAACGCTCGCCAGCCAGTCGCGCCGGCCCTTTGCCGCAAGGCGCCGCTCGAGCTCGACGTGGCGATCGAAGTGGTCCTCGATCGCCTTCTTGTCGTTGCTGACGATGAACGCCACGTCGCCCACGCCCGCATCGACGGCCTCGGCGACAACATGCTCGATCGTCGGACGGTTCAGGATCGGCAGCATCTCCTTCGGCACCGCCTTGGCGGCCGGAAGCATGCGCGTGCCGAAGCCGGCGGCGGGAATGACGGCCACATCGATCATGCGGAACCTACGCCTCCTTTTCGCCCGGATGCGGGAAGACGGTCGGCATGATTGTCTCGCACCCGATCTCGCCGAGGGCGTGCTTGAGCTGCGCGAACTGCGGCCCGTCGGTGTAGACGCCCACGATCGCGCCGCCGCTGCCGGCGAACTTGGCGCTGGCGCCCACCGACCGCGCCGCGTCGATCATCCGCTGGTTTTCCGGAGCGATGGGCATGATCGACTTGCGCACCTCGAAGTTCTCGTTCGTGATGCGGTGCAGGGCCGTCATGTCGTTGGACGCGATGGCCGCCTTCGCCTCGTCGGTCAGCGCCTTAAGGCGATCCATCGCCGCGACGACCTCGGCGTCGCCGCTCTCCCACGCCTGGCGTAGATTGCGGTGGGCCACGCCGCTCACCTCGGCGCGGTCGGTGTCGTAGGCGAGGTAGAGCGTGGGCATCTTCTCCGGGCGGATCGGCTCGTAGGTGCCGGCGCCGGTCTTCTCGACCGCGGTGCGGTCGAAGTCCATGTAGACCATGCCCTCGTAGGTCTGGATCACCCGGTCCTGGAGCCCGGCGGCGATGTCGAGCTCCTGGGTTTCCACGCCCAGCGCCAGCGTGGGGATTTCGGTCTGCTCGAAGGTGACGTCGTAGAACTTCATCAGCGCCCGCAGCGTCGCGATGACAATGGCGCTGCTGCCGCTGAGGCCGACAAGGCGGGGGATGTCGCTCTCGAAGCCGATTGTAAAGTTTTTCGTCGCATCAAGCGTTTTGCCGCGTTTCCGGCAGATTTCATGGAACCGCTTGATCGTCGCCTTGATGAGACGCATCGACCCGTAGTAGCCCATGAGGCGCGACTCCGCGAGGAAGTCGGCGACGCTGTCGAACCGGGCGAGGTCGCTTTTGTCGGGCAGGATCTCGAAGTGCGGGCTCTCCCAGAGGCGCACGGTGCAGCGGAAGTCGCGGACGATGATGGAGATCGTCTTGCCGAAGTAGCCGTCGCTGGGGTTGCCGACGAGCCCGGCGCGGGCGAAGGCGTGGGTGGTGATGATCATCGTTGCCCGCCAACATACCGGCGGTACCGCGGCGCGTCATCATGCGGCAATCAACGAGCTGAAATCCGCGGCTCAGTGCCCGCGCAGCTCGACCGCGGGCAGCACGCGGAAGCCCCATTCGCCGCTGGCGCAGTCGGTGCAGGGGAAGCTGAGCACCTTTTCGTCGTCGGCGTCGAGCCGGCGCGCGAGGTAGCGGGCGGTTGCGCCGTCGACCGTCAGCCCGTGCTCGCTGCGGAGCCGGCGGCGGACGTCGCCAGCGTCGGATGCACCGGACGAGCGGATGGAGGGCAGGGTCGGCGCTGCGGGCATGGCGGGCTCCGGGTCAAACCGCGTGCCGCGCGTCAGGGATTGGCTTCATCTGGCCTTGACGCGGGCTGAACACGAGCAGCATAAACCACGGCGCCGCTGTTGCCGCGCCAAATCTCGCTGCGCGACGGCGCGTCCGGTAACGGCGCCAGCGTCAGCACATAATCCGCCCCCGCGTCGGCCGCGACGTTGAAGAGGTGGTCGGCCGACAGCTCGCCGTAGCGGGTGTCCATTTGCTGCTGGGCGGTGATGTAGCCCGTCAGCCCGCCGGCGTAGGGTGACAAATCATCGACCGCCAGCACGTCCTTCAGTCGCCCCTCCCAACCGGCCAGCTCGCCCGATAACTGCGGCACGAGCTTGAAGCTCACCACGTGCCCCCGCCGCGCGTTCACCGGAAACGCGCTGCCGGCCCCCGGCGGAACGAGGAACAGGGCGTCGCGGTTCGTGTTCTCTCTCGCCCAAGCGGCCCCGTCGAGCAACGCCAGTCGCCTCCGCCCGGTCTCGCTTTGCGCAGCCTCCTCCGACATCTCCCCCTGCGCGAACCGAAGCTCTGCCGCAACCTTCCAGATCGTTCCAGCCAGCAGGATCACCATGAGCGTCATCGCCCACGCAAGCGTTGACCAGATGCCCTTCTCGTAAACGCTCGACGGGCGGATCAAGGTCGCCGCCGCCGTGACGGCCAGCAGCTTCGCGTGCGGGCTGAACCGCCACAGGCTCATCTGAATCGCCGTCTCGCTGATGTAGAAGACGCCGGCGAAGAGGAGGGCGACGAGTTGCAGGCCGATGAGGAGAACCCAGATTGCCGCCGCATCGTTCCAGGGCCGCTCCGTCCTTTGTCGCCGCCACGCGAGGACGGCCAGCGGGATCGGCAGCAGGAACGCCAGCCACACCCACCAGGGCCAGGCTGACGGGTCGTAGTGGTGCGGGTGGCGGAGCCTGACGTAGAGCTCGACGAAGCGGCCCAGCGGTAGGGCGTTCTCACTCGAAGCCCCGAGCTTTGCGGGCAGGGCGAAAGCGACGTTCAGGATGGACGGGAGCAGCGCTACCGCGGTCCCGATGACGGGGCGACGGAGGTTGGGGGGTCTAGTTGTGTTCGTACCAGAACCCGAGGCTTCCGCCTCGGCGTCGGTCGATCTGCGAAGTACGACCAGCGCCACCCACAGCATCGGGCAGACGACGGCGTAGTTCAGGTGAAACGCCCCGGCGACGCCGAACGCGACAGCGGCCCAGACGATCCGGCGTTCGAGCCACAGGGCGATGCCGACCAGCAACGCGACCGCCGCCACGTTGCCGGCGTTGAACTGGCCGTCCTGCAACAAGCTGTAGAATCCCAGCGCCCGGTCGCCGAGCAGAACGTGATACGCGACGACGCTGGCAAGGAATGCCGTCACGCTCCCGCCGAGGCTGCGGCAGAGACGCCACCACGCCCAGACGGTCGTTCCCAGCAAAATCAGGAAGAGGGCTAAGAACCCCGCCGCCGCGACGTTGAGCCTGTAGAGGCCGGCGGCGATCAGGCTGAACAGGCCGTGGTATTGCAGCGTGCCGTGGACGAACGGGTCGCCGGCGAAGGTGGCCAATCCGGCGCGGCGGAGCGGGTCGAGGAGGTAGACCTCGTGATTGCCGCTCTCGAAGGAGTAGCCGGTCGCCGCCCAGCAAAACGCCGCCGCCGCCAGCAGGGCGGCCGCAACAAGTGGGCGGCTGTCGTCGTGTTTCGCTTCCGCCACGGGGCGGCCACGTTAGCATTGTCCGGAGGAGACCCCATGAACACCCGCATTCAACTCGCCACCACCGCCCTCGCCGCCACCACCGCCCTTGCCGCCCTCGGTACGCTGGCCGGCATGTCCACCGCCCAGAGCCAACCCGCGACCCAACCCGCCGAGGCGGAGTTGCCCGTGCGGCAGGTCACGCTCTTCTCCAGCGGCGTTGGCTACTTCGAGCACGGCGGCACCGTCGACGGCGCGGCCGCCACCCAGCTTCGGTTCAAGGCCGACCAAATCGACGATCTGCTCAAAAGCCTCGTCCTGCAAGACCTCGACGGCGGCACCGTGCAGGCCGTCACGTACCCGTCGGTCGAGCCGCTCGACCGGCAACTCGGCAGCTTCCAGATCGACCTCAGCAACCCGTCGCTCGTCGGCCTGATCGCCCAGCTC
The DNA here is from genome assembly GCA_965214125.1 of Tepidisphaeraceae bacterium. Classification (GTDB taxonomy): domain Bacteria; phylum Planctomycetota; class Phycisphaerae; order Tepidisphaerales; family Tepidisphaeraceae; genus CBDCBA01. The sequence continues at coordinate 56,314 of CBDCBA010000016.1, forward strand.
AAGGGGGCGGAGCTGACGCTTTCGACGCAGAATAACGGCGAGATCACCGGCACCGTCGTCAGCGTCGACGATCGGCAGGTCTCCGAGGGCGACACGGTGCTGAGCAAGGCGTTCGTGACGATCTTCACCGGCGGCGGGCTGCGCAGCATTCCGATCGACAGCGTGATCGACTTCACGATCGAGGACGAGCGGTTGCGCAGCGAGATGGCGCGGGCGCTCGAGGCGCTGGCGCGGGCGCGCGACAAGGACAAGAAGGCCGTCGGCTTCAACTTCAGCGGCGACGGCGAGCGCCGCGTGCGGCTGGGGTACGTCGTCGAGGCCCCGGTTTGGAAGACAAGCTACCGCCTGCTCCTGCCGGCCGCCGGCGGCGACGAGGCGGACTTGCAGGGGTGGGCGATCGTCGAGAACCAGACCGACAACGACTGGACCGACATCAGCCTAAGTCTCGTCAGCGGGCGGCCGATCAGCTTCGAGATGAACCTGAGCGAGCCGTTGTTCGTCCAGCGGCCGACGGTGCAGATCCCGCGATTCTCGTCGCTCGTGCCCAAGGCATACTCGGGTGGAATCGAGGCGATGGAGGCAGAGCTTGAACTACAACGCGGCGGTGGCTTCGGCGGTGGCGGTGGTCGCGAGCGAAAGGCGGCACGCCAAATGGCGCAGCAGGTCCCCTCGGCCGCGCCGATGGCCAGCGACTCGCTCTACGCCGAGCCGATGGACGCCGCCCGCAGCATTCAAAGCGTCGCCAGCGCCGCCGAGCTGGGCGAGTTGTTCGAGTACACGATTCCCACCGTCAGCTTGCCGCGACAGAGCAGCGCGATGATCCCCGTCGTGACCGATCCGGTGAAAGCCGAGAAGATCAGCCTGTATGACCCCCAGCAACTCGCCAAGCACCCGCTCAACGGCGTGATCCTCGAGAACACAACGGACAAGCACCTGCTCGCCGGCCCGATGACCGTCTTCGAGAGCGGCGGGTACGCGGGCGACAGCCAGATCACCGATTTGCCGCCGGGGCAGAAGCGCCTCCTCAGCTACGGCGTCGACCTGAAGGTGGCCGCCCAAACCGAAGGCCAGCGGACGCGGAGCGAGATCGTCACCGGCAGCATCTCACGCGGCGTGCTGACCCTGAAGCGCCGGGTGCGAACCGGCACGAAGTACATCTTCGGCAACGAGACCGACGCGGCGCGCACGATCGTCGTCGAGCACGCGCGGCCGGGCGGGTTCGAACTCGTTGACACGCAGGAGCCCTACGAGACCACCGACGCCGCCTGGCGGTTCAAGCTGTCGGCCGAGCCGGGCACCACGGAGTTTGTCGTCCAGGCCGAGCGGACGACCGACGAGCGCCAGCAGTTGCTCGACGGCAACTACAACCCGGATCAACTCATCGCCCTGTCGCGCAACGGCAAGCTGCCCGAGGGCGTGCGCGAGGCGCTCGTGAAGGCGGCCGAGCTGCGCCGGGCGGTGGCGACGGCCGAGGAGAAGGTGAACCGGTTGCAGGCTGAAGTGCAGGAGATCAGCCAGGAGCAGAAGCGCATCCGCGAGAACATGGGCAGCGTCGACCGCGACAGCGCCTACTACAAGCGGCTGCTGACGAAGCTCGACGAGCAGGAGTCGCAGATCGAGGCGTTGCAGGCGCAGATCGAGGAGGCCGAGTCCGCCGCCGAGAGCGCCCGCGCGGCCTACCGCGACTACCTCGCGAACCTGACGGTCTAACGCGCCGCCTACCGCGTCGCGACGAACGACTCGATCGCCGCGCGGATGGCCTGCTCTTCCTCGGCCGACAGCACGGTGTTGTGATCGGCGCCCTCGAGCACGAGCGTCCGGTGCGGGCCGGCGTAGGCGTCGATGATCCGCTGCTGGTAGCCGGGGGTGACGAGCGAGTCGTTCTCGGCGCGCACGAACAGGGCCGGCACCCACGACCGCCGCGCGTGACCGATCGCGTCGAGTTCCCGCGGCAGGGCGCGGGCGACGGGGCCGGCGCCGATCCAGAGGTTCCACCAGCCGAAGCGGCCCAGGATCAGCTCCCGCAGCGGCGGCGGGTTCTTCATCACGAGGCCCGCGACCGGCACGTCGCCGCGCCGCGTGGCCGCGAGGTAGAGGCCCAGCGTGCAGCCGAGGGAGTCGCAGTCGAGGTAGATCGGCCGACCGTCCGCCCGGGCCGCGAGTTCGTCGTAGACGGCGTCGACGGCGGGCGCGAGCGAATCGACCTTCGCCGGCCCGTCGCTCTGGCCGTAGCCGGGATAGTTGACGGCCCACGCCTCGGTCGGCGCGGTCGTGCCCCACCGGGCGGCGACGCGCGTGGCGGCGGTTTCGGCGCGGCTGCCGTTGCCCATCAGGTGAAGCACGAAGCGCTCCGGCTCGCGCCCGATCGCCGCCGGGCTGCCGGCCTGAAACACGCGCACCGTGCCCACCGGCGTGGACATCGTCGCCTCGACCGCCCCGTACGTCGGCAGCGGGTCGGTCGATGGAAACAGCACCGTGCGATCCGCCACCCACGTCGCGCAGCCCGAAAGGAACACGAGCAGACCGTACGCGCCCCCGAGCAGCAGCGATCGCGTTCGCATGGGCATCAGGCTATCGCGGCCACGCTTGGCCGTTCTAGCTGCCGAAGAACAGCTTGATCTCGCGCTGGGCGCTCTCGGGCGAGTCGCTGCCGTGGACGAGGTTGGCCGTCAGGTCGTGGGCGAAGTCGCCGCGGATGGTGCCGGGCTGGGCGTCGGTGAACTTGGTGGCGCCCATCATCAGCCGGGCGACCTTGATCGCCTCCGGGCCTTCGAGGCAAAGGATCACGGCCGGGCCGCCGGTGATGAAGCCGACGAGGTCGTCGTAGAACGGTTTGCCCTTGTGCTCGCCGTAGTGGGTTTCGGCCGTTTCGCGGGAGATGGTGTCAAGCTTCATCTCCGCGATGGCGAGCCCCTTGGCCTCGAAGCGGCGGAGGATCTCGCCGACGAGCTTGCGCTGGACGGCGTCGGGCTTGAGGATGATGAGCGTCTTTTGATTGTCTGCCATGATGGTTCGGGTGGGGCCAAAGGGTAGGCCGCCGCGTGTTAGAATGCCGCCATGGCCAACAGCCCGTTTCCCGGCATGGACCCGTACCTGGAGTCGCGGTGGGACGATGTTCACAGCGCGATCCTCACGTTTCTCAAGGCGGCGATCCAACAAAATCTTCCCAGCCCCCTGAGAGCGCGAACGGAGCAGAGGCTCATCATTGAGGAAGAGGATGGGGAGCACCGCACGTTTCGCCCGGACGTGCTGGTGGCCGAACCTGCCGGTCGCGAGGCGAGCGGTGGTGTCGCAACGCTTGAAGCACCTCCCGAAAACGCGGTTGAGCCCGTGCGGCTCACCGCCGTCGACGCCCCGGCGAAGGAACGCTGGCTGAAGATCATCGACTCAGGCAACGGCAATCGTGTCATCACCGTGATCGAAGTCCTCAGCCCATGGAACAAGAGGGCCGGACGCGGAGGCGAGGAGTTCTGCGAGAAGATCGAACGCTTCCGCCAAGCCGGCGTTAACGTGGTCGAGATCGACCTGCTCCGCACCCCGCGGACGTGGCTGCCGGTCCCCGATGACGATGTCCCGCCAGATCGTCGCGAGGCCTACCGGGCTGCGGTCGCGGTGGGGCGGGGCGGGTGGCGGGTCTATCCCATCAGCATCCGCAAGCCGTTGCCTCCGATCCCCATTCCGTTGCGGCCGGGCGACCCGCACATCTGGACGGAGCTTCAACCCCTGATCGACCGCGCCTACGCCGCCGGCGGGCACGACGACATTGACTACAACAAAGACCCCGCCCCGCCGCTCTCGCCCGACGACGCCGCGTGGGCCGACGCGTTGCTTCGCGAGGCGGGCAAGCGGTCGGCACCAGTGGCGTGATTCAGCGGCGCATCGACCCGATTCAGCGGCGCATCGACCCGCGGCGCGGCAGGCGGTCGGCATCGAACTTCGCCGCCTTGGCCCGCGCCAGCCGCGCCAGCGCGGGGTCGGCCATCACGTCGAATACGACGCCGCCGCTCGCATCGGCCCACAGCGGCACCTTGCCAACGATTTCGAGTTGCCACTGAACCTGACGCGACGCCTTGCGACTGCTGCCACGCGTGCTCGAACGCCGCGCGTCCGCCGGCAACCGGAGCAGGGCCATCCCCTCGCCGAGATCGCCTCGCTCGACGCTTTGCAGGTCCACGAGGTCCAGCAGCGCCAGCTCGCGCGACTGGCTCTCGGTCTGACGCCCGCGCGGGCGATCGTTGGCGATGGCGTGTGCTTCATCCCAGATCGTCGTGGTGTCGACGGTGATCGTCTCCGTGCAGCGTGCCCGCACCCACACGTGCGACAGCCACCCAACGCCCACGCCGACAAAGCGGTAGTGAATCGGGTACTTCTCTCCCGCCCGCAGCGGACTTGGCGGCATCTTCACCTCGACACGCGGGCCGACCTGGCGCATGGCCGCGTAGACCATGAAACACGCGGCCGGCAGAAGCATCAGGCCGATGAGCGCCTGCTCCCAATAGTCCGCGTCGCGATCCCACCCACCGTCGAAGAACCGCCAGAGAAGCCACGCTCCCGCGACGGCGAGCAGGCCGGCCAGCAGCAGGTAGATCACGATCCAGACGACCACCGACACGCCGCGCGACGCCGCGCCGGCGGGCTGCCACTGCTCGGGTGACGCGTTGTCGTTGGCCATCGTGGTTTGCAGCGTCGCGTTACTACCTGACCGCCGCCCGCTCGGGCAGGGCGGCAACAAGGCGTTCGTACAGCTTGCGCGGCACCCGACGCCGCATGCCGCAGCGGCCGAGCACGATCCACTTCTTCGCGTTGCCGTGGTAATCGCTGCCGCCGGTCATCAGCAGGTTGTGGCGGCGGCACAGCTCCTTGAGTTCCGCCACGAAACTCTCGCGGTGGTCGTTGTACACCACCTCCACCGCGTCGAGCCCGCAGTCGGCGAGGTGGCGAATCTCGCAGGCGAGCTGCGCGTGATTTTGCTTGCGCAACTGAATCGGGTGCGCCAGCGACACCAGCCCGCCCGCGGCATGGATCGCGGCGATCGCCTCGGCCGGCTCGGGCTCCTGGCGGTCGAAACGGAACTGGCCGGCGTTGTTCAGGTAGTAGCGGTACGCCGCGTTCACGTGGGGAATGTACCCCTTGAGGAACAGCAGCTTCGCGAAGTGCGGCCGGCCGATCTGAGCGTCCTCGCCGGCGAGGTCGCGCAGCTCCGCGTAGTCGATGCGCACGCCGACGGCGTTGAGCTGCTCGACCAGGAACAGGTTTCGCTCGTGCCGCGCCGTCTGCAGGCCGCTCGTGAGCGCGTGCAGCGCCGGGTGGGTTGGATCGATGCCGTAGCCGAGCAGGTGCATCACGCCCGGCCGCGGGTAGGCGGCGGAGACCTCGATGCCGGGCAGGAAGTCGAGGCCGACCTTGCGCGCCTCGTCGGCGGCGTCGGCGATGCCGGCGACGGTGTCGTGGTCGGTTAGCGCCAGCGCGCTCAATCCGGCGGCCTTGGCCTTGCGCACGAGCTGGCGCGGCGCATCCGTGCCGTCGCTGGCGGTCGAGTGACTGTGCAAATCGACGTAGAGCGGGATCGTCCGCCGCTCCACGAGTGCGGGCCCGCCGACGCCCATCACGCTGCGGACGGCGACCGGCCGGGCCAGCAGCGACGTCCGCGTGGCGGTGGTGACGACCGTTCGCAGGATCGGCGCCGGCTGAGGCGGCGCCGGGCGAGGCGCCGGGCGAGGCGGCGATGGCGGCTCGGTCGGTGGGACGGCAGGCGGACTCTCACCCGTGGAATCGCCGCCAAACGCCGCCAGTCCCGGCGGTAGCTGTTTTGTAGATGTGCTCACAAACGCTCTACCGTACCACCCGGCCAAGGGTTCGGCCAAGGGAATCGAGCCGGTGGCGGCCGTCTGGTAACGCTTGGCCTCGTCCGAGCCCGCTACCGCCGGGCGGCCGCCCCGGCGTACGTGATGCGGTAGATTACGCCGTTCGTGTCGTCGCCGAGCAGCAGCGACCCGTCGGGCAACTCCGCCAGGCCCGCGAGTCGGCCGAGGTGGCCCCACGTGTCATCGCCCGTGTCGACCAGCAAGCCGGTGATAAACGGCTCCATCGCCGTCGCCTGCCCGTCCTCGTCGAAGCGGACGCGCACGACCTCGTACCCGCTGGGCGGCTTGCGGTTCCAACTGCCGCGCATGGCGATGAACGCGTCGTTGCGGTACTCGCTCGGAAAGGCATCGCCGGTGTAGAAGGTCATTTGCAGCGGCGCGCTGTGGGCGGTGTAGAGCAACACGGGCTCCTCGGCCATCCGGGCGAGGTCGGCCATCGTCTTGCCCTCGGGCGGGTTGTCGGCGGGGTTGTAGTCGTCGTCGCCGTAGATCCAAGGCCAGCCGTAGAACTTGCCTTCATCGAGCTTGTTGAACTCCTCGCCCTGCTCGTCGTCGCCGAGCCAGTCGATGCCGTGGTCGGCGCCCCACAACTGGCCGGTGATCGGGTGCCAGCCGAAGCCGATTGTGTTGCGCAGGCCGCTCGCCCAGATCGTGCGCTCGCCGGTGGCGGGATCAATCTGCACGATCGTCGCGTTCTCGGGGTTTGGCTCGTCGGTGGCGTTGGCGGTCGAGCCGATCGAGAGGTAGAGCATTCCGTCAGGCCCGAACGCCATCGTCCGGTTGGGGTGCTGGCCGGCGTCGGGCAGGTCGTCGATCATCAGCCGCAGCTCGCCGAACGTGCCGTCGTCGCGGATCGGGGCGCTCCACAACTCGCGGATGGCCGTCAGGTAGACGGTCCTGCCGTCGGGCGCAACGGCGATGCCGTGCAGGTTCGGCTGCTCCGCCACGACCTGCGGCTCGCCGTCGGCCTTTCCGTCGCCGTCGGCGTCGCGCAGCAGGATGCAGTCGCCCGGGTTCCGCCGGGTGATGTAGACGTCGCCGTTCGGCATCGGCAGGATCATCCGCGGGTGGCCCAGGTCCGACGCCCACCGCTCGATCCTGAAGCCGTCGGCCAGGTTCAGCCCGGCGAGGGCGTCGTCGGTCGGGTCGAGTTGCTTCGGCTCGACGATGTGGCCGATCACGGTGACGTCGGCCGACACGGGATCCTGGCCTTCGAGTTGCTCGCTCGTGGACAGATCCGGGCGGCTGGTCGGCCGCGTCGTCGGCTGAGTCGATTGGGCGGACACCGAAGACGCCGCGAGCAGGGCGACGGCGGCGTGAACGAGGGTGGCGGGGCGCGGGAGGCGCGGCTTGACGATGTTCATATGGAACCGAGATTACATTTGGGTTGCGTTGGCCCGACACGCCCAAACTCGCCGCCCGTTGCGTTCCGGTGGCTCGGCGACCTTGGTACGATCCGCTTATGGGCATGACGACCAAGCTGCTTGCCGCCGCCTTCGTCGCGGTGGCGCTATTTGCGTCGCCCGCCGTGGCCGCGCAGGACCCGACCACCGCCCCCGCGGACGGCACGGTCGACCCCGGCGTCCGCGCGCTCCAGGAGTTCTACGCCCGCAACTACGGCGCGGCGGGGAACTTCGAGACGCGGCTGGGCGGGCTGGTGTCGGTCATCTCACTCAGCCGCTACGCGGGCGACCCGCTGACCGAGCGGCTGCTGGAAGTCGCGGAACGTCCCGACCCGATCGTGGCAATGGCGGCCTGGGACGCGCTGGCGGCGCGGGCGGACTCCCTGTCGCCCGAGCAGGCGCGGCGATGGCAGGACGCGGGCCTGGCGCTCGCGACCGGCAAGGGCGGCGGCGATGTCTTCCTCGGGCCGGAGATGCGCCCGCTGCTCCTGGCGTTGGCGGCTCGGCCGGTCGAGAAGGGAGAACCGCGCAAGCTCGGCCGGCTGATCGAGCGGGCCATCGCCCAGAACAACGCGCGCGAGGAGGCGGGCCGCGCGACGCTCGAGGCCGCCGGGCAGGCGCTGCACGCCTGGGCCGACGTCGAACTCGCCCGCGACCTGGGCAAGCTCCTGCGGCGCGGCAACCCGCTGGCCGAACGCGCCTACGTCGTTCTCTCGCAGCTCCCCGCGGCGCCCGCGCCCGAGGCCGATCGCGACGGCTGGCTGACGTGGGCCAACGGTCTCGAGCTGTCGCCGACGCCGCGCGTTTTCGACGGCCAATCGCTCTGGTTCGACGCGCCGATCGTTATCACCGACTCGAGCGACGAACGCTTCCGCCGCGAGCTCGAGCTGGGCGAACTCGACATCCGCGGCGTCGACGTGGTGCTGGCGATCGACGCGACGGGCAGCCTGAGCACCAGCAACGCCTACATCCAGCGCTACCTCGCCCTCACGATGCGCACGCTCTCGGTGCTAAGCGACCGGCTGCGCGTCGGGCTGGTCTACTACCGCCACGAGATGCGGCCGGCGCTGCAGGTCGAATGCTGCCGGGCGGCGATGGCCGACGACGACCCGAACCAGTTCCTCGTCCGCCCCGTGCCGCTGACGGGCAACTTCGACGCGCTGCTGACGGCGATGAACGCGATGGAACTTCCCTACCGAAGCGGCCACGACGACGGCGGGGGCGCGCCGGCGGCGGGATTGGAGGGGGCGTTCGTGATGCTCCAAAACATGAGCCCGCCCGGGACGTCGCGGGTGATCGTCGTGCAGGCCGACGCCGAGCCGACGCGTGGCTCGCTGCCGACCCTGACCGAGATGGGCCAGGCGGCGCGTGAGGCGGGCGTGGTAACGGCGCTGCTAGTCCGCGACCCGGCCGACGCCCGCAAGTTCGAGCCCGTTGCCGAGGCGGCGTCGGGCGGCGAGCCGATCTCCTACCGCGACGACCTGGAGGCGAGCGAGGAGGGGGGCAACCCGCTCGACGACTTCGCGAGCAAGCCGTTCGGCCAGGTCGCGGCGCAGGTCATCACCGCCTCGCTTCCCGAGGACTACGCCGACCGCGGGCCGATCGTGGTGCGGATCGTCGCCGAGCACATGGCCGCCGCGGCGGGCGTGGCGGCGAACTACGTCGAGGTGCCGTGAGTCCGACCGGTGCCGTGAGTCAGGCCTGAGTCAGACCGTCGCCCCCGGCGCGTCGGGCGTGTCCTCGAACAGGGGCGTGCTCAGGTAGCGCTCGCCGAAGCTGCACATGATCGTGACGATCGTCTTGCCCTTGTTCTCCGGCCGCGCGGCAACCTGGGCGGCGGCGCACATGTTGGCCCCGCTGCTGATGCCGCCGAGGATGCCCTCCTCCTTCGCCAGCCGCCGGCCCCAGGCGAAGGCGTCGTCGTTGTCGACCTGAATCGTTTCGTCGACGATGTCCAGGTGCAGGTTGTCCGGCACGAAGCCGGCGCCGATGCCCTGAATCTTGTGAGGCCCCGGCTTCACCTCCTGACCAGCCATCGTCTGCTGGATCACCGGGCTGTTGACCGGCTCGACGGCGATCGCCTTGAAATCGGGCTTGCGCTGCTTGATGACTTCCGAGACGCCGGTGATCGTCCCGCCCGTGCCGACGCCGGCCACGAGGATGTCGACCTTGCCGGCGGTGTCCTGCCAAATCTCCTCGGCGGTGGTTTCGTGGTGAATCTCCGGGTTCGCCGGGTTCTGGAACTGCTGCGGGACAAAGCTGTGCTTCGTCTCGTCGGCGATGGCCTGGGCCTTCTCGATGGCCCCCTTCATCCCCTTGTCGGCCGGCGTGAGCACGACCTCGGCGCCCAACGCCTTGAGCAGCCGGCGGCGCTCTAGGCTCATGCTCTCGGGCATCGTCAGGATGCAGCGATACCCTTTGGCGGCGCAGACGAAGGCGAGGGCGATGCCGGTGTTGCCGCTGGTGGGCTCGACGATCACGCTGTCGCTCGTGAGCTTGCCGGCCTGCTCGGCCTTCTCGATCATGTTGAAGCCGATGCGGTCCTTCACGCTGCCCAGCGGGTTCATGAACTCGCACTTGGCCAGCACCGTCGCCCCGTCATCGGGCACGAGGCGGCGGATGCGCACCAGCGGCGTGCCGCCGATGATGTCGGTGATCGAGTCGTACACGCGGCCGTGGGGCTTGAGAGGCATGGCGAAACTGTAGAAGCATTTCCCAATGGGGAATAGCGCTATTCGCCGTGGAGTCGCGCTACTCGCCGCACGCGGTCAGGCGCACCTCGATTCGCTTGATCTCGCGGGCGAGCACGTTGCGCTGCAGGTTCAGCCAGAACCACAGCTTGGTCATCGCCGCCTGCACGACGGCGAACAGGAACGTGGTCGCCCACAGGATGAGCCCGCGCACGTCGCTTGCGTCGACGCGAAAGAAGCGGATCGCGGCGAAGATCGCCAGCCCGACGCTCGCGGCCAACAGCAGGAAGCCGGCCGTGCCGACGAGGCGCGATTGCCCCCGGAAGCTGTCGGCGTAAAGCTGGCCGATGTGGGCGAACTCGCCGCTCGGGTGCGCCTCGGCCTCCAGGTTCGCCAGCACGCGGACGGCGTCGGGATCAAGGGGGCAGCAGGGAGTGTTCGTGGTGTTCGTCGTGTTGGTGGTGGTCATGGATGGTTCCGTTCAACAGGGGGACAGGAAGACAACATTGCCGCCCGCAGGCTCTGGCGAAGCTCGAACAGCCGTCGCTTGGCGGTGCCGACGGGGATCTGCAACGCCTCCGCCACCTCCGTGACGGACAGGCCCAGCTCGTACCGCAAGGCGACGGTGGCGCGGTCGATTCGCGGCAGTGCAGCGATCGCCACGCGAAGTCGCTCGACATCCGTTTGCGGCGCCGTCGACACGTCCGGCTCGACGGCCGGGTCGTTACCGAGCGGCGCCGGCTGGGCGCGGCGGGACTTCTTGCGAATCCAAAGGGCCGCCTGCCGCGTGGTGATGCCGTAGGCCCACGCGCCGAAGCGGGCGGGATCGTGCAACCGGTGCAGGCCGCGGACGATGCCGAGCCAGGCCTCCTGCGTCGCCTCCTCGCCCGCGTCGGCGCGGCCGGTCAGGCGAGTCGCGTGGGCGAGCAGTTGTTTGTGCCAGAGCCTCGCGAGTTGCTCGAACGCCCCCGCGTCGCCGTCCTGCGCCCGCAGCACGAGCCACTCGGTGGCAACGCGAAGGGCATGGCCGGGGTAGCGGCGGTCCTGGTTGTGCGGGGAGCTCGCGGGCACGTCTGGCCACCCAGTTGCGCGCCGCACGCGGTTGGTTCGCGCGAAGAGCGAAAAGCGATCAGAACGCGAATGCCAGCGCCAGCAGGGAGCCGGCGTAGAGCACGAGCAGGCCGATGCTCTCGAAGCCGATGCCGGCCGGGCCCTGCTTTTCGCGCGTGACCAGACCCGTCACGAGCACGCTTGTCATCACGATCGTGACGGCGATGAGGAAGGCCTCCTGCGCCCCCAGGCCGCCGTTGACGGCGTGGTAGATGCTGCCGTCGCGGTAGGCGACGTCGGCGGCGCCGACGAAGAGGGTGTCGAACGCGTTGCCGCCGATGATGTTCGCCACCGCCAGCGTCAGCGCGCCGCGGCGGACGGCGGCGATGCTGGTCACCAGCTCCGGCAGGCTCGTCGCCACGGCGGTGAAGGCCGCGCCGACAAGGCTTTCGCCAAGGCCCGTCCGCCCGACCAGCACCTGGCCGCTCTGGGCGATGGCGAAGCCGGCGACGCCGAGCAGCGCGACCAGGCCGATGAACTGCGCGACGATCCTGCGGGTCGAGGCGCTGCCGCTCTCGTCCTCGTCGGCGTCGTCGACCTCGGTTTCGGCCGTCTGCTCGGGGTGCCACGGCGGGTCCTCGCGAGCGTTGCGGCTCAGTCGCAGGCCGAAGATGTAGAGGCCGAACAGCACCGGCGTGGCGGGGTGGATCGCCCAGATCGTGACCGGCGGCAGGGCGGCGGCGACGAGCATCGTGCCCAGCAGCGCGATCAGCAGCGTGCCGTTGAGGATGTTCGGCACGCTGGCGGCGGCGTGCTCGAGGTTGACCTTGCGGTAGCAGAGGTCGGCGACGACGAGGAACGCCGTCTGCGCCGCAAGCCCGCCGATGCCGTTGCTGATCGCGAGCTGCGCGTAGCCGTTGTAGGCCGTGGTCACGCTCGTGATGATGCCGGGCAGGCTCGTGCCGGCGCCGACCAGCAGCGCGCCCACGAGTGCCTCGCCCAGCCCCGTGCGGTCGGCCAGACGGTCGGCGACGCCCGCCAGGAACGTGCCGGCCACCGCCACCACGAGCGTGGCCGCCAGCGCAATGCCGATGACGGCCCAGAGTGGCAGCGACTCAAGCACGCGAGCCTTCCCCGTTGATCGGCTCGCCGTGGGCGGGGGCCTTCTGCTTGGGCTGCTCGGGCCGGGCGTGCTCGTCGGGCTGGATGTTGAGGCCCGCGCGCTTGGCCCAGACTTGGGTCAGCTCGGCGCCGAAGAAGAGGATGATCGCCGAGTAGTAGACCCACACCAGCAGCACGATCAGGCTGCCGGCCCCGCCGTAGTCGTTGCCGACGCCGCCCCGCGAGAGGTAGAGGCCGATGCCGAGCTTGCCCAGCGCGAAGAGCACCGCCGTCACCGCCGCCCCGACGCCAACGGCCTTGAGCGGGATCTTCACGTCCGGCAGGAACTTGAAGATCAACGCAAACAACGCCCAGTAGACCACCACCGAGATGCCGAAGTTCACGGCCTTCCAGACGAACCCGTCGCCGCCGAGGAAGACGTTCAGCACCGCCGTGACGGCCATGCTCGCCAGCAGCAGGAAGAGGATCGAGAAGACCACGCCCATGCTCAGCAGGCGCTTGCGCAGCCAGCCCCACAGCCCCTCGCCGGGGGCGGCCTCGACATCCCAGATCTTGTTCAGTGCCGCCTGGAGTTGCGCGAAAACGCCGCTGGCCGACCAGATGAGGGCGACGATGCCGATGATGCCGGTGAGAATGCCAAAGCCGCCCCCCTTGGCCTTGTCGAGGGGCGAGCCGCTCTCCTCGGCCTCCTGCGACTCCATGATCTGCTCCACGATCCCGCCAACGCCACCGCCCATCAGCGACTGCACCTCGCCGATCACGCGGTCGCGCATGTCGTTGCCGAGCGTCGCGCCGACGACCAGCGTCACGAGCACGATCAGCGGCGCGAACGACAGGGCCGTGTAGTAAGCGACCGCGCCGGCCTGGGTGAGCGCGTCATCGGCGAGAAAGTCCATCGCCGCCTCCTTCAACGTGGCGAAGGAGTAGGGCCGGGGTTTGTCTTGGGCCGCCACGGCCGCGGCACTGGTGGGATCGAGATCGCTGGGCATCGCCGACAGTGTTACGGCAAACCGCCCGTCCTGCGAACGGGCGGCCTTGGGTTGGTCGGCGCGCGGCTACTCGCCCGCGGGTCGGCTCGTCGGCTGGGGCTCGTCGCCCCTGGCAAAGAACTTCAGCGCCACGCCGTTGATGCAGTGGCGCAGACCCGTCGGGGCCGGACCGTCCTCGAAGACGTGGCCGAGGTGGCTGCCGCAGCGGGCGCACTCGACCTCCGTCCGCGTCATGCCGTAACGGTCGTCCGCCACCTCGCGCACGTGGGCGGGGTCGATCTTGTCGTAGAAGCTCGGCCAGCCCGTGCCGCTCTTGAACTTCGTGGCGCTGCTGTAGACGGGCAGCTCGCAGACGGCACAGGCGTAGACACCATCGGTCTCGATGTCGAGGAGGTCGCTTGTGAACGCACGCTCGGTTCCGTCCTCGCGAGTGACTTCGTAGCCGAGATCGCTGAGGGTTTCCTTCGCGATCTTGTCGGCGCGGGCGTCGTCCCAGCCGGTCAGGTCGTAGCCGCTGGCGCTGACGGCCGGCTGCGTCGTCGCGGTTTGAGCGGTGACTGCGGTCGAGCGCTGGCAGCCGCCGGCGAGGACGACCGCACCGAGGCCGACGATTGCTGGAAAGACGATTGCTGCAAGTGCGAACTTCATGCTTGTCATACGTTCGCCGCGGCTTGCAGTTGCAAACCGATCGAGGGGATCGTCCGCCATGTACATCCCGAGCCGCCTACTCGGCGACCTTCCACGCTCCGATCGGCGAGGTCGACAGCTTCGCGCCCTCGCGGGTCAGGCTGTAGCCGAGGCCCGTGTCGCCGACAAAGGCGACGAGGGTGGCCGACTCGGGCACCTCGAAGGCGACCATCCCGGTCACGGTGTCGCCCGCGGCCACCTCGTCGGGCCACGACGCCATTCGCAGCGAGCCGCCAATCTGACGCTTCATCCGCTCCTCGGGCGTCTCGTCCTCCGGAACCTCGGCCGGCGGCAGGTTGAGCGCCATGCCGACCAGCGTCGGCGCGTACACGTTGCCGTCGGCGTCGATGACGTAGAAGAGCGAGCCGATCGTCATCTTGTTGATCTCGCGGACGCCGTCGGTCTCGTTCGCCACGTCAAGTTCGGCCACGTAGATCACATTGCCCGCCTCGACCTGCTTGGGATTCTCGGCCTGGCCGAAGCTGTTGAGCGTGAGCTCGACCGCGCCGCCGCCGAGGGAATCGCCGATCGACAGGGCGGGCTCGAACGCGACGCTGCTGTCGAGGAAGTCGGCGGCTTGGCCCGCCTCCAGCGGCACGCGGGCGGCGACCTGATCGTCGTTCAGGTCCATCATCACGTTCCCGCCGCTGCCGACGAGGACCGCGAGGTCGCCCGTGATGTCATCTTTCGGCGCGAACGTGGTCCAGCCGGTGAGGGTCTGGCCGGGCAGCAGCTTGACGACGCCCGGCAGCATTGTGACCGACTCGTCCTCGGAGAAGGCCGCCCCCCGCGGCGGCGCTGCTCATGCCCATGCCGAGCTGCTCCCCACCGGCGAGCAGCTTGATCGGCTTGCGGTTCATCTCGACGGCCGCGTCGCCGGTGATCGCGCCGCTACCCCCACTGCCACCGCTAGCAGACTCGCTCCCGCCATCACAGCAGCCGGCGAGCGTCGCGCGTCTCGTTCGGGGTCGGTGGGACAGGCCTGAATCTGCGGCCGCGAGCGTGCCCTAGAACTGGTTGTCGTCTTCGTCGAAGAAGCGGTCGTCGCCGGTGCCGCCGTCGAAGGTGTCGAAGTCGAAGTCGCCGAACAGGTCGTCGTTGCCGGCCTCGCCGAACATGTCGTCGGCCTCGCCGTCGACGCTGTCGAGGATGTCATCGCCGTCGCCGCCGAAGAGGGTGTCGTCGCCAGCGTCGCCGAGCAGAATGTCGTCGTCGCGCGAGCCGTCGAGCACGTCGTCGCCGACGCCGCCGCGCAGCGAGTCGTCGCCGTCGTTGCCGACCAGCGTGTCGTCGCCGCGGTCGCCGAAGAGGTCGTCCTGGCCCGCGTCGCCGGTGAGGACGTCATCGCCCTCGTCGCCGAAGAGGGTGTCGTCGCCGGCGCCGCCCTCCATCGTGTCGTCGCCCTCGAAGCCGCTGAGCAGATCGCTGTCGCCGCCGCCGAAAAGGGAGTCGGCGAAGCGGCCACCGAGGATGTCGTCGCGACCGCTGCCGCCCAGGGCAAAGAGCGGGCCGTCGTTCAGGTCCGTGCCGCCGCCGAGGTCTTCCTGGCCCTCCTCGAAGAAGCCGTAGAGGTCGTCGTCGCCGTCGTTGCCTTCGAGGAAGTCGGCGCCGTTGCCACCGTTGACGGTGTCGTCGCCACCGCCGGCCGTGACCTGGTCGTCGCCGTCGCCGGCGTAGAGCAGGTCGCTGCCGTCGCCGCCGAAGACGCGGTCAAAACCCTGGCCGCCGTCCATCAGGTCCTGGCCGTCGTGGCCCCAGAGCGAGTCGTTGCCGCCCTGGCCGCCCACGTCATCGTCGCCGCTTTCGCCGCGCAGGGAATCGTCGCCATTGCCCCCTTCGATCGTGTCGTCACCGGCACCGCCGAAGATCAGGTCGTCGCCGTCCTCGCCGAGGATGAAGTCGTCGCCGTCGCCGCCGTACAGGCTGTCATTCCCCGCGCCGCCGAACAGGTCGAGCTCGAACCCGCCGGCTTGGGTGAAGGAGTCGAAGAAGCCGAAGACGTCATCGCCCGCGCCCAACTCGGCGTTGACACGGTCGAATGAACCAAGGTCGAAGCTGCCGACGGCGTCGGCTTCGTTCACCGTGCCGTTCTCGGGGCGCTCGTCGAACACGAACAACTCCGTCCCGCCGGTCGACGGGGACAGCAGCGCCAGGAGCACCACGTCGTCGGCGCCGTCGCCGGTAATGAACAGGGTGCCGTCATCGACGCCAGCCGTCACGGCAAGCAGGCGGCGGGACTCGAGCGATTCGATCAGGGGGCGCGTCATGCCTCGCAAGATACCCCAAACGCCTCAACGTTCGCACGGGGATTTGGTCGTTGAACGCAGTCCCGGTGTTCCTGAGAACGCGATGGAGAAGGCGCGTGCTCCTTAGCCGCCCCGCCTCGCGGGGCGCTCGGCGGGCATCTACGCGCCCCGCGAGGCGGGGCGGCTAACGAGAACTCTTGGGAGACCACGCTTAATCCACGTAGGTGCAGCAACATTGCAAGCGCGAGACGAAATCACGACGCGCCTGCCGTGGCGACCGCGTCGAGTTCCCGCAGCGCCGCCTCCACCGAGTCGGCGACGTGAAGCTGTTCCCACACCTGCTTGCGCACGAACCCGTCGAGCGTGCCGCGGCGCAGCCATTCGAGCAGGGGGGCGTAATAGTCGTCGTGATTCAGGAGGATCACCGGCTTGTCGTGCTGGCGCAGGTGCCGGCCGACGAGGATTTCGAAGAACTCCTCGAGCGTGCCGATGCCGCCCGACAGGGTGACGAAGGCGTGGCCACGGCGTTCCATTTCGGCCTTGCGCTGGCGCATCGTGTCGACCATCACGAGCTCGTCGCAGTCGCGGTCGACCACGTCGCCGATGCCGCTGGCGGGGTCGTTCGCGAACAGGTGCGGCGTGACGCCGACCACGCGCCCGCCGGCGTCGCGGGCGGCCTGGGCCATCCGCCCCATCGGGCCGGGCCGATTGCCGCCGTAGACGAGCGTCCACCCGCGCTCGCCGACGCCGCGCCCAAAGGCACGGGCGGCCTCGAAGTGCGACTCGGGCACGCTGGCGCTGCTGGCAAACGCGGTGACGACGAAGGGCTCAGGCATCGCGGCCAATGTAGGGACGCTAAACGCAACGCCGCCGCGACCTGGCAAGGTCGCGGCGGCGCTTCGTGATCTCAGCGAGTGAACGAGGGAGTCGACGGGCGGCTTACATGCCGTCGTCGTCCTCCTCCATCTCGTCCTCCATCTCGTTCATGTCTTCGTTCATGTCCTCGTCGCCCATCTCCTCCATGCCGCCGCCTTGCTGCTGCATGCCGCCCTGTTGCTGCATCATGGCCTGCATCATGCGTTGCTGGAGGGCCATCTCGGCGGCCTCGCGGGTCTGAATCGTGCCCGAGCGAATCTCGCCGGCGATCTCCTTCATCACCTTGCTCATCACTGGGATCATCTGCTTGGCCTGCTGCAGATCGGCGGCGCTGGCCTGGTTGACGTCGGCGGGAACTTCCACGAACCACTTGCCGTCGTTCTTGACGAGCGTCATCGGCTCGGGGCTGCTCTCCAGGGTGAGGGTGGCCTTGTCGCCTTCGATGGTCTCCTCAGCGGCGTCAATTTCGGCGGCGTCGGGAACGCCCTCCATGCCGCCGCCCATCGCCGGGCCATCCCCCTGTGGGCCGAACTTCTCCTCCATGGCCTTGTTGAGGTTGACCATCGCCGACATCATCGGGGCGATGGTCTGCATCGTCTGGCGCGTCTCGTCGTCCTCGATGCTCATCAGCGAGAGCATGGCGTCAACGTTCTCTGCCTCGACGGCGCGGATAAAGCTCTTGGCGGTGGCCTTGGGCGAGCTTTGGTCGACGTTGACGTCCATGCCGGCGTTGCCGGGCTGGGAGCTCGGCGGGGCCATCTCCTGCATCTCCTGCGTCGCCTGGCCAAAGGCGGGGGCGGCGAGGCTCAGGGCGAGGGCGGCAGTCAGGAAGGGGGTCTTGGTCACGGGGGTCTTTCGGTGCAAAACTGGGAAAAGTCGGCGTGCAGTGCCGCGTTGCGAGCAGCATACCGGCAACGGCCGCCGCGGCGGAAGGCAGACAATCGGCGGGGCGGGGGGTTAGGGGCGCGGCGGCGCGCGGGCGTCTGTTTGCACCGACTTCGCGCTTTCACCTGCAAGGGTTCCCGTTAGCCGCCCCGCCTTGCGGGGCGCGTCGATGCGAGCGCCCGAAGCGCCCCGCGAGGCGGGGCGGCTAACGCCGGATCGATGCTGCTACGGCGCGTCCGCCCGCGTCGCCGGTTGCGGATTGCCCATCCCCCCGAGAAGTCCCAGGAAGACCGAGGCGTTGTAGGCGTCGAGGGCGTCCTGGCGCGTAGCGAACTCGCCGGCGCGAACTCGCTCAGCCAGCCCGTTGAGTTGGGTATTCATCGCATCTGCTCGTTCCAGATCGATTGTTTCGTCGGCGAATGGGCGTGGGTCCACGAACCACTGTCCGTTGTGCCGGCGCAGCACGAGCCGCACATCGTCGGGGCCGACGTACGCGATGTCGCCAACAATTTCAACTAGATGATCGGGCGTACTCTTCTCCTCCCAGACGTCGAATGACAGTTCATTGAGCGGGGCGGGGAGAGGTGGAGAATCAAACCCTTCGTCGAACATGCGTTTCATCAACCCGTCGAGTCGGTGGAGCCCGCTGAGCAAGGCAAGATTTGGTCGGACTATCTCACGCGGCGTCTGCTCGTCGAACATCATGAACTGCATTGGACCGTCGGGATCGCCGGTCTGGAACGCACGGCTGAACTGGACGGCCTGACTCAGCGGATCGAGCAGTTTGCGACGCTGTCTATATTGCTGGTCCGTGGACCAAATGAACCACGCGCCGATGCCCAATACCGCGGACAGCACCAGCACGAGAAGATTGCGGTGGTGGATTTTCATGGTTCGCGTCCAACCGCGACTCGTTTCGTAGCGGCTATGGAAGTTAAAGGTTCGTCTGTAGCCGCGACCCGGCGGGTTGCGGTCGGACGTGCGCGTATAATCGC
The DNA here is from genome assembly GCA_965214125.1 of Tepidisphaeraceae bacterium. Classification (GTDB taxonomy): domain Bacteria; phylum Planctomycetota; class Phycisphaerae; order Tepidisphaerales; family Tepidisphaeraceae; genus CBDCBA01. Next base: position 75,121 of record CBDCBA010000016.1, read on the forward strand.
GATCTGTGGACGTCTCAAACTAGTTCGACGGCTTCTCCAAATAGCCCTTCTCCCCGAAGTAGTCGATCGCCTCCTGCACGCCGGTGAAGACCTTCGTCGCCGTCTCGGTGATGAACGGGCTGGCGGTGCGCTTGGGCATCCAGACGACGTAAACCTCCTTGCCGCCCTCCCAGGCGTGGTGCAGCTCGCGCTCGACGCCACTGCTGAGGCCGGGGCCGCCGCCGGGGAGTTCGGGGACGAGGCTGACGATCATGTCGCTCTGGTCGATCATCTTGAAGTCGCGGGCGTAGATCTGCCCCTTGATGTCGGCGCTGATCTGGGCGACCTCGCTCGTCTTGAGCTCGACCGGCCCGTCGGCGGCGTCGACGGTGATCGTCTCGCGGCCTTCCGCCAACGCTTTCTCGGCCTCGGTGTGCAGGACGAACTCGTCCACGTCGGCCGGGTCGTAGCAGATAAAGTGCTCGTAAAGGGCCTCCTTGAACCGCTCGATCTCCGCCAGCGTGTCGGGCAAATCCATCACGTGCGTCATCGGGAACGACGGGTAGACCTTCTTCCGCCACGGCTCGAAGAGCAGGCGGTAGACCGTCTCGGCCGTCAGCTTCTCGCGGCCGCGGGAAATCATCGTGAAGTGGCCGTGGCCTTTATGAATGTTGGCGAGGATCTCCGTCGCGAGCAGTTCCTCCTCCCGCCAGACCATGATGTCCTTCAGCGTGTGGCTCGTGGCCGAGTGGTCGCGGGCGAGGCGTTGGTGGACGCTTTCGGCGTTGTCGAGCAGCGTGAGGTACTGGTCGGCGTCGAACGCCTGCATCTGGTCGTAATCGAACGCGCTGAAGAGCCCGTGCCGCCAGCGGAAGGTGGCGTGGGTGTTGACCAGCACGTTCGGCTCGCGGTCGGCGATCCGCAGGATTTCCTTGAAAACGGCCCGGCGCAGCGTGTTGAGCCGGGTGATCGGCAGGTTCAGGATGCGGCCGCGCGGCACATCGGGGGCCTCGTCGTACATCATGTCGCCGACGTTGCAGACGACCAGATCGTGGCCGTTCTGCTGGGCGTGGTGTTGGACGAGGTCGAGGTAGGGCTTCTTCTCGACGCCGACCTGCCCGGTGAAAATCGCTCGCATGTGCGCAGTCTAGCGGTGCCCGCTTCCAGTCAACGCCGCAGCGGCCGCTGCGGCGCGAGCGGAACGACCGATCGGTTAGATTCGTCCGCCGAGGGCGCGGATTTCGTCGCGCAGGGTGACGGCGCGCTCGTAATTCTCGGCCGCGACGGCGGCGCGGAGCTCGCGGCGCAGGCGGCGCACGGGCGTGTCGGGCGTCTGGCGGCGCAGTTGGCGGTGGACGGTCTTGAGGGCCTTGACCTCCGCGCTGCCGGCGTACGCCTCGGCTCCGCCGCCGCAGGAGCGGTAGTGCCGCTTGAGGCGGCGCTGGGCGCTCTGGATGATCCGCCCGGCCCCCCGCGCATCGCCGGCCGCGTTGACGTCGGCGGCCTCGGCGCGGGCGCGCATCATGATCGCGTATGCAAACCACCGCCGCACCGCCGGCTCCGAGGCGGTGCCGGCGTATTCACGCAACAGTTCGAGCAACTCCAGATGGTGCCGCGCGTCCGCCGCCACGCGTGGCCAGTCGCCGAGGATGAACCAGCCGAGGTAGCGCCGCGCGAACAGCCGCCCCTCGCGCTCCAATGCCGCGGCGTCGTCGGCCTCGATGCGGAAGCCGAACGTGCTGCCCCCATGCCGCCGGCGGAACTCGGCAAGCTGGTCGCGCACGAGGTCGAGCAGCGTCGGGAAGCGCGGCGAGATCCGGCGCCCGTCGGGCCGGCCCAGCACGTTCATCTGGAGCAGCCCGAGTTCGATGCGCATTTGCAGGCGCGGCAGGCCGTCGTCGCCGACGATCAGGCGGGCCGAGAGTTCGTCGGGGCCGACCGTCCAGGTGTCGAGCGGGGTTGTGATGTCCAAACTCGGCGGCGGCGTCTCGACGGCGGGGGCATCGCCGCCCGGCACCGGCGCGGCGGGGGGCGAGGCGCCGTCGGGCGAGACCGGGCTCGAGAGGTCGGCCGCGACGGGCGGAACGGCGTTGGCGGCGGGGCGACTGGCGGGCATGTCTCCGGCTCCTTTGTGGCGGGCGGGCGGTCCTTCTTGGGCCGATCCGAAGGGCGCTGCCTCGGCTCGATCCGGCTCGGCGGCGGCGATGCTACCGCTCGCCTCGCCGCCGCGCGCGGTTGAGTTTCGCGCGCAACATGTCGTGGAAACTACCCGAATTTTGGCCCACAATCTCTTCCGGCGCCGTCCGGTTTCCGCCGACGCCTACCGTGGTGCAATGGCCCATCCGCCGCCACAAGATGCAGTGCCGCCGCCCGAAGCCAACGGCGGCGGACCCCTGCTTGTCCACCTGCGCCAGCGCGACCACGCCGACGCCGAGATCGACTGGTCCGCCTGGGGGACAACCCCCATCGTCTCCACCTTCGGGCACCCGCAGATCGAGTACAGCGCCGTCCGCAAGGCGTGCGGCCTGATGCCCCGGCCCGAACGCGGGCTGGTTGAAGTGGTCGGCCGCGATCGCCACAGCTTCCTCAACAATCTGCTCACGAACGGCCTCGTCGGCAAGGAGAGCAAGCAGCCCCTGCCGCCGGGCCACGGGTGCTATGCCTTCCTGCTGAACCTGAAGGGTCGCGTCGTCGCGGACGCGCGTGTGCTGGAGGTTCCCGGCCAGGACCGCCTGCTGCTCGATGTCGACCGCGCGACGGCGGCGATGCTCGTGGAGGTGCTGGACGGCTATCGTTTTGCCGAGAAGGTGAAGCTGGCGGACATCTCCGCCGATTGGCAGTCGCTCGCCCTGCACGGGCCGACGGCGCTCGACCTCCTCGCCCAAGCCGCCGACGGGCCGGTCGCCTTCGAGCCGACGCCGGCCGACTTTCCCGCGACCGCCGACGTTCCCGTGACGGTGGCGAAGTTCGGCGGGGTCGAGGCCGTCCTGTTTCGCGACGACGTTTGCGGCACGGCGGGCGTTCACGTTTGGCTGCCAGCCGACCGCGTCGTCGGCGTCTGGGACGACCTCACAACGCGGTTCGGCGAAACGCTCGACGACCGGCGTTTCGGCGAGCGTCGGCTGACGCCGCTGGGCTGGGCAATGTTCAACGCCTGCCGGATCGAGGCGGGCCGGCCGCTGCTGGGCGTCGACTTCGCCGCCGCGCCGCCGAGCCGGGCGGGCAAGTCGAAGGAGGAGCCGCCCAAGGGGGGCAGCCTGCCGGCCGAACTCGGGCCGCTGTTCGATCTGGGCGTGAGCGTCACGAGCGGCTGCTATCTCGGCCAGGAGGTCGTCGCCCGCATGCACGCCCGGCGGGTGTCGGCCAAGCAGATCGTCGGCATCCGCATGAACGACGACGCCCTGCCGACCGCCGGTGCCCCGGTTGAAGTTGGTGACGATGCCGTCGGCACCGTGACGAGCAGCACGCTGTCGCCGGTGTTGTCGGCCGCGTGCGTCTGCCTCGCGACGGTGAAGCGGCCTCACTTCGAGGTCGGCACGGAGGTGACGATTCCCGCCGAGGGTCGCCACGCGACGGGCAAGATCGTGGCGTTGCCGTTCCTGCTCGATTCGCCCGACGCGGCCCCTTGAGTTAGGGTGTCGCCATGCGTCGCGTGTCGTGGTGGATCGTGGTGATGATCGGCGTCGCGAACGCCGCAACTGCTGCTGCGGCCGAGCCGGCAACGGCTCCCGCGACGCAACCGGCCACCCAGGCGACGACGCGGCCGAGGGCTGAGCCGACGTTAACCCGTCAGCCCTCGCCGCCGAAGGAGGCCCTGGCCGACCCGGACGTGACGCAGCCCGAGGGCCCGCACCGCATCGTCCGTCACGAGCCGACGTACGACGTGGTCCCGTTCGACGCCGCCGACCCGCCCACGCTGGACGAGCGCGACATCGAGCGATCCGCCCACACGGCGTGGAACTTCTACCACGACTCCTGGTGGTGGGTCACACCGCTGCGCTGGCACACCTCCGACGAGGGGCAATGGACCGTGCTGGTGCGGATCGACCAGGTTCACATGGAGCTTTGGCTGCACACGCGGCTCCACCTGCCGCCGGGCGGCGAGGAGCAGGCGGTCGCGTACGAGCAGGCGCGGTGGGAGATGGTCGAGCGGCACTACGCCACCGCCGACGACGGCGCCCGCCGCGCCTTGAGTCGCGTGATCGGCCGCACCTTCGCCGGCTCGGGCGCCTCGTACGACGCGGCCGAAACCGAGGCGATCTCGGCCGCCAACGCGGTCTTCTCGCACCTCTACCTTCTCGCCACGCGCGACATCGCCCTCGAGTCGGAAATCCGCCTCGACACCATCACCGACTACGGCCTGAAGGACGGCGTCGACCTGAGCGCCTCGCAGGACGCCGCCATCGCCCTCGTCGCGTTCACCGACCTCTACGAGACGTACCGCCAACTCCTGCTCAGCCCGGCCGAGCAGGCGTTGCTGCCGTGAGGCGCGTCCGGCGGCGGAGGCGGCCAACCCGCGCGCTTCGCCATTGCCGCCGGATTGCTACGTTGACCGGTATGTCCGAAGCCGACGGCCTGTTCACCGACTATCCCGCCTCCGCCTACCGCGTGCCGTTCTCCACCGACGGCGACCCGCGCCACAGCCCGTTCGACCTCGGCACGCTTCCCACCGACGCCAGCCGCGCCGAGTTCGACAAGAAGGAGGCCAAGGACCGCCTTGACGACCAGCACGAGCGGATGGAGGCCTTGCAGGAAAAGCTCTACGCCGACGGCTCCAAGAGCCTGCTGATCGTCCTGCAAGCGATTGATGCCGGCGGGAAGGACTCGACCATCCGCCGCGTGCTCGGGACGCTCAACCCGCAGGGCGTGCGCGTGTGGAGCTTCAAGGTGCCCACCGACCTCGAGCTCGCCCACGACTTTCTGTGGCGGTATCACGAGAAGACGCCGCGCCGCGGCATGATCGGCGTCTTCAACCGCAGCCACTACGAAAGCGTTCTCGTTGAGCGCGTGAAAGAACTCGTTCCCGAGGCCACTTGGCGGCGGCGGTACGAGCAAATCAACGACTGGGAACGCCTTCTCGCCAGCGAGGGCACAGCGATTTTGAAGTTCTTCCTCCACCTGAGCCCCGACGAGCAGGCGGACCGCTTCCGCGATCGGCTGACGCGCGAGGACAAGTGGTGGAAGTTCAGCAGCCACGACCTTGTTGAACGCCGCGCGTGGCGCAAGTACGACGCCGCCTTCCGCGACGCCCTCGCCGCCTGCAGCACGCCGTGGGCGCCGTGGTACGCGATTCCCGCCGACCAGAAGTGGTACCGCGACGTGGAGATCGCCCGCATCGTCAACGGGACCCTCGACGCGATGAAGCTGTCGTACCCTCAGCCCGACGACGACATGGCGGAGAAAGTCGACGGCTTCCTGAAAGCGCTCGATGAGCTCGTGTGATCGAGCCGGTAGCTGCGGGTCCCCGACCCGCAGTCGAAAAAAATCCATTCGCTCGATTTTCAGCTTCCGTTCGGTCGATCTTCCCCCTAACCTTGGGCGTACAGAAACAACCGGGTTCAGGCGGGTCGTGACTGGCCGCCCAGCCCGGTGCCGGTATGGGCCAACGTCGGCAGGCCGCGCTCGCGTGCGGCTCCCCGGCGTCCGCCCGGTGCAACGGATGCACGGCCGGTCCCCCACCAGTCACGAACATCAGGCCGGCTGACCCGACGGCGGCGCGACTTTTCTCGTCGCCACGCGAGCGGGTAGGAACCCGGCCCAAGAAAGGTGCCCACCGTGGCCAAGTCCAGCAGCAAGTCCACCGCCCGTGCCAGCATTGAGGAAGTCGCCGCTCTCCGCAGCGACGCCGGTGCCAAGAACACCGCCCTCGGCCGGGCCGTCCAGCAAATCGAGCGTCAGTTCGGCAAGGGAAGCGTGATGCGCCTCGACGGCGATCCGCAGCCAATCGACGGCATCCCGACCGGCGCCCTCAGCCTCGACATCGCCCTCGGCGGTGCCGGCGTGCCCAAGGGGCGCATCGTCGAGGTCTACGGGCCGGAATCCAGCGGCAAGACGACCCTCGCCCTGCACATCATCGCCAACGCCCAGAAGGGCGGCGGCGTGGCGGCGTTCATCGACGCCGAGCACGCCCTCGACCCCACCTGGGCCAAGAAGATCGGCGTCGACCTGCAAGGCCTGCTCGTCAGCCAGCCCGACACGGGCGAGCAGGCCCTGGAAATCTGTGAGCTGCTCGTTCGCTCCAACGCCGTCGACGTCATCGTCGTCGACAGCGTCGCCGCCCTGATTCCCCGCGCTGAAATCGAGGGCGAGATGGGCGATTCCCACGTCGGCCTCCAGGCCCGGCTCATGAGCCAGGCGCTGCGCAAGCTGACGGGGGCGATCAACCGCTCGAAGGTCATCGTCGTCTTCATCAACCAGATCCGCGAGAAAATCGGCGTGATGTTCGGCTCGCCCGAGACCACGCCCGGCGGGCGGGCGCTCAAGTTCTACAGTTCGGTGCGCATTGATGTCCGCCGCACCGGCAGCATCAAGGACGGCGACGTGGCCGTCGGCAACCGGACGCGCACGCGTGTGGTCAAGAACAAGATTGCCCCGCCGTTCCGCGACGCGGAGTTCGACATCATGTTCACCGGCGGCATCAGTTACGAGGGGGACGTGCTCGACCTCGGCGTGAACGAGGACATCGTCAACAAAAGCGGCGCCTGGTTCAACTACGGCGACACGCGCCTTGGCCAGGGCCGCGAGAACTCGAAGAACTTCCTGAAGGAAAATCCCGATCTGACGGAGGAAATCCGTCAGAAAATCCTCGAAGCCAAGGGCATGACCAAGCGTCTTGCCGAAGAGGCGGGCGAGGAGTACGACGAGGATCCGGTCGAGGAAGAGGAACTCGTTGAGGCGGAGTAGCCGTTCAGAGAATTGAAGCTTCTACACAAGCCCGCCCCTCGCGACTGCCGGTCGCGAGGGGCGGGTGTTTCAATGGATCGGGCACGGTTCAATGAACGAGCTTCGTCTGGCCGTCATAGTCGCTGAGCATCCAGCGGATCGTGTGGCCGAGTTCTTCGAAACCAGAATTGTTGTACGACCAGCCGCCGCCTTCGTTGTCGCCGGTGCGGATGTAAACGCCCGCCCGCTTGTGCTGGGTCACGCTGCCGTCGCCGAGCGTGCTGCCCACGTCGAACCAGAACGTCGTGGCTTTGTAGACGTCGCCCGGAATCGTGCTGAGCACGACCGCGTCGTTGCCGAGCTTCCACCGGTCGGCCCAGCCCGTGCGGCGGTTGCTCGTCGTGACGGTCGGCGTGTAGGCCACGCGAGTGCTGAAAGACCAGGTGCCGGCGTAGTAGGCCGCGACGCGGTCGGCGTTGGTCTTGTGCCGGCCATCGTTGTTCCACCACTGGAGCCACTCGGCCCGCCATTGACCATTGGTCTTCATCGAGCGCAGGTCGATTTCGACGTCGATCTGGTTCTCGTAGATCTTGTCGCCGTGGTCTTCCTTGTCGACGCCGCCGGTGAAGCCGAAGGTGTCGTAGAGCATCACCTCGCCCACCAGAACCGGGCCCGGCACGTTGACGACCGCGTGGTCGACCTTGCCGGAGGAGACGCTGCTGCTGATGAACAGGACCTCGCCCTCAGAGATGCAGTCCGCATCAAGCTGCGACTGATCAATGATGCGGATCGGCACGTTCAGGCTGTCGAGGTAAGAGAGCATCGCCGCGTCGTTGGAGCGCGTTTTCGAGACATTCTTGACCGCAAGCACCACGCCGGGACGCATGGCAATCGCCTCGGATTCGGCGGTGATCCGTTTGTGGCCCAATGCGTCAACCATGACCGTCGGGATGTCGGCCCGGACGTGAACGCGCACCGCGTTGGCCTCGCGGACGGTCGCGCCCGACCCAAGGGCGACGAACTGGTCGAGCGTTGGGCTCCAGTAGCCGTACTCGATCGTGATCGACTCCACGCCTTCGGTCGCGTTGCTCACGCCGTTATCGGCCAGGACCTGCTCGACCAGGCTCTGCACGTGCGCCGGGCCCTTGGCGACCTCGAAGGTCGCCGCCTTCGCCGCGGCGTCGGTCGCCATCTGAATGCGGTGGCGGTGCATGGAGTGGTTGCTGATCTCCAGCGTGAAGCCGGCCAACAGCAGGAACACAGGCAGCAACATCGCGGCCGCCAACAACATGGCACCGCGGCGCCGACGGGACGAGGGGGTGGCGAAGAATCGCATGCCACACCCTCCGATTGTCCCGCGACGCGCGGCGTTGTTGCCAACCTATCGGGCGTGGCATCGCATACCGGACGTGCCATTACCGCGTCAATGGGGCCGTCTCCGGGTCGAACGCATTCACGAAAATCGGGCCGCTGGGACGGTCGACGCGGCCGTTCCAGGCCTCGCGGAACGTGCGCAGTTCGGCGTGGCCGTCGAGGAAGCCGTAGGCGGTGGTCGCCTCCCACGTTCCCGGCTTGCCGCCGTGGGCGTCCAGCGCCAACTGCGCCGCAGCCGCGGCCAAGGCCGCCTCGTCGGTGCCGTCCTCGGCCCACTCCAGAACGTCGGGGTGATCGGCCACCGCGAACTCGCCTTGATAAGCCAACAACAGGAAGTGGATCGTCTGAGTCGCGTTGGGCACCTGCGTGACCCGCACGTACCGCGGGCGGCCGTTGGTGTCGGCGTTGAACTTCGTGACGAACTGGTTGATGCCGTAGCTCGTGCGGCGGAACAGTTCGTCGCCGTTGTCCAGCACCACGGGCGCTCCGCCGGGCCAGTGCGGGCTGCGATCGACGGGGCTGCGGTGGACGGCCTCGTCCTCGAAGTACGGCTTGAGCGTGACGAGCCACGATCCCTGCTCCTCGGCCTCCTCGTCGCCATGATCATCGTCGCCGTCGCGGAAGGCGTGGGCATCGTGGTCGTCGTCGTGGTGCTCTCCGTGCGACAGGCCGGGCTGGACGAAGCGGAAGTCGTTGTCGTTCGAGTACATGAAGTGGGCCGTCTGCATCTGGCGGAGCTGGCTGAGCTCGACCGTCGCCTTGGCGGCGGCGCGGGCGCGGCTGAGGGTCGGTAGCAGGATGCCGATCAGCAGGGCGATGATGCCGATGACAACGAGCAGTTCGACGAGCGTGAAGCCGCTCCGGCGGGTGAGGGGCAGGGTCATGGCATGGGTCCGATCTCGTGCGCTGGGGCACACGACAGGGTGAAAGGCCAGCCGCTGAACGCGGGCGGCGGGGAGTTCAGATGGGAGGGGGGCCGCTCCGAGAGAGCGGTTGCACGGCAGTTGCGCGGCGGGCGGTCGCGAAGAATGGACGAACGCGCGGACGCGGGTCAGGCCGCGTGCCGGGTCGGGCGAGAACGCCAGGCGCAACTAGAGAACCGGCGGCGCGCGGGGCGCGCAGGGCCGACGCTCGGCGTCGGCGGCCGTCAGGATGACCTGCGGCGTAAAGGCGTATTCAACCGACGTGACGTCGACCAGCACGTTCGCCACCGGCGGCACGATGGCCGAGGTGGCGGCGACGGTCGAGAGGTGCCGGCAAAGGTCGCACGACTCGTCGTGATCCGTGTCGTGCTCGACCGGATCACCGGCGTGCTCAGCGTGCTCGCCATGCTCGGCGTGTTCGCCGTGGCCAACATGGTCGGCCGCGTGCCAGGCCAGAGCGGCCGGGGTGAAGACGTGAATGGCGGCGACCAACAGGCCCACGAACGCCAACATCAGGCGGCGGCGCGGGAGGTTGGAGCGGAAACGCGCCACGTGATTCAGGGTTCGAAGACCGGACCTTGGCGGATTCGCCAGCCTAAGCCTTCGGCGCGTCCGGATCGTAGCTTACCAGACCGGCGTGGCCTCCGGCAAGAATTCCGCCCGAGCCGCCGGCCGGACTGCCGGCGAGGCCCGCGTTCTGGTCGTTGGCCATCCGCCGGCGGGAGACGCCGGCCGGCAGGGCCGTGTCGCGGAACCGGCTGTTGGGCACGTCGACGCGGACGTTCTGGTTCGCGCCCGCCGGAAGAATCTTGCTGCCGACCACAATCAGCCCGAGCACGACCACGTTCATGCCGAAGAAGGCCAACGCCTCGTTGCCGCTCAGGCCGTCGCTGGTGGCGAAGCCGTTGATGCCGAGGAAGTAAACGAGCAGCGTGGTCGCCAGCAGCAGCGTCAGCATGATCGGGATCAAGCCCTTCCACGCAATCTGCATGAGCTGGTCGAACCGGAAACGTGGCAGGCTCCAGCGAACCCACATGAAGACGAAGAGCACCAGCACCGCCTTGCCGAAGATGACGGCCGACCGGACGATGCAGAGAATCAGGCTGTCGGTCACGCTGTTGCTGCCGACGGCGTCGACCTTCGTGCCAAAGAGGCCATCGATCGCCCAGTCGATGTAGGGCATGTGCCACCCGCCCCAGAAGAGGGCGACCAGCACGAGCGACGTCGTGACCATGCCCGCGTACTCGGCGAGGAAGAAGAGGGCGAACCGCATCGAGCTGTACTCGGTGTGGTAGCCGCCCACCAGCTCCTGCTCGGCCTCGGCCATGTCGAACGGGGCGCGGTTGGCCTCGGCGTGAATGCAGATCAGGAACAGCAAAAACGCCAGCGGCTGGGCGAACAGGTTCCACGCCGGGATCGGGATTAGGCCCAGGAACCACCAGTAGGTCGCCTGCCGGTCAACGATCAGCGCCAGGTCGAGGCTGCTGAACATGATGAGCACGACCAGCGCGCTCATGCCGAGCGGGATCTCGTAGGAGATCATGTTGGCCGTCGCCCGCAGCCCGCCCAGGAAGCTGTACTTGTTGTTGCTCGCCCACCCGCCGATCACCACGCCGTACACCGCCAAGCTCAGGGCCGCCAGCACGAACAAAATGCCGATGTTCAGGTTGGCGATCTGGAAGTGGTAGCGGTAGACGACCGGCACGCTGTAATCGCCGTCGGCGTTCACGCTCGCCTGAACCTGGCTGAGATTGATCGGCTCGACGAACTCGGCGTCGTAGGGCAGGTAGAAGCGAATCGCCGCCTCCGCCTCCTGGCCGAGCCGCCCCAATTCGTAGCTCTCGTTGAACGCCTCGGTCGTCAGGCGGTCGCCGTCGACGGTAATGGTCTTGCTCACCTGCCGCACGCCGCCCCAGGGCACGACGGCGATGGAGATGATGACCACGATGATCATCGCGATCGGCGCGAGGCTGAAGAGGATGCGGTCGATCCCCTTGCGGCCGTAATCCTCTTTCACAAGGAACTTCAGCCCGTCCGCCAGCGGTTGGCCCAGGCCCCAGAAGTGAAACTTGGGCATGAACGGCAGTCCGAAGCCGAAGCCGACGCGGTTGGGCCCAAGGCGGTCCTGCACCCAGGAGGCGGTCTTGCGCTCGAGCAGGATGAGGTAGGCCACGCTCCCAAGGACGACGAGGTGGAACGTCCCCGCCAGGATCACCCAGTGGTAGGCGGCGACGAAGGTCCAGAGTTGGTCGATCAGGTCGGGCATCGGTGGCAAGCTCGCGGAGAGGCCGAGGCAGAGTTCGTGAAGGCTGGCACAAGCTTACCTGCGGCGGGCGTCACTTCCAGCGGCGGAGGGTTTCGGCAACCGGGCGCGGCCGGCGTTGCAGCTTGTTTTCGTATTCGGCGCTCTGGCCGCGTGTGGCGAGGCGTTTGCGGACGGTCGCGCATCGGGCCACATCGCGTGGCCGCACTACCGCAATCCAGAAGGAATTCCGATGTTCTACCACGACGACAAGCTCCAGTACGAGGTCAAGTGCTCCAATCCTGATCCCCGCTTCGCCTGCCTGCTCCAGCAGGCGATTGGCGGCGTCGAGGGGGAGATCCGCGTCGCGATGCAGTACATGTTCCAAGCCTTCGGCGCCCAAGGCCCGAAGAAGTATCGCGACATGCTGATGGAAACGGCCAGCGAGGAGCTGGGCCACATCGAAATGCTCGCCCACGCGGTTGCGCTCAACCTGAAGGGCGCGCCAACGAGCCTGAAGGAGCAGCTCGCGAAGGAGGACGGCGTGATCGGCGCGGTGCTCGGTGGAATGAGCCCGCGGCAGTACCTGTCGACCGGGCTGCACGCTCTGCCGCAGGACAGTCAGGGCACGCCCTTCGACGCCAGCCACGTCTACGCCAGCGGCAACATCGCGGCGGACATGCTGGCGAACGTGGTCGCCGAATCGACGGGGCGGGCCCTCGCCTGCCGACTGCACCACGCGGCGGCGTGCCCGGATATGAAGGACATGCTCAAGTACCTGATCGCCCGCGACACAATGCACCAGAACCAGTGGCTCGCCGCCTGGGAAGAGGTCGGCGGCAAGGAGGCGCACCCGATTCCCGACACCTTCCCCCAGGACGAGGAGATGCAGGAGGTCAGCTACAAGTTCCTCGGCTTTCAGAAGGACGGCGAGGCCCCGCCGACGGGCCGGTGGAGCGAAGGCCAAAGCGTCGACGGCAAGGGCACCTTCACCAGCGAGGTTTGGAAGCCCCGCGGCCAAACCCCCGATCTCGGCGAGGCTCCGCCGGAGGCATACGCCCAGAAGGCCCAAACGAAAGGCGGCATGATGGGCCTGGGCAGCAAGACGACGACTTAAAGCCGTTCACCGCTCCGGCGTCTCCAGAGTCCGTTCCACCGCACGTCGCCACGGCCGAGGCATCGCCTCGACTGTGGCGGCGTAAGTCGTGGCAAGAGGGGCGTTCACGTAGCGGTCGGGCTCGAAGAAAAGCGGCATGTCGGCGAGCTCCTCGCCAATCGCGGTGGGCTGAACGTATGCCGTCACCACGTCCGCGCAGCGGTAGGCCGCCAGCGTCAGCGGCTTGCCCGCCGGCGGCTCGAAATCCTCGCCCGCGTACTCCGACCAAAGGCGAGCGTGCAGGCCGTCCGGATCGCCCGGTCCAGGCGGGAGCAGATCGACGAGTAACACGTGGACGCCGTGGTGCATCGCCTGCACAAGTTTTGTGACGAGATTGCCGCACGACTCTCGACTCGATTTGTTGCCGGGCGACACGATCTCGATCAACGCGACCACTTGGTCCTTGTTCGCGTGACGGATCACGATCCGGTTCTTGCGACGCGGGTAGGTCATCGCGGGATCGGCCTGCTGGACGACCTCCACGGCGGGCGGCGCTTCCTCCGCGAGAACGCCTCCGCCTCGTGATGGGATCGGGCCAAGGTCGAACTCCTCGACGTCCGCAAGCGGCTCGCGGTGCATGACCAACACGTAAGGCTCCCGACCCGCCGCAACTTGTTCCGCCCCCGCGTAGTAAGGCTCCGGCAGCAGGCCGGCGTTCAGCGCGTCTGCGAGGCGCGCGATCCACCCGTTGTGCAGGTGGTGAAACGATCCCTTCTCCGCCCGCTTCCAGTCGTGAATCCGCATCTCCTCATCGTAACAGCGGTCGCGTAGGCTCACGCCATGCAAGCCCGCCTCCTCCTCGACGCCCATTGCACCCTCGCCGAAGGCCCCGTTTGGCATGACGGGGCCTTCTGGTGGACCGATATCGAAGGGAAAGCCATCCATCGCCTCATGGGCGAGCAGCACGAGCAGTGGCCGATGCCCGCGCGCGTTGGCACGTTCGTTCCCACCGATCAGGGCCGGTGGGTGATCGCGTGCGACGACGGGTTCTTTTACTGGAAACCCGGCGGGGAGCGCGAGGCGATTGCCGATCCGCAGCCGCACGCGGGGAAGACGCGCTTCAACGACGGCAAGGCCGGCCCCGGCGGACGGCTCTTCGCCGGCACCATCGCCTTCGGCGACGACGTCGACGCCGCCTTCTATCGCCTCGACCCCGGCGGACACGTCACCGAACTTTTTGGCAACGTGCGATGCAGCAACGGACTCGCGTGGTCGAAGGACGAGAAAACGCTCTGGTACGTCGACACCCCGACCGGTCGCGTCGATGCCCTCGACCACGACCCGGCGACCGGCGCTGTCTCCAACCGCCGCCCGGTTGTCGAGAACTTTCCCGGCAAGCCCGACGGGCTGTGTATCGACGACGAAGAAATGCTCTGGGTCGGCCAATGGGGCGGGTCGTGCATCGTCCGCTGCGACCCGCGCAGCGGCGAGCATTTGGCAACGATTGATCTGCCCGTTTCAAATGTCACGAGTTGCTGCTTCGGCGGGCCGGACATGCGGTCGCTCTACATCACAACCGCCCAAAGCGATGGCGAGGCGGGCAGCGGCGGAATCTGGATCATCGACGATGCCGGCGTGACCGGGCCGGGCGTCGGCGTTTACCGCGAGGCGCCCAACGGGTCGTAAGGTCGACGCCATGGGTCTCCTCGACAGCCTGCTCGCGCCCGTCCGCACGGCGGCGACTTCGGTCGGTCGGCTGGTCGGCCCGTCGCCATTCCCGCCGGACGTGCGTTGGACATGGGCGAAAGCGGGCAAGGCCGGCAACGGCCTCGCGGGGCGCCGACGGATGATCCGCCAGTGCCTGCGCGATGGGGCATCGGGCGATCCCTTTTACCGCATCGCCGGCCGCGACCACTACTTTCACCCGCACTTTGCCATCACCGACGAGGCGCAACTGCGCGAGGGCGTCGAATTGATTCTCCGCGAGGCCTACCTCGAGGCCGAGGACGAGCCGCCCGAGGTTCAGGCGCGGCCCGGCAATATCGTGCTCGACCTCGGCGGCAACATCGGCACGCGGGCGATGCAGTTCGCCCACGCGGTGCGGCCCGGCGGGCGCGTCTACGCCTTCGAGCCGGTTATTTACGCCGCCCTCGAAAAGAACGCCAACGCCAACGTCCTTGCCGACGCCATCACGGTCGAACGCCTCGCCGTAGGCGACACGCCGGGGGCGTTGACGTTCGCGGTGCGCAACAACTGCATCGACTCCCGCATCGGCTCCGACCGCGACGCCCGCGAAGACGCGATCGCCAACGTGGAGGCGGAGGTCGTGACGCTCGACGGCTGGTCCGAGCGGCGGAACGTCGATCGCGTGGACTTGATCAAGATCGACATCGAAGGGGCCGAAGAAATGGCCCTGCGCGGCGGCGAACAGCTCATCCGCCAGCACCGGCCACGGCTGACGATCAGCAGCTACCACACGGACCCCGCCGGCGACAAGCAGCACCCAAAGCTCGTCGCGCTGCTGAAGGATTGGGGCTATCACGTCGTCGAGCGCGAGCAGCACCACATCTTCGCGTGGTTGCGCTGAGGACGCTGTGCTCTTCCTCCTGTTTCGCCCGACGCCGGAGCGGAAGCTCCGGGTTCAGCGGTTCCGGGTTCATCGCGACGGTGTGACCCGGAGCTTCCGCTCCGGCGTCGGGAGCCGGCGCTGTCGGTTCTACAGCATAACCTGATCTCGCAACGGCTTTCCGCGCTCGAAGCGGCGCAGGTTGGCGAGGAAGTGACGAACGAGTACGGTTTGCTCGTCGTGCATGCCGCCGGCGGTGTGGGGGGTGATGTGGCAGTTCGGCGTCGTCCAAAGCGGGTCGCCCGGCGGCAGCGGTTCGGGGTCGGTGACGTCGAGCCACGCGGCGGAGAGGTGGCCGCTGGCGAGGGCGTCGCGGAGGTCGGCGGAGAGGGTCGTCGAGCCGCGGCCGATGGAGAGGTAGACCGTGCCCGGCCGCATCTGGGCGAACCGGGCGGCGTCGAAGTAGCCGTCGCGGCCGGGACCGGCGGGGAGGATGTTCACCACGGCGTCGCTCTCGCCGAGCAGCCTGACGACGGCCGCCTCGTCGGTGGCGGACACCATCTCGCACGGCGCGTCGCCCGTTGGTGTTCGCCGCACGCCGATGACCCGAACGCCGAACGGCCCGAGCAACTCGACCAGCCGCCGGGCGATGGCGCCAAAGCCGAAGAGGGCGACGGTCGTACCGCGATCGAGCAGCCGTGACGCGGAGCGGATGACGTTGCCGTTCCACTGCCGCTGGCGTTGCGCCTCGGCGGCCATCGGCAGGACGCGGCGGTCGGCAAGGAGCATCGCCAGCGCGTGCTGCGCGCACGGTTCGTCGAAGACGCCGCTGGCGTTGGTGACGATCAGACCGCGCTCGCGGACGGCCGCACGTAGGTCGTCGCGCTCGTAACGGTTGAAGCCCGCGCTGCTGATGGCGAGCCAGCGCAGTGACGCTGCGCGGGCGACGATCTCCGGGTCCGGCTGGCCGAACGCGACGTCGGCGGTCGGCAGGTCGGCATTGTCGTGGAGCAGGTCGTGATTCGCGAAGTCGCTTAGGAGCGTTTGCGGGATCGTCTCGTTCGTGAAGATTCGCACGCCCCCGACCTTAGCGCAAGTCGCGCTACCCGATCAGGACGACCGCGAGGACGGCGTTCACGACCACGCTCGCGACGGCGACGATGAGCGTGACGAGGAAGGCCGGCTGCTCCCAGAGGCGGCCGCCGGGGTCGTAGTCGACCGTGTGCTGGTTGCCGTGCGCCGCCTGCTCCATCTGGGCGAGGGTGCCGAAGTCGATCGCGCGGCGGGCGTACCGCGGGGGCTCGCCGGCGGCCACGAGCTTCAGGTCCTCGAGCATCTGCTCAGCCGTCTGGTAGCGCTCTTCGCGGCTCTTGGCCATCGAGTATTCAATTACTTCGCTGATGCCGGCGCCAAGGGCGACGTTGAGGTGGTCGGGCGGGACGAGGGCGTCCTTCAGGTGCTTGTGCATCACCGCCGACGGGTTGTCCCCCTCGAACGGCGGGCGGCCGACGACCATGTGGTAGAGCGTGGCGCCCAGGCTGTAGATGTCGGCGCGGTGGTCGATGCTGATCTCGCCGCGAATTTGCTCGGGGCTGATGTAGTAGGGCGTGCCGTAGGCCTTACCCGCCTCCCCCTCGGCGGCCTGCTTGTCGCTCAGGTCGCGCGCCAGGCCCAGGTCGGTGAGCTTGGCGGTGCCCTGCGGGGTGAGGATGATGTTCTTGGGCTTGACGTCGCGGTGGATCAGCCCGCGGCTGTGCGCGTGGGCCAGGGCGTCGGCCATCTGGATCGAAACGTCGAGCGCCTCGGCCTCGCTGAAGTTACGCCCCTCGCCGACCGGCGGGGGCTGCATGATGTCGTACAGCGTGCGCCCCTCGATGTACTCCATCGTAAAGTAGTGCCGCCCGTCGGGCGTCTCGCCGACATCGATCGCCTGCACGATGTTGTTGTGGCTCAACCGGGCGGCGGCCTGACCCTCCTTGTAGAAGCGGTCGACGAACTCGATGTCCGCGCTGCTGCGCGCCGGCAGAATCTTGACGGCCACCACGCGGTCGAGTGAAAGCTGCCGCGCCTTGTAGACCGTGGCCATCGCCCCCTTGCCGATGCGGCCCATCAGGTCGTAGCCCGGCAGCCGACCGGCCGTGCGCTGCTCGATCCGCCGGCGGATGCGCTGAGCCTGATCTTCGGTCAGGTACTCGCGGGCGACGAGCACGTCGGTCAGGGTGCGGGCGTTGGGGTCGCTCTCGTTGCTTTGGTCCTTGAGGGTGTCGCGGCAATCTTTGAGCTCCTCGGGCGTGACGAGGCCGAGCTCGAGGACGGCCTTGCCGACCTCGGTGTCGGTCTTCTTCAGGCCGAACGTATCGCTGCCGCCGCGGGAGGCGTTTTTGCCGGTGGTGGAACTGCCCGTTTTTCCCGCGCCGGGCTCGGAGTCCGCCAGCGAGAGCAGCGGCCCATTCGCCGAGGCATTGCCCGATGCAGCGCCTGATGCACCACCCGACGCGGGTCCCGACGGGGGAGTCGTGGCTTGCGGGCGTGGTTGCGGGACTGCGGACATGGCGATGTGCGAACGGCCTGGCGTTCGGGCGTCTCGCGCGGCCGGGGCCAACGGTGGCCGGGGGCAGGCGACGCCTTGCTCAAGCTACGGTCGGTCTGCCCGTGGCGGATGCCGTTCGCGAGTGGCAAACGGGCGAGCAGGCAACCTTTTCGACCAACCCGGCTGCAACCGACGGCCACCTGGCGCGTTCGACGGTTGACGCCACGACGACCCAGTGCCAGCCACACCTGCCCGCGGCGGAACACTCCGCCGCTGTCGGGGCCTGTGCGCTTCAAGGGGAACGCTAAAACGCTACAGCGTCCATGTCAAGAATTCGCGGACGCTTCGCAACCCTGCCGCGTGGCGTTGCGGCGGAAATCGCGCTTGATTTGCCGCCCCGGCCGCACAACCATACCGGCCCGCCCCACTCCCCACCCCACCGCGGGGCTGGGCGGACGACGGTGGCCATAGCTCAGTTGGTTAGAGCGCGGGCTTGTGGTGCCTGAGGTCGCGGGTTCGAGTCCCGTTGGTCACCCGTTTGCCGGAAAGGATGAAGGCAGAAGGATGAAGGATGAACCCGAGTCGGGTTGATGCCCGCCTCTGCTTCGGGTTCATCCTTCATCCTTCTGCCTTCATCCTTGTTGCTCCGCCGCATCATCCCCTGCCTCGACTGCGATGCGGGGCGCGTCGTGAAGGGCGTGAACTTCAAGGGCATTCGCGACGTGGGCGACCCCGTCGAGATCGCCCGGCGGTACGAGGCGGACGGTGCCGACGAGTTGGTCTTCTACGACATCACCGCCAGCCACGAGGGGCGGGGCATTATGGCCGACGTGGTGCGCGGGGTGTGCGACAGCGTCTTTATGCCCGTGACGGTCGGCGGGGGGATCCGCACGCTTGAGGATGCGACGCGGCTGATCCAGGCGGGGGCGGAGAAGGTGAGTCTCAACAGCGCCGCCGTCGCGAGGCCGGAGCTGATCGAGGAGGTCAGCCGCCGTTTCGGCCGGTGCGCCACGGTGCTCGGCCTCGACGCCAACCTCGTGCAGACGCCCGACGGCGAGCGGTGGCGCGTCTTCGTCGCGGGCGGCCGCAAGGACACGGGGCGCGACGTGATCGAGTGGGCGACGGAGGCCGTCGAGCGCGGGGCGGGGGAGATCGTCCTGAACTGCATGACCGCCGACGGCACGAAGGCGGGCTACGACCTGGCGATGACGCGGGCCGTCAGCGAGGCCGTGGGCGTCCCCGTCGTCGCCAGCGGCGGCGCGGGCGGGCCGGAGCATTTGTACGAGGTGCTGACCGCCGGCCGTGCCGACGCCGCCCTCGCGGCGAGCATCTTCCACTTCGGGACGCACCCGGTGCCGGCGGTGAAGCGCTACCTTCACGATCGTGGCGTGCCGGTGCGCGTGGTGGCGTGAGCGTCTACGCGAGGGCGTCCCGACCCTGCCCAACTTCGTCCATCAAGGCGGAAGCGGTCCAGTAGGTCGACAGCGTCGACCCGATGTAAAGCCCGACCGAACCACACAGCCCAGCCAGCAACCCCGCCGCCAGCGCTGCGGAACTGCTCCCGACACGGTCAACCAGACCCTCACTGAGAACAATGGCGCAGACGAGTAGGCCCATCTCGCTCCAGCAGCGCAGGTGACTCCAGGTCCGCAGCCATTCCGCGTCGGGACGACGCGTCGATGCTTCCAGCGTGCGAGCCATCGCGCGAAAGCTCAAGTGACGGCACGCGACGAGCGGCACCAAGAGTGCGAAACTGATGCGAACCGCGGGCGGAAGCGGCGACCACACTCCGAAATGTGGGGAACATCCGAAGTACGCGAAGAAGGCACCGCTACCGACGATCGTTGCCGCAGCGGTCATTCCGCCGATCGACGCGTGGCGGACGGTGTCGCGGCGAATCCGCGCTCGATCCAGCTTGCGACTTGTCGTTGCCGCCAGAGTGGCCTGCGCGCAGAACAGCAGGGTGATTCCGGTCAGTTGCGCAACCCACCACACGTCGCCGTCGCGAACGATGCAGGCACAGCACAGGAACAGCAGGCTTGCCACGCCAGTGAGGTCGCCCCACGTATGCAACCGCAACGTCCAGTGCAGCCAAACGAGGGTCGCCTTGCCGAGTGAGGCGATTGCATGTCGTGGAGACAGCCGCACTGGCCGGCCGCATTCGGGACAGGCGCCGCTTTCATCGTGGCCGCGCAGGTCGTACCCGCAGGCGTGGCAGGGGCGGGGGTGCTGGGAGGTGGCGGTCACGTCTGCGCGTCCTCGGCCGACCCGTTCGTAATGGCCTCCTTCGCCCCCGCCAACGCGGTCAGGCAGCCGACGGCGTCGAGCAGGTACGAAAGGACGACGAGCGACAACGCGGCGATCACCAGTGCCACCGCGAATGCCAGCGCCTCAGCGGATTGCGACGCGACACCGCTGATGAGTGGCACGATTACCGCGATCATCAAGAGAACCGCGATCACGAACAAAGCTTTAGCGACGGCGGGCAACGAGTTTCCGGCGCGTAGGGTACGCACGCCCCACAGAACCGGCGATGCCGCGTCGCCGCCCGCACCGATGTCTCGCGGGGCCGCGGCATCGACGGTCAAGTTGTACCGCTCCGACGCCGCCTGCACCGCGGCCGTGTGGGTCGCCTCGAAGACGACCCGCACCTGCCGCTCGCCCGTCTCCCGGTTCGTTCCCGTGACTTCCCATCGCATCAGCGCAAGTTACCGGTTTCCATCGCTACGACCCAACGGGTTGCGGTCGCGACGCGAACGCCCGACCGCGACCGGTTGGGTCGCAGCTATTGGGACCTGTACGGAGCAAGCGTGTCCTCCTGCGAGTTTTCTTTAGCCGCCCCGCCTTGCGGGGCGCGTGCGTGGCCCCTGAGCGCCCCGCGAGGCGGGGCGGCTAAGGAGAACTTGAACTTTCGAGCGCGTCCTCAGCAGACGGGAACTATCGGTACTCCACCGTCACCAGCGCGTGGCAGGACATGCTCGGGATCGTGAAGCGCACGCGGCCGTCGGATTCGGTGTGTTCCAGCGTTTCGTTCGACAGCGGCAGCGTGACGGACTTCACCGGACGGTCGGTTTGCAGGGAGACGTCGACGTTGCGCATCTCCGGCAAATCTTCGATAATCAGCGTGCGGCCGCGCTCGATCGGGCTGGCGTAGAGGAGGTGGAGCACGTCGCGGTTCTCGGTCGCCTGCCGCGTCAGGGCGACGCGGCCGACGCTGCCGAGGCCGCTCACCTGCACGGTCGGCTCGACGCCCAGCACCTTCAGCGCCGCCTCGAACAAGTTGCGGTGGGCGCGGGCGCCGTGGGCGAGGTACATGCCGCCGATTGGGCTGGCGATCAGGACGACGTTGCCCTGCTTCATCGCCGCCGCGTGCTTGGCGGGGGAGTCGCCGTAGGGCGTGTTCTGGTGGCTCGTGTAGTGGCTGGGCGTGCGGTCGAAGAGAGGCTCGTAGACCTCGGCCAGCACCTCGGCCGATGTGGGCGTGTAGCGCGGCGTCGGCTCGTAGTTGCGGACCGGGCCGTTGGGCAGGTCGCCGACGAGGCCGCGCAGGGTGTCGCCGGCGAGCGTGTAATCCATGCGGAAGTTCGCCTCGCCCTTGTACTCGGCCCCGATGTCGAGCGCGAGCGTGTCGTCCTCGAGCAACGCCGACTCGCCCAGCACAAGCAGCTTGCCACCGCCGTCGACAAAACCCTTCACCGCTTGCGCCGACTCGGCCGTCAGCGTCTTGTTGCCGGTGAGAACGAGAAGGTCGAAGCCCGACAGGTCGCCATCTAAATGGGCGGCGCGGTACTCGATTTGGTTCTCCATCAGCATCTGGCAGACGCCCTCGTCGTGCGGCGAGGAACTCGTACCGTGGACCGCCTTGTTGCTCGGCCGACCGCTGAAGACCACGCCCACGTTCGCCCGCGGGGTGGCGTCGACGGCGTAGGGCTCGAGCGTCTCGACGTAGGCCATCGCGTGGCCCATGTTGTCGTAGGTCTGCGGGTCGAGCACACCGCTGGGCGGAAGCTGATCGCCAAAGTTGCAGCGGGCGCCGAAGGCGACCATCGAGGCGGCCTCGTACTTCATGGCGTCGCGGTGCTTGTACCCGCCGAACTCGCCCCAGGCCGTGTGGAACTTGCCGCTCATGGCGATGATCGGCTTGCCGTGGCTCTCGAAGTAGCGCGCCCGCGGCGGGAGCTTGTCGTAGCCGCCCCAGACCGTTGGCAAGTCTTCGAGCTCGTAGTGCGACTGCTGGTCGAGGATCTTGCGCGGCGTGGTCACGTGCACCAAACCGTTGAAGAACATGGTGCCCTTGGGATTGGCCTTGTCGAGCAGGTCGTTGCAGACCTGCATGAACGAGGCCCACTTGTCGACGCAGTAGTCGGCGGCTTGGTCGTCATCCTGGGGGTCGAGGTCCTGCTCTTTCATGCCGGCGACGCAGCGGGGGCACCAGCAGGTCTCGATGTTGCAGATGTCGTACCACAGGCCGTCGATCGGGTAGCGATCGAGCAGTTCCTGGGTTTGCCGCAGCATCAGGTCGCGGTAGTCGCCGCTGGGGCAGAGGAAGTTCCACGTCCCTTCGGGCATCGGGCCGTCGGGGCCGATCTTGGCGAGCTTCTCAATGGCGTTCGGGCGGTTCCAGTGGGGCTGGCCGTCCTTGGTGAGCACGGACCAGTCGGGGTTGTCCTGGATGTCGTTGCTGCTCCAGCCGACGGTGTAGTAGACCGGGCAGCGGATACCGCGTGCGTGGCAGGCCCGAATCTGCTCGCCGAGCAGGTCGAGGCCGGGCTTGAGGTTCGGGTGCGGCCGGCCGACCTCGGTCGGGTAGTAGCTCCACGAGTGGTGGCACTTGGCGAAGAGGTTGATCGCGTTCACCTTCGCGCGGGCGAGGGTGTCGGCAAAGCGATCGGCATCGAAGTCGCAGCCGACCTCCGGCACGGCCTCGCCGGTGTGGAAGTCGAGGTGAACCTGTCGCCAAGGGTGGGAGTCGCGGGGCATGGCCGGGAGGATAGTGGCCAATCCCGCGGCCGTCACCCCAATCGGCAGCGCTTGCGAATTACCCGTCCGCGCCTCGCCCGACGTGCCAGATCATGTACAGCAGCCGGGCGTCTTGGACCACGGCCAGCATGCCTAGCAGGCACCAGCCAGCGACGAAGCCAAGGAGGGGGAGATGGCAACAACTCCACAGTCCTCCCAATCCGCCGAACACAACGATTGCGAGTGCCCCTGCACCAATCCCGCCCGCCTCGAAAATGGCGCGGGTCGGCCCGCGTCGCTCCTGCGACCAGAACCCTTGGTGTGCTCGCGATGGTCCGCCAGCATGAGCGGCGACCGCTTCCTGAAGAATCTGCATGACCTCGCCCTCGGCGATCCGTCGAGCCGCGGCCACAAGTGCAAGCATCATTCCAACACCTGCCGTGACAAGAAGGGGAACCAGCAGCGTATCGCCGACGAGTCCGTACGTGCCGAGCGCGGTGTAAACGAGAAGCACGCCCAACGCCGCAAAGCCGAAGATGCTGCTGCCTTCGAGCCAGTGGTCGAGCTTGAAAATCCACCCGCGCAGTTCACTCGTCAAGCGACGCATCGCGACGCAGAACCCCAGCCGCGACGCGGCGGTCGCCAGGAAAAACAGGCCGCTCAACAGCATTGGCAGGAGTCCCCATGCCCACACGTCGTCCATTGCAAGGACCAACAGGATCACCGCGATCCCGCACAGCGGCGGGCCGACGAGCCGGAAGGCGACCGGCACGGCCAGGCGCTTTACCACCGCCGGCGGCAGGTTGCGACGCCACGGGTCCGCCGATTCGCCCACCGGACGCCCGCACTCGGGGCAGCGCCCGTCGCTCGGCAGGCCGCGCAGGTCGTAGCCGCAGGTCAGGCAGCGAAGGAGACTCGACGCGCCGGCCATCACGCGGCCTCGAATTGCAACGAGCGGCCGAAGACGGATTCGAACAAACCCGCCTTCCGGCTGGCCCCCCAAAGTTCGAGCTGTGCGTCGGCGCGGGTGTCGAGCGTGATCTTGACCCGCTTGCTGGTCAGTTTTGCCGCCAAATCGCGGACGACGGCCGAGTGGCTGCGGTCCAGGCCGTCGCCGATGCGGAGCAGGGCCGCGCCCACGTCGACGGTCCGCCGCAGCCGCGCGGGCAGGGCGGCGTACTCGGCGTGCTTCTTCGTCGGCTCCTTCTTGCGGTGGTACCGCGCGATGTTGGCCATCACCTCGATCTCCTCGTCGCGGAACCCCTTGAGCCGGCCGTGACGGATGAGGTAAGCGCTGTGCTTGTGGTGCCCCTTGCCCCCGATGTGCCAGCCGATGTCGTGCATGAGGGCCGCGTACTCGATCAGCTCGCGATCGAGCGGCCCGAGGTCGTGGACGCGCGATAGCTCGTCGAACAAACGCAGCGTGAGCATCGTGACCTGCTCGGAGTGATCCTTGTGCCACTCGCTGCGCCGGCACAGGTCCAGCACGCTGCGGCGGCGCGGATCGGGCACCTCGCGGCGGATGCGCATCTTCGGCAGCTTGCGCTGGACGTAGTCGACGAGGATCCCCTCGCGCAGCGCCGAGCCGCAAATCTCGATCGAGTCGAGCCCCTTGAGCCCCGCCTCCTTCAGCGCGTCGAACAGCTCCTGGACCAGCACGACGCCGGCGATGATCTGGTCCTTGCGTTGCGCGTCGAGGCCGGGCACTTCGGCGCGGGCGTCGCTGGTTTGCTTGCAGAGGGTGAAGACGAGCTTGTCGAGGCGCTTGCTCGTGATGAGCTTGGGCGCGTCGGCGGACTTGTTCTTTTCGAGGAAGCCGCACATGGCGGCGATGCTCTCGAGCGTGCCGCTGGTGCCGACGAGGCCGGCCGGCCCGCCGGGGATGACGCTCGTCTCCACGAGGCGGCGCAGCTCAGCGCGGTAGTGATCGCGCAGGGCCTGGAGTTCCTCCTTCGTGGGCGGGTCGCTTTTGATGAAGCGCGCGGTCATGCGGGCGGCGCCGAGCTTGCGGCTTTCGAGGGTCATCGGGCGCTCGTTCGTGCCGACGATGAACTCGACGCTGCCGCCGCCGATGTCCACGAGCAGGCGCGGCTCGTCCGCCACCTCGCCGAAGGCGCCGCCGTGGCGGGCGCCCAGGTAGATCAGCCGGGCCTCCTCCTTCGCGCTGACGACGCGCACGCGCAGCCGCAAGTCGCGCCAGGCCCGCTTGAGCAGGTCGCCGCCGTTGGCCGCCTCGCGCACGGCGCTGGTGGCGACGGCAACCATCTTCTCGGCCCCTTTGCTCTGGGCGGCGTACTTGAAGCGGTCGAGCGTGGTCATCGCCCGGTTCATGCTCTCGGCATTGATGCGCCGGCTCGGAAACGTCATCCGCCCCAGGCCCGTTGGCTCCTTCATCCGCCACAAGGTCGTCACGCCGCCGTCGGGGTCGATCTGGGCGACGATCATGTGGATCGAGTTGCTCCCCACGTCGATCGCCGCGATGCGCAGCGACTCGCCCGTGCGATGGCTCGGCACCGGCCGCGATGCGGGGACGGCCTCCATCGAAGTGCCGTTGGTCGAAGTGCCGTTGGTCGACGCGGTCATCAGGCTGGTTCGATTGCTCATGGGAGAAGCGGCTTCCCCATGCTAATCGACCCGCCGCAGCCGCGCCGCGCGGTTCGGCGGCTGGCGCAAATGCTCCCGATAAATCTCCGCCAGCGACCGCCGCTCGCCCGGCCACAGCACCTTCGCCGCGATCTCCCGCCGCGCGATCCAGCGGTGGGCGACGTGCTCGTCATTCAACGTGATCTCATCGTCTGGCCCGACGAGCGCGAGGAAGCCGGGCCGGTGCCAAACCGTGTCGGTTTGCGGCAGGAAGAACGTCTCGACGTGCGACAGGAACGACAACGTCTCCGGCGTCAGGCCCGTTTCCTCGCGCAGCTCGCGCCGCGCCGCCTGCACGGCCGTCTCGCCCGGCTCGATGCCGCCGGAGCAGATGGTCCACTCCCCCGCGAGGTAGCGGCCTGGCGAACGCTTGAGCTGAAGCACCTCGTGCCCGCCTTGCGCGTCGGGACGCGCGACGTAGACGACGATCATGTCGGTGCGGACGTTCACGGCGCGACAGCGTAGAGGGCGCCCTCAGGTGTTAGCCGCCCCGCCTTGCGGGGCGCTCGACGGCGACCGACGCGCCCCGCGAGGCGGGGCGGCTAACGCGGATGCAGAAGTCGATCGACCAGCGTCACTTCCGCTCGAATCGGTTCCCGCCGACACGCCGGACCAGGCCCTTGAGGCTCAGGAGCGTGAGCGCCGCCTGTACCACGCTTGCCGGCAGATCGGCGCGGTCGCAGAGTTCGTCGGCGCCGAGGGTTTGGCCGTCGAGGGCGTCGAGGATCTGGCGGTCGGTGTCGCTGACCGCCGGGACGGGCGAAGGCGGGGCGGCCGGTTCCGCATGAGGCGCGGCCGGCTGGTAAGCGGCGATCGGCAGGGGGCCTAGGCCACCGGTAATGTCGTCGAGGGTCGTCGTGAGGATCGCCCCGTCGCGGATCAGCCCGTGCGGGCCGCCGGACATCGGGTTGTCGACCTGCCCCGGCAGCGCGAAGACCGGCCGCCCATGCTCCTCGGCAGCGACGCGGGCCGTGATGAGCGCCCCGCTGCGCTCGGCCGCCTCGACCACGAGCGTGCCGCGCGACAGCCCACTGATGATGCGATTCCTGCGCGGGAAGTTCTCCTTCCGCACCGGCGTGCCCAGCGGCAGCTCGCTCAGGATCGCCCCGCGCCGACCGTCGACGATGTCGGCGAACAACGCCTCGTTTTCCGGCGGATAGGCAACATCCACGCCGCAGCCGAGCACGGCGATCGTGCGGCCGTCGGTGCCGAGCAACGCGCCGCGGTGGGCGTGCGTGTCGACGCCGTACGCGCCGCCGCTGACGACGGTGAAGCCCGCCTGCGCCAGCAGCGTCGCGAAGCGCCGCGCCTGCTCCTGCCCGTACCGCGACGGCCGGCGGCTGCCGACGATGGCGAGAGCGTTCAGGTCGCGCGGCTCGAGCTCGCCCCACGCCCAAAGCACGGGCGGCGCATCGGGCGTGTCGGCGAGGAGCACGGGCCAGTCGTCGTCGTCCGGGCAGAGCACGCGCACGCCGAGGGCGGCGCAGTCGTCCAGTTCGCGCGTCGCCTCGTCCTTCGCCTTGCGGATCGCCGCCGGCAGCGCCTTCGCTCGCCCCTGGCCGATGCCGTCGAGCGCGAGCAAATCGCCCGCCGTCGCCGCGCACGCCGCCTCGGCGGAGCCGAGCGCCTCCACGAGCCGCCCGATCAGCACCGGGCCAAGGCCGCGCGCAAAGGAGAGAGTGAGCCAGTCCAGCACCGCCACGGGTGCGGTTGTAGCGTCACGCGAGCACCGACGCCACCGCGTCGCGCACGACCGACGGCGGCACGTCATCGCGCAACGTGGCGGCGCCGATGCGGGTCGGCAAGACGAACCGCACGCGGCCGCCGCTGACTTTCTTGTCGCTCGCCATCGCCGCGATGAGTACGTCGGCGTCGGCCTCGATCCCGCCCGTCGGCAGGCCGGCGAGGGCGATGAGCGATGTCACGCGATCGGCATCGTTCTGCGACATCATCCCCATCGCCGCCGACGCGCGGCAGGCGCAGACCGTGCCGACCGCCACCGCCTCGCCGTGGGCGACGCTGAACTTCGTCACCTTCTCGATCGCGTGCCCGAACGTGTGCCCGAGGTTGAGGTGAGCACGCTCGCCCTTCTCGAACGGGTCGCTTGCGACGACCTTCGCCTTGATCGCCACGTTGTGCCGCACGAGGTCCGTCAGGGCCGGCACGTCCTTCGCCAGAAAATTCGGCATCGCGTCGAACATCAGGTTGAAGTGATCGGCGTCGCGGATGACGTCGTGCTTGATGCACTCCGCCAGCCCGTTGCGCAGCTCGCGGTCGGGCAGCGTCACGAGCGTCGCCGGGTCGATCACGACCGCGTGCGGCGCGTGAAACGCCCCGATAAGATTTTTGCCCGCGGAGTGGTTCACGCCCGTCTTCCCGCCGACGCTGGCGTCAACCATCGCCAGCAGCGAGGTGGGCACGGGGATGAACGGCAGCCCCCGCAGAAGAGTCGCCGCCGCGAACCCGCCGAGGTCCGTCGTCACGCCGCCGCCCAGCGCCACCAGCGGCGTACCGCGCTCCAGCCGGTGCGGCAGCAGTTCGTCGTAGACGCGGCCGAGGGTGTCGAGCGTCTTGTGCTGCTCGCCGTCAGGAACGACGCAAGTAACCACCTCGCGGCCGGCGGCTTCGAGCGATGCGACGACGCGATTGAGGTAAAGCGGGGCAACGACCTCATTCGTGATCACAACCGCCCGCGAACCAGGCGGCAACCAGTTCGCGAGTTCGTCAATGGATCCTGCGGCGACGCGGACGCCCAGTTCGCTCGTCGGTGCCGACACTGCCTCTGCAACGGTGGCCGAGATCGTCATCATTTACTTCTCCGCGACGCGGATGCCAACAACCAGCAGGGAAGATGCGGATGCGTCATCGAGGAGGCGTACCACCACGATGTCGGTCCGCCCGTCGTCGCGTTCGTACGCGACGGGCAGCAGGCGGCCCAGAGGCGTCTCGGGCGGCAGCGGCATCACGCCGTCACATAAGTCGTCCAACGCGTCAAGCATCGCCTCCTGCAAAACCACATCCAGTTGCCGCAGCGATGGGTGAACGTCGGGCGTCAGCTTGTAGCTCAGGCTCACGATCACCTCCCCGGTTGAAGCGCCGCCTTGCGTTACCGCGGTGCCAGTTCGCCACTGCGCTCGGCCTCGCGACGACGCTCGGCGACTTCGCGACGAATTTCCTCACGGCCAATCGTGTCAAGTTGCCCGCTCTGATACTGGCGGTAGAGGTCGCGAAGCTCGTCGGGCGTCCGCTCGAGGATGAGATGGGCCACCGACAGCTCGTACCGCAGGTCGGCCAGCCCGCCGACGTGGCTGCGCACATGCTTCACACGGGCGACAATCTCCTCGGCTACGGCGGCCCACTGCTTCCACGCGTCGTGGAGCCGCCGCGCCGGGGCGAGCACGGCCTCGTCGTCCGACAGGTAGCACGGCTGGCCGCCAACGCTGCGTAGCGCCTGCGCCTCCGCCAGCGCGGCCGACACCCAGGCGGCGGCCTGCTCGGCGTCGAGCGCATCGATGTCGGACAACAGGGCGGCAGCGACCATGATGCAGATCATACCTTGCCGCCACGCCTCACGCCGCTGACACGAAACCAACCTTTACAGAACGCGGCGGCGGTAGCTCGTCCCCTCGCTCCCGCGAAACCGTCAAAAACACGTCCAACGCCTCGGCTACATTCGCTTCAAGCTCGGCGAGCGTCGCGCCCGCGGACGTGCAACCAGGTAGTTCGGGGAAGTAGGCCCAATAACTTCCGCTGGCCGACTGCTCGACGATGTACGCATAGCCGGCCGATGTGCCCGTTGGCTGTCGTTCTGTGGTCTTCACTTCAGCCCCGCCTGCTTGAGAATGCTGTTCAGCGTGCCGGGCGGCACCTCGTCGGCCATCTTCCCGCCTGCCGCCACCACGACGATGCCGGGCTTGGTCGGGTGAGTGTACACCTTGTGACTGCCGCGCTGGTGATCGAAGACCCAGCCGTCGTCCTCCAGCAGCTTGATGAGGTTGCGGAACTTCACGTCACGCCGCCTCGCTCTTGACCGGGTCGCCCTCCTCGGCCTCCAGTTCTTCCGGGTCCTCGCCAACTTCCTCGTCGGCGTCTTCGAGTTCGCCCTCAACGTCCTCGGCATCAACCTGCTCCAGCTCGCCCGCCTCCTGCGCGGCGCGGAGGTCCTCCCACTCCTCGACCGTCAAGGTCGCCTCGCGCGCCTGGCTGCCCTTGTACTCGCCCACGATGCCGTCGGCGGCCATCTGCTCGACCATCCGGCTGGCCCGCGCGTAGCCGATCGTCAGGCGACGCTGCAGCAAGCTCACGCTGCCGCGCCGCGTCTCGAGGACCACGCGCACCGCGTCGTCGTACAGCGGGTCGCGCTCCTCGCCACCGTCCATGTTGATGCCGTTCTTGATCTGCACCAGCTCCGGCTCGTACTGCGCCTTGGCCAGCGCCTTGACCTTCTTCACGCTCGTGCGGATCTCGTGGTCGTCGATGAACGTGCCCTGGCTACGCAGCGGCTTGCTGGCGCCCGGCGGTAAGAAGAGCATGTCGCCCTGGCCCAGCAGCAGGTCGGCGCCGTTCTGGTCGAGCACGATGCGGCTGTCCATCTTGCTGGCCACGCGGAAGGCGATCTTGCTGGGCATGTTGCTCTTGATGAGCCCCGTCACCACGTTCGCCTGCGGCCGCTGCGTCGCGAGGATCAGGTGGATGCCCACCGCCCGCGCCTTCTGCGCGATGCGGACGATGTGGGCCTCGACCTCCTTGCCGCCGGTCATCATCAGGTCCGCCAGCTCGTCGATGACCACGACGATGTACGGCAGCTTCTTGGGGATTTTCGCCTCTTCCTCGGGCGAGCCGGGCTCCATCCGCTCGATGAGCTCGTCGACCTCGAGCTTGTTGTAGTCGCCCACGTTCCGCACGCCCGCCTCGGCGAGCAGCTCGTAGCGCTCGTCCATCTTTGTGCAGGCCCACTCCAGGACGCTCGTCGCCTTGGCGCTGTCGGTGATGACCGGGCACATCAGGTGCGGAATGTCCTTGAACGGGGCCATTTCGACCACCTTCGGGTCGACCAGGATCAGCTTCACCCGGTCGGGGCGCTGGGTGTACATGATCGACATGATGATCGTGTTGATGCACACGCTCTTGCCGGAACCAGTCGTGCCGGCGATCAGGCAGTGCGGCATGCGCGTCAGATCATCGATGAGCGGATTTCCCTGAGAATCCTTACCCAGAAAGATCGGGATGTTCATCTTCTGCGTCTTGGCGGGCGCGAGCTGCATGAGCTCTTTCAGCCGCACCTTCTCCTTCTCGGCGTTGGGAACCTCGATGCCGATCGTGCTTTTTCCGGGAATGGGCGCGACGATGCGAATACTCTCGGCCGCCAGGCTGCGGGCGATGTCGTTGGAAAGCCCCGTGATCTGCGCGACCTTCGTCCCCTTGGCAACGGCGATCTCGTACATCGTGATGACCGGCCCCGTCTCGATCGCCTCGACGTGGGCGTCGACCTTGAACTCCTCGAACGCCTCCTCGAGCTGCGCGGCCATTTCGCGGACGTGCTCCTCCTGCTGCTCGGCGTAGTTGGCCTCGGAATCCTCGAGGTCGTTCCAATCCGGCAGCTCGTACTCGCCCAGCTCCGGCGTCGGCGGGGCGTTGAGCTTGGGCTTCTGCTTGGCGAGGCGGACCTTGATCTTCGAGAGGTCACGCTTGGGCTCGGCGTCGTCGGCTTCGCCGTCGTGTTCCTCTTGCTCGGTCGCGTCCTCCGCCTCGGGCTCGTCGGCGTCCTGGTCCTCCTCCTCGTCGGCCGTCGCGTCGGCCATGGCGATTTCGTCGGACAAGTCGGCCTGGATGTCGGGCGCGTCCGGCGCGGGGCCGTCGTCGCTGACGAAGACGAGTCGCTTGGGCTTGGCGGTCGAGGGCGCCGCCTCACCGTCGTCACCCGCCGCCCCGAAGGCGAGCCGGAACTTTGGCAGCGCCGGCAGGCTGAAACTCGGCAGGGCCCCGCGCAGCTTCGGCACGGTGACGGTCACGGTCTCGCGCTTGGCCGACGCCTCGGCGACGTGGTCGCGGGCGGCGGTGAGCTTGTGGAGCAAATACGGCGGCAGCTTCAGGAAGAGCTCGTCGGCCACCAGCAGCAGGCCCGCGATCACGCCCAGCAGCAGGGCCAACCGCGTGCCGGCGGGGCCGAAGTGCCGCTCGAGGTGGAACGCCGACGCCAGCCCGAGCACGCCGCCATCCCCTTCGGGCAGGCCGGTGTAAGTCGTGTTCAGGTGGGCGCACGTGGCCGCGACGGCGACCGTGAGGACGGCCAAACCCAGCGAGCGCAGCCACAAGTCGCGCACGGCCACGCCGGCGAAGCGGAGCACGCAGAGCACGCCCGTCGCCGCCAAGAGTGGCCAGGCGCCGGGCCCGACCGCGGCGAACAGGTGGTAGGCCGTCCACGCGCCCACGCGGCCGGTCAGGTTCTGGACCGGCCCGTGCGGCCAGACCGCGTGGCTGGGCCAGTCGGTTGCCCGAAACGACCAGGCCGCGAGCAAGACGAAGAACCACGCCCCGGCCGCCAAGAGCCAGGCCGTGGTTCGAATGACTGTCGACCGTTCCGCCATGTGAGACGTTATCGGCGCCCGACAACACCCGCCGCCACCGGCCCGGTTTGCGGCTTGGTCAATGCCCGGTGCTGCCGAACCCGCCCCCGCCGCGCGCGGTGCCGTCGAGCGCGTCGACCTCGAAGAGTTCGACCGGCGGCACGGGCACGATCACCATCTGCGCCACCCGCATGCCGCGCTCGACGGTGAACGGTTCCTGCCCGTGGTTGATGAGGGGCACGAAGCAGTCGCCGCGGTAGTCGGCGTCGATCGTGCCGGGGCTGTTGGGCAGCGTGACCCCGAATTTGCTCGCCAGCCCCGACCGCGGCCGCACCTGTGCCTCGTACCCCGGCGGCAAGGCCATGCGGAATCCGCAGGGGATCATCGCGATCCGCCCCGGCTCGATTACGAGGTCATCATCGACGGCCGCATGCAGGTCGAAGCCGGCGGCGCCGGGCGTCATCCGCGTGGGCGGCGGCAAATCCCGCGTGCCGGGCAGGCGTTGGATTTGGACGCGCACCGGGGGCATGGGTGGGGTATCGACACGCGCGACAAGACTCGTTGAACTCGGGACCGGAACGTGGGACATCGTATTACCCCCCACCACCCCACCCGCTGTGCGGGTGGGGTGGTGGGGGGGGAGTGGGAGTGGGGTGGGTCCGGAGGGGAACCTCTTGCACGGACGACCCGAACGCAGACCCGGACCCTTCCGCAGAGCGAATGGGCGTTTGGGGTGAGGTCGACGGATCAGAAGTGGAGAGCGATCAGGTCTGCGTGTGGTTGCGCAGGTGTTCGATGTCGCGCAGCAGTCGTTGTGCGAACACGGGTTTCGAGAGCGGAGGAAGCGGGTCAGGTTCCTCCGAAGGTCGCAGCAGCGTGGCGTGAACCTCGCTCGACTCCATCGTCGCGATTGGGTTGAAGACGAGCAGATCACAGCGCTTGCGGCGCAGCTTGGCGGCGGCGCGGTCGAGGGCGGCGGGGGTGTCTTCATCGAGACTGAAGCCGACGACGAACTGATCGTCTCGCTTGGCGGCCCCGGCGGCGGCGAGGATGTCCTCGGTCGGCTCGAGCTCCAGCGTCATCACCGCCTCGCGCCGCAGCTTGGTGTCGCTGACGGTCCTCGGCCGAAAGTCCGCGACGGCGGCGGCCATGATGAGCACGTCGTGATCCGCCCACGCGGCAAAAACGGCGTCGTGCATCTGCCGCGTCGTCTCGACGTCGACCCGCTTCGCGTCGGCTGGCACGGGCACGCTGACTTGCCCGACAATCGCCGTCACGCCATGCCCCGCTTCGAGCGCCGCCTCCGCGATGGCCGCCCCGATGCGCCCGCTCGATCGGTTCCCGAGGAACCGCACCGCGTCGATCGGCTCGCGCGTCCCCCCGATGGTGATGAGCACTCGCATCGCGCCCGAACCATAGTGGTTGCATCGGTAGCTGCGGGTCCCCGACCCGCAGTCTGCTCGCACGCAACCCGACTGCGGGTCACGGACCCGCAGCTACCGCGACGGGGGTTGGGGTGGATTGGTCACTCCCCGCTCCCTCCCACACTCCGGGCAGACGCCGCTGGCGTTGCCGGTGAGGTCGTAGCCGCAGAGGCACTGGCACCATGCAAGCTCTCGCAGAACAAGATGGCGCTCGCGTCGCGAAAGGTGATAAAGGATGGCCCCGACGATCAACAAGGTCGGCAACGTTGCGAGCAGTGGATACACCAAGAGCATCGCCGGATTAAACTGGTTCGGTCCGCGTTGAGCGATTAACTCGATCATCATTGGAAGAAGGAGATATCGGAGCGCACTCCAAAGCAGATACGGGACGACGATGATTGCGACCGTCGACCAGATGAGCGTCGGAAGCAACTTGCGAAAGACGCGACGCTGAAGCGATCGGATTGCTTCATCCTTCCAGCGCTCGAGAGCCGGATAACGGCGACGAAACCGTTTGACTCGGCCACGTCTGCGGCGAGCGTCAAGTTTAACTTTGGCTCGCGGGGCGACCTTCATCCGCCGTTAACCACCGCGTGAAGAATCGCGTCGCGGTCCGCCAAACGTCCCGCCCCTTGGTTCCGGCAGGCCAGCCAACCGCTGTCGGGGCCGACGAAGCTCACGCCGCGACTCTTGAGCTTCTCAACCGCCTCCTGCGTTGCCGGGTTGGCCCACATCCGGTCGTTCATGCTCGGGGCCATCAGGATCGGGCACGCCGATGCGGCGACGAGGAGGCTGACGACGTCATCGCACAAACCTGCCGCGCACTTGCAGAGCAGGTGCATCGTGGCCGGGGCGATCAGCAGCAGATCGGCCGTCTCCGTCAGCTTGATGTGCTGCGTGTCGGCCGCGTCGACCTGGGTCCAGATGCCCGTATGCACCGGCCGCTGCGTGAGGGCCTCGAACGTCAGCGGCGTGACGAACTTCTGGGCTGCCTCGGTCATCGCCACCGTCACGCCGGCCCCGTTCTGCACGAGCTTGCTGACGACGTCGCACACCTTGTAACACGCGATCCCGCCGCCGACGCCCACGACGATCTCGCGGCCCTTCAACGATGACAGGTCGAGGTCGTCCACACCAGGAGCTTACTGCTTCACCGCGCCGCTGGTCAGGCCGGCGATGAACTCCTTTTGCAGCGCGAAGAACAAAATCGCCGGCGGGATGATCGCCAGCAGCGTGCCCGCGAGGAAGACGCCGTACTGCTGCGTGTACTCGCTGATGTACTGGTTCAGCACCACCGGCAGCGGCAGCTTTGTTTGCGTTTGCAGGAAGATATTGGGCGCCAGGAAGTTGTTCCAGCTCGCCAGGAACGTGATGAGGCAGAACGCGCCGGTCATCGGCCGGACCAGCGGCATGGCCAGGCGGTAGTAGATCGAGAACTCGCTCGCCCCGTCGATCCGGCCGGCCTCGACGAGATCCTTCGGCACGCCCATGAGCGCCTGGCGGAACAGGAAGATGCCGAACGCGTTCACGCACGCCGGCACGATCAGCGCCCAGTATGTGTCCATCATGCCCAGCCGGTAAATCACCTCGTAGTTCGGGGCCAACAACACCACGCCGGGAATCGTGAGGGAGGCGAGCATGAACGTCAGGATCGGCCCCTGCCCGCGGAACTGGTACTTCGCCAGCGCGTAGCCGCCCATCGAGCAGAAGACGAGCGAGATGATCGTCGTGGCGCTCGCCAAGAAGACGCTGTTGACCACGTACCGCCAGAAGCTGACCGTTCCCTGCACCGTCTCGCGCTCGGCGAAGAGCTTTTTGTAGTTGTTCAGGTTCAGGAAGTGGAAGATCACGTCCGGCACGTCGCTGACGGCGCCGATCTTCTGCGACTCCTCCGCCTGCGCCTCGGCGACCGCGTCGGCGGCGCGGAGTTCCTCGACCCTGGCGTCGTCGAACTCTGAGAGCGGGAGGAAGTCGCTGCCCTTCTGTACGTACTCGTTGCCCCACGTCGTCGGCGGGGGAAGGAAGGTGTACTCGTTCAGGACTTTCTTGTCCTTCACCGTGGCCGTCACCAGCCAGGCGAAGGGGAGCATCATAATCGTCGCGACGATCACGAGCACCGTGACACGGCCGTAGGTCGTCGCCCACTTCACTGACAGCGGCAGCAGGGCGACGAGGCCGCCGAGCAGGGCGATGATCAGAAGTTGCAGGCCGCTGAGGCGTGACCAGAAGATCAGCACGAACAGCAGCGTCACAGCCGCGATCGCGCCGGCGCCGAGCCACTGCCCACGCGTCGGCCACTGGCGCGGCGTGTGTGGTCCGGCATATTCAAGTTCGGCGGGGATTGGCTCGCTCACTTGTCGCTCCCGACTCGCCGGCTGAGGCGGATTTGCACCAGGCTGATCGCCAGGATGATGAAGGTCAGCAGCCACCCGACGGCCGCGGCCGTGCCGAGGTCGCCCTGCTCGAAGGCGTAGCTGTAGAGGTAGCCGACCACCGTCAGGCCGCTGTTCTCCGGGCCGTAGCCTTGCAGCAGCACGTACGGCAGTTCAAAGAGCTGGAAGCTGCCGATCGTGCTCATCACGACCACGAACGTCGCCACCGGCGCGATCGCGGGGATCGTGACGTTCAGGAATTGATCCCACGGCCCGGCCCCGTCGATTTTGGCGGCCTCGACCAAACTCTGGTCGACGTTCTGCAACGCCGCCAGGAAGTAAATCATGTTGAAGCCGACGTAGATCCAAAGCGACGCGATGATGATCGACGGCATCACGAGGCTCGGATCGCTCAGCCACTGTGCATCAATGCCCCAGCCCACCAGCGACTGGATCAGCCGGTTGAACAGACCGAACCTCGGCGTGAAGAGCATGGTGAACAAAATCGCCACGAACACCTGCCCGACCAGGTTCGGGGCGAAGATGATCAGCCGAAACAGCCCTTTGGCCTTGCCGTCGCGGCTGTTGAGCAGCATGGCCAAGCCGAGGCTCAGCGGCAGTTGCAGGCAGATGCTGAAGAAGGCGAAGTAGCTTGTGTTCCAGAGCGCCCGGTGGAAGTCGCCGTCGCCGAGGATGAACCGGAAGTTGTCGAGCCCCACCCACACGCGCGTCGACGGGCCGTTGGTCTGGTAGAACGACAGGATCGTCGCGTAGAACAGCGGGTAGAGGAAGAAGACGCACGTCACGAGGAAGTACGGCGCCAGGAACAGGTACGGCGCCACGCGCGGCCCGCCGAAGCGCGGCGGCTTCCCGCCGCCATTGGCGTACGCCGGCTGCGTCGCCGCCGTCTGGATGGCCGCGGTGTGACCCTCGGCGGAGGTGGGAACCGAGCCCACGGGCGTGCCGCTGCTCATTCGGCCTCCGAGTCGGGGGAATCGTTGATGTTCAGGAACTCGTTGCGATCGATCCGCTCGCGGATGTCGTCGGCGGCGTCCTTCAACTCGATCGCGATCCGCTCACGCAGGCCGCTGTCGTTCCAGTTCTGGTCCTCGTACCACCCGGCGGATTTGGTCATCGCCTCGAGCAGCTTGCCCATCGCCTGAAACTCGTACGGGCTGGCGTTGTCGCTCGGGACGTCGTCGCCGAGGTT
Organism: Tepidisphaeraceae bacterium; assembly: GCA_965214125.1. Classification (GTDB taxonomy): domain Bacteria; phylum Planctomycetota; class Phycisphaerae; order Tepidisphaerales; family Tepidisphaeraceae; genus CBDCBA01. Next base: position 111,887 of record CBDCBA010000016.1, read on the forward strand.
GGCGTACTCGCGCCCGATCGCCTGGCCGCCGTAGTAGGGGTAGGGCTCGTCGAACTGCGGCAGGTCCCACGCGGCCTTGAGCGGCGGGAGGATGTTGGTCTGGCTGAATCGGTCGGCGAGGTCGTCCGGCTTGTAGTAGAGGAACATCGCCAGCTCCCACGCCAGGTCGAGCTTGCCACGCTCCTGGGCCTGCTTGGTGATCGCCAGCCCCGTGCCGCCCCACGTGCTGGTGCGGCGGCCGCCCGGCTCCCAAGCGGGCAGCGGCATCAGCCGCATCTTGCCGCTCAGGCTCGCCATATCGTTCATAAATTGCTTGCTACGCCAGTCGGGCGTGGTGTAGAAGAGCACCAGCCCGTCGATCGCGCTCTTGGCCAGGTTTTGCCCCCAGCCGGCGGGAAACGCAATCTTGTCCGGGCCGTAGCTCGCCTTGATGTACCACTCGAGCACCTCCACCGCCTCGGGGCTGTCGAACGCCACGCTCCCGTCCTCGTTGAACAACCGCCCGCCGCGCTGGAGCAGCATCGAGCGGATGATGTCCGCCCCGTTGATCGGCAAATCGATCATGTAGTGATCGGTCACGCCGTCGCCGTCGAAGTCTTTGACCACCTTCTCGCGGGCGACGCGGGCGAAGTCGTCCCAGGTCGTCAGCTCGCTCTCGTCGACGCCCAGGCTGTGCAAGAGTTCCTGGTTGTACGCCAGCATCGTCGGGTGGACGTCGTGCGGGAGAGCGAAGACGTGCCCGCGGCTCATCCACTGCGGGAAGCGGCTGGCAACGACCTTCTCCATCAGGTTGTTCTCCTCCACGCGCTGCGTCAGGTCGACGAACCCCACGTCCTCGAGCGGCCCCTTCGTGAAGACACCCAGCGAGCCCTGCACGATCTCGACCACGTCGGGCGTGGGCGAGCCGGACTGCATCGCCGACGCCAGCCGGCTTTGCAGGGCGCGGCCGTCGACGACCTGGATCTCGACCGTCACGCCGTGCTTTTCCTCGAACTCGCCGATCGCGTCGGCATAGGCGACGGCGTGATCCTTGGCGAAGGTGGCGAAGTAGATGTCGGGCTCGTCGCGTGTTTCCTGCGCGAGCGTGGCGACGGCGATGAACACGCCGGCAACCAACGCCATGATCAGGATCGCCAGCGGCGCGCGGCCGTAGGGGAAGTCCATGGAATCCTCCTGCGAAACAACCTGCGCGCGGCCAGCCGGCCACGCTCCTCGTCGCCGTGACGATATCGGCTGCGCAAACGCTTTCAACGCGAGGCGTCGTCGGCGTCGCCCATCCGCCAAAGCGGACGCCGTTCCACCATACCGGACGCGTGTCGTAGAATCCCGGTCATGGCGTCACTGCTCTCGTCGTTGTTCGGCCGCTCCAAGCCTTCGAGCAACGGCCGCGCCGCGAAGCCGCCGACGGACGACGCGTTCGAACAACACGTCTTCGCCATCGGCAGCGAGATGCTCGACCGCGCCCGCGCCAACAAAAATGGCCTGCTCTCGCGCCGCTTCTGGAACGACAAGCTGATGGACTGGGCCATGAAGGACGAGGCCTTCAAGGTGCAGCTTTTCCGCTTCGTCGACGCCTTCCCGAACTTCAAGACGCCCGACAGCATCTACGAGCACCTCGTCGACTTCATGGGCCAGCCCGGCGTGAAGGCGCCGCCCGGCATGCAGCTTGGCCTGAAGGCGGGTGGGGCGATGAAGGGGACCGTCGCCAAGACGATGGCGGGCCAGATTACCGGGATGGCCGAGAAATTCATCGCCGGCACCGACGCCGCCGACGCCAAGGACAAGCTCCGCAAAATGTGGAAGCAGGGCATGGCCTTCAGCGTCGACCTGCTCGGCGAGGCCTGCATCAGCGACGCCGAGGCGGACGCTTACCAGCAAAAGTACCTTGATCTCGTCGAAAACCTCCCGCAGTGGGTGAACGACTGGCCGAAGAACGAGCGGCTCGAGACCGATCACCTCGGCCCGATCCCGCGGACGAACGTCAGCATCAAGGTATCGTCGCTCGCCGCCCGCACCGACCCGATCGCGTTCGAGCAGTGCATCGAGTCGAGCATGGAGCGGATCGTCCCGATTCTCGAAGCCGCCCGCGACAAGGGCGTTTTCATCAACTTTGATGTGGAGGCGTACGCGACGAAGGACCTGACGATCGAGCTCTTCAAGCGCTGCTGCGAGGCCGTCGACTTCGAGGCGGGGCTGGCGATGCAGGCCTACGTCAAGAGTGGCGACGCGGACGCGAAGAACGTGATCGAGTGGGCCAAACGCACTGGCCGCACGGTGACAGTCCGCCTGGTCAAAGGCGCCTACTGGGATTACGAGACGATCCACGCCGAGCAGATGGGCTGGCCGGTGCCCGTCTGGCCGACGAAGCCGGAAACTGACGCCTGCTTCGAACGCATGAGCCGGGCGTTCATCGACTCGACTCCTGTAGGGTGGGATTCATCCCACCATCCGACCGACCGCCAACCGGCCCCCGATGGTGGGATGAATCCCACCCTACAGGGCGGCGTGAAGCTCGCGCTCGGCTCGCACAATCTGCGGTCGATCGCCGTCGCCTTGGCGGCGCTGGAGGAGCGTGGCCTGCCGCCGAGCGCGATCGAACTGCAAATGCTCTACGGCATGGCTGACCCTCTGAAGGCCGCGGCGGTCGAGCGGGGACTGCGGGTGCGCGAGTACGTGCCCGTCGGCGAGATGGTCCCCGGCATGGCCTACCTCGTGCGGCGACTCCTGGAGAACACGAGCAACGAAAGCTGGTTGAAGGCCGGCTTCCTAGACGGCGCGTCGCCCGAGGAGTTGCTGGCGGCGCCCCACGTATCGCTTCCGACTGCGGGTCGTGGACCCGCAGCTACCGCGGGGAACAACGCGCATCCGGACAGTAGCTGCGGGTCCACGACCCGCAGTCGGGCGAAGCAGCATCAACTGTCGACGTCAATCAACGACTTCAACCCGCCAACCTTCTTCACCGAACCGATGCGCGACTTCTCCCACGGGGAACGACGCGCAGCGTTCGCCGACGCTGTCGGCGCAGCAACGGTGCCGCAGGTCGCCAACGACGCGACAATCGAGCAGGCCGACGCGGCGGTCGCGAAGGCGAAGGCGGCGCTGGCGACCTGGCGTGACACGCCGGTTCTCGACCGCGCCCGCTGCTTGACCAGGGCCGCCGAACTCATGCGGCGACGACGCGACGAGCTGTCGAGCATCGTCCTGAAAGAAGGCGGCAAGCCGTGGCGCGAGGCGGACGCCGACGTGTGCGAGGCGATCGACTTCTGCGAGTTCTACGCCCGCGAAGCCGTCGCCCTATTCGAGCCGACACGCCTGGGCCGGTTCGTCGGCGAGCACAACGAGCTGCGCCACGAGCCGCGCGGCGTGGCGGTCGTCATCAGCCCGTGGAACTTCCCGCTCGCCATCGCCTGCGGCATGGCGACGGCCGCCCTCGTTTGCGGCAACCCCATTATCCTCAAGCCCGCCGAGCAGACGCCGGGCATCGCGAAGATTCTTTGCCAGATTCTTTGGGAATCGGGCATTCCGAAGGACGTGCTTCACTTCCTGCCCGGCGTCGGCGAGACGATTGGCCGGCACCTGGCGCGGCACGAGGACGTGGCGATGGTCGCCTTCACCGGTAGCGCCGCCGTCGGGCGCGACATCCTGAAGGCGGCGGTCGAGAGTCCGCCGAAGGGAATGCTCGCCCGTCACGTCGTCTGCGAGACCGGCGGTAAGAACGCGGTGATCGTCGACGCGAGCGCCGACCTCGACGAAGCGGTGGTGGGCGTCCGCGACAGTGCCTTCGGCTTCGCCGGCCAGAAGTGCAGCGCGTGCAGCCGAGCGATCGTCGTCGGCGACCTGCACGACGCCTTCCTCGAGCGACTCGTCGAAAGCACGAAGAGCCTTGTCATTGGCGACCCCGTCGATCCAGCCACCGACGTCGGCCCCGTCATCGATGACGACGCCGCGAAGAAGATCCGGCACTACATCGAACTCGGAACAATGAAACACCAGCAGATGTTCCCCAACCCGGCGGTAGCTGCGTCGCCACGCGACGCAGGCGAAATTGGAGGAAAACCCCTCATCCCCCCCCACATCTTCGCGAACGTCCCCCCCGACGCCGCGATCGCCTGCGACGAAATCTTCGGCCCCGTCCTCGCCGTCATCCGCGCCGAGAGCTTCGACGATGCCCTGCGGATCGCCCTCGACAACGACTACCGCCTGACGGGCGGCGTCTTCACGCGCAAGCCCAGCCACCTCGACCGCGCCCGGATCGAGTTCCGCGTGGGCAACCTTTACTTGAACCGCGGCTGCACCGGCGCCCTCGTCGCCCGCCAACCCTTCGGCGGCTTCGGCGCCAGCGGCCTCGGCACCAAGGCCGGCGGGCGCGACTATCTGAAGCAGTTCGTCGTCCCGCGGGTCGTCACCGAGAACACCATGCGCCGCGGCTTCGCCCCCGATTTGGAGAACCAGGGCCAAGTCGCCGGCGGCGACACGGCGTCGCTGCGGGCGGGGGTTTGAGAGTCCGGCTCGTGCAGTTAATAGTAGGTGAATGCAGATCCGCCTCGCCCCACTGTGGCTTCTTGCGCTACTCGTCGTTGGCTGTACCGATGAAGCGAGCGTCCGAAAATCAATCTCCGCCGCGGAACCCACGTTTCAGCCGGTGATCGACGCGTTGGAGAAATACGAGCAAGAACGGGGCAGCTATCCGGAGCGTCTCGATGTCCTCGTCGGCAACGGATACTTGGAAGAAGTTCCGAGCGTGCCTGAGGTTCCGGACGCAAGTGCGGAAGGCCCGTACTACAAGCGTTTTGATGAGACGTCGTGCGAGTTCTCGTTCGGCTATCACTTGTACGATCAAGGCTTCGGCCTCGGTGACACCACCTACTCCTCGTGGCAGCCAGATGGGAGAGGCTGGCGTCGAACCGGGCCAGGCTACTAAGCACAGTTACTCCGACCACACCGCAAGCTCGTCCCCCGCCAAATCGGCGAAGTGGAAGCGGCGGCCGGTTCGTCACGCTTGGCCGTTGCCGCCGGACGCGTTCTCCTCGATCGGCTCCGCCGGCAGCGGCTCGAGGCGGGAGATGTGGTTGGGCGCGAGGTGCATCGACTTTGTTGGGAGGCCGCCCTCGTCCGGGTCCCAGTAGACCGACACCTCCAGCAGGCTGACGATCAGGTGGTCAGGGTCGACCACATCGAAGCTCGTCCCATCGCTGATGTGCAGGCGGAACGGGCGGAATGGCCGGGCCTTCTTGTATTTGAGTACCTGTTGTGGCGGCATGACGCCATCCTACTCGCTCCACACCGCCCACTCGTTGCCGCCGGGGTCGGCGAAGTGAAACCGCCGGCCGCCGGGGAAGCTGAAGATGGACTGCGTCACGACGCCCCCGCCAGCGCTGATCCTTGCCTGCGTGGCCTCCAGATCACTCGCGTAGAGCACCGGCAGGAACGGGCCGCGGCCGGGGGGAACCTCACCCTCTTCGAACCCGCCGTCAAGGCCCGCCTCGGCCGCGGCAAAGCTGGCGTAGGTCGGGCCGTAGTCGGTGAACGTCCAACCGAAGACCTCGCCGAAGAAGCGCTTGGCGGCGGCGAGGTCGGGCACGGTCACCTCAAGGTAGTTGATCGTCCGGTCGCGTTGCGGCATGGGCGGCAGGATACCGCGTATCATGACCCCATGCCGGTCAAACCCGCCCGCCGCCGCGGCTTCTCGCTGCTCGAACTGCTGATCGTCATCGGCGTGATCGGCGTGCTGTTGGCGTTGCTGTTGCCGGCGCTCTCCCGCGTACGGGCGGCGGCGCGGCGGACGCAGGATTTGTCGAACCAGCGCGAGATCGCCCGCGCCCTCTTCGCCTACCAGAACGAGCGCGGCGTCATTCCGACCGTCAGCAACGCCGCGGCCGCCGCGGCGGCGGATGGGGCAGGCGACCGCTACGACTTCGATGACGCCGGCAACGTGCTCGCGTGGACCGACGCACTGCAGCCATACCTCGGGTCGAGCCGGTCCATCTTCCAATGTCCCAGCGATCCGGCGATCGCGTCGGAGGTCGGCTACCTTCTGCCCGGCGGTGACGGCAACGAACGGGTGCTTGTCAGCTACGGCCTGAACGCCGATATCGCGGCCGTGAACGTGCAGGTGGGCCAGGTCCGCCGGACGTTGCTCGGGATGGACAACGACTTTATCGGCGTCTACGCCAGCAGCCGGCCGTATCCCGACGATCCGTACCACGGCATCGGCGCCGGCGGGCACCTCGGGCGTGTGGTCGACTCGTCCTCGACGCTGCTTCTGGCCGACTGCGGCACGTTGCGGCCGATGCTGACGGTCCCGAACGACCTGCCGCTGATCGACCGCCCGGACGTGCTGGCGTACACCACGAACTACACGGCTCTCAACGACGCCGACCCGCTGCAATGGGGCCGATTGGAAGGCGTGATGCAGACGCCGTGGCTGGCGGCGCGCGTCCCGCTGACACGCCACGATTCAAACGCGCGGCTCGCCGCGGGCAACCTGATCGGTTCGATGCTGCCCAAAATCGGCCGCGGCGGCGTGCTCACGATCGCCTTCGCCGACGGCCACGCCGAGAGCGTGGAGCGGGCGCGGTTCGGTCGCGTGAAGGTGACGCCATTTCGCCCCACGCGCCCGCCGGTGGATTGAGCGAACGAGGGTTGATCGGTGAGAGCAGACTCTGGAGCGGTCGAAGTGCAGTTGGTTCGAGCCGCTTGCGTCATCACATCCTGCTTGATCGGAGGTAGCCGCGGACCTTGGTCCGCGCGTCGGACATTGACCTTGATTCGATCGCGGACCAAGGTCCGCGGCTACCTCCGGCAAGTGATGGTGCAAAGCACTCTAATCGGTCACGGCCGCGGGCTCGGCCGCGTTGGTGGGCTCCGGGGCGGCTTCGTCGGACTCGTCGCCGGAAACGAACTCCAGGCGGAGCCGGCCTACACGCTGCGGCTCGGCCTCGAGGACCGTGTACCGCACCGATCGCCCGCCGGCGGCGTGGGTGAAGGTGGCGCCGACCGGCGGAATCTGCCCGAGCTTGACCGTCACGAACCCGCCAAGCGTCTCGAACCCCTCGTCGCTAGGCAGGCCCAGCCCGACCAGGCGGTTGAGCTCGGCAATCTCGATCCGCGCGTCGGCCTCGACGGCGTCATCGTCGAGGCGCTCGAAGAGCGGAACCTCGTGCTCGTCGTGCTCGTCGGCGATCTCGCCCACAAGCTCCTCGACCACGTCCTCAATCGTGACGAGCCCGCTCGTGCCGTTGTACTCGTCGAGCACGATCGCCATGTGGATCTTCTGAGCCTGCATGTCGCGGAGCAGGTCGCTCAGCGGCTTGGTTTCCGGCACGACGATCGGCCGGCGCATGATCTCGCGGATGGCGAAGGCGCGGGTGCTGCCGTCGTCGCTGTCGCTGCCGTTGACGCGTTTGCCGGCAAAGCGGAACAAATCGCGGGCGTACAGCACACCCAGCACCTCGTCGGGGGCCTCGCCGAAGACCGGGATGCGGCTGTAGCCTGAGTCCTCGATGACGCGCAGCACCTCCTCGGCGTCGGCGGTCACGGGAATGCCGATGATGTCGCGCCGCGGCGTCATGATCTGGCCGGCCGTCTGGTCGTGAAAGCGCAGGGCCCGCTCGATCATCTCGCGTTCGGCGTCGTCGATCACGCCTTCGCTGCGCCCTTCGGCGACGATGTCGAGGATTTCCTGCTCGATCTCCTCCTCGACGTGCTCGGGCGAATCCTCGCGGCCGCCGGCGGCGCGGCGGACCAGGCGGTCCAGCGGGGCGAACATCTGGATCACCGGCCACAGCGCCGCCCGCTTGATCCGCAGCAGCCGCGCGAAGCGTCCGATGAACGCCTCGGCCGCGTGGTTGCTCACCGCCAGCGGCAGGGCGACGCCGACGAGGCCGACGAGTGCGAACGACACGACGAACGCGAGCAGGTAGGTCACCCACAAGGCCGTGTCCAGCGACGCGGCGAGCAGGTGGAGGACCGCCAGGACGATCACGAGGTTCGCCGCCGCCCGCGCGACGGCGGCCGTCAGCGCCAGGTCATCCTCGCGCTCCACGACGGCTGCGAGTTCGGTCGAAGCGTCCTGCGTCATCGTCTCCCCCTGCGCCTTTGCTCGGCCGCGCCGGCGGTCGAACCACTCGCCCAGGCCGCTGCGCGAATAGTCGCGCAGCGAGTAGGCGAGCGTGGCAAAGATGAAGGCGCCCACCAGCGCAGCCAGCAGGATCAGAACCGTCAACGCGAGCGTCATGCGTCCTCAGACAAAGGAATGCGGAAGCGACGATGCTAAGGGGCCGCCGCGACGTCGACAAGGGAGCGGGCCGCGGGGCGCCGACGGGCTCACCGCGCGTACGTCTGGCCCACGCCGATGGCTTCAAGCAGTTCGTCCTCCCGCGCGTGCATCGCGGCGTGGTCTTCGGACGTGAGATCGTCGTAGCCGCTCAGGTGCAGCAGGCCGTGAAGGGCGTACAGCAGCAGCTCTCGCTCCACGCCGTGGCCGCGCTCGGTCGCCTGCTCGGCGGCGACGTCGAGGCAGATCACAACCTCGCCCTCCGTCACCCGACCGTCGGCGGCGTGGGCAAGCTCGAATGTCAGCACGTCGGTCGGCTCAGAAACGTTCAGGAATTGCTCGTGCAACGCCGCCATCGCCGCGGCGTCAACGATCGCCAGCGACAGCGCGTCCGGCCGATGCTCGACCAATTCGGCGACGGCCAGCATCTTCTCGCGCAGGAACGCCTCGTGCTCGCCGCCGACGGCAGGGTGGATGGACAGGTCGAGGCGAGCCATCAGCCCGTTGCCGCCGGGGGCGAGACGCCCGGCGGCAGAACGATTCTCGTCGCCTGCGGCCGCTCGGGCTTTTCGGCGTCGCTCGGATAGGGCACGCGGCCGTGGTAGACGGCGACAAGCGACTTCACAAGGCTTTTGCGCACCTTTTCGAGCTCGCCGAGGGTGAGGGGGCATTCGTCGAACTGCCGATCGAGCAGGCGCTTTTGCACAAGGTCGTTCACGCGCCCCTCGATGCGGTTGGGCGTCGGCTCGGCCATGGCGCGAACGGCGCTTTCGCAGCAGTCGGCGAGCATCACGATCGCCGTCTCGCGGCTACGCGGGCGGGGGCCGGGATAGCGGTAGTCGCAGTCAGCCGGCTGATCCTCGGCGCCGATCTGCCCCTCGGCGTGCCGTTGCTTTTGCTGTTGGCACGCCTCGCGGTAGAAGTATTCGACAAGCGTGGTGCCGTGGTGCTGCTCGATGAACGGCAAAAACGCCCGCGGCAGGCTCCACTCGCGCGCCATCGCCAAACCGTCCTTCACGTGGCCGATGATGACCAGAAGGGACATGCTCGGGTTGAGCGTCAGGTGCGGGTTGGCCCGGCCGGGCTCGAGAACCTGCTGATTTTCGATGAAATACTCGGGCTTGCGCAGCTTGCCGATGTCGTGGTAGTAGCAGGCGACGCGGCAGAGCAGGCTGTCGGCCTCGATGGCGTTGGCGGCCTCCTCGCTCAGATTCGCGACCTGCAGGGAGTGGTTGTAGGTGCCGGGCGCTTCGAGCGCCAGGCGGCGCAGCAGCGGGTGGTCCTGGTACTCCAGCAACGTCAGGCCCGTCGTAATCTTGAACACGCGCTCGATGAACGGCAGCGCGCACAGCACGAGCCCGCCCGCGGCGAAGCCGCCGAGGGTGGCCCAGGCGGCCTGCGTCAGGGCGAAGGACCAGTTGTCCATGCGCACCATCGACACCGCCAACGCCGCCGCCCCGACCACAAGGCCGGTCAGCCCGCCGACCTCGATCAGCTTGCTGCGCGTGCGCACCTCGCGGAGCAGGAAGCAGCTCACGAGCAGGCCGGCAAAGGCGACGAGAAAGAAGCCGATTCCCTCGCCCAGCCCCAGCGTCACCAGCAGGGCGAGCATCGCCCCGACGCCCAGGCCGAAGCGGCCGTCGTAGGCGACGCAGAGCGTCATCGCCGCCAGGAGGATCGGTCCGACGCCCAGCAACTGCGTGCTGCCGGTCCCCAATGCCGCGAGCTGCGCCACGAGCAGCGACGCCAGCAGCAACAGGGCCAAGCCCGCGGCGCGGATCGGGTTCTTCACCACGCGCGGCTGGTAGTGCGCGGCGTAGATCGCCAGCGCGGCCGTCACCATCAGCACGCAAAGGAAAAGCCCCAGCCGCTCGATCCAGACGCGCCCGCCCAATGACGCGCGGTAGGCGGCATTCTCGGCGACGAGCAGTTCCCAGTCTGACTCGCTGACCGTGTGATCGCGGCTCAGCAGCGACTGCCCCGGCAGCACGCGGATCGCGCCCGCCGATGCCGGCACGGCCGCCTCGGCACGCTGGCGTGCCTCGGCCGTAGCGGCAGGGGCGAAGCGGTGCGTCGCCCCGAGCGTTTCCAGCGTGAGCTCGACGATCTTGGGCGCCAGCAGCGGCGGGAAGCACTCGGCGGCAGGGGCGGTCAGCTTGCGACGCAGCTCGCCGCGATTGGCCTCGCCCACGTCGTCGTCTAGCTCGCCCGGCGGAACCAGCCGCTCGCCCGGCGACACGACGCGCCCCGAGTCGGACAGCGCAATCGGCTCGGCCTGAACGTTGCGGGCATCTGCGACCGGCAGCACGACCAGGTTCAGCCGCCGCAGCCGCGCGGCGTAGGCCTCGACGGCGTCGGGCCACTGCGAGTCGAAGCCGGCGGCAATCGCCTGAAGCTTGGCGAGGCTCGCGCCGTCGATCACGTTCGCGTCGCTGCCCAGCTCGCGCTCGAGGTCGCCGGCCTGCTCGACCGTCAGGCCGACCAGGCGTTGCGGCAGGGCGAGCAGGCGCGTGCGCAACTGAACGATCGGATCGACCTCTGCCGGCGCGAACACGGGTGGCGTGCTTGCGGCGGCATCGGCCCGAGCTTGCTGGAGCCGGCCGGCGTCGGCGACGTCGAAGCCGACGCGACTGACGATCGGCCCGCGTGTCGTCTGACCCGGCTTCAGCGGCAACACACGCGGCCGCAACATCAGCAGGCTCGCCGCCGTCACCGCGAATGCCAGGGCGACGGTGAGGCACAGGAGCGTCTTTTCGTCACGCAGTAGGCCCCCCAGCCGCCGGGCGGGCGCCTGGCGGTGGCGGCGGACCTCGTCGCGAATCTCGTTCCGCCGCGAGCGGGCCTTCTTCGGCTCGAAGAAACTCATGCGGGTCGGTTGAACCCCGGCACGCGCGGGCACAAGCCCACGGGCGGCCACGCCGCCGCCGGTGACAAACGCTACACCCCAAATCGAAGCCGGACAACCGCCCCAACGCCGGGCCGTTGTCCATGAACGCGATTCAGTCCTCGTCCTGAATCTTCCAGTAATACGTCCGGTCGAACACCGTGCCGGCTTGGATCGGGAACTCGTTGTCGCCCGCCACGCCGACGACGTCGCCGGCATCGCCGTTGCGGTCGTCACGGAACCCGATGTCGTCGCCCTTCTGGATGACGTAGCTGATTTCTGGCGTGGCGCTGCTGCTGCCGTAGAGCGCGGCGGTGCCGGACCTGGGGGTCTGGGTCATGCGGTCGCCGGTGTCGCCGCCGGCACGCTTGATCCAACCGACGTCGATGAATCTGTCCTTGCCGACCGCCTCACCACCGGCCACCTCGGCAGCTTCACCGGGCAGGCGCTCCCCGATATGGACCTGCTCGTCCGCACCGCCGGCGAGCTGCGCGTGAGCAACTACCTCCTGTGGCAGATCAGCTACGCCGAGATTCACGTCACGAACGCCCTCTGGCCCGACTTCGACCGCGTGGAGCTTTTCACCGCCCTCCGCGCCTACGCCGGCCGAACGCGGCGTTTCGGAGCGATCTTTCCCGCGATGAGCGTCCGTCCTTGACGCGAGGTGCAAGTCTAGTCGCCGATCCTTGAGCCTGCGCTTTGCAACGGCGCGGCAGCGGTTCGCCGGATGTGCCAAATGAACGGCCTGTCTTGTTCCGCCAGATGATTGAGTTGAATTTTAGTTTCGCCCACCGTTGCTACGACGCCGTCTGCTGCGTTTTGATCGCGGTAGTCGCGGAAGCCGATGGGTTCGCCTCGCTCTACCCGCACCGCAACCAGCGGCGTGGCAGCATCCTGTTGGCTCAGCATCGCGACGCCGCGGAAGGGGGCAGTTGCCAACAGGTCGCCTTCGGATTCCGGGTGGTACCGAACCACAGCAACGCCCAAACTACCACCTGTCTGCATGATCGCGCTCTCCGGCATCGGGATGATGATGACCGTTGCATCTGGCGCAGCACAACCAGTCATGACTGCCGCCCCCCCTGCGAAAACAGCGGCGATCGAAGTTGAGCACGCGGGCTGCCATCTAATCCTCCTTTTGAATCTTCCAGTAGTACGTGCGGTCGAATACCGTGCCCGAGCTGATGGGTGTCTCTTGGCCGTTCACAACGGCGATGACGCGGCCCGAGCCGTCACTGGCACGTTCGTCGCGGAAGCCGATCTCGTCGCCGCGCTCGACGTTGGCCGAGGTGTCGGGGGTGGTGCTCGACGAGCCGTACAGGCGGGCGAGGCCGCTCATGGGGGCCTCGATGATCCGGTCCTCCGAGTCGTCAGGGCCAAACTTCACGACGGTCGTTCCGGGCTGGGCGCCGCAGCCGACAAGCGCGACGGCAAGGCACAGGGCGGAAAGGCAGGCGGCGGCGGAGCGGAGCGTGTTCATGGCGTTCAGGTGCGGGATAAGGACGCGCGGCGATGCCGCGCGGCCGCTAACCTACGCGGGCGTGATCGGTTGCGACAATGCCCGATTCGCCGATTCGCCGGTCCCCAGTCCTGTCCCGCATGGAAGCCAACCTCCGCAATCGTCTGACGTTCGGCCCAATCCTGCTGGCGGGGCTGCTGGGGATCCTGCTGCTCGACCACTACATTGAGGAGGTGGGGGGGCCCAAGGGTGTGGGGGTACTGGCGTTGCTGATCATCCTGCTGCCGCTGGGAACGTTCGAGCTCGCCCGGCTCTTTGCGGCCGAGAACGTGCGGCCGTTTCGCATCATCGCGGGCGTGGCGGGCGGGCTGCTGATCGTCCACGCCTTCTCCATGCAGTTCGATGCCTTCCGCGACATCGCCGCCAGCGCGATGGCGTTGATTATCGTCGGCGTGCCGCTGGCGGCGGCCCTGGCAAAGGTGGCGGCCAAGCAGACGGACCAGGCGATCGTCCGCATGGCCGGCACGCTGCTGAGCGTGATGTACCTCGGCGGGCTCGCGTGGTTTCTCGTCGCCCTCCGCGTGAAGGTCGGCGACCGCACGCCGCCGTTCGTCGGCACGACCATGCACCTGGTGATGATCCTGCTCTGCGTGAAGTTCACCGACATCGGCGCCTACTTCACCGGCAAGAACCTGGGGCGGACCAAGCTGATCTTCTGGCTCAGCCCCGGCAAGACGTGGGAGGGCCTTGCCGGCGGGCTCGTGGCAGCCGGCCTGGTCGGGGCGGCGTGTGCGCCGTTCATCGACGGCTCGGTGGACAGCGCCGGCCTGGTCTGGTGGAAGGGGGCGATCTTCGGCGTCGTCATCGGCTTCGTCGGCCAATGCGGCGACCTACTCGAAAGCCTGATGAAGCGCGACGCCCAGGTGAAGGACAGCGGCCAGCTCATTCCCGGCTTCGGCGGCGTGCTCGACGTGATCGACTCGCCCCTGGTCGCGGCGCCGGTGGCGTACCTGCTGTTCGGGCTGCTGTAGCGCCGCGCAGTCAAGCGGCCCGGCCAACGAAGTGGCCGGGCCGCGGGTGTTGGCAGCGACGGACGGATCCGATGCTTAGCGGCTGCGGCGACGCAGCAGCGTCACGCCGCCGAGGCCGAGCAGGGCCAGGCTGGTCGGCTCGGGGACGGCCGTGACGACGATCTCGCCGCCGAGGAAGAACGGCGTCGTCGCGCCGGCGGGCCCGACGTTGTAGAAGCCGGGAGTGCCACCGTTGACCGTCGAGGCCTCCAAGTAAACCGAGTCGGCCGCCACGCCGACCGGCGTGCTGTTGAAGTCGACGACGCCGGTGCGGGTGGTGCCGCCGGTGACGTTCGACAACTGCTGCGTGAAGACGACGTCCGTGTCGAGCAGGTCAATCGGCGTGCCGAGGCCCGAGAGCCCGGTGAAGGTCAGCGTGGTGAAGAAGCCGGGCGCCAGGCCCATATCGGCCGGATCGTTCGGGTCCGTGAAGTCGAGGCTGCCCGTGAACGCGCCGAGGAGGCCCGTCGTCTCGTCGCCAGCGACGAACTCATCGGTGTTGAAGAAGCGGATCGTGATGTCGGCCGTCGCGAGGGAACCGGTGTTGCCGGTGGCGCTGTTGAAGACCGAGAACGCGAACTCTTCGAGCCGGCCGGTGTCCTCGAGGAGGACCGAGTCGCCGTAGGTGGCGGACAGGTCTGTCGAGGAGAAGGCGCGGTCTGGGGCCGGCTCGGCGATGTCATCCGGGTCATCAAGGCTGCTGTAAACAACAGTCGGGCCGGTCACGAGCGAGTCGCCCGGACCGTTGCCCGAACCGAGGTTGTACTCGAGAGTTCCGGCTGAAAGCGGGTTGAAGTCCGTGGTCGGCACGGCGAAGGCCGACGAGGTCACGACGAGGCCAGCCGCGGCGGCGGTGGCAAGAGCGAACTTACTCATGGGTGGATCAACTTCCCTAAATCACGGCCAAGCGACCGTGGAGGCGCGACTGAACGGTTGCGCGGTAGCCGAGCACGCGCTCGACCGTGCATTCACTCCCCACGACGCCGCGGATCGCGAGTGAGACGCCGATAATCTAGCGGCGCGTCGGACCGTTCGCAAACGAAACTTCAACGCTGCGCATTAATTTTGCAACGCCCTTCGACCTCCTGTGGCAGCTTGGGCAAGAGGGGCGGGTTGGCGCGATCCTGTTTGCCGAGCGGAGGGTGTGATCGACCGGGCTTGACGAAGCCACGCAGACACGGCCGCGATTCTGTAAGACAACGCCACTACCATGGCCGCCTTGAATCTCGCGATCCCGCTCCATCATCCCGAAAAGAAGCTCGCCCTCGCCGGGCCGGCCGACCGGCATCTGAAGCAACTGCGCGAAGCGCTGGGCGTGGGCATCACGCTGCGCGGCGAGGAACTGCGGCTGACGGGCGACCCCGAGGTCGTCGGCACCGCCGCCCGCGCGATCGAGGCGATGCAGGCAAGGCTCCGCCGGCGCGAGTACCTTTCGAGTGACGACGTGGCCGATGCCATCCTGAGCGTGCGCGAAAAGCGACTTTCAGCGCGAGGCCAACGCCGACCACGTGGAGGTCTTCGCCCGCGGCACGCGCGTCCGCCCCAAAACCGACGGGCAACGCGAGTACCTGCGGGCGATTTTCGATCACGACTTGGTCTTCTGCACCGGCCCGGCGGGCACGGGCAAGACCTATCTCGCCGTCGCCGCGGCCGCCGGCATGCTCAAGCAGCACCAGGTGAAGCGCATCGTGCTCGCACGCCCGGCCGTCGAGGCGGGCGAGCGGCTGGGCTTTCTGCGCGGGCGATTTGGCCGCGAAGGTCAACCCGTACCTGCGCCCGCTGCTTGATGCGCTCAACGACATGATGGATTTCGACCAGGTCAAGCGCTTTATGATGAACGACGTGATCGAGGTCATCCCCCTCGCCTTCATGCGCGGCCGGACGTTCAACGATGCGGTGGTCATCCTCGACGAAGCCCAGAACACCACCGTCAGCCAGATGCTGATGTTCCTAACCCGCCTCGGCAACGACAGCAAGATGATCGTGACCGGCGACCCGCGGCAAACGGACCTGGAGCCCGACGTACCCAGCGGCTTGGCCGACGCGCTGCAGCGGCTCGAGGGCGTCGAGGGCATCGCCCACCGCCGCCTCGACCAGCACGACATCGTCCGGCACCGCCTTGTGCAGCGCATCGTCCACGCCTACGGCGACGCCGGCGTGTGAGCCAGTCCGGTACAGGCGAGTGGAACTCTCTCTAGCTGCCGACGACCGCGCCGAAGCGTCGCGTGCGGCCGGCGTAGGCGCGGAGGGCGGCGAAGAGTTCGTTCCGGTCGAAGTCGGGCCAAAGGGCGTTCGTGACGTGAATCTCGGCGTAGCTGATCTGCCACAGGAGGTAGTTGCTCACGCGCAGCTCGCCGGCGGTGCGGACGAGCAGGTCCACATCGGGGAGCGCCTGCCCGGTGAAGCTGCCGAGGCGGCCGGTGGTGAGTCGGTCGGCGAGGGCGGCCTCGTTGACATCGGTTGGATTGAGCGTGCCGGCGGCGACGTCGGCGGCGATCGAGCGGGCGGCGTCGGCGAGTTCAGTCCGGCCGCCGTAGTTCAGGGCGAGCGTGACAGTCAGGCCATCATTTTTCGCGGTTTCGTCGAGCGTTCGGTGAACCTCGTCGAGCACGGTTTGCGGCAGGCCGTCGAGGCGGCCGATCTGGTTGAAGCGGACGTTCTCGGCCATCATGCGTGGCCGTTGCTCGCGCAGGAACTCGACGTACATGGCCATCAGGAAGTC